>NZ_JBNXUH010000005.1:0-294824 GCF_050563605.1 Pseudomonas peli | reverse complement strand
GATAGAGCTTCAACGGCTTTGTCGTTTCTGCAGGCGGCGCGCTAGTGGTTCGTGTGGCTACAGCCCTTGAGTTCGTGGGTGTTGCAACAAAAGTATAACAATCGATTGACCTTCGTTCGGCAGTCCCTATAATGCGCAGCTCTTCAGGCGTATGTGGTCCTTTAAACTTCTTATAAAACAAGAAGTTAGATTTAAAAGAAGGGTTGCAAAGCAGCGAAAGCTGCGTAGAATGCGCCTCCTCTTCAGGAGGTGGTGTTTGAGTCTGAAGGAGTTCGGTCGGGTTGATCGGAGGCGGTAAAAGAGGCGGTTGACAGCGGTTTGAAACGCTGTAGAATTCGCCTCCCGCTGACGAGAAGCTTAAGGCTGAATGAAGGCGCAAGTGGTTGAGATTGAAAAGAAATTTTCGAAATCACTTGACGGAAGATGAGGCTGCTGTAGAATGCGCGCCTCGGTTGAGACGAAAGAATCAACCACCCGCTCTTTAACAACTGAATCAAGCAATTCGTGTGGGTGCTTGTGAGGTAAGACTGCTAGTCGCAAGATTATCAGCATCACAAGTTACTCCGCGAGAAATCAAAGATGTAACCAACGATTGCTGAGCTAAGTTTAGGGTTTTCTCAAAACCCAAGCAGTATTGAACTGAAGAGTTTGATCATGGCTCAGATTGAACGCTGGCGGCAGGCCTAACACATGCAAGTCGAGCGGTAGAGAGAAGCTTGCTTCTCTTGAGAGCGGCGGACGGGTGAGTAATGCCTAGGAATCTGCCTAGTGGTGGGGGATAACGTTCGGAAACGGACGCTAATACCGCATACGTCCTACGGGAGAAAGCGGGGGACCTTCGGGCCTCGCGCCATTAGATGAGCCTAGGTCGGATTAGCTAGTTGGTGAGGTAAAGGCTCACCAAGGCGACGATCCGTAACTGGTCTGAGAGGATGATCAGTCACACTGGAACTGAGACACGGTCCAGACTCCTACGGGAGGCAGCAGTGGGGAATATTGGACAATGGGCGAAAGCCTGATCCAGCCATGCCGCGTGTGTGAAGAAGGTCTTCGGATTGTAAAGCACTTTAAGTTGGGAGGAAGGGTAGTAACTTAATACGTTGCTACTTTGACGTTACCGACAGAATAAGCACCGGCTAACTTCGTGCCAGCAGCCGCGGTAATACGAAGGGTGCAAGCGTTAATCGGAATTACTGGGCGTAAAGCGCGCGTAGGTGGTTCAGTAAGTTGGATGTGAAATCCCCGGGCTCAACCTGGGAACTGCATCCAAAACTGCTGAGCTAGAGTACGGTAGAGGGTGGTGGAATTTCCTGTGTAGCGGTGAAATGCGTAGATATAGGAAGGAACACCAGTGGCGAAGGCGACCACCTGGACTGATACTGACACTGAGGTGCGAAAGCGTGGGGAGCAAACAGGATTAGATACCCTGGTAGTCCACGCCGTAAACGATGTCAACTAGCCGTTGGGAGTCTTGAACTCTTAGTGGCGCAGCTAACGCATTAAGTTGACCGCCTGGGGAGTACGGCCGCAAGGTTAAAACTCAAATGAATTGACGGGGGCCCGCACAAGCGGTGGAGCATGTGGTTTAATTCGAAGCAACGCGAAGAACCTTACCTGGCCTTGACATGCTGAGAACTTTCTAGAGATAGATTGGTGCCTTCGGGAACTCAGACACAGGTGCTGCATGGCTGTCGTCAGCTCGTGTCGTGAGATGTTGGGTTAAGTCCCGTAACGAGCGCAACCCTTGTCCTTAGTTACCAGCACGTAATGGTGGGAACTCTAAGGAGACTGCCGGTGACAAACCGGAGGAAGGTGGGGATGACGTCAAGTCATCATGGCCCTTACGGCCAGGGCTACACACGTGCTACAATGGTCGGTACAAAGGGTTGCCAAGCCGCGAGGTGGAGCTAATCCCATAAAACCGATCGTAGTCCGGATCGCAGTCTGCAACTCGACTGCGTGAAGTCGGAATCGCTAGTAATCGTGAATCAGAATGTCACGGTGAATACGTTCCCGGGCCTTGTACACACCGCCCGTCACACCATGGGAGTGGGTTGCACCAGAAGTAGCTAGTCTAACCGCAAGGGGGACGGTTACCACGGTGTGATTCATGACTGGGGTGAAGTCGTAACAAGGTAGCCGTAGGGGAACCTGCGGCTGGATCACCTCCTTAATCGAAGACTTCAGCTTCTTCATAAGTTCCCACACGAATTGCTTGATTCATTGCGAAAGACGATTGGGTCTGTAGCTCAGTTGGTTAGAGCGCACCCCTGATAAGGGTGAGGTCGGCAGTTCGAATCTGCCCAGACCCACCAATTGTTGTGGGGTTTGGCCTTGTAAGAATATGGGGCCATAGCTCAGCTGGGAGAGCGCCTGCCTTGCACGCAGGAGGTCAGCGGTTCGATCCCGCTTGGCTCCACCATATACAGCCTCGTTAAGAGTTCAGAAATGAGCGTTCCTACTACTGGTAGATGAATGTTGATTTCTGGTCTTTGACCAGTAAGAAAATCGTTCTTTAAAAATTTGGGTATGTGATAGAAGTGACTGATTAATTACTTTCACTGGTAATTAATTTGGTCAAGGTAAAATTTGTAGTTCTCAATTGCAAATTTTCGGCGAATGTCGTCTTCACGTTATTAGACAGTAACCAGATTGCTTGGGGTTATATGGTCAAGTGAAGAAGCGCATACGGTGGATGCCTTGGCAGTCAGAGGCGATGAAAGACGTTGTAGCCTGCGATAAGCTCCGGGGAGTCGGCAAACAGACTTTGATCCGGAGATCTCTGAATGGGGGAACCCAGCCAGCATAAGCTGGTTATTACACACTGAATACATAGGTGTGTAAGGCGAACCAGGGGAACTGAAACATCTAAGTACCCTGAGGAATAGAAATCAACCGAGATTCCCTTAGTAGTGGCGAGCGAACGGGGACTAGCCCTTAAGTTGATTTGAGAATAGTGGAAGGCTCTGGAAAGTGCCGCCGTAGTGGGTGATAGCCCCGTACACGAAATTCTCTTATCAATGAAATCGAGTAGGACGGAGCACGAGAAACTTTGTCTGAATATGGGGGGACCATCCTCCAAGGCTAAATACTACTGACTGACCGATAGTGAACTAGTACCGTGAGGGAAAGGCGAAAAGAACCCCGGAGAGGGGAGTGAAATAGATCCTGAAACCGTATGCGTACAAGCAGTGGGAGCCCACTTTGTTGGGTGACTGCGTACCTTTTGTATAATGGGTCAGCGACTTATATTCAGTGGCGAGCTTAACCGAATAGGGGAGGCGTAGCGAAAGCGAGTCTTAATAGGGCGACAGTCGCTGGGTATAGACCCGAAACCGGGCGATCTATCCATGGGCAGGTTGAAGGTTGGGTAACACTAACTGGAGGACCGAACCGACTACCGTTGAAAAGTTAGCGGATGACCTGTGGATCGGAGTGAAAGGCTAATCAAGCTCGGAGATAGCTGGTTCTCCTCGAAAGCTATTTAGGTAGCGCCTCGTGTATCACTGTTGGGGGTAGAGCACTGTTTCGGCTAGGGGGTCATCCCGACTTACCAAACCGATGCAAACTCCGAATACCAACAAGTGTCAGCACGGGAGACACACGGCGGGTGCTAACGTCCGTCGTGAAAAGGGAAACAACCCAGACCGTCAGCTAAGGTCCCAAAGTTATGGTTAAGTGGGAAACGATGTGGGAAGGCTTAGACAGCTAGGAGGTTGGCTTAGAAGCAGCCACCCTTTAAAGAAAGCGTAATAGCTCACTAGTCGAGTCGGCCTGCGCGGAAGATGTAACGGGGCTCAAACCATACACCGAAGCTACGGGTTCATCTTAGGATGAGCGGTAGAGGAGCGTTCTGTAAGCCTGTGAAGGTGAGTTGAGAAGCTTGCTGGAGGTATCAGAAGTGCGAATGCTGACATGAGTAACGACAATGGGAGTGAAAAACTCCCACGCCGAAAGACCAAGGTTTCCTGCGCAACGTTAATCGACGCAGGGTGAGTCGGCCCCTAAGGCGAGGCAGAAATGCGTAGTCGATGGGAAACGGGTTAATATTCCCGTACTTCTAATTACTGCGATGGAGGGACGGAGAAGGCTAGGCCAGCACGGCGTTGGTTGTCCGTGTTTAAGGTGGTAGGCTGATTTCTTAGGTAAATCCGGGAGATCAAGGCCGAGAACTGATGACGAGTTATCTTTTAGATGACGAAGTGGTTGATGCCATGCTTCCAGGAAAAGCTTCTAAGCTTCAGGTAATTAGGAACCGTACCCCAAACCGACACAGGTGGTTAGGTAGAGAATACCAAGGCGCTTGAGAGAACTCGGGTGAAGGAACTAGGCAAAATGGCACCGTAACTTCGGGAGAAGGTGCGCCGGTGAGGGTGAAGCATTTACTGCGTAAGCCCATGCCGGTCGAAGATACCAGGCCGCTGCGACTGTTTATTAAAAACACAGCACTCTGCAAACACGAAAGTGGACGTATAGGGTGTGACGCCTGCCCGGTGCCGGAAGGTTAATTGATGGGGTTAGCTAACGCGAAGCTCTTGATCGAAGCCCCGGTAAACGGCGGCCGTAACTATAACGGTCCTAAGGTAGCGAAATTCCTTGTCGGGTAAGTTCCGACCTGCACGAATGGCGTAACGATGGCGGCGCTGTCTCCACCCGAGACTCAGTGAAATTGAAATCGCTGTGAAGATGCAGTGTATCCGCGGCTAGACGGAAAGACCCCGTGAACCTTTACTATAGCTTTGCACTGGACTTTGAGTTTACTTGTGTAGGATAGGTGGGAGGCTTTGAAGCGTGGACGCCAGTTCGCGTGGAGCCAACCTTGAAATACCACCCTGGTAACCTTGAGGTTCTAACTCTGGTCCGTTATCCGGATCGAGGACAGTGTATGGTGGGTAGTTTGACTGGGGCGGTCTCCTCCTAAAGAGTAACGGAGGAGTACGAAGGTGCGCTCAGACCGGTCGGAAATCGGTCGTAGAGTATAAAGGCAAAAGCGCGCTTGACTGCGAGACAGACACGTCGAGCAGGTACGAAAGTAGGTCTTAGTGATCCGGTGGTTCTGTATGGAAGGGCCATCGCTCAACGGATAAAAGGTACTCCGGGGATAACAGGCTGATACCGCCCAAGAGTTCATATCGACGGCGGTGTTTGGCACCTCGATGTCGGCTCATCACATCCTGGGGCTGAAGCCGGTCCCAAGGGTATGGCTGTTCGCCATTTAAAGTGGTACGCGAGCTGGGTTTAGAACGTCGTGAGACAGTTCGGTCCCTATCTGCCGTGGACGTTTGAGATTTGAGAGGGGCTGCTCCTAGTACGAGAGGACCGGAGTGGACGAACCTCTGGTGTTCCGGTTGTCACGCCAGTGGCATTGCCGGGTAGCTATGTTCGGAAAAGATAACCGCTGAAAGCATCTAAGCGGGAAACTTGCCTCGAGATGAGATCTCACTGGAACCTTGAGTTCCCTAAAGGGCCGTCGAAGACTACGACGTTGATAGGTTGGGTGTGTAAGCGCTGTGAGGCGTTGAGCTAACCAATACTAATTGCCCGTGAGGCTTGACCATATAACACCCAAACAATTTGATGTTTGTGTGTCTAATACAGAAGACCGCAACAGCCGAAAATTTGTAAGCACTGCAAAACCCTTTATCACATACCCAATTCGGAGCAGCGTCTAACGACGATACTCCAGCTGAATCGCTTGACGACCATAGAGCATTGGAACCACCTGATCCCATCCCGAACTCAGTAGTGAAACGATGCATCGCCGATGGTAGTGTGGGGTTTCCCCATGTGAGAGTAGGTCATCGTCAAGCACCTATACCAAAACCCCCGATCGTGAAAACGGTCGGGGGTTTTACTTTGCGCTGCGAAAAAAAACCAAGCAGGTGAGCCTTTGATAGGCAACTAAACAGCGCGTCGTTATCATGCGTGCCTTATTGCTTGGCGGGACTCACATGCTTGCATTGTTAAAGCTTCTTCAAGACGGGCGTTTCCACTCCGGTGAGGCGCTTGGCGCGGCTTTGGGCGTAAGCCGCTCTGCTGTATGGAAGCAGCTGCAGGCTTTGCAGGCTGAATTGTCGTTACCGTTGCACAAGGTGCGCGGGCGCGGCTATCAGCTGGCGACGCCGCTGCAGTTGCTGGATGCTGACTGGCTAAATGCTCAAGTGGATGCTCCGCAGTGGCGAGCGAGCGTTATGCCAAGTGTGGACTCGACCAACGCGGAGGCATTGCGGCTGTTGCCTGCGGCGCAGACTCTTCCGTTCTATGTGATCGCTGAGCGGCAAACCAGTGGGCGAGGGCGGCGGGGGCGTAGTTGGGTAAGTCCCTTCGGCGAGAATCTGTATTACAGCTTGGTTGTTCGTGTGGAAGGTGGCATGCGACAGCTTGAAGGCATGAGCCTCGCTGTCGGCTTGGCGCTGCTGCAGGTTATTCGCGGCTTTGGCGTGGCTGAGGCCGGATTGAAGTGGCCCAACGATGTGCTGGTGGGTGAGCGCAAGCTGGCGGGTATCCTATTAGAGCTGTCTGGCGATCCGGCGGATGTGTGTCATGTGGTCATCGGGATTGGCTTGAATGTGAATATGCTCGCGGCCGATCAGGGGGCTATTGGTCAGCCCTGGACTTCGATGCGTGCTGAGTTGGGGCGTCTGTTAAATCGCAATGAGCTAGTCAGTGAGTTGAATCGGCAGCTGTCGCGCTATCTGGATATTCAGTTGCGTGATGGTTTCGCAGCTTTGCAGGATGAGTGGCAGGCTTGTCACCTTTGGCAGGGGCGGCCGGTTGCGTTAACGGCTGGCGGTGAGCCTATAGAAGGTGAGGTTTTAGGGGTGGATCGTTCTGGGGCCATTCGTCTTCGTGTTGATGGGGCTGAGCGAAGCTTTAGCGGCGGTGAGCTTAGCCTGAGGTTGCGTGATGATTCTTGAGCTCGACTGCGGTAATACCTTTATTAAGTGGCGCTTGCTGGGTGGTGGCAAGGCTACGGCAGACGTAGGCGGTGTCGTTGACTCGGATCAGGCGCTTATAGAGGTTGTCCGCGAGCAGGCTGTGCAGCTACGTGCCTGTCGTCTGGTGAGTGTGCGCAGCGACGAAGAGACTGCGCAGTTAATTTCGCTGCTTGAGCAGGCTTTTGCTGTCGAGTGTCGTGCGGCTCGCTCTGCTGTTTCCTTGTCCGGCGTGCGCAATGGCTATGAGCAGTACGAGCGCCTTGGGCTTGATCGCTGGCTTGCGGTGGTAGGGGCTTATCAGTTATCGGGCAAGGCTGCGCTGGTTATTGACCTGGGCACTGCGGTTACTTCGGATTTTGTGGGTGCAGATGGTGGGCACCAGGGCGGCTTTATTTGCCCGGGTGTGCCGCTGATGCGCACGCAGTTGCGAACCCACACCCGCAGAACGCGCTATGACAGCGATGAGGCGGCCAAGGCGCTTGAAGATTTGGTGCCGGGGCGGGCGACTGCCGAAGCTGTTGAGCGTGGATGCTTGTTGATGCTGCGCGGTTTTGTCAGTGGTCAGGTGGCGATGGCGTCAGAGCTGCTGGGCGGTGACTTTGATGTTTTCCTCACTGGCGGGGATGCCCCGCTGGTGATGGATGTTATTCCGGGTGCGCGGGTTGTGCCGGATCTGGTGTTTATCGGCTTGGCGATCGCTTGCCCCATAGATTGAGGTCATGCATGCGCTGGATGTTCTTGTGGTTGGTTGTACTGAATCTGTTCTATTACGTGTGGCATCAGCAGCAGGCCCCTCTGCGGGTTACTGAGATTGCACCGCTAAATATGGCGCAAGACAGTAAACGCGATATTCGCCTGCTCAGTGAGTCGAGCGCGCCGCCGCGGCGAGAGGTTGCTGTGGCGCAGCCTGCTGAGGCGGTGTGCTTGTTTCTCGGTAGTTTTGAGGTGATGGCGGATGCGTCGGCGGTTGAGCAGCGGTTGTTGAGCCTGGATATTCAGTCGCGCGTGCAAAGCATGGATGCGGCGGCGGGCGTCGATTACTGGGTGTATCTACCGCCGTTGGCTTCGCGGCAGGCTTCATTGCGCCAATTGCGTGAGCTGCAAGCACGCAAGATCGATAGCTACATCATTACTCAGGGCGATTTGGCCAACGGTATCTCCCTGGGTATCTTTCCGCGTAGCGATTCGGCGCAGAGTGTGATGCAGCGATTGCGTGATGCCGGGTACGAGCCGTCCCTGCGTGAGCTGACGCGTGCGCATCGCAGTTTCTGGGTGCGTATTTCGCCGCAAAGTAGGCGTCTGGCGGATGATTCTTTGCTGCAGCGTTTGGCTTTTGACTTCAAAGGCTTAGAGCAGCAATTAATGCCTTGCGAAGGGGTTGCAAGCCCTCAATAGAATGCATAGAATGGCGCCCGCTTCGCAGGGTGGCGCTAACAAGTGTTCTGCGAAGTTGCTGTCAATGTAGCTAACCTCAGGTTTTTTAATGAGAAATTGCTTGACAGTAGGTCGGCATCGAATGAGAATGCCGCCCCGTTTGGAGGGATTCCCGAGTGGCCAAAGGGATCAGACTGTAAATCTGACGTCATCGACTTCGAAGGTTCGAATCCTTCTCCCTCCACCAGATTTAGCGAGAGCTGCAGGCTCCGCGGGTATAGTTCAGTGGTAGAACCTCAGCCTTCCAAGCTGATGATGCGGGTTCGATTCCCGCTACCCGCTCCAGCATTGTTGTTTTCGCAATGTGTTTGCTCATGTAGCTCAGTTGGTAGAGCACACCCTTGGTAAGGGTGAGGTCAGCGGTTCGAGTCCGCTCATGAGCTCCATCTAATAAAGGCAGATATGCAAGTATCTGCCTTTGTTTTATGGCGGTGATACTGAGTCAATTCTTCTCTGGGAGGCAGTCAAAATGGCTAAAGAAAAGTTTGAGCGTAACAAGCCGCACGTCAACGTTGGCACTATCGGTCACGTTGACCACGGTAAAACCACTCTGACCGCTGCTCTGACCCGCGTCTGCTCCGAAGTATTCGGTTCGGCCAAGGTTGACTTCGACAAGATCGACAGCGCCCCAGAGGAAAAAGCTCGCGGTATCACCATCAACACCGCTCACGTTGAATACGATTCGGCCGTGCGTCACTACGCACACGTTGACTGCCCAGGTCACGCCGACTACGTAAAAAACATGATCACCGGTGCTGCGCAGATGGACGGCGCTATCCTGGTTTGCTCCGCTGCTGACGGCCCGATGCCGCAGACTCGCGAGCACATCCTGCTGTCCCGTCAGGTAGGTGTTCCGTACATCGTGGTCTTCCTGAACAAGGCTGACATGGTTGACGACGCCGAGCTGCTGGAGCTGGTGGAAATGGAAGTGCGTGACCTGCTCAGCACTTACGATTTCCCAGGCGACGACACTCCGATCATCATCGGTTCCGCTCTGATGGCTCTGAACGGTCAAGACGACAACGAGATGGGCACCACTGCCGTCAAGAAGCTGGTTGAGACTCTGGACAGCTACATCCCTGAGCCAGTTCGTGCTATCGACAAGCCGTTCCTGATGCCAATCGAAGACGTATTCTCGATCTCCGGTCGTGGCACCGTGGTAACTGGCCGTATCGAGCGCGGTATCGTCAAGATCCAGGAAGAAATCGAGATCGTTGGTCTGCGTGATACCACCAAGACCACCTGTACCGGTGTTGAAATGTTCCGCAAGCTGCTCGACGAAGGTCGTGCTGGTGAGAACTGCGGCGTTCTGCTGCGTGGCACCAAGCGTGATGACGTAGAGCGTGGCCAGGTTCTGGTCAAGCCAGGCTCGGTTAAGCCGCACACCACCTTCACTGCAGAAGTGTATGTGTTGAGCAAAGAAGAAGGCGGTCGTCACACTCCGTTCTTCAAAGGCTACCGTCCTCAGTTCTACTTCCGTACTACTGACGTAACTGGTAACTGCGAACTGCCGGAAGGCGTTGAGATGGTAATGCCAGGTGACAACATCCAGATGACTGTCACTCTGATCAAGACCATCGCAATGGAAGAAGGTCTGCGTTTCGCCATTCGTGAAGGCGGTCGTACCGTCGGCGCCGGCGTCGTAGCCAAAATCATCGCGTAAGTGATGGTTTAAGAAAAAGCCTCCGCTTGCGGGGGCTTTTTTATTGGGTTGACACCTGCTAGGGGCGTCTATAGAATCACGCCTCCTTTTAACGGGCGTATTGCGTCCGTTGGGAATAGCAGCTTGGAATCTGAGGTCAAAATGCAAAACCAACAAATCCGTATTCGGTTGAAGGCTTTTGACCATCGCCTGATCGATCAATCAACCCAGGAAATCGTGGAAACCGCGAAACGTACTGGTGCTCAGGTGCGTGGTCCTATTCCTCTGCCTACCCGCAAAGAGCGGTTCACCGTACTGACCTCGCCACACGTCAACAAAGACGCGCGTGATCAGTTCGAGATCCGTACTCATAAGCGTGTTCTGGACATCGTCCAGCCAACGGATAAAACCGTTGACGCGCTGATGAAGCTTGATCTTGCGGCTGGTGTGGAAGTGCAGATCAGCCTCGGCTAAGACCGCTTTAGGTTTTAGTCGTGTAACGCTCTGAAATGGGCGGCCATAGCGGGTGAAAGCCCCGTACACTCATGAGGTTACAACATGACTATTGGTGTAGTCGGTCGTAAGTGCGGTATGACCCGCATTTTCACCGAAGAAGGTGTCTCCATTCCGGTTACGGTCATTGAGATCGAGCCGAATCGCGTCACCCAGTTCAAAACTGAAGAGTCCGATGGCTATCGTGCAGTGCAAGTCACTGTCGGCGAGCGTCGTGCTTCACGTGTCAGCAAGGCGCAAGCCGGTCACTTCGCTAAGGCGAACGTCGCGGCAGGTCGCACTGTTATGGAATTCCGTCTTGAAGAAGGCGAGTACCAGGCAGGTGATCTGATCAACGCTGAAATATTCCAAGCTGGTCAACTGGTGGATGTCACCGGTCAGTCCAAAGGTAAAGGCTTTGCCGGTACCATCAAGCGTTGGAACTTCCGCGGCCAAGACAACACTCACGGTAACTCCGTGTCCCACCGTGTTCCGGGTTCCATTGGCCAGTGCCAGACTCCGGGTCGCGTATTCAAGGGCAAAAAAATGTCCGGTCATATGGGCGCTGAGCGCGTGACCGTGCAGTCCCTGGAAGTAGTGCGGGTTGACGCTGAACGCAATCTGTTGCTGGTCAAGGGTGCTGTTCCTGGCGCTACTGGCGGCAACCTGGTTGTACGTCCAGCGGCCAAGGCTCGCGGTTAAGGGGAAGCTGACATGCAATTAAATGTAAATGGCGCTCAAGCAATCGAAGTATCCGAAGCCACTTTTGGCGGCGCATACAACGAGACCCTGGTTCACCAAGCAGTTGTGGCCTACATGGCCGGCGGCCGTCAGGGCAGCAAGCAGCAGAAGACTCGTTCCGACGTATCCGGTGGCGGTAAGCGCCCGTGGCGTCAGAAGGGTACCGGTCGTGCTCGTGCAGGTACCACTCGTGGTCCGATCTGGCGTGGCGGTGGTGTGACCTTCGCGGCTCGTCCGCAGAATCACGATCAAAAGCTGAACAAGAAGATGTATCGCGCTGCATTGCGTTCGATTCTTGCCGAGCTGGTTCGTACTGATCGTTTGATCGTCGTCGAAGACTTCAGCGTTGAAGCTCCGAAGACCAAAGAACTGTTGGGCAAGTTGAATGGCATGGGTCTGACCGATGTGCTGATCGTGTCCGATGCTATTGATGAGAATCTGTACCTGGCTGCTCGCAACCTGCCACACGTTGATGTTCGTGACGTGCAAGGTTCCGACCCAGTTAGTCTGATCGCGTATGAAAAGGTGCTGGTCACCATTTCTGCCGTGAAGAAATTCGAGGAGCTGCTGGGATGAACCAGGAACGCGTATTTAAAGTGCTGCTTGGCCCGCACATCTCCGAGAAGGCCACGGTTCTCGCTGACAAGAAAAGTCAGTTCGTTTTCAAGGTTGCAACTGATGCAACCAAGCTGGAAATCAAGAAGGCCGTCGAAAGCCTGTTCAGCGTAAATGTTGCTGCTGTTAATACCGTGAATGTTCTCGGTAAGACCAAGCGCAACGCTCGCGGCCTGGGCAAGCGTAACGACTGGAAGAAAGCGATCATCTCGCTTCAGCCAGGCCAAGATCTCGATTTCGCCAGCAGTGCTGAGTAAGGAAGGGGTGCATCATGGCAATCGTTAAATGCAAACCGACTTCCCCTGGCCGCCGTTTTGTGGTCAAGGTGGTCAATCAGGAGCTGCATAAAGGCGCTCCTTACGCTCCGCTGCTTGAGAAGAAGTCGAAGACTGGCGGTCGTAACAACAATGGTCGTATCACCACCCGTCATATCGGTGGTGGCCACAAGCAGCATTACCGTCTGGTCGATTTCCGTCGCAACGACAAAGATGGCATTCCAGCCACTGTCGAGCGTATTGAATATGATCCGAACCGTACCGCACACATCGCTCTGCTGATGTATGCAGACGGCGAGCGTCGCTACATCATCGCCCCTAAAGGCGTGAGTGCTGGCGATCAGCTGGTAGCTGGCATCATGGCTCCGATCAAGCCGGGCAACAGTCTGCAACTGCGCAATATTCCAGTTGGTAGCACTGTTCACGGTATCGAACTGAAGCCGGGTAAAGGTGCTCAGATCGCTCGTTCCGCTGGTGCTTCGGCTCAGCTGATTGCGCGTGAAGGTGTCTACGTGACCCTGCGTCTGCGTTCCGGTGAGATGCGTAAAGTACTGGCTGAGTGCCGTGCGACCCTGGGCGAAGTCTCGAACTCCGAGCACAGCCTGCGTTCGCTGGGTAAAGCTGGTGCCAAACGCTGGCGTGGCGTTCGCCCAACCGTTCGTGGTGTTGCCATGAACCCGGTTGACCACCCACATGGTGGTGGTGAAGGTCGTACCTCTGGTGGTCGTCATCCGGTGTCTCCATGGGGCTTCCCGACGAAGGGCGCGAAGACTCGTGGTAACAAACGCACCGACAACATGATCGTCCGTCGTCGCAAGTAAATAGAGGGATACGACAGTGCCACGTTCTCTGAAAAAAGGTCCTTTTATTGATCTTCACCTACTGAAGAAGATCGAAGTGGCGGTGGAAAAGAATGATCGCAAGCCGGTGAAAACCTGGTCGCGCCGTTCGATGATCCTGCCACAAATGGTCGGTCTGACCATCGCTGTACATAACGGTCGTCAACATGTCCCAGTTCTCGTGAACGAAGATATGGTCGGTCACAAACTGGGCGAATTTGCCGGCACTCGTACCTATCGTGGGCACGTGGCTGACAAGAAAGCCAAGCGTTAAGGGGTTAGGAAATGGAAGTAGCCGCTAAGTTGTCGGGCGCTCGCATCTCCGCCCAAAAAGCCCGCTTGGTCGCCGACCAGATTCGTGGGAAGAAGGTGGGCGAAGCGCTCAACCTCCTGGCTTTCAGCAGTAAGAAAGCCGCCGAGATCATTAAGAAAGTGCTGGAGTCGGCTGTAGCCAACGCCGAGCACAACGAAGGCGCAGACGTTGATGACTTGAAGGTCAGCACCGTTTTCGTCAACGAAGGGCGTTCGCTGAAGCGCATCATGCCGCGTGCCAAAGGCCGCGCTGATCGCATCGTCAAGCGGTCTTGCCATATCACTGTCAAGGTTGCGGACAAGTAACGGAGTCGATCAGATGGGTCAGAAAGTACATCCCATTGGCATTCGCCTGGGAATCGTCAAGGAGCACACCTCCGTCTGGTACGCCAGCGGTCGGACTTATGCGGACTATTTGTTCGCTGATCTGAAGGTGCGTGAGTATCTCCAAGACAAACTAAAAAGCGCGTCCGTAAGCCGTATCGACATTGCTCGTCCGGCTCAAACCGCACGTATCACCATTCACACCGCTCGTCCCGGTATCGTTATCGGTAAGAAAGGTGAAGATGTTGAGAAACTGCGTCAGGACCTGACCAAGCAAATGGGTGTGCCTGTGCACATCAATATCGAAGAGATCCGCAAGCCGGAGCTCGACGGTATGCTGGTTGCGCAGAGCGTAGCTCAGCAGCTGGAGCGTCGTGTGATGTTCCGTCGCGCTATGAAACGCGCTGTACAGAACGCCATGCGCATTGGTGCCAAGGGCATCAAAATCCAAGTGAGCGGTCGTCTCGGCGGTGCTGAAATTGCACGTACCGAATGGTATCGCGAAGGTCGTGTGCCGTTGCACACCCTGCGTGCCGATATCGACTATGCCACGTACGAAGCGCACACCACTTACGGTGTGATCGGTGTCAAGGTTTGGATCTTCAAAGGCGAAGTTATTGGTGGCCTTAAAGAAGAACTGAAACCCCAAGCGCCTGCGCCTCGTAAAAAAGCTGCTAAGTAAGGAGTACGCAAAATGTTGCAACCAAAGCGTACGAAGTTCCGTAAGCAGATGACCGGCCACAACCGTGGTCTGGCTCAGCGCGGTAGCAAAGTCAGCTTCGGCGAATTTGCTCTGAAGTCTGTTGCCCGTGGTCGTCTCACCGCCCGTCAGATTGAGTCCGCTCGTCGTGCTCTGACTCGTCACGTTAAGCGTGGCGGGAAAATCTGGATTCGCGTCTTCCCGGACAAGCCGATCTCCAAGAAGCCTCTTGAAGTGCGGATGGGTAAAGGGAAGGGTAGCGTTGAATATTGGGTAGCCCAGATCCAGCCAGGCAAAGTCCTGTATGAGATCGAAGGCGTTTCCGAAGAGTTGGCGCGTGAGGCTTTCGCCCTGGCTGCTGCAAAGCTGCCACTCGCCACCACTTTTGTTAAGCGGACGGTGATGTGATGAAGGCGAATGAACTTCGTGAAAAATCAGCACAGCAGCTGAACGAGCAACTGCTCGGCCTGCTGCGCGACCAGTTCAATCTGCGTATGCAGAAAGCAACTGGCCAGTTGGGGCAGTCTCACCTGCTCTCGCAAGTTAAGCGCGACATCGCTCGTGTGAAAACTGTGCTCAACCAGCAGGCAGGTAAGTGATCATGGCTGAAGCCGAAAAAACAGTCCGTACGCTGACCGGCCGTGTCGTCAGCGACAAGATGGACAAGACCATCACCGTATTGATCGAGCGTCGCGTTAAGCACCCGATCTACGGCAAATATGTCAAGCGTTCGACCAAGCTGCACGCACACGACGAAACCAACCAGAGCAAGATCGGTGACAAAGTTTCCATTCGCGAAACTCGTCCCGTTGCCAAGACTAAGTCTTGGGCGCTGGTTGAGATCCTCGAACGCGCAGTGGACGTCTAAGGGCTAAGGGTCGGAGAAATTATATGATTCAGACTCAATCCATGCTCGACGTCGCTGACAACAGCGGTGCTCGTCGCGTTATGTGTATCAAGGTGCTGGGCGGTTCGCACCGCCGTTATGCTGGCATCGGCGACATCATCAAAGTCACCGTTAAGGAAGCAATTCCGCGCGGTAAAGTGAAGAAAGGCCAAGTGATGACTGCTGTTGTAGTCCGCACTCGTCACGGCGTTCGTCGCCCTGATGGCTCGATCATTCGCTTTGATGGCAACGCTGCTGTTCTGCTGAACAACAAGCAAGAGCCAATTGGCACTCGTATTTTTGGGCCAGTGACTCGTGAGCTTCGTACTGAGAAGTTCATGAAGATCGTCTCGCTCGCCCCTGAAGTGCTCTAAGGAGATCCGACATGCAAAAGATTCGTCGTGACGACGAGATCATCGTGATCGCCGGTAAAGACAAAGGTAAGCGTGGCAAGGTGCTCAAGGTTCTCGCTGACGACCGTTTGGTCGTTGGTGGGATCAACCTGGTGAAGCGCCATACCAAGCCGAACCCGATGTCGGGCGTTCAGGGCGGTATCGTCGAGAAAGAAGCGCCAATGCACGCTTCTAACGTGGCCATCTTCAATGGCGAAACCAACAAGGCTGATCGCGTTGGTTTCAAAGTAGAAGAAGGTAAAAAAATTCGTGTCTTCAAGTCGACCCAAAAAGCGGTTGATGCTTGAACACTGCTAGGTAGAAGACCATGGCACGACTAAAAGAGATTTATCGGAAAGAAATCGCTCCCAAGCTTAAGGAAGAACTTAAGCTTGCCAACGTGATGGAAGTTCCGCGTATCACCAAGATCACCCTTAACATGGGCCTGGGCGAAGCAATCGGTGACAAGAAAATCATCGAGCACGCTGTTGCCGACCTGGAAAAGATTACCGGTCAGAAAGTCGTTGTGACTCATGCTCGTAAGTCGATTGCAGGCTTCAAGGTTCGTGAGGGCTGGCCGATCGGCGTTAAAGTAACTCTGCGCCGTGAGCGTATGTACGAGTTCCTGGATCGTCTGCTGTCCATCTCCCTGCCGCGCGTGCGTGACTTCCGCGGCCTGAATGCCAAGTCCTTCGATGGTCGTGGCAACTACAGCATGGGCGTTAAAGAGCAGATCATCTTCCCGGAAATCGACTACGACAAGATCGATGCTCTGCGTGGTCTGGACATTACCCTGACCACCACTGCCCGTACGGATGATGAAGGTCGCGCCTTGCTGCGTGCTTTCAAATTCCCGTTCCGCAACTGATTGGAGTTGGATCATGGCCAAAACCAGCATGAAAAACCGCGAGCTGAAGCGTCAGCAAACGGTAGCCAAGTACGCTAAGAAGCGTGCCGAGCTGAAAGCTACCATCGCCGATCTGAACGCCAGTCCAGAAGCGCGTTGGGAAGCTCAAGTTGCACTGCAGAAGCAGCCGCGTGACGCCAGCGCTTCGCGCCTGCGTAATCGCTGCCGCATTACCGGTCGTCCGCACGGCGTTTATCGCAAGTTCGGTCTGTCCCGTATCAAGCTGCGTGAAGCTGCAATGCGTGGTGATGTACCAGGTCTGGTTAAAGCCAGCTGGTAAAAAACAAAGCCGGCCTAGTGCCGGCTTTGTCTTATCTGTGAATCAGGCCCCTTTGGGGCTTGATTCATTTTTGATCAGTCTCTAGAATGCTCGGCTCGCCTGAGCCTGGGTTCAATTTTTCTCAGAATTCTCAGCGACTGTAGCCGCAAGGCTAATTCTTTTTGTATCAGGAGCGTCTAGCCCATGAGTATGCAGGACCCGTTAGCGGACATGCTAACTCGTATCCGTAATGCCCAGATGGCTGAAAAGTCCGTCGTAAGCATGCCGTCTTCCACGTTGAAGGTGGCTGTAGCCAAAGTTTTGAAAGACGAAGGTTATATTGCGGGTTATCAGATCAGCGGTGAAGTTAAGCCGCAGCTGTCCATCGAGCTGAAATACTTCGAAGGCCGTCCGGTTATCGAAGAAGTTAAGCGCGTGAGCCGTCCAGGCCTTCGCCAATACAAATCCGTCGATGATCTGCCGAAAGTTCGTGGCGGTCTCGGTGTATCCATCGTCTCCACCAACAAGGGTGTGATGACGGACCGCGCTGCGCGCGCTGCCGGTGTCGGCGGCGAAGTGCTTTGCACAGTGTTCTAAGGGGGGATAAGCATGTCTCGCGTTGCTAAGAACCCCGTAAAGCTGCCCGCTGGTGTTGAGATCAAACTCGCCGGCCAACAGCTTTCGGTAAAGGGTGCCAAGGGCACTCTCGAACTGAACGTTCACTCGTCCGTTGAAGTTCTGCAAGAAGCTGGTGAGCTGCGTTTCGCTGCTCGCAATGGCGATCAGCAGACTCGTGCAATGGCCGGTACCACTCGCGCCCTGGTCAACAATATGGTGATCGGTGTTAGCACTGGCTTCGAGCGTAAGCTGCAGCTGGTTGGTGTTGGTTACAAAGCGCAAGCCAAAGGTCAGGTGCTGAACCTCGCTCTCGGCTTCTCCCATCCGATCGACTATGAGTTGCCGGACGGTGTAGTTGCTGAAACCCCGAACCAGACCGAGATCCTGATCAAGGGTGTCGACAAACAACTGGTTGGTCAGGTCGCTGCGGAGATTCGTGACTTCCGTCGTCCTGAACCTTATAAGGGCAAAGGTGTTCGTTACGCTGACGAAGTCGTCCGCCGTAAAGAAGCCAAGAAGAAGTAGGGCATAGCAAATGACCGACAAAAAAGTTACTCGACTGCGTCGCGCTCGCAAAGCACGCCTGAAAATGCACGAGCTCGAAGCCGTGCGTCTCTGCGTGTATCGCTCTTCGCAGCACATCTATGCCCAGGTCATTTCGGCCGACGGCAGCAAGGTTCTGGCCAGCGCCTCTACCTTGGACAAAGCACTGCGTGACGGCGCCACTGGCAACGTCGACGCGGCCAAGAAAGTTGGCGAACTGGTTGCCGAGCGTGCGAAAGCCGCTGGTGTAACTCAGGTTGCATTCGACCGTTCTGGCTTCAAGTACCACGGCCGCGTCAAGGCGCTGGCTGATGCTGCTCGTGAAGGCGGGCTGGAGTTCTAAGTTATGGCAAATAACGACCAAAAGCGCGACGAAGGCTATATCGAGAAGCTGGTACAGGTTAACCGCGTTGCCAAGACCGTTAAGGGTGGCCGTATCTTCACTTTCACCGCGTTGACCGTGGTTGGTGATGGTAAGGGTCGCGTCGGTTTCGGCCGTGGCAAATCCCGTGAAGTGCCTGCTGCTATCCAGAAAGCGATGGAAGCTGCTCGTCGCAATATGATCCAGGTAGACCTGAACGGTACCACCCTGCAGTACGCAATGAAGTCCGCCCATGGCGCTTCGAAGGTGTACATGCAGCCTGCTTCTGAAGGTACCGGCATCATCGCCGGCGGCGCAATGCGTGCCGTTCTGGAAGTAGCTGGCGTGCAGAACGTTCTGGCTAAATGCTACGGCTCGACTAACCCAGTGAACGTGGTTTACGCCACTTTCAAAGGTTTGAAAGCTATGCAGTCGCCAGGTTCTGTTGCGGCCAAGCGTGGCAAGAGCGTCGAGGAGATTCTCTAATCATGGCTAATACCGTAAAAGTCACGCTGATCAAAAGCATGACCGGCCGTATCCCCAACCATAAACTCTGCGTTAAGGGTCTGGGTCTGCGTCGCATCGGTCACACCGTAGAAGTACTGGATACTCCCGAGAATCGCGGGATGATCAACAAGGCTTACTACATGCTGCGAGTCGAGGGTTAATACATGTACCTGAACGATTTGAGTCCTGCGCCGGGTTCCCGTCGCGAGAAGCACCGTCCGGGCCGTGGTATCGGTAGCGGTTTGGGTAAGACTGGTGGCCGCGGCCACAAAGGTCAAACCTCCCGCTCTGGTGGCACCATTGCTCCGGGTTTCGAAGGCGGCCAGCAGCCTCTGCACCGCCGTCTGCCTAAGTTCGGTTTCGTTTCTTTGAAGGCTATGGATCGCGCACAAGTGCGTACTTCCGAGCTGAATAAAATCGAAGGCGGCATTGTTACTCTGCAGTCGCTGAAGGATGCCAACCTGATCAACCAAAACGTACAGCGTGTGAAAGTCATGCTGAGCGGTGAAGTTACTCAGGCAGTCACCCTTAAAGGTATCGCCGTCACCAAAGGTGCGCGTGCGGCTATCGAAGCAGCTGGCGGTAAGTTCGAGGAATAAATGGCTAAGCAAGGTGCTCTCTCAGCGCTCAGCAATGGCGGGTTGTCCGAACTCTGGGCTCGTTTGCGCTTTCTGTTCATGGCGATCATCGTCTATCGGATAGGTGCACACATCCCAGTTCCAGGTATCAACCCGGACCGGCTGGCGGACCTGTTTCGACAGAATGAGGGGACCATTCTTAGCTTGTTCAACATGTTTTCCGGCGGCGCGCTGGAGCGCATGAGCATTTTTGCACTGGGGATCATGCCGTACATTTCGGCGTCGATCATCATGCAGCTCATGACCGCTGTCAGCCCGCAGCTGGAACAGTTGAAGAAGGAAGGTGAAGCTGGCCGTCGCAAGATTAGCCAGTACACCCGCTACGGCACCCTAGTCCTGGCAATTGTCCAAGCAGTCGGCATGTCCGTCGGCCTGGCCAGTCAGGGCGTAGCGTTTACGGTCGATTTCGGCTTCCACTTCGTTGCAGTCACCACGTTTGTGGCGGGTGCGATGTTTATGATGTGGCTAGGCGAGCAAATCACCGAGCGTGGTGTTGGCAACGGTATTTCGATGCTGATCTTTGCAGGCATCGTGGCCGGTCTGCCGTCGGCGATTGGGCAGTCTTTCGAGTCTGCTCGCCAGGGTGATATCAATATCTTCGCCCTGATCGCCATCGGTTTGCTGGCAGTAGCGATTATCGGTTTCGTGGTGTTCATTGAGCGTGGTCAGCGTCGCATTGCGGTGCACTACGCCAAGCGTCAGCAGGGTCGTAAGGTCTTCGCTGCGCAGACTAGCCACTTGCCGTTGAAGGTGAACATGGCGGGGGTTATCCCGGCTATTTTCGCCAGCAGCCTTCTGTTATTCCCGGCTTCGCTGGGTGCCTGGTTTGGTCAGTCTGAAGGTATGGGCTGGCTGCAGGATATTTCACAGGCTATCGCTCCTGGTCAGCCGTTGAACATTTTGCTGTTTAGTGCAGGGATCGTTTTCTTCTGCTTCTTCTATACAGCGTTGATGTTCAACCCGAAAGACGTAGCGGAGAACCTGAAGAAGTCCGGTGCCTTTATTCCGGGTATCCGTCCCGGTGAGCAATCGGCGCGCTATATCGATGGCGTGTTGACTCGCTTGACCATGTTCGGTGCTCTGTACATGACGGCCGTATGCTTGTTGCCCCAGTTCCTGGTGGTGGCTGCCAACGTACCGTTCTATCTTGGCGGGACCTCGTTGCTGATCGTGGTAGTGGTTGTGATGGACTTTATGTCGCAAGTACAATCGCACCTCGTTTCGCACCAGTACGAATCCCTGATGAAGAAAGCCAACCTGAAGGGCTACGGCAGCGGCATGCTGCGCTGAAGTCCATAAGGTTCGAGGAGTTGGTGATGAAAGTTCGTGCATCGGTGAAAAAGCTGTGCCGTAACTGCAAGATTATCCGTCGCGAAGGTGTTGTTCGCGTGATTTGCAGCTCGGAACCGCGTCACAAACAGCGCCAAGGCTGAGTGTGAGTGAAGTTACAAGCCCGGCAGCTAGTGCGCTGCCGGGTTGATTATTTGTTTCTACAGCGTTAATATCTCGCGCCCTATTTCTTGGCTTCCGGGGCGTAGGTAGCTGTCAATTGGAGTTCCACTGAATGGCCCGTATTGCAGGCGTTAACATTCCGGATAACAAGCACACTGTTATCTCGTTGACCTACATCTATGGTGTTGGTCGCACTACTGCACAGAAAGTCTGTGCTGCCGCCGGCGTTAATCCGGCTGCAAAGATCAAAGATCTCTCTGACGAGCAGATCGAGCAGCTGCGTGGCGAAGTAGCCAAGGTGAATACCGAAGGCGACCTGCGTCGTGAAGTGAACATGAAAATCAAGCGCTTGATGGACCTGGGTTGCTACCGCGGCCTGCGTCATCGTCGTGGTCTGCCGGTTCGCGGTCAGCGTACCAAGACCAACGCGCGTACCCGTAAGGGCCCGCGTAAGCCGATCCGCAAGTAATCGCATTCGCGCATCGACAGGAATCTAGTCATGGCAAAACCTGCTGCTCGTACTCGTAAGAAAGTCAAAAAGACGGTGGTTGATGGCATCGCCCACATCCACGCTTCTTTCAACAACACAATCGTGACCATTACTGACCGTCAGGGCAATGCTCTGTCCTGGGCTACCTCTGGTGGTTCGGGTTTCCGCGGCTCGCGTAAAAGCACCCCGTTCGCCGCCCAGGTGGCTGCAGAACGTGCTGGTCAAGCTGCGCTGGAATACGGTCTGAAGAACCTCGACGTTAACGTCAAGGGTCCCGGTCCGGGTCGTGAGTCCGCTGTCCGTGCATTGAACGGCTGTGGCTATAAGATCGCCAGCATCACCGATGTGACGCCAATCCCGCATAACGGGTGCCGTCCTTCGAAGAAGCGTCGCGTGTAATCAGGAGACAGTGAGAAATGGCTCGTTACATTGGTCCCAAATGCAAACTGTCTCGTCGTGAAGGCACAGATCTTTTCCTGAAAAGCGGTGTACGCGCTCTGGAATCGAAGTGCAACATCGAAGCAGCCCCAGGTATTCACGGTCAGCGCCGTGGCCGTCAGTCCGACTACGGCACCCAGCTGCGTGAGAAGCAAAAAGTTCGTCGTATCTACGGTGTGCTTGAGCGTCAATTCAGCGGTTATTACAAAGAAGCTGCCGGCAAGAAAGGCGCTACTGGTGAGAACCTGCTGCAACTGCTCGAATGCCGTCTGGATAACGTGGTTTACCGCATGGGCTACGGCGCTACCCGCGCTGAATCCCGTCAGCTGGTATCGCACAAGTCGATCAGCGTAAACGGTAAAACTGTCAACGTACCGTCCTACCAGGTTAAAGCTGGTGACGTTGTTGCAGTCCGCGAGAAATCGAAGAATCAGCTGCGCATTGTTCAAGCTCTTGAGCTGTGTGCCCAGCGTGGCCGCGTTGAATGGGTAGAAGTAGACACTGAGAAGAAGTCTGGCGTGTTCAAAAACGTCCCGGCGCGCAGTGATCTCTCCGCTGACATCAACGAAAGCCTGATTGTCGAGCTCTACTCCAAGTAAGGGCTAGAAAATAGGTGCATCCATGCAGATTTCGGTAAATGAGTTCCTGACCCCCCGTCACATTGATGTGCAGGTGGTCAGTTCGACCCGCGCCAAGATCACTCTCGAGCCTCTCGAGCGTGGCTTTGGCCATACCCTGGGCAACGCGCTGCGTCGCATCCTGTTGTCCTCCATGCCTGGCTGTGCAGTAGTCGAGGCCGAGATTGACGGTGTACTCCATGAGTACAGCGCCATCGAAGGTGTTCAGGAAGACGTCATTGAAATCCTGCTCAACCTGAAAGGTCTGGCTGTCAAACTGCACGGTCGTGACGAAGTGACGTTGACTCTGGCGAAGAAGGGCTCGGGCGTAGTTACCGCTGCCGATATTCAGCTGGATCACGATGTCGAAATCGTCAATGGCGACCACGTAATCGCCAACCTGGCTTCCACTGGCGCGCTGAACATGAAGCTCACCATAGCTCGTGGTCGCGGCTATGAGCCGGCTGACGCTCGTCAGAGCGATGAAGACGAAAGCCGCAGCATTGGTCGCTTGCAGCTGGATGCTTCGTTCAGCCCGGTACGCCGTGTGTCGTACGTGGTGGAAAACGCTCGTGTTGAGCAGCGTACTAACCTGGACAAGCTGGTTATTGACCTGGAGACCAACGGTACTCTGGATCCTGAAGAGGCTATTCGCCGCGCTGCAACCATTCTGCAACAGCAGTTGGCTGCGTTCGTCGACCTCAAAGGTGACAGTGAGCCTGTTGTTATCGAGCAGGAAGATGAGATCGATCCGATCCTCCTCCGTCCGGTTGATGACCTGGAACTGACTGTACGTTCGGCTAACTGCCTCAAGGCAGAGAACATTTACTACATCGGCGATCTGATTCAGCGCACCGAAGTAGAACTGTTGAAAACGCCGAACCTGGGCAAGAAATCCCTGACCGAAATCAAGGATGTTCTGGCTTCTCGCGGTCTGTCCCTCGGTATGCGCCTCGACAACTGGCCGCCGGCAAGTCTGAAGAAAGACGATAAGGCGACTGCCTGATCGTCATCATC
The DNA here is from genome assembly GCF_050563605.1 of Pseudomonas peli. Lineage (GTDB taxonomy): Bacteria > Pseudomonadota > Gammaproteobacteria > Pseudomonadales > Pseudomonadaceae > Aquipseudomonas > Aquipseudomonas peli_A. The sequence continues at coordinate 271,387 of NZ_JBNXUH010000005.1, read as the reverse complement.
ACCGAACGTGAGTTTGGTAAGGAATTGAACCATGCGTCATCGTAAAAGTGGCCGTCACCTCAGCCGCACCAGCGCACACCGCAAGGCCATGTTCCAGAACATGGCGGTATCGCTGTTCGAGCATGAGCTGATCAAAACTACTCTGCCGAAAGCCAAAGAGCTGCGTCGCGTTGCTGAGCCGCTGATTACTCTGGCTAAAGAAGACAGCGTTGCTAACCGTCGTCTGGCCTTCGACCGTACTCGTTCGAAAGCCATCGTCGGCAAGCTGTTCAACGACCTGGGCAAGCGCTACGCCACCCGTCAGGGCGGTTACCTGCGTATTCTCAAGTGCGGTTTCCGCACTGGCGACAATGCTCCAATGGCTTATGTTGAGCTGGTTGACCGTCCGGTCGCTGGTGCAGCTGTAGACGCTGAGTAAGTCGTAGGTTGTATAAGAAACCGGGCCTTGGCCCGGTTTTTTTATGGCTACGATCTAGCGTGCTTTGCTCTCACGCTATCGGCGTATGCATCGCGCTTGACCCATAGGCCGCATGCGGCCAGCATTGATCCTTGTTTGTCGCTTGCTAAGGAAATACCCATGAAAGGCCATATAGAAGTTATCGATTACCTGAAGGTGTTGCTCAAGGGCGAGCTGGCGGCCCGTGATCAGTACTTCGTGCATTCGCGTCTGTATGAGGATTGGGGTTTCAGCAAGCTGTACGAGCGGATCAACCATGAAATGGAAGAGGAGACTCAGCACGCCGATGCCATCCTCAAGCGCATTCTGTTTCTCGAAGGTGCGCCGGATATGGTTCCCGACAGCTTCCGCTTTGGCCAGACGGTACCGGAGATGCTCAAACTCGACCTGGCGCTGGAATATCACGTGCGCGCGGCCTTGAGCAAAGGCATTGCCTTGTGCGAGCAGCATCAGGACTACCAGACCCGCGACATTCTGCTGGTGCAACTCAAGGACACTGAAGAGGATCACGCCTATTGGCTGGAAGTTCAGCTGGGTTTGATCGACCGGATTGGTTTGCAGAACTACCTGCAGACGCAGATGTAAGATTCTGTAGCCAAGAAAAAGCCCCGCATGTGCGGGGCTTTTTCTTGGTCGCGGGCTTAGTCGCGATCACGTTCCAGCAGCGGTTTGAGGAAGTAGCCGGTGTGCGACTGCGGCATTTCGGCGACTTCTTCGGGCGTGCCGACGGCGATGATCTGGCCACCTTTGGAGCCACCTTCCGGGCCGAGATCCACCAGCCAGTCAGCAGTCTTGATCACGTCCAGGTTGTGCTCAATCACCACCACGGTGTTGCCGTGGTCGCGCAGGCGATGCAATACGTCGAGCAGTTGCTGGATATCGGCGAAGTGCAGGCCGGTGGTTGGCTCATCGAGGATATACAGTGTTTTGCCGGTGTCGCGCTTGCTCAGCTCGCGGCTCAGCTTGACTCGCTGCGCCTCGCCGCCGGACAGCGTCGTCGCGCTCTGCCCCAGCTTGATATAGGACAGGCCGACATCCATCAGCGTCTGCAGCTTGCGTGCCAGGGCTGGCACGGCATCGAAGAACACCCGCGCTTCCTCGATGGTCATGTCGAGCACTTCGGTGATGCTCTTGCCCTTGTACTTCACTTCCAGGGTTTCGCGGTTGTAGCGTTTGCTCTTGCACACGTCGCAGGGCACGTAGATGTCAGGCAGAAAGTGCATTTCCACCTTGATCAGGCCATCGCCCTGGCAGGCTTCGCAGCGCCCACCTTTGACATTGAAACTGAAGCGCCCCGGGCCGTAACCGCGCGAGCGCGACTCCGGCACGCCGGCGAACAGCTCGCGGATCGGGGTGAACAGCCCGGTGTAGGTCGCCGGGTTGGAGCGCGGCGTGCGGCCGATCGGGCTCTGGTCGATGTCGACCACCTTGTCCAGATGTTGCAGGCCGTCGATGCTGTCGTGGGCGGCGGCCTCCAGGGTGGTCGCGCCATTCAGCGCGGTGGCGCTGAGCGGAAACAGAGTGTTGTTGATCAGCGTCGATTTGCCCGAGCCGGACACGCCGGTCACGCAGGTGAGCAGGCCGATCGGGATTTCCAGGTCGACATTGCGCAGGTTGTTGCCGCGCGCGCCTTTGATCTTCAGCGAGAGCTTCTTGTCTCGTGGCGTGCGCTTGGCCGGCACTTTGATCTTCACGCGCCCGGAGAGGTATTTGCCGGTCAGCGAGTCCGGGTGAGCCATGACTTCGGCAGCGGTACCCTGGGCGACGATCTGCCCGCCGTGCACACCGGCACCCGGGCCGATATCCACCACGTAGTCGGCCATGCGAATGGCGTCTTCGTCGTGCTCGACCACGATCACCGTGTTACCGATATCGCGCAGGTGGCGCAGGGTGCCGAGCAGGCGCTCGTTGTCACGCTGATGCAGGCCGATGCTCGGCTCGTCGAGGATATACATCACCCCGACCAGCCCGGCGCCGATCTGGCTGGCCAGGCGAATACGTTGCGCTTCCCCGCCAGACAGAGTGTCGGCGCTGCGGTCGAGGGTCAGGTAGTCGAGGCCGACATTGACCAGAAACTGCAGGCGCTCGCGGATTTCCTTGAGGATCTTCTCGGCGATTTCGCCGCGCCGGCCAGGGAGCGCCAGGCTGCCGAAATACTCGGTGGCGTCGCCAATCGGCATGCCGCTAACCGCGGGCAGGGTTTTCTCGCCGACCCACACGTGGCGCGCTTCACGGCGCAGGCGGGTGCCGCGGCAATCCTGGCAGGCCTGGGTGCTGAGAAACTTGGCCAGCTCCTCGCGCACGCTGGTGGATTCGGTTTCGCGGTAACGCCGCTCCAGGTTCGGCACGATGCCTTCGAAAGGGTGCGAGCGCTTGACGATGTCGCCACGGTCGTTGAGGTACTTGAAGTCGACGTTCTGCGTGCCGCTGCCAAAAAGGATGCACTTCTGGTGTTCGGCGCTGAGCTCGTCGAACGGCACTTCCAAGCTGAAACCGTAATGCGCGGCCAAAGAGCCAAGCATTTGGAAGTAATAGACGTTGCGCCGGTCCCAGCCGCGGATCGCCCCCTCGGCCAGGGTCAGCTCGCCATTGACCAGGCGCTTGGTGTCGAAGAATTGCTTAACGCCCAGTCCGTCGCAAGTCGGGCAGGCGCCGGCCGGGTTGTTGAAGGAGAACAGCTTGGGTTCCAGCTCGCTGATCGAATGGCCGCACACCGGGCAGGCGAAGCGCGCGGAGAAAATGATTTCTTCGCCTTCCTCTCCTTCCATTGGCGCGATCAGGGCCAGGCCGTCAGCCAGCTTCAGCGCGGTCTCGAAAGATTCGGCCAGGCGCTGCTGCAGATCGCCGCGCGCCTTGAAGCGGTCGACCACCGCATCAATGCTGTGCTTCTTCTGCTTGTCGAGCTTGGGCAGCTCGTCCAGCTCGTAAATCTTGCCGTTGACCCGCACTCGGACGAAGCCCTGGGCGCGCAGTTCGTCGAAGATCGCCAGGTGTTCGCCTTTGCGTTCACGAATAACCGGGGCCAGCAGCATCAGCTTGCTGCCTTCGGGCAATGCCAGTACCTGATCGACCATCTGGCTGACTGTCTGCGCTTCCAGTGGCAGGTCGTGGTCCGGGCAGCGCGGAATACCGGCGCGGGCGTAGAGCAGGCGCAGGTAGTCGTAGATTTCGGTGATGGTGCCGACGGTGGAGCGCGGGTTGTGCGAGGTGGATTTCTGCTCGATGGAGATCGCCGGCGAGAGGCCTTCGATGGTGTCGACATCGGGCTTTTCCATCATCGACAGAAACTGCCGGGCGTAGGCCGACAGCGACTCGACATAGCGGCGCTGGCCCTCGGCGTAGAGGGTATCGAAGGCCAGGGACGACTTGCCGGAACCGGACAGGCCGGTGATCACGATCAGCTTGTCGCGTGGCAGGGTCAGGTCGATGTTTTTCAGGTTATGGGTGCGTGCACCCCGGATCAGAATCTTGTCCACAAACAACGGCCTCGCATGGCGGGCGGAAAACCACCGAGTATACGGCTCGGGAGGCGGGCGCGGCAAAGCGTCACTGCTGTGCCGTAAGCATGGGTGCTGCTAGAATCGCCGCCTATTTTCACAGAGCGTTTTCCATGCACGATCCGCACAACGAGCGCATGAGCGGCAGTGAAACCCGCGCGGCCGGTGGCCTGGCGCTGGTGTTCGCGTTCCGTATGCTCGGCATGTTTATGGTGCTCCCGGTGCTGGCGACCTATGGCATGGAGTTGCAGGGCAGCACGCCGGCACTGATCGGCCTGGCGATAGGCGCCTACGGTTTGACCCAGGCGTTTCTGCAAATTCCATTTGGCATGCTCAGTGACCGCATCGGCCGACGGCCGGTGATCTATGTCGGCCTGTTGATTTTCGCCGCCGGCAGCCTGTTAGCGGCCAATGCCGACTCCATCTATGGGGTGATTGCCGGGCGCATTCTGCAAGGTGCCGGAGCGATTTCTGCGGCGGTGATGGCGCTGCTCTCCGATCTGACCCGCGAGCAGCACCGAACCAAGGCCATGGCGATGATCGGCATGAGCATCGGTCTGTCGTTTGCCGTGGCGATGGTGGTCGGCCCGTTATTGACCCGTGCCTTTGGCCTATCCGGTCTGTTTCTCGCCACCGCTGCCATGGCGCTGCTCGGCATCGTTATCGTCGCTGGTCTGGTGCCGAGTTCTGCCGGGCCGTTGCAGCATCGCGAGTCCGGGGTGAACAAGCAGGCGTTGCTGCCGACGCTCAAGCATGCGGATCTACTGCGTCTGGATTTCGGCATTCTGGTGCTGCACGCGATTCTGATGGCCAGCTTTATCGCCTTGCCGTTGGCGCTGGTGGAGCAGGGTGGCCTGGCCAAGGAGGAGCACTGGTGGGTCTATCTCACCGCGCTGCTGGTGGGCTTCTTCGGCATGGTGCCGTTCATTATTTACGGCGAGAAAAAACGCCGGATGAAGCATGTGCTGCTCGGCGCGGTCAGCGTGCTGCTGCTGTGTGAGCTGTTCTTCTGGTGGTTCGGCACCAGCCTGCGCGCGCTGGTGCTTGGCACAGTGGTGTTCTTCACCGCATTCAACCTGCTGGAAGCCTCGTTGCCGTCGCTGATCAGCAAGGTCGCGCCGGCTGGCGGCAAAGGCACAGCGATGGGCGTGTATTCCACCAGCCAGTTCCTCGGCGCGGCCATCGGCGGCATTCTCGGTGGCTGGCTCTATCAGCACTACAGCCTGTCGGGAGTGTTTGCCGGCTGCGCGGTGCTGGCTCTTTTTTGGCTGGCCTTTGCTGTTACTATGCGCGAACCGCCGTATGTCACCAGCCTGCGTCTGCCGCTTTCAGCTGCGGCCTTGCAAGAGGTGGGGTTGGCCGAGCGTTTACAGGCTGTGCCCGGAGTGGCGGATGCCGTAGTGGTGCGCGACGAAGCGGCCATCTATATCAAAGTGGATACCCAACAATTGGACCGCACGTCCCTCGAGCGCCTCATAGAGCCGGTGCCGGTGGCGTGCTGAAAGCCTAGGAGAACGTTATGGCCCGTGGGGTTAACAAAGTCATTCTGGTCGGTACCTGCGGACAGGACCCGGAAACACGCTACCTGCCGAGCGGCAACGCGGTCACCAACCTGAGCCTGGCGACCAGCGAGCAGTGGACTGACAAGCAGACCGGTCAGAAGGTCGAGAAAACCGAGTGGCACCGTGTGTCGCTGTTCGGCAAGGTCGCCGAGATTGCCGGCGAATACCTGCGCAAAGGTTCGCAGGTGTATATCGAGGGCAAGCTACAGACCCGCGAGTGGGAAAAAGACGGCGTTAAGCGCTACACCACCGAAATCATCGTCGACATGCAGGGCACCATGCAGCTGCTTGGCGGCCGTCCGGACAACGCCGGTGGCGGCGACTCCGCTCCACGCCAGCAGCGCCCTGCGCCGCAGCGCGAGCCACAGCAGTCGGCACCACGCCCGGCTCCGCAACAAGCGCCTCAGCCAGCGGCGGATTTCGACAGCTTCGATGACGATATTCCTTTCTGATCAGCTGAGTTAGCGCTCGATCATGCGTATGCGGCTGATGCTGCTGGGTGGCGGTAATGCGCTGGGGCAGGCCCTGATCCGCCTCGGCGCCGAGGAAGATATTGGCTTTCTCGCGCCGAAACCGCCGGAGTCGGGCTGGGATCCTGCCAGCCTGACCCAGTTGCTTGATGACACCCGTCCCGATGCCCTGATCAACCTTGCCTACTACTTCGACTGGTTTCAGGCCGAAATGGTGAGCGAGGCGCATTTTGCTGCCCAAGAGCGTTCCGTTGAGCGTCTTGCCGAGCTCTGTCAGCACCATCAGATCCGCCTGCTGCAACCCTCCAGCTACCGCGTATTCGATGGTTCGCGGGCTACTGCCTACAGCGAGAAGGAAGAGCCGGTGCCGCTGGGCGTGCGCGGTCAGGCACTGTGGCGCTTCGAGCAGCGCGTGCGGGCGATCTGCCCACGCCACGTGCTGCTGCGTTTCGGCTGGTTGCTGGATGACAGCGCCAATGGTTTGCTCGGCCGCTTTCTGACTCGCGCTGCGCATGATGAGCCGTTGCTGCTGGCCGATGATCGGCGCGGTAATCCGACCCCGGTCGATGATGCCGCGCGGGTGATTCTCGCCGTGCTCAAGCAGCTGGATTGCCAGACGCCACTGTGGGGCACTTACCACTACGGCGGGCATGAGGCGACCACCTCGCTGGCGCTGGGGCAGGCGGTGTTGAGCGAAGCGCGCAACTTCCGCAGCAATCTGGTCGATGAGGTGAATCCGCAGGCGCACAGCGCGCGTCCGGATGCTGCCGAAGAGCCGCAGCATGCGGTGCTGTCCTGCAAGAAAATTCTGCACACCTTCGGCATCAAGCCGCGTGCCTGGCGCTCGGGCTTGCCGAGCCTATTGGATCGTTATTACCGCCATGTCTGATTCACGCCCTGTTCTGGTTACCGGCGGTGCCGGCTTTATCGGCTCACACCTGGTCGATGCGCTGCTGGCGCAGGGTTACCCCGTGCGGGTGCTGGACAACCTGTCGATGGGCAAGCTGGCCAATCTGCCGCTGAATAATCCGCAGGTGCAGTTTATTCAGGGCGATGTCGCTGATGCGGCGGTGGTGGCGCAGGCGGTTGCTGGTTGCGCGGCTGTGGCGCACCTGGCTGCAGTGGCCTCGGTGCAGGCCTCGGTGGATGATCCAGTGGCTACCCATCAGAGCAACTTCGTCGGCACCCTGAGTGTCTGCGAGGCCATGCGCCTGCATGGCGTCAAACGCGTGCTGTTTGCCTCCAGTGCGGCGGTGTATGGCAACAATGGCGAAGGTCTGGCGATTGATGAGGCCACGCCCAAGGCGCCGTTGACGCCCTATGCGGCGGACAAGCTGGCCAGCGAGCACTACCTGGATTTCTATCGCCGCCAGCATGGTCTGGAGCCGGCGATCTTTCGCTTCTTCAATATCTTCGGTCCGCGGCAGGATCCGTCCTCGCCGTACTCCGGGGTGATCAGCATCTTTACCCAGCGCGTCCAGCAGGGGCTGCCAATCAGCGTGTTCGGTGATGGCGAGCAGACCCGCGACTTCTTCTATATCGAGGACTTGCTGGCACTGCTGACCCAGGCGCTGACTGCGCCGCAGGTGGTGGACGGTGCGGTGAATGTGGGCTGGAGTCAGGCGGTCAGTCTGAATCAGTTACTGGCGCAGATTGGTGAGCTGTGCGGCGGTTTGCCTGCGGTCAATTACCAGGCTGCGCGTGCTGGCGATATTCGTCATTCGCGGGCGGATAACCAGCGCTTGCAGGCGCATTATCAATTGCCCGTTGCGACGCCGATGCGCGAAGGCTTGCGGCGCTTGCTGGCGCAGTCTTGAGTTTTCTCTAGACGACAAAAAACCGGCCATTTAGGCCGGTTTTTTTATTGCTGGGTTCTTAGAACTTGTAACCCAGGCCGACCATATAAACGAACGGATCTACGTCCACATCGACTTTGACCTTGTCGCCAAGGATGTGGGTAGTGCCGGTGGTTTCAATGTCGATATAACGCACCTGGGCGTTGAGCATGATGTTGTCAGTCAGCATGTAGTCCATGCCTACCTGCGCCGCCAGGCCCCAGGAGTCCTTCATGTCTAGGCCGCTAAAGCCTTTGTCTTCCGCATCGCTGCTCAGCTTGGTGTCGAAGAACCAGGTGTAGTTAATGCCTGCGCCGACATAGGGCTGGAAGGCCGAGCTGGCATCCAGCGGGTAATAAACCACGCTCAGGGTCGGCGGCAGGTGCTTGAGTTCGCCGAGTTTGCCGTTCAGGCCAGCAAAGCCGCCGGGCATGCCTTTTACGCCGACGTTATGGCTGAACGGGGTGGCCGCCAGCAGCTCGATGCCGATGTTGTTGGTCAGCATATAAGCGAAGTTCAGGCCCAGCTGGGTGTCGCTGTCCAGGGTCGCCTTGGTGCCGGCCACGTCGGTGCCGAGCGCGCCAACCCAGATGTCGCTGCTGCTTTCCTGTGGGTCAACGGTGATTGCACCGGCGCGCACGATGATGTCGCCAGCCTGGTGCGCGTGCGCCAGTGGGGCGGCAATGGCCAGGGCCAGCAGTGAGGCGGTAAACAGTGAGGTACGCATGGTGTGCTCCCATAAAGCATCGGTTCGTATTGGCTGAGTACGATGTTAGGGGCGCGGGAAAAACGACTGTTGATCCAGCTCAATAAAGTAGCTAGCTATCTAAGATTCGTCGGTTCTGCGCTGACATTGCTCACAGATCAATATGTTATATTGTTTCTTTTTTCGCCCGCATAGGTGAATAACTCTGCGGGCGGGTTGCCTGGAAGGTTGAATGCAGTTGATAATAGTTCTCTTTTTGACGTCTCTCAGTTCAAGGAATGCCCCATGATCCCTCTGCCGAAGCGCCTGCTGGCAGTCGCTCTGGTTCTGGCCAGTGCGCCGCTCGCGGCGACCCCTCTGGATGCCGCGCTGGATGAAAGTCAGCAACTGGCTGCCGATGCTAAGGCCTCGCAGGCGCGCGTCGAGCAACTCGATGACGCCAGCCGGGAGATGCTCACCGAGTACCGCAATGCCTTGCAGCAGGCCGAAGCTTTGCAAGGTTATAACGCTCAATTACGCGAACTGGTGGCGGCGCAGCGCAAGGAGCTGACCGGCTATCAGCAGCAGCTGGATGGCATCGAGCGCACCCAGGAGGCGGTAACGCCACAGATGCGCCGCATGGTCGAGGTGCTGGGTGAATTTATCGCCGCCGATCTGCCGTTCCTGCCGGATGAGCGCAGTGATCGCCTGGCCCAGCTGCAGGACTTGCTTCCGCGTGCGGATGTCAGCCTGGCCGAAAAATACCGACGCATCCTCGAGGCTTATCAAGTGGAGAGCGACTACGGCCGCACCCTGGAAGCCTGGCGCGGTGAGCTGCCGAGTGAAGGCACGTCGCGCAGCGTCGAATTCCTCCGTCTGGGCCGCGTGATGCTGTATTTCCAGACCCTCGATGGCCATGAAAGTGGCTGGTGGAACCCGCAAACTCGCAGCTGGCAGATCCTCGACGGCAGCGCTCGCCGCCCGTTGCGCCAAGCGATTGCGATTGCCCGCCAGGAGCAGGCCCCGGCCGTGCTTGACCTGCCCGTGAAGACCCTGGCGCTGGAGGCCAAGCCATGAATCGTCGCGTTCTCGCTTTTACCCTGGCCCTGCTGCCCGCCCTGGCTGGCGCTGCCGAACCGCTGAGCCCGGACCAACTGCTGCAACGTATTCGCAGCGAGCGCGCAGCGGAAGTCAGCGCCATGCAAAGCCGCGAGCAGGCCTTTATTGCCGAGCGTGGCGAGCGTGCCCAACTGCTGGCTAGCGCACGCAGTGTCCTGGCCACGCAAAAGGCTGAGGCCGAACAGTTGAAGGCCGAATTCGACCGTCAGGAAAGCCTGCTGGCCGAACAGGAAAAGCTCCTCAGCCAGCGCGCCGGTCACCTTGGCGAGTTGTTTGGCGTGGTCCGTCAGAGCGCTGGTGATGTCGCCGGCCAATGGCAGGACAGCCTGCTCAATGCTCAGTACCCCGAGCGCCTGGCGCGTCTCAAGGCGCTGGCCGAAAGCCGTACGCTGCCCTCGGCAGCCGACCTCGATGGCTACTGGATGCTGCTGCTCGAAGACCTGACTGCCAGCGGCCGGGTTGAGCAACTGCAACTGCCGGTAGTGGCTGCCGACGGCACGCGTAATCCGCAGGATGTGCTGCGGGTCGGCGCGTTCTCCGCTTACGGCGCCGATGCCTTCCTGCGTTATGACGCCGATGCCGGCGAGCTGCTGGCGCCGCCGCGTCAGCCGTCTGGTTTGGGCCAGGTTGCGGATTATCTGGATAGCGATGCAACGGTAGCCAGCCTGCCAATAGACCCAAGCCGTGGCACCTTGCTGGCACAGTTGCAGCGTGAGCCAGGCTTCTGGGATCGCCTGCAGCAAGGTGGCCTGGTGGGCTGGGTGATTGTTGCGTTGGGGATATTCGGCCTGCTGCTGGCAGCCTGGCGGATGATTTACCTGGCCCGCGTCGCCCGCAGTGTCAGTGCTCAGATGCATGACCTGAGTGCGCCGCGTGCCGACAACCCGCTGGGGCGGATCATCGGCGTACTGGGGCCGAAACCGCAGCTGGCGGATCTGGAAACCCTGGAGCTGAAGCTCGACGAGGCGATCCTGCAGGAGACCCCACCGCTGGAAACAGGCCAAGGCCTGCTCAAGTTACTGTGTGCCGTGGCGCCGCTGCTCGGTCTGCTCGGCACCGTGACCGGCATGATTGTCACCTTCCAGGCGATCACCCAGGGCGGTGGCGGCGATTCACGACTGATGGCCGACGGTATCTCGCAAGCGCTAGTGACCACGGTGCAGGGTCTGGTAGTAGCGATTCCGCTGCTGTTCCTGCACACCCTGCTGGCCAGCCGTAGCAAGGGCCTGATTCAGCTGCTCGAGCAGCAAAGCGCCGGGTTGATTGCCCTGCACCTGTCCGGGGTGCCGCGTCGTGACTGATTGGCTGGCGCTGTGGTTGCGCCTGGTCGATAGCAGCCATGCCTTGCTCGATTTTATGAGCGCCGGTGGGCTGGCGATGTGGGCGCTGGCGGGCCTATGCGTGGTGTTCTGGACCTTGGTATTCGAGCGTTTCTGGTACATGCGCCGGGTGTTCCCGGAGTGGGTTGCCGAGCGTCGCCAGGCCTGGCAGCAAGTGCTGAGCGACGACACCGGCAACTGGCAGCGCGCGGTGCGCAGTGCCTGGCTGGCGCAGGCGCAGCAGCACCTGCTCGGGCCCTTGCGCCTGAGCAAGACCCTGGTGGCGATGTACCCGCTGCTGGGCTTGCTTGGCACGGTCAGCGGCATGGTCGCGGTGTTCGACGTGCTGGCCATCAACGGCACCGGTAACCCGCGCGGCATGGCGGCTGGCGTCTGGCAGGCGACTCTGCCGACCATGGCCGGCATGGTATTGGCGATTAGTGGATTGTTCAGCCTGGCGCGCCTCGAACGCGATGCACGCCGGGCCCTAGAGCGGCTGGCTGACCAGCTGCGTCACGACTGAGACTCGACACATGAGAATGCGCCGTCACCACCAGCAAGACGAAGACACCGGCATCGACCTGACGCCGATGCTCGACGTGGTCTTTATCATGCTGATCTTCTTTATCGTCACCAGCTCCTTTATCAAGGAAGCCGGCGTCGAAGTGCAGCGGCCCCAGGCGGAAACCGCCAGCCCGCAGGACAAAGGCAATATCCTCATCGCCATCACTGCCGATGGGCAGGTGTGGATGGACAAGAAAGTCGTCGACGTGCGCAGCGTGCGTGCCCATGTCGAGCGCATGCGCGTCGACCAGCCGGACGGCGCCGTGGTGGTCCAGGCGGATCAGGATGCGCGCACCGGCCTGGTGGTGCAGGTGATGGATCAGGCGCGCCTGGCCGGTGTGCATGACGTGGCCCTGGCCGCTACGGCGGGAGCGCTTTGATGCGTTTGCCACTGTCCTTTGTCGCGGCCTGTGTGATGGCGCTGGCGCTGTTCGGCCTGATGCTTTACATGGTCGCGCCGCCCAGCAGCAAGCCGAGTGAGGAACCGCTGACGGTGGCCAATTTCGTCCGTCTCGACGGCGACTCCAGCGACACCGCGACGCGTACCCGCCAGCAGGCACCGCAACCGCCGCAAGCACAAACGCCGCAACCCCCGACACCGCCAACGCCGATGGCGGCTACCCCGAGCGCCAACCTGCCGGCACTGGATCTGCCGGTGCCGAGCCTGAGCAGCGGCATCGCCGTGAATAGCGCGCCGACGCCGAGTTTGACTGGTCTGGCGGCGGGTGCCTCGGCGCCAAGCGCACCGGCCCCGAGCGATGCCGGTGGTCAGCCAGGTGGCCCGGAAAGTGAAGTGATGCCGCTCAACGATGTCAGCCCGGATTACCCGCGCTACGCCTTGCAGCGCGGCATTGAAGGTCACGTGAAACTGGCGTTCACCATCAACCGCGCAGGTGCGGTGGAGAATGTGCGGGTTATCGAAGCCAGCCCGCAGAACGTGTTCGAACGCGAAGCCCGCCGCGCCGCTGTGCGCTGGCGTTTTGCGCCGCGTACCGAGGGCGGCCTGGCGGTAGCCCGTGAAGCGGTGAAAACCCTGTACTTCCGTTTGGAAGGAGCTCGCTGATATGTATCGTCTACTGTTGCTGATCGCGCTGTGTAGCGCTGGTGCCGTGCAGGCTGCTGGGCAGAGTGTTGATCCGGGCGTGTTTCGCGCGCTGGATACGGCGCAGACCGCACAGAAGAAGGGCGACTACGCGGCCGCGCGCCGAGCTCTGGATGCTGCCAAGGGCACGCCGGGTAGCCTGGAAGAGGCGCTGCTGTGGCGCAGCCGCGGTTATCTGGCCTGGGCCGAAGGGCAGAATGCCCAGGCCATCGAGCTGCTGGAAAAGGTACTGAAGAGCGGCAAGCTGGACGCCGAGCTGCAGGCCGCTGAAGAGCTGAACCTGGCCCGCCTAAACCTGGTCGAGCGCCGCTACGCCCAGGTGGTGACCCTGCTCGCACCAGGGCAGGCCAACGCCAATGAAGAGGTGCTGCAGATGCTGGTGCAGGCCTATCAGGGCCTCGGTCAGCCGGCCAAGGCGCTGCCGTTGGCCGAGCGTTATGTGCAGGCTAATCCGCAGGCCGCCGATAGCTGGCTGCAGTTTTTAGTCGCAATGAATGCTGACCTGAAGAAATACGCCGCCGCTGAGCGCTGGCAGCGCCAGTTGCTTGCGCGCCAGCCGAATAACGCCCAGGGCTGGCGTCAGCTGGCTGCCTTGCAGCAGCTGAGCGGCAGCCATGACAAGTCGCTGGCCACCTTGCGCGCGGCGTACCAGAAGGGCCTGCGCTTCAATGAAAGCGAACTGGACAACCTGGTGTTGCTGGCCGGGGCTGCCGATCAACCCTGGCAGGGCGCCAAGCTGCTCGCCGGGATGCTCGACCAAGGCCTGTTGCCGCGCACCGCTGCTCGTGAGGAGCGGCTGGGGCTGCTCTGGTGGCAAGCCCGTGAACGCAGCAAGTCAGCGTTGATCTTCCGTGAACTGGCGCAGCGCTCGGGCAGTGCCAAGCACTGGCTGCACCTGGCCCAGCTGGAGCTGGAACAGGCGCGCTGGCAGGCCGGGCTCGACGCCCTGGCCAAGGCCGAACGAGCTGGCGCTGAGCGCAGCAAAGTGCGCGCCTGGCGCCAGTGGGCGGAGAGTGAGCTGAGTTATCAGCGTGACAAGCGGATTGCCAGCGCCGGCTAATCGCTACCGGCTGGTTACGTCCAATAAAAAAGCCAGACCTTAGGTCTGGCTTTTTCTGCCTGGTTACTGCGCTGTGTCTTAGCTATCCGGCAGCTCATAGGCATAGATCTTTTCCGCCTCCATCTGATAACCGGCTTCGGCCAGCTCGCTGCTGGTCTGCTCGACCTTAAGCGGCCCTTCGATCCAGAAGGGCTGGTACAGCGCATCGAGCAGCACACCCAGCTCGCTGGTGACATGCACGATCTGATTCGATGGCGGTGGCGGCACATGGATGCATGCGCCGAAGTACGGCACCAACAGAAACTCGGTCACCCGGCCTTCATCGGTGACATCCAGCGGCACGATATAGCCCGGCAGTTTTACCGATTGGCCATCCAGCGCCTGCACCACCGGTGCTGCGGGTGATTGCTGCATGGCCGCCGGGCCGGATTCAGCGAGGGCGTCGGCCAGCTGCGAGAGATCATGGATCGGTGCGGGTTCAACGACTTGCGGCGGCGCATCGGCCGGGACCATTTCCGACCAGGTCAGCTCGCGCACCTCGGCAGCCGCCAGGGGCAGGGCCAGGGTGAGCAGCAGGGTGGCGAGCAGGGAGCGGTGCATGCAAAAGCCTCATAAGCGGATCGATAAGCCATCGGCCAGGGATTGGCGATACGCGCGCCAGGCCGGTACACAGCCCATCAACAGGGCGGCACTCAGGATAGCGCCGAGCAGCGTCCACTCATAGCGGGTCGGCAGATTCAGTGGTAGGTACAGGCCGTAATTCGCCTGCACATAGCCCTGCGACCCGGCAATGCCCAGGTACAGCAACAGCAAACCGAGCAGTACACCCGCCAGGGCCAGGGCAAAGGCCTCGACGATCAGCAGGCTGGCGATATGCCAGGGCCGCGCGCCCACCGAGCGCAGAATCGCCATTTCCCGGCGACGTTCGTTAAGGCTGGTGAGAATCGCCGTAAGCATGCCGATCAGTCCGGTCAGCACCACGAACAGCGAAACCACGAACAGCGCTTTTTCGGCGGTGCCCATCAGGCTCCACAGCTCCTGCAGGGCCACGCCGGGCAGGATCGCCAGCAGCGGTTCGCCGCGAAACTCGTTGATCTCCCGTTGCAGGCTAAAGGTGGCGATCTTGCTATTGAGGCCCAGCATAAAGGCGGTGATCTGCTTGGGTTGCAGGTCCATGGCCCGCGCTTGTTCGGCACTGACCTTGGCCGCGCCGCGCGCCGGCATGCCGTTCTGCCAGTCGACGTGCAGGGCCTCCATGCCGGCCAGGGAAATATGCAGGGTGCGGTCCACTGGGGTGCCGGTGCGTTTGAGTATGCCGACCACTTTGAACGGTTTATCGTCATGCTTGAGCAGGCTGATGGTGGCCACGCCATGGGCCAGCACCAGTTCCTGATCGAGCTGGTAGTTGAGGGCCTGGGCTACTTCGGCGCCGAGCACCACCTCGAACGGGTCATCGGCAAAGGCGCGGCCGCTGCTCAGCTGCAGTTGTTGGGTGCGGGCATAGCGATAGTGTTCGAAGTACGCTGGGCTGGTGCCCATCACCCGGTAGCCACGGTGTGAGTCGCCCAAGGAGATCGGGATTGCCCATTTGACCTGACGGTGGTTGGCAAACTGCTCGAAGCTTTCCCAGCGGATATTGTTGGTGGCATTGCCGATGCGAAACACCGAGTACAACAGCAGGTTCACGCTGCCTGAGCGCGCGCCGACAATCAGGTCGGTGCCGCTAATGGTGTTGGCAAAGCTGGCGCGGGCTTCGGTGCGCACCCGCTCGACCGCGAGTAACAAACACACAGAGAGCGCGATGGCGAACACCGTCAGCCACGCAGTAAAGCGGCGGTTGCCCAGGCTGGCCAGGGCGAGACGCAGTAGATACATCGTTAAATCTCCGCCAGACGGGTGGCTTTGTTCAGCTCGGCCAGCGACAGGCTGCGGTCGAACAGCCGCGCCAGGCTCTGGTCGTGGCTGACAAACAGCAGACTAGAGCCCGCCTCGCGGCACTCGGCGAACAGCAGTTCGAGAAAGGCTTCGCGGGCATCGGCATCCAGGGCCGAGGTGGGTTCGTCGGCGATCACCAGTTCAGGCTGACCGATCAGCGCGCGGGCTGCGGCTACACGCTGTTGCTGGCCGATCGACAGGTCGCCAGCGCGGCGTTGCAGCAGTTCCGGCGCCTGCAAACCCAGATGAGCGAGCAGGGCGCTGGTGGCCTTGGCCACGCTGCCATGGCGCTGCGCCGCGCGGCCGGCGCGTAGCGTTGAGAAGTGACAGGGCAGCTCGACGTTTTCGCGTACCGAGAGAAACGGCAGCAGGTTGAACTGTTGGAAAATATAGCCGGTGTGATCGACGCGAAAACGGTCGCGCGCGCTGGCGGACAGTGTGCTGAGGTCCTGTCCAAGCAGTTGAATGCTGCCGCGGTTGGGCTTCTGCACGCCGCCGAGCAGGCCCAGCAAGGTGGTCTTGCCGCTGCCGCTGGGGCCTTTGAGAAACAGGCTTTCGCCGCGTTGCAGGGTGAAACTGTCGATATCCAGTAGCTCGGGTTGGCCGGGCCAGGCAAAGCCGAGGTTGGACAGTTGAATCAGGGCTGAACTCATAAAGTAAGCGGCCGGGTTACCCCGGCCGTTCTGCTGCAAAGTTGTGGTTAGAAACTCAGGGTCGGTTGCGCGGGCGTCAGCTCCAGGCCCTGCTGGCCATTCGGGCCGATCAGTTGTACCTGAATTTTCTCGGTGGTGGGGAAGCGCTTGAACAGTTCGCCCAGGTCAAGTTGTTGCAATTCTTCAGGCTTCTGGCAGTCGAGGCTGTAGTGCGCATGGATATCGCTGTGCTCGCTGTCGTGGGCGTGGTGTTCTTCGTGCTTATGCTCAGCAAACAGCGGGCTTTCCAGCTCCTGCTTGCTGATATTGCAGTCGCCTGCGTTCAGGCCGAACAGCACTTGCGGTTGCGCCAGCTGGCTGCGGGCGGCGGCGACCTTGGCTTTGTCGGCGGCGCTCTTGGCGGCATGCTCGAAGCCCACCAGGTTCATCGCCGGGCTATCCAGTTGCAGGTGTAGCATCTTGCCGTCGAGCACCACATTGAGCTGCGCCGAGCCATGTTCATGGGCATCCAGGCTGCCGTGCTCGGCGTGATCATGCTCGTGGTCGTGTTCATGGCTGTGTTCAGCAGCAATGGCAGCAAAGGGCAGTAGGGCGAAAGGCAGGGCAAGTAGCAGGCGGCGCATGGTGGTCTCCGGTCAGAAATAATTACTTGTTACGTTATAACAACTTTATGGTGAACATGGCCAGCCTTCCTTGGCGACCCGCTGCGGACGTGGGAGCATGGCGGCTGATTAGGGAGGGCAGAATGATGGTGCGAATTCGTGGGCAGATCGGTGCCTGGCCGGTGGACCTGACGATTGAGCTGGATGCGCAGGACTGGGCGCAACTGGCCCAGCACATTCCCCTTGAGACGGCACCTGCGCCGGCAGCAGCTGCCGCGCCAGTGGCTAGCGATGCCTTGTGGCAGACCACGCTGGAGCTGTTGCGTCAGGCCGGGCAGATCGAAGGGCCGCAGTTGCTTGGGCAGCTCGCCGGGCTGGCGGGTGGGGATGCGGCAGGCAAGCGCCTGCTGGTGCGCCTGCGCCATTGTGTGCAGGTGCGGATGGAAACGGGCGCAGATGCGCCGATCTATCACTGGGTGGGATAAACCGCGTCGATGGGGGTTAGCCATCGACGGTTGTTGTGATCAGTAAATCGCCTGATACAACTTGCGCCGGTAGGCAGTGACCAGCGGGTGATCATTGCCGAGCAGATCGAAAACTTGCAGCAGGGTCTTGTGCGGCAGGCCGTCGGCATAGCTACGGTTGCGGATAAACAGCTTGAGCAGGGCGTCGAGCGCCGGCTCGTAGTGCTGGCGCGCCAGTTGCTGGATCGCGAGCTGGTAGCTCGCTTCATCGTCTTCGGCGTTCTGCGCCAGGCGGGTCTTCAGGCTGGCAACATCTGGCAGTTCGGCTGCCTGGCGTAGAAAGGTCAGCTGCGCGCGGGCACCGGCCAGGGCCTGTTTATGTTCATCGCCTTTTACCGCGCCCAGCACCGCTTCGGCTTCGCCCAGCTCACCGCGCTCGGCCAGGCAGCGCGCATAGAGAATCAGCGCGGCGGCGTGTTCATTGTTTTCTGTCAGCAGCACCTTGAGCACCGCTTCGGCATCGGCAAAGCTGCCTTCGCTGAACAGCGCTTGTGCGGCCTCCATCGGGTCGGCGGCCGCCGGTGCCGGTTCGGCCACATGGGGTTTGAGCATTTCGCGAATCGCCGACTCAGGCTGCGCGCCAGCAAAGCCGTCCACCGGCTGGCCATTCTTGAACAGCACCACGGTGGGCAGGCTGCGGATGCCGAAGCGCGCAACGATGTCCTGTTCGATATCGCAGTTGACCTTGGCCAGCAGCAGCTCGCCGTTGTATTCCTCGGTGATCTTCGCCAGCAGCGGCATCAGCGCCTTGCACGGCGCGCACCACTCGGCCCAGAAGTCCACCAGCACCGGCTTTTGGAACGAATTCTCGATCACCAGCTGTTCGAAGCTGGCGCTGCCTGCGATATCAACGATGTAAGGGGACGTGCTCATGATCGGTCTCGGCGATGCGAAAAATGGGATGGACTATAAATGCGGGCTAGGGCTGGCGGATACAAGGGCTGCTAGCTGCGTTCGGCGTGGTACAGGCTGACATGACGAAACTCAGCCGGCTCTGCCAGGTCCGGCCAGGTACAGGCCTCTAGCACGCCGAGGCGCTGATACAGCGGGTGCTGAAAGTCGCGCACGCGTGAATCTGCCACCAGCGCTTCACGTCCACGACTGAGGAACTGGTCGAGCAGCGGCAGGTTGGCGCGGTCGTATAGCACGTCGGCGACGATAATCAGGTCGAAGCGGTCAGCCTCGGCAAAGAAGTCTGCGGAGTAGCTCAGCTGCACATTGTTGAGTGCGGCATTAGCCTGACAGGATGCAAGCGCTAATGGATCAAGGTCACAGGCCACTACTTCCAGCGCGCCGGCTTTGGCTGCCGCAATCGCCGCCACACCTGAGCCCGCACCGAAATCCAGCACGCG
The DNA here is from genome assembly GCF_050563605.1 of Pseudomonas peli. Classification (GTDB taxonomy): domain Bacteria; phylum Pseudomonadota; class Gammaproteobacteria; order Pseudomonadales; family Pseudomonadaceae; genus Aquipseudomonas; species Aquipseudomonas peli_A. Next base: position 252,651 of record NZ_JBNXUH010000005.1, on the reverse strand, counting down.
CTTGCCGCGCACCCACTCAGGGTGCTCGGCCAGCCAGCGCGCCAGGACCAGCCCGCTGGCCCAGCAGAAGCTCCAGTAGGGCGGTTCTTCGAGGATCAGGCGAGTTTCTTCCGGGCTGAAGCAGCGGTCCATGTTCGCCGGATCGATCAGCCACAGCTTGATCTCCGTGCCGGGCAGGGTTTGCGCGCTGAGCTGGGCGTCACCCAGTAGTTCGCTGAGCGCAGCCTGCAGGGCGGCCGGTGCTGTCATGGCGCAGGTACCAGGCGCAACTCCCCGAGGTTCTGGGTTTCGCCGCGGGCAATCGGTTGCTCGGGCAGGCGCAGAATCAGCCGGCCAGCCTGATTGGCGCGGCCATGCAGCTCGATGCGGCTGTGTTTGTTGAAGGTTTCCGGGTTGAACGGCAGGCGGAACGCTAGCGGATTACCAGTGCCGCGCAGCTGGATATTGCCCAGCAGCGCCTGCGGCCGGCCGCGCTCGTCGACCGCCAGCAGGGCCAGCTCGACATCCGCCTCATTGGGCACATTCAACAAGCTGCCGCTCAGCTCGCGCTGATAGGCCGGCAGCGGCGCGGCTTCGGCCGGGGCCTGAACCGGTGCGGGCGGGGTGGGTTTGGCGGGCGGCGGGCTGTCGCTGGCGCAGGCGGTCAGCAGAGCGATCAGGCTCAGTAAAATCAGCGGTTGTAACGGCGTAGGGTTTTTCATCGTGGCTATCAACTCCGCTGGTTTGCATGGGCGCCTGTATACCGCAAACCCCTCGGCTTGTCTTGCCTGCGGGATGCGCTACCATGGCCTCTTTCGTTCTAAGGCTAGCTTTATTTATGCATTGCCCTTTTTGCGCCGCCAATGACACCAAAGTGATCGACTCGCGCCTGGTAGCCGAGGGTGAGCAGGTGCGTCGTCGGCGTGAATGCCTGGCCTGTGAAGAACGCTTCACCACCTTCGAGACCGCCGAGTTGGTGATGCCGCGTCTGATCAAGCAGGACGGCAGCCGCCAGCCCTTTGATGAAGACAAGCTGCGCGCCGGCATGCAACGTGCGCTGGAGAAGCGCCCGGTGAGCATTGAGCGGCTGGAAGCGGCCATCGCCCATATCAAACACAAGCTGCGCGCCACCGGTGAACGCGAGATCAAATCGCTGGTACTCGGTGAGTTGGTGATGGGCGAGCTGCAGAAGCTCGATGAAGTGGCCTATATCCGTTTCGCTTCGGTGTACAAACGCTTTCAGGACCTCAACGAGTTCCGCGAGGAAATCGACCGTCTGTCCCGCGAACCTGCCAAAGGTTGACGATGAATTCAGATCACGCCTTTATGGCTCGCGCGCTGGAGCTGGCCCGTAAAGGCCTGTACTCCACCCACCCCAATCCGCGCGTTGGCTGCGTGATCGTTCGTGATGGGCGCATCGTTGGCGAAGGCTGGCATGCCCGCGCAGGCGAGCCCCATGCCGAAGTACACGCGCTGCGCCAGGCCGGCGAAAAGGCCCGTGGCGCGACGGCCTACGTCACCCTGGAGCCCTGCAGCCATCACGGGCGCACGCCGCCGTGCGCCGATGCGCTGATCAATGCCGGGATCACTCGCGTCGTAGCCGCCATGCAGGACCCCAACCCGCAGGTTGGCGGTGATGGCCTGCTGCGTTTGATGCACGCGGGTATCGCGGTGCAGAGCGGCGTACTTGAAGCCGAGGCGCGCGCGCTGAATGCTGGGTTTATCAAACGAATGGAACAAGGCCTGCCGTTTGTGCGGGTCAAGCTGGCGATGAGCCTGGATGGGCGTACCGCCATGGCCAGTGGCGAAAGCCAGTGGATTACCGGGCCTGCCGCGCGTGCTGCTGTGCAACGCCTGCGTGCGCGCTCCAGTGTGGTGTTGACCGGTGCCGATACGGTGTTGGCCGATGATGCACGGCTGACCGTGCGCGCCGACGAACTCGGTCTGGGCGCCGAGCTGAGTGCCCTGGCCCAGGCCCGGCCGCCGCTGCGGGTGCTGGTCGATGGACGCTTGCGCGTGCCGCTCAGCGTGCCGTTCTTCCAGGCTGGTGCCGCCATGGTGGCGACCTGCGCGGCGGCCTCGGCACGTGATCGCTATCTGGACGATGGACATGAACTATTGGCCGTGCCGGGCAGCAACGGGCATGTTGACCTGCGTCGGTTGCTGGTCGAGCTGGCCAGTCGTGGCGCTAATGAGGTGCTGGTGGAAGCCGGGCCGCGTCTAGCCGGGGCGTTTGCTCGCCTGGGCCTGGTGGATGAGTACCAGCTGTTTGTTGCGCCCAAACTGCTTGGTTCCAGTGCGCGGCCGTTGCTCGACCTGCCGTTGGCGCGGATGGCCGATGCACCCGCGCTGAAAATCGTCGAGATGCGCGCAGTCGGTGATGACTGGCGGATTATCGCGGTGCCACAGCCGGCTGTTTGATGGGCGACTATGAGCGATGACGAGTCATTAGCGATGGCACGCCATTCATCCTGTCGTTTGCCGATGCAGGGCGTCGGCAATTTGTGGTAAAACGCGTCTCGGCTGCGCAAGTAGCCGTAACGTTCTCAGGGCGGGGTGTGATTCCCCACCGGCGGTAATGGCTGCAAGGCCTAGCCCGCGAGCGCTTGTCAGGGTGGTGTAAGCCGCTTGGCAAGGTCAGCAGACCCGGTGTGATTCCGGGGCCGACGGTTAAAGTCCGGATAAAGAGAGAGCGGGATTGCCTCAACAAGGCGCGTTCAGGCGTGCCTCGAAATCCCTATCGATCAAACGCGCCCTGTTTTTTATAAAACAGGAGTTGGTTTAGATGTCTGATTTTTATTCCGTGCCCCGGGCTTCTGGCGTTGTTCGCCAGTGCTTTGCCGTGGGCGCGACGCAGGGGGTGGCATGTTTACCGGCATAATCGAATCGATTGGCAGCATCCGCGCACTGACGCCCAAGGGTGGCGACGTGCGGGTGTATGTGGCGACCGGCAAGCTGGATCTCGCCGACGTCAAGCTCGGCGACAGCATTGCGGTCAACGGCGTATGCCTGACGGCCGTGGAGCTGCCGGGCGATGGTTTCTGGGCCGATGTCAGCCGCGAAACCCTGGCGCATACCGCTTTTATCAGCTTGAAAGCCGGCAGCAAGGTCAATCTGGAAAAGGCGCTGACGCCTACCAGTCGCCTCGGTGGCCACTTGGTCAGCGGCCATGTGGATGGTGTCGGTGAAGTCATCGCCCGCGCCGATAACGCCCGTGCCGTGCAGTTCACCATTCGCGCGCCGCGCGAGCTGGCCAAGTACATCGCCCACAAAGGCTCGATCACCGTTGATGGCACCAGCCTGACCGTCAATGCGGTCAACGGCGCTGAATTCGAGCTGACCATCGTGCCGCACACCCTGGCCGAGACCATCATGGTCGACTATCGCCCTGGCAGTCAGGTCAACCTCGAAGTGGACCTGCTGGCCCGTTACCTGGAGCGTCTGCTGCTCGGTGACAAGGCTGCCGAACCGAAAGCCTCGGGCATGACCGCAAGTTTTCTCGCCGAACACGGCTACCTGAACAAATAAGGAATCGCCAGCATGGCTCTTAACAGTATTGAAGAACTGGTCGAAGACATCCGCGCCGGCAAGATGGTCATCTTGATGGATGACGAGGACCGCGAGAACGAAGGCGATCTGATCATCGCCTCCGAGTGTGTGACCGCCGAACATATCAATTTTATGGCGCGCTTCGCCCGTGGCCTGATCTGCATGCCGATGACCCGCGAGCGCTGCGAAACCCTCAAGCTGCCGCTGATGGCGCCGCGTAACGGTTCCGGTTTCGGCACCAAGTTCACCGTCTCCATCGAAGCTGCAGAAGGGGTGACCACTGGCATCTCCGCTGCTGACCGCGCGCGTACCGTGCAGGCTGCTGCTGCGAAAAACGCCAAGGCCGACGATATCGTCAGCCCCGGTCATATCTTCCCGCTAATGGCCCAGCCTGGCGGCGTACTGGCGCGTGCCGGCCACACCGAAGCGGCCTGCGACCTGGCGCGCATGGGCGGTTTCGAGCCGAGTGGGGTGATCTGCGAGATCATGAACGACGACGGCACCATGTCGCGTCGCCCTGAGCTGGAAGTGTTCGCCGCCGAGCACGGCATCAAGATCGGTACCATCGCTGATCTGATCCACTACCGGCTGATCCACGAACGCACCGTTGAGCGCGTGAGCGAGCAGGTGCTCGACAGCGAACTGGGCCAGTTCAATCTGGTGACCTATCGTGATTCGGTGGAGAACGACGTGCACATGGCGCTGACCCTGGGCCAAATCTGTGCGGAACAGCCGACCCTGGTGCGGGTGCACAACATGGACCCGCTGCGTGACCTGTTTATGGTCAACCAGCCGGGGCGCTGGAGCCTGCGTGCGGCCATGGCCGAAGTGGCCAAGGATGGTAGCGGCGTGGTGCTGCTGTTGGGCAACCCGCTGACCGGCCCGGACCTGTTGGCCCACCTGGAGCGCCAGCTGGGCGGTGAGGCAAAAGTCGCCAATCCGACCACCTACAGCACCGTCGGTGCCGGTTCGCAGATTCTGCGTGACCTCGGCGTGCGCAAGATGCGCCTGATGAGTTCGCCAATGAAGTTCAATGCAATATCCGGTTTCGACCTGGAAGTTGTAGAATACCTGCCCTCCAAATAATCCCAAGGGTCGCCACTGGCGGCCCGGCTCTTTAAATAGACGAGACGCGTTATGACCCTGAAGACCATCGAAGGTACTTTTATCGCCCCCAAGGGCCGCTTTGCACTGGTCGTCGGCCGCTTTAACAGCTTCGTTGTCGAAAGCCTGGTAAGCGGCGCAGTTGACGCCCTGGTTCGCCACGGCGTGAGCGAAAGCGACATCACCATCATCCGCGCGCCGGGTGCCTTCGAAATCCCGTTGGTCGCGCAGAAAGTCGCTCAGCGTGGCGATTTCGACGCCATCATCGCCCTCGGTGCAGTGATCCGCGGCGGCACTCCGCACTTCGAATACGTTGCTGGCGAATGCACCAAGGGCCTGGCCCAGGTGTCCATGGAGTTCGGCGTACCGGTTGCGTTTGGCGTACTGACTGTCGATTCCATTGAGCAAGCCATTGAGCGTTCCGGCACCAAGGCCGGCAACAAGGGCGCGGAAGCTGCATTGTCCGCCCTGGAAATGGTCAGCCTGCTGGCGCAGTTGGAGGCCAAGTGAGCCAGAACGACGGTAACGGGCAGCAGCCACAAGCGCCGAAAAAAGGTCCCAGCACTAAGACCCTCGCGCGCCGTCAGGCGCGCACCCTGGCCATGCAGGCCCTGTACTCCTGGCACATGGCTGGGCAGCAGTTGAACGAGATCGAAGCGCAGTTCCGCGTCGATAACGATTTCACTGCAGTGGACGGTGCCTACTTCCACGAGATTCTGCACGGTGTGCCGCGGCAGAAGACCGAGATCGATGGCGCGTTCGAGTCGCTGCTTGACCGTCCGCTGGACGAGATCGACCCGGTTGAACTGTCGATCCTGCGTCTGTCGACCTACGAGCTGAAAAACCGCATCGATATTCCCTATCGCGTGGTGATCAACGAAGGTATCGAACTGGCCAAAGTGTTTGGCGCCACTGACGGGCACAAGTTCGTCAATGGTGTGCTGGACAAGCTGGCACCGCGTTTGCGCGCGGACGAAGTTCGCGCTAACAAGCGTTAAGGTCTTTTTGGATGCTTGATTTACGATCTTGCGAGCTAGAGTCCTGCAAGGCGCTACGTAGTAACAGCCTTCGGCTGGTCAAAGCAGGCGAGGAGGCGGAGTGTGCTGTAGCACATGAGCATTCCGAGTCTGCTTTTAACGCAGCAGGGCCGACGCGCAGCAGATCGTTGCCATCTCATGGGTGAGTTCGAGCTGATTAGTCACTACTTCGCCGCTGCGTCCTGTGCGCAGGCTGGCGAAGGCGTGGCATTGGGTATTGGCGACGACTGCGCCCTGCTGCAATTGCCGGCTGGCGAGCAGCTGGCAATTTCTACCGACACCCTGGTCGCTGGGGTGCATTTCCCCGAATCGCCTGATCCGTTTTTGCTGGGCCAACGCGCGCTCGGCGTTTCGGTCAGTGATTTGGCCGCCATGGGCGCTGCGCCTGTCGGCTTTACCCTTGCCTTGACCTTGCCCAGTGCCGAGCCGGATTGGCTGCAGGGCTTTGCCCGTGGCCTGGATCAGATGGCGCAGCACTGCGCGATTCGTCTGATCGGCGGCGATACTACCCGTGGTCCTCTAAGTTTGACCTTGACCGTTTTCGGCCGTGTGCCGACGGGTATGGCGCTGACTCGCAAAGGTGCGCAGGTCGGTGATCTGCTCTGTGTCGGCGGTGAGTTGGGCGATGCCGCAGGCGCTTTGTCGCTGGTGCTCGGGCAACGTCAAACCGAGCCAGCAGTGGCCGAGGCGCTGCTGGCGCGCTACTGGTCGCCTATGCCGCAGCTCGATCTGGGCCTGGCGCTGCGTGGCAAGGCCACAGCCGCGCTGGATATCTCCGATGGCTTGCTGGCTGACTGTGGCCATATCGCCGCAGCGTCTGGTGTGGCGCTGCTGATTGAGCAGGCGCAGGTGCCGATGTCTGCCGCCTTGCTGGCATTTGTCGGGGAGTCGGCGGCGCGCCAGTGCGCATTAAGTGGTGGCGATGATTACCGTCTGGCATTCACTCTGCCGGCAGCGAATCTGGCGGATTTGCAACAGGCGGGCTGGCCTGTGCGAGTTATTGGTCGTGTTGTGGCCGGCCAGGGCGTTACTCTGCTGGACTCGCAAGGCCAGCCCGTGCAGCTGCCACGCAGCGGCTATCAACATTTTGGAAGTGCCAGTGACTGATCATCCCAAGCAAGTCCCCGCCGAGTTCGTACCGCCTTCGGTATGGCGCAATCCCTGGCATTTCCTGGCCTTCGGCTTTGGCTCCGGCACCTTGCCGAAAGCCCCTGGCACCTGGGGGTCTCTGGTGGCGCTGCCGTTTATTCCGCTGTTGCAGATGCTGCCGGACTGGGGCTACTGGCTGATGCTCGGCATCACCATGCTGTTCGGCTTCTGGCTGTGCGGCAAGGTGGCGGATGATCTGCGGGTGCACGACCACGAAGGCATCGTCTGGGATGAAATGGTCGGTATGTGGATCACCCTCTGGCTGGTGCCGGACGGCTGGGGCTGGCTGCTGCTAGGCTTTGTATTGTTCCGTGTGTTCGACATCATCAAACCCTGGCCGATTAGCTGGGTTGATCGACACGTGCATGGCGGTGTCGGCATCATGCTCGATGACGTGCTCGCCGGGGTGTTCGCCTGGATGTCCCTGCAGCTGATTGTCTGGGGCTGGGCCAATGGGCTGGCTGCTGCGCTGGGCTGGTAACTCAGAAAGGGATCGCGAATGGGCCGCTGCTGTCGGTGGGTGCTGTGGTCGGTAATCAGCTTTGCCAGCGGTTTGGTTGGCGCGGCTGAGCTGACGCAGATCCGTATTGCCAGCGAAACCTGGGAAGGGCATACCCATGCCGATGGCAGTGGGATGGCCTGGGAGATTTTTCGCGCGGTATTCGAGCCTGCTGGCGTGCAACTGGATATCCAGAGCGTGCCTTACACTCGCTCCATTGGCCTGGTGCAGCGTGGCGCTGCTGATGCCTGGGCGGGCTCCTACCTTAATGAAGTCGAGCAGGGCGTGTTCTATCCGCGCTGGAACTACGACGCCGACCAGATTGCCGCCCTGGGCTTGCGGGATAAACCCATCCCCAGCCTGGATTCCCTCGGCGAGTACCGCTTGGCCTGGATGCGCGGCTATGAATACCAGCGTTATCTGCCAAATTTGCGCCAGTACCGCGAAGTGCTGCGCCGTAGCGGTATCCTCGGCATGCTGGACATGGGCCATGTCGATTTCTATCTCGATGCCCTGACCGAGGTCGAGGATGTGCTTAGCACGGCCAGTCAGCCTGATCGCTACCGTGTTACCCAGCTGACTAAGCTGCCGATCTACCTGGGCTTTGCCGACACCCCGCGAGGCCGAACTCTGGCTGAGCTGTTCGATAAGCGCATGGATAGCCTGGTGGCGAACGGCAGCCTGCGGCCGATTTTCCAGCGTTGGCAGCAACCTTATCCATTTGACTAACCTGTGCGAGACGTTCCATGTACGCCTTGAAAGTACTGTTATTGAGCCTGCCGCTGCTAATTAGCAGTGGGGCGATGGCGGCCACCCAGGTGCGGGTTGTCGGCCTGTTTCCTGGCGCTGCGGTGTTGAATGTTGACGGTCAGCGCAAGCTGGTTAAAGTCGGCCAGGTTGGCCCAGGCGGCGTGGTGGTGGTCAGTGCCGATAGCCGTGGTGCGGTATTGCGTGTCGATGGCGTGGAGCGCAGCTACAGCCTGAGCCGCGAGTACAGCGAAGGCTTTGCCGAGGCGCAGAAGAAGCAACTCAGTGTGGCCAAAGGCATCGGTGGTCATTACTGGGTGGCGGGCTCAGTCAATGGCCAGTCCATCCAGTTTCTGGTGGATACCGGCGCCACCTCGGTGGCCTTGAATGACGAGCATGCGCGTCGCCTCGGGATCGATTACCGAGTGATCGGCGCGCCCTTGCAGGTCAATACCGCCAGCGGTACCGCTCGCGGCTGGCGCGTAACGTTGGACCGGGTCAAGATCGGTGAACTGGAAGTGCTGGGTGTCGAGGCCGTGGTGCTGGAAGGCGGCTCGCCCACCGAGGCCTTGCTCGGCATGAGCTTCCTTAGCCGCGTTGGCTGGAAGGTCGAGCAGGATGTGCTGGTGCTGGAGTCCAAGTACTAGCGCCTGGGTAACCTCGCGTTGGCTCGATCTTTATCATCAATAATTCAGGCTAAGCGGCTGCCAGGGCCTGCTGTTACAATGCCGGCCTGATTTTCCCTGCCCATTTCTTTAGGAGCATCCGGTGTCCGTCGTGTTTGTCGCCGCCTCCCAGCTGCCTACGCCGTTTGGCGTATTCACCATGCATGGCTTTCTCGAAACGGCCACAGGCAAGGAACATGTAGCCCTGACCTTTGGTGATGTGGCCGATGGCGCCCCCGTGCTGGGCCGTTTGCATTCCGAATGCCTGACCGGCGATGCGCTGTTTAGCCTGCGTTGCGATTGCGGTTTCCAGCTTGAAGCGGCGTTGCGCGCGATTGCCAACGAAGGCCGCGGCGTTCTGCTCTATTTGCGTCAGGAAGGCCGTGGCATTGGCCTGCTGAACAAGATCCGCGCCTATGAGCTGCAGGACGGCGGCGCCGACACCGTTGAGGCCAATGAGCGTCTGGGTTTCGGTGCCGATCAGCGTGACTATGCGATCTGCTTGCCGATGCTCGATCACCTCGGCATCACCCAACTCAAGCTGATGACCAACAACCCGCGCAAGGTCAAGGCGCTGGGCGATATGGGCATCAATGTGGCGACCCGCGTGCCGCTGCAGATCGATCACAACCCGCATAACAAAAAATACCTCGCCACCAAGGCCGGCAAACTCGGGCATATGCTCGGCAGCCTGCACCAGGGCGAGGTTGAGGAAAGCCTGTGACGCGCGGCGAAGTGCGCCGGCGGTTGGCGCTAGAGTGGTGGCGGCAACTGGCCGTGACCCTGGTGCCGCTGTTTGTGCTCAACCTGCTGTTTGGTGCCGAGCAGAAAACCGGCCTGCTGACCATGCCGCTGTTTATCGCCGGCCTCGCCTCGATGTTTGTCAGTCTGCCGCTGTTCAGCGCCTACAAACGTGCGCTGGTGGCCACGGAGAAAGCCCTGGATACAGCAGATGAACACGATGCCTGGCTGGAACTGGCGCGTGTACGCCGCCTGGCCTTTCTCGGCGCGGCGCTGCCGGCCTGGATCGCTGCCATTGCAGTATTTGCCGGGCTGGAGGCGATTCCGCTGATCCTTCTGGCGATTTCCAGCATCGTTCTGCTTTATCTCTACCGCATTCCTCGCCAACTCGGTTGATGCGTACCGCCGCACTCTACCTGCTGCTGTTGCTGGCGTTGCCCGCAACAGCGGTCGAGCGGGTGGTGACCTTGGCACCCTCCCTGACTGAAATCATGCTGGAGCTGGAAGCGGGCGAGCTGCTGGTCGGCCTGCTCGATGGCGGTGAGCGCCCGGCAGCGGTCGCGCAGCTACCTTCTGTTGGCCGTTACGGCCAGCTTGAATTGGAAAGCCTGCTCGAACTGCAACCCGATCTGGTGCTGCTCTGGCCCGACAGCATCAGTGGTGCGCAACGCCAGCAGCTGCAGCGTCTGGGGATTCCCTTGTTGATCGCCGAACCACGCAAGCTTGCCGACCTGGCGGAGAACTTCGTCGAAATCGCCACGCGTATCGGCCGCGCCGAGCAGGGCCGGCAACTACAGCAGCAATTCAATAGCGGCCTGGCTGCGTTGCGTCAGCGCTATCAGCGTGAACAGCCGTTGCGTCTGTTCTATCAGGTCTGGGATACGCCGCTGTACACCATCGGTGGGCAGCAGATCATCAGCGACGCTCTGCGTGTCTGTGGCGCGGCAAATGTCTTTGCCGAGCTCAACTTGCCGGCGCCGCAGGTTAGCGTGGAGGCGGTGCTGCAAGCGAACCCTGAGGTGATACTGGCCGGCGTGCAAGGGCAGCTGGACGCCTGGCGCATCTGGCCGGGTGTTGCGGCGGTTGAGCGTAAGCAGCTGTGGCTGGTGCCGGATGCGGGGCTGGAGCGACCGAGTTTTCAGATGCTTGGGGCTGTGAAGAAACTCTGCCAGCAATTGCAGCGGGCACGCTGATTAAAAAGGGGGCCTATGGGCTAGGCCCCGCTCTTGATGGTCAGAAGCGATAACCCAGGCTGAGCTGTACGTCTTCTTCGGTGGCGGCATAGAGGCCTTTGCCACCCGGTAGCCAGTCGGCATAGGAGGCGTAGCTGTCGTAGCGCTTGCCGGTCAGGTTGTTGACGCGCAGCTTGGCGTTGAACTGCTGGTAGTCGTAGTTCAGGCCAAGATTGAACAGGGTGTAGCCACCTTCGCGGCCCAGGGCATGACCGTCGTCGCCAGCCAGGTAGCGCGGCCCGGTGTAGTTGCTCTCCACGTAGCCTGTCAGTCCTTTCAGCAGTTGATAGCTCAGGCTCATGCCGGCTGTATGTCGCGCGACCCAGGGCACGTCGTGGCCCTCGAATGCGCCGGCGCGGTAGCGGGCGTCGGTGAAGCTGTACTGTCCATTAAGGCTCAAACGCTCAGTGAGCTGGCGCTGGCCTTCCAGCAACAGGCCATCGCGGCGAGTCTGGTCCAGGTTGATGGTGACGAAATTGAGCGGGTCGAACAGCAGCTCATCCTCCAGGTCGAGGCGGTACAGGCTGAGTTGATAGCGTTGAACGCTGTCCTGCCATTCGGCCCCCGTTTCCCAGGATGTTCCGGTTTGTGGTTTGAGGAAGTCGACGTCCGGCAGGGTAAAGGCGTTGTCTTCAACATTGGCGAAGCGCAGTACGTCTTCGCGTTTGAGAAACAGCCGGACGTGGCGGGCGGCTTGCCAGTTGAGGCCGATGCTGCTGCTGTCTTCACGGTCGGTATGGGCGCGCGCCACCGCGCTGTCGCGGTCTTCCGCCTCACTGGTGCGGTAGCCCAGGGTCAGCGTGAGATCCCGATACAACGGTTGGCTCAGTTGGCTGTACCAGTCGCGCAGCGTCTGGCTGGAACGGGTGTCGCCAAACACTGAGCTGAGTTCGTAATCGCTGCTGATGTGGTCGTGGCCCAGCAGCCACTCACCACGGCCGAAGTCACTATTCCAGTGGCCGGTCAGGCGCGGGCTGAGGCTTTCCACCCGAGTGCCTTGGATAAAAGGTGAGGCGAACAGGGCGCCGACGCCATCGCTGTCGCGGTAGCTGTAGTCGAAGTCGGCGGTCCAGTGCGTGCCCAGACTCTGCTGGAAGGCCAGGCGCTGTACTTGGGTCTTGCTGTCGTTGAAATCCTGTGGCGAGCCTGCGGCTTTGCGGTCGGCGCGGCGTTGCGCCTCGGTCAGGCGGCCTGGGTAGCGCAACTCGTCATCGATGCTCTGCTGCTCGTACAGCGCCCAGCCATTGTCATGGTCGTAGCGCAGGCGGCCAAAGGCATTGCTGTAGCTGGCATTGTTGTTGTCGCGATATCCATCAGTATGTCGGGACTCGCCGCTGCCGTAGAGCGAGAAGCCGTGCCCCAGCTGTTGGTTGAAATGCCCACGGTAGGCTTCCAGATCGTGGCTGCCGCGACTGGTCTCAAGGTAGCCTTCATTCTCGCTGGGCTGACGGGTGATGATATTGATCACCCCGCCCACGGCCTGGTCGCCGTACAGCACGCTGCCGGCGCCGCGGATAATCTCGATTCGTTCGATATTGCTCAACGGCACGCTATTGAGGTTGGCGGCTTCCTGGCTGGGGTTGTTCAACCGGCGGCCATCCACCAATACCAGGGTGTTGTTCGCCGCATTGGCACCGAAGCCACGAAAGCTCAAAGAAACCCGATTGCCGTCACCGAGCGTGTCTTGAATCTGCAGCCCCGCCTGGGTGCGCAGCACATCCACCAAGCTGCTGGCAGCGCTGATTTCGATCTGCTCACGGCTGATCACGGCGACGCTGGCCGGTGCCGGGATTTGCAGCGGGGTGGCGCGTGTAATCACCAGCGGCTGGGCTTGATAGGGCTGCGTCGCTTCGGCAGCCAGCGCCAGGCCAGGGGCAAGCGCCACAGCCAGGGCAAGACGGGACAATTTCACGTAGAGAATCCTCAAAAGGTCGAACGACTTTTGAGAAGGGCAGGGGCAAGAACGGGCGCGCGGGCGCAGCCTGAGCTTGACGGTGATGCCCTCCGCAACACCAGTCACATCCAGCAAGGCCGGTCTCCGGGCTCTCGACGTGCGCCGCCTCGCCTTCCCGGGATAACCCAGTGGCGTTGAGGTGACGTGCAGAACGGCTCTGCGGTCGATTACCGTTGCGGGGGCAGCGCCGGGATGGTTCGTAAAGAACGCACCGGCTTCCCGTTTAACGCCGCTTCAACAGGAAGGGGCGCACCTTGGCGGAAGTAAAACGCCGCGCACCTTAATGCGCGGTTGGATGAATTACAAGCAAGCCTGACTCAGCTCTGGATGAGCGGTATTCACGCAGAAAGGCTGGCGAGGCGCGCGCGGATGGCGGCTTCTATGCCGGCGGCATCCAGCCCGCATTCGGCGAGCATTTGCGCCGGTTTGGCGTGTTCAACGTAGTAGTCCGGCAGACCCAGATGCAGCACTGGCTTGAGGATGCCGGCGTGAGCGAGAAACTCGCTGACCGCGCTGCCGGCACCGCCCATCACGCTGTTCTCTTCGATGGTCACCAGCAGCTCGTGGCTGGCGGCCAGCTGGCGTACCAGGGCCTCATCCAGCGGTTTGACAAAGCGCATGTCGACCACAGTGGCATCGAGTGCGTCGCCCACCTTGAACGCTTCACTCAGCTGGACGCCGAATACCAGCAGGGCCGCTTTGCTGCCTTGGCGACGGACGATGCCCTTGCCGATTTCCAGTGGCTCCAGCCCCGGCTCGATGGCCGCATTCGGGCCGCTGCCACGCGGATAGCGCACGGCGGCAGGGCCGTTGAACAGGTGGCCGGTGGTGAGCATACGGCGCAGCTCGTTTTCATCGCTGGGGGTCATCACCAGCATGTCGGGGATGCAGCGCAGGTAGGAAATATCAAAGCTGCCGGCGTGGGTCGGGCCGTCTTCGCCGACCAGGCCGGCGCGGTCAATGGCGAACAGTACGTCGAGGTGCTGCACCGCCACGTCGTGAATCAACTGGTCATAGGCGCGTTGCAGGAAGGTCGAATAGATCGCCACCACTGGCTTGGCGCCGTCGCAGGCCATGCCGGCGGCCAGGGTCACCGCATGCTGTTCGGCGATGGCGACGTCGAAATAGCGCTCGGGGTAACGTTCACTGAACGCCACCAGATCAGAGCCTTCCTTCATTGCCGGGGTAATACCGACCAAGCGCGGGTCCTGTGCGGCCATATCGCACAGCCATTGGCCGAACACGCTGGAGTATTTCGGGCCGCTGGCTTGCTTGGGTTGTGCAGCTGGCGCGTTGATCGGCTCCAGCTTGGTGATCGCGTGATAGCCAATCGGGTCGGCCTCGGCCGGGGCGAAGCCCTTGCCCTTCTTGGTCACCACATGCAGGAACTGTGGGCCGTCGAGGTCGCGCATATTGCGCAGGGTGGCGAGCAGGGTCGGCAGGTCGTGGCCGTCGATCGGGCCGATATAGTTCCAGCCCAGCTCCTCGAACAGGGTGCCCGGTACCAGCATGCCCTTGGCGTGTTCTTCGGTCTTGCGCGCGATTTCCCAGGCACCCGGCAGGCGCGAGAGGATCTTCTTGCTGCCCTCGCGCATGCTGGCGTAGGTGCGGCTGGAGAGGATCTTGGCCAGGTAGTTGGACAGGCCGCCGACGTTCTTGGAGATCGACATGTCGTTGTCGTTGAGGATCACCAGCATATTGGCGTTGACATCGCTGGCGTGGTTCAGGGCCTCGAAAGCCATGCCAGCGGTCAGTGCGCCGTCGCCGATCACCGCTACGCTCTTGCGCTTGCTGCCTTGGATACGTGCCGCGATAGCCATGCCCAGTGCCGCGCTGATGCTGGTGCTGGAGTGGCCGACGCCAAAGGTGTCGTACTCACTCTCGCTGCGTCGTGGGAAGGCGGCGATGCCGTCCTTCTGCCGCAGGCTGCCCATCTGTTCGCGGCGGCCAGTGAGGATCTTATGCGGGTAGGCCTGGTGGCCCACATCCCACACCAGGCGATCATCAGGGGTGTCGAAAACGTAATGCAGGGCCACGGTCAGCTCGATCACGCCGAGGCCCGCGCCGAAATGCCCGCCGGTCTGCCCGACCGTATACAGCAGGTACTGGCGCAGCTCGTCGGCCAGGGTTTCCAGCTCGGCTTCGCCCAGACGGCGCAGCTCGTCCGGCGTATTGGCACGGTCTAGAAGGGGCGTCAGCGGGCGCTCACGGGGAATCTCGTGGAAGGTCGTCGGCATCAGGCAGATCGTTATAGGTGTAAAAGATGCGGCAGTTTACCCGAAGCGCCGGAAACTGCCCAAACATGGTTCGGCCAGTCCAGCATCCTGCGGATTACCAGGTATCGACGCTGCGCTTTTTACCTTCACGCGGCGCGGGCTTGGGCGTGGCGTTGAGGCCGCGCAGCAGCCAGGCGCGGGTTTCCACGGGGTCGATCACCGCATCGATCTCGAGAAAGCTGGCCATATTGATGCCCTTGCCGTTCTGGTAGGCCTTGGCCACCAGCTTGTCGAACAGCTGCTGACGCGCGGCGGGCTCTTCGATGGCCGCCAGTTCCTTGGCAAAGCCTAGGCGAACCGCACCCTCCAGACCCATGGCGCCAAACTCGGCGCTGGGCCAGGCTATGGTAAACAGCGGCGAATGAAAGCTGCCGGCGGCCATGGCCTGGGCACCCAGGCCGTAGCCCTTGCGCAGCACCACGGTAAAGAACGGCACCGTCAGGCTGGCCGCGGCGACAAACATGCGCGACACATGGCGCACCGTGGCCTGTTTCTCCGCCTCTGGGCCGACCATAAAGCCGGGCGTGTCGGACAGCGACAGCAGCGGGATATCGAAGGCGTCGCACAGCTGCATAAAGCGGGCAGCCTTGTCGCCGGCCACTGCGTCGATGGCCCCGCCGAGGTGCGCGGGGTTGTTGGCCAGCAGGCCAAAGGGCTTGCCTTCGATGCGGACAAAGGCAGTGATCAGCCCTGGGGCGAACTGGCGGCGCAGCTCCAGCACCGAGTCGCGGTCGGCCAGGGTAGCGATCACCTGGCGGATGTCATACACGCGCAGGCGGTTTTCCGGAATCAAGTGGCGCAGCTGGCGTTGATCGGCGCAGTCCCACTCGCTTAGCGCGCCCTGGAAGTAGCTTAGGTACTGCTTGGCCACGCGCACCGCCTCGGCTTCGTCGGCCACCTGCACATCGATCACCCCGTTCGGCCCCTGCACGCTGACCGGGCCAACCTGCTCCGGGGTAAAGCTACCGAGGCCGCCGCCTTCGATCATCGCCGGGCCGGCCATGCCGATAGTCGCGTTGTCAGTGGCAATAACCACATCGCAGCAGCCAAGCAGGGCGGCGTTGCCGGCAAAGCAGCGGCCCGAAACCACGCCCACCAACGGCACCAGGCCGGAGAGCTTGGCCATGCCGACAAAGGTGTGGCAGTCCAGCCCGGCCACGCCGACGAAATCGGTATCGCCCGGTCGGCCGCCGCCACCTTCGGCGAACAGCACCAGTGGCAAGCGCCACTGCGCGGCGAGGCCGAGCATGCGGTCGGTCTTCTTATGGTTCATCACGCCCTGGGTGCCGGCGAATACCGTGTAGTCGTAGGCGATGGTCATGCAGCGCGCGGCCTGGCTGCCGAACGCCGCGGCGTTGACCGTGCCGGTGCCGGCAACCAGGCCATCGGCCGGGCTCTGTTCTATCAGCTCTTCCAGCGAACGCCGGCGCCGTTGCGCGGCAATCGCCAGGGCGCCGTACTCGTTGAAACTGCCGTCATCCAGCAAGTCCGCCAGGTTCTCGCGCACGGTGCGTTGGCCGGTCTTGCGTCGTTTGGCCACGGCCAGGGGGCGGCGCTCGTCGCGGGCCACGGCGTGGCGTTCGAGCACTTCGGCCAAGTCCGCACGGATATGATCGAGGTCCAGGCTCTGTTCGCTCTGGCTGGCGGCCGCGTCGACTTCGGCAGGTTCCATAAACAGCAGCGGCTGGCCTTCATTGAGCGCGCTGCCGACCTGCACGGCCAGTTGGCGGACGATGCCGCTATGACTGGCAGTGACGACAAACTCCATCTTCATCGCTTCCAGCACGGCGATGCTCTGGCCGATGGCCACGGCATCGCCTTCGACTACGTCCAGGCTGACCACCACGCCGGTGCTGTGGGTCAGCAGCGGAAGGCAGCCTGGCGGCGCGTCCGCTACCGGCTCGGCGTCTTGGCTGGCCGCCTGCGCACCGACAAAGAAGTGATGCGGGTGAGCCTGGGGCTGTGCGGCCAGCAGCTCGCTTAGCTGGCTTTCGACAAAGCGTGTGGTCAGCTGATAGCTCGCCACCTGCGGCAGGCGCAGCAGGTTCTGCAGCAGATGCAGATTGCTCGCCACACCTTCCAGGCGGAATTCGCAGAGCCCGCGGTAGGCGCGGCGCAGGGCGCTGGGGTAGTCCGGCGCATGGGCGATCAGCTTGGCCAGCAGCGAGTCGTAGCTGGGGCTGACCGGATAGCCGGCGTAGCCATAGCCGTCCACGCGCAGGCCGGGGCCGCTGGGCGGCTGGTAGGCCGTCAGGGTGCCGGCGGCCGGGCGGGTGCTGCCATCGCTGCTCATGCTTTCCAGATTGATCCGCAGTTGCACGGCGCAGCCATTAAGGGCCGGCGGCGTGAGCAAACCCAGCTCGCGCAGGGAGATGCCTGCGGCTAGTTTAAGCTGGGTGTGCAGCAGGTCGATGCCAGTGACCTGCTCGGTGACGGTATGTTCGACCTGAATACGCGGGTTGGCCTCCATAAAGTAGAAGCGCTCGGGCTGCTCGGCATCCAGCAGAAATTCGAAGGTGCCCAGGCCCTGGTACTGCGCCGCGCCGGCTAGCTTCAGCGCGGCCGCGATCATGCGTTCGCGGGTGGCGGCCGGCAGGTCCGGGCTGGGGGCGATTTCCACCAGTTTCTGCTGACGACGTTGCAGGCTGCAGTCGCGTTCCCATAGATGGCTGACCGCGCCTGTGCTGTCGCCCAGTACCTGAATCTCGATATGCCGGGCCTGGCTGACCAGCTGCTCGATATACAGCGCGTTATTGCCAAAGGCGCTGTGAGCCTCGGACTGGCAGCGGGCAAAGGCTTCATCCAGCTCACTGGCAGCGAATACCGGGCGCATGCCACGGCCACCGCCGCCGGCCAGGGCCTTGAGCATGACCGCGCCATGTTCGGCGAGAAAGCCGTGGGCTTCATCCAGGCTGATCGGCCGATTGATCCCCGCCACCAGCGGCACTGCGCAGCGCTCGGCCAGCTCTCGCGCTGCCGCCTTGTCGCCAAATAGCTGCAACACCTCGCTGCTGGGGCCGACGAAGCACAGCCCGGCGGCCTGGCAGCGGCGGGCGAATTCGGCGTTTTCCGCGAGAAAGCCATAGCCCGGATGCACGGCATCGCAGCCCTGAGCTTGAGCGATGGCGATCAGCTGATCCATATCCAGATAGGCCGCCACGCCGCGACCTTTGAGGGCGACGGCGCTATCTGCCTGACGCAGATGCAGGGAGGCGGCATCGTCCTCGGCATATACGGCGACCGAGCGAATACCCAACTCGGCTGCAGCGCGGGCAATACGGATGGCGATTTCGCCACGATTGGCGATCAGCAGGGCGGCAAAGGGCGCGGTAGTAGCGGGCATGGTGGCTCCAGATTTTTATTCTGCAGCCATCTTAGGCGCTCTGCGGGTGAGGTAAACCAAGCCTTAGCGGGTAAGTGTTGAGCTATTGATATGGGTGATAAGGGGCGGAGTGATCTCGGGCATGGCCCGCTCCTACGGAGTGCGGTGATTCGTGTAGAAGCGGGCTTGCCCTCAATGGGCATTGCGCTGCGTTAGCTGCGCCGTTCGACGATATAGCGCGCCAGATCACGCAGCGGTTCGGCGGCCTGGTCGAACGGCCGTAGGGCATGCAGGGCCTGGTCGCGCAGTTCCAGGGCGTAGGCCTTGGCAGCGTCGAGGCCGAGCAGAGCTGGGTAGGTCGGTTTGTCGTGGGCCTGGTCCTTACCTTGGGTTTTGCCCAGGGTGGCGGTGTCGCTTTCCACGTCGAGGATATCGTCCTGCACCTGGAACGCCAGGCCGATGGCGCGGGCGTAGGTGTGCAGGGCTTTGAGTGCGTGGTCGTCGGCCTGGCCGCTGGCCAATGCGCCAAGCTGTACGCTGGCTTCGATCAGCGCGCCGGTCTTGTGTCGGTGCATGATTTCCAGAGCGTTCTGGTCGAGTGTCTGGCCGACTGAGCCGAGGTCGATGGCCTGGCCGCCGACCATGCCGGCCGGGCCAGCCGCGCGGGCCAGGGCGCTGAGCATGGCCAGACGCAGCTCGGCGTCATGCGGGTTGTGCGTGACGTCGGCGAGTACTTCGAAGGCAAGGCTCTGCAGGCCATCGCCGGCGAGAATTGCGCAGGCTTCATCGAAGGCTTTGTGGGTGGTCGGCTGGCCACGGCGTAGGTCGTCATCGTCCATTGCCGGCAGGTCATCGTGAACCAGCGAGTAGGCGTGAATCAGCTCCACCGCGCAGGCCGCTGCATTGGCGCGATCCGGCTCGCCTCCGAGGGCTTCGCAAGCGGCGTAGGCGAGCAGCGGGCGCACGCGCTTGCCACCATTGAACAGGCTGTAGCGCATGGCGGCGTAGAGGCGTTCCAGCTCCGGGCGTGGGCTGCTCAGGAGGGCTTCCAGGGCGGTATCGACGCGGTTCTGGCAGCTGCTCTGGTAGGCCGCAATCATGCCTGCTGGTCCGCGTCGAAGGGGGCTTCCTCCAGCTCGCCGTCGCGCTCCATCAGGATCTGCACTTTCTGTTCGGCCTGGGCCAAGGCAGTCTGGCAATCGCGGGTCAGGCGCACGCCTTGTTCGAAGGCAGTCAGCGAGTCTTCCAGCGACAGCTCGCCGTTTTCCAGACGTTCGACCAGGTTCTGCAGATCGGTCAGGGATTGCTCGAAGTCGAGCGCGGCTTTTTTGCGGGCGGCCATGGCGGATATCTCGAGGTAGATCGGGGAATTGGAACCGGCGCGACACTAGCAGAGCCATGCCGTGCGGGCAAATCAGCGGGGCGTGTGGCAGGTCTGGCTGTCAGCCGATCACGCCATGACCGCGCGCCATCAGTACCGCTAGTAATGGGATGGCGAGCAGCAGCAACAGTTCCAGGCGAATCACCATGATCACCAGGCGCGCCTTGGCTGGGCTGACCTGTGGTACTTCGCCGGCCTTGAGGCTGTTGCGCCAGTTGAGGAAGACAAAGGTCGGCACCACGGAAATCAGCCCGACCAGGATAAACAGGCCGACTTTGGCGTGAAACAGGCTATTGCCCAGGTAGTAGTCCAGACCCTTGCCGTACCACAGCACCCGCGCCAGACCGGTAAACAGCACCACGCCGGCGCAGATGCCGTAGGCGATGTCGGTGATGATCAGGCTGCGTGCGCGGCGCAGGTCCAGCGGCAGTTTGAATTGCACATGCTCGATGCTGAGCAGGGCGAACAGCAGGAAGATCGACAGGTAATGCAGGTAGGCAGCAAGCGCTTGGCCCATGGTGGTGTCCCTTCACGTGGTTGGATGGTCAGTTGGCGAGTTCGACCCGATTGCGGCCATTGCCCTTGGCCTGATACAGCGCCTGGTCGGCGCGGTTCATGGTGGCGCTTGGTGGTTCCTGAGGGGCGCGCAAGGCAGCACCGATGCTGATGGTCAGGTTGAGTTGCAGTTCGTCGATGCTCACCGGCTCCTTGTTTAGCGCGCTGCGAATGCGTTCGGCAATCTGCAGCAGCTCATGCTCATCATGCACCTGCAGCAGCACCACGAACTCCTCGCCACCGCTGCGCGTCACCACATCCTGCGGGCGCACAGCGGCGCTGATGCGTCGTGCGGTTTCCCACAGCACCTGATCGCCCGCGGCGTGGCCGTGGCTGTCGTTGACCTTCTTGAAGTAGTCCAGGTCGCAGAACAGCACGCCGAGCTGCAGGCCCAGATCGTCGGCCTGCTCCTGCTGCCGGGGCAGAAAGTGGTTGAGGCCGGCGCGGTTCCACAGCTGGGTCAGCGGGTCGAGCATGGTCTTGCGCTGTTCACGGCTCAGCGCCGCGCGCAGCTGTGCGGTCTGCTCGCTGACATGGCGCAGTTTCAGGTAGCCCTCGACCAGGGTCGCCATGTCGATAAACAGGCGCACCTGCTGCTCGCTCAGGTGGCCGGGGCGCGGGTCGATCAGGCACAGGGTGCCCAGCGGCTGGCCTTCCTGGGAAAACAGCGGTTGCCCGGCGTAGAAGCGGATCTGCGGGTTGTTGACCACCACCGGGTTGTCGTGAAAACGCAGGTCGTTGTAGGTGTCTTCAACGATCAGTGGCTGGGTGCCGAGAATCGCATGGGCACAGAAGGAAATGGTGCGCGGGGTTTCGGTGATCTCCAGGCCGATGCGCGATTTGAACCACTGGCGGTCATGGTCGATCAGACTGATCAGCACGGTTTTTACCGCGAAGACTTCGCGCACCACGCGCACCAGGGTGTCCAGGTAGGGATCGGCGGGGGTATCGATCAGTTCGTTGTCATCGAGAATCTGCTGACGCAGGACTTCATCGCAGGGCATTTCAGGGCTGAGCATAAGGGGCTCCTGATTGGCTGGGGGCGAACCATTGATCGGCACGGGTCAGGCGGTAAGCATAGCCACCCAGGCAGAGGCTGCGCAGTCCCATAAAACTCAGAAAGGCCAGCCACAAACCCTGGTTGCCCAGCGGTTGCAACGCCCAGGCCAGCGGCAGGCTGAGCAGCAGCGCCAAAAGCATGGCATCGCGCATTTCGCGGGCGCGGGTGGCACCGATAAACAGGCCGTCGAGCAGGTAGCTCCACACGGCAATCAGCGGCAGCAGGGCGAGGTACGGCAGGTAGGCGAACGCCGCCTCGCGCACCACCTCAATGTTGGTCTGCAGGCTGATAAACCAGTGCCCGCCCAGCAGGAAGAACAGCGCAAAGCCCTGGCTGGTAAGCAGCGACCAGCCGCCGGCGACAATCAGCGTGCGGCGCAGCGCGCTGCGATCACGGGCGCCCAGCGCATGCCCGCACAAAGCCTCCAGAGCGTGGGCCAGGCCGTCGAGGGCGTGGGCGGCCAGCAGCAGTCCGTTGAGCAGCAGGGCGTTGGCCGCCACGGTGGCATCGCCCAGGCGGGTGCCCTGCACCGTGATAAGAAAGAACACCGCCTGCAGCGCCAGGGTGCGAATAAAGATGTCGCGGTTTACCGCCAGCAGCGGTCGCCAGTTCAGCCAGCGGCGTAGTGCGGCCCAGTCCAGTGTCCCGGCATAGGCGCGCAGGGCGCGACGGGCCAGGTACAGGCCCAGCAGCGCGCCGCTCCACTCGGCAATCACCGAGGCCCAGGCCGCGCCTGCCACGCCCCAGTGCAGGCCGAGGACAAATAGCAGGTCGAGGGCGACATTCAGCAGGTTGGTGGTCAGCAGAATGGCCAGCGGCCCGCGGGCGTTCTGCGTGCCCAGCAGCCAGCCAACCAGGGCGTAGGTGGCCAGCGCCGCGGGCAGGCCGAGCAGGCGGATATACAGATAGCTGCGCGCCAGTTCATCGAGCTGCGCCGAGGGCTGCATTAGCGCGAGTGCAGCGCTGCTCAGGGGGATGGCCAGACTGATCAGCACGATTGCCAGCAGCACGCCGAGCAGCAAACCCTGCAGCAGCACCTGGCGCAGCGCGCCGCCATCACCGCGCCCCGCCGCCTGGGCGCTAAAGCCGGTGGTGCCCATGCGCAGAAAGCCCACCGCCCAGGTCAGCAAGGTGTACAGGCTGCCGCCCACGGCCACGGCGGCCAATTGGTGGGCGTGCGGCAAGTGACCGATCACCGCGCTGTCGACCAGCGCCACCAGCGGCACCGAAAGGTTGCAGAGGATCATCGGCGCAGCCAGTGCCCACACCCGTTTATGGGTGGGCGTGTGCTGCCAGGCATCGCGTACGGCGTTTATCAAATGCGTTCTCAAACTTGATTAGCGGAGGCTGCAACGAAATGCGCGGGCGCGTGTCACAGGCGGGTTATTAAACACTGATCGACTGGCGTGCGCTGCCAAGCAATTTTGCGTGCGCACACTTAGTTGTCTGCAGGCGGCTCGACTATAGTGTCAGGCCTCTGCACCTACCCTTGTTGGAGCCCGCAATGCCGAAGAATGGACTGCTTCTGGCACTTGTCCTGAGCCTGCTCAGCGCCTGTGATTCATCCACCCCTGGGCCCGCCGAAGTGACGGCGACCCAAGCGACCCCCGTGAGCAGCGAGGCTGCCAAGCCGGCGGTCGACCGCAAGGCGCTGGCCGAGCGTTACGCCGGCCGCGAACTGACCGTGGTGGATGTCTCGGAAGTGCAGCTGGAGGGCGCCAGCACGCTCTCGATCAGCTTCTCGGTGCCGCTTGACCCTGAGCAGAAGCTCGCCGAGCGCCTGCACTTGGTCGATAGCAAAGACGGCAAGGTCGATGGCGCCTGGGAGCTGAGCGACAATCTGATGGAGGTGCGCCTGCGCCATCTGGAGCCGCAGCGCAAACTGGTACTGACCGTGGATGCTGGGTTGCTCGGGCTGAATGGCAAGAGCCTCGCCGCCGAGCAGGTCACCCGCCTGGAAACCCGCGACCTGCAAGCCAGCGTCGGCTTCGCCAGCCGTGGCTCCTTGTTGCCCACACGCCTCGCTGAAGGCCTGCCGGTGATCGCGCTGAACGTCGACAAGATCAATGTCGAGTTCTTCCGCATCAAGCCCGAGTCGCTGCCGGCCTTCCTTAATCGCTGGGGCCGTTCGAGCAATCTGGATAACTGGGAAGCCCGCAGCCTGCTGCCGATGGCTGATCTGGTTTACGGCGGCCGCTTCGACCTGAATCCGGCGCGTAATACCCGCGAAACCTTGCTGCTGCCGATTGCCGGCCTGGAGCCGTTCAAGCAGCCGGGGGTGTACCTGGCGGTAATGCGTGAAGCCGGCAGTTACAACTACGCGCAACCGGCCACGCTATTCACCCTGAGTGATATCGGCCTGTCCGCGCGGCGCTATCAGAACCGTATCGATGTCTTCACCCAGGCCCTGGCCGGCGGTGATGCTCTGGGCGATGTACGCCTGGAAATTCTTGATGCCGAAGGCCAGGTGCTGGCCGAAGGCAAGACCGACAGCGCCGGCCATGGCGAACTGCCGTTGCCGCCCAAAGCCGAAGTGCTGTTGGCCCACCAGGGCGAACAGACCAGCCTGCTGCGTCTGAATACTGCGGCGCTGGATCTGGCCGAGTTCGATATCGCCGGTCCCGTCGCCCACCCGCTGCAGTTCTTCGTGTTCGGCCCGCGTGATCTTTATCGTCCCGGCGAAACCGTGTTGCTCAACGGCCTGCTGCGCGATGCCGATGGCCGCGCGGTAAAAGCCCAGCCGGTGAATGTGGAAGTGCGCCGGCCGGATGAGCAGGTCAGCCGCAAATTCGTCTGGCAGGCCGATGACGCCGGCCTCTATCAGTACCAGCTGCAACTGGCCGATGAAGCGCCGACCGGGCGCTGGCAACTGCTGTTCGACCTCGGCGATGGCCGTCAGCAGCTATATGAATTCTCTGTGGAAGACTTCCTGCCGGAACGCATGGCGCTGGAACTCAAGGGCAGCGATGTGCCTTACAGTCCGGCAGAAAATGCCCAGTTCGACGTGACGGGGCGTTATCTGTATGGCGCGCCAGCGGCAGGCAATCGCCTCAGCGGGCAACTCTATGTGCGTCCGCTGCGTGAGGCGGTGGCGAGTTTGCCCGGCTATCAGTTCGGTTCGGTTACTGAAGAAGAGCTGAGCGAGGATATCGAGCTGGATGAAACCAGCCTCGACGAGCAGGGCAAGGCCAGCCTGGATATCGAAAGCCGCTGGGCTGATGCCAAATCGCCGCTGCGGCTGATCCTTCAGGCCAGCCTGCAGGAATCCGGCGGCCGTGCAATTACCCGGCGGATTATCCAGCCGGTATGGCCGGCTGAACGGCTGCCCGGTTTGCGCGGGCTGTTCGATGGCGAAGAAGTGGACGCCGACAGCCTGGCCGAGTTCGAAGTGCTGGTGGCCGATGCCGAGGGCAACAAGCTGGCCGCTGATCAGCTCAGCGTGCGCCTGATTCGTGAGCGCCGTGACTACTTCTGGAATTTCTCCGAGAGCGATGGCTGGAGCCATAACTACACCGAGAAATTCCTTACCCTCAATGAGGAAACCCTCAAGGTCGCAGCCGGCGGCACCGCCAAGATCAGCTTCCCGGTGGAGTGGGGCCCGTACCGCGTTGAAGTGATTGATGCGCAGACCGGCATGCTCAGCAGCATGCGCTTCTGGGCCGGCTACCGCTGGCAGGACAACGCCGATGGCGGCGCGGTGCGCCCGGATCAGGTCAAGCTGGCGCTGGATAAACCGGCGTACGTCGATGGCGACACCGCTCAGGTCACCGTTACCCCGCCTTCTGCGGGCAAGGGTTACCTGATGGTGGAGTCCAGCGAAGGGCCGTTGTGGTGGGAAGAGATCGACGTGCCGGCCGAGGGCAAGACCTTCGACATCCCGATTGCCAAGGACTGGGCGCGGCATGATCTGTATGTCAGCGCCCTGGTGATCCGCCCCGGCGAGCGCAAGAGCAATGCCACGCCTAAACGTGCGGTCGGCCTGCTGCATCTGCCGCTGGAACGTGCGCCGCGCAAACTGGCGCTGACCCTTACCGCTGCGGAAAAGATGCGTCCTAACCAGCCGCTGAAGGTCAAGGTGCAGGCGCGCAATGCTGACGGCAGTATCCCGAAACAGGCGCAGGTGCTGGTGGCGGCGGTGGATGTCGGCATCCTCAATATCACCGAGTACGCCACGCCCGATCCATTCGCCAACTTCTTCGGCCGTAAGGCCTATGGTGCGGATCAGCTGGATATCTACGGGCAACTGATCGAAGCCGGGCAAGGCCGGGTGGCCAAGCTGGCTTTCGGTGGTGACGCGGCGCTGGCCGGTGGCGGCAAGCGCCCGGATACCAGCGTGCTGATCGTCGCACTGCAGAGCCAACCGCTGGCGCTGAACGAGCAGGGTGAAGGCGAAGTCAGCCTGAATATCCCCGACTTCAACGGCGAGCTACGGCTGATGGCACAAGCCTGGACCGATGAGCATTACGGTATGGGCGAAGGCAAGACGGTGGTCGCTGCGCCGCTGATCGCCGAGCTGTCCGCGCCGCGCTTCCTCGCTGGCGGTGATGAAACCACCCTGGCCCTGGACCTGAGCAACCTGTCCGGGCGCGAGCAGAAACTCGATGTGCAACTGAGCGCCGAAGGCCAGCTGCGTCTGGCGCAGAACCCGGGTGCGGCAGTGGCGCCAATCACCCTGGCCGATGGTCAGCGCACCATTCTGCGTATTCCGGTCACCGCGCTGGGCGGTTACGGACAAGGGCGCTTCAAGGTCAGCGTCAATGGTCTGGCCCTGCCCGGTGAGGATCTACCGCCGTTTAGCCGTGAGTGGACCCTGGGCATTCGCCCGGCCTACCCGGCGCAGCTGCAGCACTTTCGCGCGGTGCTGAAAGACGAACCCTGGTTGCTGCCGGCCAATGCACTCAGTGTTTTTGAAGCTGCAGGCCTGGAGGCGCGTCTGGCGATTTCCAGCCGGCCACCTCTCAACCTGGGCGAGCAGATCCGTGCGCTTAAAGCCTATCCATACGGCTGTTTGGAGCAGACCACCAGTGGTCTATACCCGTCGCTGTACGCCGATGCGGCAACGCTGAAACGTCTGGGCGTGGAAGCCGAGCCGGATGAGCAGCGCAAGCGCTCCATCGAGCTGGGCATCGAGCGTCTGCTGAGCATGCAGCGCTACAACGGCAGCTTCGGTCTGTGGGGCGCGGACAGCGATGAGGAATACTGGCTGACCGCCTACGTCAGCGACTTCCTCCTGCGCGCCCGCGAGCAGGGCTTTGGCGTACCGGAAGAGGCGCTGAAAAAGGCCAACGAACGCCTGCTGCGCTATCTGCAGGAACGTCACCTGATCGAGGTCAACTACAGCGACAACGCCAACCACAGCCGCTTTGCCGTGCAGGCCTACGCCGGTTACGTGCTGGCGCGCAGCCAACAGGCGCCGCTGGGTGCCTTGCGCAGCCTGTACGAGCGGCGCAGCGATGCGCTGTCCGGCTTGCCGCTGGTGCACCTGGCCGTGGCCCTGCAGAAAATGGGCGACCAGCCGCGTGCCGATGAGCTGCTGACCGCCGGCCTGGCTCGTGGTCGTGAGAGCAATAACTGGCTGGCCGACTACGGCAGCCCGCTGCGCGACCAGGCGCTGATTCTGGCGCTGCTAGAGGAGCACGACCTGGCCGGCAACCGCCGTGAAGAGCGGCTGTTCAACCTGGCCGATGAAGTGGCCGGGCAGCAGTGGCTGTCGACCCAGGAACGCAACTCGCTGTACCTGGCCGGGCGCAACCTGCTGAGCAAACCGGAGCCGAGCTGGAGCGCGGCCCTGCAAAGCGGCAGCCTGGCCTTCGAGCTGAGCAATGCCCAGCCGGGACTCAAGCTCGATGGCAGTGATCTTGCTGCGCCGCTGACTATTCGCAACTCGGTGAGCAAGCCGGGCGATACGCCGCTGTATCAGCAGCTGACCCTCTCCGGCTACCCACGTCAGGCCCCTGCGGCCGGTGGCGAGAACCTCAGTATCTACCGTGAATATTTAGGCATGGATGGCCAGGCGCTGGATCTGAACAACCTGCAAAGCGGCGAGCTGGTGCTGGTGCACTTGGCCGTATCCGCCCACCAGCGGGTGCCGGATGCCCTGGTGGTTGATCTGCTGCCGGCGGGCCTGGAGTTGGAAAACCAGAACCTGGCGCAAAGCTCGGCCAGCCTGGACGATGCCAGCAGTGCAGTGAAAGAGTGGCGCGAGTCGATGCAGAACGCGGCGATCAAACACCAGGAGTTCCGTGGTGATCGCTACGTTGCCGCGCTGGATGTAAACGGTTACGACACCACCCACCTGCTGTACCTGGCCCGCGCCGTCACCCCCGGCAGCTACCGCGTGCCGCCACCGCAAGTGGAGTCGATGTACCGACCGAACTGGCAGGCCCTAGGCACCACGCCGGGGCGTCTGGTGGTCAAGGAGCGCTAGAACGCACAAGGCCCGCCAAATTGGCGGGCCTTGTTGTTTAGCCGGTGTGGCTTAGCTGATCAGACCGCTCAGCAACCACAAGCCGAGAACCAGCCAGATCACCCCGGCAATGATCGAGCGGCGGATAAAGGCGCGTACCGCCAGGTACAGCAGCCACAGACCTGCCAGCAAAACCACGATGCTGAGCAATGATGGCGTCACCCCCAAGGCCTTGGACATGCCCGTGATAAAGCTGCTGACCGCGCCGCCGAGCATGCCGAAAAAGCCGCTCAAGCCTTCGACGATAAAGCGGATCACCGAGCCGACTGCCTCGCCAAGGGATTCAAAAAAACCTTCTACACCCATAGTTCTCGTTCCACTCGACCCTGCGTTGATTGCTACTGCGCGCCAGTGTGCCAGTCATTTGGCAGAATGGCAGCGCTGTTGGCCGGTTGGGCCGTTAATTGGGGTTACAGCTCCGCGATGCAAGGAATGGATCAGCGCATGACCCGCGTTAAACAGTTGTATTGGTTGGCTCAGCGCGTGTGGCGTAACCGTCTGTGGCCGTTGCTATGGCGCCCTTGGTTGGGCTTTCCGCTGTGTCTGCTGCTGATTCTGCTAGTGGCCGACCGGCTGTTTCCGTTGCCCTTGCCGGGCGATGACCTGGCCCGGGTGGTGCTGGCCGAAGACGGTGCGCCACTGTGGCGTTTCGCCGACCGTGATGGCGTATGGCGTTATCCGGTCAGCCCCAGTGAGGTGTCGCCCTATTATCTGGAAGCGCTGCTGACCTATGAGGACCGCTGGTTCTATCAGCATCCCGGGGTCAACCCGCTGGCGCTGGGCCGCGCGGCCTGGCAGAACCTCAGCGGCGGGCGCGTGCTCTCTGGAGGCAGCACGCTGTCGATGCAGGTGGCGCGGCTGCTGGATCCGCATGCGCGCAGTTACAGCGGCAAGCTCAAGCAGCTATGGCGCACGCTGCAGCTGGAGTGGCACCTGTCCAAGGACGAAATCCTCACCCTTTACCTCAATCGCGCGCCGTTTGGCGGCACGCTGCAGGGGGTGGCGGCCGCCAGTTGGGCTTATCTGGGTAAGTCGCCGAGCCAGCTGACCCGCGCCGAAGCGGCGTTGCTCGCTGTGCTGCCGCAGGCGCCCAGTCGTTTGCGGCCGGATCGCCATCCTGAGCGGGCCCAAGCCGCGCGGGACAAGGTGCTCAAGCGTCTGGCCAGTTTCGAGGTGTGGCCGCAGTCGGCGATCAACGATGCGCTGGAGGAGCCGGTGTTGCTGGCTCCACGTCAGGAGCCTCGGCTGGCCCCGCTACTGGCGCGGCGCTTGAACACCCGCAGCAGTCCGCCGCTGATTCGCACGACTATCGATGCAGCGTTGCAGCGCCGCCTGGAAGATCTGCTGCTGGGCTGGCGGGCGCGGCTGCCGGAGCGCACCTCGGCGGCGATTCTGGTGGTCGAGCAGCCGAGCATGGCGGTGCGCGCCTACCTGGGCTCGGTGGATATCGGCGACGCCAAGCGCTTTGGCCATGTCGACATGATCAACGCCGTGCGCTCACCCGGCTCGACCCTGAAACCCTTTCTCTACGGCATGGCGCTGGACGAGGGGCTGATCCATTCCGAGTCGCTGCTGCAGGATGTACCGCGACGTTATGGCGATTATCGCCCGGGCAACTTCGCTGCCGGCTTCAGCGGCGCGGTGTCCGCCAGCGAGGCGCTGGCCACCTCACTCAATCTGCCCGCCGTGCAGCTGTTGGAGGCCTACGGGCCGAAGCGTTTTGCCGGCGAGTTGCGCAGTGCTGGCGTGCCGTTGCTGCTGCCACCGCTGGCCGAACCCAACCTGGCGCTGATTCTCGGCGGAGCCGGCAGCCGCCTGGAGGAACTGGTCAGTGGTTACAGCGCCTTTGCCCGTGGCGGCATGGCCGCGCGTCTGCGCTTTCAGCCGCAGGATGGGCTGCATGAGCGGCGGTTGTTATCGCCAGGCTCGGCGTGGATTGTGCGGCGCATTCTCAGCGGTCAGGCCCGACCGGACCGCGACCCGCGTGCGCAACTGGTGCAGCGCCCGAGCCTCGCCTGGAAGACCGGCACCAGTTACGGTTTTCGCGATGCCTGGGCGATTGGCGTAGCACCGCGTTACCTGATCGGCATCTGGATCGGTCGACCGGACGGCACCCCGGTGTCTGGGCAGTTCGGATTGGCCTCGGCCGCGCCGCTGCTGCTGCAGGTGCATGATCTGCTGGTTAACCGCGACAGCCAGCGTGGCATCGCCCTGCCGATTGACCCACAGCCTGCCGAAGTCGGCGTGGCGGCGATCTGCTGGCCGTTGGGCCAGCCGCTGGCCCCGCTATTGGCGGGGCGCGACCCCAACTGCCGGCGTCAGCGCTTTGCCTGGACGCTGGATGGCACCACGCCGCCGACCTTGCCGGCGCAGGATCAGCCGCTGGGTTTGGGGCTGCAGGAAAGCCTCTGGGTGAATGCCGCCGGGTTGCGCGTGGATGCCAGTTGCCCGGGGGCCACGGCACAGAGCCTGGCGTTGTGGCCGGCGCCGCTGGAACCCTGGTTGCCACGCCGTGAGCGGCGCAGTGCGCGTTTGCCGGCGGTTGATTCGCAGTGCCCGCCGCGGCATGTGCCGGTCGCCGCGCCGCTGTCGATTGTCGGCGTGCGTGAGGGAGATCATTTGCGACGCCCGGCTGGCAGTAGCGAAGCGCTGCGTTTGCGCCTGTCCGCACTGGGCGGCAGCGGTCGGCGCTGGTGGTTTGTCGACGGCCAGCCGATTGCCGAAACCAGCGCCGATGCGCTGTTCAATCACGCCTTTGCACGCAACGGGCAGTATCAGCTAAGCGTGCTGGACGAGAGCGGGCAGACCGCGCGGGTTGAGTTCAGCCTGTCGGACTAAGCTGCGGTTCGAGTACGGGCAAGGCCATGAGTGACTACGCTGTTAGACGAAGGTCGGTGCCATGATCTGCCGGCCAGCAGCGCAGGGATATGCGATGTCGAGATATAGCTACGCAACTGCTGTCTGCCTGTGTGGGCTGCTGTTCAGCGCGCTACTCGCAGCGGATCCGTGGACCGGGCCAAAGCAGGCACCGCCCGCGCGCAGTGGCATGCAGGTGAGCTTTATCGCGGCGGATTTTCGTAATGGCGGGGTGGTCGGCGTGTACCGCAGCTTTGAGCGTGCCGCCAAACTGTTGGGCTGGCGGGTGCACGCGGTGGACGGCCGTGGCGATCCGGCGGAGATCAAACGCCTGGCCGCTGAGGTGCTGGAGCGCAAGCCCGATGGCGTGGTGCTGGGCGGCTTCGAGCCGGATTACCTGGGCGAGCTGCACGAAGTCTTTCAGACCCGCGAGATTGCCTTGGTCGGTTGGCACGCCGGGGATCAGCCAGGGCCGACCGACGAACTGTTCAGCAATGTCACCAGCGACCCCTTGCAGGTGGCCGACCTGGCTGCCGAGTACGCCATGCGTGACGGCCAGATTGGCGTGGTGCTGTTCACCGACAGCCAGTTCGCCATCGCCACCGCCAAGACCCAGCGCATGGTGCAGCGCCTGGAAGAGTGTGCGCAGTGCAAGGTGCTGAGCGTCGAAGACCTGGCGATTGCCAATGCCGGCAAGGGCATGGATGAGCGCGTGCGTTCACTGCAGCGGCGCTTTGGCGGCGAATGGAGCCATACCCTGGCGATCAATGACGTGTACTTCGACCATATCAACGTGCCGCTCAATGCCCTGGGGCGTAAGGACATCCGCAATATTTCCGCTGGCGATGGCTCGGCCAAGGCGCTGGGACGCATCCACTCGGGGTTGTCCCAGCAGGTCGCGACCGTCGCCGAACCGCTGGGTATGCAGGGTTGGCAGCTGGTGGATGAGTTGAACCGGGCCTTTGCCGGCCAGCCGCCGAGCCTGTTTGTCACGCCGCCTCTGCTGATCACCACACAGGTGCTGCAGGAGTCGGACGACCTCAGCATCGAACTGGATTTCAGCCATGAAGATGCCTATCTGCGGCTGTGGCGGCAGATGGACTGAGGCATTTGCTGGGCGAGTTAAAGTCGGCAGCCGGGGCGGCCGATAGTTGTTATACGTCGGCGAGCAATTGAGTTTGTATACAAAATTGTATTCAATCGCTGTGTTCAAATAATAATTAGAAGGTAACCTCCATGGGCTTGTGGAAACGCAGCATTCAGTGGCAGCTGATTCTCAGCATGGGCGCAGCCCTGCTCGCCAGTATTCTGATCGTGGTGGGCGTCTACTCGGCGGTGGTCAATCGCCTGACCGAACGCTTTCTGGTTGAAGAGGCTTTGCCCGCCAGAGCGCTGGCGATCAGCAACGACCTGGAGCGGGTACTGACCGCGCCGATCACCGCCAACGCCGGGATTGCCGCTAATACCTTTATTCAGGACTGGCTGGCCGCTGGCGAAGATGAAGGCCAGCGCGACGCCGTGGCGCGTTACCTGGAAGGCGTGCGTGCGCAGCAGAACGCCATGACCACCTCGATTGCCGTGCTGGAAAGCGGCAACTACTTCACCGGCGAGGGCCTGGCCCGGGTGATCAGCCGTGATCAACCGGAAAACCAGTGGTTCTACAAGCTGGTCGACAGCAGCCGCGATCAGGTGCTGGAAATCGATATCGACAAGGGCACGCGCCTGCCAACCCTGTTTATCAATCAGCGGATCAAGCAGGGCGGCAAAACCCTGGGTGTTTCCGGCCTGGGTTTCAGCCTGAAAGCCATGTCGGAAATGATCCGCAATTTTCGCTTCGGCGAGCGCGGTCAGGTATTTCTGATCGATGCCCAGGGCGATATCAAGGTGCATCCGCAAGCCGAGCTGAGCGGCAGTGGTCGCCTCACTGAGTTGTTTGGCAAGGCGCCGGCCGATCAGCTGCTGAGCAGCGGTGGCAAGGCGGTGCGCTTCGAGCGTGATGGTGAAACCTACCTGGCGGTGGCGCAGAAGCTCTCCAGCCTGGACTGGCTGCTGGTCAGCGAGGTGCCGGAAGCGGAAATCTACGCTGAAGCGCGCCAGGCGCTGTTTATGACCAGCGCCATCGGTCTTGGCGTGGCCTTGTTGTTCCTCGGTCTGGTGGTGGTGTTGTCGCGCGGACTGGTGCGGCCGATCCGTCAGGTCACCGCCGCGCTGGTGGAAATTGGCGGTGGCGGTGGCGATCTAACCCGGCGGCTGGATGAGTCCCGCGCGGATGAGTTGGGCGATCTGGCGCGCGGCTTCAACCGCTTTATTGGCGGCCAGCGCAGCCTGATCAGCGATGTGCTGGCGACCAGCGAGCGCTTGCGCGCCTCGGTCAGCCAGGTGGCGCAGGTGGTGGACAACACCGCCGGGCGTTCCAGCCAGCAGCAGGAAATGACCGATATGGTCGCCACCGCGGTGCATGAGATGGGCCTGACCGTGCAGGAGATCGCGCGTAACGCCAGCAGCGCGGCGCAGTCATCGCAAAGCGCACGAGACGAGGCGCAAGGCGCGCGCAATGAGGTGCGCCAATCCATCGGGCATATCGAGAGTATGTCCACTGATATTGGCAATGCCGCCGCCGCAGTCAGCGAACTGGCCAATCAGGTGGCGTCGATCGATCAGGTACTGGCGGTGATTCGCGGTATTTCCGAGCAGACCAATCTGTTGGCGCTTAACGCGGCCATCGAGGCGGCGCGCGCTGGTGAGATGGGCCGTGGTTTTGCCGTGGTGGCCGACGAGGTGCGCACCCTGGCCAGCCGCACGCAGAGCTCTACTGATGAAATCCAGCAGATGATCCAGCGCCTCAAGCAGGGCGCGGAAACTGCTGTGAGCTCCATGCATGCCGGGCAACGTGCCACGGGTACTGGCGTCGAGGCTAGTCAGCGTACGGGGCAGTCGCTTAGCGCGATTACCGAGCAGATTGAACGCATCAGCGATATGAACACCCAGGTGGCCACCGCGACTGAGGAGCAGTCGTCGGTGACCGAAGAGATCAACCGCAACGTGCAGGGCATTGCCGACCTGGCGCATGCCACCGCCGGTGAGGTGCAGGTGTGTAAAGAGGACTGCCAGACCCTGCGCGGTCTGGCCGATGATCTGGCCAAGCAGATGGGCAGCTTCCGCCTTTAGGTGTTATCCGGCGGCACGTTTGTGCCGCCGCATTCAGGCCAGCTCCAGGCGATTGCGCCCGGCCGCCTTGGCTTGATACAGCGCATCGTCGACCCGCTTGAAGAACGCTTCGGCACTGCCGTCGCGCAGCATGTCATAGCAACCCACACCCAGGCTGGCGGTCAGCGGCAGGGTCGCCCCTGGCACGTTGAAGCTCTCACGTTCCAGCTCCAGACGAAACTGCTCGGCCAACAGGCGCGCCTGATCCAGCGGGGTATTGGGCATCAGAATGCCGAACTCCTCACCACCCAGACGCAGCAGGGCGTCGCTGTCGCGGCGGAAGTTCTGCCGCATGCGTTCGGCAAAGTCGCTCAGGCAGCTATCGCCACAGGCGTGCCCGTACTCGTCGTTGATCCGCTTGAAGAAGTCGATATCCAGCAGCACCAGTGACAGCGGCTGGCTCTCGCGCTGGGCATTGGCCACCATCACCGGGAACAGGCTGTTGAACTGATAACGGTTGCCCAGCTGGGTCAGGCTGTCGGTGCGGCTGAGGTGTTCGAGGCGCTCCTGCTGGTCGAGCAGTTGCAGCTCCAGGGCCAGGGTGTTGTGGTACTCGCGGTGGCTGCGGCTCAGCACCAGCAGCAGGTAGCTCAAGTAGAAGCTCAGGGTGATCAGGATGGCGTACTGCTCGCGCCACTCCAGTGCCAGAACCAGCAGCCCAGGCAGATAAATCAGCAGCAGTGCGACCATTGCGCGCTTCTTGCGCATGGCGAAATTGAACGCCAGTGCGGTGCTGAAGGCGATGGTGCTGAGGGTGGCGATAATCACCGAACTGCTGAACAGCGGGTTTTGCTGCGCCACGGCGTGGGCCAGCCCCCAGCTCAGCGCGGTGATCAGAATCAGGCTCCAGTGCAGGTTGAGCCAGCGTTTCAGCGACTCGCTGGTCTGCTCCTGCGGCAGGCGGTGCAGCACGCGTAAGGCCAGCAGCAGGGCAAACACGGCAATGCCGAGTACGCCAGGCACCACCAGTGCGCTTGGATCATTACTGAATAGCCAGGTGAGTAGCCACGCCAGCAGGTAATAAATGCCGCCGAGCGGCGAGCGGATGCGCGTGTCCTGCGCTTCGCGCCAGAGGGCGAAGGCGTGTGGCTGGCGGGGGACTTGGGCTTCAGTCATGGCCTGTGATCACAAAAAATAACGACTAATTGCAGCATAACCCTTTGCTTTTGAAAAAGCTGTCAGATTGCTATCGCGCCTCCGTAGGCTAAAACCAAATGACGGGCCTGCAGCTTTTGCGGCCCTGGGTTGTGGTTTTGCCGGGTGTGCGAGGTGGCGATCATGCGTAGGCGCGGATGTTGGGCAGTGCTGTGCACATTGCTTGCCTTGAGTAGCCAGGCGGCGACTTTCCCGGAGCGGCCGCTGACCATGGTGATCGGCTACGCCGCCGGTGGCAGCACCGATATCCAGGGGCGGGTGCTGGCCGAGGTGCTGGCGGAGCAACTCGGTCAGCCGGTCAAGGTGAGCAATATTCCCGGCGCGGGCGGTGCGGTGGCGGCGGCCATGCTCGCCAGCAGCACTGAGCAGGGCTACGTCTTTCAGTACGGTATCTCTTCGACCATCAGCATTTCGCCATTGCTGGCGCCTGCGTCCTACGACCTCGACAGCTTTACCTATGTGGCCGGCCTGTCGCTGGATCAGTCGGCCTATGTCACCAGCGGGCAGAGCGGCTTCAAGGACTGGCCGAGCCTGCTCCAGCACCTGCGCGACAATCCCGGCCAGGTGTATGTCACGCAAACCGCCGAGGACCGCTTGCTGACGCGCGCCATCGCCAAGCGCGAAGGCTTGCAGCTGCGCATCGTGCCGACTTCCGGTGGCGCGGGCATGGCCCCGCTGGTGATTTCCGGTGAGGTGTTCTTTGCCTACAGCGGTGGCACCCATACCGGCTATACCGACTCGGGGCAAATGCGCGTGCTGGCCAGCCTGGCTGAGGAGCGTCTGCTGGGTTACCCCGATGCGCCAACCCTGCGTGAGCTGGGGTATGACCTGGCCTTGCACGCCGTGCGGATTGTCACTGTGCCGGTCGACACACCGGCTGAGCAGGTGCGCATTCTGGCTGATGCCTTAGCGGCGGCGGTGCGTGACCCGCGTTTTATCGAAGTGACCGAAACGCGCATCCGCCAGCCCATCCGCTTTATGCCGGGCAACGAGATCAAAACCATGCTTAACCAGCAGGTGCAGGATTATCGGCAACTGATCGAGGAAGTTGGCGTGCAATAAGCGCCTGACTGAGCGGCGCGTAAGTTGCATCGCCAGATGAGCGGGTCGTACTCAAGTGATTCTGCCGGTGCTTGGCAGGTGTAAGGGCTGAAGGATGCGCCAAAAAGGTGCTTGCCGTTTACGCGGCCGGGTTTGCAGTGCGTGATCGTTGTATGAGGTGGACCATGGCATTACTGCGTTTTCTACTGTTGGGCTGCTGCCTGAGTTTTTTACCGTGGCAGGTTCAGGCGGCCACCTTTCCCGAGCGACCGCTGACCATGATCATCGGTTATGCCGCAGGCGGCAGCACCGATTTGCAGGGCCGCGTGCTGGCCACGCTGCTGGAGGAGCAGCTGGGGCAGAAGGTCACGGTCAGCAATATCCCCGGTGCCGGCGGCGCTGCCTCCGCGTCGATGCTGGCTAGCAGTATTGAGCAGGGTTATGTATTCCAGTTTGGTGGCTCGTCGGTGGTCAGTATTGCGCCGCTGCTGTCGCCAGCATCCTATGGTCCTGACAGTTTTACCTATGTGGCAGGGCTGTCGCTGGAGCAGCCGGCCTTTGTCACCGGTGCCACTCATGGCATTCAGGATTGGCCAGGGCTGCTGGCCTATCTGCGCGCCACGCCGGGGCAGGTCTATGTCAGCCAGGCAGCGGAGGACCGTCTGATTATCCGCGCCCTGGCCAAACGTGAAGGGCTGGAGCTGCGCACCGTGCCCACCTCGGGCGGCGCGGGCATGGCTCCGCTGGTGATCTCGGGCGATGCGGTGTTTGCCTACAGCGGCGGCACCCATACAGGCTACACCGCGTCCGGCGAAATGCGCGTGCTGGCCAGTCTGGCCGATACCCGCCTGCTGGGTTATCCCGACGCGCCGACCCTGCGTGAGCTCGGTTACGGCCTGGGCCTGCATACCATGCGCATCGTCATGGTGCCGGCCAATACTCCGGCCGAGCAGGTCGAGATACTGGCCGCCGCCCTGGCGGTCGCGGCCAAAGACCCGCGCTTTATCGAGGTGACCGAGCAGCGCATTCGCCAGCCGGTGCTGTTTATGCGCGGTGATGAGATCAAGCCTATGCTGATTAGGCAGATGCAAGAGTACCGAACACTGATTGATGACATCGGATTGCAGTAGGCACCGACAGGGATTAGCTGACTGTGTTGTGACCCTGAGGCGCGAAGGCCGATGAGCAGTAGCAAGAATCACATGCCGAAAGCGGCGCGTTGGGAGCTGAAGTTCTCGACGCGGATTGCTTTGCTATTTGGCATGCTCGGCATGGTGGCGATCACGGTGGTGATGGTTTATGCGCTGCGCACGGCCGAGGCCAACCTGCAAAGTGAAATCCGCAACAGCCTGGCGCAATACCAGCGCACCACCGAAAGCCTGATCAATAACCGCCTGCAACTGCTTGAGGTGTATCTGCACAGCGCCTCGGCGCGGCGCACCGTCAGCGCCTTGTCGGAACAGGTCATGCCGGTTGAGGAAATCGCCGCGGATGTGGCTTTCATGTTCCAGGACGCCAATATTGATGCGCGCCTGGAGGTGTTCTTCCTGCTGGATCCGGCCGGCAAGCTGGTGATGGATGCCGGCTTACCGCTGCATGACATCAAGCCTCTGGTGGCTTCACTGCGCTCGCCGATTCATTACGCCCACGGCTGGACGCTGGTGAAAACGGGGGCGCAGAGTGCCTTGATCAAGGCCACGCCGATCTTCGATCCCGCCACCGTGCAGCTGCGCGGCTACCTGTTCGTCGGCTTGGCCCTGGGGCAGAACCGCACGTTTATTCGCGAGCTGAGTGCCAGCACCAAGCTCGACCTGCTGGTGCTCGGGCATGCCCAGCAGCCGCTGGTCTGGCAGGGCGACAGCGAGCTTGGGCTTAAGGGTGATGCGGCGTTGGATAGCCTGGAGCGCGATGGCCAGGGGCTTTACCTGCAGCGCTTCCCGATCAGCCTGGCGGGCGTTGAAGAACCGTTCTGGCTGGTGCTGGGGGTTTCCGACAGCCGCTTTGCCTCGATCTACGACAGTTACCTGCAGTCGTTTCTGATCCTCAGCGGTGGTTTTCTATTGTTGCTGGCCGCAGCTGCCTGGCTGCTGCGCATCAGCCATGATCGGGCGATCAACCAGCTGCTTAGCTTTATCGAGGCCACCCAGGCCGGCGGCAGGGGGCTGCGCTTTCAGCCAACCGGCATCTATGAATACAACCGCGTTGGCGTGGCGATGCAGCACATGGTCGCGGACCTGCACATTGCCGCCACGGTGTTCGAGTCGGCTGAAGGCATGGTGGTTACCGATGCCCAGCATGTGGTGCTGCGCGCCAACCCGGCGTTTACTCGCATGACTGGCTACAGCGAAAGCGAGGTGGTCGGCAGCACCCTGGATTACATGCTGGCCCAGGGCAGTTTCGATATCGTGCGCGATGCCATGCTTGCGGCCCTGGCTCATCAGGGCGCCTGGCAAGGGGAAATGCCCGGGCGGCGCAAGAACGGTCAGGAATACCCGCAATGGGTGAGCATTGCCGCAGTGCGCGGTGGCGCCGATGGGCGGCTGATCAACTACGTGATCACCCTGACCGATACCACTCAGCGCAAGGCGGCCGAGCAGCGCATCGAACAGCTGGCCTATTACGACCCGCTGACCCATCTGCCCAATCGCCGTTTGCAACGCGAGCGGCTGGAGTGTGCCTTGCTGGCCAGCCAGGACAGCGAGCAACGCGGTGCGGTGCTGTTTATCGACCTGGATGACTTCAAGACGCTCAACGATGCCCGTGGCCATGATATCGGCGACCAGCTGTTGCAGCAGGTCGCCGAGCGCCTGACCAGTTGCGTGCGACAAAGCGACAGCGTGGCGCGCATCGGTGGTGATGAGTTTGTCATCCTGCTGGAAAACCTCGGGCAGGAGCCGGTCAATGCGGCCCAGCAAGCCGAGGCGATTGCCAGCAAGATTCTCCTGGCCCTGCGTCAGCCATTTCGCATGGGCGAGATTGAGCACTTCAGCACCCTGAGCGTCGGCATCGCCATGTTCAACGGCACCGGTGAGCCGCTGGACGATCTGATGAAACAGGCAGACCTGGCCATGTATCAGGCCAAGGCGCTGGGGCGCAACACCTGCTGTTTCTTCGAGCCGCAGATGCAGCAGCGGGTGCTGCAGCGCGCCAGCCTGGAAAGCGACCTGCGCCAGGGCCTGCTGAAAAGCGAGTTCGTGCTCTATTACCAGGCGCAGATTGATCAGCGTGACGGTTTGCAGGGCGCGGAAGTGTTATTGCGTTGGCAGCATCCGGAGCGCGGCCTGCTGGCGCCAGGGGAAATTATTCCGGTGGCCGAGGGCAGCGGGCTGATCCTGCCATTGGGCGAGTGGGTGCTGGAAACCGCCTGCGCCACCCTGGCGCAATGGGGGCGGAGGGCGCAAACCAGGCACCTCAGCCTGTCGGTGAATGTCAGTGCAAAACAGCTGCAGCAGGCCGATTTTGTCGAGCAGGTGCTGCATATCGTGCAGCGCAGCGGCTGCGACCCGAGCCGGCTGAAACTGGAGATTACCGAGAGCATGCTGCTCGATGGCCGCGCGGCAGTGATCGCCAAGATGGCGCGGCTCAAGGCCCACGGCGTGCGCTTTTCCCTGGACGACTTCGGCACCGGCTACTCGTCGCTGTCCTACCTCAAGACCCTGCCGCTGGATCAGCTGAAGATCGACCGCTCCTTTGTTTGCGACCTGTTGAACGATCCGCTGGATGCGGATATTGCCCGCACCATTGTCTCGTTGGCCCATGCGCTGAAACTGGATGTGATTGCCGAAGGCGTAGAAACCCTGGAGCAGTCCGAGCGCTTGAGCAGCTTTGGCTGCACGCGCTTTCAGGGCTACTACTTTGGCCGGCCGGTACCGCTGGAGCAGTTGTTTGCGGCGCAGCCGGTCAAAGCCAGCTAGGCAGGCATCACTGTCGCCATCCCCATTGAACTCATCCGCTGACCTGCACTCATAACCCCGCACCCCTGCTTCCGGCCCGATATCGGCGCCGGCATGCAGGGCTGTCATGTTCACGCAGCACACTGCTGTTTCCCGTAAGCACGCGAGTATGACTATTCATGATGTCCGCTGCGAAAGGGGTGCTAGGACGGCTACCTGATATCAGCCCATGGAAATGGGCGCTGTTGCTGCTGGCGCTGACCCTGGTTTACCAGATTGGCGTGCAGCATCTGGATAACCGCCTGTATTTCTGGATCAAGACCTCCTGGCATGAGACCGAATGGGAAAACCGCAGCCTGTGGTTGCCCGAATACCAAGTGCGCATTGATGCGCTGCCGGTCGCCGGGGTGAGCAACAACCTGTCCGGGCTGACCTACGACGAAGGGCGCGACCAGCTCTGGGCGGTGGTCAATAACCCCGAGGAACTGCTGGCCCTGAGCAAGGATGGCGAGTTGCTGGCGCGTTATCCGCTCAGCGGCTTTAGCGATGTCGAAGGCATCACCTACTTGGGCGATAACCTGCTGTTGCTGGCCGAGGAACGTGACCAGGCGCTGGTGGTGGTCGAGCTACCGGAAAAACCTGGTGCCCTGTTTCGTGAGGATTACCGAGCGCTGACCCTGGGCATCGCAGCCGGCGGTAACAAAGGCTTTGAAGGCGTGGGCTACGACCGTGCCGGCGACCGACTGTATGTGGTCAGGGAGCACTCACCGCGCAAGCTGTATGAGATACGCGGCCTGAAATCCAGCGTCCTCGGCGACTTCAACCTAGAGGTGATCGACCGCCAGGCGTGGATCGAGCACAAGGTTTTTGCCACGGATCTGTCGTCGGTGCACTACGACGAGCAGACCGGGCATTTGGCCCTGCTCAGTGATGAATCCAAGGTGCTGATCGAGCTGGATGCCGAGGATGGCAAGCTGATCAGCTTCCGCTCGCTGCTCAGCGGCTTCGCGGGATTGAAAGACAGCGTGCCGCAGGGCGAGGGCCTGACCCTGGATGATCAGGGCAATCTCTATCTGGTCAGCGAACCCAACCTGTTCTACCGCTTCGAGCGCGAAAGCCGACCGGGTGCTTAACCGCGCCTGATCAGCCAGATGCCGGCGACGATCAGCAGCAGACCGCCGACTTTGCCCGCCGTAATCGGTGCTTCGCGAAAGCCGGCCCAGCCGAAGTGGTCCAGGGTCAGGGCCATGCTCAGTTGCCCGGCGATCACCAGTGCCATAAACAGCACTGCGCCGACCTTGGGCCCGGCAAACGCGGCGGTGGCGATAAACATCACCCCCAGTAGGCCGCCGCTCCAGTGCCACCAGGTTAGGCCTTTGAGTGCGCCAAGGCTGGGAAACTCGCGTTGGGCCAATACCAGAATCAGCAGCGCCAGGGTGCCGACAGCGAAGGAAACCAGCGCTGCGGCCATCACGCTGGAAACCTGTTTAGCCAATTGACCGTTAATTCCCGCTTGCAGCGGCAGGCAGGCGCCGGCAACGAATGGCAGGGCCATCAACCACCAGATCGGGGCAGGCATGGGGCATCTCCAGAGCGGCAAGGGCGGATGAGTATGCCGTAAAAGCTGTCCACCTCGTCAGCCTCAACCAGGCCAGATTGTCGCTGGCCGAATGCAAAAGGCCTGGGTTTTTGACCCAGGCCTTTTGCATGTGAGGCGTTGCTAATCAGCGGCTGTGGCTTACGGCCACTGCATTTCACCCTTGAGCACCTTGGCGCTCAGTTCCAGGCTGCTGGCGTCGAGCAGGGCTGGGTACTTGGCCTTCATCGCTTCGATCAGCGCCTGGCTGTTCTTGGCGTTGGGCAACGCGGCTTCCAGATCATTGAGGTAGTTGCGGGTAAAGCGCAGGTCATCCAGGTTCAGCTTGGGCTGGCCCATAAAGTGGCCCGGCACTAGGGTTTTCGGCTCCAGCGCTTCCAGCTCATACAGGGATTTCAGCCAGGTCTGACGCGCTTGCGGTGTTTGTGCGTCGGCAATCCAGGGGTGGATGTTGGCGTAGGTCAGCACGCCGCCGACCACCGCCTTGATGCTCGGAATCCACAGGCTGGTGTGCTTGGGGTCATGGCCGATCAGTTGCAGGGTCTGGCCTTCCAGCGTCAGGTGGTCGCCTTGCAGCGCTTGCGGCACCAGAGTGCGGGCTGGCGCGGTGTCTTTGAGGATCGGGCCCCAATAAGCCAGCTTCGGTTCGCGGCTTTTCTCGATATAGGCGATGGTCTGCGGCGTGGCCAGGATCTTGGCCTTGGGGAAGGCGCGGGTCAGGGTGTCCAGGCCGAAGTAGAAGTCTGGGTCACCGTGGCTGATAAAAATGGTGGTGAGGTTTTTGCCGCTGGCTTGAATACGCTTGACCAGCTCCTGGGCTTCGCGGGTGGAGAACTGCGCATCGACCAGAATGGCATCGCGCTCGCCGCTGATCAGCGTCGAGGTCACCGGGAAAATCGCCTTTTCGCCTGGGTTGTAGACATCCAGGGTCAGCGGTTGGGCAATGGCGGTGGTGGCAAGGGTGAGCAGGCTGGCGCTGGTGAGCAGGCTGCGCATGTAACCGAGAATCGACATGGTGATC
Source organism: Pseudomonas peli (assembly GCF_050563605.1). Taxonomy (GTDB): domain Bacteria; phylum Pseudomonadota; class Gammaproteobacteria; order Pseudomonadales; family Pseudomonadaceae; genus Aquipseudomonas; species Aquipseudomonas peli_A. The sequence goes on along the minus strand of NZ_JBNXUH010000005.1, from coordinate 210,165 downwards.
TCCTGTTGAGTAAGTGAGGCGATCTTAGTTGCTTTAAATCGATCAAAAAGCCCCTTAATCTGCGCATATTTGTTGCACTGAATGGGCTAATCATGGACCGGCTGATGGCTACTCGGGTATTTGTCGAAGTGGTGGAGCGCGGCAGCCAGACTGCTGCAGCCGAAGCGCTGGAGATGTCGCGGGCGATGGTTTCGCGCTACCTCGGCGAACTGGAGACCTGGGTCGGTGCGCGCCTGCTGCACCGCACCACGCGCAAGCTGAGCCTGACCGGTGCAGGCGAGCAGTTGCTCGGCCAGTGCCGCGAGATGCTGGCCATGGCCGACGCCATGCAGAGTGTTAGCCGCACCGATGAGGCCGCGCCGCGTGGCACCTTGCGCATCGCCTGCAGCCAGTCGTTGGCCCAGGCCTGGCTGGTGCATGCGTTGGATGACTTTATTCGCCTGTATCCGCAGGTCAGCGTCGATCTGCTGGTGGGCAGCCAGGCGGTCAATCTGGTGGAGGCGCGTATCGACCTGGCCCTGCGCATCACCAATCAGCTCGACCCCAACCTGATCGCCCGCCAGTTGGCGGTGTGCCGTTCGGTGGTGTGCGCCACTCCGGCTTATCTGGCCAAGCACGGCACGCCCCTGCGGCCCGAGGACCTGGCGCAGCACAATTGCCTGAGTTACGCCTATTTTGGCCGCAGCATCTGGGAGTTCACCCGCGCCGGTGAACCACATGCCGTGGCGGTCAGCGGCAACCTCAGCGCCAATGAATCCATGGTGCTGCTGGAAGCGGTGCTGGCCGATATCGGCATCAGCCTGCAGCCACGCTATTCGGTCAGCGCGCACCTGCGCTCCGGGGCGCTGATGCAGTTGCTGCCCGACTATCAGCCGCAGGAGCTGGGCATCCACGCCCTGTACGGCACGCGCCGGCAGATGCCACCCGCGCTGCGGGCGTTGCTGGATTTTCTGATCGAGCGGCTGGCGGATGCGCCGGACTGGGATATGTAGCTGGGGTTCAGAGCGTTTTGCTGAACTGAATCAGTGCCACGCGCTGGCCCTTGGGATCACGCCGCTCGACCACATCGTTCAGGGCATAGCCGAGCTTGGGGTAGAGCAGCAGGCCGGCGCTGTTGGCGTTGAAGCACGACACCTGCATGCGCTTGGCGTGGTAATGCTCGCGCGCCAGCTGCTCCATCACCGCCACCAGATAATGCGCCACGCCGTGGCCGCGGGCCCAGGGGGCGACCATCAGGTTGCCCAGGGCGCAGTGGTCGTCGTAATGCCACTGATAGAAGTTGGCAAAGCCGGCGACCCGGCCATCGAGCAGCACTACGGTACTGTCGCGGCGCTCGGCCATGGCTGCGGCCAGCTGACCGATGCTTAGCGGCCAATCGGCCTTGGGGTAGCAGAAGAACAGCTCGTCGGCGTTCTGCGGAAAGCCGACGATCTCGGCCAGATCAGCCGCCGCAGCGGGGCGATGGCTGAGGTGTGGGGTTGGGCTCATGCAACATTCTTGTCGGTCAGTGGGGCGGATACTGGCTTAGCACTTCGGCGACCGTACTGCGTATTGCTGCCTCGCGCTCGCTGGGGCTGGGTTGGCGGCTGCGCAGCACCTGTTCGGCACTGCCGCGCCAGACCAGCTTGCCGTCCTTGCCGTCGAGCAGGTCGATCTGCAGGGTGCCGACCTGATAGTCCAGGGTGCGGGTTTCCACATAACTTGGGCCACCCCAGAAACCGCCGCGCCACGGGTCGCCCCAGGCTCCGCCAAAGTGGGTGCTGACCTGCTGCTGGCGATTGTCGACGATCATCCACACCTGCACCTTGAGATCGCCCGCCGTGTTTGCCGCTGCCGCGCGCAGGCCACGTTGGTCGAGCTGTTCGCTGACGGCGCTGCGGATGCGCTGGCCGGTGAGGTCGCTGTTAATGCGCGGGTCATCGGGTTTGTACTGCACGGCGGGTTCCTGCCAGCTCCAGCTGCGGTAGGCGGCAAAATCGCGGTTGGGGTCGAAGTCGCGTTCCAGCTGCGGCGTCTGGCAGGCGCTGAGGATCAGCAGCAGGGGCAGTAACAGCAGTGATGCACGCATGGATGCTCTCCTCGGGTTCAGCAATCAGTTTGGCGGATACGCCGCCAGGGCCTGTTGTACCGCATTGCGCAGCGCGGCGGCGCGTTCACTCTGGCTGCCGCTGCTGAGGGTTTCGGCGCTGGCGCTCCAGATCGGCTGGCCATCCTGGCCGTCGAACAGTTCGATGCGCACCACCATGACTTCTTCGGTATAGCTGCGCACCAGCGGCGCGCTACCCCACATGCCGTACTCATCGCCATAGCGACTATGACCGTAATGGCTACCGTAGCGTTCGGTAACCTGGCGCAGGCGTTGCTCCAGCCGTAGCTCGGCGCTGACCTTCAGGTCGCTGGTTTTGCCGGCACGATGTGGGCGCAGGCCGCGTTGGTCGAGGGCATTGCTCAGGGCTTCCTGCACCTGCTCGGAGCTGGCCCAGGCGGTGCCGGCTGGCAGCTGCTGCCAGCTCCAGGTGCGATAGCTGCCATAGTCGCGCGGCGCTGCCGGGTAGGCGCTGCGGTCCAGTTGTTGCGGCGAGTGAGCGGGCGCCGGCGGCAGCGGTTTGCTGTCGGCGACATAAGGGTTCTGGCTCTGACAGGCCGTGAGGGTGGCCAGTAGCAGTAGAACCCAGAGCTGTTTCATGCACTTCTCCTGCTACTCGAATATAAGCGTGGCAGGCCGTTGAGAAACGTAGGCGAGGCCGGCAAGACAAGGCAAAAACAGGCGAGGAAGCGGAGTTTACTGTTGTAAATGAGCATTCCGAGCCTGTTTTTAACGCAGTATTGCCAACGTAGGTAGTTTTTCAACGGCCTGTCAGCGTGGCCGGCAGATCCAGTGTAAGTAACGGCCCAGACCGGCAAAGCTGGGGTGGCGGCGGTAGGCCAGTTCCATTTCCAGCAGGTCGAGCAGCTCGGCCTTGGCCTGGAAGGGTTGCGGCATATAGTCGTGAAACACCCGCACGCCACTCTGGCTTTCGACCTGCCAATTAGCCTCAAGTTGCGCCGCCAGCTCGCGCGGATCAAGCGGCATCTGCGGCGTCAGGCTCTGTTTCTCACCGGCGAACTCGGCCTTGCGCAGTTTGCGGAAGTGGCCCTTGAGCAGGTTGCGGTAGATCAGCGCGTCCTTGTTGTAGAACGCCAGCGACAACCAGCCGCCGGGTGCGCACAGCTGGTGCAGCACCGGCAGGATGCTGTGCGGTTCGGCCAGCCATTCCAGCACTGCGTGGCAGATCACCAGGTCATAGGGTTGCTCGAGCTGGCCGAGCAGGTCCTGCCAGGGCGCCTGGATAAAGGTGGCCTGCTGGCCGGCGGCAGCAAAGCGCTCGCGGGCGCCATTCAGCATCGGTTCAGCGGGTTCGGTCAGCGTCACCTGATGGCCGCGCTCGGCCAGCCACAGCGACATATGGCCAAGGCCCGCGCCAATATCCAGCACCCGCAGCGGGCGCTCGGGCAGGGCTTCGGCCAGGTCGGCCTGGAGCACGGCCAGGCGAATCGCGCCCTTGGCGCCGCCATAGATCTTCTCGGCAAAGCGCGTGGCCAACTCGTCAAAGTGCCGGTCAGTCATGGCGCGTCTCCGAGAAAGCGCCGTTCGTTGTCGGCCAGCTTGGCGCGCACCACCTGCTCCATATCCAGGCCAAGCTCGCCGCACAGCAGCACCAAGTAGAGGACGATATCGCCGATTTCCTGACCGGCATGGGCCAGTTGCTCGGCGGGTAGCTCGCGTGACTGCGCCTCGGTTAGCCACTGGAAGATTTCCACCAGCTCGGCCATTTCCACGCTGGCGGCCATGGCCAGGTTCTTCGGGCTGTGGAATTGCCGCCAGTCGTTGCGATCACGAATGGCGTGCATGCGGGTGGTCAGTTCGGCGAGGTTCATCGGGCGCTCCAGCAAAGAGGAGCATAGCTTCGAGGGTTCATCTGCACTGTGCAAGCAGCTGCCGGGTAGTTACCGGCAGCCGTCTGCTTTATTTCAGGCGAGATTTCACTCGAGTGGCCGCCAGCTGCCGCTCATATGCACCAGTTCATCCTGACCGAGCAGGCTGAACTGGCCGCTGCTGGCCGGCTCGCTGGCCAGCAGGCGCACCTCGGCCGGCAGCAGCACGGGCTTCTGGAAACGCACACTCACTGTATAACCGGCAGCGGGCAGGCGCGGGCCCAGTTCGGCCAGGGCGCGGCCCTTGTTCCACAGGCCATGGGCAATGGCGCGGGGGAAGCCGAACAGTTTGGCGGTGGCGGCAAACATATGGATTGGGTTGTAGTCGCCAGCGATGCGCGCATAACGGCGACCGATATCCGCCGGGGCTTGCCAGTGCGCCAGGGTGGTTTGATCAAGCGCGGTTTCGGCGTCGCGCTCGGCGGGCTGGCCGTCCAGGCGCAGGGCGCGGCAGAGGATGCGGCTATCGCCTTCCCAGAGCAGGCCAAGCTGGTCATGTAGTTGGGTGATCAGGCTAAAGGTCACGCCCTTGTCGTGGGGCTGCAGATCCTGCACTTGCACGCTGACGGTAAACGGCCCGAGGCCGCCGAGTGGACGCAGCACGCGGATATGGTTTTCCAGATGCACCAGGCCGAGCAGCGGGAAGGGGAAGCGCTTGTCGGTGAGCAACTGCATCTGCAGGGCAAACGCCAGGATGTGCGGGTAGGGTGCGGGCAGCAGATGATCATCGCTAAATCCGCAGATCTGTCGATAGCGCGCCAGGTGCTTGGGCTCGACCGTGACCTGGCAACGCACGCCCAGCTCGGGCAGGCTGCGGCCAGTCACACGCCGGCGCAGGGCTGCGCGCAGAAACAGGGCGGGTAGGGCAGGTGGTGCGGGCAGTTCGAGCCAGTCGATGGCCATGGGCAAACTCCTCAGAACGGTGGCAGCAGCTTAGTCGGCCAGCGCCGCCGTGCATTGGCCGCATCGCCTGGCAGTGCGGCAGGCCAGTCAATCGCTCAACCACGCGCGATTCACGCCTTGAGCGCAGGGCCTAAAGCTGCCTAAGATGGCCGCGCCTCGCAAACAATAAGAACTCTTCAATATGCGTGACCTGACTGACGACGTGGCGCTGATGCGCCCGGTGATCGACGCCTTGCGTGCCAGCGGTACCGATCCCGATCGAGTGCTGGCGCGTGTTGGCCTGCCGCCTGGTGGCTTGCCTGCCGGGCGCTTTCCCCATGCGGCCCAGGCACTGTTCTGGAAAGCCGCCATCGATGAGTGCGGCGAAGAGCATGTCGGTCTCTATCTGGCCCAGCACCTGCCGGCATTCCACGGCCTGCTGCTGGAATACCTGTTCCTTTCCAGTGAAACCTTCGGTGAAGGCCTGCGCCATGCCCTGCGCTATGTGCGCCTGCTCTCCGATACCCTGAATGCCAAGCTGGAAGTGCAGGGCGAGCGCGCCGTGCTGGTGCTCGGGCTGATTCCCGGTACGCCACGGCACTTCCCGGAAATGCTCGCCGGTGCGGTAATTCGCCTGTTTGATGCGCTGACCGAAGGCGATTTCACCCCCTATGAAGTGCAGTTTATGCATGCCGAGGGTGCGCCTGCCGAGCGCTATCAGCAGGTCTATGGCTGCCCGGCGCAACTGGGTGGCGAGCGCTACGCGCTGGTGTTCAATGCCTCGGTGCTGGACAAGACCTCACGGCATGCCGCGCCGGAACTGCTGCGCATGCACGAGTCGCTGGCGCGTCGGCAGCTGGCCGAAGTCGAGCGGCTGGACCTGGTGCGCAAGGTGCGCGAATTGATTGGCGAGTTGCTGGTCGACAGCGGCGCCACCCTGGAGCAGGTCGCTGCGCGGCTGAATATGCCGGCGCGGCGGTTGCGCGAGCGTCTGGCCATGGCCGGGGTGCGCTTTAACGACCTGGTCACCGACTACCGCTGCCGTTTGGCTAAGGACCTGCTGCTTAACACCGACGAGCGTATCGAAGTGATAGTCGAGCGCACCGGCTTCTCTGAGCCGAGCACCTTCTACCGCGCCTTCAAGCGCTGGGTCGGCGAGACCCCGGTGGAGTTTCGCAAGCGCGGGAAAAGTTAAGGGTTGTTACTGGGCGAAATAGGTCGCCCAGAAGTAATAAAGCGTCATGCCGCTACCCACGCCGATCACCAGCAGACGCAGAAATTTGGCTGGCAAGCGCTGGCCAAGCGCGCCGCCGACATAGCCGCCCAGGGTGGCACCCACCAGCAGAATCACCAGTTCATACCAACTGACTCGGCCGGCGATGATAAAAGTCGCCGTGGCGACGCTGTAGATCACTGCGGAAATCAGGTTCTTCAGGGCGTTGGCGCGGGCCAGCGGGTGCCCTTCGATGGAAAACGCCGCCAGTTGCAGAATGCCCATGCCGGCGCCGAAGTAACCGCCATAGATCGATACACCGACATGCGCGGCCAGTGACAATGGGCCGTGCGGCGGTTGTGCAGTCTCGGCACGGCGGGCGGCCAACCAGCGACTCAGCCTGGGGCTGGCGGCAAACAGCGCGGTGGCGGCCAGCAGCAGCCAGGGAATCAGCTTGGCAAACACCGCATCACCGCCAACCAGCAGCAACAGCCCACCCAGCAGCCCGCCAGCTAGCCCGGCCGCCAGCAACGGCAGCAGATAGCGTCCCAGCGGGCGCAGCGAATCCCGCGCCGCCCACGCTCCAGCCAGGCTGGCCGGCCACAATGCCACGGCATTGGTGGCATTGGCCGTCACCGGTGGCAGACCCGCAGCGAGCAACGCTGGAAAGGAGAAAAACGTGCCGCCACCGGCCAGGGCATTCATCCCGCCAGCGGCAAAACCGGCAAGTACCAGCAGCAGAATCTCGAACACAGGCATGGCAAAGGCTCGGGCAAAAGGTCAGCAGCTTAACCAGCGCGCGTGGTTGGGCCAAGTCGACCAAGGTCTCTTACTCAGCGCTAGTCAAATCGCAGACATAAAAAACTGTCTGGAGCAGTTTTTAACGTCGCGCAGCGACGGCCCGAAGGGTGGCTGCCATGGATGGCAGGCATAAAAAAACCGGCTTGTGGCCGGTTTTTAGGGGGTGGGCACTACTTATTTTTGGTAAGCAGCGACCGCCTTGATAATCAGGTTGCGGGCCTCGTCGGCGCCAGCCCAACCTTCAACCTTGACCCATTTGCCTTTCTCGAGATCTTTGTAGTTCTCAAAGAAGTGCTTGATCTGCTCGATCAGCAGCGGGGGCAGGTCGGTGTATTCCTGTACGTCTTTGTACAGCACGCTCAATTTGTCGTGCGGTACGGCAACCAGCTTGGCATCGCCACCGGCTTCGTCGCTCATCAGCAGTACGCCAACTGGACGGGCGCGGATAACTGAGCCAGGAGCCACTGGGTACGGGGTCACGACCAGTACGTCGAGGGGATCACCGTCGTCAGCCAGGGTGTGCGGGATAAAACCGTAGTTGGCCGGGTAGAACATCGGGGTGGCCATGAAGCGGTCGACCATCAGGCAATCGGTATCGTGGTCGATTTCGTATTTGATCGGCGCGTGGTTAGCCGGGATCTCGATGGCGACGTAGATGTCGTTTGGCAGGTCTTTACCAGCTGGGATCTTGCTGTAGCTCATGGGGCGACTCCCGAGGGGTGGGCCAAAAAAGTGGCGCGATTATAGGCATATTCCCCCGGGGTTGCTACGCCAGGATGCCTAGCCATTGGTCGCGAACTCACTGTCTTCGGTTCTGACCTGATAGTCCGGATTGCTGGCCTGCAACTGCTGCAGGCGCGCCAGCGGGTCTTGCCGGTAGAACAGTGCCAGCTGTGCGTACACCGCCGGGAAGGCTTCGGCGAGCAGGTCCGGGGCGCTGAAGAAGTATTCGCTGGTAACGGCGAAGAACTCCGCCGGGTTTTCCGCGGCATAAGGGTCGATGGCGGTTTCGGTCTCGGGATCGGCGTCCAGCTCTTGGTTTAGCTGATCGAAGGCGCTCTGCATGGCCTTGGCCCACTCCTGAACGGCCATATTGCTGTGCAGTGGCGGCAGGCCGTTGGCGTCGCCATTCAGCATGTCCAGCTTGTGTGCCAGCTCGTGGATCACCAGGTTGTAGCCATGCCACTGGCCGCTGGCCTGCACGCCGGGCCAGGCGAGAATCACCGGGCCTTGCTGCCAAGCTTCGCCACTGTGCTCGGCGTCCCATTCGTGGACCACGCCGCTGGCATCGCGGTGGCGCTGCGGGCTGACGAAGTCATCCGGGTAGAGGACGATTTCATGGAAGCCCTGATACCAGTTGAGGTCGGCCAGGTGCAGCAGCGGCAGCTCGGCCTGCACCGCCAACAACAGGCGTGCGTGACCGTCCAGTTCGACGCCGGGCAGGGCACTGAGGTGTTTGTGATGCAGAAACAGCACGGCGCGTTCGCGCAGGCGCTGCTGTTCGGCGTCATTCAGGCCGTCGAGGATCGGCAAGTGCTGCAATACGGCCTGCCACTGCGCGCTGCTCACGGGATGACGGGCAAGGATGCGCTGGCGACGCCAGGCGCGGAGCGACCACATGGACTCTGCTCGGACGGTGGAAAGCGCCCACCATAAGCCGGGTGCCAGTGCTGGGCAAGTCGGCACAAAGGCTGCAACGGCATGCTTATCCGCGACCTGGGAGGGCTGCCAATGTCGATCGAGCGTCTGCATCATCCCACCGTGCAATTGCTTTGCGGCCATGGCCTCGACCTGCCAAGTCAGGCTGCACGGGCCCGCGCGACTTGGTTGCCTGGTCGGGAAGGGCGACCGCCGGTGCTGCTGGTGGCGCTACTCTGGGCGCGCGAATGCACTGATGTGGTGCGCACTTTGGAGGCGTACCTGGACGGCCTGCTGGCTGATTGCTGTTGCACCCCCGGCGGCTGGAGCGAAGCCCAGGCGGCGCGGCAGGTGTTGGCGGCGTTCAATCAGCAGCTGTTTCGCCAGCGCCAGGCCGGGCGCAACCTTGCTCAACTGAATGCCGGGCTGCTGTTGCTGCAGAACGGCGATGCGCAGTTTCTCCAGGCTGGGGCCATCGGTTTACGGCGCTATCAGGGCGGCGCGGCACAGAGCCTGATCGGTCGCGATGGCCTGCAGCTGGGCGCGCAGGCCGAGCTGGCGCTGGTGCAGCACAGCCTGACCCTGAGCCCTGGCGAGCTGTTGCTGCTGGCGCCGCAGCCACTGCTGGATGTGGCGGACCTGCGAGGCTTTCGTGGCGCAGGCGAGGCGCTGCAGGGCGATCCATTGCCAGAGCTGCTTGCGCCATTGCTGCAGGCCCCTGGCGCAGCGGTGTTATTGCTGCCGGGTGAAGCCGACAGCTCACCGGCACTGGCCCCGCGTGAGCCCTGGCGGGCGGTGGCTAATGCGCAACCGGGCCTGCAGCTGGATGGCTGGAAGCTGCTCTCGACCTGTCCCTATGGTCCGCCTGGGCGGGTGTTTCGCGCCACTGATCGGCGTGGGCGTGAGGCCATGCTGTGGCTGGCCGAACAGGATGCGGATGAAGCCTTCTGGCAACGCGAGTGGGCGCTACGGCGCAGTCCGGTGGCCAGCCTGGCGCAGGTGATGTCTTCACATCAGTCGCGCGAGCATGCCTTCTGGCTGTTCGAGCCTGCGGGCAAGGGCATGCGCAGCCTGACCGGCTGGGTGGCGGCTCATGGCCCGATCAATGGGTTGACGGTGCTGGCTCTACTTGAACAGCTGATCGCTGCTGTGCGCGGCCTGCAGCGGCGCGGCATGCAGGGGCTGTGGCTGGACCCGCGCAATATTCTGCTGGATGACGGCGGCCGCCTGCTGTTGCTGCCCGAACATGCTGCGCTGTTGCCTGGGGTGCCGCAGCAGGCATTGCCCGCGCAGGCGGTGCCGCTGGCCCCCGAGGCGCGTGGCGGTAAGGTCGTGGATGGCCGAGCTGACCAATTCGCCCTGGCGGCGCTGGCCTACTGGCTATTTTGTGGGCGCTGGCCGGAAGTGGCGCAGGCGGATGCCGACAGCAACAGCCGCTATGTACCGCTGGCGCAGTTCAGTGTGCAGGTGCCTATGGGTTGGGATGGCGTGCTGGCGCGAGCTTTGGCGCCGAGGCCGGAGGCGCGCTTCGAGGCACTGTCGGAATTCGAGCAGGCGTTGCGCCAGCCATTACTGCAGCAGCCGGCAGCCACGCGCCGCACGCGGCACTATCGGCAGAGCTGGCAACTGGCCGCCTTGGGCTTGCTGGTTCTACAGCTTGGGATTGGTTTGTGGCTTAGCCTGGAAGGCTGAGGGGCTGAGCCAGCGGCGCATTGTGCGTCGCTGGCTGGGCAGATTACGGCGCGGTGAAATCTTCGGTGATCGGCAGGACAAAGCTCTTGAACTCGGTGTCTTCCTTGAAACCGATGGATTCGTAGAGCTTGTGCGCCACTTCGTTGTTGATGCTGGAGGCCACACGCAGGCGTACGGCGTTAGTGTCTTTGGCCATCTGCTTGGCGGTCTGGATCAGGCGGTCGGCCACCAGCTGGCGGCGCGCGTCCTGGCAGACGTAGATGTCGTTGAGAATCCACACGCGCTTGAGCGACAGCGAGGAGAAGCTCGAATAGAGCTGGCAGAAGCCGAGAATCTTCTCCTCATCGTCGGCCATGGCCAGGTAGATCACCGATTCCTTGCGGCTGATGCGCTTTTCCAGAAAGGCGCGCGAGGAGTCGGGGTAGGGCAGCTGGCCAAAGTGTTCGCGGTAATTGACGAACAGTGGCGTGAGTTGATCCAAATGCTCCAGGGTCGCTTGGACGATGCGCATGGTGAGCCTCTACTTCAGTCATGTGGATGGCTTCGGCAACACGGCAGCGCTGCCTGCGAACGACCCCGATGCTGCCTAAAGCTTTTGGAAAGTGCAATCCAAACAAGCGTTTGGTTGTAGTTTGCGGAAATTTCCCTTCATCCAAGAAGAAAGTTTTCGCGTTGCGCCCCGCCGGCTATCAGCGGCACTTCGGCCTCATCCTTCAGATTGACCCCCGACAGTTGGCGGCGGCAGGCCTCGCGCATCAGGTACCGCAGGCGATGGCTGGCCATGGCGTAGCTCAGGCCTTCCTGGCGCACATTGGAGATGCAGTTACGGTAGGCGTCTGTCAGGCCGACTTTGGGCGCGTAGGTGAAGTACAGCCCCAGGCTGTCTGGCGAACTCAGGCCTGGCCGTTCGCCGATCAGAATCACCACCATGCGCGCGCCGAGCAGTTCGGCTACTTCATCGGCCACGGCAACGCGACCCTGGCTGACCAGGGCCACGGGCGCCACGCTCCAGCCTTCGGCAGCGGCCTGTTCCTCGATATGCGCCGCCATGGGCAGGGCGTTACGGTGCACGGCCAAGGCAGACAGACCGTCGGCGATGACGATGGCCAGGTCGTAGCCATCCGGATTGTTTTCGCGGTGCTGACCCAGCAGCTCGGCGGATTCGTGACTTAAACGCCGCCCCAGGTCCGGGCGTTGCAGGTAGGTGTCGCGGTCCTTGGCGGCGCTGTGCAGCAGCAGGCTCTGCCGATGCTGGTGGGCCAGGCCAGCGGCCAATGCGCCGTGATCAAACGGCAGGTGCACGGCATCGCGAGCCTGGGCATGGGCGAACTGGAAATCCAGCTGGGCGCGGGTCGGTATGCTGGTGCCGGCGCGGCCCAGAGCAATGCGCGCCGGGGTGAGGTTGCGCAGTTGCTGCCAGGGATTTTCGCTGGCGCCGCTGAGTGGGCTGTCATCGTACATAAGTGACTCCTCTGCTAACCAAGCTGCGCCAGGGCCTGACGAAACGCCGGCGGCAGGCTGTTGCCCATGCGCGGGCGGCCATCGGCCTGGGTGAAGATACCCATGCGCTGCAGCCAGCCTTCGAACTCGGGGGCCGGTTTCAGCCCCAGGCTCTGCCGGGCATACAGCGCGTCGTGAAAGGAGGTGGTCTGGTAATTGAGCATCACATCGTCGGAGCCGGGGATGCCCATGATGAAGTTGATCCCGGCCACGCCCAGCAGCGTCAGCAGCACGTCCATGTCGTCCTGATCGGCTTCGGCGTGGTTGGTGTAGCAGATGTCGCAGCCCATCGGCAGGCCCAGCAGCTTGCCGCAGAAGTGGTCTTCCAGACCGGCGCGGATGATCTGCTTGCCGTTATACAGGTACTCCGGGCCGATAAATCCGACCACGGTATTCACCAGAAATGGTTTGAAATGCCGCGCCACTGCGTAGGCGCGGGTCTCGCAGGTTTGCTGGTCGAGGCCATGGTGGGCGCCGGCGGACAGCGCGCTGCCCTGGCCGGTTTCGAAATACATCAGGTTGTCGCCGAGGGTGCCGCGCTTGAGGCTCAGGCCGGCGTCGTAGCCTTCCTGGAGAATCTGCAGGCTGACGCCAAAGCTGGCGTTGGCTGCCTCGGTGCCAGCAATCGACTGGAACACCAGGTCCAGCGGTACGCCACGGTTGATCGCCTCGATCGAGGTGGTGACGTGGGTCAGCACGCAGGCCTGGGTGGGGATTTCATAACGCTGAATGATGCCGTCGAGCATCTTCAGCATGTCGCAGATCGAACTGATGCTGTCGGTGGCCGGGTTGATGCCGATCATGGCGTCGCCATTGCCGTACAGCAGGCCGTCGAGAATGCTTGCGGCGATGCCGGCCGGCTCATCGGTCGGGTGATTCGGCTGTAGGCGGGTGGACATGCGCCCGCGCAGGCCGACGGTATTGCGAAAACGGCTGACCACGCGGATTTTCTGCGCCACCAGCACCAGATCCTGCACGCGCATGATCTTCGATACCGCTGCGGCCATTTCTGGCGTCAGGCCGGGCGCAAGGGCGCGCAGGCTGGCTTCATCGGCGCTGTCGCCGAGCAGCCAGTCGCGAAAGTCGCCTACGGTGAGGTGGCTGACCGGGGCGAAGGCCGCCAGGTCATGGCTGTCGATGATCAGCCGGGTGACTTCATCGGCTTCGTAGGGAATCAGCGCTTCGCTAAGGAAATGCTTGAGCGGAATATCGGCCAGGGCCATCTGCGCTGCGACCCGTTCGCCGGCATTGCTCGCCGCCACACCGGCGAGAAAGTCGCCGGAGCGCGCCGGGCTGGCCTTGGCCATGACCTCGGCGAGGCTGTCGAAACGGTAGATTTCACCACCTACCGTATGCTGAAAACTGGACATCGCGTGTCTCCCAAACGCCACGCTGGCGCAGCACGATCATGCTGCGCCAGCGCGGCGGGTGTTACTTGAGCGCGGCCTCGGCTTTACCGATGGCGACGAATTCTTCTTCCGGCGTACCGGCCACCAGGTGATGGCGGCTGTACAGGGCGAAGTAGGCTATCAGCACGGCGTAGATAACCGCAGCGCCAATCACCACCCGTGGGTCTACCAGGAAACCAGCAACCACGGCCACGCAGGCCAGCACCAAGGCGATGCCTGAGGTAAGGATGCCGCCTGGGGTGCGATAGGGGCGATGCATCTCCGGACGGCGCACGCGCAGGGTGATGTGCGCGGCCATCATCAGCACGTAGGAGATGGTGGCGCCGAACACTGCCACCAGAATCAGCAGGTCACCCTGGCCAGTCAGCGACAGGGCAAAGCCGATCAGGCCGGGCACGATCAAGGCCAGAACCGGGGCCTTGTTCTTGTTGGTCAGCGACAGCGAACGCGGCAGGTAGCCGGCGCGCGACAGGGCGAAGATCTGCCGGGAGTAGGCGTAGATGATCGAGAAGAAGCTGGCAATCAAACCGGCCAGGCCGATCAGGTTGACGAAGCTGCTCATCCAGGTGGATTCGCCGTAGGCAATGGTCAGCGCTTCCACCAGCGGGTTGCCGGAGGCCATCAGCGCGTTGGCACCGGCGCCGCCTGGGCCCACGACCAGAATCAGCAGAGCAAAGGCCAGCAGCACCAGCATGGCGCCGATCAGCCCGCGCGGCATGTCGCGCTGCGGGTTGCGGGTTTCTTCAGCGGCCAGCGGCACGCCTTCAACTGCGAGGAAGAACCAGATTGCATAGGGGATCGCCGCCCACACGCCGACATAGCCGAACGGCAGGAAGCTGCTGGCGCCGGTGGCTTCGGTTACCGGGATATCGAGCAGGTTGGCCACCGAGAAGTGCGGCACCATCGCGACGATAAATACGCCCAGGGCAATCGCCGCCACGGCGGTGATGATAAACATCAGCTTCAGCGCCTCACCGACGCCGAAGATGTGGATGCCGATAAACAGTACATAGAAGGCCAGGTAGATCGCCCAGCCGCCAATGCCGAACAGCGACTCGCAGTAGGCGCCGATAAACACCGCAATCGCCGCCGGGGCAATGGCGTACTCGATGAGGATCGCCGTACCGGTGAGAAAACCGCCCAAGGGGCCGAAGGCGCTGCGGGCAAAGCCATAGCCACCACCAGCGGTGGGGATCATCGAGGACAGTTCTGCCAGGGAGAAGCACATGCACAGGTACATCAGCGCCATCAGCAGCGTGGCGAGAAACATGCCGCCCCAACCGCCCTGGGCTAGACCGAAGTTCCAGCCGGCGTAATCGCCGGAAATCACGTAGGCAACGCCCAGGCCGACCAGCAATACCCAGCCTGCTGCGCCCTTCTTCAATTGTCTGCTTTGGAAGTAATCGGCATCGACCTGCTCTAAATCGGTGCCTTGCGGTAGACCTACCGCACTGATTTGTTCTGCTGCCATGGGAATTCCTTATCAACAAGCTGGCCGCAGCGCACGCCCGGCCAGGCTTGTAGGTATTTGAGGGAAAAGTGTTACCCAGTGGATCAGCAACCGTTGTGCCAACTACGTCTCTGGTCTAGACCTGGTGCGCGGGCTGGCAGGCCGATGTCGTTTCCGGCATCGGCTGCGGTTGCGCAGGGGCTTAGAAAAAGCCGAGTGGGTTGATGTCGTAGCTGACCAGCAGGTTCTTGGTCTGCTGGTAGTGATCGAGCATCATCTTGTGGGTTTCGCGGCCGACACCGGACTTCTTGTAGCCACCGAAGGCGGCATGCGCCGGGTAGAGGTGGTAGCAGTTGGTCCACACGCGCCCGGCTTTGATCGCCCGGCCCATGCGGTAGGCGCGGTTGATGTCGCGGGTCCACAGGCCGGCGCCGAGGCCGAACTCGGTGTCGTTGGCAATCGCCAGGGCTTCGGCTTCATCCTTGAAGGTGGTGACGCTGACCACCGGGCCGAAGATTTCCTCCTGGAACACGCGCATCTTGTTGTGGCCCTTGAGCAGGGTCGGTTGGATGTAATAGCCGCCGTCCAGGGTGCCGCTGAGTTTTTCCACCGCGCCGCCGGTCAGCAGTTCAGCGCCTTCCTGTTTGGCGATTTCCAGGTAGCTCAAGATCTTGTCGAACTGTTGCTCGGACGCCTGGGCGCCGACCATGGTCTCGGTGTCCAGCGGGTCGCCGCGCTTGATCTGCTCGACCTTCTTCATCACCTCTTTCATAAAGGCTGGGTAGATCGACTCCTGCACCAGGGCGCGCGATGGGCAGGTGCACACCTCACCCTGGTTGAAGAAGGCCAGCACCAGACCTTCGGCGGCCTTTTCGATAAAGCTCGGCTCGGCCTGCATGATGTCTTCGAAGAAGATATTCGGCGATTTACCGCCCAGCTCCACGGTGCTCGGGATGATGTTCTCGGCGGCGCATTTCATGATATGCGCGCCAACCGGGGTGGAACCGGTAAAGGCGATCTTGGCGATACGTTTGCTGGTGGCCAACGCCTCGCCGGCTTCCTTGCCAAAACCTTGCACCACGTTGAGCACGCCCGGCGGCAGCAGGTCGCCGATCAGCTCCATCAGCACGCTGATGCCCAGCGGGGTTTGCTCGGCTGGTTTCAAGACCACGCAGTTGCCGGCGGCCAGGGCCGGGGCGAGTTTCCAGGCGGCCATCAGCAGTGGGAAGTTCCACGGGATGATCTGCCCGACCACGCCCAGCGGTTCATGGATGTGGTAGGCCACGGTGTTGCCGTCGATCTCGGCGGCGCTACCTTCCTGGGCGCGCAGGCAGCCGGCGAAGTAGCGAAAATGGTCGGCGGCCAGGGGAATATCGGCATTCAGGGTTTCGCGTACGGCCTTGCCGTTGTCCCAGGTTTCGGTGATGGCCAACACTTCCAGATTGGCTTCGATGCGGTCGGCGATCTTCAGCAGGGTCAGCGAGCGCTCCTGCACCGAAGTGCGGCCCCAGGCATCGGCGGCGGCATGGGCGGCGTCCAGGGCCTTGTCGATATCCTCGGCGCTGGAGCGCGGGAACTCGGCAATCGGCAGGCCGTTCACCGGCGAGGTATTGGTGAAGTACTGGCCTTTGACCGGCGCGACAAACTCGCCGCCGATGTAGTTGCCATAGCGGGATTTGAAGGAAACGAGGGCACCTTCGGTACCGGGATGGGCGTAACGCATGCTGAATATCTCCTGGTTCTTATGCTTGTTCTGGTGATGCAGCGAGAGGCGCGCTGTGGCGCTTGTCCAGAGACAGAGCAAGGGCTGGGCCAGGAGAGCGTAATGGCCGGGTTAGAGCGGTTACGTGGTGTATAGCGAGGGATTGTGGCTCGCGGGCTGTATCGGCCCTGATACAGGCCGCGTGACACTCTGTACCAGGGTCGATACAGCGCGGTGACTCGCCGGTCAGCGTGTCTTGCAATGGCCGGAAAGCTGGTAGATGCTCGGTCACCACGTGCACCTCCAACGCGGAGAACAATAACAATGCACAACCCTGCAAGCCGCCACGCCCAGCAGGTGCTGACCGTGGCCCAAGGGCGCGGTCAACTCGCCGGTCCGGCTGCCGATTCCTCGGTGGCGCGCTCCTGGCTGCGCTGCCTGCAGCAGCATCACCTCGACCCGGCGCAGAGCATGCCGCCGGCAGTGATCGAGCACGCGCACATGCTCGAGCGGCGCGAACAGCTGCAACAGGTGCTGGAGATTTCCAGTAACGAGATGAACAGCCTGCACCGCCAGTTGGCCGGCTCTGGCCATGCGGTGCTGCTGACTGATGCGCGTGGGGTGATCCTCAACTGCGTCACCGAACAGGCGGAAAAGCGCACCTTCGAGCAGGCCGGGCTGTGGCTGGGTGCCGACTGGAGCGAAGCCTGCGAAGGCACCAACGGCATCGGCACTTGCCTGGTCGAGCGCCAGCCGCTGACCATCCACCAGAACGAACATTTCCGCAGCCGGCATACCGGCCTGACCTGCTCGGCCAGCCCGGTGTTTGACCCGCATGGCGAGCTGCTGGCGGTACTGGATGTGTCCTCGGCGCGGCATGACGTATCGCGGCAGAGCCAGTTCCACACCATGGCCCTGGTCAACCTGTCGGCCAAGGCCATTGAGGGCTGCCACTTTCTGCGCAGCTATGAAGGCGAATGGCTGCTGCGTTTTCATGCCCAGGCTGAATACATCGGCCAGTTCAGCGAAGGGCTGTTGGCTTTCGATGGCGATGGCCGCGTGAGTGCGGTGAATCAGAGTGCGATCAACCTGCTGGGCCTGTCGCGTCGACAGCTGCTCGGGCGCACATTGATCGAGGTATTTGATTGCCGCCTGGATGACCTGCTCGGTCGTGCTTCGGCGCAGCCCAGCGCCAGTTGGCCGCTGTATACCCAGCGTGGCCAGTTACTGTTTGCCATGCTGCGTGGCCAGCCTCGGCGCAGTACTCAGGCACTGGCTGCCGCGAGCTTGGCAACGCCAGGGCTATGCCTGGCCGATCCCGGTTTACAGAGTGATTTTCGCCGTGCGCTGCGGGTTTACGAGCGTGATGTACCGCTGCTGATCGGCGGCGAAACCGGCACCGGCAAAGAAGCCTTTGCCAAGGCCCTGCATCAGGTCAGCTCGCGTGGCGGTAAGCCCTTTGTCGCGCTGAACTGCGCGGCAATTCCCGAGAGCCTGATCGAGAGCGAACTGTTCGGCTATCGCGGCGGCAGCTTTACCGGCGCGCGCAAGGAAGGCATGCGCGGCAAGTTGCAGCAGGCCGATGGCGGCACGCTGTTTCTCGATGAAATCGGCGATATGCCGCTGGCGCTGCAGACCCGTTTGCTGCGGGTATTGGAAGAGCGCCGGGTTGAACCAATTGGCGGCGAATCGCAAGCCATCGATGTGCGGGTGATCAGCGCCAGCCATCGCGACCTCACCCAGCGGGTAGCCAGCGGTGAGTTTCGTCAGGACCTGTTCTACCGCCTCAATGGCCTGGTGATCGAGCTACCGCCTTTGCGTGAACGCAGCGACAAGCTTGCGCTGCTGGAATTTCTGCTGGCCGAAGAGGCGCGTGGGCAATCTGCGCGGCTTGATGATGCGGCCCGCGAGGCGCTGCTTGCCTACCCTTGGCCAGGTAATGTGCGCCAGCTGCGCAATGTGCTGCGCACCCTATGCGCGTTGTGCGAAAACGGCGTGATCAGCCACTCCGAACTGCCCGCCGAGATTCGCCATGCACGCCCCGCGCTTGCCCTGTTGCCCGCCGCCAAACCCGACCAGTTGGGCGACGCCGAACGTCAGGCGCTGCTCGCGGTCCTAGAGGCGCAGCACTGGCAGATGAGCCGCAGCGCCGAACAACTGGGCATCAGCCGCAACACCCTGTACCGCAAGTTGCGTAAACACGGGATCAAGCTGCGCTCAACGCTTTGAACCGCACCTCTTGAACCACGGCCCGCAGCGCGCCGCCAGGCCTCTGCGGGGCGGCGGCGCTGTGCTAATCTGCGGCCAGTTTTTATCCCGCCTTATTCACCGGCTCTGACGACGCCTTCAAGGTAAATCATGCATATCCATATTCTCGGCATCTGCGGCACTTTTATGGGCTCGCTGGCCGTGCTGGCCAAGGAACTCGGCCACCGCGTGACCGGCTCCGACGCCAACGTTTACCCGCCCATGAGCACCCAGCTGGAGGCTCAGGGCATCGAACTGACCCAAGGCTATGACGCCGCCCAGCTCGACCCCGCACCGGATCTGGTGGTGGTCGGTAACGCCCTGTCGCGCGGCAACCCGGCGGTGGAATATGTGCTGAACAAGGGCCTGCCCTATGTCAGTGGCCCGCAGTGGCTGGCCGACCATGTGCTGCAGGGCCGCTGGGTGATGGCGGTGGCCGGCACCCACGGTAAAACCAGCAGCTCGAGCATGCTGGCCTGGGTGCTGGAGCATGCCGGCATGAGCCCGGGCTTTTTGATTGGCGGCGTGCCGCAGAACTTCGGTATCTCCGCGCGCTTGGGCGGTACGCCGTTCTTCGTGGTCGAGGCCGACGAATACGACAGCGCCTTCTTCGACAAGCGCAGCAAGTTTGTTCACTACCGCCCGCGTACCGCGATCCTGAATAACCTGGAGTTCGATCACGCAGATATCTTCCCGGATCTGGCGGCCATCGAGCGGCAATTCCACCATCTGGTGCGCACCATTCCGGGCGACGGCCTGATCATTCATCCGACCACCGAGCCTGCGCTTAAGCGGGTAATCGAGATGGGTTGCTGGACGCCGGTGCAAACCACAGGTGAGGGCGGTCAGTGGCAAGCGCGCCTCCTTAGCGCCGACGGCTCGCGCTTCGAGGTGAGTTTCGAGGGTAAAACCGCAGGCACCGTGGACTGGCAGCTGACCGGCCAGCACAACGTGGCCAATGCCCTGGCGGTACTGGCGGCGGCGCGGCATGTCGGCGTGGTGCCGGAGCTGGGCATCGCCGCGCTGTGCGGCTTTATCAATGCCAAGCGGCGCATGGAGAAGGTCGCCGAAGTGAAGGGCGTGACCATCTTCGACGACTTCGCCCATCACCCAACGGCGATTGCCACCACCCTGGATGGTCTGCGCAAGCGCATCGGCGATGCCAAGCTGATCGCCATCGTCGAGCCTCGCTCCAACTCGATGAAGCTCGGCGCGCACCGCGATGGCCTGTCGGAATCCGTGGTGCAGGCTGACTCTGTGTACTGGTACGCGCCGCCGAATCTCGGTTGGGATCTGGCTGGCACCGTGGCTACGTCGACCGTGCCGACTCAGGTCTGCGATTCCTTGGAAGCGATCATTGCAGGGGTCAAGGCAGAAGCGACACCGGGCACCCAGGTCGTGGTGATGAGCAACGGCGGCTTTGGCGGCTTGCATGGCAAGTTGGCTGCGGCCTTGGAGGCATAAATGTCCGGTCCTGAACGTATTACCTTGGCCATGACGGGTGCCTCCGGCGCTCAGTACGGCCTGCGCCTGCTCGACTGCCTGGTGCAGGAAGAGCGCGAGGTGCACTTTCTGATTTCCAAGGCCGCGCAGTTGGTCATGGCCACCGAAACGGATGTCAGTCTGCCGAGCAAACCGCAGGCCATGCAGGCATTCTTGAGCGAGTACACTGGCGCCGCGCCGGGGCAGATTCGCGTGTTTGGCAAAGAAGACTGGATGGCGCCGGCGGCCTCTGGCTCGGGTGCGCCCACTGCGATGGTGGTGGTGCCCTGCAGCACCGGCTCACTCTCTGCGATTGCCAATGGCGCCTGCAACAACCTTATTGAGCGCGCCGCCGACGTGGCCCTCAAGGAGCGTCGTCAATTGATTCTGGTGCCGCGTGAGGCGCCGTTCTCCAGCATTCATCTGGAGAACATGCTCAAACTGTCGAACATGGGCGCGATTATCCTGCCGGCCGCGCCGGGCTTCTATCACCAGCCGCAGACCATCGATGATCTGATCGACTTCGTCGTGGCGCGCATCCTCAACTGCCTGAATATCCCCCAGGACATGCTGCCGCGCTGGGGCGAGCACCATCAGATCACCCCGGATGAATAAGCCTCTGGCCCGCGCGGCCGTTTGCCTGGTGTTGGGCCTAACACTCAGCGGCTGCGCCACCGTGCGCACCCTGGATGCCGCCAAGCCAGGCGCGCCGGTGGTGTATGCGGGTACCCGATTGAACTTGTATGCGCTGCAGGGCGGTTGCTGCGCCAATGAGCGCTTCGGCGCCGAGGCGCCAGCTTACCCTGCCGCCGACCTGCCGGTTAGCGCGTTGCTGGATACCCTGTTGCTGCCGCTGTCTTTGGCTACTGCCATAGGCCTTAATCTGGGCGTCAGCGGCGGGTTGTAGCGGCGGTCAGGCATCCGGAATGCTGGTGGCCTTGTCCTGCCAGGTGGTCGCCAATGGCCAATGTTCGAGGATGTGCGCCGGCCCTGGCTTGGCAAATAGGTAGCCTTGAAAACGCCTGCAGCCCATGCGCTGCAGGGCATCGTACTGTTCCTGGGTTTCCACCCCTTCGGCGGTGACGGCCAGGTTGAGGTTGGCGCCCAGCGCCAGGATGGTGCGCACGATGGCGGCGTCGCTGGGTTGTTCGAGCAGGTCGCGGACAAAGGACTGGTCGATCTTCAGTTGGTCCAGCGGCAGCCGTTTGAGGTAGTTGAGCGAGGAGTAGCCCGCGCCGAAATCGTCCAGCGCCAGGTGTACGCCGCGGGCTTTCAGCTGGCTCATCTTGCCGATAAGCACTTCCACATCTTCTACCAGCTGGCTTTCGGTCAGCTCCAGTTCCAGGCGTTGCGGGTTGGCGCCGCTTTCCGCGAGGGAGGCGAATACATCTTCAATAAAGTCTGGATGGTGGAACTGCCTTGCACTGACATTGACCGCCAGGGTCAGCTGCGCCAGTTGTGGGTGCGCGGCCCAGGCCACCAGCTGCTGGCAAGCGCTGTGCAGGATCAGGCGACCCAGGGGCAGAATCAGCCCGGTGCTTTCTGCCAGCGGGATAAACTCTCCCGGCGGCACCAGCCCGCGCGTGGGGTGTTGCCAGCGCACCAGAGCCTCGGCGCCGACCAACTGCCCTTGGCCATCCACCTGGGGTTGGTAGTGCAGGATAAAGTCGCGCTGGCCGAGGCTCTGGCGCAGGTCGCTTTCCAGGCTGGCGCGGGCGCTGACTTCGGCCTGCATCTTCGGGTCGAAAAAGCGCATGGCGTTGCGGCCGGCGGCCTTGGCTTGATACATGGCCATGTCGGCGCGCTTGAGCACTTCATCGACCGTGCTTTGCTCGTTGGGAAATAGCGCGATGCCGATGCTGGCGGTGCTGATATGGCTGCGGCCCTGCAGGGCATAAGGCGCTGCCAGTGCCGCGACGATCTTTCTGCCGACGCTTTCGACCTGCTGACCGGCTTGCGCGGGATTCAGGCTGAGGGCTTCGAGCATCAGCACAAACTCATCGCCACCGAGGCGAGCTAGGGTGTCCTGGGCACGCACGTGGCTGCTCAGGCGTTCGGCGACTTGCTGCAACAGCTGGTCGCCCATGTCATGGCCAAGGGTGTCGTTGAGGTCCTTGAAGTTGTCCAGGTCGATAAACAGCAATGCGCCCTGTTGCAGGCCGCGCGCATGCTTGGCCAGTGCCTGTTGCAGGCGATCGAGCAACAGGCGGCGGTTGGGCAGGCCGGTGAGCGGGTCGTAGAAGGCCAGCTGGTTGATCCTTTCCAAGTTCTTCTTGTGTTCGGTGATGTCAGTGGAGATGCCGCACAGCGCGTAGATCTTGCCGTGGCCGTCGCGCAGCGGCAGCTTGACCGAGAGGAAGGCGTGCTGGGTGCTGCCATCCAGGCTGCGGTTGATTTCCTCGGTTTGCACGCGCTCGCCAAGCTTGAGCACGCGGCGGTCGTTCTCGTGCAGGTTGGTGGCGGTGTCGATATCGAAGAACTGCTCATCGGTCTTGCCGATGACCTGCTCGAGGTTCTGGCCGAACAGCTCGCAGACCTTGCGGTTGGCATACTGGTAACGCAGCTGCGCATCCTTGATGTAGATATAGGCCTCGACGCTGTCGAGGATGGTGTTCAGACGCTCTTCGCTGGCCAGCAGATGGCGGGTTTTCTCGCGTACCTGCTGGCGCAGCAGCAGTGCGCCACCCAGGGCGGCAATCAGCAGCAGGGCTAGAGTGGCCAGGCCCCACCAGACGCTGTTCGGGATCAGCAGGCGTGGCCGTTCACCGCCCCAGCGTTGCAGGCTCTGGTAGTAGATCGAGGAGGGCGAGTCCTGCCAGTTCGCCAGGTGCTTGTCGATGGTGGCCAGCAGGTCGGCGTTCTGTCCTTTGCGCGTGGCGTAGAACAGCTGCGCCGGCTGAAACATGATCGAGGAGCTTTGCAGTTGATAGCTCGGCGCATGGAAGTCGCCAAAACGCTGGTTGGCCACCACCGCGTCAGCCTGCCCGGCAGCCACCCGCTCAAAACCCTGGGGCAGGCTGGGTACGCCGATCAACTGGGCTTTCAGGCCAAAACTTGTGAGCAGTCCACGTAGGTATTCTTCCTGCACCGAGCCCTGCAACACGGCAATGCGTAGACCTTTGAGATCGAGTATCGACCTGAGCTGGAGGTCTTCGCTGCTGTAGACCTGCGACCAACTGACCAGTGACGGGACCTTGTGGAAGTCGAGCACTTGGGCGCGGCTGTCGTTGTAGGCCACGTCGGGCATCAGGTCGATTTCACCGCTCTGCGCCAGTTCCAGACACTCTTGCCACTCACAGGGTCTGGGGCGCAGTTGCCAGTCTTCCTGATGAGCGATTTCATTCAGCAGTTCGCCGAGGATGCCGGACAGTTTGCCGTCCTGGCCCAGGAGGATTTTCGGCTCGTTGGCGTAAACCCCCACGCGGACCTCGCGTGACTGCGCGCTGCTTGGCGAGGCAGCCGTAAGGCCCGCAGCAAATAGCAGAAGAGTGCTGAGGTGGCGAAATGACAGGCGCTTCATGCGTGGGCCAACTTCCATACGAGAATCCATGGCCTAACGATAGTCAGGATATGGTGCAGGTGCTGACCGCTAATGGCAATTGGCTATTTATGCGGGCTAATGAGCCCAGCCTTGATAGATATAAGTCATGGGCTTTGGACCTTTGAGATAGCGATTGCTTAGCTCGCCGATTTGAAAACCGCCCGCGGTGATCAGCGCCGTGATATCGCGGTTGAGGTGGCAGCCACCTGCCAGTGGTTTCCATAGCGGCGTCAGGCGGTTCTGCCAGCGCAGTACGGGCAGTTCCGGGGCCAGGCCGTGTTCGCAGAACAGCAGGCGGCCGCCGGGCTTGAGCACGCGGCGCATTTCTTTTAGCGCCGCCACGGCATCGGGGATGGTGCACAGGGTAAAGGTGCAGACGATGCTGTCGAAGCTGGCATCGTCGGCCTGGATCTGCCCCAGTTCGAGGGCAATCATCTCCACAGGGATGCTGATGGCTGCCGCGCGTTGCCGGGCCAGCTTCTGCATATCGGCGCTGGGGTCGACGCCGATAATTACGCTGACCTTTTCAGCATCGTAGAAGGCCAAGTTGAGGCCGCTGCCGATACCGATTTCTAGCACCCGGCCATGGGCCTGGGGCACCAGCTGCGAGCGGGCTTTCATCACCTCGCCCATGCCGCAGGCAAAATCGATCAGATGCGGCAGTAAATAGCGGTCATATAGTCCCACGCGCCTGTCCTCACGCTATTCAGCGTCGTTGCTGGCGTCTTCCGGCAGGTCGCTGTTGTCGCCGCTGACGGCGGCAAAGCACTTGATCAGATGAGTGTCGGCAACACCGCTGATGCTCCAGGCATCGGCTTCGCCGTCGAAACGCGCGGCGATTACCTGGGCCAGGCTGAAGTGCCATTTGCGCAGGGCGCGGCCGTCCATGCATTCGATGCTGAGCAGCGGTGTGTCGCCAGCAGGTGGGTTGCCGGCCTGGTGCTGGGCCAGTTGTTCGGCGTTGAGGCTGAACTGCCAGGCATGCAGCTCGTCGATTTCCAGCATGTCGGCGTTGCTCAGGGCGCTGATCAGGTCGTGCGGGGTGGTGCTCATAGGTCGATGGCTTCTGGTTGTGATTAACGGCAGTTAGCGGCCGAGACGGCGCAGTTGATCTGATTCGATTACCCGGGTGCCGGCGTCTTCTTCCAGCGCCAGACGCCACAGCGCGCGGGCCAGGACGGTGGCTTCGATGCCGCGGTATTTGCCCGGCAGCCAGCGCATAAAGGGCGCGGCCAGGCGCTCACCAAGGCGAAACTCCTGACGGGCGCCGAGCAGTAGCGAAGGACGCACGATGGTCAGCTGCGGCCAGTCCTGCGCACGCAGGGCCTGCTCCATTTCACCTTTGACCTTGTTGTAGAACACCGTGGAATTGGCGTCCGCACCGAGGGCGCTGATCACCAGCAGGTGGCGTGCGCCGAGGGCGCGGGCGCGTTCGGCGAAGGCGATCACCAGGTCATGATCGACCGCACGGAAGGCGTCTTGCGAGCCGGCCTGTTTGATCGTGGTGCCCAGGCAGCAGAAGGCGGTATCGACCTTGCCGGCCAATTGCGGCAGCAGGTCGAGCAGTTCGCCTTGCGGATTTTCCAGGTGCGCGTGGGCAGCCAGCGGTCGGCGGCTGGGGGCCAGTACGCGGGCGACCGTCGGCTCGTTCAGCAAACGGTCCAGCAGATGCTCGCCGGTCAGACCGGTGGCGCCTGCGAGAAGGATGTGCTGGGGCGTCAAATACATAGTGTGAAGTTCTCCGCTAATATCAATCAGCTTATCAGGCTGTCGGGTACGCGCATGGCTGTTATGGGTTGACCGCAGATTGCGCTTCAAGTGCATTATTCAGGGCGCGCTCGGCTTGCTGCTCGCGCAGCTTGCGCCACTGTGCGATCACTGCTTTAGCGGGCCAGATCTGCGGCTCTGACGGCTCGAAACCGTCGGCTTTTTCGCGTTCGGCGACGCTGGCCTGGGCCAGCTTGAAGGCGCGCTGCAGGTCGTCGGTCTGCTGCAGAGCTTCGGCGAACAGCGCGCGGCCGAAGTAGGTGAAGTCGTTCTCTTCCGAGCAGCCGAAGGACACTCGATCTGCCCGTGCGGCGGTGATCACCAGGGTCTTGTCATCCTGCAGTTTGGGGATAAAACCGCCGGAGTAGCAGGCCGAGATCACCAGCACCTTGTGCCGATCCTTCAGCGGTTCGAGCAGGGCTGCCAGTTCGCTGGCGGGCAGGTCGTCGAGTTGCAGGCGCGGCTGGTCGAGGTTCAGCTCATGCTGGGCCGAGCCGTGGCTGGTCAGGTAGATAAAGATCAGGTCTTCCTTGCCGCTGCGCTCGGCCAAAGCCTGAACGCTGCGACCGAGGCTGGCGCTGGTGGCCAGCGGGCGATCCGCCAGGTGATCGCGGTGATTGACCAGGGTAATCAGGCCGTGGGCGGCGAAGCGTTCCTGCAGCAGGTTGCCGACATAATCAGCCTCGCGCATAAACACGCTTTGCTTGCCGTCGCCGGCCAGGGTCAGGGCGTACAGCTCGATGGCTGGCGTCGAGGCGGGCAGCTTGGCGATGGCGGCATCGAGCAGGCGGCCTTGTTCCAGCAGGCCGGTGGCCAGGGCGTCGGGTATGGCTTTGCCTTGGGCGTCACGAATCAGTCGGCCGTTCTGCCAGGTGCCACTTTGCTGGCTGCCATCGACCAGGGTCAGGCTGCCGGTGCCCTGGTATTTGCCGTAGGCAAAGTTGCCCTGATAAACGCTGCCGTCGGCCAGGCTCAGGCGACCTTCGCCGTGGTAGCTCCAGTCGTCGAATTGGCCGGCGTAATGGCTGCCGTCGCTGCCCTTGAACTCACCTTTGCCGGTGAGGCTGCCATGGACGAAACGTCCGCTCCAGACTTCGCCATCGGCGCTCTGATAACGGCCCTTACCGTGGAACTGGTTGTCGCGGAACTGACCGCTGTAGAGGTCGCCGCCAAGGTTCTTGAAGCTGCCCTGGCCATTGAGCTGGCTGTTGTCGAAGGTGCCGGTGTACTCATTGCCTTCGGCGTCGGTCAGTACGCCCTGGCCGTCGGGTTCGCCCTTCTTGAACTGGCCCTGGAAGCTGGCGCCGTTGCTCCACTGCAGTTTGCCCAGACCGTTGTACAGCCCCTTACTGAACTCGCCGCGGTATTCCAGCTGGCTGCCCTTTAAGTGGCCTTCGCCGCTGGGCGATCCGTCAGCAAAGCCGCCTTGGTAATGGCTGCCATCGCTGTAGGTGAGGCTGCCCTGGCCGTGGAAATTACCGCCTTGGAATTCGCCGCTGTAGACCTCGCCATGCTCGCTGCGCCATTCGCCGGGGCCATTGAACAGGCCGTCTTTGAACTGCCCCTGGTAGTAGCTGCCGTTGCTGTAATCCAGACGGCCAGGGCCTTGCAGCAGGCCGTCGACCACTTCGCCACGGTAGCGCCCGCCATCGGGTAGCACGGCATCCGGTGGCAACAAGGGTTCGCCATCGCCACAGGCGACAAGCAGCAGGGCGAGGCTCAGTGGAGCCAGGAGTGAGAGGCGGCGCATGCAGAAAATCCAGGCTGGAAGGTCGTTGCCGAGTATGCCTTAAAGTGCTCGGAGTGCCGTGATTGAGCGCACCGGCGCAAGCATAAAAATAAAAAGGCGCACCGGCAGATGCCTGTGCGCCTTTGTCCGGCGGCTGCGATCAGACGAAGCAGAGCGTCAGCGGCTCGGCGATATAGGCGGGTTTTTCCGAACCTTCGATTTCCAGCACAACCTTGGCCTTGAGCAGCCATTGGCCAGGGTTCTTCTCGTGGGCGTCAGTCAGGCTGACCACCAGGCGGACTTTGGAGTTGACCTTCACCGGCTGGATAAAACGCACACTATCCAGGCCATAGTTGACGGCCATCTTCAGCCCTTTGGGCATGATCATGATGCCTTCCATCAGCTTGGGCACCAGCGACAGCGAGAGGAAGCCGTGGGCGATGGTGCTGCCGAAGGGGGTGAGCTTGGCTTTTTCCGGGTCGACGTGGATGAACTGGTGATCGCCTGTGCATTCGGCGAACTGGTTGATACGTTCCTGGTCGATGGTCAGCCATTCGGAACGACCGAGTTCTTTACCGATATAGCTGGGCAATTCGGCGGCGGGTACTGATGTCATGGTTTCTCCTTGAAGACGCAAGTGTTGTTTTTTTTGGGGCGTAAATCCTTCTGCCCTAAGATCATCATGGGTTTGCCGTAGGGTCAAGTGCCTATTGCGGCCTGCGTCTGTGCCCCGCCTGACTCTGCGCGACCGCTGTAAACCGGCCCTTGCCGGGCGCTTCTGCTTATAATGCGCGGCACTGCGTCTGGGATCATACGATTCGGAGATTACCCATCATGCTGCTACGCGGCCTTTCCTGGCTGGTGCTGTGCCAGTTGCTCGGCACTGCGCTGAACGTCCTGCTGATCCCGATCCTGCCGGGCCCGATCATCGGCATGCTGCTGTTGTTCGGCTTTCTGCTGCTGCGCGGCGAGGTGGGCGAGCCGCTGCACCTGGCCTCCACCAGCCTGTTGAAATACCTGCCGCTGCTGCTGGTGCCGCCGGCGGTCGGGGTGATGGCCTATGCCGAGGATATCTTTGCCGACTTCTGGGCGATTGCCGGGGCGCTGTTGCTGTCGCTGCTGATCTCCATCGTCTTCGCCGGCTGGCTGATGCAGAAGCTGATCGACCGTCAACAACGTCGGGAGGACGCATGACTCTGGAATGGCACGCCGCCTGGCAGGCGCTAATCCATCACCCGCTGTTTGGCGTGGGCATCACCCTCGGCGCCTACCAGCTGGCGATTGCCGCCTATGAGAAAACCCGCTGGGTGTTTCTGCAGCCGGTGCTGGTGTCGATGCTCGCGGTGATCGGCATTCTTCTGGCCTGCGGTTTGACCTTTGCCGAATACAAGGACAGCGCCGCCGCGCTGACGCTGTTTCTCGGGCCGACCACGGTGGCGTTGGCGGTACCGTTGTTCCTTAATCTGCGGCGCATTCGCCAGCTGTTCTGGCCCACTCTGATCACGTTGCTGGTGGCCGGCGTGGTCGCGACTGTGTTGGGGATTACCCTGGCCTGGGCCTTCGGTGCCGAGCAGATCATGCTGATGAGCATGGCGCCGAAATCGGTGACCTCGCCGATTGCCATGCTGGTGGCCAACCAGATTGGCGGGATTGCCGCCCTGGCGGCGGTGTTTGTGATGATCACCGGGATCATCGGCGCCATCATTGGCCCAGCGCTGCTCAAACGCTGTGGCGTGCATCATCCTGCCGCGTTGGGCATGGCCCTGGGCCTGACGGCGCATGCGGTGGGCACCGCCCGGGCGCTGCAGGAAGGCGAGGAATGCGGCGCGTTTTCTGCTCTGGCGATGAGCCTGATGGGCGTGTTCACCGCCGTGCTGCTGCCGCTGGCTATTCTGTTGTGGCTATAAGGAGGCGCCTGTGACCTTACCGCTATTTCCCCTCAATACCGTGCTGTTCCCCGGCTGCATGCTCGATCTGAAGATATTCGAGGCGCGCTACCTGGACATGATCAGTCGCTGCATGAAGCAGAGCCAAGGCTTTGGTGTGGTCTGCATCATCGACGGCGCTGAAGTGGGCGAGGCGGCTGGGCAGTTCTCGGCAATAGGTTGCGAGGCGCTGATTCGCGATTTTCAGCAGCTGCCCAATGGCCTGCTGGGCATTCGTGTGGAGGGCGGTCGGCGTTTTCGCGTGCAGCGCGCTCAGGTGCTGCCGGATCAACTGACCCTGGCCGAGGTCGAGTGGCTGGACGAGCAAACCGAGCGGCCGCTGGAGGCTGAGCATGCCGATCTGGCGGCTCTGCTCGGTGCGCTAAGCGCCCACCCGCTGGTGGCGTCGCTGGGTATGGCAAGTGCGCCGGCAGGTCAGGAAGCATTGGCCAATCAGCTGGCTTATCTGTTGCCGCTGGACGCCGAGCAGAAGCTGCAATTGCTCGAAACCCCCGAGGTGCAGCTGCGTTTGGAGCTGCTGCAACAGCTGCTGGAGCTGTTGCAGGGCGAGCGTCAGTAACGGTATAGCAGCACCCCGGCGGAATACTGCCAGGTGGTGATGCCGCCGAGCAGGGCGGTAACCGCCGGCAGCAACAACCACCAGACTTTTCCCGACAAAGCCGGCAGTGGCGTGCGCCATTGCACCAAGGCCAGGCTCAGCGCGCAGAAACAAGCGGCCAGCACGGCGCCGGCGATAATGTCGCTGGGCCAATGCACCCCCAGGTAAATCCGCGAGCCGGCAATCGCCGCGGCCGGCAGGCTGGCCAGCAGCAACCAGGTCAGGCGCATACGGGTCGGTTGCCCGCGACCGGCCAATACTCCGAGCAGCAGAAAGAAGGCAAAGGCTGCCGAGCTGTGCCCACTGGGAAAGCTGAAACTGTTCAGCGGCTCCAGCAGCACATCGGGGCGGCTACGGGCGAAGAATGCCTTCAGCGCGCCGTTGGCCAGCGCGGTGCCGAGCAGGGTGCCAATCGCCAGGCAGAGCGAGCGCCATTGCTGGGTTGCCAGCAGGATCAGGCACAGCAGCACGGCCGCGGCCAGCTGCGTGTGCATATCGCCGAGGCGGGTGATCAGCACCATCAGGGTGTCCAGCGTTGGGCTGCGATGCTCCTGCACCAGGGTCAACAGGCCTTGATCGAGCTGGCTCAGGTGTGGCCAGCTAAGCATCAGACCCATCAGCAGCGCCAGGCTTGCCGCCGCCGTCAGCAGGCTGGTGTGCCGTTGCCCACGCAGGCTGCCTTGCACGCTAATGCCCGCCACCAGTGCCACACCGGCAGCAATCGCCCCAGCCTGGGTCCAGAACCCTTCCGGCAGCGGCAGGCGCAGGGCTGCGCCCGTGGTCCAGCCGGGCAGCATATAAGCGATGGACCAACCAACCCCGGCCAGCAGGCTGACGGTGAAAAAGCGCACGAAGGGCATGTCGAACATGCCTGCGACCATCGGCAACATGGGCCGCAGTGGGCCGATAAAACGCCCGACCAGCAGGCTGGCGACGCCGTAACGCACAAAGTAACCGTGGGCGCTGTTCAGCCATTGCGGGTGATTACGCAGCACCGGCAGGCGGCCGATGTCCTGATGAAAATAGCGCCCTAGCGCATAGGACAGGCAATCGCCCAGCAGCCCGCCGCAAAACGCCAGCAGCAGGGTTTCACCCAGGCCCAGCGCGCCGTTGCCGGCCAGGGCGGCGACGGCGAATAGCAGCACGGTGCCAGGTACGAGAATGCCGACAATCGCCAGGCACTCGCCGCAAGCCAGCAAAAAAATCGCCAGGCCCAGCCATTCGGGATTGGCGCTCAGCCAGAGGGTCAGGGTGTCGAACCATTGGCTCATTGGTGGTCATCCATGGGCGTTAGCACGTGATAGTCCTGGTCGGCCAGCTGGCCGCGCCGTAAAGGGTTGCGGGTGCAGTGGCGGGCAAAGGTGGCGTCGACAAAACGGTAGGGCAGTTGCTCGTCGCGGCCGTGGGGGATGCCCAGGCGCGTGCATTGCACGATTTGTTGCGGGCGTTCGCCAAGGTCTTCAACAAACAGGTGCTGCTCATCGAATGCTTGCGCATCCCAATCCGGCACTTTCAAACCAAGCGATTTGCACAGCAGGGTCTGCCCGGCACAGAGGGTTTCGCGGCTGCGTATTCTGCCCTGGGCGCCGGGATTATTCCCCTGCATCTGCGCCACTGTGCGTGTCCTGCCAGGGGTAGGCGGATTTGATCAGCACCGCATTGCCGGGGCCCTGGGCGCTGAAGTTCAGCGAGTCGCCGCCCCGGGCGTAATACATATAGATATGCCCGCCATCCATAAACAGCGCGCGGCGTTTGTGGGTGTAGCCGAGGGAGGCATGGCTGCCTTTCTCGCTCAGGTAGTAGGCCTCGGTCTCGATAATTCGCACGCTCAACCAGCGCTCGCCCTGTCTATGACGGATCACCTTGCCGAGCAGCTCGCGGGCCAGCAGGCGCGCGTCGCGGTCGAAGAAGCTGGCCGGCAGTGCGCGGCCTTCGGGCCAGGGCAAACTAAGGTTGGGATCGGCTGACATGCGGTGTCACGTTCACTCGGCAGGGCATAGGCTGGGGCGATCATAACAATAAGAGTCTTAACCATGTCTGAACGTGCCCGCGTCAGCAGCGCCCATATCAGCCCCAGTGCCCATTACACCGGCTATATCTGGTATCGCCATCAGCTGGCGGATGCTGCCTTTGCTACTGGCTTCGGGCGTTTTGTGCATGGTTTGCTCAGCCCGATAACCTGGGGCGCGCGGGTCGGGTTCGGTCTGGATATCGAGCAATTTCTGCTGCAGCGGCATTTGCAGATTGATGCGCAGCTGACTGCCGCGATTGAGCAGGGCGGCGTGTGCCAGGTGGTGGAGATCGCCTGCGGCCTGTCGCCACGCGGTCGCCGTTTTACCGCGCGTTACCCGCAGTTGCGCTATATCGAGGCCGATCTGCCGGTGATGGCCGCGCGTAAACGCCTGCTGTTGAATGCCGAAGGCTGGTTGGGTAGCCAACATCAGGTGCGCGCGGTGGATATCCTCGCCGAGGAGGGCAGCAAAAGCTTGGCGGCGCTGTTCGCCGAGCTGGATCACAGCAAGCCGGTGGTGGTGATTACCGAAGGGCTGGTGAATTACTTCGAGCTGGCGCTGATCGAGTCGTTCTGGACGCGCCTGGCCGAGCAGCTGCGTGAGTTCCCCCAAGCCACCTACCTGACCGAGCTGTACCCCGATCTGCGCGAACACCCGCGTTACCGCCAGCTGCGCTGGGGCGTTGGCCTGATTGGCCGGCTGACCCGTGGCAACTACCCGCTGCATTACCGCAATGATCAGGCGATTGTGCAGGGCTTTGAGAAGTGCGGATTCAGTCAGGTTGCGGTGTTTGACCCGAGCCGAGGGGCCCAGGCGCTTGGTCTGGCGCCATCGCGTAATGCCGGGCTGGTGCGGGTAATCGAGGCGCGAATTTAGGCGCAGGCGGCTGCCGGTAGCGGCTGCATTTGAAATTGGGTGGCCAGCGCCTGGCTGGCCTGCTGATCGCTGTGCGGGAAGACAAAGGCCAGGCCGTTTGGATCCTGGCGCAGAGGTAGTAGAGGCTGGGCGGGCAGGTCCTTGCACAGTAGCTGCCAGCCGCGCACGCCGCGCATAGCCGGCAGATCGCCCCGTAACAGCCCGCCAAAGAAGCCCAGTTCACTGATCTCCACGGTCCATTCGCCGCCCTCGGCATGCTGCAGACGGGCGTTGCGCTGACTGGGCGGCAGGCGGGGCTCGTGGCGTTTTTCCATCTGTAGCAGTTGCGGGTTGGTCAGCAGGCTGCTGCCTGGGCTGCGGTTTGGCAGAGATTCACCGCGCAGAAACGGGCTGTACAGGCTTGCGCAGGCGTCGCGTTGTTCGAATTGCGCGAGGTGATCGGCGTTGTGAATCAGCGCGCAACTGGCCTGGGCGCAGGCAGCGGCAAAGTGCGCGTGCTCCCAGGGTTGGGTGAAATGGTCATATTCGCCGGCCAGCACCAGGGTCGGGCAGCTGGGGTGCACGTGAAAGCCCTGAAAATCTAGCAAGCGCTGGCTGTTCTGCCGGTAACGCTCGATATCGGCGGCTGACAGGCGCTGGATCTGCCGCAGCAGCGCCTTGCGAAAGACTGGGGCAACGCCGGTCTGTTCCAGGCGCAAAGGGTTGAGCAAGCCGGTCAGTGCGCCATGGGCAAAGGCCTCGCAGCGCCCTTCGGCCAACAGCGCCAAGCCTTCCTGCAGCAGCAGGCGCGCGCCGGGGCGGCCGAACGCGGTAATCCCGGCCAGCAGTACGCGGGCGCAGCGCTCTGGATGGCGGGCGGCAAACAGCGCGGCGAGGGCCGAGCCATAGGACAGGCCGATGGGCATCAGCGGCGGTAGATCGAGCTCCTCGGCGAAGGCGGCGATCAGGTCTGCCAGTTGTTCCAGGCTCAGGTCGGGCACCAGTTGCAGGTTGCCGCCCTGGCTGGGCAAGTCGAGCAGGATCACCGGATGTTCGCCGAGCAGCTCGCTGACCTCGGCGGCAAACGAGCGAAAGCTTTGAAATGCGCCGCCCAGCAGCAATACGGGTGGGCGCGGGTCGTGGCTGCGGCAGGCGTAGGCCTGGTAGTGCAGGCGCAGGTCGCCGAGATGCAGCACCTGTGGGGCTTCGCTGAGTTGTGCGGCGCAGTAGTCGGTACGGTAATGCATGCTGATCCCACCCCGGCGGTCGGCCGCCTGTCTTGCTTTTAATGGCAAGGTAAACATTCGGGCGGTTTTTGTTTACCTAACCTTCGGGCGGCAGAGTGGCGCTAGTGTCACTGTTTCTCGGGATGGCCTGCTGGTCGGCCCCTGGCGGCGTTACCGCAGGCTGCGGCGAACGCGCTGTATACCGTCCGCCGCGCAGCGCTGGGCGTGGAGCGGCGCGACCGTTATACTCAGCGACTTTTTTCAACCGCCAGACCTGCCAAGACCATGACTGAGTCCGTGCTCGACTATATGACCCGCCTGGGACAGGCCGCCCGCAGCGCTTCGCGCGTGCTGGCGCGTGCCAGTACTGCGCAGAAGAATCGTGCCCTGCAGGCCGCCGCGGCCGCGCTGGATGCGGCCCGCAGCGATTTGACTGCCGCCAACGAGCTGGATCTGGCCGCCGCTCGCGCCAATGGTCTGGAACCGGCCATGGTTGACCGTCTGGCGCTGACGCCGGCGGTGATCGACTCGATGATCGAAGGTCTGCGTCAGGTCGCGACCTTGCCCGATCCAATCGGCGAGATCCGCGATATGCGTTACCTGCCGTCGGGTATTCAGGTCGGCAAGATGCGCGTACCGCTGGGCGTGATCGGCATCATCTATGAGTCGCGGCCGAACGTGACCATCGACGCCGCCAGCCTGTGCCTGAAGTCCGGCAATGCCACCATCCTGCGTGGCGGATCCGAGGCAATTCATTCCAACCAGGCGATTGCTCGTTGCATTCAGCTCGGTCTGGCCGAAGCCGGTTTGCCTGCCAGCGCCGTGCAGGTGGTGGAAACCACTGATCGTGCCGCCGTTGGTGCGTTGATCACCATGCCGGAATTTGTTGACGTGATCGTGCCGCGCGGCGGCAAGGGCCTGATCGAGCGCATCAGTCGTGACGCCAAGGTGCCGGTGATCAAACACCTGGACGGCGTATGCCACGTCTATATCGACGTCGCCGCCGACCTCGACAAGGCGATTCGCGTTGCCGATAACGCCAAGACCCAGCGCTACTCGCCGTGCAACGCCATGGAAACGCTGCTGGTGCACACCGCCGTTGCCGACAAGGTGTTGCCGCCGCTGGCTGCGATCTACCGCGACAAAGGTGTTGAGCTGCGTGGCGACGCCGCGACCCGCGCGCTGCTGGGCAGCGATGTGCTGGAAGCGAGCGAAGACGACTGGTTTGCCGAGTACAACGCGCCGATCCTGGCGATTCGAATCGTCGATTCGCTGGATGCGGCCATCGAGCACATCAATCATTACGGCTCGCAGCACACCGACGCGATCATCACCGAGAACTTCAGTGATGCGCGGCGTTTCCTCACCGAAGTCGATTCCGCCTCGGTGATGGTCAACGCTTCGACTCGCTTTGCCGATGGTTTTGAATATGGCCTGGGCGCGGAGATCGGTATTTCTACCGACAAACTGCACGCCCGTGGCCCGGTCGGCCTGGATGGGCTGACCAGCGAGAAGTACGTGGTGTTTGGCGACGGGCACATTCGTACCTGATGGGGCGTACCTGATGGCCAAGCGCAGCGGCGCCCGACGTACCGACGCTCGACGCATCGGTCTGCTAGGCGGCACCTTTAATCCGGTGCATATCGGCCATCTGCGCAGCGCCGTGGAAGTGGCGGATGCGCTGCAGTTGGATGAATTGCGCCTGATCCCCAGCGCGCGGCCGCCACACCGCAGTGCGCCAGAGGTCAGTGCGCAGGATCGCCTGGCCATGGTTCGCCTGGCGGTAGCCGATGCCGGGGTGTTGCAGGTGGATGATCGCGAGCTGCAGCGCGACAAGCCGTCCTACAGCA
The DNA here is from genome assembly GCF_050563605.1 of Pseudomonas peli. Taxonomy (GTDB): domain Bacteria; phylum Pseudomonadota; class Gammaproteobacteria; order Pseudomonadales; family Pseudomonadaceae; genus Aquipseudomonas; species Aquipseudomonas peli_A. Next base: position 174,650 of record NZ_JBNXUH010000005.1, on the reverse strand, counting down.
TCGACACCCTGGAATCGTTGCGCAGTGAGTTGGCAGTGGACGATCAGCTGTTTCTACTGCTGGGCTGGGATGCCTTCTGCGGTTTACCCAGTTGGCAGCGCTGGGATGAATTACTGCAGCACTGCCATATTCTGGTGTTGCAGCGGCCGGATGCCGACAGTGAAGCGCCCGAGGCGCTGCGTAATCTGTTGGCGGCGCGCAGTGTGAGTGACCCTTCGGCCCTGAGTGGGCCGAGTGGGCAGATTGCTTTTATCTGGCAGACACCCCTGGCGGTGTCGGCTACCCAGATCCGTTCGCTACTGGCGAGCGGAAAGTCGGCACGTTTTCTGGTGCCTGACGCGGTACTGGCCTATATCCATGCCCACGGACTGTACCGTGGCGCGAATTGAACACGAGGCAAATGAGTTACTTATGACTAAGGCAAAAATGCAGAGCGAAGAGTTGGTCAAACTGGCCATCGCAGCCCTGGAAGAGATCAAGGCGCAGGACATCACCACCATCGATGTGCGCGGCAAGACTAGCATCACCGATTTCATGCTTATCGCCAGCGGCACCTCCAGCCGTCACGTCAAGTCGCTGGTCGACAACGTGCTGGAGAAGGTCAAGGAGCAGGGCGTACGCCCAATCGGTACTGAAGGCATGGACACCGGCGAGTGGGCACTGCTCGACCTCGGCGACATCGTGGTTCACGTGATGCTGCCGACTGCCCGCCAGTTCTATGACCTTGAGCGTCTGTGGCAGGGTGCCGAGCAGAGCCGTGCGCAGTTCAGCGCCGAGCCGGGCCCAGAACAGGAATAAGGACGCGCAGCGGTGCGGATCAAACTGATCGCCGTCGGCTCGCGCATGCCGCGCTGGGTGGAAGAGGGCTGGCAGGAATACGCCAAGCGCATGCCCAGCGAGCTGTCCCTGGAACTGGTGGAGATTCCGTTGACCACCCGCGGCAAAAATGCCGATGTGGCGCGGATGATCCGCCAGGAAGGCGAGGCCATGCTGGCCAAGGTTGCACCAGGGGAACGCATCGTTACCCTGGAAGTCGAAGGGCGGCCCTGGAGCACCGAGCAGCTGGCGGTCGAACTGGACAAGTGGCGACTGGATGCACGAACCGTCAACCTGATGGTCGGCGGCCCGGAAGGGCTGGCGCCTGAGGTGCAGGCGCGCAGTGAGCAGCGCTGGTCGTTGTCGCCGCTGACCTTGCCGCACCCCTTGGTGCGGATTCTGATCGGCGAACAGATGTATCGTGCCTGGACTGTATTGTCCGGCCACCCTTACCACAAATAATCAGCCAGTAATCAGCAGCCACCGATGCCGCAACCAATCCGCCTCAAAGACCACGAGAAAGACGGCCGCCTGATCCGCAAACGCGCGGTGGTCGGTGCTGTGGTGGTTTTGTTGCTGACTTCGGTGCTCGTGGCACGCATGTATTACCTGCAGGTGGTGCAGTTCGAGCATCACACCACCCTGGCGGAAAACAACCGCATCCACGTGCAGCCGATCCCGCCGAACCGCGGGCTGATCTACGACCGCAACGGGGTGATCATCGCCGATAACCGGCCCAGCTTCAGCCTGACTCTGACCCGCGAGCGCGCCGGTGACTGGCCGCAGGTGCTGGATGTGATTGTCGAAGTGCTGGAGCTGGGTACGGATGAACGTGCGCTGTTCGAGCGACGTGTGCGTCAGGGGCGGCGGCCGTTTGAGCCGGTGCCGGTGCTGTTCGAGTTATCCGAGGAGCAGATCGCCCGTATCGCGATCAATCAGTTCCGGCTGCCAGGGGTGGAAGTCGTAGCGCAACTGGTGCGGCATTACCCGCTGGGCGAGCATTTTGCTCATTCGGTGGGCTATGTCGGGCGGATCAACGAGAAAGAACTGAAAGAACTCGACCCGGTGGCCTACAGCGGCACGCACCATATCGGCAAGACCGGTATCGAGCGCTTCTATGAAGACGAGCTGCACGGTGAAGTGGGTTACGAGGAAGTCGAAACCAACGCCCGTGGCCGCGTGCTGCGGGTGCTCAAACGCACCGATCCGTTGCCCGGCAAGGACATCGTGCTGAGCCTCGATATCCGCTTGCAGGAGGCCGCCGAAAAGGCCCTGGCTGGTCGCCGTGGCGCGATTGTGGCGATCCAGCCGCAGACCGGCGAGGTGCTGGCAATGGTCAGTCAGCCGAGTTTCGACCCTAACCCCTTCGTTACCGGTATCGGCTTCAAGGCCTACGCCGACCTGCGCGATTCTATCGACCGTCCTCTATACAACCGCGTATTGCGCGGTCTCTATCCGCCCGGCTCGACCATTAAGCCGATGGTCGCGGTGGCGGGATTGGATGCTGGCGTAGTCACGCCGCAGACTCGGGTGTTCGACCCCGGCTTCTATCAGTTGCCCGGTCACAGCCACAAATATCGCAACTGGAACCGCACGGGCGACGGCTCGGTGGATATGGATTACGCGATCATGCGCTCCAACGACACCTACTTTTACTCGCTGGCGCACAAGATGGGCATCGACCGCATGCATGACTACATGACCCGTTTCGGGCTGGGTCAGCGCGTGTCGCTGGACATGTTCGAAGAAACCGCCGGGCTGATGCCGTCGCGGGACTGGAAGCGCGCGCGTTACCGGCAGGCCTGGTACCCGGGCGAGACGCTGATTCTCGGTATCGGTCAGGGCTATATGCAGACCACGCCGCTGCAACTGGCACAGGCCACGGCACTGATGGCCACGCGCGGCAAGTGGATTCGCCCGCACCTGGCCAAGACCATCCAGGGGCTCATCCCCACAGACCCCAACCCAGTACCGGATATCGTGCTCCGTGATCCGAAGTTCTGGGACGCCGGTGTCCAGGGCATGGTGTCGGTCATGCACGGCCCGCGTGGCACCGCGCGCAAGGTGGGTGATGCTGCGCTGTACCGGATTGCCGGCAAGAGCGGTACCGCTCAGGTGGTGGCGATCAAGCAGGGCGAGAAGTACGACCGCAGCAAAGTCGCCGAGCGCCATCGCGACCACGCCTTGTTCGTTGCGTTTGCGCCGGCGGATAACCCGCAGATCGCCGTGTCGGTGATGGTCGAGAACGGCGAGTCCGGCTCCGGCGTTGCCGCGCCGGTGGTCAAGCAGGTGATCGATGCCTGGTTGCTGGATGAAAACGGTCAGTTGAAAGCCGAATATGCTCCGCCTGTGGCGGCTGAGGTCGCTGCGCCATGAACAGTAATTTCGACCGCAACCTGTCCTCCGAAGACCTGATGCGTCGCCGTGCAACCATCCTGCAGCGCCTGCATATCGATGGCATTCTGCTGCTGCTGTTGCTGATTCTGGCCACCGGCAGCCTGTTTATTCTGTATTCGGCCAGCGGCAAGAACGTCGATCTGCTGATGAAGCAGGCCAGCTCCTTCGGTATCGGCCTGGTCGGCATGTTTATCATCGCCCAGTTCGAACCGCGCTTTATGGCGCGCTGGGTGCCGTTGGCCTATGTCGGCGGGGTGGGCTTGCTGGTGGTGGTGGACGTCATGGGCCATAACGCCATGGGCGCCACGCGCTGGATCAATATCCCCGGGGTGATTCGCTTCCAGCCCTCGGAATTTATGAAAATCATCATGCCGGCGACCATCGCCTGGTACCTGTCCAACCGCAGTCTGCCGCCGCGGTTCAAACATATCTGCATCAGCCTGGCGATGATCATCGTGCCCTTTGTGCTGATTCTGCTGCAGCCGGACCTCGGCACTTCGCTACTGATCATCGCCTCGGGCGGCTTCGTGCTGTTTATCGCTGGCCTGCAGTGGCGCTGGGTGATTGGCGCGGTGGCGGCGGTGGTGCCGATTGCCATCGGCATGTGGTTCTTCGTTATGCACCAGTATCAGAAGCAGCGCGTGCTGACCTTCCTCAACCCGGAAAGCGACCCGCTGGGCAGCGGCTGGAACATCATCCAGTCCAAGGCGGCGATTGGTTCGGGCGGGGTGCTCGGTAAGGGCTGGCTGCAAGGCACCCAGTCGCACTTGGATTTTCTTCCTGAGAGCCACACCGACTTCATCATCGCGGTACTGGCCGAGGAATTCGGCCTGGTCGGCGTGTGTTTGTTACTGCTGGTGTACATGCTGTTGATCGCACGCGGCCTGGTGATTACCGTGCAAGCGCAGACGCTGTTCGGTAAGCTTCTCGCCGGCGCGCTGACCATGACCTTCTTCGTTTATGTCTTCGTCAATATCGGTATGGTCAGCGGCCTGCTGCCGGTGGTGGGCGTACCGCTGCCATTTATCAGCTACGGCGGCACCTCGCTGATCACCCTGCTGGCAGGGTTTGGAATTTTGATGTCGATCCACACTCATCGTAAGTGGATGACACAGGCTTGATTGGGATTATGAATTCAATGCAAAACGCGCGTGGTTGGATGGTACGTACTGCACCTTGGCTGGCGTTGGCCGGGGTGTGCGCAGTGGCTCAGCCCGTACTGGCCGGGGATTACCAGCAGTCGCCGCAGGTGGCTGAATTTATTGGCGAAATGACCCGTGATTACGGTTTTGCCGGCGAGCAGCTGGTCGAGTTGTTTGCCCAAGTCGAGCGCAAGCAGGCGATCCTCGATGCCATCTCGCGTCCGGCGGAGAAGGCCAAACCGTGGAAGGATTATCGTCCGATCTTTATCACCGACAAGCGCATCAGCAAGGGCGTCGAGTTCTGGAAGCAGCACGAGGAAACCCTGGCCCGCGCCGAAGCTGAGTACGGCGTGCCGGCCCAGGTAATCGTGGCGATCATCGGTGTGGAAACCTTCTACGGCGGCAATACCGGCAGCTGGCGGGTGATGGATGCACTGTCGACCCTGGCCTTCGATTATCCGCCGCGTGCGCCGTTCTTCCGCAAGGAACTGCGCGAGTTCCTGCTGCTGGCCCGTGAAGAGCAGGTCGAGCCGCTGAACATGACTGGTTCCTACGCCGGGGCCATGGGCCTTCCGCAATTTATGCCAAGCAGCTTCCGCGCCTACGCCGTGGACTTCGATGGCGACGGCCATATCAATATCTGGAACAACCCGGTCGATGCCATCGGCAGCGTCGCCAGTTACTTCAAGCGTCACCACTGGCAGCCTGGGCAGCCTGTGGTTAGCGCCGCTACTGTCACGGGTGAGCAGGCTGAGCAAGGCCTGACTGTGGGGCTGGACCCGGTGAAGAATGTTGCTGAGCTACGTGCGTTGGGCTGGACCAGTGCCGACCCGCTGGCTGACGATTTGCCGGTGACGGCCTTCCGTCTGGAAGGTGCCGACGGCGCCGAGTACTGGCTGGGCCAGCCTAACTTCTTTGTGATCACCCGCTACAATCGCAGTGTGATGTATGCCATGGCGGTCAATCAGCTGGCCGAGTTGCTGGTTGATGCACGGGGTAAGAATTAATGTCGCGTTTGCCTTTCAAATTGGCTGCTTATGGCAGCCTGGCGCTGCTGCTGGCCAGCTGCTCGTCCACCCGTGCGCCGCAGCCGGTTGCACCGGTGCAGCAGCCGGGTGGGGCGATTTCTGGACCGGGTGATTTCAACCGTCCGCACAAGGATGGCGCACCGTGGTGGGATGTTGATGTGTCGCGGATTCCTGATGCGATACCGATGCCGCATTACGGCCCGGTCAAAGCCAGTCCCTACACCGTGTTCGGCAAACAGTACTACCCGATTCCCGATGCACGTCGCTATCAGGCGGTCGGCCCGGCGTCCTGGTACGGCACCAAGTTCCACGGTCAGGCCACCGCTAACGGTGAAACCTACGACCTGTACGGCATGACCGCCGCACATAAGACCCTGCCGCTGCCGAGCTACGTGCGCGTAACCAACCTGGAAAACGGCAAGAGCGCGATTCTGCGGGTCAACGACCGTGGACCGTTCTATTCCGATCGGATTATCGATTTGTCCTTCGCTGCGGCGAAGAAACTCGGCTATGCCGAAAGCGGCACCGCACGGGTCAAGGTTGAAGGCATCGACCCGCACGAATGGTGGGCTCAGCAGGGCCGTCCGGTGCCGATGGTATTAGCTGCGCCGCAGCAAGTAGCCCAGGCCCAGCCGGTGGCACAGCCTATCGCGCAGCCGGTTGAGCAATATTCACCGCCACCGCAGCAGCATGCCGCCGCGGTGCTCCCCGTGCAGATTGACGCAAAAAAAAACGATTCAGTCGGAGCCTCTGGCCTGTATCTCCAAGTGGCCGCCTTCGCCAATCCGGACGCTGCGGAACTCCTCAAGGCCAAGTTGAGCGAGACAGTGGCTGCGCCAGTATTCGTCAGCTCAGTGGTGCGCAACCAACAGATATTGCACCGCGTGCGTCTGGGGCCAGTGAGCAGCCAAAGCGAGGCTGAGCAGCTGCAGAGCAGCGTGCGTCTGGCCAATCTCGGTGAGCCGACCCTGGTCAAGGCAGACTGACAGGGCACTTATGGTTTATCTGCGGGACTAAACAAACAACTCCGGCCAGCCAACGGTTGGCCGGGGGATCAGCAACTTATGCCCACTGGGCCTGTTCACCATCAGCAATCTAGAGAGACGGATGAATATCACCAGCTTTACGCAACGCGTTTTCCTATCACTTTGCCTACTCAGCGCATCGACCGCCTGGGCCAATCAGCCAGCCATTCCTTCGGCGCCAAAGTTGGCGGCCAAATCCTATGTGCTACTGGATGCCGCCAGCGGCAAGGTGCTGGTGGAAAACAATGGTGATCAGCGTCTGCCGCCGGCCAGCCTGACCAAACTGATGACCGCCTACATCGCCACCCTGGAAATCCGCAAGGGCAAGATCGGCGAGCAGGACCTGGTGCCAATCAGTGAGCACGCCTGGCGTACCGGTGGTGCCGCATCCGGTGGTTCGACCATGTTCCTGCCGCTGAACAGCCAGGCGACTGTGGATGACTTGCTGCACGGCGTAATCATCCAGTCCGGCAACGACGCCAGCATTGCCCTGGCCGAGTACATCGCCGGCAGCGAAGATGCCTTCGCCGACATGATGAACGAGACCGCTGCGCGTCTGGGCATGAGCAACAGCCACTTTATGAACGCCACTGGTCTGCCGCATCCGGAGCATTACTCCAGCGCCCATGACATGGCCATTCTGGCTCGCGCCATCATCAACGAAGACCAAGAGCACTATGCGATCTATGCGCAGAAGGAGTTTCTCTGGAACAACATCAAACAGGGCAACCGCAACTTGCTGCTGTGGCGTGACAAGACCGTCGACGGTCTGAAAACCGGCCACACCGAAGAAGCCGGTTACTGCCTGGTGGCTTCGGCCGTACGTGATGGCGCGCGGATGATCACCTCGGTATTCGGCACCGTCAGCGAGTCGGCCCGTGCTGCAGAAACCCAGAAGCTGCTGACCTATGGTTTCCGCTTCTTTGAAACCCGCACCTTCTACAAGCAAGGCCAGGAGCTGGCCCAGGCCCAGGTGTGGAAAGGCGCTGTGCGCCAGGTCAAAGCCGGCCTCGGTGCTGATCTGAGCCTGACTCTGCCGAAGGGGCAGCTGGAAAAATTGCAAGCCGGCATGATCCTCAACCCGCAGCTCACCGCCCCGATTGCTCAGGGTGAGGTGATCGGTAAAGTGGAAGTGAAGCTGGGTGAGGAAGTGGTGCACAGCGCCGATCTGATCGCCCTGGAGGCCGTTGAGGAAGGTAGTTTCTTCCGCCGCCTGTGGGATAGCGTCAGCCTGTTCTTCTTCGGATTGTTCAACTGATAGCGTGACCAGCACGCCCCCGCCGACCCGCAGGGGCGTTGTTGTTGCCACGGCTTACGAGGCCGTTACTGCCATGACCGACGTCAAATCGCACAAAATCGAATTCCCTTGCGCCGACTACCCGATCAAGGTGGTTGGCGACAGTGGTGCCAATTACAAAGACATGGTGATCGAAATCCTCAGCAAGCATGCCAAGGTCGATCTCAGTACCCTGGCCGAGCGCCAGAGCACTAATGGCAAGTACACCACTGTGCAGCTGCACATCGAGGCAACCGGTGAAGACCAGTTGCGCGATATCAATAGCGCCCTGCGCGCGACCGGCATCGTGCACATGGTGCTCTGATGAGCCTGCCGCTCGGCTTTCGTGAGCTGGGCCAGGTCGACTATCAGCCTACCTGGCATGCGATGCAGCGCTTTACCGATACCCGTGGCGCGGATACGCCGGACGAAATCTGGCTGCTCGAACACTCCCCCGTATTTACCCAGGGTCAGGCCGGCAAGGCCGAGCATGTGCTGTTTCCGGGCGATATTCCGGTGGTGCAGGTCGATCGCGGCGGTCAAGTGACCTACCACGGCCCCGGCCAGCTGGTGGCTTACTTGCTGTTGGATGTGCGTCGTAGTGGTATCGGCGTGCGTGAGCTGGTTAGCCGTATCGAGCGCAGTCTGATTGATCTGCTCGCCAGCTATGGCGTCAGCGCCAACGCCAAGCCGGATGCTCCGGGGGTTTATGTAGACGGCGCGAAGATCGCTTCGCTCGGCCTGCGTATCCGCAATGGTCGTAGCTTCCATGGTCTGGCGCTGAATGTGGATATGGACCTGCAGCCGTTCCAACGCATCAATCCCTGTGGCTATGCCGGCATGGCCATGACCCAGTTAGCCGATCAGGTGGCGGGGCCGATAGCGCTGTCCGAAGTCAGTGCGCGGCTGCGTGAGCAACTGGTCAAGCATCTCGACTACGCGCAGCAGCAGAGCCTGGCGGGCGCAATAGACTGCTAGAGCGGGCAGAGCAGATAGGCAGAGCAGATACACAAACGCCTGACCCCAGGCAAAGCCTAAGGTCAGGCGTTGTGTGGCTCAATCAGTTCAGATTGAGGGCAGGAATCAGACTGTTATCGAGTTGTTGGCCCGGCACGGGCACCGGGGCGGCCAGGCCCAGGTTGTTCTTCTCGAACACCTTGTCGGCGCGGTAGCTGGAGCGTACCAGCGGGCCGGCGGCGACCTCCATAAAGCCTTTCTGCAGACCAATTTCGCGGAAACGATTGAACTCTTCCGGGCTGACCCAGCGCTGCACCTTCAGGTGGTTGCGCGTGGGTTGCAGGTATTGGCCGAGGGTGAGGATGTCGACGTTGATGGCGCGCAGGTCATCCATGGTCTGGATAATCTCTTCGTCAGTCTCGCCCAGGCCGAGCATCAGGCTGGTCTTGGTCAACACGTCCGGGCGGTGGCGTTTGGCGTGGGCTAATACGTTCAGGGTCTTTTCATAGCCAGCACGTGGATCACGTACCACGTGAGTGAGGCGCTTGACCGTCTCGACGTTCTGCGCAAATACCTCAAGACCGGAATCCACCACACGCTCGATGGCCAGCAGGTCGCCGTCGAAGTCCGGGGTCAGGGCTTCTACCACCACCTGCGGGGTGTTGTCCTTGATCGCCCGTACGCAGGCGGCGTAGTGCGCGGCGCCGCCGTCGTCTAGGTCATCGCGGTCTACCGAGGTCAGCACGATATAGCGCAGCGCCATCAGCTCCACCGACTTTGCGGTGTTCTGCGGCTCTTCCAGGTCCAACCAGCCGTTGGGGTTGCCGGTGTCCACCGCGCAGAAGCGGCAGGCGCGGGTACATACCGAACCCATCAGCATGATGGTGGCAGTGCCGTTGGACCAGCATTCACCCATGTTCGGGCAGTGGGATTCCTGGCACACGGTGCTCAGGCGGTGTTCGCTGACATTGCGCTTAACCGCCTCGAAGCGACTGCCGCCAGGCGCCTTGACTCGCAGCCACTTGGGTTTGGGCTCGAACACCTGAGGCTCACTGGAGGCGCGGCGCTTTTGCCCGTCCTTGATCGCGGTGATGCCTTGGGTGGTGCGGAATTTTTCGCCGCTGGCGACGGTTTTAGGCGGGGAGATATCGGACATCGGCAATCTGGGCTCCGTGGACGAGGCGGCTTGTGGCCGCCGCGCAGTTTATCACAGGCGCTGACTGTTCAGTCCGGTTGGCGCCGTGCGGTCAGGCTGATCGCTGGAGTGAAACGCGCAGCGTTTGGGCGCTGCGCGGTCGCTCATCGGAGTTGCTGCAACAGCTCATGGCTGGGGTAGCCATCAGCAGGTTGGCCCAGGCTCTGCTGGAAGGCGCGTACGGCCTTGCGCGTGTTGGCACCGATGATGCCGTCCGCTGGACCTGGCTCGTAGCCTTTGCTGGCCAGCAGTTCCTGCAGTTCGATGCGCTCGCTGCGGCCTAGTTGGCGATCGCTGCGCGGCCATGCAGCCTGCACGCCAGGGTTGCCATCCAGCGCGTCGCTGAGCAGGCCGATGGCCAGGGCGTAGGCGGTGGAGTTGTTGTACTTGAGGATGCTGCGGAAATTGTTTAGCAGCAGGAACGCTGGGCCGCGATGGCCGGCGGGTAGAAACAGCGTCGCCAGGCTTTGCTCATTGGCATCGATGGCTCGGACCGGATTGATCCCGAGGATGCGCCACTGCGCCAGACTGCGGCGTACTTCCGGATCGGCCAAAGCGTAATCGAAGCCCTGCGGCAGATTCACTTCAAAGCCCCAGGGTTGGCCGTTTTCCCAGCCCGAGGCTTGCAGGTAATGCGCGGCAGAGGCGAGAGCGTCAGGCGTTGAGGCCCACAGGTCGCGGCGGCCATCGCCATCAAAATCCACAGCATGCTGATTGAAGGTGGTCGGCATAAATTGGGTCTGCCCCATGGCGCCCGCCCATGAGCCGATCAGCCCCTGCGCAGGGCCGTCACCGGCTTGCAGGATTTGCAGCGCGGCCAGCAACTGGCTGCGCCAGAACACCTGGCGGCGGCCATCGTAGGCCAGGGTGGCGAGGGAGCGGATGACGTTATGGTTGCCGATATTGCTGCCGTAATTGCTTTCCATGCCCCAGATCGCGATCAGCACTTCATGGTCGACAGCGTAGGTGCTGCGAATGGCTTTCAGGGTCGGCCGATGCTGCGCCTTGAGTAGGCGGCCCTGGGCGATGCGCGAGACGGAAACGGCGCCGTCAATGTATTCCCACACTGGGCGGGTGAACTCCGGTTGGCTGTTATCAGCCTTGACCACGTTCGGGTCCAGAGTGATGCCGGCAAAGGTGCGATCGAACAGCTCGGCATCGATACCTGCGGCGATGGCATCGCTGCGCAGCAGAATGCGCCATTCGTCGAAACTGATTAACGGGCTTGGATCGCTGACCACGCTGACGGCTGGGCTGGCGGGGGCGGTGCTGGCTGTGACGGGCGCAGCGGCAAGCGGCTGGGCAGGCGCTTCGGCGCAGGCAGTCAGAAGCAGCAGGAGGCAGGCGGTGGCGCTATGGGACAGGCCCCGAAGAAGCAGGTAAGGCATGGTGATCTCGGCACATTTTGCAGGCCGTAACCTTAGCATGATTGAGCTGGTGTGCGGGTGCTGGCGGGCTGTGGCGGGCTTTTCAGGCAGCCAGAAAGTATGAAGCCTCCCAGTTTTGCTGGGAGGCTTCGCGGCGGTAGCTGCCTTTGCCTTTGCTGGGTGTTTCCTGGCGTGAGCGAAACAGTGGCTGGGCTATCAGGGATTTGGCCTTGTTCGGGCCGCGTTTGGCTTTCTTCGCCATGACGTTTCCTCGGGAAATGACCTGCACGTCGCAGGCGGGCGAAGCATGATCCGCACTTGGTTAAAAGTCCAGAGTCTGGTGTCTATCGGGTCAGGCCTAAACGCTGGCCGCAAATGCTTAGAGTCAGCAGGCTCAGGCCGCTCCAGGGATCGCCGGCCGCTTGGCCTTTGATCTGCGCATCGATCTGCTGGGCATCCTGCAGCAGTGCTGCCCAGCGGGCGGCGGACAGGCGTTGCAGAGCTTTGCTGACCAGCGGGCGGCGCTTGTCCCAGACCGGCGGGCGGGCGGAGCTGAAGGCTTTTTCCAGTGGTGTGCCCTGGCTGTACTGCTGGGCGATGGTGGCCAGTAGGCGGATTTCCCGGGCCAGGGCCCAGAGAATCACCGGTGGCTCGACGCCTTCACCGCGCAGGCCTTCGAGCATGCGCAGGGCGTGGGCGGCTTCGCCATTGAGGGCCGCATCGATCAGGCCAAAGACATCGAAGCGCGCGCTATCGGCAACCGAGGCATGCACGGTGTCGACGTCGATCTGCGTGCCTTCGGCGAGCAGCTTGAGCTTTTCGATTTCCTGGGCAGCGGCGAGCAGGTTGCCTTCGACGCGCACGGCAATCATGTCAACGGCTTCGGCGCTGGCGCTGAGGCCCGATTGCGCCAGGCGCTGGCGAATCCATTGCGGCAGTTGGTTGGCATCGACTGGCCAGATCTGCACGAACTGTGTCTGCGTGCCGTCGATCAGCGCCTTGCCCCATTTGGTTTTCTGCGCGCTGCCGTCGAGTTTCGGCAGGCTGATCAGCAGCACGGTGTCTTCGGCGGGGCGGGCGAGGTATTCGAGCAATGCCGCAGCGCCCTTGTCGCCGGGCTTGCCGTTGGGCAGGCGCAGCTCCAGCAGGCGCTTGTCGGCAAACAGCGACAGGCTGGCACCGGCTTGCAACAGGTTACCCCAGTCGAAGTTGTTGTCGGCGTTGAATACCTGGCGCTCGCTGAAACCCTGCTGGCGGGTCGCGGCGCGAATGGCGTCGGTGGCTTCCTGGCAGAGCAGCGGCTCATCGCCACTGACCACATACACCGGGCTCAGGTTGCCCTGCAGGTGTTTGCCGAGTTGTGCAGAGTTAAGTTTCATGGGGTCGCAGAGCTGGGCCGCTGGCGCGGCCCGGCGAGCTTACTGGGCGGGAATCGGCAGCTGGATCGGCGACTGCTGCGGTTGCGCGGCCTGTTGCTGGCGGGCGGCTTCCAGCGCATCGGCTTCGGCCTGGGCCTTGGCTTCTGCGGTTTGCTGCAGTTGGTCCAGTTGCGCTGGGCTGATCTGCTGCAGGCGCTGGACTAGTTGCTGGATCAGTTCGCGGTTCATTTCCTGGCGGATCTGCGCGGCTTCCTGGTCACCACCAATCAGGTTGTTACCGTCCTGGGTGTAGAAACTCTGGGCTTCCAGCTTGTCGCTCATCAGCAGCAGGTCTTTGCTGCCACGGATCTCGTATTCCAGGGTCTTGGTCAGCTCGTACTCGGCGGTGCGGGCCGAGCTGGTAAAGCTGGCGGCGCGGCGATTTTCCTGCTCGTTGCTCAGTACCAGGCTGTACGGCGCGCCCGGATAGACCTTGACGCCGTTGTTCTGCAGCACTTCACGCACTTCGTTGACGGTTTCGCCATAGGCGTTGCGAGCGCTGACATCCAGTTCCTTGAGGGCGAACTGCACGTCACCGGTGCCGCGCAGCTGGAAGCCGCAAGCGCTGAGCAGGGTGGCCAGGCCAATTACCAACAGATTCCGTTTGATCATCTTTTATCCCCTTGGCGTGTCTTGCGGCGCGCCGTTGTGCGGTCGCGCCGAGCTTAATCAGTTGGCGACTAGTCAGTTGGCAACAATGTTGACCAGTTTGCCTGGCACCACGATGACCTTGCGAATGCTCAGGCCTTCGGTAAAGCGCAGCACATTCTCGTTGCTGCGGGCGCTGGCCTCGACATCTTCGCGGCTGGCGCTGGCCGGCACTTCAATCTGTCCGCGCAGCTTGCCGTTGACCTGGATCACCAGGGTCAGGCTGTCCTGTACTAAGGCAGACTCATCCACCTGTGGCCAGGATGCATCGATGATGGCTTCTTCATGGCCCAGTTCCTGCCACAGCTGATGGCTGATATGCGGCGTGATTGGCGCCAGCAGCAGCGCCACCGCTTCCAGACCTTCCTGCAACAGGGCGCGGTCTTGAGCTGTAGTTTGTGCGGCTTTTTCCAGCACGTTCATCAGCGTCATCACCTGGGCGATGGCGGTGTTGAATTTGTGGTGCTGGCCAATATCGAAGCTCGACTGCTTGATCGCCAGATGAATCGCGCGGCGCACGGTCTTCTGCTCGTCATCCAGGCTGGCCAGGTCAAGTGCGCCGGTGATGCCCTGGTTGACGTGGTTTTGCGCCAGGCGCCAGACGCGGCGCAGGAAGCGGTTGGCGCCTTCAACACCGGCGTCAGACCATTCGCAGCTCATGTCAGGCGGCGAGGCGAACATCATAAATAGGCGGCAAGTGTCGGCGCCGAACTGATCGATCATCGACTGTGGGTCGACGCCGTTGTTCTTCGACTTGGACATCTTCTCGGTGCCGCCGATTTCCACCAGCAGGCCGTCGCTTTTCAGTTTGGCGCTGATGACCTTGGCTTTCGCGTCACGCTCCAGCTCGACATCGGCTGGGTTGAACCAGTCCTTACCGCCGTTTTCCAAGGTGCGGTAGTAGGTATCTGCCACCACCATGCCCTGGGTCAGCAGGTTCTTGAATGGCTCATTCGATGACACCAGGCCTTCGTCACGCATCAGCTTGTGGAAGAAGCGTGCGTACAGCAGGTGCAGGATCGCGTGTTCGATACCGCCGATGTATTGATCCACCGGCAGCCAGTGGTTGGCTGCTTCAGGGTCGACCATGCCGCCGGTGTAATGTGGCGAGGCGTAACGGGCGTAATACCAGGACGACTCAACGAAGGTGTCCATGGTGTCGGTTTCGCGCTTGGCTGCGCCGCCGCATTTCGGGCAGCTGCATTGGTAGAACTCGGGCATGCGCGCCAATGGGCTGCCAGCGCCATCCGGCACCACGTCTTCCGGCAGCACGACGGGCAGCTGGTCTTCCGGCACCGGTACGTCGCCACAGCTATCGCAATGGATGATCGGGATCGGGCAGCCCCAGTAGCGCTGACGGCTGATGCCCCAGTCGCGCAGGCGGAACTGGGTTTTGCGCGCGCCATGGGCGTTGGCTTCCAGGTCCGCGACGATGGCGTCGAAGGCGGCGGTGAAATCCAGATTATCGTATTTGCCGGAGCCAATGGTGCTCAGGCCGGTTTTTTCGCCGTACCAGTCCTGCCATTGAGTGGCGTTGTATTCTTTGCCTTCGCCGGCGTAGACCTGCTTGATCGGCAGGTCGTACTTACTGGCGAATTCGAAATCACGCTCGTCGTGCGCAGGCACGGCCATCACTGCGCCTTCGCCGTAGCCCCACAACACGTAGTTGGCGACGAATACCGGCAGCTTGTCGCCGGAGAGCGGATGAATAACGAATTGTCCGGTGGCAACGCCCTTCTTCTCCATGGTGGCCATGTCGGCCTCGGCCACGGAGCCGGCTTTACATTCGGCGATAAACGCGGCGATAGCTGGATTGCTCGCAGCGGCGCGCTGCGCCAGCGGATGCTCGGCGGCGACGGCGACGTAGGTCGCGCCCATCAGGGTGTCGGGGCGGGTGGTGTAGACCTTGAGCTGGCCGTCGATACCGATGCTGGCCTGGTCATAGTCGAATACCACGTCGGCGCCGAAGCTCTTGCCGATCCAGTTGCGCTGCATGGTCTTGACCTGTTCCGGCCAGCCATCCAGTTCGTCCAGGCTACTCAGCAGCTCTTCCGCGTAGGCGGTGATCTTGAAGTAGTACATGGGGATTTCGCGCTTCTCGATGAGCGCGCCGGAACGCCAGCCGCGGCCGTCGATGACCTGCTCGTTGGCCAGTACGGTCTGGTCGACCGGGTCCCAGTTGACGGTACCGTTCTTGCGGTAGATCACGCCCTTCTCGAACAGCTTGGTGAACAGCCACTGTTCCCAGCGGTAGTAGTCCGGCTTGCAGGTGGTGACTTCACGGGTCCAGTCGATGGCCAGGCCCAGCGATTTCAGCTGGGTCTTCATGTAATCGATGTTTTCGTAGGTCCACTTGGCGGGCGCGACCTTGTTCTTCATCGCGGCGTTCTCGGCCGGCATGCCGAAGGCGTCCCAGCCCATCGGCTGCAGCACGTTCTTGCCCTGCATACGCTGGTAGCGGGCGATCACGTCACCGATGGTGTAGTTGCGCACGTGCCCCATGTGCAGCTTGCCGCTGGGGTAGGGGAACATCGACAGGCAATAGAAGGTTTCCTTGCCCGGCTGCTCACTCACGACAAAGGATTTCTGCGCGTCCCAGTGGGACTGCGCGGCGGCTTCGATTTCACGGGGCGAGTACTGTTCTTGCATGGCTACCGGCGCTGGGAATAAGGGCTTGCGGGAAACGCCGTAGCATACATGAGCCCCGCTTATTCAGGGAAACCCTGATTGCGCCGCGCTCCAGCTACTGCGGCGCGGCCACGCCTAGCGGCCGCGCCGTCTGTCGCCAGGTACTGCTGGTTAAAGCGCGAACGCTAAGCTTGCTATATGGAGCAGCAGCCTGCTCCGGCGCGAGGTGCAGGATGGCGGAGTTTCGGCGTGGTGCAGCTGGGGGCGGGCTCTATGAGCGGCTGCTGCAACGCCTCGCCATGGCGTTGGATGAGGCGGACAACCTCAGTGCGCTGTCTGCGCAGCCGCCACTGGAGCTGGAGTTGCGCGGCCTGACGGCGGCGGAAATGGAGCTGATTCGCGCCTACCTGGATCGCGACCTGGACTGGCTGCGCGGCTGGCATGCGGCGGCGCAGGAAATGGCGCAGATCGAGCAGCTACCAAGCTCACGCAAGGTCGGCCGCTCCGGCCACAAACCCACCGCGGCGCTGCCCGGCAAGATCAAACCGCTACTTAAACGCCGATTACAGCTGTGCTGCGCCCTGTGCGGCACCCTGGCGGGCTGGCAGTCCGGCAATGGCGTGCAGGCCTGCAAAGCCTGTGGCTCGCAGTTGTTTAGGGCGAGCAATCATCGGTAGGCTGCGCGCACCCAGGGAGGTGCCCAATGCCGATTCGCTACATCCTCAAACAGTTCTTCCTTCCGCCAGGCCTGTTCCTGCTTTTGCTGCTGGCCGCCTGGTGGCTGCGTCGGCGTTTTCCACGCTTGGCGGCGGGCTGCCTGGTTGCCGGGCTTGGCGGTATGTGGCTGTTTAGTCTGCCGGTGGTGGTCGAGTATTCGGCGCGAGTGTTGGAAAGCGAGTCCGCTTTGAGCGAGGCGCAGTGGGCCACCTTGGCGCAGCAGGCCGATGTAATCGTAGTTCTTGGTAATGGCAGTGAACTTGGCGATCCCGGCTGGGGCGCTGATCAGCCCAGCCTGATGGCGTTGGAACGGGTGCGTTTCGCTGCGCGGCTGGCCAAGGCCTCGGGTTTGCCGCTGCTAACCAGTGGTGGGTTGCACTATGGCGTACCGCCCAGCGAGGCGGCGTTGATGGCTGAGGTGCTGGCGCGTGATTACGACGTGCCGGTGCGTTGGCAGGAAGGCTTGAGCCGCACCACCTGGGAGAATGCGACCCACAGCGCTGAACTGCTGAAGCAAGCGGGGATTACCCGCGTGGTGCTGGTGACCCAGGCCTGGCATATGCCCAGGTCACGCTGGAGTTTCGAACAGGCCGGTTTACAGGTGGTCAGCGCGCCGATGGGCTTTCTCGGTACGCCCAATGGCCGGCCTGCTGGCGGCTGGTTGCCGGAAAGCAAGGCAGTCTGGCAGAACGGCCTGCTGCTTAACGAGGCCGTTGGCCTGCTGGGCTATCGGCTGTTCTACCCAGGTACGGCTGCGCCATAGCGAGCCCCAGCCGGCCGGGGCTCACATCCTTTAGCTATTGATCTGCTCTGCATGGTGGCAAGCCACTTGCCGCGCATCGAGCAGACGCAGCGCCGGCTGTTCAACCTGACAGCGTTCACTGGCATGCGGGCAGCGTTGATGGAAGGCGCAGCCACTGGGGGGCGACAGCGGGTTGGGCAGCTCGCCACTGATCTTGATCTTCGGTTTGCTCGGATCGGGATGAATGGTCGGCGTCGCCGACAGCAGCGCCTGGGTGTAAGGGTGCAGCGGGCGGTTGTAGATCAACTCGCTGGGTCCCATTTCCACCGGGCGGCCGAGGTACATCACCAGCACATCGTCGGCGACATGGCGCACCACCGAGAGGTTGTGCGATATAAATACGTAGCCGGTGTTGAACTGCTCCTGCAGGTCCATAAACAGGTTGAGCACCTGGGCCTGGATGGATACGTCCAGCGCCGAAGTTGGTTCGTCCGCCACCAGCACCTTGGGTTGCAGCATCATCGCCCGGGCCAGGGCGATGCGCTGGCGCTGGCCGCCGGAGAACATATGCGGGTAGCGCTGGTAATGCTCGGGGCGCAGACCTACCTGCTGCATCATTGCCTGCACCCGCTCGCGCCTTTCCAGGCGCGACAGACCGGTATTGATCAGCAGCGGCTCGCCCAGCTGATCGCCGACCTTCTGCCGCGGGTTGAGCGAGGCGTAGGGATTCTGAAAGACCATCTGTACATCACGGCGCAGCTGTTTGCGCTGCGCCTTGTTGGCGCCGGTCACTTCCTGTCCGGCGATCTGCAGCGAGCCTGAGCTGGGCTCCTCGATCAGCGTCAGGGCGCGGGCCAGGGTGGATTTGCCGCAGCCGGACTCGCCGACCACCGCCAGGGTCTTGCCCGCCTGTAAGTCAAAGGAAACGCCATTCAGCGCCTGCACCTGGGCATTGGGCTGAAACAGGCCACGGGAGATTTCGTAGTGACGGGTGAGGTCGCGAGCAGTCAGGACGGCGCTCATCAGGCCACCTCCGCAGTCAGGTTGAGCGGGTAGAAGCAGCGCGCCGCGCCACGTTCATGGGCATCCAGGGTCGGCCGTTGTTCACGGCAATGCGCCTGGGCGTAGGGGCAGCGTGGTGACAGCAGGCAGCCTGCCGGGCGGTCATAGCGCCCAGGAACGATGCCGGGCAGGGTGGTCAGGCGGCGCTGGCCCTGACTGTGCTCGGGAATCGCCTTGAGCAGCGCCTCGGTGTAGGGATGGCTGGGGGCGGTGAACAGCTGCGGCACGCTGCCTATCTCCACCGCTTGCCCGGCATACATCACGCAGACCCGTTGCGCGGTTTCGGCGACCACGGCCAGGTCATGGGTGATTAGCACCAGGCCCATGTTCTGTTCGCGTTGCAGGCCCACCAGCAAGTCCATGATCTGCGCCTGAATGGTCACATCCAGCGCCGTGGTTGGTTCGTCGGCGATCAGCAGTTTGGGTTCGGCGGCAATTGCCATGGCAATCGCCACCCGTTGGCTCATGCCACCGGACAGCTGGTGCGGGTAGGCATTCAGGCGGCTGGCGGCGGCGGGGATTTCCACCCGGTCGAGCAGTTGCAGCGCGCGTTGGCGGGCGGCCTGGCCTTTGAGGTTCAGGTGTTGGCGCAGCACTTCCTCAATCTGGAAACCCACGGTAAAGCTGGGGTTGAGTGCGGTCATCGGATCCTGAAAGACCATCGACAGGTCCTTGCCGACGATATGCCGCCGCTGGCGACCTTTGAGGCGTAGCATGTCGGTGCCGTCGAACTGCAGGCTGTCGGCCGTGACGATGCCGGGGGCGTCGATCAGACCCATCAGCGCCATCATGGTCACCGATTTACCGGAGCCGGATTCGCCGACAATCGCCAACACTTCGCCCTTTTCTACGCACAGGTCGAGGCCGTCGACTACCGGGATGGCGCTGGCGTCGCCGAAGCGCACGCTGAGGTTTTTGATATCCAACAGGCTCATGCGGGGTTCCTCACTGCGCATTCTTGAGTTTCGGGTCGAGTGCATCGCGCAGCCCGTCGCCCATCAGATTGATCGCCAGCACGCTGAGCAGAATGGTCAGGCCTGGCAAGCTGACCACCCACCAGGCGCGCTCGATATAGTCGCGCGCCGAGGCCAGCATGGTGCCCCACTCAGGCGTCGGCGGTTGTACGCCAAGGCCGAGAAAACCCAGGGCGGCGGCATCGAGAATCGCCGAGGAAAAGCTCAGGGTGGCCTGCACGATCAGCGGTGCCATGCAGTTGGGCAGTACGGTGATAAACATCAGCCGCGGCAGGCTGGCGCCTGCCAGGCGTGCGGCGGTGACGTAGTCGCGGTTCAGCTCGCCCATCACTGCGGCGCGGGTCAGGCGCACATAGGACGGCAGCGAGACGATGGCGATGGCGAAGATGGTGTTGATCAGGCCTGGGCCGAGGATGGCGACGATGGCCACCGCCAGCAGCAGCGAGGGCAGGGCCAGCATGATGTCCATCAGGCGCATGATCGACGGGCCGAGCAGGCGCGGAAAGAAGCCGGCGACCAGCCCCAGCAGGATGCCGGGAATCAACGACATCAGCACCGAGGCCAGACCGATCAGCAGCGACAGCCGCGCGCCATGGATTAATCGCGACAGCAGGTCGCGGCCCACTTCATCGGTGCCCAGCAAAAATTGCAGCTGGCCACCTTCCAGCCAGGCCGGTGGGGTGAGCAGAAACTCGCGGTATTGCTCGCTGGGGTCGTGCGGGGCGATCCACGGCGCAAACAGCGCGCAGATCACCAGCAGGATCATAAACGCCAGTCCGGCGACTGCGCCCTTGTTGTGGGCGAAGGCCTGCCAGAACTCCTTGAGCGGTGAGGGGTAGAACAGCGATTGGTCGAGTGTGGCGTGCGTGGTCATTGGGCTCTCCTTAGCGCTGATGGCGAATGCGTGGGTTGGCCAGGCCGTAGAGGATGTCCACCACGAAGTTGACCAGAATCACCAGGCAGGCGATCAGCAGAATGCCGTTCTGCACCACCGGGTAGTCACGCGCGCCGATCGACTCGATCAGCCATTTGCCGATACCCGGCCAGGAGAAGATGGTTTCGGTCAGTACCGCGCCCGCCAGCAGCGCGCCGACCTGCAGGCCGAACACCGTGAGCACCGGGATCAGTGCATTGCGCAGGCCGTGTACAAACACCACGCGGGCCGGCGACAGGCCCTTGGCGCGGGCGGTGCGCACATAGTCTTCGCGCAGCACTTCGAGCATCGCCGAGCGGGTCATCCGCGCGATCACCGCGAGTGGAATGGTGCCGAGCACGATGGCCGGCAGGATAAGGTGGCGCAGGGCGTCGACAAATGCGCCCTCTTCGCCGCTGAGCAAGGTGTCGATCAGCATAAAACCGGTGACTGGCGGGATGTCGTAGAGCAGATCGATGCGTCCGGACACTGGCGTCCAGCCCAGCCACACCGAGAAGAACATGATCAGCAGCAGGCCCCACCAGAAAATCGGCATCGAATAGCCGGCCAGCGAGATGCCCATCACCCCATGGTCGAACAGCGAGCCCCGTTTCAGTGCAGCAATCACCCCGGCGATCAGCCCCAGGGTGCCGGCGAACAGCAGGGCGGCGAGGGACAATTCCAGGGTGGCGGGAAACAGCGTGGTGAACTCATCCCAGACGCTGGTGCGGGTGCGCAGCGACTCACCCAGGTCGCCCTGGGCCAGCTTGCCGATATAGTCGAAATACTGTGCATACAGCGGCTTGTTCAACCCCAGGCGCTCCATGGCCTGGGCGTGCATTTCCGGGTCGACGCGGCGTTCGCCCATCATCACTTCCACCGGGTCGCCGGGGATCATGCGGATCAACGCAAAGGTCAGCAAGGTAACGCCGAAGAAGGTGGGAATCAGCAATCCCAGGCGGCGTGCGATAAAAGCAAACATGGGGTTTTGTTACTCCGCATCAGTTCATTCGCGCCACCGGCTACGTGGGCCGCTGGCATATTGTGTCGATCTGCCACTGGCGCGCGGCTGGTGCGCGGCAGTAGCCCTGTTTTGAGTGCTGCTTGCAGAATCAGTGCCGCTTTACCTTGGCGTAATTATTCGAGCCCATGGGGCTGAGGGTAAAACCCTCGACATCACGGCTGACTGCGCTGAACTGCTTGGGGTGGGCCTGGGGAATCCACGGCGCCTGCTCATGGAAAATCGCCAGCGCCTGGCGGTAGAGCACGGTGCGCTGCTGCGGGTCGGTGGTCTCCCTGGCTTGGGTGATCAGCCTGTCGAATGCCGCATCACACCAGCCAGCCTGGTTTTCGCCGCTCTGCGCAGCGGCGCAGGACAGGTTGGGGCTGAGGAAGTTATCCGGGTCACCGTTGTCGCCGGCCCAACCCATAAACACCAGGTCATGCTCGCCATTTTTCGCCCGTTTGATCAGCTCGCCCCACTCCATCACGCGGATGTCGGTTTTGATGCCGACCGCTGCCAGGTCGGCTTGCAGCATCTGTGCGCCGAGTGACGGATTTGGGTTGGTTGGGCCGCCGCCTGGTCGGGTCCAGATCGACAGATTGATGCCGTTTGCGTGGCCAGCTTCTGCGAGCAACTGACGGGCGCGCTGTGGGTCGTGGGGCCAGCCTTGCAGCTGACTGTCGTAGCCGAGCAGGGTTGACGGGTAGGGCGCGATGGCGGGGCTGGCACCGTCTGCGCCGAACTGCGCGCCGAGGTAGGCCTGCTTGTCGAACGCCAGGTTGATCGCCTGGCGCACGCGCACATCGTCCAGCGGTTTATGGCGCACGTTGAGGGCTACGTAGGCGGTCAGCAGCGAGTCGAGTTCCAGCACCTTCAGATGGTCATCGGCCTTGAGCGCCGGAATATCGAAGGGGCGTGGATACAGGGCAATGTTGCAGGCTCCGGAACGCAGTTTCTGGATACGCACATTGGGATCGGTGGTGATGGCAAACAGCAGTTTTTCCGATGCCGGCTCGCCATCCCAGTAGTCCGGGTGGCTGGTGTAGCGCACCTGGGCATCCTTGGCGTAGCGCTGCAGTACGAACGGCCCGGTGCCGACCGGTTGGCTGTTGAGCAGTTCCTGCTTGCCGGCCTTGAGCAGCTGCTCGGCATACTCGGCGGAATAGATCGAGGTAAAGCCCATGGCCATATCGGCGAGGAAGGGCGCCTGCGGCTGGTTGAGCACGAAGCGAACACGGTGGCTGTCGAGCTTTTCGATACGGGCTATCAGCTTGCCGAACTCCATGGCTTCGAAGTACGGGAAGCCGCGACCAGACTGGGCATGCCAGGGGTGTTTGGGGTCGTGCTGGCGCTGGATGCTCCAGAGCACGTCATCGGCATTCATTTCGCGGCTGGGGGTAAACCAGGGCGTGCTGTGGAATTTCACCCCTTTGCGCAGGTAGAAGGTGTAGCTCAGCCCATCGGGGCTGATGTCCCAGCGCTCGGCCAGGGCCGGTTCGATTTCGGTGGTGCCGGGTTTGAAACGCACCAGGCGATCAAACAGTGCTTCAGACGCCGCATCTGCGGTCACCGCTGTGGTGTATTGCACGATATCGAAGCCTTCCGGCGCCGCCTCGGTGCACACTACCAGTGGTTTTGCCTGGATGGCTGTGCAGCTGAAGGCGAGGCTCAAAACAATGCTGGCGCGAAGGGCGAAGGTCATCTGTTGGCTCCTGTAACGGCTTTATTATCAGGCAAGGAGTGCTTATACGGACTATTGCCGCCGGGGCTAAACAGCCTCGGCAACATTCGAAAAGCGCGTTCTTGCTAACGTTTTGGCAGCTACGAAACACTCAGCCGGTGGTTACCGGGGGAGGAATACAGTCGTTTTTATTAGGTGTTCGGCGGGCGCTCAGGCCCGCCGGTGATGCCGCTCTCAGCGTGTGTTGCTGACGCCGTAGAAGCTGTTGCGCCCGAAGGGGCTGATCTCGAAGCCTTTTACGCTGTTGCGCATGGGCTGGTAGACCGTTGAGTGCGCGATCGGGGAGATCGGCAGTTGTTGCTGGATGATCTGCTGCGCCTGCTGATACAGCTCGCTCCGGGCGTCGCGATCAGTAATCGCCTTGGCCTGTTTGACGATCTTGTCGTAGCCGGCATCGCACCATTTGGAGAAGTTGTTGCCGTTGACCGAGTCGCAGCCGTACAGGGTGCCCAGCCAGTTGTCCGGGTCGCCATTGTCGCCAGTCCAGCCAATCAGCATGGCGTCGTGCTCGCCGGCATGGGCGCGCTTGATGTACTCGCCCCACTCGTAGCTGACGATCTCTGCCTGAATGCCCACCTTGGCCCAGTCGGCCTGGAGCATTTCGGCCATCAGTTTGGCGTTGGGGTTATACGGGCGCTGTACGGGCATGGCCCACAGGGTGATCTTGGTGCCTTCGGCAACGCCAGCCTGCTTGAGCAGAGCCTTGGCTTTCTCGATGTCTTGCGGGATGGCGCTGATGCTTTCGTCATAGGACCACTGGGTCGGCGGCATGGCGTTGACCGCCAGTTGCCCGGCGCCCTGGTAGACCGCACTGATGATCGCCGGTTTATCGATGGCCATGTCCAGCGCCTGACGCACTTCGACTTTGTCGAAGGGGGCGCGGGTCACGTTGTAGGCGATGTAACCCAGGTTGAAGCCAGGCTGGCTGGGCACCTGCAGGTTAGGGTCTTTCTGCAGCGCGGCGAGATCAGCTGGGCGCGGGTTCAGGGTGATCTGGCATTCGCCGGCCTTGAGCTTCTGCGCGCGTACCGAGGCGTCGGTGTTGATGGCGAAGATCAGGTTGTCGATCTGCACATCTTCCGGCAGCCAGTAGTCCTTGTTGCCCTTGAAGCGAATCTGCGCATCTTTCTGGTAGCGGTTGAAGACAAAGGGGCCGGTGCCGATTGGCTTCTGGTTGATGTCGGCGGCTTTGCCGGTCTTGAGCAGGTGGTCTGCGTATTCGGCGGAGTGGATGGCGGCGAAGTTCATCGCCAGGTTCTGGATAAAGGCCGCGTCCACGCTATTGAGGGTGAAGCGCACGGTGAGGTCGTCGACCTTCTCCACCTTGGCAATGTTCTTGTCCAGGCCCATGTCGGTGAAGTAAGGGAACTCGGTCGGGTAGGCCTTGCGGAACGGGTGGTCCTTGTCGAGCATGCGCTGGAAGGTGAAAACCACGTCATCAGCGTTGAAGGTGCGGCTAGGGGTGAAGTACTCGGTGCTGTGGAATTTCACCCCGGGACGCAGTTTGAAGGTGTAGCTGAGGCCGTCTTCACTGGCCTGCCATTCAGTCGCCAGGGCCGGTACGGCCAGGGTGCTGCCGCGCTCGAACTGGGCGAGGCGGTTGAACAGGGTTTCCGAGGCTGCGTCAAAATCGGTGCCGGTGGTGTATTGGCCCGGGTCGAAGCCGCCGGGGCTGCCTTCGGAGCAGTACACGAGGTTGCTGGCGGATGCGTATGTCGAGCCAAGAAACAGTCCGGCGACGAGCATGGCCTGGATGGACGTGTGAGTGCGCATGAGTACCTCATTTATTCTTTTTTTGGGCGTCATTGAGGGTCAGCCTCGTGGGCTGTGATCAGCACCGCTGCGTTCCGGCCTGTCGGGTGAAGAGGCCGGCCCAGAGCTGTGGTGGAGCGAAAACGCTCAGCAACCTGTCGCGCTCGAAATTAAGTCATGCTGAAATTGAGGTCAACAAAAATTAAGCGCTACTAACATTGGTTGTCGCCGCATTGTGCTAAAGCAGTGCCGATGTACCAGGTCAGGGCGTGCTGTGGTCGTCGAACAGGCTCAGGGTGGTGATGGCCAGCATTTCCGCTACGTCGTTGCCGACATTGGCCAGGCGGTGGGCCTTGCCGGCATCGAAATGCACCGAGTCGCCGGCGCTCAATGGGTATTGGCGGCCGTCGATGGTGTAGAGAATCTTGCCGGATAACACGTAGGCAAATTCGGCACCTTCATGGGCGATCAGTTCGGATTGATAGCCGACCGGCATGCTCATTTTTACCGCGTTCAACTGGTTGCCCGGAAAGCTGCTGGACAGGCGCTCGTAGGCCAGGGGCTGGCCTTCGATGGTGTAGCGCACCCGCTCGCCCTGGTGGGAGTCGGGCTCAGGTTGCGGCGGTTGATCGAACAGCACGTTGAGCGGGATGTCGAGCGACTTGGCGATGCTGGCCAGTGAGGAAATCGAGATGCCGGTCAGGTTGCGCTCGGCCTGGGAGAGAAAGCTGGCGGTGAGCCCCGACTCGCTCGCGACTTCATTCAGGGTCTTCTTCGCGGCCCGCCGATAGCGGCGCAAACGTTCTCCGATGCGATCTGCGGTCATAACCCTGGCTCATGCTGAAAGAGCGCCAGTATACCGTTCGGCGTCGTGCAGAAAAGTCGTCGGACAATGCCTGTGAATTTAAGTATCACTAAAATAATCATTGCACTCTATTTAAGTCAGGCTTAAATTTCACGCAAGCAAATCACCAGCCATACAAAGGAGCGCGAGATGACTGTCGGTGTCGGAGGTTGTACGCCGCAACAGGCGCTTGCCGGGCTGCGCAATATGATGGACGGCGCGCAACCTATCGCGCTTGGCGAATACCAGGCGCGGGTGAGTCGCGCCCAGGCGCGGATGCAGGCCGAAGGTATTGCTGCGATGTTTATCAACGCCGGCAGCAACCTGCAGTATTTCACCGGCGTGCGCTGGCATCCCAGTGAACGCATGGTGGGGGCCATTCTCCCGGCTGATGGGCCGTTGGAATATCTCGCCCCGGCGTTCGAGGTCGGCACGATTCGCGATTTCCAGGTGCTCGCTGGCGCTATCAATACCTGGCAGGAACACGAAAGCCCCTATCAGTTGCTGCTCGATACCCTACAGCGGATGGGCATCACGGCCGATCCAGAGCAGCCAGTGAAAATCGGCCTCTGTCCGACGCTGGCGTTTTTTATGGTCGATGGCATACGCCGCCTGGCCCGGGGCTACGAGTTTGTCGATGGCGCGGTGATCAGCGCTTACTGCCGGCAGCGCAAATCAGCGGCGGAGCTGGCCCTGATGCAGCGCGCCAAGGACATGACCCTCGAGGTGCACAAGGCCGTCGCCAGTGTGCTGCACGAAGGCATCAGCACCACGGCGGTCGCCGAGTTTATCCAGCAGGCGCATCGCGCCGTCGGGGCTGCAGGCTCGACGTTCTGCATCGTGTTGTTTGGCCCAGCCAGTGCATTTCCCCATGGCGTCAAACACGCGCAGATCCTCAAACAGGGCGATATGGTGCTGATCGACACCGGTTGCCAGGTGCACGGCTATCTGTCGGACATCACCCGCAGCTATGTCTTCGGCGAGCCCAGTCAGCGTCAACGCGACTTCTGGAACATCGAGAAAGCCGCGCAGCTGGCTGCATTCGAGGCCGCACAACTCGGTCAGCCCTGCCAGGCGGTGGATGCTGCGGCGCGGCGCACTCTGGAAGCGGCGGGCCTGGGCCCGGATTACAAGTTGCCAGGTCTGCCGCATCGCACCGGCCACGGTATCGGTCTGGATATCCATGAGGGGCCGTATCTGGTGCGTGGCGATCTGACGCCGCTGGCCGAGGGCATGTGCTTCAGCAATGAGCCGATGATCTGCGTGCCGGGCGAGTTCGGCGTACGTCTGGAGGATCACTTCTACATGAGCGCCGATGGGCCGCGCTGGTTCACCGCGCCAAGCCATTCGCTGGACGATCCGTTCGGTCTGGGATAAGTGCTGTTGCAGTAAATAAAACGGCGGCCATTGGCCGCTGTTTTTTATTGCCAGGGTGGTTACTTGACGCCGACGCCGTAGAACGAGTTCAGCGCGAACGGGCTGATGCGGAAGTCTTCGACCTTCTTGCTCATTGGCTGGTAGACCGTGGAGTGGGCGATCGGGGTGATCGGCACTTCGCGCTTGAGTATCACCTGAGCCTGTTTGTACAGCTCGGTGCGTTCGGCGGTGTCGGTCACGCGCTTGGCGGCTTTCACCAGCTTGTCGTAGTCGGCATGGCACCACTTGGAGAAGTTGTTGCCGTCCACTGCGTCGCAGCCGTACAGGGTGCCCAACCAGTTGTCCGGGTCACCGTTGTCGCCGCTCCAGCCGATCAGCATCGCGTCGTGCTCGCCGGCCTTGGCGCGCTTGAGGTACTCGCCCCATTCGTAGCTGACGATCTTGGCCTTGATGCCGACCTTGGCCCAGTCGCTTTGCAGCATTTCGGCCATCAGCTTGGCGTTGGGGTTGTAGGGGCGCTGCACGGGCATGGCCCACAGGGTGATTTCGGTGCCTTCCTTGATGCCGGCGGCCTTGAGCAGTTCCTTGGCTTTTTCCGGGTTGTAGGCAGGGTCCTTGATGCTCTCGTCATACGACCACTGGGTTGGCGGCATGCCGTTGGTCGCCAGCTGACCGGCGCTCTGGTACACCGCGTCGATGATGCCTTGCTTGTTCACCGCCATGTCCAGCGCCTGGCGCACTTCGAGCTTGTCGAACGGCGGGTGGGTGACGTTGTAGGCGATATAGCCGACGTTGAAGCCGGCCTGCTCAGGCATGTCCAGGTTCGGGTCTTTTTTCAGTGCGTCCAGATCCGCCGGGCGCGGGAACAGGGTGACCTGGCATTCGCCGGCCTTGAGCTTCTGCATGCGCACCGAGGCGTCGGTGTTGATGGCGAAGATCAGGTTGTCGATCTTCACCTCATCGGGTTGCCAGTATTCCTTGTTGCCCTTGAAGCGGATCACCGCATCTTTTTGGTAGCGGCTGAACACGAATGGGCCGGTGCCGATGGGCTTCTGGTTGATATCGGCGGCCTTGCCGGCCTTGAGCAGGCTATCGGCGTATTCGGCGGACTGGATCGAGGCGAAGCTCATCGCCAGGTTCTGGATAAACGCTGCGTCGACTTCGTTGAGGCTGAACTTGACGGTCATGTCGTCGAGTTTGTCGATCTTGGCGATATTCGCGTCCATGCCCATGTCGGTGAAGTAGGGAAATTCCGACGGGTAGGCTTTGCGGAACGGATGCTCTTTATCGAGCATGCGCTGGAAGGTGAACAGCACGTCATCGGCGTTGAAGCTGCGGCTCGGCTTGAAGTATTCGGTGGTATGGAACTTCACGTTCGGGCGCAGGTGAAAGGTGTAGCTCAGACCGTCTTCGCTGATGTCCCACTTCTCGGCAAGGCCGGGGATCACTTTGGTGCCGCCACGTTCGAACTGGCTCAAACGGTTGAATACGGTTTCCGCAGCAGCATCGAAATCGGTGCCGGTGGTGTACAGACCCGGGTCGAACCCGGCGGGGCTGCCTTCGGAGCAGAACACCAGGTTGCCGGCGGCGCTGGCAAGTGGGGTGCTGGCGATCAGCCCTGCGGCGAGTAGAGCCTGGATGGCGGCGTTCTTACGCATAGTGACCTCATGTTTATTGTGGTTGTGATCCTGAGGGGCCTCTTATGGAGACCTTGGGAGAAGCTATGCAGGGCGTATGCCGTAGGCAAGTGGCATGTCGCAGAGAGAACAGGAATGACGATGCAGCTGTACGTGGTGTCGCATTTCTATAAGTGGGCGAGAAAACATGGCAAAACGCCGTTATCGTCGGATAACGGCGCTGCTTCTGTTTGTAGCAGTTTTTACGGCATCTGCACTTCGATCACGCCATCGGCGTTGATATTGACCTGGCTGGTGCCGGCTTCGATCTCCGGAGTCACGGCCGCATCCATCATCGCCGCGCCTTTCATGGCCTCCATGCGCATTGGCATCGGTGGCTGGAAGCCGCCGGTATTCAGGCTCAGGCTAACCAGCTTGTAACCGCTGCCGCCGAGGGCTTCGGTGGCCAGTTGTGCACGGGCCTTGAAGGCTGCCACGGCGTCCTTGAGCAGGGCGTCTTCGTGGGTCTTGCGGGTGTCTGAGGCGATGCTGAAGTTCATCCCGCCCATCTTCAGGGTTTGCAGCATTTCCCCGGTGAGCTTGGACAGCGCGCTGAAGTCGGCGCTTTCCAGACGCAGCTCGGCGCGCTCACGCCAGGCGGTGATTTTCTGGCCCTTGTCATCGTAAACCGGGTAGCTGTTACGGCTACCGGAGGCGACGCTGACGCCTTTAACCTTGCGCGCCTGGGCGATGCTGGCGTTGAGAGTCTTGCTGATCTGCGCGGCGAGGGCGGCTGGGTCGCTGTCCTGGGCTTCGCTGTAGAGGGTGACGTGCATCAGGTCGTGAGCGATTTCCTGATTGACCTCGGCGCGCAGCGCGACCTGGTTATAGCGAGCTTCTTCGGCTATGGCCGTGGCGCTCAACAGAGTGGTGGTGCTCAGCAGCAGGGCGGTGGCGAGGCGGGACAATGGCAGCATGACGATTCCTTTATATGTTGGGCGCATGGGGTATGCGCGGCTTTCCAGAGGGTAGACGTAGCGATCAGACTAAACGGGTTAAATCCGGTTCCAGAATTTATTCCAGGATCATTGATGAGGGTGACATTGGCTGCGGCGCGTTGCCGCAGTTGGCCGTACAGAGGCTTGGTTATACTCCTGCGGCTCGCTAAATGAGCATCTTGGAGATTCTATGCTCGCACCTGTGCAGCTACTGTCGGCGAGCCGGCAAAACCTCTGGCGCCTGACCCTGATCCGTATTCTGGTGCTGGCAGCGCAGGCTGGCTCCGTGGGCCTGGCGTACAAGTCTGGCGCGCTGCCGCTGCCCTGGCTGGAACTGAGCATCACCCTTGGGATTTCCCTGGTGCTGTGCCTGCTCACTGCGCTGCGCCTGCGCGGACCCTGGCCGGTGACCGAGCAGGAATATGCGGTGCAACTGGCCTGCGACCTGATTATCCATAGCCTGCTGCTGTATTACTCGGGCGGTTCGACCAACCCCTTTGTCTCTTATTACCTGGTGCCGCTGACTATCGCGGCGGCGACCTTGCCCTGGCTGTACACCATCACTCTGTCTGGCCTGGCGCTAGGCGGTTACACCTTTCTGCTGGTCTGGTCGCATCCGCTGGAGTTGCCGGCGGGGCCACGGGAAAGCCTGCTTATCTACGGCATGTGGCTGAGCTTTGCCCTGGCCGCCGGTTTGATCACCTTCTTCGTGGCGAAGATGGCCGAGGAGCTGCGCCATCAGGAAGAGCTGCGTGCCGAGCGTCGCGAAGAGGGCTTGCGTGACCAGCAGCTGCTCGCTGTGGCGACCCAGGCGGCTGGTGCTGCGCATGAGTTGGGTACACCGCTGGCGACCATGAGTGTGCTGATCAAGGAGCTGCGCCGCGAGCATCAGGAGCCGACCCTGCAAGAGGACCTGGCGGTGTTGCAGGAGCAGGTCAAGCTGTGCAAGGAAACCCTGCAGCATCTGGTGCGCGCCGCCGAAGCGGATCGCCGTCAGGCGGTGATCGAGCTGTCTTCGGTGGAATGGCTGGAAACCACTCTCAACCGCTGGCACCTGATGCGCCCCGAGGCCAGCTATCGCTATCAATGCCTGGGTCGTGGCGCGTCGCCCCGCATGATGCCGCCGGCCGACCTGACTCAGGCGCTGCTCAACCTGCTGAACAACGCCGCCGATGCCTGCCCGGACAAGCTGGATATCCGCCTGGACTGGGACCACCAGTGGCTACGCCTGAGCATTCGCGACTTCGGCGCGGGTGTGCCGCTGGCGATTGCCGAGCAGTTGGGGCGGCCGTTTTTCACCACCAAAGGCAAGGGTTTCGGCCTGGGTTTGTTCCTCAGCCAGGCCAGCGTCACCCGTGCCGGCGGCACGGTTAAACTGTATAACCACGAAGAAGGCGGCACGCTCACCGAGCTGAAGTTGCCGCGCGCCTATGGCCGAAGCTAAGGAAATACCCGAATGAGCGATGAAGTGCTGTTCGAAGGCGAAGAACAACCACACCTGCTGCTGGTCGATGACGATCCGACCTTCACCCGCGTGATGGCCCGAGCTATGAGCCGTCGTGGCCTGCGGGTTTCCACCGCTGGCTCGGCCGAAGAGGGCTTGGCCCTGGCTGAGCAGGATCTGCCGGACTACGCCGTGGTCGACCTGAAGATGGAAGGCGATTCCGGCCTGGTGTTGCTGCCCAAGTTGCTGGAGCTGGACGCCGAGATGCGGGTGGTGATTCTCACCGGCTATTCGAGCATTGCCACGGCGGTGGAGGCGATCAAGCGTGGTGCCTGCAACTACCTGTGCAAGCCGGCCGATGCCGATGATGTGCTGGCGGCGCTGCTAACCCAACATGCCGACCTGGATACCCTGGTGCCGGAAAACCCGATGTCGGTGGACCGCCTGCAGTGGGAGCACATCCAGCGCGTGCTCAGCGAGCATGAAGGCAATATCTCCGCCACGGCCCGCGCCTTGGGCATGCATCGGCGCACCTTGCAGCGCAAATTGCAGAAGCGCCCGGTACGCCGCTAACGGTTATTTTTATGGCCTGCCATCCGTGGCGGCCACCCTGCGGGCCGTCGCTGTGCGACGTTAAAAAACGCTCCCGGCGTTTTTTCCCGCATGAAAGGCTGCTGAAAGCTTTCCGCCAGGCAGCCTTGCTATCATTAGCCCCCTATCTAAGTGGTCAGGGGCTGTCATGCTCGCCGTCGTTCAGCAAACCATCAGCGTTACCGCTCCGGTGTTCTCCATGCTGTTTCTCGGCGTGGCGCTCAAGCGCTTGGGGCTAATTGATGCGGCCTTTATCAACACCGCATCGGCGCTGGTGTTTCGCGGCACGCTGCCCACCCTGCTGTTTCTCGGCATCGTCCAGGCGGATCTGCGCACCGCCTTGCAGCCAGCCTTGCTGGTGTATTTTGTGCTGGCGACTCTGGGCTGCTTTCTGCTGGCTTGGGGCTGGGCGATCTTGCGTTGCCCGGAGGCGGATCGCGGCATCTACACCCAGGGTGCTTTTCGCGGCAACAACGGCATTATCGGCCTGGCGCTGGCCACCAGCATGTACGGTGATTACGGCCTGTCGGTCGGTGCGGTGCTCGGTGGTGTGGTTATCCTCAGCTACAACACCCTGTCGGCGATTGTTCTGGCGATCTACAGCCCAGAGGCCAAGACCGATGTCTGGAGTCTGACCAAGAACATCCTCAGCAATCCGCTGATCATCGGCGTGCTGGCGGCCATTCCCTTTGCCGCCTGGCAGATTCCGCTGCCGGCCTGGTTGCTGACCTCCGGGGAGTATTTTGCACAGATGAGTCTGCCGCTGGCACTGATCTGCATTGGTGGCACCCTGACCTTGGAGTCGCTGCGCGAGAGCAGTGGCATGGCGATCAGCTCAAGTCTGATGAAGGTACTCTGGCTGCCGTTGCTGGCAACCCTGGGCGCCTGGCTGTGGGGTTTTCGCGATGCCGATCTGGCGATTCTCTTTCTCTACTTTGCCAGTCCCACGGCGGCGGCCAGTTTCGTCATGGCCAAGGCGGTGGGCGGTAATCATCAGTTGGCGGCGGCGATCATCGTGTTGACCACCCTGGCCACGGTGGTGACCACTAACCTCGGGCTGTTCGTGCTGCAGTGGGCGGGTTGGATCTAGCCGCCGCGCGGGCATAAAAAAGCCGGGCAATGCCCGGCTTTTTGTTGTGTTGCGCTCAGGCTGGCTGGACGTCGTCGATCACTTCCTGTGCCGCGCGAAAAGCATCGATGGCCGCCGGCACGCCGGCGTACACCGCGCAGTGCAGCAGGGTTTCGCGGATTTCTTCTACGCTGCAGCCATTGTTCAGTGCGCCGCGTACGTGGCCCTTAAGCTCCTGCGGGCATTTCAGCGCAGTAAGCGCCGACAGGGTGATCAGGCTGCGGGTCTTGCGATCCAGCCCTTCGCGGGTCCACACGCCGCCCCAGGCGTGCTGGTTAACGAAGTCCTGCAGCGGCTGGGTAAAGTCAGTGGCGTTACCCAGGGCGCGGTCGACGAAAGCATCGCCCATCACTTCGCGGCGGACTTTCAGGCCCTGCTCGTGGCTATCGCTCATGGCTAAACCTCCTCGCCACGCTGCTTGTGCCAGGCGCGACCGGCAATGATCACCAGGGTCACGGCAGTCAGCGGCAGGGCGTAGCCGAGCATGGCGTCACCGAAGACTTCGGCGAACGGTCGGCCGGTCGATGACAGCACCAGGTAGACCGTATAGGCCACGTAGTAGGCGAGGAACAGCAGGCCTTCCCAGCGGTTGATGCGATAACCAGCGAAGAAGATCGGCAGGCAGGCCACGGCCACGGCGATCATCACCGGGAAGTCGAAGGCCAGGGCATTGGCGGCCACGCTGATGGCTTGCGGCGAGACCATCGAGGCCAGGCCGAGCACGCAGAGCAGGTTGAAGATATTGCTGCCGACGATGTTGCCCACGGCGATATCGCGCTCGCCCTTGATGGCGGCCATGATCGATGTGGCCAGTTCCGGCAGCGAGGTGCCGATGGCGACCACGGTCAGGCCGATCACCAGTTCCGAGATGCCCAAGGCGCGGGCCATGGTGACGGCGCTCTCAACCAGGAAGTTGGAGCCGCTGACCAGCAGCACCAGGCCGGCAATGATCAGCCCCAGATTGATCGCCCAGGCGTAGGGTTTAACCGGCTCATTAAGGCCGAATTCCTTGGTGAATTCGTCGTCCTCGCTGGCGGTCTTGTCGCGACGCGAGCTGATAATCAGGAAGCCGGTGTAGGCAAGTACGCCGGCAAACAGCAGCGCGCCGTCGAGGCGGCTAAGGCTGCCATCCCAGGCCAGGGCGTAAACCACCAGGCTGGCGCCGATCATGATCGGCACATCCAGGCGGATCAGCTGGCGCGAGACGATCAGCGGTGCAACCACAGCGGTCAGACCGAGAATCAGCAGCACGTTGGCGATATTGCTGCCGATTACGTTGCCGATGGCCAGGTCGCCGCTGCCATTCAAGGCCGCTTGTACGCTGACGGCGGTTTCCGGCGCGCTGGTGCCGAATGCCACCACGGTCAGGCCGATGATCAGCGGTGGAATGCCGAATTGCGCGGCCAGTTTGGCGGCTCCGCGTACCAGTACCTCGGCGCCGGCAACCAGCAGCACCAGGCCGGCGATCAGATAAACAAAGGTCATCAGGGTCATTGCAAGGGGCTCCATAAAAGTGGCGCTAGTTTAATCATCGGCTTGCGTGGCGCCAGAGGCTGAGCGGGGCTATCTACGGCTTCTTTGTAAACAGCTGTGTTCAGTCGGCCAGTTGTTCTACGCGCACCGGCACTACGCCGTCGCGCAGCATATCCAGCTGTTCGGCGGCCTTTTGCGAGAGGTCGATGATGCGCTTCTTGGCGTAGGGGCCGCGGTCGTTGATGCGCACCACAACGCGCTTGTCGTTGCGCAGGTTGGTCACTTGTACCCGGCTGCCAAACGGCAGGCTGCGGTGCGCGGCGGTCAGGGCGTTCTGATCGAAGCGTTCGCCACTGGCGGTCTTGTTGCCGTGGTGGCGCGCGCCGTAGTAGGACGCCTGGCCCTCGGCGCGGTAACCCTGCGGGTCGACCTGGCCCTGGCTGGCGCAGGCGCTGAGCAACAGGCTGGTTATGGCGGTTAATAGAAGGCGCATGGCGGCTCCTTGGTGGGTTGCGGCGGACAAAACAACGCCGGGCTGGCCCGGCGTTGTGTGTTACGGCGATGCTCAGCCTTCGAGCTTTTTCTTCAGCAGTTCGTTCACTTGGCCGGGGTTGGCTTTGCCTTTCGAGGCCTTCATGGCCTGACCGACAAAGAAACCGAACATCTTGCCGCGCTTGGCTTCATCAGCGGCGCGGTATTGTTCGACCTGCTCGGCGTTAGCCGCCAGCACTTCGTCGAGCATCGCTTCGATGGCGCCGGAGTCGGTGACCTGCTTGAGGCCCTTGTTCTCGATCACTTCATCGGCGCTTGCGCCTTCACCGGCGGCCAAGGCTTCGAAGACCATCTTGGCGATCTTGCCGCTGATGGTGTTGTCCTTGATGCGCAGGATCATCCCGCCCAGCTGCTCGGCGCTAACCGGCGACTGCTCAATCTCCAGATTGTCTTTGTTGAGCAGGCTGGACAGTTCACCCATCACCCAGTTGGCGGCCAGCTTGGCGTCACCACACACGGCATTGACCGCCTCGAAGTAGTTGGCCATCT
Source organism: Pseudomonas peli (assembly GCF_050563605.1). Classification (GTDB taxonomy): domain Bacteria; phylum Pseudomonadota; class Gammaproteobacteria; order Pseudomonadales; family Pseudomonadaceae; genus Aquipseudomonas; species Aquipseudomonas peli_A. The sequence continues at coordinate 139,336 of NZ_JBNXUH010000005.1, read as the reverse complement.
CGCGGCTGGCGGCCAGCACGTCTGCGTCATAGGTGGACAGGCCGAACTCACGCTCGAAACGCGCGCGTTTCTCGACTGGCAACTCTGGCAGGCTGGCGCGGATTTCATCGAGGAAGCTTTGCTCGATCACCACCGGCAGCAAGTCAGGGCAGGGGAAGTAACGGTAGTCGTTGGCTTCTTCCTTGCTGCGCATGGAGCGCGTCTGGTCCTTGTTCGGGTCGTATAGGCGGGTTTCCTGCACCACCTTGCCGCCGTCTTCGATCAGCTCGATCTGCCGCTGTACTTCGTGGTTGATGGCTTTTTCGATAAAGCGGAACGAGTTGACGTTCTTGATCTCGGCGCGGGTGCCGAACTCGGCCTGGCCGACCGGGCGCACCGAGACGTTGCAGTCGCAGCGCAGCGAGCCTTCGGCCATGTTGCCATCGCAGATGCCCAGGTAGCGCACCAGGGCGTGGATGGCTTTGACGTAGGCCACGGCTTCTTTCGCCGAGCGGATGTCCGGCTCGGAAACGATCTCCAGTAGCGGCGTACCGGCGCGGTTGAGGTCGATGCCGCTCATACCGTGGAAGTCTTCGTGCAGGCTTTTGCCGGCGTCTTCTTCCAGGTGCGCACGGGTGATGCCGATGCGCTTCTGCGTGCCGTCTTCCAGGGTGATGTCGAGGAAGCCCTTGCCGACGATGGGGTCATCCATCTGGCTGGTCTGGTAGCCCTTGGGCAGGTCCGGGTAGAAGTAGTTCTTGCGGGCGAAGATGTTCTTGCCGGCGATTTCGGCATCGATGGCCAGGCCGAACTTGCAGGCCATGCGCACGGCTTCGGCATTCAGCACCGGCAATGTGCCGGGCATGCCCAGATCAACCAGGCTGGCCTGGGTGTTGGGCTCGGCACCGAAGGCGATGGCGCTGGCGGAGAAAATCTTCGATTGGGTGCTGAGCTGGGCGTGAATCTCCAGCCCGATTACGGTTTCCCATTGCATATCAGTCGTCCTCAGAATCCAGCCGGAGCTTGTGTGTGCCAGTCAGTGACCTGTTGGTACTGATGGGCGACGTTGAGCAGGCGGCCTTCCTGGAAGTAAGGGGCGAGCAGTTGCACACCGACCGGCAAACCATCGACGAAGCCAGCAGGCATCGACAGGCCGGGGATGCCGGCGAGGTTGGCGGTGATGGTGTAGATGTCTTCCAGGTAGGCGGCGACCGGATCGTTGTTCTTCTCGCCGAGCTTCCAGGCCAGGTTCGGCGTGGTTGGGCCGAGGATCACGTCGACGTCATTGAAGGCGGCGACAAAATCATTCTTGATCAGCCGGCGGATCTTCTGCGCCTTGAGGTAGTAAGCGTCGTAGTAACCGGCGGACAGCGCGTAGGTGCCGACCATAATGCGGCGCTTCACTTCCGCACCGAAGCCTTCGCCGCGCGAGCGCTTGTACAGGTCCTCCAGATTCACCGGGTTTTCGCAGCGATAGCCGAAGCGCACGCCGTCAAAGCGCGACAGGTTGGAGCTGGCTTCTGCCGGGGCGATCACATAGTAGGCGGGAATCGCGTGCTGCATATTGGGCAGGCTGATTTCCTTGACGGTTGCGCCAAGCTTTTTCAGCTCTTCCACCACAGCCATCACCTTCTCACCGATGCGTGCGTCCAGGCCGGCGCCGAAGTATTCCTTCGGCAGGCCGATGCGCAGGCCATTCAACGGCTGGTTGAGGGCGGCCAGGTAGTCGTCGACCGGTTGATCGACGCTGGTGCTGTCCTTGGTATCGAAACCGGCCATGGCTTGCAGCATCAGTGCACAGTCTTCTGCAGTGCGGGCCAATGGGCCGCCCTGATCGAGGCTGGAGGCATAGGCGATCATGCCCCAGCGCGAGACGCGGCCGTAGGTCGGCTTGATCCCGGTGAGGTTGGTCAGCGCCGCTGGCTGGCGGATTGAGCCTCCGGTGTCGGTGCCGGTCGCGGCAGGCAGTAGGCGTGCGGCCACAGCGGCGGCCGAGCCACCCGAAGAACCGCCGGGTACGCGGGTCAGATCCCAGGGGTTTTTTACCGCGCCGTAGTGGCTGGATTCGTTGGCCGAGCCCATGGCGAATTCGTCCATGTTCAGCTTGCCCAGGGTCACGGCACCGGCGCTGGCGAGCTTTTCGACCACGGTAGCGTTATACGGGGCTTTGAAACCGGTAAGGATTTTCGAGCCGCAGCTGGTCAGTACGTTCTCGGTGCAGAACAGGTCCTTGTGACCGATCGGTGCGCCGAGCAGGGCGCCGCTCTCACCAGCCGCGCGGCGCGCGTCGGCCGCTTTGGCCTGGTTCAGGGCCAGGTCTTCGGTGACGGTGATAAAACTGTTGAGCTGCGGGTCGAGTTGGGCGATGCGCGCCAACAGGCTGCGGGTCAGTTCTTCGGCGGAAAACTGCTTGTCGGCGAGTCCGCGGGCGATCTCGGCCAGGGTAAATTGATGCATGGCTAGGCTTTTTCCCTTACTCGATGACTTTCGGAACCAGATACAGGCCGTTTTCCACGGCCGGGGCGATGGCCTGATAGGCTTCGCGCTGGTTGCGTTCGGTGACCTGGTCGGCGCGCAGGCGCTGAGTGGCTTCCAGCGGGTGAGCCAGCGGTTCGATACCGTCGGTATTGACCGCCTGCATCTGGTCAATCAGGCCGAGAATGTTGTTAAGGGTCTCGGTGGTACCCGGGATATCGGCTTCATTCAGGCCCAGTCGAGCCAGATGAGCGATTTTCTCCACGTCGGAGCGTTCAAGCGCCATCAGGTTTCTCCCTATATAAAGCAGCGCATTTGCTGGCCGCCTTTGGAAATGTGAACGAGTCGCCATGCACGGGTGCGCAGGGAACAGATAGTGACAGGTGGCGGTCAAAGGCCGCGATGATGGGCCTTAAAGCCCGGAAAAACCGGCAATCTAACATATTGGTGCCTTGCTCAAAATCCCTGCCGTTGTTAGAGTTTGCCGCACTTTTTAGCAGCGCCTTTACCGCGCTTCGCCTTTACCCACGCGTTGCCTAGGGTCCCTATCCCATGTTCAAAAAACTGCGTGGCATGTTTTCCAGCGATCTGTCGATTGACCTGGGCACTGCCAATACCCTGATTTATGTTCGCGAGCGCGGCATCGTCCTGAACGAGCCGTCGGTCGTTGCTATCCGTACCCACGGTAACCAGAAGAGCGTGGTGGCGGTCGGAACCGAAGCCAAACGCATGCTCGGCCGTACGCCTGGCAACATTGCTGCCATCCGTCCGATGAAAGACGGCGTGATCGCCGACTTCAGCGTCTGCGAGAAGATGCTGCAGTACTTCATCAACAAAGTTCACGAAAACAGCTTCCTGCAGCCGTCGCCGCGCGTGCTGATCTGCGTGCCGTGCAAATCCACCCAGGTGGAGCGCCGCGCCATCCGTGAATCGGCCCTCGGTGCCGGTGCTCGCGAAGTGTTCCTGATCGAAGAGCCAATGGCTGCTGCCATCGGTGCCGGCTTGCCGGTAGAAGAAGCCCGCGGTTCGATGGTTGTCGATATCGGTGGTGGTACCACTGAAATCGCCCTGATCTCCTTGAACGGTGTGGTTTACGCCGAATCCGTGCGCGTTGGCGGCGACCGTTTCGACGAAGCGATCATCACCTACGTGCGCCGCAACTACGGTTCACTGATCGGTGAATCCACCGCTGAGCGGATCAAGCAGGAAATCGGCACCGCATACGCTGGTGGCGAACTGCGTGAAGTTGACGTACGTGGCCGCAACCTGGCCGAAGGCGTACCGCGCAGCTTCACCCTGAACTCCAACGAAGTGCTCGAAGCGCTGCAGGAATCCCTGGCGACCATCGTCCAGGCGGTGAAAAGCGCGCTGGAGCAATCGCCGCCAGAACTGGCTTCCGACATTGCCGAACGTGGCCTGGTGCTCACCGGTGGTGGCGCGCTGCTGCGTGATCTGGACAAACTGCTGTCGCAGGAAACCGGCCTGCCGGTTATCGTCGCCGAAGACCCGCTGACCTGCGTTGCACGCGGGGGCGGCAAGGCTCTGGAAATGATGGATCGCCACACCATGGACTTGCTGTCCTCGGAATAAGCGCGACCGCTCCAAGTCTTGAGCTGCAAGCCGGGTTTCACCCGCTTGCAGCTTTTGTTTTGCTGCCTGACGCTGTGAGGAGCTGCCGATCAAACCGCTATTTGCCAAAGGTCCTTCGCTGGGTGTGCGCCTGCTGGTGTTCACCGTGTTGTCGGCTGCGCTGATGGTGGTCGATGCGCGCTTCACCCTGCTGCAGCCGTTGCGCGCGCAGCTGGGCCTGATTGTCGAGCCGGTCTACTGGGTCGGTCGCCTACCGGTGCGGGTGTGGGAGAGCGCGACTCAGGAACTGAGCACGCGCAACGAGCTGACTGCCGAGAACGAGAAGCTCAAGGCCGAACAGCTGATGATGCAGCGTCGCCTGCAGAAGCTCGCCGCGCTCACCGAGCAGAACGTGCGTCTGCGCGAGCTGCTCAACTCGGCCGCGCTGGTTGACGACGAGGTGCTGGCCACCGAGCTAATCGGTATCGACCCCAACCCCTTTACTCACCGCATCCTGATCGACAAGGGTGAAAAAGACGGCGTGGTCCTAGGCCAACCGGTACTGGATGCCCGCGGCCTGATGGGCCAGGTGGTCGAGGTCATGCCCTACACCTCGCGTGTGCTGCTGCTGACGGACACCACCCACAGCATTCCCGTGCAGGTCAATCGCAATGGTCTGCGCGCCATCGCCAGTGGCACCGGTAACCCGGAGCGTCTGGAGTTGCGCCATGTCGCCGATACGGCGGATATCAAGGAAGGCGATCTGCTGGTCAGCTCCGGTCTCGGCCAGCGGTTCCCGGCCGGTTATCCGGTAGCCATGGTTTCCGAGGTGATCCACGACTCCGGTCAGCCTTTTGCGATTGTCCGTGCGGTGCCTACAGCTACGCTGAACCGCAGCCGCTATATGCTGCTGGTGTTTACCGATCCGCGTACCCCGGAAGAGCGCGCCACCGAGTCGGCGCAGGCTCAGGAAGCGCTGGATCGTGAAATTCTGCAGCAGGCGCAACCCGCGCAACCTGCGGCCGACGCGCCAGTGGCGCCCGCCAATCCGCCGGAGGCAGCGCAATAATGGCCGCACGTGCAAATAATATTTGGGTGGTCTGGCTGACGTTCGCCCTGGCGCTGTTGCTCAGTGTGTCGAGCATGCCGAAATTTATGGAGCTAGGTCGGCCGCTGTGGCTGGCGCTGTTTCTGACCTACTGGGTGCTGGCCTTGCCGCATCGCGTGGGCATGACCACGGCCTGGGCCATCGGTTTGTTGGCTGATATGCTGAATGGCACCTTGCTCGGCCAGAATGCGCTGATCCTGACCCTGATTACCTTCCTGGTGCTGACCCTGCATCAGCGTTTGCGCATGTTCCCGATGTGGCAGCAAAGCACCGTGCTGCTGGTTGTGTTCGGGCTGGCGCAGCTGGTGCAGCTGTGGCTGAACGCCTTGACCGGCAGCCGTCCGCCAACCCTGGCGTTTGTCTTGCCAGCCTTGGTCAGTGCCTTGCTCTGGCCCTGGGTGTGCACCTTGTTACGCGGGCTGCATCAGCGTCTGGGCGTCAATTAAGCAAGGCCGCTCGGCCTTGGGTTTATCCGACAGGGAGAAGTCAGCATGGCCACCCTCTATCTCGCCTCCGGATCGCCGCGTCGGCGTGAACTGCTGACGCAAATTGCGGTGCCCTTCCTCACGCAAATCGCCCCCATCGATGAAAATGCATTGCCAGGTGAGTCGCCAATCGCCTATGTAGAGCGTCTGGCTCGCGCCAAGGCGCAGGCTGGACTGGCTGCATTGAGCGATACTGCGGATGCCGTGGTGCTCGGCGCCGATACGGCGGTGGTGCTCAATGGGCGGATTCTCGGCAAGCCTGCCGACCGCGACGATGCGTTGGCGACCTTGAGTGCTCTGTCCGGACGCAGCCATCAGGTGCTGACGGCAGTGGCGCTGGTCAGTCGCGAACGGCTGGAGTCGCGGGTGGTCACAAGCCAGGTAACCTTCCGCGCGTTGAGTCAGGCCGAAATCGAGGCCTACTGGGCTAGCGGCGAGCCGCAGGACAAAGCCGGGTGTTACGGTATTCAGGGCCTGGCCGCGGTGTTTGTCAGCCAGTTGCAAGGCAGTTATTCGGCAGTGGTGGGTTTGCCTCTGTGTGAAACTGCCGCGTTGCTCGCAGAATTTGCTATTCCGTGCTGGCAGTCGCTGCCAGATCACAGTCAAGAGGTTGCGGGTCGCGGGTGAGTGACCGCCATTATCGGCGCAGTCCCTGGGCTTTCAGCTTTATCTCAGAAGAGATGAGCGCATGAGTGAAGAGATCCTGATCAACATCACGCCGATGGAATCGCGCGTGGCGGTGGTGGAAAACGGCGTACTGCAGGAAGTGCACGTCGAGCGCACGCAGAAGCGTGGCATCGTCGGCAATATCTACAAGGGCAAGGTGGTGCGCGTGCTGCCGGGCATGCAGGCGGCCTTTATCGATATCGGTCTGGAGCGTGCTGCGTTTATTCATGCCGCGGAAATCTCCAGCCGCGAAGGCCCCGCCGTGGAAAGCATCAGCGCCCTGGTGCATGAAGGCCAGAGCCTGGTGGTGCAGGTCACCAAGGACCCGATTGGCAGCAAGGGCGCGCGCCTGACCACTCAGCTGTCGATCCCTTCGCGCTACCTGGTGTATATGCCGCGCACGGCCCACGTCGGCATCTCGCTGAAGATCGAGGACGAAGCCGAGCGCGAGCGTTTGAAGCAGGTGGTCGCCGATTGCGTGGCCGCCGAAGGTATCGAGGAATCCGGCGGTTTTATCCTGCGCACCGCAGCTGACGGTGCCGGGGCCGATGAAATCCTCGCCGACATCCGTTATCTGCGCCGCCTGTGGGAACAGATTGCCACGCAGATGAAGGTCGGCCCGACACCGCTGGTGATCTATGAAGATCTGTCCCTGGCGCTGCGGACCTTGCGTGACCTGGTCAACCCGAAGATCGAGAAGATCCGCGTCGATTCGCGCGAGACCTTCGGCAAGATCACCCAGTTCGTCGATGAGCTGATGCCGGAAATCGCCGACCGCCTGGAGCATTACCCCGGTGAGCGGCCGATCTTCGATCTGTATGGCGTCGAGGACGAAATCCAGAAGGCGCTGGAGCGCAAGGTGCCGCTCAAGTCCGGCGGTTACCTGATCATCGATCCGGCCGAGGCGATGAGCACCATTGATGTGAATACCGGCGCGTTCGTCGGCCATCGCACGCTGGAAGAGACCATCTTCAAGACCAACCTGGAAGCCGCCACCGCGATTGCTCGCCAGCTGCGCCTGCGCAATATCGGCGGGATCATCATCATCGACTTTATCGATATGGAAGATGAGGAGCATCAGCGCCAGGTGCTTCGCACCCTGGAGAAGCAGTTGGAGCGCGACCACGCCAAGACCAATATCATCGGCATCACCGAGCTGGGCCTGGTGCAGATGACCCGCAAGCGCACCCGCGAAAGCCTTGAGCAGGTGCTGTGCGAGCCGTGCAGCTGCTGTCAGGGGCGCGGCAAGCTGAAGACTGCAGAAACCACCTGCTACGAAATCTTCCGCGAGATTCTCCGTGAGGCACGGGCCTATCAACCGGAAGGTTATCGCGTGCTGGCCAATCAGAAAGTCGTCGACCGTCTGCTCGATGAAGAGTCGGGTAATGTCGCCGATCTCGAAGCCTTTATCGGTCGCACCATCAAATTCCAGGTCGAGACCATGTATTCCCAGGAGCAATACGATGTGGTGCTGCTCTGATATGCGCGCTTATCGCCTGGGCGTGAACTGAATGACGGTATTGGCGCGCTGGGTTGCCCTGCTGCTGCGTACGGCGCTGGGGCTGTGCGCCCTGGCGCTGGTGTTGGCGGCGCTGTATGTCAGCCTCGGTCGCGAGCTGGTGCCGCTGGTCGCCGAATACCGCCTGGAAGCCGAAGACAAAGCTCGTGAAGCATTGGCCATGCCGGTGCAGATCGGTGCGCTGGAAGGCCTCTGGCAAGGTTTTTCACCGGTACTGACCGCCCACGACGTGGCGCTCGGTGAGGGCGCTGGGGCCTTGCAGCTGGATCAGGTGCGCGTGGTCCCCGATGTGCTGGCCAGCCTGTTGGCGCGGCAGTTGCGTATTGCTCGGCTTGAGTTGGATGGCGTGCAGCTGGTGGTGCAGCAGGCTGAAGACGGTCGCTGGACGCTCAAAGGGCTGCCGCAACGCAGCGATCCGGCGCCGCTCGATCTGGCTCAGGTACTGACGCAGTCGCAGATGGCCAAGCGCCTATCGCTGTTCAACAGCCAAGTGACCGTGCAAGCCTTTGAGCAACCGGCACGGACTCTGACCTATGTGAACCTCACTTTGCGCAACGGCAGCGCGCGCCAGCGTCTGGACGGCCGCCTGCTGTTGCCCGATGGCCAACCGCTGGCTCTGCAGTTGCGTACGCGGATGAGCGCCAAGCGCTGGAAAGAGGTTGAAGCCGAGCTGTACCTGAGTCTGCCGCAGAGCGATTGGGCGGCCTGGGTGCCGGCGAGCCTGTTGGCGCAATGGCGGCTTGAGCAGTTGCAGCTGGGTGGCGAGGTCTGGCTGAGCTGGGCCAATGGCGGCGTGCAGCGGGCGGTCAGCCGCCTGCATGTGCCGCAGCTCAAGGCCGGCTATGCCAAGCGCGAATCGGTGGCGCTGAATAATCTGGCGCTGAATGCCTATTTCACCCGCACCGAGCTGGGTTTCAAGTTACTGCTGGATGACCTGGCCTTCAGTCGTGACGACAAGCGTTGGGGCGAAGTGCGGGTGGCGCTGACCCAGCAGGCGGAAAGCGCAGAGGTCGAGGAACAGTGGTTGCTGAGTGCCGATCGCCTCGACCTGGCACCGCTGCAACCTCTGGTGGCGGGGCTTGCGCCGTTACCGGACAAAGGCCTGGCGCTGCTTGAGCAACTCAAGCCGCATGGCGCGCTGCGCAATATTCAGCTCGATTACCGGCCGCAGCTGACCGACAGCAAGCGTCTGCAGTTCTCGGCCAATCTCGAGCGCGTCGGCTTTGCCGCGTACCTCGGCTCGCCGGCTGCGGAGAACGTCAGCGGCAGTATCAGTGGTGATCTGGGCCAGGGTGAGCTGCGGGTCGATAGCGAAAACTTTTCCCTGCACCTCGACACTCTGTTCCCCAAGCCCTGGCATTACCAGAAGGCCAATGCCCTGCTGACCTGGCAGATTGATGAGCAGGCGTTCACCCTGCGCAGCCCGTATCTGCAGGTGCTGGGTGAGGAAGGCCCGGCCGCCGGTGATTTCCTCATTCGTCTGCGCTTCGACCCGACGCAAGAAGACTATATGGACCTGCGAGTCGGCCTGCGTAATGGCGATGCGCGCTTTACCGAGAAATACCTGCCAAGCCGGGCGCCGGGCATGAGCGCTGATCTGGATGCCTGGCTGAAAAGTGCCATCCGCGGTGGCGCGGTCGATGAAGGCTATTTCCAGTACCAGGGCTCGCTGAACAAGGGCGCGGAAAATACCTCGCGCAGCATCAGCCTGTTCTTCGCTGTGCATGATGCCGAGCTGGCCTTTCAGCCCGGTTGGCCGTCGCTGCGCGAGGGGCGTGGCAAGGTGTTGATCGAAGACAGCGGCGTGCGCGTCGAACTGGCTGAAGGGCGCATCCTTGATAGCCAGGTGAGCAATGCCCAGGCGCTGATCGCCACTTCATTGCCGGGTCAGCCGCCGCGTCTGTTGTTGACCAGCGACCTGAGCAGCAATGTCGATGACGCCCTGCATATCCTGCAGCAGACGCCGATAGGCACCGCAGAAACCTTCGCTGGCTGGACTGGCGCGGGGGCGCTGGCCGGCAAGCTCAAACTCGACCTGCCGCTGCGCAAGGGCATGGCCCCGGCAGTGGTGGTGGATTTTGCCACGGAAGGCGCGCAGCTCAGCCTGCCTAATCCACCGCTGCAGTTCAGCCAATTGCAGGGCGCATTTCGCTACAACACCGCCAGTGGCCTCAGTGCCCCGGACATTCGTGCCCAGGTGCTCGGTCATGCGGTACGTGGCAAAGCCTTGGCCGAGGGCGCGCGCGGCAAGGCGCGTAGCCGCATCGAGGCCAGCGGGCAGATCGCCGTCAGTGAGCTGAGCGCCTGGCTGGGCGTGACCCAGCCGCTGCCCATTAGCGGCAATCTGCCTTATCGCCTCAATCTGACCTTGGATGGCGTCGACAGTCAGCTGCGTGTGAGTTCTACCCTCAAAGGCGCGACGGTGGCGCTGCCGGCACCGTTCGGCAAGACCGCTGCTGAGGAGCGCGCGACGCAGTGGCGCATGACTCTGGGCGGGCGTGAGCAGCGTTACTGGCTGGATTACGCCGAGTTGCTGAGCCTGACCTTCGCCGCCAGCCCAGGTCAGTTCAACCAGGGCCGTGGCGAGATTCGCCTGGCTGACGGTACGGCCACTCTGCCCACCAGCCAGGGTTTGCGTCTGCGCGGGCGGGTGGCGGAGCTGGACTGGTCGGCCTGGCAGCAGGTGTTGCAGCCCTATGCCAGCGTGCCAATCGGTGATGCGCAGCGGCTGTTCAAGGATGCCCAGCTGCGTATCGGCCGCTTCACCGGCTTTGGCATCAGCCTGGATGCACTGGAAGTGGCGGTTAAGCGCGATGCCGCAACCTGGGCGGTCAGCCTCGACAGCCCGCAGCTCAAAGGCCAGGTCGGCTTGCCGGATGCCAGTGAGGTACCGATTGCCCTGACGCTCGACTACCTGCGCTTCCCGGCGGCAGAGAAGAAGACTGCAGAAGAGGCTGCGGTGGATGCACCAGATCCACTGGCAAGCGTTGACCCGAGCAGCTTTCCTGCCTTGGATGTGCGTATTGCCGAGGTTTATCAGGGCATCGAGCCTCTGGGCAGCTGGTCGCTCAAGGCGCGTCCGGTCAGCGCCGGTGTGCATTTCAACGAGCTGGATCTCAACCTCAAAGGCCTGAAAATTAGCGGTCGGGCCACCTGGCTAAACGCCGCAAGCGGTGTGCGCACGAGCTACAAAGGACGCATGGGCGGCGCCGATCTGGCTGATGTACTGATCGCCTGGGGCTTTGCTCCCACCGCCAGCAGCCGTGACTTTCATATGGATGTTGACGGTGACTGGCCCGGCTCGCCGGCCTGGTTCGGCTTGAAACGTTTCAGCGGTACGCTGGATGCCTCGCTGCGTAAAGGCCAGTTCTCCGAGGTGGAAGGGCCGGCGTCGGCGCTACGCGTATTCGGTCTGTTGAACTTCAACTCGATTGGCCGGCGTCTGCGCCTGGACTTCTCCGATCTGCTCGGCAAAGGCCTGAGCTATGACCGGGTTAAGGGATTGTTGGTGGCCGATAACGGCGTGTTTGTTACCCGCGAGCCGATCACCCTTACCGGACCATCGAGCAATCTGGAACTCAATGGCACCCTGGATATGGCCAATGATCGGATTGATGCCAAGTTATTGGTGACCTTGCCGGTGACCAATAACCTGCCTTTGGCCGCGTTGATAGTCGGTGCGCCGGCCATCGGTGGGGCGCTGTTTATCGCCGATAAGCTGCTGGGTGACCGCGTGGCGCGCTTTGCCAGTGTGCAGTACGACGTCAAGGGCTCCTGGCAGAACCCGAATATCAGCTTCGACAAACCCTTCGAAAAACCTCAGTAATCCCCGCACGGCTGATATGCAGCCGTGCAGTCTGCCGGTATGGCTTGTAAGCTGAAGCCATACCGGCATTGAGATAAAGGCAGTCATGACCTTCGCAGTCATTCAAATGGTCAGCCAGGCCGATGTCCTGGCCAATCTGGCGCAGGCTCGGCAGTTGCTCGAACAGGCCGCTGCGCAAGGTGCACGGCTGGCGGTGCTGCCGGAAAATTTCGCCGCCATGGGCCGGCGTGACCAGGCCGCTCTGGGCCGTGCCGAAGCGCTGGGTGAGGGGCCGATTCTGTCCTGGTTGCAACAGGCCGCCCGCGACCTGGGCTTGTGGATAGTCGCCGGTACCTTGCCCTTACCGCCGGATGGCCAGCCCGACGCCAAGGCTCATGCCTGCTCCCTGCTGATCGATAATGCCGGCCAACGCGTGGCCCGCTATGACAAGCTGCACCTGTTTGATGTGGATGTCAGCGACAGTCACGGCCGTTACCGCGAGTCTGACGATTACGCCTTCGGCGGCCAGGTGGTGGTGGCCGATACCCCGGTTGGGCGGTTGGGCATGACGGTGTGTTATGACCTGCGCTTCCCCGAGCTGTACAGCGCTTTGCGCGCTGCGGGAGCGGAGTTGATCAGCGTGCCGGCGGCCTTTACTGCGGTTACCGGCGCGGCGCATTGGCAAATACTCACCCGCGCGCGGGCCATCGAAACCCAGTGTTATGTACTGGCGGCCGGGCAGGGCGGTACTCATCCAGGCGGGCGCGAGACCTTTGGCCATTCGGCGCTTGTCGACCCCTGGGGCCGCATACTCGCTGAGCTGCCGCAGGGGCCGGGCGTGCTGCTGGCCGAGCGGGATGCGGCCGAGCAGGCGGCGATCCGTCAGCGCATGCCGGTGGCGCGGCATAAACGATTTTTTGCGGCAGCCGAACCACGGCTGCCAGGTGCAACAGTCATAAACGAGATTGAGCAATGAACAATATGTTGGTGTCCGTCAGTGAACATCTGCTGGGACCGGGCGGTTTGACCATTGAGCATCTGCCCGCGGTCCTGGCTGACTTGGCTGGGCCGGGAATCGATGCGGCCGACCTGTACTTCCAGAGCCAAGTCTCGGAAACCTGGGCGCTGGAGGATGGCATCGTCAAGGAAGGCAGTTTCAACCTTGATCAGGGCGTCGGCGTGCGCGCCCAGTCGGGTGAGAAAACCGGTTTTGCCTACAGCAATGCGATCACCGCCGATGCTTTGAGCCAGGCGGCACGTGCGGCTCGTTCGATTGCCCGCGCTGGGCAGAATGGCCGCGTGCAAGCGTTCAGCAGTCCGCTGGTCAAGCCGCTGTATGCCCAGGACAACCCGCTGGATGTGCTGGGACGGGCGGAAAAGGTCGAGCTGCTCAAGCGCATCGACGTCGCCACCCGCGCCCTGGATTCACGGATCAAGCAGGTTTCTGTCAGCCTGGCTGGGGTCTGGGATCGCATTCTGGTAGCCGCTAACGACGGCAGCCTGGGCGCGGATATCCGCCCACTGGTGCGTTTCAACGTCAGCGTGATCGTCGAGCAGAACGGGCGCCGTGAGCGCGGCAGCCATGGTGGCGGCGGGCGTACCGATTACCGCTACTTCCTCGAACAGACCAGCAATAACGAAGAGCGCGCCATGGGCTATGCCCGTGAGGCCCTGCGTCAGGCGCTGGTCAACCTCGAAGCGATTCCGGCACCGGCAGGCACTATGCCGGTGGTGATGGGCGCGGGCTGGTCTGGCGTGCTGCTGCACGAAGCAGTCGGCCATGGCCTGGAAGGTGACTTCAACCGCAAGGGCAGTTCGGCCTACAGCGGGCGGATGGGCGAGCAGGTGGCCTCCAGTCTGTGCACCATCGTCGATGACGGCACCCTGGCCGAGCGCCGCGGCTCCCTGAGCATGGACGATGAAGGCACGCAGACCCAGTGCACCACGCTGATCGAGAACGGCGTGCTCAAGGGCTATATGCAGGACAAGCTGAATGCCCGCCTGATGGGCGTGGCCTGCACCGGCAATGGTCGCCGTGAGTCCTACGCGCACCTGCCGATGCCGCGCATGACCAATACCTACATGCTGGCCGGCGAAAGCGACCCGGAAGAAATCATCCGCTCGGTAAAGAAAGGCATCTACTGCGCCAACCTCGGCGGCGGTCAGGTCGATATCACCAGCGGCAAGTTCGTGTTTTCTACCAGCGAGGCTTACTTGATCGAGGACGGCAAGATCACCGCCCCGGTCAAAGGCGCAACCCTGATCGGCAATGGCCCGGAAGCCATGAGCAAGGTTTCGATGGTCGGTAACGACCTGGCGTTGGACAGCGGCGTCGGTACCTGCGGCAAGGACGGCCAGTCGGTGCCGGTTGGCGTGGGTCAGCCGACGCTGAAGATCGATGCGATTACTGTGGGCGGGACGGGTAGCTAAAAAGCGTCGATTGGGTTGAGCGTTGCGCAGCCCAATCGATGTACTGGTTTAACGCAAGCCGCGCTGGCTTTCGTCCAGCTCGCGGATGTATTTGAAGATTTTGCGGGATGCGGCAGGCGCTTTGTTCTGCGCCAGTTCGTGCTGGCCCTGACGGATCAGCTGGCGCAGGTGCTGGCGGTCGGCGTCGGGGTATTCGACGACAAATTTTTCCAGGGTGTCGTCGTCGCCGTTGAGCAAGCGGTCGCGCCAACGCTCCAGGTTATGAAAGCGTTCGTTGTACTGGCGGGTGGAGGCATCCAGCTGGTCGAGCAGGGTCAGGATGGCGGGGATGTCCTGATCGCGCATCAAACGGCCGATAAACTGCACATGGCGCTTCTTCGCGGCATTGGCAGTGTGCTTGGGCGCTTCGGCCAGCGCGCGGCGCAGCTCGTCGGTCAGCGGCAGCTTGTTCAGCAGATCGAGTTTCAGGGTAGTCAGGCGTTGCCCCAGATCTTGTAGCGCATGAAACTCGCGCTTGACCTGGGTTTTGCTCTTCTCGCCGGAGAAGTCGTCAAGGTATTCAGACATGGTGGCGGTCCAGTGGAAAACGCCGACATGATAGCAGCAAGTTTCCAGCTGTAAGCGTCTGGCCTGTGTGGCCGCGTTTGCCGCTTATCGTTCAGGAGTTCTTATGAGTGCAGTAGACATCGTCGGCCCCCAGGCTGTGCCGCATTTGCAGGCGCAGGTGGAGCAGATTATTGCCGAGGCCAGAAAGCAGGGTGCGAGTGCCTGCGAGGTGGCGGTATCGGTGGAGCAGGGCTTGTCCACCACGGTGCGTCAGGGTGAAGTGGAAACGGTCGAGTTCAACCGCGACCAGGGTTTCGGTATCACCCTGTATGTCGGTCAGCGCAAGGGGTCGGCCAGCACCTCTGCCAGCGGCGAAGCGGCGATTCGCGAAACCGTCGCGGCGGCCCTGGCGATTGCCAAGCATGCGTCCGAAGATGAGTGCGCCGGGTTGGCCGATGCCGCGCTGATGGCTCGTGAGCTGCCGCAGCTGGATCTCTACCATGCCTGGTCGATCACCCCCGAACAGGCCATCGAGCAGGCCTTGAGCTGCGAGGCCGCGGCCTTTGCCGCAGATCAGCGGATCAAGAATGCCGATGGCACTACGCTCAATACCCATCAGGGTTGCCGGGTTTATGGCAACAGCCATGGCTTTATCAGCGGTTACGCCAGCACGCGGCACAGCCTGAGCTGCGTGATGATCGCCGAAGACGGCGGGCAGATGCAGCGCGACTACTGGTACGACGTTAATCGCCAGGGCGAGTTGCTGGCCGATGCCGGCAGCATCGGTCGCCGCGCCGCCGAACGGGCGGTAAGCCGTTTGGGTGCGCGTCCAGTGCCAACCTGCGAAGTGCCGGTGCTGTTCGCCGCCGAGTTGGCCACCGGTTTGTTTGGCAGCTTCCTGGCGGCTATTTCCGGCGGCAATCTGTACCGCAAGTCATCGTTTCTCGAGGGCTCCCTCGGCCAACAGCTGTTCCCCGAGTGGCTGAAGATCGATGAGCGCCCGCATATCCCGCGTGCCTTGGGCAGTGCTGCCTTCGATGGTGACGGTCTGGCGACTTACGCCAAATCCTTTGTCGAGCGCGGCGAGCTGTTGTCCTACGTGCTCGGCACCTATTCTGGTCGCAAGCTAGGCATGCCCAGCACCGCCAACTCCGGCGGCGTGCATAACCTGTTTGTCAGCCATGGCGATGAAGACCAGAAGGCGCTGCTCAAGCGTATGGGGCGTGGCCTGCTGGTCACCGAGCTTATGGGCCAGGGCCTGAATATGGTCACCGGTGACTATTCGCGCGGTGCCGGTGGTTACTGGGTGGAGAACGGCGAGATCCAGTTTCCGGTGCAGGAAGTGACCATCGCCGGGAATATGCGCGACATGTTCAAGCAGATTGTTGCAGTCGGTAATGATCTGGAGCTGCGCAGCAATATCCGCACCGGTTCGGTGCTGATCGAGCGCATGACGGTGGCGGGTAGTTGATTCCGCTTGTATGAAAAAAGGGGCTGTCGCTTAAGCGTTCAGCCCCTTTTTATTGCCTGCCATCCATGGCGGCAACCCTACGGGCCGTCGCTACGCGACGTTAAAAATGTCTCCCGGACATTTTTTATTGCCTACGGTTTTACTCGCCTTCGTCGAAGTAGTTGTTGATCAGCTCGCTCAGGGCCTGCAAGGCTTCGGTGTCCTGCTCGCCTTCGGTGTGCAGGTGTACGGCAGTGCCTTTACCGGCGGCGAGCATCATCACCGCCATGATGCTCTTGCCGTCGACTAGGCTCTCCGCGCTGCGGCCAACCCTGACCTGGCAGGGGAAACGCCCGGCGACGCCGACAAACTTGGCCGCAGCGCGGGCGTGCAGGCCAAGCTTGTTGATAATGGTGATTTCGCAGGCGGGCATCGCGGCAATTCCTTAACTGAGGTCGCGGTGGCGAGTCTGAACGTTTTTCAGGATGGGTTTGAGGGTTTCACCTAGGCGGTTGGCCAGGTACACCGAGCGGTGATGGCCGCCGGTACAGCCAATCGCCACCGTGACATAGGCGCGGTTGCTGGCGGCAAAGCGTGGTAGCCATTTGGTCAGGTAAGCGAGGATGTCCTGGTACATGTCTTCTACATCGGCCTGGGCCGAGAGGTAGTCAACTACCGGCTGGTCGAGGCCGGAGAAGTCGCGCAAGTCCGGTTTCCAGTAGGGGTTGGGCAGGCAGCGCACATCGAAGACCAGATCAGCATCCACCGGCATGCCGCGCTTGAAACCAAAGGACTCGACCAGAAACGCGGTACCCGGCTCGGGCTGGTTAAGCAGGCGCAGTTTGAGGCTGTCGCGCAGCTGATACAGGTTGAGGTGAGTGGTGTCGATCTTCAGGTCGGCCAGGTCAATGATCGGCCCGAGCAGCAGCGCTTCATCGGCGATGGCTTCAGCCAGTGAGCGACTCTCGTTGGTCAGCGGATGGCGTCGACGGGTTTCCGAGAAGCGCTTGAGCAGGGTTTCTTCGTCGGCATCCAGGTAGATCACATCGCACTTGATGTGCCGTGCGCGGACTTCTTCAAGCAGCTCGGGAAAGCGCTTGAGGTGGCTCGGCAGGTTGCGTGCATCAATCGACACCGCGACCTGCGGATGCAGCAGTTCGGTGTGCAACAGGGCACGCTCGGCCAGTTCAGGCAGCAAGCCGGCAGGCAGGTTGTCGATGCAGTAGAAGCCGTTGTCCTCAAGCACATCGAGGGCGGTGCTCTTCCCGGAGCCGGAGCGACCGCTAACGATGATCAGGCGCATGCTCAGGCTCGGTTGAGTTGGCTTTGTACGTCCACTACCACCTGATACAGGGCTTCGCTGCTCTCGGCTTGGCGCAGGCTGGCGCGCACATCGCTGCGGTCGAGCATGCTAGCGATCTGCCGGAGCAGTTCCAGGTGAGCGTCGGTGGCAGCTTCGGGCACCAGCAGGACAAACAGCAGGTCCACTGGCGCGCCGTCGATGGCGTCGAAGTCTACGGCGGAGTCCAGGCGCAGCAAGGCGCTGATCGGCGCGGTACAACCCGGCAGGCGACAGTGCGGAATGGCAATGCCATTGCCGAAACCGGTCGACCCGAGTTTTTCCCGGGCAATCAGGCTTTCGAAGATGTCTTGGCCGTCCAAGTCAGGCAGCTCACGGGCCACCAGGTTGGCAATCTGTTCGAGGACACGTTTTTTGCTGCCGCCCGGCACGTTCACTAAAGAACGGCCGGGGGTCAGGATAGTTTCAAGTCGGATCATAGGAGATAGACGATGTCAGCGGGCCATAGCGCCCTGTTGACGTTCGAGCTGTTTTTCCTTGTGTTTGATGAGTTGTCGGTCGAGTTTATCAGTCAGTAAATCGATGGCTGCGTACATGTCTTCATGTTCGGCATTGGCGACGACTTCACCGCCAGCAATGTGCAGGGTCGCTTCGATTTTCTGTTTGAGCTTCTCGACCTCCATGGTGACTTGCACGTTGGTAATCTTGTCGAAGTGGCGCTCTAATCGGCCGAGTTTTTCGGCGATGTAGTCGCGCAGGGCGTCGGTCACATCCAGCTGGTGTCCACTGATGTTGACTTGCATACCGCTTTCTCCTTGTTGCCGTGTGTAAGAGGCAGGCGAGAGGCCTGCCGCCGGAACACTGTGGCGTGGAAGACTCTGACAAAACGAGCCTGGCACGGTCGCTGATTGCTTGTTGGCAGTATGGCTGCTTTTGCGAAAAGGCGAGGCCTAGGTGTGTTCTGTGTGGGTCGTCGTCTTCCTTCTTCATGCCGCCTTAGATCAATCGTTTGCGCTCACTGGAAGGCGCTATTCCGAGGGATTCACGGTACTTGGCGACCGTGCGGCGAGCGACTTGAATGCCTTGTGCTTCCAGTAAACCAGCGATCTTGCTGTCACTCAACGGCTTTTTCGCATTTTCCGCCGCGACCAGTTTTTTGATGATGGCGCGGATCGCGGTGGACGAGCATTCACCGCCTTCGGAGGTGCTGACATGGCTTGAGAAGAAGTATTTCAGCTCGTAAATGCCACGTGGAGTGTGCATGAATTTCTGTGTGGTCACCCGCGAGATGGTCGATTCGTGCATCCCCACCGCTTCGGCAATATCGTGCAGCACCAGGGGTTTCATGGCCTCGTCGCCATAATCGAGGAAACCGCGCTGATGTTCGACGATCTGCGTGGCAACCTTCATCAGGGTTTCGTTGCGGCTTTGCAGGCTTTTGATAAACCAGCGCGCTTCTTGCAGCTGGTTACGCATAAAGGTGTTGTCGGCGCTGGAGTCGGCGCGCTTCACAAAACCGGCGTATTGCGCGTTGACCCGCAGGCGCGGCATGGCTTCCTGGTTCAGCTCGACCAGCCAGCGCTCGTTGTGTTTGCGCACGATTACATCGGGTACCACGTATTCCGGCTCGCTGGATTCGATCTGTGAGCCAGGGCGTGGGTTGAGGCTCTGGATCAGGTCGATAACCTGGCGCAGCTCATCTTCCTTGAGCTTCATGCGGCGCATCAGCTGGCTGTAGTCGCGGCTGCCAAGCAGGTCGAGGTAGTCACTGGCCAGGCGCTGGGCTTCGCTCAGCCATGGGGTTTTCGCCGGCAGCTGACGCAGTTGCAGGAGCAGGCACTCGCCCAGGTTGCGCGCGGCGATACCGGTAGGCTCGAACTGCTGGATGCGGTGCAGCACGGCTTCGACTTCGTCGAGCTCGATGTCCAGTTCCGGGTCGAAGGCTTCGACCACCTCTTCCAGGGTTTCTTCCAGATAGCCCTGTTGGTTGATGCAGTCGATCAGGGTGACGCCGATCAGGCGATCCTTGTCCGACATCGGGGCCAGATTGAGCTGCCAAAGCAGGTGGCTTTGCAGGCTCTCGCCGCTGGAAGTGCGGGTGGTGAAATCCCACTCGTCGTCATCGTTAGTACTGCTCGGCAGGCTGCTGGCGCTGGTCTGGTAGATATCTTCCCAGGCGGTATCGACGGGCAGCTCATTGGGAATGCGCTCGCCCCAATCGCCTTCTTCCAGGTTGTCCACGGTCTGCGTGGCTTCCTGGTAGTTGGTTTCCTGATAGGGCGCTTCGGGCTGTTCGCTGGGGCTGGCGCTTTCTGCGCCATCGGCCATAGGGTCCGAATTGTCGAAATCATCGCCATCTTCCTGGCGTTCGAGCATCGGGTTGGACTCCAAGGCCTCCTGGATCTCTTGTTGCAGATCCAGGGTCGACAGTTGGAGCAGGCGGATGGCCTGTTGCAGCTGCGGTGTCATCGTCAGCTGCTGGCCCATTCTCAGGACTAGCGATGGTTTCATTGCAGACCTTATTTACCGGCGTCTGTGCGCAATCCACTACAGGGCGTTTTCAAAAAGCGCCACTAGGAAGCAAATTATATGCCTGACTTTAAGGGTTTTGCCTAGCCTTGGCTGCAGTCGGCTTGAGAAAAGCTGTGGTTACAGCCGGAACTCATGCCCCAGGTAAACTTCTTTCACTGTCTGGTTGGCCAGAATGGTCTCGGCATCACCCTCGGCGATCAGTTGGCCATCGCTGACGATATAGGCGGTTTCGCAAATATCCAGGGTCTCGCGCACGTTGTGGTCGGTGATCAATACACCGATGCCTTTGGCTTTGAGGTGATGGATGATCTGTTTGATGTCGCCCACGGAAATTGGGTCAACGCCGGCGAACGGTTCGTCGAGCAGGATGAACTTGGGGTTGGTTGCCAGGGCGCGGGCAATTTCCACGCGGCGGCGCTCACCACCGGACAGGCTCATGCCGAGGTTGTCGCGGATATGGCTGATATGGAATTCCTGCAGCAGGCCCTCAAGCTCCTTGCGGCGAGCAGCGCCGTCGAGGTCTTTGCGGGTTTCCAGGATGGCCATGATGTTGTCGGCTACGCTGAGCTTGCGGAAAATCGAGGCTTCCTGCGGCAGATAGCCGATTCCGGCGCGGGCGCGGCCATGCATGGGCTGATGGCTGACGTCGAGATCATCGATCATCACGCGGCCCTGATCGGCCTGGACCAAGCCGACGATCATGTAGAAGCAGGTGGTCTTGCCGGCCCCGTTGGGGCCAAGCAGGCCGACGATCTGCCCGCTGTCGATGCTCAGGCTGACGTCGCGCACGACCTGGCGGCCTTTGTAGCTCTTGGCCAGGTGTTGGGCTTTCAATGTGGCCATTATTACTGCGCCTGCTGGTCGGCTGGTTTGTTCTTCGGCTGGATCACCATGTCGATGCGCGGACGTGGCGCAGTGACGTTGGTGCCTGTGGCGCGGCCGGCGTTGACGATCTGGCGCTGGGTGTCATAGACGATTTTCTCGCCTTCGAAGGTGTTGCCTTCCTGAATCACCTTGGCCTGGTCGATCAGTACCACACGCTCGTTGGCCATAAAGTACTGGATGGTCAGACCATAGGCCTTGACGATCTGCTTGTCGGCTGACGGCAGTTGCTCGTAGTAGGCCGGCTTGCCGACCGAGGTAAATACCTCGACATCGCCCTGGGCATTCTGGGTGATGGTCACGGTGTCGCCGGTGACCTTCATGGTGCCCTGGGTGATGACTACGTCGCCGCGATAAACGGCAACGCCTTGTTTGTCATCGAGTTCCGCGCTGTCAGCCTGGATACGGATCGGCTGTTCGCGGTCGGATGGCAGGGCCCAGGCGCTGACACTTCCGAGTGCGGCGCTGAGGCTGAGTAGTAGGGGGAGGGTGTTAACGAGCCTCATGCTGACCTCTTACGTTGGACAGCAGGAGCATCCTGCCGTCATTCATGTACGCTTTCATTCCTTGTGCCGTGGTCACCCCATTGGCCGCGTCGATTCTAACGGCTTGCTGAGTCTGCGCATATTCCTTCTCGGGGAATACGGTCAGGCGGCTGGTGGTGAGGATGGTCGGGCGGCCTTTGGCGTCGGTACGCTCGACGCGCACCTTGTCGATCAGTTCGACCTCAACGCCGCCTGGCGATACTTCACCGCGCTCACTACGGACTTTCCAAGGCAGCTCGGTGCCGCGGAACAGGTTCATGTTCGGGCCGGTCATCAGGGTGATGTCACTGGCCTTGACGTGTTCGACCTTGTCGGCGGTCAGCTCGTAGTGCAGCTTGCCGTCGGCCTGGTATTGCACGGTGTAGGTGTTGGTGGCGTAAAAGTCGATGGCGTTATCGGCCTCGCCTGTGCCGGATTGCTCGTTAAAGCTGTCCGGGCTGAGGTTCCAGTAGCCGAGCGCCGCCACCAGCAGGGCGACAACGGCGAACAGAGCAATATTGAATAACTTGCGGGGCATGGTTGGCCTATAGGTAAGCGGCTTGAGCGGCTTCAAGGGTGCCTTGGGCGTGCATGATCAGTTCGCAGAACTCACGTGCGGCGCCTTCGCCACCGCGAGCACGGGTAATCCCGTGGGCATGTTGGCGAACAAAGCCGTCGGCGCTGGCGACTGCCATGCCCAGGCCTACGCGGCGGATCACCGGCAGATCGGGCAGGTCGTCACCGAGGTATGCGACCTGGGCATAGTCTAGGCCCAGTTCGCCGAGCAGCTCATCAAGAACTACCAGCTTGTCTTCCCGGCCCTGGTACAGGTGTTGAATCCCCAGGTTCTGCGCCCGGCGCTCGACCACTGGGGTTTTGCGGCCGCTGATAATGGCGGTGCGCACACCGGAGTTGATCAGCATCTTGATGCCATGGCCGTCCAGGGTGTTGAAGGTTTTGAATTCGCTGCCGTCGACCAGAAAGTACAGCTTGCCGTCGGTGAGTACGCCGTCGACGTCGAAAATGGCCAGTTTGACGGCTTTGGCGCGTTGTAGCAGGTCTGGGTTGATTACGTTGATGCTCATCACATCACCCCGGCGCGGAGCAGATCGTGCATGTTCAGCGCGCCGATGGGCAGGTCGTTGTCGTCGATCACCACCAGCGAGCTGATCTTGTGGTCTTCCATGATTTTCAAAGCCTCTGCCGCGAGCATTTCCGCGCGCGCGGTCTTGCCTTTGGCGGTCATTACGTCATCGATAATGGATTGGCGTACGTCGATGTTGCGGTCCAGGGTGCGGCGCAAATCGCCGTCGGTGAAGATCCCGGCCAGGCGGCCGTCGCTCTCGGTTACCACGGTCATGCCCAGGCCTTTCTGAGTCATTTCTAGCAGCGCGTCGCGCAGCGAGGTGCCGCGTTTGACGTGCGGCAAGCTGTCGCCGGCGTGCATAACGTTTTCCACCTTGAGCAGCAGGCGTCGGCCCAATGCGCCGCCCGGGTGAGAGAAAGCGAAATCTTCGGCGGTAAAGCCGCGGGCTTCCAACAGGGCAATAGCCAGGGCGTCGCCGAGTACCAGGGATACCGTGGTGGAAGAGGTTGGGGCCAGGTTCAACGGACAGGCTTCCTGGGATACGCGGGCGTCCAGGTTGACTTCGGCGGCCTTGGCCAGCGGTGATTCCGGGTTGCCGGTCATGCTGATCAGGCGGATGCCGAGGCGTTTGATCAGTGGCAGCAGGGTAACGATTTCTGCGGTGGAGCCCGAATTGGACAGGGCCAGCACTACGTCATCGCGGGTGATCATACCCATATCGCCATGGCTCGCTTCGGCCGGGTGGACAAAGAAAGCCGTGGTGCCGGTGCTGGCCAGGGTGGCGGCAATCTTGTTGCCGACGTGGCCGGATTTGCCCATGCCGACCACGACCACACGGCCTTTGCTGGCGAGAATCAACTCACAGGCACGTACGAAATCACCGTTGATGCGCGCCAGCAGATCCTGGATGGCTTCGAGCTCCAGGCGGATGGTGCGCTGTGCTGACTGGATCAGATCGGTTGACTGGCTCATGACTTCTCTGCGGCGTACGGGCTAAAAGCTGCCGATTATAACGGTAAAGGTGCGCCTGCCCAGTGTTTCCAGTGGCGAGTTGGTTGCAGGAACTGTGCGGCGCTTATCTTCGGCAACACCTTCAGTCTTGGGCGAGGAATGCCGCGATGGTATAGTTCGCGGCCATTTTCGGTACGTTCGACGACCAGTAGTGCCCTTTGTTCAGGGCGGTACGTCAGTCAGGCAAGCGTTGAGCAAGGAGTCCAGATGAGCGCCGAGAACCCGTATGCGGTTGAGCTGAAGAACGTCAGCTTTAAACGCGGCGAGCGGGATATTTTCCAAAACATCGATATCCGCATTCCCCGTGGCAAGGTCACCGGGATTATGGGGCCGTCTGGCTGTGGCAAAACCACGCTGCTGCGCCTGATCGCTGCCGAACTCAAGCCGAGCCAGGGTGAAGTCTGGGTCAATGGCTTGGATTTGCCGACGCTGTCGCGCAGCGAACTGTTCGACATGCGCAAGCAGATGGGCGTGCTGTTCCAGAGTGGTGCGCTGTTTACCGACCTGGACGTGTTCGAGAACGTTGCCTTTCCGCTGCGGGTGCACACCAAGCTGCCGGAAGAAATGATTCGCGACATCGTGCTGATGAAGTTGCAGGCGGTGGGGCTGCGTGGCGCCTTAGAGCTGATGCCGGACGAGCTGTCGGGCGGCATGAAGCGTCGTGTGGCATTGGCCCGGGCGATTGCCCTGGACCCGCAAATACTCATGTATGACGAACCTTTCGTCGGCCAGGACCCGATTGCCATGGGTGTTCTGGTGCGTCTGATTCGCCTGCTCAGCGATGCGCTGGGGATCACCAGCATTGTGGTGTCCCATGACCTGGCAGAAACCGCGAGCATTGCCGACTACATCTATGTCGTGGGTGACACTCAGGTGCTGGGGCAGGGTACGCCGGCCGAGTTGATGGATTCGGATAACCCGCGCGTGCGTCAGTTTATGCAGGGCATTCCGGATGGCCCGGTACCGTTTCACTTTCCTGCGGCCAATTACCGCGACGATCTTCTGGGGGGGCGCTGATGCGCAAGACATCTGTGCTCGAGCGGGTGCGCCTGTTCGGGCGCGCCGGTATTGATGTGGTGGCCACGCTGGGGCGCTCGGGGCTGTTTCTGCTGCGCGCGCTGTTTGGCCGTGGCTCGACCGGTAACAGCTTTCAGCTACTGATCAAGCAACTGTATTCGGTTGGGGTGATGTCCCTGGCCATCATCGTCGTATCCGGCATCTTTATTGGCATGGTGCTGTCGCTGCAGGGCTTCAGCATTCTGGCCAAATACGGCTCCGAACAGGCGGTTGGGCAGATGGTTGCCCTGACTCTGCTACGTGAGCTGGGGCCGGTGGTCACCGCCTTGCTGTTTGCTGGCCGTGCCGGTTCGGCGTTGACTGCGGAAATCGGCAATATGAAATCCACCGAGCAGTTGTCGAGCCTGGCGATGATCGGCGTTGACCCGCTCAAATATATTGTCGCGCCGCGGCTGTGGGCAGGTTTTATCTCGATGCCGTTGCTGGCAATGATCTTCAGCGTGGTCGGTATCTGGGGCGGCGCTATGGTCGCCGTCGACTGGCTGGGGGTTTATGAAGGCTCGTTCTGGGCCAATATGCAAAGCAGTGTTTCGTTTCGCGAAGATGTGCTCAATGGTGTGATCAAGAGCGTGGTCTTTGCGTTTGTCGTGACTTGGATCGCCGTGTTCCAGGGCTATGACTGTGAGCCGACTTCGGAAGGGATTAGTCGTGCCACCACGAAAACCGTGGTGTACGCCTCGCTCGCCGTATTGGGGCTGGACTTTATTCTGACCGCTTTGATGTTTGGAGATTTCTGATGCAGAACCGCACGCTGGAAATTGGTGTCGGCTTGTTCCTGTTGGCCGGGTTGTTGGCCTTGTTGCTGCTGGCCTTGCGCGTCAGCGGCCTGACTGTCGGCAGCAGCGACAATACCTACAAGGTGTACGCGCACTTTGAGAATATCGCCGGTTTGACGGTCAGATCGAAAGTGACCATGGCCGGTGTGACAATCGGCAAGGTCACCGCCATCGATTTGGATCGCAACAGCTATATGGGGCGCGTCACTATGGTCTTGGATGATGCTGTGGATAATCTGCCAGCAGATTCCACCGCGTCGATTCTGACTGCGGGCCTGCTGGGCGAGAAATACATTGGGCTTAGCGTGGGCGGCGAAGAAGAAGTGCTGCGCGATGGCGGCACCATTCACGACACGCAGTCGTCATTGGTACTGGAAGACCTGATTGGCAAGTTTCTGCTCAATTCGGTCAATAAAGACCAGGCTAATTAATAGAGGTGCTGAACATGTTCAAAACGCTGCGTAACGGTTTGTTTATTTGCCTGGCCGCCATGTCCCTACCGTTGCTTGCGGCTCCGGCGGCCCATGAAGTGGTGCAGCAGACCACCACCACGCTACTGGCCGACCTCAAAGCCAACAAAGAGCAGTACCGCACCGATCCGGGCGCGTTTTACAACGCCCTGAACAACATTCTCGGCCCGGTTGTGGATGCTGATGGTATGTCTCGTGGCGTGATGACTGTGCGCTACTCGCGCCAGGCCTCGCCTGAGCAGATGCAGCGCTTTCAGGAAAACTTCAAGCGCAGCCTGATGCAGTTCTATGGTAATGCCCTGCTCGAATACAACAACCAGGATATTCGCGTCCTACCAGTTGCGGGGCAGCAGGACCCAGAGCGTACAGCAGTTAATATGGAAATCAGGGACGGCAAGGGCACGGTCTACCCGCTGTCCTACACCATGGTCAGCCTCGATGGCACCTGGAAGATGCGCAACGTGATCATCAACGGCATCAACGTCGGCAAGCTGTTCCGTGACCAGTTCGCCCAGGCCATGCAGGACAATCGCAATGACCTGGACAAGGTCATCGACAACTGGACCGAGACCGTTGCCAAAGCCCGTCAGGGGGCGAATGCATCGTGAGTCAGGCCAGCATCAGCGAGGCGTCGCCCGGCGTTTTCAGCCTGGTCGGCGTGCTCGATTACCTAAATGCCCCGGCGCTGCGTGAGCAAGGTGCGCGCCTTCTCAAGGTCAGCCCGGCGGCTGCTTGCGTGCTTGATTGCGCTGGTGTTGAGAGGTCCAGCAGCGTCGGCCTGTCGCTGTTGCTGGCGTTTATGCGTGACGCCAGTGCGTTCGGCAAGACCCTGAGTGTGAGCAACCTGCCCAAGGATATGCGTGAAATCGCTGGAGTCTGCGGTCTGCTGGAGATTCTTCCGCTGCAAGCCTGAGCAGGGCTTCGGTCGGCTGGCGGTAATGCGGGGTTCGCAGGCGGGGGGCTTTTTTGTATGATGCTCGGCCCGCGAGCGTCTGCTCGGCAGTCGTTTATTCATGCATTGATCGAGGTTGAGCATGCAAGCCTTAGAAGTAAAGAGTCTCCTTGAGGCTAAATTGCCGGATACCCAAGTGGAAGTCGAAGGCGAAGGCTGCAACTTTCAGCTGAACCTGATCAGTGACGAGCTGGCCGCTCTTAGCCCGGTCAAGCGTCAGCAGCAGATCTACGCTCACCTCAATGCCTGGATCGCTGATGGCAGCATCCACGCCGTGAGTATGAAATTCTATAGCCGTGCCGATTGGGCCGCGCGCTCCTAAACCGAGAGAGTCATGGACAAACTGATTATTACCGGCGGTGTGCGCCTTGATGGCGAAATCCGCATTTCCGGGGCGAAGAACTCTGCCCTGCCGATTCTCGCCGCCACCCTGCTCGGTGACGCGCCTGTCACCATCTGCAACCTGCCGCACCTGCACGACATCACCACCATGATCGAGCTGTTCGGTCGCATGGGTATCGAGCCGATCATCGACGAGAAGCTCAGCGTGGAAGTCGACGCACGGGCGATCAAGACCCTGGTTGCACCCTATGAGCTGGTGAAAACCATGCGTGCATCGATCCTGGTGCTCGGCCCGATGGTCGCGCGCTTCGGTTATGCCGAAGTGGCTCTGCCGGGTGGTTGCGCCATCGGCTCGCGTCCGGTTGACCTGCACATTCGTGGCCTCGAAGCCATGGGCGCGATCATCGATGTCGAAGCCGGTTACATCAAGGCCAAGGCGCCGGAAGGCGGTCTGCGTGGCGCGCACTTCTTCTTCGATACCGTCAGCGTGACCGGTACTGAAAACATCATGATGGCCGCGACTCTGGCCAAAGGCCGTAGCGTGCTGGAAAACGCCGCGCGCGAGCCGGAAGTGGTCGACCTGGCCAACTGCCTGATCGCCATGGGCGCGAAAATCAGCGGTGCCGGCACAGACACCATCACCATTGATGGTGTTGAGCGCCTGCACGGCGCGCGCTTCAGCGTGATGCCTGACCGTATCGAAACCGGCACCTACCTGGTGGCTGCAGCTGTTACGGGCGGCCGGGTCAAGGTTAAGGACACCGATCCGACCACCCTGGAAGCGGTTCTGTCCAAGCTGCAGGAAGCCGGTGCGGAAATCACCTGTGGCAACGACTGGATCGAGCTGAACATGCACGGCAAGCGGCCGAAAGCCGTCAACCTGCGCACCGCGCCGTACCCTGCGTTCCCCACCGATATGCAGGCGCAGTTTATTGCCCTCAATGCGATTGCCGAGGGCACCGGCACGGTGATCGAAACCGTGTTCGAAAACCGCTTTATGCATGTGCATGAAATGATCCGCATGGGCGCGCAGATCCAGGTCGAAGGCAACACCGCCATCGTCACTGGCGTTGAAACGCTCAAGGGCGCGCCAGTCATGGCCACCGATCTGCGTGCGTCTGCCAGCCTGGTGATTTCGGCGCTGGTTGCCGATGGCGACACCCTGATCGATCGCATTTACCACATCGACCGTGGTTACGAGTGCATCGAAGAAAAACTGCAGATGCTGGGTGCCAAAATCCGCCGTATTCCGGGTTGATGCCATGCTGACTATTGCCCTTTCCAAAGGCCGGATTCTCGATGACACCCTGCCGCTGCTGGCAGCGGCGGGCATCGAGCCGACCGAGAACCCGGACAAAAGCCGCAAGCTGATCATCCCCACCACGCTGGACGATGTGCGCCTGCTGATCGTGCGTGCCACCGACGTGCCGACTTATGTTGAACACGGCGCGGCCGATCTCGGCGTGGCTGGCAAGGACGTGCTGATGGAGTACGGCGGCCAGGGCTTGTACGAGCCGCTGGACCTGCGTATTGCCCAGTGCAAGCTGATGACTGCCGGTGCCGTCGGCGCGCCCGAGCCCAAGGGGCGGCTGCGTGTGGCCACCAAGTTCGTCAACGTGGCCAAGCGGTATTACGCCGAGCAGGGCCGTCAGGTCGACATCATCAAGCTGTACGGCTCGATGGAGCTGGCACCGCTGGTGGGACTTGCTGACAAGATCATCGACGTGGTCGACACCGGCAACACCCTGCGCGCCAACGGTCTGGAAGCCCAGGAGCTGATCGCCATGATCAGCTCGCGGCTGATCGTCAACAAGGCGTCGATGAAGATGCAGCACGCGCGCATTCAGGCGTTGATCGACACCCTGCGCGATGCGGTCGAAGCGCGACATCCACGCTGAGTCTGATGGCCGCCCAGTGCGGCCTAGCCTATCCGCGTTATAGCCAAAATTCTCAGGTGCCCGCGCGGAGTGGTTGTTACTCTACGGGCGCTTGAGCATTTGCCAATCTAAGAGGCCCGCTATGACCGCTCCTATCGCTATCCGCCGACTCAATGCCGCTGACCAGGACTTTGCCCAGCATCTGGATCATCTGCTGAGCTGGGAAAGTGTCTCGGATGATGCGGTCAACCATCGCGTGCTGGACATCATCAAGGCGGTGCGTGAGCGTGGCGATGCGGCATTGGTCGAGTTCACCAAGCAGTTCGACGGCCTGGATGTCGCCTCCATGGCGGACCTGATCCTGCCGCGCGAGCGTCTGGAACTGGCCCTGACCCGCATCACCCCGGAGCAACGCAGCGCCTTGGAAAAAGCCGCCGAGCGTGTGCGCAGCTACCACGAGCGGCAGAAGCAGGACTCCTGGACCTACACCGAAGCCGACGGCACGGTGCTGGGGCAGAAGGTCACCCCACTGGATCGCGCTGGCTTGTATGTGCCGGGCGGCAAGGCCTCGTACCCATCCTCGGTGCTGATGAACGCCATCCCGGCCAAGGTCGCTGGCGTGCCGGAAGTGGTGATGGTGGTGCCAACCCCGCGTGGCGAAATCAATGAGCTGGTGCTGGCTGCCGCCTGTATTGCTGGGGTTGACCGGGTATTCACCATTGGCGGCGCCCAGGCCGTGGCCGCGTTGGCCTATGGCACCGAGAGCGTGCCGCCGGTGGATAAGATCGTCGGCCCCGGCAATATCTATGTCGCCACCGCCAAGCGCCATGTATTCGGCAAAGTTGGTATCGACATGATCGCCGGTCCTTCGGAAATTCTGGTGGTGTGTGACGGCCAGACCGATCCGGACTGGATCGCCATGGACCTGTTCTCCCAGGCCGAACACGACGAAGACGCCCAGTCGATCCTGGTCAGCCCGGATGCGGCCTTCCTTGATCGCGTCGCCGAGAGCATCGCCAAGCTGCTGCCTACCCTGGAGCGCGAGACGATTGCTCGCACCTCGCTTGAGGGGCGCGGTGCGCTGATTCTGGTGGCCGATATGGCCCAGGCCATTGAAGTGGCTAACCGCATTGCCCCGGAGCACCTGGAATTGTCGGTGGAAAACCCCGAGGAATACCTGCCGCTGATCCGCCATGCCGGCGCGATCTTTATGGGCCGCTACACCGCCGAGGCACTGGGCGATTACTGCGCAGGCCCCAACCACGTGCTGCCGACCTCCGGCACCGCGCGCTATTCCTCGCCGCTGGGGGTGTATGACTTCCAGAAGCGCTCGTCGATCATCCATTGTTCGGCCGAGGGTGCGTCGGAGCTGGGCAAGGTTGCCAGCGTGCTGGCTCGTGGCGAGTCGCTGACCGCCCACGCCCGTAGCGCCGAATACCGCATCAAGAACTGAATTTTTAGGGCGCGCCCCGCGCGCCTCACCCAAGATCAAATTCGAGGAGAGAAGGGCAGATGAGCAAATTCTGGAGCCCCTTCGTCAAAGACCTGGTGCCTTATGTACCGGGTGAGCAGCCGAAACTGGCCAAGCTGGTCAAGCTCAACACCAACGAAAACCCCTATGGCCCGTCGCCCAAGGCGATCGCCGCCATGCAGGCTGAGCTTAACGACAACCTGCGGCTGTACCCGGACCCCAATAGCGACCGTCTGAAGCAGGCGGTGGCTGACTATTACGGCGTGCAGACCGTCCAGGTGTTTGTCGGCAACGGTTCCGACGAGGTGCTGGCGCACGCCTTCCACGGCCTGTTCCAGCACGATCAACCGCTGCTGTTTCCGGATATCAGCTACAGCTTCTATCCGGTGTATTGCGGTCTGTATGGCATCGACTTCGTGCAGGTGCCGTTGGATGAGCAGTTCCAGATTCGCGTGGAAGATTACGCGCGGCCCAACGGCGGCATTATTTTCCCCAACCCGAACGCACCGACTGGCTGCCCTCTGGCGCTGGATGCCATCGAGCGCATGCTCAAGGACAACCCGAACACCGTGGTGCTGGTCGATGAGGCCTATATCGATTTCGGCGGCGAGACGGCGATCAGCCTGGTGGATAAATACCCCAACCTGCTGGTCAGCCAGACTTTATCCAAGTCGCGCTCGCTGGCCGGGCTGCGGGTCGGTATCGCGGTCGGCCATCCTGACCTGATCGAAGCGCTGGAGCGGATCAAGAACAGCTTCAACTCCTATCCGTTGGACCGCATGGCGATTGCCGGCGCGGCGGCGGCGTTCGAGGACAAGGTCTACTTCGAGCAGACGTGCCGGCAGGTGATTGCCAGTCGCGAGGCGGTGGTCGCCGGGCTGGAAAAGCTGGGTTTTGAGGTGTTGCCATCGGCGGCGAACTTCGTTTTCGCTCGCCACCCAGGCAAGGATGCCGCGACCCTGGCCGCTGGTCTGCGTGAGCAGGGCGTGATTGTGCGTCACTTCAAGCAGCAGCGCATTGCCCAGTTCCTGCGTATCACCATCGGCACGCCGGAGCAGAACCAGGCGCTGCTGGATGCATTGCAAGGACTGTAATTCGCAGCCGTAAAAAAGCCGGAGCACTGCTCCGGCTTTTTGTTATCTGCGAAGCCTTACTCGTGGTGCGCTTCGCCGAGGAAGGTCAGCGAGGTGAATAGGCCGCGCGTCTCGATATCCTTGTCGCCTTTGACCGGCAGGCTGATGGCGGCGCTGATGATATTCAGCCCTTCGTTGCGTACCAGCACCTGGGCACGGCCTTCGGCGTCGGTGGTTGCGCTGACCTGGTGCGGCGCGCCCCGATAATCGCCGACCAATTCAACCCCTGCAGCCGGCTGGCCATCCACCAGCACACGCACCGCTAGTGGCTTGCCGGGTCCGACCTTGAGTGGGTCGACTTCCGGCAGGATGACCATCTTCAGCTGATCCAGCTTGGGCAACTTGGCGCCTTCCTGATAGATCGCCAGGCTGTATTTAAAGGTGTGCAGCGACTCGGTTGAGTTCGGCACTTTACTGCGGCCCTGATTGATCCACTGCTTGTCCGGGGTTAGCGACCAAGCGCCGTTATCCAGGGCTACGCCGAGCACCGCCGGGGTTTTCAGCGGTTGCAGGCGGGCGTGATCCTCCAGGCGCTGGACGGTGACCGGGATCATCTTGCCGGCGCGGTCATAGGCCCAGGCGCCGCTGATCTTCTCGGCCTTAAAGGCGTTGTCTTCCGCACCGTGACCGTAGATGGTTTCGATATGGCCGCGGCGTTGTTCGGTCCACAGACCGTGGGCCTGGACCTGCCCTGCGAGCAGGGCGGCGAATAGCGCGGTGAGCATGGCGGGTTTGGCAGTACGCATACTGGGGTTCCTTGAGTGGTGGGTCAGAGATTGAGGGTCAGGCTGAGGCTGAGGTTGCGTGGGTCGCCGGGCATGACCCAGACGCTGTTGAAGGCGCGCTCGTAGTACTCGCGGTCGAACAGGTTGTTGAGGTTCAGGCCGATGCTCAGGTCATCGCTGGCCTGGTAGCGCGCCAGCAGGTCGACGGTGCTGTAGGCCGGCAATTCGAAGTCGCTACCGGCCTGCCCCGAGCGATCCCCCACATAGTTGAATGCGGCGCCGATATCCGAGCCGCGCAGGTGGCCATCCTGAAACTGGTAGACCGTCAGCAGGCTGCCGCTGTGGCGGGCGACGCCGAGCAGTTTGCTGCCTACCGGCAGGCTGTTGTCTTCGGTCACTTCGGCATCGATATAGGCGTAGGCGCCGATGATGCGCACGGCATCGTTGAGCTGGCCGCTGAACTGCATATCCAGGCCCTGACTGCGCGCCTTGCCGGCAGCGATGCTGTCGCCAGGGTTGGCCGGGTCGGCGGTGAGCACGTTTTCCTTGTCGATATGAAACAGCGCGATGGTCGCTCCTAGGCGGCTGTCGAGCAGGTCGAGCTTGAGCCCGGTCTCATAGCCAAGACCCTTCTCCGGTTTGAACACCGTGCCCTGGCTGCTGATGCTGTTGGGCTTGAACGAGGTGGACGCGTTGGCGAATACCCCGACCTGCGGCGTCAGCTGATAGAGCAGGCCCGTGCGGGCGGTAGCGACATCCTTGTTCTGCTCGTTGCTGACCCGTGTGTTGCGGTTCAGTGCGGTTTGCTCGAAGCGTTCGAAGCGTGCGCCGATCAGGCCGCTCAGGCGTTCGCTGAAGCTGATCTGATCCTGCAGATTGAGGGCATAGCTCTCGGTGTGCTCAAAGAAATCGTTGGGATTGACGATGGCCGGCTTGGATTGGCCGTACTGCGGTTGGTAGATGTTCTGGCCGTAGCCCAAGGTGGTCGCGCTTTGCGGGTACTTCTGGCTGTTGCGGTAGTTCTCGTACTCCAGCCCGGCGAGGGTCTGGTGCTGCCAGCTGCCGAGGTTGAAGCTGCCGTGCAGCTCGGCCTGGGTGATGCTGTCGTTCCATTCAAAGCTGCGCTGGCGATAGAAGCGCGTCAGGGTGTCGCCGACCAGGCGCGACGGCTCGGAGCTGTTGCCCTGCAGGCGGCCCTGGGCGTAGTGGTTGGCCAGGCGCAGTTTCCAGCTGTCATTTAGGTAATGCTCAAGGCTGACCTGCAGCATTTGGTTGTCGTTGCGAATGGTGCCGTCGTTCGGTTCGCCCATAAAACTGGAGTCTTTCACCGCGCCCATGCGGTTGTTTACCGCCGGGATGCCACGGTCGAACACCGACTCGGTGCGGGTGAGTTCACTTTCGATCAGCAGCAGGGTGTCGGGGTTCAGCTGCCAGCTCAGCGAAGGGCTGACGATCTGCCGTTCGCTGCCGACGTGGTCGCGAAAACTCTGGTTGTCCTCGACAGCCAGGTTGATCCGTGACAGCAGGGTGGCGTCGTCATTCAGCGGGGTGTTGACGTCCAGGCTGCTGCGGTAGCGATCCCAGCTGCCGGCGCTGGCCTTGAGCTGGCTGAAGGCTTCGGCCTGGGGCTTCTTGCTGACGATATTGACCATGCCGCCTGGGTCACCACGGCCATACAGGCTGGCGGCCGGGCCTTTGAGCACCTCGATGCGCTCGATGCTGGAAGCGTCCGGCGAGCTGTAGCTGCCACGGTTGATGGCGAAGCCGTTCTTGTACAGCTCGCCGGTGGTGAAACCGCGCACGCTGTAGTTGAGGAAGGTCAGGCCGCCGAAGTTGTTCTGCCTGGACACGCCGCCAGCAAAATCCAGGGCGCGGTCGATGCGTGTGGTGCCCAGGTCATCGAGCACCTGTGCAGGCACCACGCTGATGCTTTGGGCGATCTGCTCAATCGGCGTATCGGTACGGGTGGCGCTGGCCGAGCGAGTGGTGCGATAGCCTTGCACGGGGCCGTCCGCCTGTTCCTGGCGCGCGGTGACGGTGGTGGCGGACAGCTCGACGGGGTTTTCTGCCGCGCTGGTAAAGGCGCTGGGAAGCAATAGGCTGGCGAGTAGGGCGTGGGCGGCGCGCAAGGGATAGCATCCTTCAACTGAATTTAATGTAATAACATAACATTAAAGTTGAGAAGAGCTATCGCTTGCGTTGCTGAAATTGAAAAAGGGAGGGAGTTAGCTGCCGTTGACCGGTGGCCTTACGCCGATTTCCGCAGTCAGTTCCAGCGGTTTACCGTTACGCAGGATATCGATGCGGATCTTCTCGCCTGGCTTGGCGCGTGCCACCTGGTTCATCGAGCGGCGGCCATCGCCGGCGGCTTCACCGTCGATGCTGAGGATCAGGTCGCCCGGTTGCAGGCCGGCCTTCTGCGCCGGGCCGTCGCGGTAGATGCCCGCAACGACGATGCCGGGACGCCCGTCCATGCCGAAGGATTCCGCCAGTTCTGGGGTCAGCGGTTGTACTTCGATACCCAGCCAGCCGCGAATCACCTGGCCATGCTCGATAATCGCCTGCATCACATCCATCGCCAGCTTTACCGGGATGGCAAAGCCGATGCCTTGCGAGCCGCCGGATTTGGAGAAGATCGCGGTGTTGATGCCGACCAGGTTGCCGTAGGCATCCACCAGCGCGCCGCCGGAGTTGCCGGGGTTGATCGCCGCGTCGGTCTGGATAAAGTCTTCGTAGGTGTTGAGACCCAACTGGTTGCGGCCGGTGGCGCTGATAATGCCCATGGTGACGGTCTGGCCGACGCCGAAGGGGTTGCCGATAGCCAGGCTGACGTCGCCAATGCGGATATTGTCGGAGCGGCCGAGGATGATAAAGGGCAGGTCCTGCAGGTCGATCTTCAGCACCGCCAGGTCGGTTTCCGGGTCGCTGCCGATCAGCCGCGCCAGGGTTTCACGGCCGTCTTTCAGGGCTACGACGATCTGGTCGGCGCCGGCCACCACGTGGTTATTGGTCAGCAGGTAGCCTTCCGGGCTCATGATCACCGCCGAACCGAGGCTGGACTCCATGCGCCGCTGCTTGGGCAGGTTGTCGCCGAAAAACTTGCGAAACTGCGGGTCCTCGAACAGCGGAGGCGCGGTTTTGTTGACGAACTTGGTGGAGTACAGGTTGGCCACGGCCGGGG
This sequence comes from Pseudomonas peli, assembly GCF_050563605.1. Lineage (GTDB taxonomy): Bacteria > Pseudomonadota > Gammaproteobacteria > Pseudomonadales > Pseudomonadaceae > Aquipseudomonas > Aquipseudomonas peli_A. The sequence continues at coordinate 103,964 of NZ_JBNXUH010000005.1, read as the reverse complement.
AGGCGGTGTTTACCGCATCGGCATAGGACACCGGACCTTCCTGAATGCGGCTATAGATCGGTGCCTGGCGCACGTGCACGTCCTGTCCCGGCAGGCCGACCCATTGCGGGAAATACTGCATGATCAGCAGTGCTGACAGCACGCCGACCAGCAGAGGCCAGCCGAGGAAACGCAGGGACTTGAACATCGATCCAATCCTGAGGGTTGCCGGGGGCAGGTGCGCCCCTTAAGGTGCGCCATTATAGAGAAGCCGCTGAGAATAAAGCAGCGCCTCGCAACTGTTGATAAGGAAACTCTATGGCCATTGCCCTGGCGACCCTGGTAGAAGAAGCCGACCGCTACCTGAATGCCGCGCGCATCAGCGATTACTGCCCCAATGGCCTGCAGGTCGAGGGCCGGCCGCAGGTGCGGCGCATCGTTAGCGGGGTGACTGCCAGCCAGGCGCTGGTCGATGCGGCCGTCGAGGCCGAAGCCGATGTGCTGCTGGTGCACCACGGCTACTTCTGGAAGGGCGAAAACCCCTGCATCACCGGGATGAAACGCCGTCGCCTGCAGACCCTGCTGGCCAACGACATCAGCCTGCTGGCCTATCACTTGCCGCTGGATGTGCATGTCGAGGTCGGTAATAACGTGCAACTGGCCGCGCAGCTGGGTATTACGGTGGAAGGCCCGCTGGAGCCGGAAAATCCGCGTACCGTCGGCCTGATCGGCTCGCTGGCGGAGGCCATGAGCCCGCGCGATTTCGCCCGCCATGTACATCAGGTGCTGGGTCGTGAGCCGTTGCTGGTTGAAGGCGAAGAGATGATTCGCCGAGTCGGTTGGTGCACAGGCGGCGGTCAGGGTTATATCGATCAGGCGATTGCCGCCGGGGTTGATCTGTACCTGACCGGGGAAGCCTCCGAGCAGACCTTTCACAGCGCCCGGGAAAACGGCATCAGCTTTATCGCCGCCGGCCACCACGCCACCGAGCGTTATGGCGTGCAGGCTTTAGGCGATTATCTGGCGCGACGTTTTGCCATTGAGCATTTGTTTATTGATTGCCCAAACCCAATCTAAGAACCTGCACACGATCTGCTGCGCGTCGGCGCAGACTGCGTTAAAAATGGCTTCGGAATGCTCATTTACAGCCAGTAAACTCCGCTTCCTCGGCCATTTTTGCCTTGTCTGGCTCTAGCTCGCTATCTCGTGAGCAGGTTCTGAATCGTCTTTCCTGCAGGTATAAAGCTAGATCGTTTCGATCTAACCGGGCTCCTGAATAGAAGAGGGTGCTGTGCTAGAGTGCGCCCTCGTCCACGGCCCGCCGGCCCAAACACATCGCATTTCGTGAGTAGCCATGCTCGATAAACTGACCCACCTGAAACAGCTGGAGGCGGAAAGTATCCACATCATTCGTGAAGTGGCCGCCGAATTCGACAACCCGGTAATGCTTTATTCCATCGGTAAAGACTCCGCCGTGATGCTGCATCTGGCACGCAAGGCGTTCTTTCCGGGCAAGCTGCCGTTCCCGGTGATGCACGTCGATACGCGCTGGAAGTTTCAGGAGATGTACAGCTTCCGCGAGAAGATGGTCAAAGAGTACGGCCTGGACCTGATCACCCACATCAACCCGGATGGCGTGGCGCAGGACATGAACCCCTTCACCTACGGCAGTGCCAAGCACACCGACGTGATGAAGACCGAGGGCCTCAAGCAGGCGCTGGACAAGTACGGCTTTGACGCCGCCTTCGGTGGCGCGCGCCGCGACGAAGAGAAGTCCCGCGCCAAGGAGCGTGTGTACTCCTTCCGCGACAGCAAGCACCGCTGGGACCCGAAGAACCAGCGTCCCGAGCTGTGGAATGTGTACAACGGCAACGTCAAGAAGGGCGAGTCGATCCGTGTGTTCCCACTGTCCAACTGGACCGAGCTGGACATCTGGCAGTACATCTACCTAGAGCAGATTCCGATCGTGCCGCTGTACTTCGCTGCCGAGCGTGAAGTGATCGAGAAGAATGGCACGCTGATCATGATCGACGACGATCGTATCCTCGAGCACCTGTCCGACGAAGAGAAAGCCCGTATCACCAAGAAGATGGTGCGCTTCCGTACCCTCGGCTGCTACCCGCTGACCGGCGCGGTGGAGTCCACGGCCACCAGCCTGACTGACATCATTCAGGAAATGCTCCTGACCCGTACTTCCGAGCGCCAGGGCCGCGTCATCGACCACGATGCTGCCGGTTCCATGGAAGAGAAAAAACGTCAGGGCTATTTCTAAGCAGGGGTTAACATGTCGCACCAATCCGATCTGATCAGCGAAGACATCCTCGCTTACCTGGCCCAGCACGAGCGTAAAGAACTGCTGCGCTTCCTCACCTGCGGCAACGTCGACGACGGCAAGAGCACCCTGATTGGCCGCCTGCTGCATGACTCGAAGATGATCTACGAAGACCATCTGGAAGCCATCACCCGTGACTCGAAGAAAGTCGGCACCACCGGTGAAGACATTGACCTGGCACTGCTGGTCGATGGCCTGCAGGCCGAGCGTGAGCAAGGCATCACCATCGATGTGGCGTACCGCTATTTCAGTACCGCCAAACGCAAATTCATCATCGCCGACACCCCCGGCCATGAGCAGTACACCCGCAACATGGCCACCGGCGCCTCCACCTGCGACCTGGCGATCATCCTGATCGACGCGCGCTACGGTGTGCAGACCCAGACCAAGCGCCACAGCTTTATCGCCAGCCTGCTGGGCATCAAACATATCGTGGTGGCCATCAACAAGATGGACCTCAAGGGCTTCGATCAAGGCGTATTCGAGCAGATCAAGGCCGATTACCTGAAATTCGCCGAAGGTATCGCGCTCAAGCCGAGCTCGCTGCACTTCGTGCCGATGTCGGCGCTGAAGGGCGACAACGTGGTGAACAAGAGCGAGCAATCGCCTTGGTACACCGGCCAGTCGCTGATGGAAATCCTCGAAACCGTGGAAGTCGCCGGTGATCGCAACTTCACCGACCTGCGTTTCCCGGTGCAGTACGTCAACCGACCGAACCTGAACTTCCGTGGTTTCGCCGGCACCCTGGCCAGCGGCATCGTGCGCAAGGGCGATGAAGTCATTGCCCTGCCATCGGGCAAGGGCAGCAAGGTCAAATCCATCGTCACCTTCGAAGGTGAGCTGGAGCAGGCCGGTCCAGGTCAGGCGATTACCATCACCCTGGAAGACGAGATCGACGTCTCCCGTGGCGACATGCTGGTGCACGCCGACAACCGCCCGCAGGTGGTCGACAGCTTCGATGCCATGCTGGTGTGGATGGCTGAAGAGCCGATGCTGCCGGGCAAGAAATACGACATCAAACGCGCCACCAGCTATGTGCCGGGCTCAATTGCCAGCATCACTCACCGGATTGATGTGAATACTCTGGAAGAGGGCGCGGCTAGCAGCCTGCAGCTCAACGAAATCGGCCAGGTGCGCATCGCCCTGGATGCACCGATTGCGCTGGACGGCTATGCGCACAACCGCACCACCGGCTCGTTTATCGTCATCGACCGCCTGACCAATGGCACCGTCGGCGCCGGCATGATCATCGCCGAACCGCTGGGTGCCCAGGGTTCGGGCGGCCATCACGGCAAGCTGGCTCATGTATCCACTGAAGAGCGTGCTGCACGCTTTGGCCAGCAGCCGGCGACCGTGCTGTTCAGCGGCTTGTCCGGCGCTGGCAAGAGCACTCTGGCTTATGCCGTGGAGCGCAAGCTGTTTGACTCCGGCCGTGCGGTCTACGTGCTGGATGGCCAGAACCTGCGTCATGACCTGAACAAGGGCCTGCCACAGGACCGTGCTGGGCGTACCGAAAACTGGCGCCGTGCGGCTCACGTCGCGCGTCAGTTCAACGAAGCCGGTTTGCTGACCCTGGCTGCCTTCGTTGCTCCGGATGCCGAAGGCCGCGAACAGGCCAAGGCGCTGATCGGTGCCGAACGCCTGATCACCGTGTACGTGCAGGCTTCACCGCAAGTCTGCGCCGAGCGTGATCCGCAAGGTCTCTACGCGGCCGGTGGCGACAATATCCCGGGTGAGTCCTTCCCTTACGACATCCCGCTGAATGCCGATCTGGTGATCGATACGCAGTCGGTGTCGGTAGACGAGGGCGTCAAGCAGGTGTTGGCTCTGCTGCGCGAACGCGGCGCGATCTAAAGCCACCGCCCAATAAAAAGCCCCGCCTAGTGCGGGGCTTTTTATTGGCTGCTTGGTCGCTAAAGCGACCGAACCAGCGGCTATTACTTGTTCTTCAAACCGTAGCTTTCATCGAGCATGCCCGGCACATCGGCGCTTTTCGGCGCGTAGTCCTTGGGCATTTCGTTGTTTCTCGGCGGCGTCAGGCGTTCGCGTTTTTCGCTGGCATCGTCGGCGTGCAGGGTGGCCAGCAGGCGTTGCCGGGTCAGCTCGTCGAGGGCCAGGCGGTTGGCGCCGTCGGACAGGTGTTCCTGTACGTCCTGATAGCTCTGGGTAAGCTTTTTCACCATGCTGGCGGTGGTGTTGAAGTGGCTGACCACCTCACTCTGATAAGCGTCAAAGCGCTCCTGCATTTCATCCAGCTGGCGCTGGGTGCGGCTAGGGGCGGCATTGGGTGCCAGGCGGGCAATCAGGAAGCCAATGGCAATGCCGGCAACCAGGGTAATGGCCGGTAGTAACCAGGCGGTGAGCGTCTGTTCCACGAGTCCTTCCTCTCTAAACGGCTTTGCTTTACGTTAACGGCTCGAACCTGCGCTGTATACCGCAATGCAATGCCGAAACGTTTGCGGTGATGTGTGCGGCGCAGGCTGTCAGCTAGACGAGTCGACCCACTGCGAGGTCACGGAGTTCCCTGTTGCTCACCCGCGAAACCCCTCTGATGATTGCCGGCCCCAGCGGCCAACTTGAAGCCCTGTGGCTGGATACCCCCGACGCCCGTGGCGTGGCACTGATCTGCCACCCCAATCCGGTGCAGGGTGGCACCATGCTCAACAAGGTGGTCTCCACCCTGCAACGCACTGCCCGCGACAGTGGCCTGGCCACGTTGCGCTTTAATTACCGCGGTGTCGGCGCCAGTGCCGGCAGCCACGATATGGCCAGTGGTGAGGTGGACGATGCCGAGGCTGTGGCCAACTGGTTGCGTGCGCAGCACCCCGAATTACCGCTGACCTTGCTGGGTTTTTCCTTTGGTGGTTTTGTCGCCGCAGCGCTCGGCGCCCGCCTGGAAGCCCAGGGCGTGGCGCTCGACAAGCTGTTTATGGTGGCCCCGGCGGTGCAGCGCCTGAGCGAAGAAACGCCCCCAGCCAGCAACTGTCCGTTGATCTTGATCCAGCCCGAAGATGACGAGGTGATCGACCCGCAGGTGGTCTACCGGTGGTCGGCGGCACTCGGGCGTGCCCATGAGCTGCTGAAAGTGGCAGAATGCGGCCACTTTTTTCACGGCAAGCTGACTGACCTCAAAGATCTGTTACTGCCGCGTCTTTGAACTAATTGCAGCCCTAATAAGCGAACGCCATGACCACTCGTATCCTTACCGGCATCACCACCACTGGCACGCCGCACCTGGGCAACTACGCGGGCGCGATTCGCCCGGCCATCGTTGCCAGCCGCGCGGCCGATGCGGATTCGTTCTACTTCCTCGCCGACTACCACGCGCTGATCAAGTGCGACGAGCCGGCGCGCATTCAGCGTTCGCGCCTGGAGATCGCCGCCACCTGGCTGGCTTGCGGCCTGGATGTGGACAAGGCGACCTTCTACCGTCAGTCGGATATCCCCGAGATTCCCGAGCTGTGCTGGCTGCTCACTTGCGTCGCTGGCAAGGGCCTGCTTAACCGCGCCCACGCCTACAAGGCTTCGGTGGACAAGAACGTCGAGCAGGGTGAAGACCCGGATGCCGGGATCACCATGGGCTTGTTCAGCTACCCGGTGCTGATGGCCGCGGACATCCTGATGTTCAACGCGCACAAGGTGCCGGTCGGTCGCGATCAGATTCAGCACGTGGAAATGGCCCGCGACATCGCTCAGCGTTTTAACCACCTGTTCGGCAACGGCCGCGAGCTGTTCACCCTGCCCGAAGCGGTGATCGAAGAAGACGTGGCGACCTTGCCAGGCCTCGATGGCCGCAAGATGAGCAAGAGCTACGACAACACCATCCCGTTGTTCGGCAGCGCCAAGCAGCTCAAGGACGCCGTTGCGCGGATCGTTACCGACTCCAAACTGCCGGGCGAGCCGAAAGACCCGGACAGCTCGCACCTGTTTACCCTTTATCAAGCCTTTGCCGCGCCGACTCAGCAGGCGGACTTCCGATCTGCCCTGGAAGGCGGTATGGCCTGGGGCGAAGCCAAGCAGGCGCTGTACAACCTGCTGGAGGCCGAACTGGGCGAGGCGCGCGAGCGTTATCACGCGCTGATCGAAAAGCCCGCCGACCTGGAAGATATCCTGCTGGCCGGCGCCGCCAAGGCACGCAAGACTGCCACGCCGTTTCTCGGTGAGTTGCGTGAGGCCGTGGGCCTGCGCTCCTTCCGTAGCCAGGCCGTCAATACGGCAGGCGAGAAGAAGAAAGTCGGCAAGAGCGCACGCTTTGTCAGCTTCCGTGACGACGACGGCAGCTTCCGCTTCCGCCTGCTGGATGCCGCCGGCGAGCAATTGCTGCTGTCCAAGTCGTTTGCCGATGGCAAGGCCGCAGGCATGGTTAACAAACGCCTGCAATCCGGCGAAGCGCTGGATATCCGCGAGCAGGACGGTGGTTTTAGCGTCTGGTTGGACGATGAATGCGTGGCGCAAAGCCCGGCATTCGCCGACAGCAGTGCCTGTCAGGCGGCGATCCAGCGCCTGCGTGAGGCCTTAGCACCTGCGGAATAAAGGCTGGGGCGGCGCATTAATCGGATTTCCGCCCGCCAGCCGTGCTGGCCGATTGCCAATCAACGGGGGCGTCGCTAAAGTGACGCCCCCGTTTTACTTGCCCGGCTAACGAATTTATGACGCCCCTAGAACGCTACCAGGCTGACCTTAAACGCCCCGAATTCTTCCATGATGCCGCCCAGGAAACTGCGGTGCGTCATCTGCAGCGGCTGTATGACGATCTGGTCGCTGCCGACAAGGGCAGTTCCGGCATGTTCGGCAAGCTGTTCGGCAAAAAGCCGCAGGGTCCGGTCAAGGGCCTGTACTTCTGGGGCGGCGTCGGGCGCGGCAAGACTTACCTGGTCGACACCTTCTTCGATTCGCTGCCGTTCGAGCGCAAGGTACGCACACACTTCCACCGCTTTATGAAGCGTGTGCACGAAGAAATGCGCACTCTCAAAGGCGAGAAGAACCCGCTGACCATTATCGGCAAGCGTTTCGCCGATGAGGCGCGAGTGATCTGCTTCGACGAATTCTTCGTCAGCGATATTACTGACGCGATGATCCTCGCCACCCTGCTGGAAGAGCTGTTCAAGAACGGCGTCAGCCTGGTCGCCACCTCCAATATCGTGCCCGACGGCCTGTACAAGGACGGCTTGCAGCGCGCGCGCTTCCTGCCGGCGATTGCCCTGCTCAAGCAGCACACTGAGATCGTCAACGTCGACAGCGGCATCGACTACCGCCTGCGCGCCCTGGAGCAGGCCGAGCTGTTCCACTGGCCGCTGGATGCCGCCGCCGAGGAAAGCCTGCAGAAGAGTTTCGTCAGCCTGCTGCCCGAGCACTGCGAGGTGCAGGAAAACGAGCCGCTGATGATCGAGAACCGCGCCATCGTTGCGCGCAAGGTCGGCGATGACGTGGCCTGGTTCGATTTCCGCGAGCTGTGCGATGGCCCGCGCAGCCAGAACGACTACATCGAACTGGGCAAGATCTTTCACGCCGTCCTGCTGGCCAACGTCGAGCAGATGAACACCGCCAAGGACGATATGGCGCGGCGCTTTATCAACCTGGTGGACGAGTTCTACGACCGCAACGTCAAGCTGATCATCTCCGCCGAAGTGGAGTTGAAAGACCTCTATACCGGCGGCCGCCTGACCTTCGAGTTCCAGCGCACGCTTAGCCGTCTGCTGGAGATGCAGTCGCATGAGTTTCTCGCGCGCCCGCACAAACCCTAATCTGCGCGGTTCGCTCGCTAGCAAAGCCCGGATCATTCCGGGCTTTGTAGTTGATGGCCTGCTGAAGACAACCGGGCCGTCTGCGCCCAGGCAGGATAAACTCTGCGCCATCGACTTTTCGTTCTCTGCGGTTAGCCCTATGACTTTTGCCTCCCTCGGCCTGATCGAGCCTCTGCTGCGCACCCTCGACAGCCTCGACTACAAAACTCCCACCGCCGTGCAGGCCCAGGCCATCGTGCCGGTCCTGCAAGGCCGCGACCTGATGGCTGCCGCGCAGACTGGCACCGGCAAGACCGCAGGCTTTGCCCTGCCGGTGCTGCAGCGGCTGATGATGGAAGGCCCAGAGGTGGCGAGTAATTCGGTGCGCGCACTGGTGCTGGTGCCGACCCGCGAGCTGGCCGAGCAGGTGCTGCAGAGTTTTATTACCTACGGTCAGCATCTGCCGCTGCGCAGTTATGCGGTGTATGGCGGGGTCAGCATCAACCCGCAGATGATGAAGCTGCGTAAAGGCGTGGACGTGCTGGTGGCCACCCCAGGCCGCTTGCTCGACCTGTTCCGGCAGAACGCGGTGAAGTTCAACCAGGTGCAAACCCTGGTGCTGGATGAAGCCGACCGCATGCTCGACCTGGGTTTTGCCAACGAGTTGGAAAGTGTGTTCCGCGCACTGCCGAAAAAGCGCCAGACCCTGCTGTTCTCCGCGACCTTCTCCGAAGCGATTCGGACCATGGCCGGCGAGATGCTCAATGACCCGCTGAGCATCGAGGTCAGCCCGCGTAACGCCGCCGCGAAGTCGGTCAAGCAGTGGCTGATCCCGGTGGACAAGAAGCGCAAGAGCGAGCTGTTTCTGCATCTGTATCAGGCCAAACGCTGGAGCCAGGTGCTGGTGTTCGTAAAAACTCGCAAGGGCGTCGACGAGCTGGAAGCCGAAATGCAGCGCCACGGCATCAGCGCCGACTCGATCCACGGCGACAAGCCCCAGGCCACCCGTCAGCGCGCCCTGCAGCGGTTCAAGGATGGTGAGGTCAAGGTGCTGGTGGCCACCGATGTGGCGGCCCGTGGCCTGGATATCGATGATATGCCGCTGGTGGTCAACTTCGATTTGCCCATCGTCGCCGAAGACTACGTGCACCGCATCGGCCGCACCGGTCGCGCCGGCTCTACGGGGCAGGCGGTGTCGCTGGTCTGCGCCGATGAAGTGCAGCTGCTCTCGGCCATCGAAACCCTGACCCAGCAAGTGCTGCAACGCGTCGATGAACCGGACTTTATCCCCGACCACCGCGTACCGCAGACCCTGCCCGGCGGCCAGGTGGTGAAAAAGCCGAAGAAGGCCAAGAAGCCAAAAGTAGTTGGCGGCGGTAAGGGCGGCAGCCTGGGCCGTTGGATGGAGGCTGACGAACCGGCCGCGCCGTCGGTCAAGGCGGTGCGCAAGGTGCCAAGCTTTGGCGGTAAACCGGCCAAGCCCGGTAAGTTTGTTAAATAATCTCAGCTGCGGGTAGCTGCCTGCGCCGCTTCCAGCTGCTTCTTGTGGGTGGCGGCGGCGGTCATGTCGTAGATCACCACACAGATATGTTCGACATCACCCTTGGCTCCGGCCAGCGGCAGCAGGGTGACGTTCTGGTACATAAAGTCTTCCTGGCCGGTGATTGGCTGGTAGTTCTTGAAGTGCATCAGGTAGGGGTGCTGCTCCCACAGGCTGAACGCGCGGGTGCCGAGCTGCACCACTGTATCGACCTTGCGCCGTAGCCAGGTTTCGTTGATCTCCGGGAACAGGCTGAACAGCGTTTTGCCGTGCACCTCATCCGGGCCCATGCCCGAATGGTTTTCCATAAAGCTGTTCCACACCTCCACTTGGTACTGGCGGTCGAGGACGATCACCCCGACATCGATGCACTGCACGATATCGAGCAGCCAGTGCACTTCTTGGATATCTATCTGTGCGGGCATGGCTTAACTCATCAGGTAGTTGATCTTGTTGGTCAGGCGTTTGATCGAGTCTTCGGTAAACAGCAACAGCAGGTCGAAGTGGATATTGTGCGCTTCCAGGCTGTAGCTGATTTCCACCGCCAGGGTCTTCTTCCAGCGGCGTTGGTTGAGGTGAATCAGCCGCTCGATGGAAGAGTGCTGGCCGAGCAGTTGCGGATGGCCCTGGGAGAAGCGCACGTCGATCTGTTCGGCAATCCCCGCCAGGCAGGCGCCGATCAGGATGCTGGCCAGGTCCAGAAGCATTTCCGAGGTTTCCAGATCGTCCTTCGGCTGCCAGTCGAGCAGGCGCGCCATATCGGCCACTTCTGAATCATGGAACAGCAGCAGTGACTCGCCGGCTATGCCGTCGCCGATAAAGCCCTGGCATACCGCGCTCAGGCGTTCGCCGCGCATGGCGTCGGTCAGGGTCATATGCAGTTCGCTGACCTCGAAGATATTCACCTGCGGCACCGGAAGCTGCACAAAGACCCCGAGCGCCTTGGCCAGCAGGGCGGCGGCGCGGCCCATGGCGACGTTGGTGACCTCGCGCAGGGCGTCGCGGAAATTGACCTTCAGATCATCAAGCACCGCCGCCTGGGCAATGGCGCCGGGCGTGGCCTTGGGGTCGAACAGACCGAGTTCGAGCAGCGTGGCGCGCAGTACCTCGGGATCGGCAGGTTTCTTGATAAAGGCCAGCGCGCCGAGTTCCTTGACCCGCCGTACGGCTTCTTCCTGCACGTCACCGGAAACCACCACCACCTTGCACGCCAGGCCTTCGGCGCGCAGCGCGGCGAGGGTTTCGTAGCCATCCAGCACCGGCATAGTCAGGTCCAGCAGCATCACCTGGCCCAACCCCTGGCGCAGCGCAGCAAGGGCTTCCTGGCCATTGGTCGCCTGGCTGATGGTCACTGGCCATTCTGGCGGCAGGGCGCGGATCAGCTGCTTGCGCGCCATGTTCGAGTCGTCGCAGACCACTAGAGGGATCACGGCTGGAGAGTACCTGTGCGCGTTGAAGAGCACCGCTCTGGGGCGGTTCTAACAAACTGTCAATCAAGCATAGTCGCTTGGGATTGCGCGCGAAGGCTTATTAGAGCGGGCGTTGCAGCCAGTCGAGTATGCCCTGGGCGGCGCGGCGGCCGCTGGCAAAGCAGGCGGTCAGCAGGTAGCCGCCGGTTGGCGCCTCCCAGTCGAGCATTTCCCCGGCGCAGAAGGTGCCGGGCAGCTGCTTAAGCATCAGCCCTGGAGTCAGCTGCGCGAAGGGCACCCCGCCGGCCGTGCTAATGGCTTCATCCAGCGGGCGTGGACGGACCAATGTGATAGGCAGCGCCTTGATCGCATTAGCCAGCTGCAATGGATCGTTGAACGCTTCCGCGCTGGCCAGTTCGCGCAACAGCGCCGCCTTGACCCCGTCGATACCGGCCTGGCGATGTAGGTGTTTGGCCATCGACTGCGAGCCGCGTGGCTTGCTCAAGGCCGCTTTTAGCTTGCGCAGCGGCGTCTGCGGCAGCAGGTCGAGGTGCACGGTGGCGCTGCCGTGCTGGTTGATCGTCTCGCGAATATCCGCCGACAGGGCATACACCAGGCTGCCTTCGATGCCGCTGGCGGTCAGCACACACTCACCCAGGCGCGGTGCTATGCCGGGCAGGTTAAAGCTGACGTTCTTTAGCGGCGCGCCTGCAAACTTGTCGCGCAGAAACGGGCTCCAGGCGCTGACATCGAAGCCGCAGTTGCTCGCCTGCAAGGGCGCGATCTGCACGCCACGCTCTTGCAGCAGCTGCACCCAGGCACCGTCCGAGCCTAGCCGCGCCCAGCTGCCGCCGCCCAGGGCCAGCAGGGTGGCGTCGGCATTTACTGTGTGTTCGCCGGCGGGTGAGGTGATACGCAGTGAACCATCGCTTTCCCAGCCCAGCCAGCGATGCCGGGTATGGATCTGTACGCCCAGCTCGCGCAGGCGCTTGAGCCAGGCGCGCAGCAGTGGCGCGGCTTTCATATCGGCGGGGAACACCCGGCCCGAGGTGCCGACAAAGGTGTCGATGCCCAGGCCGTGAATCCAGGCGCGCAGGGCGTTGGCATCGAAGTCCTGCAGTAGCTCGGCCACTTCCGCCTGGCGTTGGCCGTAGCGGGCGACAAAGGCCGGCTTGGCCTCGGAATGGGTGATATTCATCCCGCCCACCCCGGCCAGGAGGAACTTGCGCCCCACCGAAGGCATGCCGTCGTACAGATCGACCCGCACGCCGCCCTGGGCCAGCACTTCGGCCGCCATCAGTCCGGCGGGGCCGCCGCCAATAATGGCAACGTGAGGGGCGGGCTGTTGGTGGGTCGTAGTCATGATGAGATCGGCTGCGGTAAACGGGCTGGCATTCTAACCGAGGCCGCCGCGACCTTGTCATTTGCCCCGGCTTCGGGCAGGGTCGCTGGAGACTTTTCTGCCTGGAGCCCCTTATGTCTGACCTCTATCCCAGCATCGACCCCGACGGCCTGATCGAATACTCGGTGGTCTACACCGACCGCTCCCTCAACCATATGTCGCAGTCGTTCCAGGGCGTGATGAAGGATATTTCCAGCACCCTGAAGCAGGTCTACAACGCTCGCGCCGTCGCCATTGTGCCCGGTAGTGGCACCTATGGCATGGAAGCGGTGGCGCGCCAGCTGGCCACCGGGCAGAAGTGCCTGGTGCTGCGTAATGGCTGGTTCAGCTACCGCTGGACGCAGATCTTCGAGATGGGCCAGATCCCCTCTGAATCGATTGTGCTCAAGGCCCGTCCGGTCGCCGAGGGCAGCCAGGCGGCGTTTTCCCCGCCGCGATTGGTCGATGTGCTGGCAGTTATCGCCGCGGAAAAGCCCCAGGTGGTGTTCGCACCGCATGTGGAAACCTCTTCCGGGATGATCCTGCCAGATGGCTACCTGCGCGCGGTGGCGGATGCCGTGCATGCGGTTGGCGGCCTGTTTGTGCTCGACTGCATCGCCTCCGGCACCCTCTGGGTGGATATGCAGGCCTGCGGTATCGATGTGCTGATCAGTGCCCCGCAAAAAGGCTGGAGCGCTTCACCGTGCTGCGCCCTGGTCATGCTTAGCGAGGCCGCCCAGGCCCGCGTCGAAGCGACTCAAAGCACCAGCTTTGCCTGCGACCTGAAGAAATGGCTGCAGATCATGCAGGCCTACGAGCAGGGCGGCCACGCCTACCACGCCACCATGCCCAGCGATGCCCTGGCGCGTTTCCGTGATGCCATGTTCGAGGCCAAGGCCCTCGGCTTTGCCACCGTGCGCAGCCAGCAGCAGGAGCTCGGTGATCGCGTGCGCGCATTGCTCGCCAGCAAGGGCTTTAAAAGCGTCGCCGCCGAAGGCTTCGAAGCACCGGGTGTGGTGGTTTGCTACACCACCGATGGCAGCATCAAGAACGGCAGCAAATTCGCCGCTCTGGGCCTGCAGATCGCCGCTGGCGTGCCGCTGCAGTGCGATGAGCCGGCGGATTTCCAAACCTTCCGCCTAGGCCTGTTCGGGCTGGACAAGTTGGGCAATATTGAGCGCACCGTGGCGACTCTGGAGCAGGCGCTGGATAAGGTGTTAGCGGGGTAGAACCCTAGAGTGAAGCGCCCGGGCTTGAGGCCGGGCCAGCTTCTGTCGGTTCAATGGCGTCTTAAGCAAGCGGGTGGCTAGACAAAAGGCTGCCCGCCGAAGCCCCTGGGTAGCCGCTGCCGCCCTGGCAGGTCGGTGAGCCGCTGTTGCCAGGATGCGCGCCAGTCATTGCTCGCGTGGGCGATCTTGGCTTTGCGTGCGGCTCTTCGCGCCGCGTTGCGCGCGGTTGCGCGGTTTTCCTTAAACACCTCGGTGCCGCGGCAGCTGCGGCATTTCACCTGAGCGAATTCGGTGGTGGAACTGAGGTTGCTGCCATGGTGCCCGCAGGCGAGATGGCCGGCGACCCGGTAGTGAATGACCATAGGTGAATCTCCTTGGCAAAGAGTGCGCTGCGCAGCAGGGAGCCAGGCGATCAGCAAAAGCCTGATCGCTTAGGCATGCTGCCGTGGCGTCAATCACGCCGCAGCCGAGGGCCTCGAGACGCCTTGCACCTGTGCAAGAAGATGGGGTGGCCTAGCCCCTGTCTGGATCGCAGCCTCGTCGCCGGCTTGAACAAGCTCCGGGTTTGCTCGGCCGTGATCCCATCAGTGCGTTAGACCCCCGAGTCTGGGGCGGGTTCGTTGGCGAGGTTTCCAGCACGTAGGATGGCTATCGCTACGCTCAACGCCATCCTACGGTTTAGCCGACCTTGACCGCCTGCAGCGTATAGCTCAGCGGCAGTCTTTCTGGTTGGTTGTTTAGCCGCCACTCGCCATCTTCACCCAGGCTCATCTGGCCCGGCAGGGCGTCCCAGGGCAGGCTGGTGTGTTCTTCCAGGGCAGTCAGGCGCATGCCGTGACGCAGCAGCGCGGTGATGATTTCGCCCAGGCCGTGGTTCCATTCATGGGTGGTGGTGGCGGTCAGTTTGCTGTCGCTTGCCACATAGCTGTACTCGTCATTCCAGACCTGCGGCTCGCTATGTTCAAAGTAGGAGTGGACCATCTGCAGGGCATCCTGGCAGTCCTGGTCGAGGGTCATCAGTACGGGATGCATCTCGCGCAGAAACAGGCGGCCGCCGGGCTTGAGCAGGGCGGCGACATTGCGTGCCCAGTCATCGATATGCGGTAGCCAGTTCAGCGCGCCGATGCCGGTGTAGACCAAATCGAATGACTGCGCGCCGAGCATCTTGGCGGCGTCGTAGACCGAGGCTTCGACAAATTCGATGTGCTCACCGCAGCTGCTCGCCAGTTGGCGGGCTTGCTCCAGCGAGGCAGCGGAAAAGTCCAGACCGCTCATCTGCGCGCCGAGGCGGGCCAGCGACAGGGTGTCGGTGCCGATATGGCATTGCAGATGCACCGCACGCAGGCCGCTGATATCGCCGAGGCGGGGTAGATCAAAGCGCACCACCTCGGATAAATGCGCGGGCGAGGCGATAAACAGCTGGGCTTGGTAGTCGGGTGAGGCCGCATGCAAGGCGGCGCGCTCGTCCCAGTTGGCTTTGTTCAGCTTGAAAGAATCATCCATGACTATTTTCCATTCAGCGTTGGGGTGAATGCTTGTCCAGCGCGCTCAGTATGGCGTGCGCCGCTTTGATTCTGGCAGCGTTGGGGTAGTTCTTGTTGGCCAGCATGACCAGGCCGAGGTTCTGACTGGGGACAAACACGGCGTAGGCGCCGAAGCCGCCGGTGGAGCCGGTTTTATTAAACAGGCTGTTGCCCGACTCAAGTTCCGGTGGCGCGAGACGCTTCGCGGGTTGCGACTCCATGGCCATGGCAGGGGAGTTGCCGGCTTGCAGGCGCTCCAGGCTGATCGGGTAGGGGTAACGCTCCCAGCCGAGGCCCTGGGTCAGCTCGCCGACGCGGTAATAGCCTGTGTGGGTAATGGCGATGGCGCGCTGCAGGTCCGGGTTGAGGCCGGCAGGGCTGAGGTTGGCCTGGACAAAACGCAGCATGTCCTTGGCGTTGGTTTTCACCCCGTAGGCTTCGGCGTCGAGCATCCCCGGCGTAACCCGTAGCGGCTGGTTGTCTTTGCTGTAGCCGTAGGCATAGCGCGGCATCTGCGCCGCCGGCACCTGGATATAACTGTGCGGCATGCCGAGCGCGGGGAACAGCGTGCCTTCCATCAGCGTGGGAAACGGCTGACCCATGCTCTTGGAGGCGAGCAGGCCGAGCAGGCCGATGCTGGGGTTGGAATAGCGTCTGTGAGTACCGGCGATATGCTCGGGCTGCCACTGGCGGTAATAGGCGAGCATGCTGGCCGGGTCGGTCACGTTGTCGGGGAACTGCAGCGGCAGCCCACCGGCGGTGTAGGTGCCGAGGTTGAGCAGGCTGGCGTGTTCTAGCTTGCTGCCTTGCAGCTCGGGCCAGTGCTGGCCGGCGCTGTCGCTGAGGCTCAGCTTGCCGGTGGTCTGGGCCAATGCGGCGAGGGTGGCCGTGAGCGGTTTGCTGAGTGAGCCGATTTCAAACAGGGTGTCGCTGCTCACCGGTTGCTGATCGTCCAGGCGTGCAACGCCATAGTTGAAGTAGTGCGCCTGGCCATTGTGGCTGATCGCCACGGCCATGCCGGCGATGTCGTATTCCGCCATCACCGGGCGAATGGTTTCGTCCACCAGTGACTGCAGCTTGTCAGTTGCTTGGGCGGCAGTGCAGGTGCCGAATGCCAGTGCGGCCAGCAGGGCCGGCAGGGTGCTGAGTTTTGCGTACATGCTGTGTGAGATTCCTTGGTCGTGGGGATGCGCGATGTGACAGCGCGTGCGCTGGTTTTATCCCAGCCCGCGCGTCTGCCAGACCTTTGCTGCGCTGTGATGCAGTATGCCGTGGCGCCTGGCCAGGGCGATGCGGTCCTTGTCGTAGCCGCCGCCGATCAGCCCTACCACCGGGATATCACGGTCCAGGCAGTGGTTGAGCACGGCTGCGTCACGGGCAGCGATGCCGGCATCCGTCAGGTTGAGGTAGCCGAGGGCGTCGTGCTGGTGCACATCCACGCCGGCGTCGTAGAGCACGATATCCGGCTGGTACAGCGCCAGCAGGTAGTTGAGGGTGTCATCCACCACCTTTAAATAATCGGCATCGCCCATGCCGTTGGGCAGGGGGATATCCCAGTCGCTGGCGGCCTTGCGCGCCGGGTAGTTCTTTTCGCAGTGCAGTGAAACGGTGATCGCCTCCGGGGTGTTTTCCAGCAGGCGCGCGGTGCCATCGCCCTGATGCACGTCGCAGTCGAAGATCAGCACACGCTGGGCTTTGCCGCTGGCCAGCAGGTACTGACTGATCACCGCCAGGTCATTGAAGATGCAGAAGCCGGCCGGGTGATCGTAATGCGCATGGTGGGTGCCGCCGGCCAGATGGCAAGCCAGGCCATGTTGCAGAGCCTGCTCGGCCGCGAGCAGCGAGCCGCCCACGGCGCGAATGGTGCGCTGCGCCAGGGCTGCACTCCAGGGCAGGCCGAGGCGGCGTTGCTCTTCATAAGTCAGTTCGCCGCTGGCAAAGCGCAGGATATAGGCCGGGCAATGGGCCAGGGCGAGCACGTCTGTCGGGCAGAGTTCAGGGCGTAGCAGCTCGGCGTCGGTGCTTAGGCCGCTGTCCACCAGGTGATCGCGCAGCAGGCGAAACTTCTCCATGGGGAAGCGGTGGTTGGCCGGGAAGGGCGGGCTGTAATCGTCGTGATAAACCAGCGGCAGACGCATGGTGGCGGGCTCAAGCGGAAGTGGCCGAAGTATGGCGGCAGGCTCTGCTTGCGCTCAAGCCCAGCGGTCTATTGGCTAAAATGCTGCCATTATTGTCCGCATCCATCTTTCAGTCGGGCCGACAAGCGTTGGCAAAGTCTTTACCATCTCGCCCCACTGCGTTTACAGGAGAGCATGCATGAGTCAGGTGTTGAATGAGTTGGTCGCCCTGCTGACCCTGGAAACCATCGAAGAAAATCTATTCCGCGGCGTCAGCCAGGACCTCGGCTTTCGCCAGCTGTTCGGCGGCCAGGTATTGGGCCAGTGCGTCTCGGCGGCCAGCCAGACGGTGGATGCAGTGCGCCATGTGCATTCCATGCACGGCTACTTCCTGCGCCCAGGCGACGCCACGTTGCCGGTGGTTTATCAGGTGGATCGGGTGCGCGATGGCGGCAGCTTCAGCACGCGGCGGGTGACGGCGATCCAGAAGGGCAAGCCGATCTTTACCTGCAGCGCGTCGTTCCAGTTCGATGAAGAGGGCTTTCATCACCAGAACCCGATGCCGGAAGTGCCGGGGCCGGAAGAGCTGAAGTCGGAAACCGAGCTGGCGCGCATGGTCGAGGCGATGATTCCCGAGCGTATGCGTGAGCGTGCCACCAGCGACAAACCCATCGAAATTCGCCCGGTGACGCGCATCAATCCCTTCGCGCCCAAGCCGTGCGAGCCGATCAAGCATGTGTGGTTCCGTGCTGCCGCGCCGCTGCCGGACGAGCCACAGTTGCACAAACTGCTGCTGGCCTACGCGAGTGATTTCAACCTGCTGACCACCTCGATGCAGCCCCATGGTGTGTCGGTGTTCCAGAAGTTTATGCAGGTCGCCAGTCTCGACCATTCGCTGTGGTTCCACGGCAACCTGCGTATGGACGACTGGCTGCTCTACAGCATGGACAGCCCCTGGGCCGGCAATGCCCGCGGCTTCTCCCGTGGCAGCATTTTCAATCGCCAGGGCCAGCTGGTCGCCTCGGTTGCCCAGGAAGGCCTGACCCGCGTGCGTGAGGATTGGAAGTGAGCCTGAGCGCTGTCCGTCACTGGGTGTTTGATATGGATGGCACCCTGACCCTGGCGGTGCACGATTTCGAGGCGATCAAGCGGGCGCTGGATATTCCGCTGGCGGACGACATCCTCGGTCATCTGGCCGCATTGCCTGTGCAGGTTGCAGCGGCCAAGCATGCCTGGCTGCTGGAGCACGAGCGCGAATTGGCGCTGACCGCCGAGCCGGCCCCTGGGGCGATTGAGCTGGTGCGCGAGCTGCACGGCCGTGGCTGTCGCCTCGGCATTCTCACTCGTAATGCCCATGAACTGGCGTTGCTGACCTTGCGCGCCATCGGCCTGGATGACTGCTTTGCCGTGCTGGACGTGATCGGCCGCGATGAAGCGCCGCCCAAGCCCGACCCTGGCGGCCTGCTGCATTTCGCCAGAAGCTGGCAGGTCGCGCCGAGCGAGCTGGTAATGGTTGGCGATTACCGCTTTGACCTGGAATGCGCCCGCGCCGCCGGGGCGCGCAGCGTGCTGGTCAATCTGGCGGAAAACCCCTGGCCGGAGCTGGCTGACCATTTCGCCGTGGATTGCCGGGCGTTGCAGCAGGCGATCTAAGCCTTCAATGGCAGCAGCCGGACTCCAGATCCTTGAGGATCGGGCAGTCCGGGCGGTCGTTGCCCTGGCAGTTGTCCATCAAATCCTTGAGGGTGTCGCGCAGGCCGCTGAGTTCGCTGATCTTGCGTTCCAGTTCGGCGATATGCGTGGCGGCCAGGGCTTTGACGTCGGCACTGGCGCGTTGGCGGTCCTGCCACAAGGCCAGTAGCTGGCTGACTTCGGCCAGGGAAAAGCCCAGATCGCGTGAGCGCTTGATAAACGCCAGGCGATGCAGGTCCTGCTGGTTGTACTGACGGTAACCGCTGTCGGTGCGGCCGGCCTCAGGCAGCAGGTCGATGCTTTCGTAGTAGCGAATCATCTTGGCGCTAAGGCCGGTTTTCTTGGCGGCTTGGCCGATATTCATGTTTTTTCTCCTGCCCGGTGGCTTATTCGTGGTCCTTGGGCTTCCAGGTTTTCAGCAGCAACGCATTGCTCACCACGCTGACGCTGCTTAGCGCCATGGCCGCCCCAGCGAGCATCGGATTGAGCAGGCCGGCGGCCGCCAACGGAATGCCGATCAGGTTATAGGCGAAGGCCCAGAACAGGTTCTGGCGGATCTTGTTGTAGGTGCGCCGGCTGATATCCAGGGCGTCGGCCACCAGGCGCGGGTCGCCGCGCATCAGGGTGATGCCGGCGGCGTGCATGGCCACATCGGTGCCGCTGCCCATGGCGATGCCGACATCGGCGGCAGCCAGCGCTGGCGCGTCGTTGATGCCGTCGCCGACCATGGCCACCACCGCGTCTTTCTTTAGCTCGCTGATGATTGCGGCCTTGTCCGCTGGCAGCACTTCGGCGTGTGCGGCGCTGATGCCCAGGACCTCGGCCACGGCCTTGACGCTGCCGGGGTTGTCGCCGCTGATCAGATGGCTGGCAATGCCTTGAGCGGTCAGCGTGGCGATGGCCTCGGCTGCGCCTGGCTTGAGCGTGTCGCCAAAGGCGAACAGGCCCAGCACCTGCGGTTGCGGCGCCAATTCCAGCAGCCAAGACAGGGTGCGGCCTTCGGCCTCCCAAGCCAGGGCGTCGGCGGCCAGTTCATCGTGGTGCAGGAAGTGTTCTTCCAGCAGGCGCTTATTGCCCAAGGCCAGTTGCCGTTCGCCAATCTGCCCGGCGATACCGCGCCCGGCCAGCGCCTTGCTGTTGCTGACGTCGGCGAGGCTCAGTTGTTGTTCTGTGCACTGATCCAACACCGCCTTGGCCAGTGGATGTTCGCTGCCGCGCTGCAGGGCGCCGGCCAGTTGCAGCAGCTGGGTCGTGTCGCCGTCTACTGCACGCAGGTGGGCGATACGCGGCGCGCCGGAGGTCAGGGTGCCGGTCTTGTCGAAGGCCACCAGGGTTACCGAATGGGCGATTTCCAGGGCTTCGGCGTCCTTGATCAGAATGCCGTGGCGCGCCGCCACGCCGGTGCCAGCCATGATCGCGGTGGGCGTGGCCAGACCGAGGGCGCAGGGGCAGGCGATTACCAGCACCGCCACGGCATTTAGCAGCGCGGTTTCGATACCTGCGCCAAGCAGCAGCCAGCCGAGCAGGGTAGTTAGGGCGATCAGCAGCACGCTGGGCACGAAGACCTGGCTGACTTTATCCACCAGCTTCTGGATCGGCGCTTTCGCCGCCTGGGCATCTTCGACCAGGCGAATGATGCGTGACAGCACGGTTTCCGCGCCGAGGGCGGTGGTTTCCACCAGCAGACGGCCTTCGCCGTTGATTGCCCCGGCGGTGACGCTATCACCTGGCTGCTTGGGCTGCGGCAGGCTTTCGCCGCTGATCAGCGCTTCGTCGGCATGGCTCTGGCCTTCGCGAACCAGGCCATCGACCGGGAAGCGTTCACCGGGCTTGACCACAATGGTGTCGCCCAGCTGCAGCTCACCCAGCGCCACCCACTGTTCGGTGCCATCGCGTAGGCGCAGGGCGCGCTCCGGACGCAAGGCTTGCAAGGCGCGGATGGCGCTGCTGGTCTGGCGTTTGGCGCGGCTTTCCAGGTATTTGCCGAGAAGAATCAGCGTGATGATCACTGCTGAGGCTTCGAAATACAGATGCGGCATGCTGCCAGCCGGGCTTACCGCCCATTGATACAGGCTTAGGCCGTAGGCGGCGCTGGTGCCGATAGCCACCAGCTGATCCATATTCCCGGCACGGGCGCGCAGGGCGCTCCAGGCTGCGCGGTAGAAGCGCGCGCCGAAGATAAATTGCACCGGCGTGGCCAAGGCGAACTGCAGCCAGGCCGGCAGCATCCAGAGCAGGCCGAAGGGCTCGACCAGCATGGGAATGACCAGCGGTACGGTTAGCACAATCGCCAGCAGCAGCGACCAGCGTTCGCGCTGCAGCTGTTTTGCTGCCGTGGCCTGGGTTGTCTGTGGATCTCCGATCAGGCTGGCGTGGTAGCCGGCCTGGCTGACGGCCTGCAGCAGAGCGTTGTGATCGGTGCCACGCAGCACCTGCAGCTGCGCCCGCTCGCTGGCCAGGTTGACGCTGACCGAGAGCACTCCCGGTTGCTGCGCCAGGGCGTGTTCGATACGCCCCGCGCAGCTGGCGCAGGTCATGCCTTCGAGATTCAGCTCCAGGCGCTCGCTGGGCACCTCATAGCCGGCCGCACTGACGGCGTTAACCAGCTGTTCCAGGCTGTCGGCAGGCGCTTCGACCCGCGCCTGTTCACTGGCCAGGTTGATGCTGACGCTGGCGACATCGGCCACCTTGGCCAGGGCGCGCTCGACCCGCCCGGCGCAGCTGGTGCAGGTCATGCCGCTGATGGGCAGGTTGAAAGTAGTGAGGCTGGACATGGGTGGTCCTCTATTGAGTTCCAGCACAGGATCAACCTTGCCATGCTGGCAAGGTCAAGCCGTATTATCACTTGACCTTGCCCTTATGACAGGCCCAACACTGCATCGATCCGTTTACCATGGCGGCTTATTTATTTAGGAGGTTGTTTATGCAGGTTTCTCAGGTTCACGCATTCCGGGTTGATGGCATGACTTGCCAGGGTTGCGTCAAAACCATCACCGAGGCGCTGTTGGCGTGTGACCCGGCGGCTGATGTGAAAGTGAAGTTTCCCGGTGGCGAAGTGCGTGTGAGCAGCAGTGTGCCGGTCGATCAGCTGATGGTCGCAATCGTCGAGCAGGGCTACGGCGTTAGCCTGGCGTAAGCACGGCAGGGTTTGGCCAGTCGCGGATCAGCCCGCGAAAGCAGGCATCGACCATGGGCGCGGTGTCGCTGAGAGGGTCGAACAGATTGGGGTCGCGCGACCAGTCGTAGAACAGGCCGATCAGCAGTGCATGCACGGTGCGCGCGGCCAGGCGCGGCGTCAGCCCGGCATGCAGGCGCAGGCGGACTGACGGCGTGTTGAACTGCTGCTCGCAGAGCGCGATAAACAGGTTGATAAAGGCTTCTTGGCGCTCTTCGGCCTCGCGCAGTTCTTCGGTGAACTCACACCTGCGCAGCAGGATGGTGAAGATGCGCTTCTTCTGCGGGTCGCGGGCCAGGTTCTCGATGGCCTCGATACACAACTCGCGCAGGGTCTGCAGCGGGTCGTGCTCGGGGCAGCCGCGCATGCGTTCGGCCAGCTGCTCCGGCGGCAGCCGTACCTGATTGAGCATGGCGTTGAACAGGTCGGCCTTGTTGGCAAAGTGCCAATACACCGCGCCGCGCGTCACCCCAGCATGCCGCGCAATGTGCTCCAGGCTGGTGTGCGCCACGCCTTTTTCCAGGAACAGCGTTTCGGCCGCCTCAAGGATGGCGCAGCGGGTTTTCTCGGCTTCTTCTTTGGTTCGGCGCATGGCAGCAGGCGTATTTCTGGCTAGGCTGAGCACAAAGTGTAATGAACTTAAGGGTAATGTTCTATTTACAAACACTTGTGTATGTAACTAGCATTGCCGGTCTCAAACGTTGCGCCCCGCGTTTATTCGGAGACACCCATGTTTTTTCCCCGTCGTCTGCCGGTCACTGCCGGTTCCTTGCTGTTGGCTATTCTGGCCGCCCCGCTGTTTGCCGCCGATGCTCCGCCAGCTCCCGAAGTGGTGGTAGAAACGGTTAAGGCAGAAGCACTGCCGCTGGAGCTTGAGTACTCCGCACGTACTGCCGGTTTTCGTGAAGTGCAGGTGCGGGCCCAGGTCAGTGGCATTCTGCAGGAACGTACCTATCTGGAAGGTAGCCAGGTCAAACAGGGCCAGGTGATGTTCCGCATCGATCCGCGCACCTATCAGGCGGCGCTGAGCCGTGCCAAGGGCGCGCTGGCGCAGGAGCAGGCGCGCTATCGGCAGACCGAGCGTGACCTCAAGCGCATCCGCGAGTTGCAGAAGAAGGGCTTTGCCAGCGAGAGCGAGCTGGACAATGCCGTCTCCAACTTCGAGCAGAGCAAAGCGAATATCCAGGCCGCCGAGGCCGAGGTGCAGTCCAAGCAGATCGACCTCGACTACACCACGGTAAAAGCGCCGATCTCCGGTATCACCAGCAAGGAAACCGTTTCCGAAGGCAGCCTGATGGTGGCCGGCGATCCAAGTGCCAGCCTGCTGAGCAATATCACCCAGCTGGACCCGATCTACGTCAACTTCGCAGCTCCCGATTCCGATGTGGAAAGCGTGCGCAGCGGCCTGCAGAACGGCAGCCTGGTGCTGCCGGCAGACGGCAAGATGAGCGTGCAGATCAAGCTCGGTGACGGCAGCATCTACCCGCTGGAAGGCAAGGTGGACTTCACCGACAGCCTGGTGGATCGCGGCACCGGCACCGTCAGCGCTCGCGCCGTGGTGCCTAACCCGGATCAGACGCTGTTGCCTGGCCAGTTCGTCAGTGTGCAGGTCAAAGGCCTGAGCATCCCCAATGCGATGACTCTGCCTGAGCGCGCGATTGCCCAGGGCCCGGCCGGTACCTTTGTGTATGTGGTGGATGAAGGCGGTGTGGCGCGTATGCGTCAGGTCACCACCGGGCACACGGCCAAAGGCCGTTGGGTGATTGTTTCCGGCATCAACGCCGGTGACCGGGTGATCGTCGAGGGCCTGCCGAAAGTGCGTCCGGACAGCCCGGTAAAAGTTGCCGCCCCAGCTGCCAGCCAATCCTAAGGAGCGTTCCCGGTGATTTCACGCTTCTTTATCGACCGCCCGGTATTTGCCGCGGTCATCTCGATCATCATCGTGCTGGCTGGCCTGATGGCCATGCGCTCGTTGCCGATCGCCCAGTACCCGCAGATACTCCCGCCGCAGGTGTCGGTCAGCGCCAGCTACGCCGGTGCCAGCGCCCAGGTGATTGCCGAAACGGTGGCCGCGCCACTGGAGCAGTCGATCAACGGCGTCGAGGGGATGATCTACCAGCAGTCCAACTCCGGCGGCAACGCCATGAGCCTGTCGGTGTACTTCGAAGTGGGCCGCGATCCTGACCAGGCCACCATCGACGTCAACAACCGCGTCCAGGCCGCCCTGGCTAAACTGCCGGAAGAAGTGCGCCGGCAGGGCGTCAAGGTGCAGAAGAAGTCCTCGGACATTCTTCAGGTCGTGACTCTGTACTCGCCGGATGGCTCGCGCGACCCGGTGTATATCAGTAACTACGCACTGATCAACGTGATCGACGAACTCAAGCGCCTGCCGGGTGTGGGTGATGTCAGCCAGTTCGGCTCGAAAGACTATTCCATGCGCATCTGGCTGCGTCCGGACAAGCTGGCGCAGTACAACCTGACGCCGACCGATGTGGTCAATTCGATCCGTGAGCAGAACTCGCAGTTCGCCGCCGGCAGCTTCGGCCAGCAGCCGCTCAAGCAGGAGCAGGACTTCACCTACACGGTGACCACCCAGGGCCGTTTCACCGACCCGAAAGAATTTGAAAACGTCATTCTGCGTACCGACGACACCGGCGCCAGCCTGCTGCTCAAGGATGTCGCGCGGATCGAGCTGGGGGCGCAGGACTACTCGCTGATGACCTCGCTCAACGGCCAGCAGAACGCTGCCTTCGGCGTGTACCTGCAGCCCGGCGCGAATGCCCTGGACACCGCCGAAGCAGTGAGCAATACCCTGGCGCGGCTGTCGAAGAACTTCCCTAGCGGCATGACTTACAAGGTGCCGTACGACACCACCAAATTCGTTCAGGTATCGATCAAGGAGGTGATCCACACCTTCTTCGAAGCCCTGATCCTGGTAGTGCTGGTGGTGTTTATCT
This sequence comes from Pseudomonas peli, assembly GCF_050563605.1. Taxonomy (GTDB): domain Bacteria; phylum Pseudomonadota; class Gammaproteobacteria; order Pseudomonadales; family Pseudomonadaceae; genus Aquipseudomonas; species Aquipseudomonas peli_A. Next base: position 78,907 of record NZ_JBNXUH010000005.1, on the reverse strand, counting down.
TCCTGCAGAACTGGCGCGCCACGCTGATCCCGGTGTTGGCGATTCCGGTTTCGCTGGTCGGCACTTTCGCCGGTATGTACATGCTCGGCTTCTCCATCAACCTGCTGACCTTGTTCGGCATGGTGTTGGCCATCGGTATCGTGGTGGACGACGCCATTGTGGTGATCGAAAACGTCGAGCGGGTGATGGCCACCGACAAGATCGGCCCACGTGAAGCGACCATCAAGGCCATGGAAGAAGTGACCGGGCCGATCATCGCCATCGTGCTGGTGCTCTGCGCGGTATTCGTGCCGGTGGGCTTCCTCGGCGGCCTGGCCGGGGAGATGTATAAACAGTTTGCCATCACCATTGCCGTGTCGGTGGTGATCTCTGGCATCGTCGCCCTGACCCTGAGTCCGGCTCTCTGCGCCTTGCTGCTCAAGCCTGGTCATCACGAACCGGCGGCGCCGTTCCGTGCCTTTAACCGGGTTTTCGACAAGCTAACCAACGGCTACACCGCTGGCGTGCGCTTCTTCCTCAAGCGTTCGGCGGTGGGCCTGCTGCTGTTTGGCGCGATGATTGCGCTGATGGTGGTGCTGTTCAACCGTGTGCCCAGCTCGCTGGTGCCCAACGAAGATCAGGGCTATGTGATCAACGCCTACTTCCTGCCGCCTGCTGCCTCGCTGACCCGTACCGAGAAGCTTACTGGTGACGTGACCCAGCAACTGATGGCGCACCCTGCGGTGCAGGATGTGGTGACCTTTGCCGGCTTCGACGTGCTGACCTTCGGCACCCGCAGCAGCGCCGGGGTGTCCTTTGTGCCGCTGAAAGACTGGAGCGAGCGCACTACGCCCGAGCTGGATGCGCGCAACCTGACCGGTGAATTCATGGGCATGGGTGCGGCGCAGAAAGACGGTGTGGTGATGAGTTTCAACCCGCCGCCGATTACCGGCATGAGCACCACCGGCGGTTTTGAAGGCTATATCCAGGATCGCAGCGGCGGCACCACCGCGCAGCTGGCCGAGAAGGTTCAGGCCTTCCTCGCCGCTGCCGCCAAACGTCCTGAATTGGCGGGTGTGCAGAGCACCTTCAGCGCCAATGTGCCGCAGTACTTTATTGACCTTGATCGGACCAAGGCGCGCGCCCTGGGTGTGGCAGTGAATGATGTATTCACCGCTATGCAGGCCACGTTCGGCAGCTACTACGTCAACGATTTCAGCCTGTATGGACGGACCTTCCAGGTCAGCCTGCAGGCCGAAGCGGAGTTCCGCAGCAAGCCGGAAGACCTGTCCCAGGTCTATGTGCGCGCGGGCAGTGGCGAGCTGGTATCGCTGGCCAGCCTGGTCAAGGTTGAACGGATTCTCGGCCCGGATACCTACGCACGTTTCAACGTCTACCCGGCGGCGAAGATCCTTGGCGGGCCGGCACCTGGCTTCAGTTCCGGTCAGGCTCTGAGCGCGATTCAGGAAGTAGCGGAGGAAGTGCTGGGCAGCGATTACAGCATCGGCTGGACCGGCTCGGCCTTCCAGGAAGTGGCGTCGCAAGGCTCGGGCAGCAGTGCCTTTATCTTCGGTCTGATCATGGTGTTCCTGATCCTCGCCGCCCAGTACGAGCGCTGGACCCTGCCGTTGGCAGTGGTCACGGCAGTGCCGTTTGCGGTGTTCGGCGCGATTCTCGCGGTGTGGTTGCGCGGTATCGAGAACGACCTGTACTTCCAGGTCGGCCTGGTCACTTTGATCGGTCTGGCGGCGAAGAACGCCATTCTGATCGTCGAGTTCGCCGTGATCTGCCGGCATCAGGGCATGGGCATCTTCGAGTCGGCGCTGGAGGCTTCGCGCCTGCGTTTCCGCCCGATCATCATGACCTCACTGGCATTTATTCTCGGTGTTGTACCGCTGGCGATCAGCTCGGGCGCAGGCTCGGCCAGTCGTCACTCGATCGGTACCGGGGTGATCGGCGGGATGATGGCGGCGACCTTCCTGGCGATCTTCCTGATCCCGATGTTCTACCTGCTGGTGGAATCGCTGGCAGAGAAAATCGGCAAGGGCCGGAAAAAGGCCGATACGCCGGCTTGAGCTGCTGCCCCTGCTAGCGGGGGCAAGCCGTAGCCCGGGGCTTGCCCGGGCTACAACGGCTTCATCTGTTATTACCTCTCTGGACACCCATGCCGTTACGTCTTCTGTTGATTCTCGGCGCGTTAAGCGCCTTCGGCCCACTGGCCATCGATTTTTACCTGCCGAGCTTCCCGACCCTGGCGCGCGCATTTTCCACCGATGTGGAGCATGTGCAGCTGTCGTTGGCCGCCTACTTTGCCGGCCTGGCTATCGGCCAGCTGGCGTACGGCCCGCTGGCCGACCGTTTCGGCCGGCGCAAACCGCTGCTGGTCGGGGTCATGTTGTTCAGCCTGGCGTCGCTGGCCTGCGCCCTGGCGCCTAGCCTGGAATGGTTGATTGCCGCGCGCTTTGTGCAGGCCTTGGGCGGCTGCGCCGGGATGGTGGTGTCGCGGGCGGTGGTGCGTGATCTGTGTGACCCAATCAGCTCGGCCAAGGTGTTTTCCCAGTTGATGCTGGTGATGGGCCTGGCGCCGATTCTCGCGCCGCTGGCCGGTGGTTTGTTGCTCAGCACCCTGGGCTGGCCATCGATCTTTATCTGCCTGACGTTGTTCAGCTTTATCTGCCTGCTGGCGGTGGCCAAGTGGCTGCCGGAAACCCTGGCCAAGGACGTGCCGCCGGCACCCCTGCGCGGCGCGCTGGGTGAGTACAAACGGCTGTTCGCTGACTTGCCGTTTCTCGGCTATGCGCTGACCGGCGGCTTTGCGATTGCCGGGATGTTTGCCTATATCGCAGGCTCGCCGTTTGTATTTATCGAGCTGTACGGCATTCCCGCCGAGCATTACGGCTGGTTGTTCGGTAGCAATGCCCTGGGCTTTATTCTGGTGGCGCAGCTGAATGCTTGGCTGGTGGCGCGACATGGGCCGGCGTACTGGCTGGGGAAAACCGTGTGGTTCTACCTGGCCTGTGGCCTGGCTCTGCTGCTGGTGGCCGTGGGTAAGCCGCAGACCTTGTGGCCGTTGCTGATTCCGTTGTTCGGCTGTATTGCCAGCCTGGGCATTCTCCTGCCCAACGCCTCGGCCTGCGCCATGGCCGGGCAGGGCAGGCATGCCGGCAGTGCATCGGCGTTGCTCGGTAGCCTGCAGTTCGTGATCGCCGCCAGTGCCGCCGCCATGGTTGGCGTGCTGCATGACGGCAGTGCCTGGCCGATTGCCGTGGTGATCTTCGGCTGCGGGGTATTGGCCGTAAGCTTTTCTTTGTTTACCCGCAGGGTCGAGCGCGGCGCGATTCGCGCATAGGCTTAACTTGCAGCCCGCTGTTGCTCGAATGGCAGCATATGTGGCGCGCTGAGGCGCGCTTGCAGGGTGCTGACAAACTGGCGGGCCTCGCTTTCACTGCGAAAGGTCACGCTCTGCTTGCCAAAACTTACTTGCCAGCCCGGGCCTGCGGCTGTTTTTACCGGTTGGATCATGACGTTCATCGACGAGCCTCCTATGCAAGAAAAGGCAGTCTAGTCGCTCAATATGAACTTTCATTGACCTGTAACAAATCAATCACGGCTGGCGTACCGTTGGTCCGATTCACTCATTTTGCTGGCGCTGGGGGCCGCGCTGAACTGCACGGCCAGCCCCGCCAGTCGGGTGAATTCGGTGACCAGGGCGATATCGGCAGTGCTCGGCCGCGTCGGCTGCGGGTAGTAGATGCCGAAGGTGCCCAGCACCTGGCCGCTGTCATCCTTGAACGGCAGTGACCAGCAAGCGTGCAGACCGGCCGCCAGGGCGACGCTCTGGTAGTCGCGCCAATACGGATGCTGGCTGAGGTCCTCGGCGATCACCAGTTCGCCACTCGCGGCGGCATGTCCGCATGAGCCAACTTCCAGCGCCGCCTCAATCCCCTCGATGGCTTGGCAATAAGCCTCCGGCAAGCTGGGTGCGGCGCCGAGATGCAGGCGCTGGTGCTCATCGAGCAGCATGATCGACACGCGCATCTGCTGTTGCAGGCTTTCCAGGCGGCTGCTGATGCCGTTGAGAATGCTGTGCAGTGGGTGCAGGCCGAGCAACTCGTCGAGTACCGCATTGCGCGCCTGTTGCAGGTGCTGGGCCTGATAGCGCTCATGCACGTCATGCAGGCTGCCGTGCAGGCTGTGCTCGGGCAGGCTCAGGTTGAGTTGCAGCTCAACTCGGCGCGCCTGGCCGCTGTGGGTGAGCAACTGGCATTCCAGGCGCAGGCTGTTCAGCTTGCCGCTGCGCAGTTCTTCCAGGCGTTGGCGCAAGGTGCCTTGGCCCAGTTCCGGCATAAAGCGTTGCAGTGGGCTGCCCAGGCTTTCGTGGATCGGGTAACCGCTGATCTGTGCCCAGGCCGGGTTGAGGAAACTCAGTTTGTCGTCGGCATCGGTGATAAAAATCGCATCACCCAAGTGCTCGACCAGCGAACGGTAGCGGCTCTCGCTGACTTGCAACTCGCTGTCCATTTTCTTCTGTTCGGTGAGGTCGATATCGATGCAGTACAGCTCCAGCTGATCGAGGCTGTTGCGCAGCATCAGGTGGCTGGAGTAGACCCACACCAGGCTGCCGTCTTTGCGTTGTAATTGCACCTCAGCGGCGGGAATTGGCGGGCCACCGACCTGCCACAGGTTGATTGCGCTGGCCACCTTGCTGCGCGCCGGCAGCGGCACGATCAACTCCTCCAGCCGGCGACCTATGGCCTCATGCACGGCATAGCCGTAGAGCTGGGTGCTGGCCTGGTTCCAGTAGATCACCCGGCGTTCGCGGTCGTAGCCTTGCACGGCAATCCGTGGGGTTTGCTCGAACAGCTGGCGAAAGCGCTGCTCGCTCTCGCGCAGGGCGCTCTCGTCGCGTTTCTGCGTGCTGATGTTCTGCACGGTACCGAGGATGCGACCGTACTCGTCGACTTCCCCGCGCAACATCAGCCAGGTGGTTTGTTGCTGCGGCTGCAGCAGACGGGCGCTCACTGCCATGGCGCTGCGGCCCTCCAGCAAGGCGTGCAGGGCGCGTTGTACGGCAGAGCGTTCGGCGGGGTGCAGCCAGCTGAGCAGCTGTTCGACACTGCCTTGTTGATTGTCGAGATTGCGGCCGAACAGGCTCAGGGCTTCCTCGCTCCAGTGGATACCGTCGCGGTATTCCCAGCTGCCGAGCCCGGCGTTGCGCTGGGCCTGCTGCAGCACGCGGCTGTTGTGGGTGAGTTTTTCCAGTAGTTGGCGTTGCGCCTGCCGGTCACGCCGGCTGAGCAGGAAGATCAGCCCGCTGCTGAGCAGAATAAACAGCAGGCCTTTGCCGGTTTGCAGCTCGGCCACCCGTTCGCTGTCCATGACCCATGCATGCAGCAGGTAGTCGCTGCCGAAAATCCACAGGGCGCTGAACAGGATATATACGCCAGCCAGGCGCAGTGGGCCTTGAAGATCGGGTCGCATCCCTTACCGCCAATGGCTAGCCAGGTGAGAGAACTGAATGGGTGTTGTCTGAAAGAGGCAACGTACTGAGTCTAGTCGGCCCCGGTTCGAATGCAGGGCGCGCGGTAAAAAAGCTGCCCGGCTCGCGATGTGCGAGCCGGGTTTGCTTTGGACCGTTTAGAACCCTTCGAGAACGATCTTGCCCTTGGCCGTGCCGCTCTCCAGCAGGGCATGAGCGCGGCGCAGGTTGGCCGCGTTGATGCTGCCGAAATGCTCGCCGAGGGTGGTGTGCAATGTGCCGGCATCCACGAGTTCAGCAACCCGATCCAGCAGACGATGCTGTTCGATCATGTCGGCGGTCTCGAACAGCGAGCGGGTAAACATCAGCTCCCAGTGCAATGACAGGCTTTTGCGCTTGAGCTGCATGATGTCCAGCGCTTGCTCCGGGTCGTCGATCAGCGCCAGACGGCCCTGTGGGGCGAGGGCTTCGACCAGTTGTGCGAAGTGCTTATCGGTCTGGGTCAGGCTGGCGACGTGAGTAACCTGATCGATACCGATGCGTTTCAGCTCTTCACTCAGCGGCTGGCGATGGTCGATCACATGGTGCGCGCCGAGCTGGCGAACCCAGGCTTGGGTCTCGGGGCGGGAGGCGGTGCCGATCACGGTCAGGCCGGTCAGTTGGCGTGCCAGCTGCACCAGGATCGAACCGACCCCACCGGCGGCGCCGACGATCAGCAGGCTCTGGCCCTGGTCAGTGTTGCCCTGGGTGATTTGCAAGCGCTCGAACAGCAGTTCCCAGGCGGTAATCGCGGTCAGCGGCAGCGCGGCTGCTTCGGCAAACGGCAGGCTCTTGGGCATATGCCCGACGATGCGCTCATCCACCACATGCAGTTCACTGTTGGCCCCGGCGCGGTTGATCGCCCCGGCGTAATACACCCGGTCGCCGGGCTGGAACAGGCTGACTTCGCTACCCACCGCTTTGACGATACCGCTGGCATCCCAGCCCAGTACCTTGGCAGCGCCGTCTGTTGGGGCGATGTTGCGGCGGATCTTGGTGTCCACCGGGTTGACCGAAATGGCCTTGACCTCGACCAGCAGATCGCGCGGCCCAGGTGTGGGCGCCGGCAGTTCGACATCCTGCAGAGCGTCGGCGTGGTCGGCGGGCAGCGATTGGTAATAGGCGACAGCTTTCATGAAGGTGCTCCTTAGAGAATGCGTTGCATCAGTTGATGATCGACCTGTTCCAGCAGGCTGCCGCAGGTTTCGCCGAAGTGCAGAAAATGGGCGGTTTGCTGGTGCGCGCTGAGGGCGGCGGCGTCCAGCCATTGCTCAACCATGATGAAGCGGTTGGCCTGCTCCTCATGGCGGTGCAGGTTGTATTGCAGGCAACCGGCTTCGGCCTGGCTGGGCGGCACCAGCTGACGCAGACCGGCTTCAACTGCCTCGGCATGGCCGGGGCGTGCGGTGATAGTGGCGATCAGGGTGAGTGGGCTCGACATGACTGGGCTCCGGTTCAAGATGTGGCCATGCTCGGTTATTTGATTGACGAGAAAAACCGTCAGCTACTAGAGTCTCTTTCAATATTTTTTTGATAATGAATCGCCATGCTGCGTTTTGATGATTTGCAGTTGTTCGTCTCTACCGCCGATCTGGGCAATCTTTCGGCGGCAGCGCGGCGGCTGGATATTTCTCCGGCGGTGGCCAGTGCCGGGCTTAAACGCCTGGAGCAGCAACTGCAGGTGCGTCTGTTTAGCCGCTCCACCCGCAGCTTGCGGCTGACGCCGGAGGGCGAGCTGTTTCTCGGCCATGCGCGCCTGGCCTTGCAGAGCCTGGATGACGGCCGGCAGCAATTGGCCGGCAGCAAGGTCGGCATCAGCGGGCCGCTGCAGCTGTCCGCGCCTTCGGACTTTGGCCGTAACACCCTGCTGCCCTGGCTGGATGAATTTCAGCAGACGCACCCACAGGTGCAGTTGCGCCTGCTGCTGGGTGACCGGGTGGCCGATCTGTTTCGCGAGCCGGTGGATATTGCCCTGCGCTATGGCGCACCGGAGGATTCCAGCCTGGTTGCCTTACCCGTGGCTGCTCTGAATCGGCGCGTGCTGTGTGCTGCGCCGCAGTACCTGCACAAGCATGGCGTGCCGCAATCGGTGGAAGCGCTGGCGGGGCACAACTGCCTGCTCTATATGCTCGGCGGGCGCGTGCATGACCGCTGGCGCTTCAGCGATGGCAAGCGCGAGCAGGGCATCAGCGTCAAGGGTGACCGGGTCAGTGACGACGCCGATGTGGTGCGGCGCTGGGCAGTGAGTGGCGCCGGGCTGGTGTATAAATCCTGGCTGGATGTGGCTGGCGACGTGCGCGCCGGACGGCTCCAGGTGCTGCTACCGGAGCTGCGCGGCGAGCCGACACCGCTCAACCTGATCTGCGCGCACCGTGCGCAACTGAGTAAGCCGGTGTTGCTGCTGCGTGAGTTTGTCCAAGCACGCTGCGCAGAGTTGTTGGCGGATGCGCCCTGGCCGAACTAAGATTGCCGCCAGCGCGCTGCGGCAATCCATCGCAGTGCGGCTGCGTCACATGCGCCCCAGAGCAATGCTAGAGTCGCGCCCCATGAAAATGACCTGTACTGACCGTCGCTTGCTGGCCTGGATGCTGTATTTCAGCGTTCTGTTCAGCGCGTTCGCCTGCAGTATTGGTCACGGGCAGATGGCTGGTCTGCAGCTCAGTGGGTTGAGCAGCCAGTACTGCTCCTTCGAAGGCAACTTCGGCGCCGGCGCGGATCTGGATGGCTCCGGCGTTGTTGCGCCCAATCCCGCCACCGGTTCCGGCTGCTCCCTGAGTTCCACGTTCAGCGCGATCATTCTCGCGGCGTTCTTCGGCCTGCTGGGCTTGCTGGTCCCCAGCCGCGCGCCACTGCTGACCTTCTTCTTCACCCCGCGACCTGTCCGCTATCTCTGGCCTTCGGCCAATCCCCGCGCATCCCCCGTTCTGGCTTGAGTTGCCTTTGCTGCGGCCGCATTTGCTTGCCGCGCTTATTACTTGAGACCAGATAAAAACCGCGCTTATCGGTGCCCTAAACCTGAGTCAGAACCTGTTTAAAGTCTCGCGAGCTAGAGTCCTGCAAGGCAAAAACAGGCGAGGAAGCGGAGTGTACGAGTTGTACATGAGCATTACTCGCTTCACTCGCCCTTCGGGTCGCGCTAAAGCGCGTTAGCCGCAAGCGACTTCCCGAGCCTGTTTTTAACGCAGCAGGGCCGACGCGCAGCAGACTTTAAGCAGGTTCTCAGGCGACACCCGATAGGCCGAAATTGGGGAAGTTTATGCGTCAGATATCCGTAGTCAGTCTGCTGGCCGTCAGTGTCAGCCTGGCCAGTTCCGCCTATGCCGAACATCTCAAGCTGGAAGACAGCACGGTGATTGGTCAGCAGCAGCCCGATGCCACTGCGCCGAGCATTGCCGAAAAGCGCGCCGAGTTTGCGCGGATTCCCGGCGGCGCTAGCGTGATCGATGGCGAAACCTACAAGACCGGCCGCGCCAGCTCGCCGCAGGATGCCCTGGGCCAGGCCACTGGCGTGTATATCCAGTCGCGCTCCGGCGCCGAGGAGTCGCGCCTGTCGATCCGTGGTTCGGGCCTGCAGCGCACCTTCCATCAGCGCGGCATTCTGCTGATGCAGGACGGCGCGCCGCTGAACCTGGCCGACGGCAGTGGCGACTTCCAGAGCATCGAGCCGATTGCCCTGGACCATATCGAGGTCATGCGTGGCGCCAACGCCTGGCGCTATGGCGCAGCCAACCTGGGCGGTGCAATCAACTTCGTCACGCCCACCGGCAAGACCGCGCCCACGGTGCAGCTGCGCACCGAAGCGGGCAGTTTCGACTACCAGCGCATCTTCGGTGCGGTCGCCGAAGACTTTGGCGACTGGGATGCCTACCTGAGCTTCTCCGATTATTCCCAGGACGGTTTCCGCGATCACGCGCGCCAGGAAAATCAGCGCTATTTCGCCAATCTCGGCGGGCGCATCAACGAGCGCCTGTCGACCCGCTTCTATATCAGCCATGTGGAAACCGATTCGGAAATCCCCGGCAGCCTGACCAAAGCGCAGCTGCGGCGTAACCCCGAGCAGGCAGCGCTGAGCACGGTGACCGGCGATAACAAGCGCGACTTCACCCTCAATCGCATCGGCAATATCACCACCCTGCAACTGGACGGCGGCCACAGCCTGGAATTGTCGAGCTTCTATAGTGAGAAATCGCTGTGGCACCCGATCTTCCAAGTGCTGGAAGTCGACAGCGAAGATCTCGGCGTGCGCCTGACCCACAAATGGCACAACAGCGACGGCTGGCGCTGGAACGCAGGCGTGGAGGCGCTGCAGGGCCGCAATCAGGCGGAAAACTACGTCAACGTCGCCGGTAAACGCGGCAACCAGGTGGATCGCCAGGTGCAGACGGCGCGCAGCCTGAATGCCTTTACCGAGCTGGAAGTGCCGCTGGCCGAGGACTGGGCGCTGATCGGCGGCCTGACCTGGTTGCACAGCGAACGCGATATCGATGACAAGCTGAAAAGCAGCTTCAACTTCGTCGGCATGCCGACTGGTTTTCAGGATGCTTCATTCAACCGCAGCTACAGCGCACGCATCGGCCGTATCGGCCTGCGCCATGATCTGGCTGACGGCGTGCAATTGTTCACTAACCTCAGCCAGAGTTACGAGCCGCCGACCTTTAGCGAGCTGACCGGTGGCGCCATCGTCACCGAGAACGAGGCGCAGAAAGCCACCACGTTGGAGGCCGGTATGCGCTTCACCCAAGGCAATCTGGACCTGGACCTGGCGCTGTACCACAGCGAAATTCGTGACGAGTTGCTGGGCTACGTCAACCCGCTCAACCCGACGCAGGTGGTCACCACCAACGCCGACCGCACCGTGCACCAGGGCATCGAGTTCGGTGGTGCCTGGCAGCTGGGCGAGGTGGTGTTGCGTGGTCAGTACCTGCTCAATGACTTCCGCTTCGACAGCGACCCGGCTTACGGTAACAACCGCATTGCCGGGGTGCCGAGCCAGTTCCTCAAGGGTGAGGCGCTGTGGCAGCGCAATGGCTGGTATGCCGGCCCAACCGTCGAGTGGGTGCCGGTGCACTACGCCGCCGACCATGCCGAGTCGCTGTATGCCGAAGCTTATGCGATCTGGGGGCTGAAGGGCGGTTATCGTCCACGTGAAGGCCTGGGTTTCTTCGTCGAAGGGCGCAACCTCTCCGACAAGACCTATATCTCCACCACCGGCGTAGTCGCCAATGCCCGTGGTCAGGATGCCGCGCTGTTTATGCCCGGTGACGGTCGCAGCCTGTATGTCGGCCTGGAGTGGAAGCTTTGACGGCGGCCCTGCAAGCACATGAGCTACCGCGCCTGACCTGGCGCCAGCGCCTGCTGCGGCTGATGCCGTGGCACAAGCGCCTGGCGCTGCTGGCCTGTCTGGGTGTGTTCAGCTGGGCGGGCAGCGGCATGCTGCACCCGCTGATGGGCTACCTGCAGCCGCGTCCGCAAACCATGGCCACACCGCAACAGGCGTTGCCGCTGGATAACCTGCGCAGCCCCGCGCAGGTGCTCAGCGCAGCCGGTATCGCGCAGGTGCAGGGCTTGCGCCTGCTGGTGCTGGCCGGTGAGCCCTATTACCAGGCGCGCCTGGCCGGCGAGCTGCAGCCGCGTTACTGGCATGCACGCAGTGGTCAGGCCGTTGAGCTGGCCGGAGCTCATGCCGAAAGCCTGGCGCGGCATTACCTGGGCCGCGACGAGCCGCTGGCCTACGCCGGCAGCATCGAGCGGTTCACCGGTGAATATGCCTTTATCAACCGCCTGCTGCCGGTGGCGCGGGTCGATACCCAGCGCGATGACTCGTTGCGCCTGTATGTCGACCTGTTCCACGACCGCCTCGGCACCCTGGTGGATGAACGCAAGGCCTGGTTCAGTGCGTTCTTCCAGACCTTGCACAGCTTTCGCTGGCTGGATGCAGCCGGGCCGCTGCGGCCGGTACTGATGCTGGTGCTGCTGGCCTCGATTGTCTCGGCGACGCTGTTCGGTGTGGCGCTGTTTATTGCACGGAGACGTGCCCGCACCTTCAACCGGCGGCTGCATGGCTGGTGGGGGCTGGGGCTGGCCTTAGCGACCCTGAGCTTTGCCAGCAGCGGTGCCTGGCACCTGTTGCACAAGCAGGGCACGCAGCCATGGCCAGAGCCCTTTGTGCCGAGCTTTGCTGTGGCCGAGCTGGACAGCGCACCGGCAGCCGACTGGCTGCTGGCCGGTGAAGAGCTGTACATGCTCAGTCTGCTTGAACTCGACGGCAAGCCGATCTGGCGTGCTCAGGGGCAGCAGTTTTCTAGCATGCCCAGTCTGCATTACCTGGATGCTCAGGGCCGTGAACTGGGCAATGACACACCGCGCCGTTATGCGCAGCAGCGCCTCGATCATTACGCCAAGACCCTAGGGCTGGGTGAGGCGCAGACGCTCACGCTGCAGCACAGCTTCGACCATGAATACGGCTTCGTCTTCAAACGCCTGCCGGTGTTCAAGGCCAGCTATGCCGATGCTTACAACACGGCGCTGTTTATCGACCCGCTGGACGGCGCCCTGGCCAGCCGCGTGCAGGATGCCGACCGCACCGAGGGCTGGACCTTCGCCTACCTGCACAAGTGGGAGTTTCTCGCAGGCTTAGGTAACGGTTACAAACACCTGGCCCTGGGGTTGGTGGCTCTGGCCCATGTGTTGCTGGCGCTGGTGGGGCTGAGCCTGTTACGCCGAGGGCAGCGCCGATGAGCCGCTGCCGATCCATCACTCTTTGTGGCCACGCCTGGAGCTGAATATGCAGAAGCCGACTACGCCGAATATCTCGTTCTACAACCTGGCCTGGCGCTGGCATTTCTATGCCGGGCTCTTCGTCATCCCGTTTCTGATCCTGCTGTCGCTCACCGGCATCATCTACCTGTTCAAGCCGCAGCTGGATCAGCTGATGTATGCCGAGCTGCTCCAGGTCACGCCTGCCGAGCAGGCGATCTCGGCGGATCAGCAGCTGGCGTTGGTGCGTCAGGCGTATCCCGAGGCGAGCATCAGCCAGTACCTGCCGCCGCTGAACACCGAGCGCAGTGCGCAGTTTGTGTTGGAGGCTGATGGCCAGAGCCTTAATGTGTTTGTTGACCCTTACAGCGCCAGGATTCTCGGTAGCCAGGATGCGCAGCTCAACCTGCAGGCCATCGCCCGTCAGCTGCATGGTGATCTGATGGTCGGCACCCTGGGCGATCGGCTGATCGAGCTGGCCGCCGGTTGGGGCATCGTACTGGTGGTCTCCGGCCTTTACCTGTGGTGGCCGCGCGGGCGCTCCGGGGCGGGGGTACTGTGGCCAAGGCTGAGTGCCCGTGGGCGTTTGCTGTGGCGTGACTTGCATGCTGTGACTGGCTTTTGGGGCTCGCTGCTGTTGCTGTTTATGCTGCTCACCGGCATGACCTGGACCGGCTTCTGGGGCGCGCAGTTCGCCGGCGCCTGGAACCACTTCCCGGCCGCGATGTGGGACGACGTGCCGCAGTCCGGCAAGCTCACCGGCAGCCTGAACAACAGCAGCCAGCAGACCGTTGCCTGGGCGGTGGAAACCACGCCGCTGCCGGCTTCCGATCCACACGCCGCGCATAACGGCCATGCCACTGCCGAGACGCCTGCGGCCACGGCCAACCTGCTGCAGTACGTGGTCGATACGGCTGCCGAACGCGGCGTACAGCCGGGTTACAGCATCACCCTGCCGAAAGGTGAAACCGGGGTGTACAGCATCGCGCTGTTCGCCGCTGACCCGCGTAATGACGCGACCCTGCATATCGATCAATACAGCGGTGCGGTGCTCGCCGATGTGCGCTGGAAGGATTACGGCGTGGTGGCGAAAACCGTGGAAACCGGGGTCATGCTGCATGAGGGCAAGCTGTTCGGCCTGGCCAACCAGTTGCTGATGCTCGCGGTCTGCCTGCTGGTGCTGCTCAGTGCGGTCAGCGGCCTGATCATGTGGTGGCAACGCCGTCCGACTGGAAAGCTCGGCGTACCGCCACTGCGGCATGACCTGCCACGCTGGAAAACCGCGATTGTCATCATGTGTCTGCTTGGTGCGGCCTTCCCGCTAGTGGGGGCGTCCTTGCTGCTGATCTGGGCGCTGGACTGGCTGTTGCTGTCGCGCCTTGCCGGGCAGCGGCTGGCCAATGGCTGAATGGAATAACCGGCGCGGGCTTGGCCCGCGCCAAGGCTTCGCGTTACAACACTTGTCATGGACAGTCAGTCCACAACCGGAGGAACACCATGTTGTTGAAAAAGACCCTGCTGATTGCCGCTCTGCTGAGCCCGAGCCTGTTCGCCAGTGCTCACGAATACAGCGCCGGCGAGCTGCATATCGAACACCCCTGGTCGCGGGAAATGCCGGCCGTAGCGCCCACCGCTGCGGCCTATTTCGTGGTGCACAACAAGGGCGCCGAGGCTGATCGCCTGCTCAGCGTCAGCACCCCAGTGGCCGGCAAGGCCGAGCTGCACGAGCATATTCACGCCGATGGCCTGATGAAAATGCAGCAGGTACAGAACGTCGCCATTCCCGCCGGTGGCGAAGTGAAATTCGAGCCTATGGGTTACCACGTCATGCTGTTCAACCTGAAGCAGCAGGCCAAGGACGGTGAGCGCTTCCCGCTGACCCTGACCTTCGAAAAAGCCGGTGCGGTCGAGGTAGAGATCGCGGTGCAAAAGGATGCGCCGGCGGAGCAAGGCGCGGCACACCAGCATTGATCAGTAGCTAAGGCCGCCACGATTTATGTAGGAGCGGCCCATGGCCGCGATAGGTCATACAGGCCAGAAACATCGCAGGCATGGGACTGGGCGTCCCCCCGCTCCTACGGTATATCGTCCGCCTTAGACCAGCCGTGCATCCAGGCTGTTCTGCGCCAGGCGCTTGGCCTGGTCCTGAGTCATACCCAGGCTGTCGTGCAGGGCGGCGAAGTTCTCGGTGACGTAGCCGCCGAAGTAGGCCGGGTCGTCTGAGTTCACCGTCACCTTCACGCCGCGCTCGAGCATCTGCAGGATGTTGTGCTGGCGCATGTCGTCGAACACGCAAAGCTTGGTGTTCGACAGCGGGCAGACGGTCAGCGGGATCTGCTCGTCGATAATGCGCTGCATCAGGCGCTCGTCTTCGATGGCACGCACGCCATGATCGATGCGCTCAATCTTCAGCAGGTCCAGCGCTTCCCAGATGTATTCGGGCGGGCCTTCCTCGCCGGCGTGGGCGACGGCCAGCAGGCCTTCGCTGCGTGCTTTATCGAATACTCGCTGGAACTTGCGTGGCGGGTGGCCCATCTCCGAGCTGTCCAGGCCGACGGCGATAAACGCATCGCGGAATGGCATGGCTTGCTCAAAGGTTTTAAACGCTTCTTCTTCGGGCAGATGCCGCAGAAAGCTCAGAATCAGGCCGTGGCTGATGCCCAGCTGTTTCTCGCCATCGACCAGCGCCTGTTTGATGCCGCGCAGCACCACTTCAAAGGGAATGCCGCGGTCGGTGTGGGTCTGCGGGTCGAAGAACGGCTCGGTGTGGATGACGTTCTGCGCCTTGCACTTGAGCAGGTAGGCCCAGGTCAGGTCGTAGAAATCCTGCTCGGTGCGCAGCACATCGGCACCGGCGTAATACAGGTCGAGAAATTCCTGCAGGTTGTTGAACGCGTAAGCGCTGCGCAGTGCTTCGACGTCGTTCCAGGGCAGGGCGATCTTGTTGCGCTCGGCCAGGGCAAACAGCAGCTCGGGCTCCAGCGAGCCTTCCAGATGCAGGTGCAGTTCGGCCTTGGGCAGGGCATTGAGCCAGTCGTACATGGTCAGATCTCGTTATCAGGCGTGGTCGCGACAAAGTTTAACCGTAAGGACAGGATTTCGCCGAATCGGCCGGGCGCTAAATCGCCTTGGCCGCGCAACGCTCTGGCGGCCAAGGCCGTTCCTCCGGGGCGCTGGCGGTGTTATGCATCGGCCTGTTCTTCACGCCTATACGCATAGGTATCGGCAAAGCGCGACAGCAGGTACTCGGCGCTGGTCACGCTCGGATACTTAGGCGGATGGGCGGCGTCCGAGCAGTTCGGTAGGCAGCTGATCTCGGTATCCGGGTGCGGTTCGGCGAAGAACGGCATGGAGTAGCGATCCACCCCCAGCGGGCTGATCACCCGGTGCGGCGTTGAGGTGTAGCGGTCGTTACTCCAGCGCGCGAGCATGTCGCCGATATTCACCACAAAGCTGCCGGCAAGCGGCGGCGCGTCGATCCACTGGCCATCGCGGTGGCGCACCTGCAGGCCGCCGGCATCGTCCTGGTAGAGCAGGGTGATGCAGCCGTAATCGGTGTGCGCGCCGGCGCCTTGCTGCTCGGCACTGCTGGCGGTGTGGCGTGGCGGGTAGTGGATCATCCGCAGCACGCTAATCGGTTCATGGAAGCGTGTATCGAAAAAATCGCGGTCGATATCCAGGGCCAGTGTCATGGCGCGCAGCAGGGTTTGCGCCAGCGCCTGCATATCGGCGTAGTGCTGTTCCATCAGTGTCGCCCAACCGGGCAGGTCGGGATGCTGATTGGCGCCGCGTAGCGGTTTGCCGGCTAATACCTCCGGATGGTTCAGGTCCATATGGAAACCCATGTCGAAGGTTTCCTTGAGGTCGCTCGGTTTACTCGGGTCCAGTTGCTCGGTGGCAATCGCGCCGTAACCCCGGTGATGGGCGGTTTGGGTGATATCGATCTTGAGCTTTTCTACAGCCGGCAGGGCGAAGAAGGTCTTGGCCGCGCTGAGCAGTTCGGCGATACGCGCCGGGCTGATCGGGTGGCCGGTGATATAGAAAAAGCCCCATTCGCGGCAGGCGCGGTCGATCTGCTCAGCCACGGCGGGCCAGGCGGTTTGGTCGTCACTGTAGAGCGGGGCAATATCGATAATCGGTAGGGTGTCCATAGAGGCTCCGGGTGGGGCGGTGCTGCGAGTCTTCTCGTACTAAGGAGCCTGTCGAACTCAACACTGTTCTGCTGCGGAAAATCCGGACTTGGCCATTTTTGTGGCTTTCCCTCGTTAAATAGCGCGCTATTCGCCTCGGTAAAGCCGCAAAACTGTCTCAAACCGGGCTTTCCCTCGCGACGAACGGTTGAGCCCGACAGGCTCCAAGCAGCGAAAAAGGGCGCCTCTAGTTATGGGGCGCCTTTTGATGCGGTTCTGCCAGAAGGCAGGGACGGCATAGGGGGGGAGGTTACTTCGGCAGTTCAGCCTTTACGTTCTGCACGTAGTAGTTCATTGAGGCCAGTTCGGCGTTGGTCGCGGCGACGCCGGCCGGGATTTTCTCGACGCCGCTCTGGTCCTTGATCGGGCCGGTGAACGGGTGGAAGGCGCCGCTCTTGATGTCGGCGATGATCTGCTCGGCTTCGGTTTTTACTTCAGCCGGCACCAGGTCGCTGATCGGCAGCTTGATGGTGTCTTCCGCCAGACCACCCCAGAAATCCTGCGGCGCCCAGTTGCCGTCGATCACTGCCTGAGTGGATTTGACGTAGTGCGGGCCCCAGTCGTTGACGATCGAGGTGAGCACGGCCTTAGGCCCGAAGTGCGCCATGTCCGAGGCGTAGCCCACGGAATAGACGCCGCGACGCTCGGCGGTCTGGATCGGCGCCGGGCTGTCGGTGTGCTGGAACACCACGTCGACACCCTGGTCGATCAGCGCGTTGGCAGCATCGGATTCCTTGCCCGGATCGAACCAGGAGTTGACCCACACCACCTTGATCTCGGTGCCGGGGTTGTACTTGTCCAAGGCCAGCTGGATGGCGTTGATGTCGCGGATCACTTCCGGGATCGGGAAGGAGGCGACGTAGCCGATCTTCTTGGTCTTGGTCATCTTCGCCGCGAGGAAGCCGCCGACATAACGACCTTCATAGGAGCGCGACAGGTAGGTGCCGAGGTTCTTGTCCTGTTTGTAGCCGGTGGCGTGCTCGAAGGTCAGCTTGGGGAACTGCTTGGCCACTTTCAGCGTCGGGTTCATATAGCCGAAGGAGGTGGTGAAGATCAGGTCATAACCACCCTTGGCCATGTTGCGAATCACCCGCTCGGCATCCGCGCCTTCCGGCACGTTTTCCACATAGCTGGTCTCAACCTTGTCGCCGAGTTGCTTGATCACCGCCTGACGGCCTTGCTCATGCTGGTAGGTCCAGCCGTGGTCGCCAATCGGGCCGATATAGACAAAGCCGACCTTCAACGGATCGGCGGCGGAAGCGCCCAATGTGGCGCTAAAGCCAAGGGCGGCAACGAGGGTGCGCAGCAGAGGTTTTGTGCTCTTCTCGAACATGGTCGGTGGAACTCCGATGTGTGTGGGTACGTTGTTGTTAAACAGCTGCCGGTTGAATTGCAAAAAGCTGACCAACTGGACAATTAGTGCTGCGCGCCGCGCTAAAACACAGAACCCCGCCGTGGCGGGGTTCTTCGCTGGTGCTGTGCTGGTGCGTGTGAGGCAGAGGATGCTGCCTGCTGGTGCGTAGGAGCGATGGTGCGATGGTGCTGCTGGGGTGTTGCGGCTGAAGCTCCTCCCACAGTTCGGCGCTGATCTGTGGGAGGGCTTTAGCCGCGAAGAAGTAAAAACTCAGTGGCCTGGCTGCCAAGGCTTGCCCAGGGATACCGGGGCAAACAGGCGGGTCTTGATCGCATCGCGCGAGAGCAATACCAGCACCAGAATGGTCGCTACGTAGGGCAGCATCGCCAGCAGGTTGGACGGGATCGACAGGCCGATACCCTGCGCCACCAGGTGGATGATGCTGGCCAGGCCGAACAGGTAGGCGCCGAGCAGCACGCGGAATACCCGCCAGCTGGCAAACACCACCAGCGCCAGGGCGATCCAGCCGCGTCCGGCAGTCATGTTTTCTGCCCACATCGGCGTATAGGCCAGCGACAGGTAGCCGCCCGCCAACCCGGCCATGGCGCCACCAAACAGCACCGCCAGGGTGCGCACGCGCAGCACTGGCAGACCCATGGCGCTGGCCGCGTCAGGGTTTTCACCGACTGCCTGGATGATCAGGCCGATGCGGCTTTTTAGCAGCACCCAGGCCACCAGGGCGAACAGGGCGAAGGACAGGTAAACCAGAATGTCCTGGGCAAACAGCATGCGCCCGATCAGCGGAATCTCACTGAGCAGCGGAATCGCGATGGGCTCGAAACCAGCCAGCGGTTTGCCAACCCAGGCCGCACCGACAAAGGTGGAGAGGCCGACACCGAAGATGGTCAGCGCCAGCCCGGTGGCCACCTGATTGGCGTTAAAGCCCAGCGCCACGGCGGCGAACAGCATCGACAGCAGCATGCCAGCGCTCATCGCCAGCAGCACTCCGAGCCACAGGTTGCCGGTACTCAGGGCGACGATAAAACCGATCACCGCGCCGAACAGCATCATGCCTTCCTGGCCGAGGTTGAGTACGCCGCTCTTCTCGCAGATCAGTTCACCCAAAGCCACCAGCAGCAGCGGCGTACCGGTACGCACCATGGCGTAGAAGATATTGCTTAACAGGTCGAGGTCCATCGGGAATTCCTACAGATACGTTGTCAGGCCATTGCTTCGGCGTTGGTTGTGCGCTGCGCCCATTTCCACTTCAGCTTCGGCCGATAAAGAATCAGCACGTCGCAGGCGAGCAGGAAAAACAGCATCATTCCCTGGAACAGTTGGGTGATCGCCTGGGGCAGGTTCATGGTCATCTGCGCGTTCTCGCCGCCCAGGTACAGCAGGGCCATTAACAGGCTGGCGAAGAGAATGCCGAGCGGATTTAGGCGGCCGAGAAAGGCCACGGTGATCGCCGCGTAGCCGTAGCCCGGCGATACCTGCGGCACCAGTTGGCCAATCGGCCCGGCCACTTCACCGACACCCGCCAGCCCGGCCAGGCCGCCGCTGACCAGCAGGGCAAACCACACCAGGCGCTTCTCGCGAAAACCGACAAAGCCGGCGGCGCGGCGATCGAGGCCGAGCACCTTGATCTGAAAACCGAGAAAGCTCTTGTGCAGCAACACCCACACTGCCACCAGGGCCAGCAGGGCGAAGTACAGGCCGGCATGCAGGCGACCGTCTTCACTCACCAGCGGCAGGCGGCTGGCATCACCGAACATCGCCGACTCAGGGAAGTTGAAACCGGCCGGGTCTTTCAACGGGCCGTGTACGAAGAACAGCAGCAGGTTCAGCGCGATGTAGTTGAGCATGATGCTGGTGAGGATTTCGTTGGCATTGAACTGCGTGCGCAACCAGGCGGTGAGGCCGCCCCAGGCTGCGCCGGCCGCCGTGCCGGCGAGTACCACCCAGACCAGCGCCCAGCGGCTGTCCCAGTCGATAATCTGGATCGCCATGGCGCTGCCGGCCAGCGCGCCGAGCAGCAGCTGACCTTCTGCGCCGATATTCCAGATGCGCGCCTGGTAGGCCACCGCCAGGCCGAGGGCGCAGAGCAGAATCGGCAGCGCCTTGACCAGCAGTTCGGAGACTCCATACCAGTCGGCCAGCGGTGCGATCAGCAGGGTGTGCAGGGTGTCCAGCGGGTCGTGGCCGAGCAGGGCGAACAGCAGCGCGCCGCTGCACAGGGTCAGCACGGCGGCGAGCAGTGGCGATAACCAGAGCATGGCGCGCGATTGTTGGCCGCGCGGTTCGAGGGATAACAACATGGAAAACTCCGTCAGCTCAGGCCGGCAGCAGCGGCTGCGGGCGTGCTTGTGATAGGGGGCAACGGGGCGAACTCGCCAGCCATCCAGCGGCCGACTTCAACGGCTTCGGTTTCTGCCGTGGCGGCCAGGGGCGAGAGCTTGCCGCTGCACAGCGCGCCGATGCGGTCGCTGATCTGGAACAGCTCGTCGAGGTCTTCGGAAATCACCAGAATCGCCGCGCCGGCATCGCGCAGGGCAATCAGCGCGCGATGAATCGCCGCCGCCGCGCCCACATCCACGCCCCAAGTCGGGTGCGCGGCCACCAGCAGTTTTGGGTTCTGCAGGATTTCGCGGCCGAGGATAAATTTCTGCAGGTTGCCGCCGGACAGGCTGCGCGCGGGCGTATCGGCATTCGGCGTTTTTACCGCAAAACGCTGGATGATCTCATCGGCCAGGGCGCGCACCTTGCCGCGCTGAATCAGGCCCTTGCTTAGCAAGCCCTGCTGGAAGGCCGTGAGCAGGGCGTTGTCGGCCAGGCTCATATCGGGCACCGCGCCGTGGCCCAGGCGCTCGGCCGGGACAAAGGCCAGGCCCAGCTTGCGCCGCGCATCCGGGTACAGGTCGGCAATCGGCTGGCTATCCAGGCTGATGCGTTCGCGCTCGTTGTGTGGCAGGCGGGTTTCGCCGCTGAGCAGGGCTAGCAGCTCGTCCTGACCATTGCCGGCGACCCCGGCAACTCCAACGATCTCGCCGCTGCGCACCTCCAAGCGGATCTGGCTGAGGATGCAGCCGAACGGGTCGGCGTTGTCCCAGCTGAGGTCGTCCACGCGTAGGCGCGGCAGACCGCCACTGGCTTTGGGGTAACTGCTTTCCAGGCCTTCGGCATCGCCAACCATCAGCCGCGCCAGCTGCAGGTCGCTGCATTCGGCCGGTACGCAATGGCCCGATACCTTGCCGCCTCGCAGCACCGTGGCGCTCTGGCACAGGGCGCGCACTTCGCCGAGCTTGTGGCTGATAAACAGAATGCTGCAGCCCTCGGCCGCCAAACGGCGCAGGGTGACGAACAGCTCGTCGGCCTCTTGCGGGGTGAGCACCGAAGTCGGCTCGTCGAGGATCAGCAGTTTGATGTCCTGCATCAGGCAACGGACGATCTCCACCCGCTGGCGCTCGCCGATGGACAGGCTGTGCACCAGGCGGCCCGGCTCCAGGGCCATGCCGTAACGCTGCGAGACTTCGCGGATCTTCGGCTCCAGCTGCTTCGGTGTGCCGGCCGCCGCGCCCATGGCCAGGGCAATGTTCTCCGCCACGGTTAGGGTTTCGAACAGCGAGAAATGCTGGAACACCATGCCTACGCCAAGGCTGCGCGCCATGGCCGGGTCGCGCATCTTCAACGGCTCACCCTGCCAGCGAATCTCGCCGCTGTCGGGTTGGGTAACGCCGTAGATGATCTTCATCAGGGTGCTCTTACCTGCACCGTTCTCACCGAGCAACGCATGGATTTCCCCAGAGGCGATGCTCAGGTCGATACGGTCGTTGGCCAGGCAGCCGGGGTAGCGCTTGCTGATACTGCTCAGCTGCAAGCGTGGAACAGAGGGAGAACTGGACATGGGCAGTGGCTCAGGAATGACAACTGGTCTGGCTAAAGCAAAAAGCTGGCCAGTGAGTCAGAAAAGCCGCTGTGTAGCGTCAGCGTAAGGTCCATCACAACCGCCTGCCTGGCGGAGGCTCCAGCGTGGTGCATGGTCTTGATGGTCGGTGCGTTTTGGCGCATCGCGGGCAAGCCCGCTCCTACAGAGGCTCGCAGCCGAGCCTGCGATTCTTCGTAACGTCTCTATCCCTTGTAGGAGCGGGCTTGCCCGCGATAAATCCTGAGGTCGACGCAGGCTCAAAGCCACACCGCATCCCATAACGGGTAATCGCCAATGCGCTTTACCAGGCCGGCTCGCAGTGGGTTGGCGACGATATAACGAGCCGCCGATTGCAGGTCCTCATCTTGGCGCAGCGCGCGGTCGTGATAACCCGGCTGCCAAATTTGGTCCTGTGTGCCGAGGAGCTGATTGATCTGCCGTGCGCTTTTGCTTTTGATACGGCGCATCAGTTCATCCAGAGAGCCTGCTTGCAGTTGTACAAGCCAATGCAGGTGATCGGGCATTACTACCCAGGCCAGAGACGCAACTTGTTGTTGCTCATGGGCTACGCGCAACTCTCTGATCAGCAAGCGGGCCAGTCTGAAATCGCTGAATAGCGTACGGCGTTGCAACAGGGTGCTGGTTAGCAGGTAAATGCGTTCGGATTCTGAATAGCGGCCACGCCGTAGGCTATGGCCATGGGGTTTTACAGGCATTCCATTGCCTCTTGTGGTGTATTCGATATTGATCGCGGGCAAGCCCGCTCCTACAAAAGCGTGCAGCGCCTCGCCATCACGGTCACGCCGCTCCCCCTGTGGGAGCGGGCTTGCCCGCGATAATTCGTGAAGTTGGCTGCAGGCTCACAGCCACAATGCAGAAGCGTAGTGCAACTACTACGGCCGCAACTCAATCCGCCCACGGCTGATATCCGCCAGCAGCCGCTGCAGCTCGGCGACCCGTGGTGCGGGGATGGCCAGCTGCAGCTCGGCTCCCGTGGCGTCGTAGTCTTCGCGCTCCAGCAGGCAGTCGAGTTCCGTCAGGCGCGCTTTGAGTAGCGGCAGTTCGGCGAACAGGCAATGGCAGCGGTACTCCTCGCGGGTGATCAACTCCCGACGTGGGGCGGCCTGTAGGCATTTATTGGCGCTGCCGCCGTAGGCGCGAGCCAGGCCGCCGGTGCCGAGCTGGATGCCGCCGTAGAAGCGGATCACCAGTACCGCCACTTGATCCATCTCCTGGCTCTCGATGGCTGCAAGGATCGGCCGGCCAGCGGTGCCGCCGGGTTCGCCGTCGTCGCTGAAGCGGTATTGCTGGCCCACCTTCCAGGCCCAGCAGTTATGACTGGCGCTGGCATCGTTGTGCGCGGCGATAAACGCCTGCGCCTCGGCTGCGCTGGCAACCGGCGCGGCGAGGGCGATAAAGCGGCTTTTGCGAATCTCCTCGCGGTACTCGCAAGGGCCGAGCAGGGTAAAGGGCATCAGGCGTCTTTGACGGGCGGCGTCAGGCCGCAGCCCTTGAGGATGATGCGGATCAGGTTGTCGCCGGCCACTTCATAGTCCTGCTTGGTCAGGCGCGAGGTGCCGGTGACGCGGCAGATCTGCGAGGAAAAGTCGGCGTAGTGCTGGGTGCTGCCCCACAGCAGGAAGATCAGGTGCACCGGGTCCACCGGGTCCATCTTGCCGGCAGCGCTCCAGGCGGCGAACACTGCAGCGCGGCCACGGAACCAGGCCTGGTAATCCTGATTGAGCATCTGCGACAGGGTTTCGCCGCCGCTAATCACTTCCATCGCATAGATGCGCGACGCTTTCGGATGGCGCCGGGAGAACTCCATCTTGGCGCGGATATAACCGGCCAGCGCGGTGGCCGGGTCGTCGTCCACGGTCAGGTTGTTGAAGGTGCTGTCCCACAGTTCGAGGATGTTCACCAGCACCGCCTGATACAGCCCCAGCTTGTTGCTGAAGTAGTAATGCAGGTTGGCTTTCGGCAGCCCAACGTTCTGCGCGATGGTGTTCATGCTGGTGCCTTTGAAGCCGTGACGGGCGAACTCTTCCTCGGCGGCCTTGATGATCGCTTCTTCGTTTTTCTGCCGAATCCGGCCGGCAGGTTTGTTGTTCGGATCGGCTCGGTGCGCAAGTACTTCAACAGTCATGGGCGGTTCCGCAGTGGTCAGGTTTTCGGACGAATGCACTGATAACCCAGTGCCGCTTAGGTGACAAGCGCAAGGGGCAGAAAAACCGACCTAGATACGCTGCAACCCTGCTTTTGCACCAGGGTTGTGCATGTAAGTGGCGTGTTGCGGCGGTTTTGGGGCTGGCGGGCTATGGCTCGATGCGCCCGTCAGCGGGCCGGCCGCTTTGCTCCCTGCGCCCACCCAAGTACCAGCCGAGCGCGCCCCAGGCGGCTGCGCAAATGGCGCCGGCTACAGCGGCGATCAGTACGCCGTTGGCGAGCATGTCGAGCAGGGCCTTGGCCCAGGCGCTGACGGCGTCGCCGGCGCGGTAGACCACGGTGTCGATAAAGTTCTTGGCCTTGTATTTACTCTCGGCGTCCAGCGGGGCGAAGAGCATTTCCCGGCCGGGGCGCACGAAGGCGTATTCGCCAACCCGGCGCACAATCATCAAGGCCGCGAGCATGGCGAAGGTCGGCGCCAGGGCCAGGCCGATAAAGCCCAGACAGACCAGCAGCGGCACTCCGGCGAGCAGGGCGCGGATGCCGAAGCGTTGGGCGATGCGCCCGGTGATAAACAGCTGCGCGAGCAGGGAGAGCGCCTGCACGCTGAAGTCGATCAGGCCGAATACGCGGATCTGTTCATTGCGCTCGGTAAAGGTCTCAGCCACCAGGCGCGCCTGCTCGAAGTAGAGAAAGGTGCTGGCGGTGGCCAGCAGGATCACGAAGGCGCTGATGCCCAACAGATAGGGCGAGGCGAGTACGCGAGTAAGACCACTGAACGGGTTGCCCAGCACAGGCTGGCGTGGGCTTTCGCTGGGCGGTGCGCCGGGCCGACCGGCCCCGCCGATGGCGCGCCAGGCCATCAACTGCTGTTTGGCCAGAATCGCCATGCCCAGCAGCACTGCCGCCAGCAGGATCAGCCCGCTCTGCCCGAGGCGCTCAATCAGCAGCGCGCCGAGCGCCGGACCGGCCAAGCCACCGCAGCTGGCCCCGGCGGCGATAAAGGCGAACAGACGCCTGGCTTGGGCGCTGTCGAACACATCGGCCATCAGGCTCCAGGCCACCGAGACGACGAACAGGTTGTAGACCGAGATCCACACGTAAAACACCCGCGCCACCCAGATGTCGTCACCGCTGCGCTGAAACAGCGCGGCGAAGGCCAGCAGGTTGAGGATAAAAAAGCCGTACACCCAATCGATATAGCGTGCCCGTGCCACCGTCGAGTTAAGCCAGGCGAACAGCGGCACGGCGGCGAGCATCAGCAGAAAGGTCGCGGTGAATAGCCATTGCAGGTTTTCCACGCCGCCGCGAATGCCCATGGCCTCGCGAATCGGCCGCAGCATGAAATAGCCGCTGAACAGGCAGAAGAACAGGCCAAACCCGCACAGTACCGCCAGCAGCTCGGCCGGCCGTGCATTGATCGCCTGGGCCAGGCGTTGCGCCGGGCTCATCGCCTGGTCTCTAAGGCCAGCCCGCGCATATCAGCTAAACGCCTGAACAATCTTCTCGCGCAGCGCCGCATCAGGCAGGCGACCGATGCCGGCCTTGAGGTTGTCGGCCATATAGCGCGGGTTAGAGGTGGCTGGGATCACCACCGTCACCGCCGGGTTGGCGAGGATAAATTTGAGCAGCAGCTGCGCCCAGGACGTGGCGTCGGTCTCTATCGCCCAGCTGGGCAGGGATTTGCCCTTGACCCGGCTTAGCAGCTGCGCGCGCTGGAACGGTCGGTTGATCAGCGTGGCGATGCCGTGGTCGGCGCAGTAGGGCAGCAGGCGTTTTTCGGCATTGCGCTCGCCCACCGAGTAGTTGAGCTGGACGAAATCCACCGATTCTTTGCCCAGTACCTCCAGCAGATCGTCATGCGCCGACTCGATGTAATGGGTGATGCCGATATAGCGCACCTTGCCCTCGGCTTTCAGCTCGCGCAGCAAGGCCAGTTGGGTGCGGGTGTCCTGCAGGTTATGCACCTGTACCAGGTCGAGTTTGTCGGTTTGCAGCGCCTGCAGGCTGGCCTCGACCTGCGCCATGCCGCGCTCGCGGCCGGTGGCGGAAATCTTGGTGGCGAGGAAGGCCTTGCCCTGGGTTTTGGTGCGTTTCAGCAGCTCGCCGGTCACCGCCTCGGAGGCGCCGTAACTGGGCGCGGTGTCGATCAGCCTGGCGCCGCCATTGATAAAGGTGCGCATCACTGAATCCAGCGGTTTCAGGCTGTCATTGGTAAGGCTGACATCGAAGGTGCGCGAGGTGCCCAGGCCGATCACCGGCAGCAACTCACCGCTGCTCGGGATGGGGCGTTTCAGCAGTTGGCTGGGGTCGGCGTAAGCCAGGGAAGGCAGCCACGGCGTGGCGGCGAGAGCGAGCAGGCTGGCGCTGCCCTGGATGAAGTGACGACGGCTAGGCATAGGGTCCTCCGTGGTAACACTGCACAGGTAAAGGGATCTAAGAACCTGTTCACGATCTGCTGCGCGTCGGCTCTGCTGCGTTAAAAACAGGCCGGGACGCGGCGTCTCGGAATGCTCATGTACAGCTCGTACACTGCGCTTCCTCGCCGCTTTGACCAGCCGAAGGCTGTTACTAACGTAGCACCTTGCATGGCTCTAGCTCGCGAGATCGTGAACAGGTTCTAAGCCGCGCCAGGCGTGGCTCCGACCGAGCATAGACCTGTGAGTCCCGGCTCCGCCCAAGGTTACGTCGCCAGTTGTTACTTGGTGTGTCGCTATGCCTCGGCCAACGCTTCGAGAAAACTCTCCAGCACCAGATGCGGGCGGCGGCCTTTGCGGGTGACAGAGGCCAGGCTGATGTCGTAGAAGCGGCTGGCCGGCTTGAGCACGCGCAGCCGGCCCTGTTGCACCCAGGCCTGGGCGTAGTGGTCGGGCAGGTAGCCGATATAGCGTCCGGTGAGGATGAGAAAGGCCATGCCTTCTCGGTCCGAGGCGCTGGCGGTGCAATTGAGCGCCTGGTAGTGGCTCTGCACCTCGGGCGGCAGGCGGAAGGTCGGCGCTATGGCTTCCTGGGCGTTCAGCCGTTCATCCTCCAGCTGCTGATCATCGACATAGAACAGCGGGTGGCCGACTGCGCAGTAGAGCAGCGAACGCTCGTCGTACAGCGCCTGGTATTCCAGCCCGGACAGCGCACCGGCCTGCGGCACCACGCCGATATGCAGACGACCATCGAGTACGCCCTGCTCAACTTCACTCGGTGGGGTCATGCGGATATGGATATGCACGTCCGGGCCGCGTTCTTTCAGGCGCGCCAGGGCGTTGGTGATGCGCATATGCGGCACCGTTACCAGGTTGTCGGTCAGGCCGATATTCAGCTCGCCGCGCAGGTGCTGGTGCAGGCCGTTGACCTCGGTGCGAAAGCTCTCCAGCGCCGCCAGCAACTGCTGGGTGCTCTGGAATACCTCGCGGCCTTCCTCGGTCAGGGCAAAGCCGGCGCGGCCGCGTTGGCACAGGCGCAGGCCGAGGCGCTGTTCGAGGTCGCTCATCTGCTGGCTGATCGCCGAGCGGCCGATGCCCAGGGCGCTTTCCGCAGCGGAAAAGCCGCCGCATTCCACCACGCTGCGAAACAGCTTGAGCAGGCGAATATCAAAATCACTGACCTGGGCCAGCGGATCGGGGCGGCGGGTGCTCATTGGTTGTGACTCATTGTTTAGTAGATGGTTAACTAAAGATAAGAATAGTCGTGTTTTCCTGACTCTAAGCCCGTGGCACCTTTGCTGGCAACTGCTTCTCCTTATAAGAACACCGCCCTTCCTTGCGAGGCCGCACCATGAACATGCCGCAGACCGCCACCCCGTCCCTGGCCAGCCAGCTCAAGCTGGATGCGCACTGGATGCCGTTTTCCGCCAACCGCAACTTCAAGCGCGACCCGCGTTTGATCGTCGGTGCCGACGGCAACTACTTTATCGACGACAAGGGCCGCCGCGTGTTCGACAGCCTGTCCGGGCTGTGGACCTGTGGTGCCGGGCATAACCGCAAGGAAATTCAGGAGGCCGTGGCCAAGCAGCTGGGCACCCTCGATTACGCGCCGGGCTTCCAGTACGGCCACCCGCTGTCCTATCAGCTGGCGGAGAAAATCACCGAGCTGACCCCGGCCGGCCTCGACCACGTGTTCTACACCGACTCCGGCTCCGAGTGCGCCGACACCTCGGTGAAGATGGCCAAGGCCTACTGGCGCCTGAAAGGCCAACCGAGCAAAACCAAATTTATCGGCCGTGCCCGTGGCTACCACGGCGTAAACATCGCCGGCACCTCGCTGGGCGGCATCGGCGGCAACCGCAAGATGTTCGGCCAGATGATGGACGCCGACCACCTGCCGCACACCCTGCAAGCGCATCTGGCTTTCACCAAGGGCATGGCGGCAACCGGAGGTGTCGAGCTGGCCAACGAGCTGCTGAAGCTGATCGAACTGCACGACGCCTCGAACATCGCCGCCGTTATCGTCGAGCCGATGTCCGGTTCCGCTGGCGTGATCGTGCCGCCAGTCGGCTACCTGCAGCGCCTGCGTGAGATCTGCACCCAGCACAACATCCTGCTGATCTTCGACGAAGTGATCACCGCTTACGGCCGTATGGGCAAGTGGACCGGTGCCGAATTCTTCGGCGTGGTTCCGGACCTGATGAACACCGCCAAGCAGATCACCAACGGCGCGATTCCACTGGGTGCGGTGATCGCCTCCAGCGAGATCTACAACACCTTTATGAACCAGGCGATTCCCGAGCACATGGTCGAGTTCGGCCACGGCTACACCTACTCGGGTCACCCGGTCGCCTGCGCCGCCGGCCTGGCCACCCTGGAGCTGCTCAAGCGCGACAACCTGATCGAGCAGTCCGCCGCCCTGGCGCCGATCTTTGAAGACAAGCTGCACAGCCTGAAAGGCAGCAAGAACGTCATCGACATCCGCAACTGCGGCCTGGCCGGCGCGATCCAGATCAGCCCGCGTGACGGCGACCCGGTGATCCGTCCCTTCGAGGCCGGCATCAAGCTGTGGAACGCCGGTTTCTACGTGCGCTTCGGCGGCGACACCCTGCAGTTCGGGCCAACCTTCAACACCACGCCCGAGCAGCTGGACTCCGTGTTCAACGCCGTCGGCGATGTGCTGAACAGCCTCGACTAAGCCACCCCTCATTCCCTGCAGGAGCCAGCAGCCAGGCTCCTGCAAAAACAAGATCCGTTATTAAGGAATTGCCATGACCCTCGTTAACCACCTGATCCACGGCGAACTGACTGCCGGCACCGGCCGTAGCGCTGACGTGTTCAACCCGTCCACCGGTGCGGCGACCAAGAAAGTCGCCCTGGCCGACCGCGCCACCATGCAATTGGCCATCGACTCGGCCAAGAGCGCCTTCCCGGCTTGGCGCAACACTCCGCCAGCCAAGCGCGCCCAGGTGATGTTTCGCTTCAAGCAGCTGCTGGAGCAGCACGAAGCGACCATCTCCAAGCTGATCAGCGAAGAGCACGGCAAAACCCTGGAAGACGCCGCCGGTGAACTCAAGCGCGGCATCGAGAACGTCGAATTCGCCTGCGCCGCCCCGGAAATCCTCAAGGGCGAGTACAGCCGCAACGTCGGCCCGAACATCGACGCCTGGAGCGACATGCAGCCGATTGGCGTCGTCGCCGGCATCACCCCGTTCAACTTCCCGGCCATGGTGCCGCTGTGGATGTACCCGCTGGCCATCGTCTGCGGCAACTGCTTTATCTTGAAGCCATCCGAGCGTGACCCAAGCTCCACCCTGTATATCGCCCAACTGCTGCAAGAAGCCGGTCTGCCGAAAGGCGTACTCAACGTGGTGCACGGCGACAAGGAAGCGGTGGATGCGCTGATCGAAGCGCCGGAAGTCAAAGCCCTGAGCTTTGTTGGCTCCACGCCAATCGCTGAGTACATCTACAGCGAAGGCACCAAACGCGGTAAGCGCGTACAGGCCCTGGGCGGCGCGAAAAACCACGCCGTGCTGATGCCCGATGCCGACCTGGACAACGCCGTCAGCGCACTGATGGGCGCGGCCTACGGTTCCTGCGGCGAGCGCTGCATGGCCATCTCCGTGGCCGTGTGCGTAGGCGACCAGATCGCCGATGCACTGGTCGAGAAGATCGTGCCGCAAATCAAAGCGCTGAAAATCGGTGCCGGCACCTCCTGCGGCCTGGACATGGGCCCGCTGGTTACTGGCGCTGCACGTGACAAGGTCAAAGGCTATATCGACGCTGGTGTGGCCCAGGGCGCAAGCCTGGTGGTCGACGGCCGCGACCTGGTGGTTGCAGGCAACGAAAACGGCTTCTTCGTCGGCGGCACCTTGTTCGACAAGGTGACCCCGGAGATGACCATCTACACCGACGAAATCTTCGGCCCAGTGCTGTGCATCGTCCGCGTCGGCAGCCTGGAAGCCGCCATGCAGCTGATCAACGACCACGAATACGGCAACGGCACCTGCATCTTTACCCGCGACGGTGAAGCGGCGCGCCTGTTCTGCGACGAAATCGAAGTCGGCATGGTCGGCGTCAACGTACCGCTGCCCGTACCGGTGGCCTACCACAGCTTCGGCGGCTGGAAGCGCTCGCTGTTCGGCGACCTGCACGCCTACGGTCCGGACGGTGTGCGTTTCTACACCCGCAAAAAAGCCATCACCCAGCGCTGGCCGCAGCGCGCCAGCCACGAGGCGGCGCAGTTCGCTTTCCCGAGTAATGGCTAAGTAACACCCAGGGGGCTGATCGCAGGATCAGCCCCCTTTTTTGATGTGGATGACGACCTGTAGGAGCCAGCTTGCTGGCGATCTCTCGCAACCATCCGCTTGCATGCGATCAGTCCCCTCGCCCCGTTGGGGGAGAGGGTTAGGGAGAGGGGGCAACTGCTGGTTTTGCAACGCCTTCAGCCCTCCCCCCAACCCCTCTCCCATAAATGGGAGAGGGGAGCAGTACCGCTTTACGCAACAAACCAGCCGCGCGGGCGCGGCGTTGGTGCAGTGACCGCAGGTTACGGCACCCCTTGGGTGAGCGGGTTCAGGGTTTCCTGATCCGCAAGCCCGCTCTCCCAAGGGCAGCCCACTTCAATTATTAATGAAGAGGACTCCTTGCAATGAGCAAACCCATGATTGGCCTTCCCCTGTGCCGTTGGCAGCTGACCAGCCGTGATATCGGCTGGTTTCACCTGGTCGGTGAGAAGTACATCCACGCCGTCACCGGCTTCGGTGCCTTCCCGCTGATGATCCCGGCGTTCGGCGATGATCTGGACATGGACACCGTACTGGATAGCGTCAGCGGCATCATGTTCGGCGGCTCACTCTCCAACGTGCACCCCAGCTTCTACGGCGACGACCATCCTGGTTTAGGTCTGGCCGACAAACCCCGTGATGAAACCGTACTGCGCCTGCTGCGCGCCTGTATTGATCGCGGCATTCCCTTTCTCGGCATCTGCCGGGGCATGCAGGAAATGAACGTGTTGTTTGGCGGCACCCTGCACCGTGAAGTGCACGAGGTTGAAGGGCGCCTTGATCACCGCGAGGTGAAGGACGTACCGGACGATGTGGCCTACGGCCCGATTCATAACGTGGCCCTGACCGAAGGCGGCGTGCTGCATGCGCTGTTCGGCGAGCGGCAGATCAAGGTCAACTCGTTGCACGGTCAGGGGATTGATCGTCTCGGCGAGGGTTTGCAGATTGA
Source organism: Pseudomonas peli (assembly GCF_050563605.1). Classification (GTDB taxonomy): domain Bacteria; phylum Pseudomonadota; class Gammaproteobacteria; order Pseudomonadales; family Pseudomonadaceae; genus Aquipseudomonas; species Aquipseudomonas peli_A. The sequence continues at coordinate 47,367 of NZ_JBNXUH010000005.1, read as the reverse complement.
AGCCGTGGCCGAGGATGGGCAGATCGAGGCGGTCAGCGTGATTGGCGCCAAGGCGTTTGCCGTTGGGGTGCAGTGGCATCCCGAGTATCGCTATTGGGAGAAGGCGGATTACAACGCGCTGTTGGAGGCGTTTCATCAGGCGGCGAGGGAGTATCAGGTGAAGAAGCTTGAGCGTCGCAGCGAGGCGGCGTTGGCCTAAACACTGCGCTGGTGATTGAAAGCAAAAGGCCCGTCGAGTGACGGGCCTTTTATTTGAAATTCTATCGGGAAGCTGAAGTGATTTTTTTTGCTGTTGTATGTATTTTTGTATTTGTTTTGTTTGTTGTGGTTTTGACGTGATAGGTTTTAAGTTCGTTAATTTCTGCAGTGTGGTAAATGGTTATTTGACATTCGCGATTTAAATTCATTGGCGGTGTTCCGAAGCAGTCTGTCCCGCTGCTAAATGTAATGTGTAGGCGGTCACCTAGATGTATATGTCTGTCATGCCATTCATTGGCCTCTGAAAAATTTGGAAAGTAAGTTTTCGTGGTTGCAGTGCTTGGTTTGCAGGCTCTTATGCACTCGTCTGACGTTACTCCGCTGTTAAACTCGCTTATGATTATTAATTCGGCGTGTTTCTTGATTTTTTTTGATATTGATACTATTAGGCTTAATGATGCAGGTTTTAGATATCTGTCATAGATTACAACTCTGGTTTCGTTGGCAAAATAATGCAGGATTAGATTGTTGTCGTGTTTGGTTGCGGAAGATATGTCTATTACGTCAAGGATGTTCGTGCCTTGATTTCTCTTTTTCTTTGTTTCAAAATTCATAGCATCTATTAATTCAATACCTAGATTTTTGCAGTCGTCAATTTTTTTTGCCCCCTCTGCTTCTCCTGTTATGTGTTTGTTTCCGTTGAAATAGGCTGCCAAGGCATATTTTTCTGTGCTTTCTGAATTTTGAAAGTATTTAGAAATCAAATCGTTTGGTATTTTGTAATGATTTTCAGGGTCTGAAATTAGCCAGGCTAGAAAGTCTTTGAAAAATCCTGTTCCATCAGTTTCTACGGCTTCAACATATTCTTCGTAAATTTCTTTACTTAAAGCAATAACTGATGAGGATATTGCGGAGTCTAATTTTCTATTTGTTGTGGATAAGGCTATTCCTGAGGGATCTATTGCAAATCGCATATTATGCCCCTCCCTAGAAATTCTTGTTCATAAATATTTTCTTAGAAAGTTCAAGTGACTCGTCGAAGAACCCTTTTGGCCATCCACCAAGTATTTCTCCCCATTCGTCTAGCGCGAGTTCTCTATAGCACTCCTCGCTGTTATTTCCGAAATAGTAAATACCAAGTTCGTTGTTTGTTATTTGGGGGGATTTCTTTTTACGATTTTCTGAGATGGCTAGTTGTAAACCTTTTAAAATATGTTCGCTATGGGTTTCTATTATGAAGTTAATTCCATGCTTTTTTGCGGCTACAATAAATTTTGAAATTTCTACTTGAGCTTTTGGGTGGAGGTGGAGTTCTGGTTGTTCAATTATGAGGGTTTCGCCTGGAGACATTACCGCGGCTTGAGCAATGATCGGAATAATCTGTGAGTACCCAAATCCAATATCTTGAATGGAGTCGGTCCTGTCACCTTTGCAGAGGTTGACTTTTATTGTTGATCCAGTTTTTTCGCATTTGATCTTACAATCTTTAAATATCAAGCCGAACCATTTTTCAAAACGCTCCCACTGTGCATGCCCTGTTTCTTTTCTAAGTTTACCTTGGCCTCTTTCAAAAGCTTGTTGCATGTAATAGAGAACGGTTGGTGTTTGCTCACCATTTGTTCCTACGCTTAGTTCATGTAGTTTCTTTTTATATCCTCGTGATGGGCTCATGCGTAATGGCCCTAGATAGTGGATTTTTTTGAATGCGGATTTTAAGGAGTTTAGTTGTCGGCCGAATATGTTTAATTTTAGATCAACTGGAGAGAATCTAATTGCTGTTGGCTTTTTGGGGGTGGATAGCGAAACATCAAAAGCATCTTTTATGTTTATAGATGTTTTTTGTTCGTATTGTTTCTCGGCATTGTTCTTTTCAAAGAGTAGATAGTCTTCTGCTATTTTTTGAATTTTTCTAGCAGCAGTAGATGTGTATTGCAAGCTAAATGTGGGCTGTGTTTTGAATCGGGTCGCCTCGCAAAGTTTAATGCCAGTGTCGGTATGATCCTTAATGTTTTCTGATAGCGTGCATGTGATGCTGTAAAGCTTGGCGCTCTCAATTGCTTTGTTGTGGTCATACTCTAAGTCTATTGCTAAAGAATTGTATTCTTTCAATAGGGTAAATGGATCTGCAAATCTTTGTTCGCTTGGAGTTTCGTCAGATATAGTTATTCCAATGCCAAATTTTAACTCTGTATTGTGGTTATGTATGAAGTCTGCATAATCACCTAGGTCTGTTATATCCCCTTGAGATGCCCATGCGTCATAAATGTTTTGTGGGCCGAAGGTTTGTTTTGCTCCTGCAATGGCTTTCAGGAATGATGATTTTCCTGAGCTGTTTTCTCCATAAAGCAATATTATATTTCGAGAGAGGTCGAATGCTTCGTCTTTGAATTTTTTATAATTTTTTAATCTTATTTCTTTAATTCGCATAGAGTTTCCTCGTGAGCTTGTATGCTGTGATTCATTGCAGCTTTGTGCAGCTTAAAAGCGAGTAGAGTGGATGACGCTTTGTTCATCCATCATTTGGTGCAGTATTAATCCGGGCTGAGTGCTTTGGCGATTTCCTCGAACAGGCCTTCAGCGATTGCAGTGGAGGCGTTGTCGGCGTCGATCAGCGCAGCGAGGTGCTTCTGCTGCCGAGGTGGGCTGGATTTGGCGGCCATGCTTCTTCCTTGAATAGGGTTAGCTCGACCTTACTGCGAACGGGTGGCAATGCGCCATAGCTTGGGTATTGGCTTTTGGTCTTGGTGTGTGTCCGCCGCTTATTTGTTGTTGCTACTAACGGTTCCGCCCTTACGGCGGGTCACTTCTGGCAAACGCCCCAGAAGTAACCAAGAGGTCTTGCCCCTTGCATCCGGCCCGCCTGCGGCGGGTTCCCTCGTTCCATCATTGCTCCAGGGGCCGGCGTACAAGGGCCGTCCCTGGCCCTTTACGCCTCTCGCCGCATCCATGCGGCTCGCTCCCTTCCACAACGATTCCACTCGGCCTCCTGATGGGGCGTTTGGCGTCGTCTGTGAGAATTTTTGAGGGGCACGGCTTTGGTTTTTGCTTTGGCTTTTTGCTCTGCTCTCCACAACTCGCCCAAACAACGCGGTCCCCGAATCCCGTCAGGAGGCCGAGTGGAGGTGCTGTGGAGAGGGGCGTTTGGCATGGATGCCAAACGAGGCATGTCGGGCCATGGATGGCCCGTCTTGCCGACCCTCGGAACAGCACCGGAGCGAGGGAAGTTGAGCGCAGCGAAACCCGGATGTCGGGCGCGCTTTCTCTTTGGTTACTTTCTCTTTCGCGCGAGCAAAGAGAAAGTAACTCGCCGTAAGGGCGAAACCAGTAAGTAGAGCCAACACACCTGCGGCGGAATGCCTGCGGTCCAACCAGCCCCCTATTTACCGCGATAGTCGCTTTCGCGCTGCCGCTGTGTCGTGGTGAGGCCAGCGCTGGCGCGGTCATCAGCCTTAACTATCCTCTACAAGCGCCGATAGAGCGTATTACTGGTCAGCTAGAAGGCGAAGTCCCATGAGTATCAAGTCCAAACTGTTGGTGAGCTTTCTGGTTGCCACCCTGATTCCAGTTCTGGTGGTGGCGCTGCTGACGATTCGCAATGTCACACAGCAGGCCAAAGAGAACTTTCTGGTAGCCAGCAGCCTGGATATGAAGCTGGTGAACAACAGCTTCGCCACCTTCTTTGATTCGGTGGGCTACACCGTTTCCGCCCTGGCGGAATATCCCGCGGTGAGGGATGCCGATAACGGCGAGCTGACCACCTACTTCGGTGAGGCGCGCAAGCCGGGCGAGGTGGCCACCGCCAACGGTGGGCGCGAGAAGCAGATTTTCGATTACTTCTCCAGCATCGGTAAAAACAACCCCACCTTCGGTTACGTCTACATGAGCGATACCAAGGGCGGCTATGTGGAGTGGCCGGGCACCGGGGATTACGGTGATTGGGACCCGCGCACGCGCGAGTGGTACCCGATTGGTCGCGACGCCAACTTCACCCTGGGCCGCCGCGACGGTTATTACTGGGAGCCGGATGACGCGGTGTATGTCTCGGTGCTCAAGGGCTTCAAGGACAACGCCGGGCAGTTTGCCGGGGTGGTCGCGGTGGATGTGTCGCTCAAGGCGCTGACGGATATGGCGCAGAAGGTGCGCTTTGGCGAAACCGGTTTTCTGATGCTGGCGGAAGGCAGTGGCACCTTGTTGGTGGATGGCCTGCAGCCGGACAACAACTTCAAGAAGGTCAGCGAGCTGCCCGGCGAGCACTTTGCAATCATCGGCAAGACCGAGAACGGCCTGGTGGAGGTGGAGATCGACGGGGTGGCTTATATGGCCAACGTCTACACCTCGCCGGAGCTGGGCTGGAAGTTTGTCGGCTTCAAGCAGGCGGATGAGATCTACGCGAGCGCGCGCGAGCTGACCTGGATCACCCTGATTGTCTGTGTGGTACTGGTGCTGGTATTCGGCGCGGCTGGGGTAATTATCGCCAACCGTATCGTCAACCCGATCAATCTGGTGAAGGACGGGCTGCGCACTATCGCTCAGGGTGAAGGTGATCTGACCCGGCGCCTGGACCTGCTCAGCAAGGATGAAACCGGCGAGCTGGCCAAGTGGTTCAATCAGTTTATCGAGTCGATCCAGGGCATGATCAAGGTGATCAAGGAGAACGCCATCAGCATGGATGGGGTTTCCAGCGATACCAATAAACGCACCACGGCGATGTCGGCCACGCTGCAGCGTCAGTTGAGTTCGGTGGAGCAGATCGTCACGGCGGTGACCGAGATGTCGTCGGCGGCCAATGAGGTGGCCAAGACCTGCGTGCAGACCGCCGATGTGTCGGAGCAGGGGCTGGTGGCCACGCGCAATGGCAAAGAGGTGATCGCCCGCAGCACGTCCGGGGTCAACAAGCTCGGCGCCAGCATCCAGAACTCCAGCAAGGTGCTGCAGGAGCTGGAGAAGGAAACGGTCAATATCAACAATATCCTCTCGACCATTCAGCAGATCGCCGAGCAAACCAACCTGCTGGCCTTGAACGCTGCTATCGAAGCTGCCCGTGCGGGCGAGCAGGGGCGAGGGTTTGCGGTGGTGGCTGATGAAGTACGCAACCTGGCCAAACGCACCCAGGACTCCACCGAGCAGATCAACAATATCCTCAACCTGCTGGTCAACCGCATCAAGGAAGTGACGGTGAGCATGGACCAAAGCCTGGTCGAGTCGGGCAAGGCCATCGTGCTGTCCGATGAGGTTATGGCCGCCTTCGAAAGCATTGAAGGCAAGGTGCAGATGATCCGCGACATGACCATGCAGATCGCCACCGCAACCGAGGAACAGCACCTGGTGACCGAGGAAATCAACCAGAACATAGTCGCCATCAACGACGCGGTAACGCAGATATCGGTGCAGGCCGCCGAGGTTGAAAGCTACGCCCAGGAACAAAGCGGCCTGAGCAGTGAGCTGAAACAACTGGTGGTGCGTTTCCGCACGGAGTAGGCCGGCCGGCGCGTTGCGCCGACTAACCCCAATAAAAAGCCCCGCAATTGCGGGGCTTTTTCTATCGGCGATAGCCATGGCCGTGCGCAAACCGTATCGCCAATAGCTGGGTGAGTTAACAGGGCGCATCTGTTGCGCATGACGGTGCTCTATCCCGCCCCGTATGATCGCCGGCTTGTTTACTGCGCTGGCCAGAGAGGGCCTTACGGATGAAGCGATATCTGCGTCAATGGAAGTTCTGGGTGCTCTGCGTGCTGTTGGGTTGCGTGCTGGGCTGCGCTTCGCGCGGTGGTGATTATCCGGGTGGGGCGGCTGCTTCCGCTGAAGCATCAGTGCCGGGTACGCAGTTGCAGGGCAAGGCGGCTGGGCGGTTACTGGTATGGACCGCCAGTTTTACCCTGGAGGTTGTCGATCTCGACAAGGCTAAGGCTCAGCTCACCGAGCGCATGCTGGCGTTGGGTGGGTATGTTGAGGAAACCAGTGATTACGGTGATGACAGCCAGAGCCTGGTTTACCGTGTGCCCAAGGATGCCTTCGAGACGGCTTTGGGGAGTGTTGAGCAAAGCGGCAATGTGCTGAGGCGGCATGTCAAAGGTGAGGATGTCACCGAGCAGTACGTCGACGTGGAGACACGTCTGAACAATAACCGTGCACTGCGTGATCGCCTCAAGGATCTACTCGCCAAGGCCAGGGATGTGAAAGACATCCTGCAGATCGAAAGTGAACTCAACCGCGTGCAGTCGGAGATTGATTCGATGGACGCGCGCATGCGCATCCTCAAGGATCAGATCCAGATGTCCACCCTGACCGTTGAACTGCGCCAGCAGGTGCCTGCCAAGCCCGCCACTATCTACGGGCCGCTTGGCTATCTGTACAAGGGTGCTGAGTGGTTTGTCACCAAGCTGTTCATCATCCGCGAGTGATTTTTGCTGCGAGAGTAATGTGGCGTAACTAGCCCCGTAGATGATCCAGAAAAAGCCCCGCAATAGCGGGGCTTTTTGTTTACCAGCGATATCCATGTCCATGTCCATGGCCGCGCCCGTCGTGCCGACGGTGTTTGTGGCCATGCCAGCGTTTGTGGCGCGGCCGTTCTTGCACGTAATACACCGGGGCTGGTTGGTAATAGACCGGCTGACGTTCGTAGTACACCCGTTGTGGCGGGTAATAGGCCGGGGGCGGCGGGTAGTACTCGCGCGGTGGCGGGGCGTAGACCTGTACGGGGCGGCTTTGGCTGACGATAACGCCGCCAATCACCGCGCCCACAACGGCTCCGGCAATCGCTGCGTCACGGTTGGAGGCCTGCGCTGGGGCCTGGGCAAACAGTACCAGGCTGGCCACCAGGCCGGTGATAAGGGGGATACGCGACAGCATGATCGAAACTCCTCTGCAAACCGGTCTTTCCCGGCTTGTAGTTTCGACACTGGGTGTTGCACGGCATTGCAGGGAGGAATGTAAAGCCTGTGTAAAACAGGGCGGCGGTGGAGGCGGGCCAAAAGCAGTGCAAACAGGCCAAAACGGCACTGTCTGTTTATGTCTGGCTGGGAAGGACAGTTTTGATCAGAAGGCAGTTCGGTTGTGTGGGAGAAAGAAATATTTGGCAGTATCGGCAGGCTGGCGGAGCAAAAAACAATTCAATCCGCCGCCTTTGCTTCTGTACTTCAGCCTCAGGCCTGGAGGCTGAAGCGAAGAGGATTTTTCCTCAATAAAGGAGTCGCTTATGTTGAGCCGCAAAGGATTTCTGCTTGTCGCAGCTGCTGGGCTGTTGGCCTGTCATGCTCAGGCCGCTGATGTCACGGTCAAGCTTGGCAGTACCGAGCGCGTCACCCGTTTGTTTGCCTATCCCAATAACTGCAATGTGATCTGCTATCGCGACTGGACGCTGGAGCAGACCGCCGAGCACTACCTGCGCCAGAGCTTGCAACGTGATGGTTACGACACCGCCAAGGTCAGCGTGCACCGCGAGCAGCAAGACCTCTATGCCAAATTCACCGAAGTGCCTGAGGGCTACGGTAAACCGCTTGAGCAACTGCTGAAGACCGGAGAGCTGGCCTACGCCGGCGCCAAGCTGCTCAACAAGGACGGTAAGTGGCAATACAACTGGTCGTTGTTCCTGCCGCTGGGCATGGCGCTGGATAACCGCAAGAGCGTTGAGCTGTTGCACTTTCCACCGGATTACTCGCTAACCCAGGCGCAGGACTATCTAGAGTCGAGCACCACAAACCGCTGGGCTGACCTACTTACTCAGAACGGAATCAGTGCGGCGCAGACACCGGCCTTCCAGACCATTATAGACATTGCCCCCATTGCCGCGCCTGCCAACGCCGGCAGCGCGCTTGAGGGGGTTTACAGCTACTTCAACGCCTACCAGACGCAGATGGTTATGCAGTTGACCGCGGGTGAAGGCGGCCAAGCGCTGCCAATGGTGGCCTTTGGCAGCCCGGTGCGCAGCTGGGTTAAACAGCAATATGGGGTTTCTGTCGATGTGCTCGGTCTGGCGCAGATCAGCCCTGCTGCTGGGCAGAAAGTTGCCGTGCTCGGCGCCAATCACCCCAGCTACATCTGGTATGCCGCTGACCCGGAAAACTATGACGGCGATCAGCAGAAAGCCGATGCTGCGGGCCTGAAAGTCATGGGGCAGGATCTCAGCGCCGCCTGCTGGCAGGCACGTATGGGCGAACAACCGAATCAGGACGCGAGCCCGGTGCTGAGTGCTTGCAGCGAGAAATGGCAGGTTACTGACAAGCTACAAACCTGCGAGCTGTTCTACACCTCGGTGCGCAACCTGGCGCCCGAAGCCGCGCAGGCCAAGTGCACCCCAGCTAGCAGCTAAGTAGCTCGGCCAAAGCCCATTGCTATGGGCTTTGGCCGCTATCGGGCCGTTAACGACGCTTAAGGAATAGCCGGTGTTGCAGCGCCAACTGTACCTTCTGGCGCGCCTGGTGCTACCGCTGGCGCCTGGTTTTGCGCGGCCAGATGAGCCTGTAGTTGGGCCATCTGATCGTTTTTCAATTGGATCAGGCGCTGCAGTTTGTCGAGTTGACTCTGCAGATCGGCAATACGGCTTTTCAGTTCAGCGTTTTCACGATTGGTCGAATCGAGGCTTTCCTGGGTCACGGCCAACTGATCAAGCAGGGCCTTGTTACCTGCGCTGCCTTTGTCACTGCCTGCGCCCGCCTTGTCGCTGCCATCTGCAACCAGTTTCAGGTTGTCGCTGCGTTCAATTGTGGCCGGTACAGCGGCTGCGTTGCTGCGCTTGCTGGCATCCAGCTGACGGGCGCTGGCGGCAACACTGCGGCCTTCACGCCAGGCTGCGGTTTGCTCGTTAACCTGAGCGATGGCGGCGCTTGGCGAGCGGCTGTTGATTTGTTGTTGATTGGGTAGGCGCAGCACTTGGCCGCTTTTCATGCGGTTGATGTTGTTGTCGATAAAGGCCTGCGGATTCAGCTCCTGGATCGCCAGCATGGCCTGATGCACGCTGCCGTCAGCCCGCGCACGGTTGGCAATGTCCCAGAGATTGTCGTTGGCGGTGGTTTTGTACTCATTGCCTTGCAGCGGCTTGGCCGCCGGAGCAGTTGATGATGCTGGAGCCGCCGACTGAGCCGCAGCTGTGGCCGGGCGCGCTGCCGGCAACTGTGCGCGTGGCGCGGAAGACGCAGCGGTTACCGGCTGTTGTATTGCAACAGGGGTAACGCTTTGCGCGGTATAGAGCGGTGGGTCCAGCAGCAGGGTGTATTCACGCTGCAAACGGCCATTTGGCCAGAGCACTTCCACCAGGAAGTTCAGGTAGGGCTCACGCATCGGCTTGCTGGAGGTCACCCGAATGACGCTTTTGCCATTTGGTTTGAGCACCGGGGTGAATTTCAGGTCAGTCAGGAAGAACTGACGGTCAACGCCGGCCTTGTTGAAGGCTTCAGGGGACGCTAAGCGCGGTATCACTTCATCGGCAGACAGATCACGGCCTTCCACCAGCTCAATCTCAGCCACCAATGGCTGATTGAGCTCTGATTGAAGCGTCACTTCACCCAGCCCTAGCGCGTGCGCCATGCCGGATGACAGCGCCGAAGCCGCTGCGATTGCCAGCACCAGTTTACGAACCCGAGCCATAGCGTTATCCCTTGTTTTATCTGTGTCTTGACCAGCGAGAGGGTCGTGAGCGTTGTTGCCGTCTGCCCGCAGAGATGAGCGCACTCGGCAATCAACTCGGCCAGTATTGGCAGCTTCGAAAGAGCTGGGGATTTTATGGAGTTGCGCCGATTAATTGTGTTGATCAGCTTGCAAATCTTTCAAGGTTCTTGCTGAGAACTGCGGCTAATAGCGTCCATTCGTCGGGTACGCAGCATCCGCACGCTCATTCGAATGGGCGTGGGTACTGAGCTGGGTAGGTACGTTTTCGTGCCGTCAGGTGTTTCTGGCAGCCCCGCGTTTGCGGCTTAGCTGTTTTGTGCGTCTTTGCGGCACTGCGCCTGCAGGGCAGCCCAGCCTTCGGCGCCGAGATCTTCCAAGGTCTGGATATTGGCTTCGAAGATCGCCTCTGGGTCGGGGAAGGCGGCTACAGCGCGGTCGATGCTGGCTTCGCGCAGGATATGCAGGGTCGGGTAGGGCGAGCGGTTGGTGGCGTTGCTGACATCATTGACGCCGGTGTCGGCAAACTGGAACTGCGGGTGGAAGCTGGCCACTTGCAGAATTCCGGCATAGCCGAGCTCGTCGAGGGTGTCGTCGGCCACGGCAAGGAAGTCGTTGAAGTCGAGAAAGTCTGTGAGCGCGGTGGGGTGAATCAGCAGGGTGGTGTCGGTTTCGCTTGGCTCGCAGTTGGCCAGGTGGTGCAGCTCATCGATCAGCATGGCGAGCAGTTCTTCCGGCTCGGCGCTGGCGCACACCACATAGCGCACTTGCCCTTTGACCTGCACGACCTTGGCGAACGGGCAGAGGTTCAGGCCGATCACTGCGCGATCAACCCAGGCGCGGGTTTCGGCAATGGCGTGGGCTGCGCTCGGGGTGGCGGTGCTGGACATAGGGCAATACTCGGGCTGGCGTGGCGTGAAGTTTAGCGTTAATAGCGGCGGTAGGGTTCGTGGTGCGGTTGCCCGCGCTTAGCCGCTGTTGCGTGGCGGATTACCGGCGCGGCGCAACGGGCTGCAGCGGCCGAGGTCGATGGCGCCGACATAGGGGTTGCCGTGGCCCATCACGCAGCCGACCTGCTGATTGCGCCAGCGCTCCCATTCGCTGATCGGGTATTGGCGATTCCAGGCTTCGTAGGTGCGGCGGTCGAGCTTGGACAGGCGCAGCTGGTAGCGCTCAGCCATATATAGATAGATGCGCGCTGCCGGGCCGCGAGCGTGGGCCGGCGGCATGGCGGTTTTCGCCTTGAAGTTGACCACCATCGGGCAGCTTCCGTACTGCGTGGGCTTGTCGCTGAGCATGCCGAGGGCGTAGTTGGAGCGGTCGCCGTTTACCTCGCCGATGCTTGGCACCAGGTTGTGCAGATCGGCTTCGGCGGCTTTGAACGTGGCGTCTGTGCGGGTGCAGTTCTTGCGGCCGCCGTTCTGCCAGCACTGACGCTGATGGCCAATCACCCAGGCCGGCACCACATGCTCCCATTCCAGACGCTGGGCGCGGCGCAGCTGTTTGCGCGGGCTGTAGCCGCAGCTATTGAGGTCGACACGGTTACCGCTGTAGGCGCATTGGCAATAGAAGGTATTGGGTCGTTCGGCATACAACCGCCAGGCGATTTTCTTGGCGGCGCTGAAGGTTTTCGGAGCATCGGCAAAAGCGGGCAGGGCAACTAACAGGCAAAACAGGACAAGCAGACGCGGCATGGGGCACTCGGCAGCCAAAAAGCTGCGGATCATACCGATTAAAGCGCTCTGCGACGGGCCTTTTGACGATGCGCTGATAAGCGGTTGCCAACCTTTTACGCATGACGTGGTCTGTTGGCAGTCCACCTGAGCTTATGCAGCTAGGTGCTTGATTGTGCTGAAAGTCATGTATTCAGGAGGAAAACTGGCCAATCTGGATTTTGTTGCTAGCGTTACCCCATCACACCGCAGCGGACGACCTCCTCTGATGAGCACTGTGCAGCGTTGGCAACGGCTGAAAATGGGCCCCGCCTGGTCGGGCGGCAGTGCCGTGGCAATGCGCTTGTCGGTGCTGTTTTTGCTGTTGCTGGCTGTCAGTGGCTGCTCAACTCGGCAGGACCATCAGACCATTATCAGCAATCGCAGTGAGATCAAGCCCACCGAGTTCTTCCAGAGCCACGCCGACCGCATGGCCACGCTCGGCATGCGTAACAACCTAAATAGCCTCTACCGCTTGATGGACAAGCTGTACCTGCGCAACCCGCGTGAGTGGCGCAAAACCGGCCTGGCTGATGTGGAGTCCGCCAAGCGTGCGGTACACCGCGCCATCGAGCTGGATCAGCCGCTGCCGCAACTGGGTGGGCGTACCGATGTCGCCGCTCTCGGCTATGCCTTGAGCGCCGAATACCAAGGCGACCGGGTGGGAGCGTTTATCTATTCACTGGCGAGCATGCTGATTACCGCCCACGGCGGGCGTACCGAGTACTACCTGAGCGATACACTGAACCCGCAGTTTATCCACAACGCTGCGCGTAATTTCGAGAAGGCCAGCTGGATGCTCGCCCAGCGTACGGATGCCGGCGGCAAGCCCTGGCTGCTGTCCAACGAGATTTCCGCCGAGGGGCATAACCTCAGCTATGCCGTGGAGTTCGGCAAGATAGTCGCGCGGCTGGATCTACTCACCGATGTGCTGGATGAGCGCTACCGGCGTATGGGCGTGAGTTATGCCCAGGGTTTGCTTTTTTTGAACTTCCTACCGGTGCAATAAGAACCTATTTACGGTCTGTTGCGCGTCGGCTCTGCTGCGTTAAAAACAGGCTCGGATGCTCATGCACAGCTCGTACACTCCACTTCCTCGCCGTTTTGACCAGCCGAAGGCTGTTACTACGTAGCGCCTTGCAGGGCTCTAGCTCACAAGACCGTAAACAGCTTCTACGCCTCCATTTAATAGCCTTCTTCCAAGCGCTTATTGCTCTGCGCATTGGCCGCTTCGATCTGCTGTTTCAGCTGTTCGGTCTGCTGCTGCAGCTTTGCCGCCTGTTCGGCTTGCAGGCTGGCGGTTGCGGCGGTTTCACCGAGGCCGCAGGCGCTCAGGGTGAGGGTGGTTGATAGCAGCAATAACGCAAGGGCGGCGCGCATAGTGGCTCCTAGGCAAATAGATAAAGGACGCGGCTTAGTGCCAGCGCTTGTGAATGCTATCCAGAGTGCCAGCCTGTCTTAAACGCTCCAGTGCTGCCGAGAACTGTTTGGCACGGACGCTATCGCCCTTGGCGAAGGCCACATAACGCGGCATTTCCACCAGCGGTTTAGGCAGGATGCGTACGTTTTGCTCTGCGCGTTGCTCGCGCACGAAATACATCAGCTGCACCCGATCGCCGACTATCACATCAATGCGTCCGGCCAGCAGCATCGACACCAGTTGGCGTGGGTTCTGCGCGCTGGTATCGCGCGACAGCTCGGCCTTGTCGAAGTCCGACTGATAGGCATAACCGCGCACCTGGCCAATGGTGTAGGGCGACAGATCGTCGAGTTCGGCCCAGTCGGTGAGGGTGGTTTTACGCGAGGTCATAAATACCGTGGAACCGGTACGAATCGGCCCGACCAGCTCGTATTGCTGCATACGCTCAGGGGTGCCGGCGAACTGAAAGGCCATGGCCACTTCGCTGCGGTCGATCATCCGTTTGACTCGTTCCCAGGGGTACAGGCGCAGGCTGTAGGGAATCTTGGCCTCCTGCATAACGGCCTCCACCAACTCGACATCCAGCCCGCGCGGCTGGTCATCCTCGATGGTGACGAAGCTGTAAGGCGCAAATTGCTCATCGCCCACCACTTTCCATGTCTCGGCCTCTACAGCCCAGGGCAGTAGCAGCGTCAGGCACAGCGCAACAATACGCATGAGGTCCTCCAGGCGGGTGCCTCGAACGAGCGATTTGCTCTGTATTGATGCTAGCCAATTACGCGGCAGATGATGCTGGCGATGCGCTGTTTTAAGCGTCTTTATGTAACCGTCTGGCCGTTAACCCAGCGTGGCAATAAAGCGGTTTACCGCCTGTAGCAGGTCTTCATAGGAGGTCGAGTTCATCACGAAGACTACGAAGCCTTCGATATCCTGCTTTTTCAGCTCGAAGCGGATATGAATCAGCATTACCACATGGTTCTGCACCCGGGTGCCGAGTACTTTGCGGGTGTCGCCGGAGTCGACCGTGGGCATGCTGCATTCGAAGGGGGTATTGGTCAGTTCGGAGAGCGAGGCCAGGCAGGCGTTGAGCACCACGTTGCCGACTTCCAGCAGGGCGTCGCGTTGAATCTGCAGCAGTTCGGTGCCGGGTGGCACGTCGCCGATCAGCATTTTGACCATCTCCAGGCTCTTGTCCTCGGGGAAGATCAGCAGGGCATTGCCGGAGAACATGCCTTGGAATGGCTGGCGGATGCAGTACATCGAGGCGCTTTTCTTGCCGAGGTGGTCGGTCACTTCGCTGACCGTGACAAAGTGCAGCTCGGGCACGCACAGCAGCACTTCATCCTGGAGCATTTCGCTCATGGCGGCAGCAGCGCGGCCTATGCCGATGTTGAACATCTCGCAGAGCACATCCGTTTGCAGTGTCGATAGTTTGAGCATGTCACTGTCCCAACGCTTGCAAGAGCGCTGGCCCCTTGTCGGCGGTTATCGGTTTGGCCAGAAAGGACAGGCCAAGGGCTTGGATCTGGGCCTGGATCGCCGACTGGATATTGGCTGTAAGCATGACAATCTTGATGTTCGGGTATTCCTGACGAATTACGGTCGCGGCTTCCAGGCCGCTGATGCCGGGCATGTTCAGGTCCATGCTGATCAGGTCGATGGGGTGCTGTCGGCAGATGTCGATCGCCGCCTGGCCGCTGGCGGCTTCAAACACGGTCCAGCTGGGTTGCAGGTTGGCGAGGATGCTCTTGGTCATCATGCGCGAGACCATGCTGTCATCCACGATCAGAAAGTTTTTTGCCATAGCGTTATCAAATCTCCACGCGATTGCGGCCAGCCATTTTTGCCTGATAAAGCGCTTTATCCGCCGTTATCAATATCTGCTCCAGCGTAGCGTTCTGTTGCGCATTGAACACGGCAGCACCAATCGAGATGGTCATCTGCAGGTTTCCGGTCGCGCTGGTTATCGCTGTACTGGCAACAGCCTGGCGCAGCCGTTCGGCGCTTTCCAGGGCCTGTTGCTGATCGGTGTGCGGCAACAATACGGCAAACTCTTCACCGCCCATGCGGCCGATGATATCGGCTTCGCGCAGGGTGTCGCGCAAGGTCTGGCTCAGGCTGCAGATGGCTTCATCGCCCACTGCGTGGCCATGGGTGTCGTTGATCTGCTTGAAGTGGTCGATATCGATCATCAGCACACTGCACGGATGTTCGTAACGTTTGCAGCCGTCCAGCACCTGTTCGCCGAGTTTGTAGAACGCGCGCCGGTTGTACAGCTTGGTCAGTGAGTCGGTATTGGCCTGGGTTTCCAGCAGGTTGAGCAGCGTGCGGTGCTCGCTGATATCGAAGCCCCAGAGCAGGTGGGCGAGCTTGCCTTCGATCTCTACCAGCTTGGCCGACAGCGAGCTCCAATAGGGCTTGTGCGGCATGATCTGGGCTTCCCAGTTATCGACACGGCCGTACTGATCCAGCTCTTCGAGAAACGCCTCACCTTGCTCCGTGTCGACCAGCAGGTTTTTCAGAAACAGCTGCGGTGGTGGGGCGCTGAGTTCCAGCTTGTCGAGCAGGGTTTTGTTGATAAACAGCACATCGCCGGTTTCGGCATTTACCAAAGCCGCCTCGCTGGGGCTGGCATCGAGAATAAACATCAGCAGCGCCTTGCTCTCGGCCAGTTGGCGGGTGCGGCGGTTGACACGCATTTCCAGGCGTTTGTTCAGCGATTCGAGGTGGCTGGACAGGCGCTTCATGATTTGCCGGTCCCAGATCAGCTTGATCACCAGAGCCGTGATGCCGACTAGCAGGGCCACCAGAATCCACCCAAGCAAGGCGAACTGTTCGTAGTGGCTGATACGCGCCTGGTCCTGTGCATTGGTGCTGGCGATATGCACGGCGAGCACCACATGGCGCAGGCCCTCGGCAAGCTCGTCGTTGTGCTCGACGACCTCCTGGATTACCTGGGCCGGGTCGGCGCTGTTGGCCAGCCGATAACTCCAGGACTCAATGCGCTCGCTGAGCACATTCAGGGTTTGCTGAGCCTGCGGCAGGGTGTGCAGGATGGTTTTTGATACTTTCGGCGCGAACTCGGCGGGCTTGAGCAGGCTGGCCAATACATCCAGGCGCACCTCCAGTTCGTCTCGTGCATCCTGCGGTGTTTGAGCTGTGCTGGCTTGGCGGGCAACCCGGCCTAGGTTGTGCAGTTCCAGCGCGGTATTGGTGACATACCACAGATCATGATTTTGCTGGGGTTTGGCCAGGGCGTGCATTTCCAGCTGGGTAATGCGCAATGCAAAGAGCGTGGCTGCAGCCATCAGAATAACGGCCAGCAGCAATACTTCAGTCAGCCAACTGTCCCGCGCCGGCCGTTTGAATAATCTGTTTAGATAAGACTTATTCAATATGGATTTCATTGATCTGCCAGACTGACCTGTTTATATAAACTTGTTGGCCAAGTTTCTTAAATTTATTGAATGGATAGATCAAGATAAAAGGGCCCTTTTCGCGGATGGTCAAGTTCTGCCCGTCGCGCCGATAAGCCAGGATGGGATTGAACTGTTCGGCATCGCTGATCGGCAGGGTTGCGTAATAACCGTTCAGTGCCTGCAGGCGAATCGATTGGCCGCTGCTGTCGCTCAGCTTGAGCAGGTCCTGCAGGCTGATGCCTTGCCAGCTGTGGCTGCCTTGGATGCCGAAAGTCTCCGGCAACTCCAGGGTCAAGGTGCTCTGCGGCAGGGCGTCAAGGTCTTCAAGGTTGAGGCGGGTTTGCCGTGCAACGCCTTGACCATCGACCCAGTGCAGGGCCAGTAAGGTTTTGCTGCGGGTGGGTTCTGGGCCTTGAGTCGCGCTGGCGCTAATTGAATAAAGCAACGATAGGAAGGTGGTGATAGCGATATGTTGAAGAATGGATCGCACACTCATTGTTGAATCTACCTTGGGCTATAGCACCACTGTTTAATTGTTGAACTTAGATTTCCAATCTTTATGTAGTTGTTGTGGGAAACAACCAAGCTAATTGTCCCGCGCCTTGGCATTCCGGCTCGCTATTGTAGCCAGAAGGGTAGCCCAAGATTGCAAAGCAGGTAGTTCGACTAGGTTGTCGGTAATACTGGGTAGTGCGCTGCTAGGTAGTTTTACGGGCGCGCGGGCGGCGCATAAAAAAGCCCCAGCATGCAGGCCGGGGCTCTTTTGTTGCGGGTGCTGCGCTCAGACTTTGCGCACGAACTCGGATTTCAGCTTCATCGCGCCGATGCCGTCGATCTTGCAGTCGATATCGTGGTCGCCGTCGCACAGGCGGATGCCTTTGACCTTGGTGCCGACCTTGACCACCAGGGATGAGCCTTTGACTTTCAGGTCCTTGATTACGGTGACGGTGTCGCCGTCCTGCAGCACGTTGCCCACCGAATCCTTGATCACCTTGGCGTCATCTGCCGCGTCGCTCGCGCCAGTGGCCGACCATTCGTGGGCACACTCCGGGCAGACCAGCTGTGCGCCGTCTTCGTAGGTGTATTCGGAGTTGCATTTGGGGCAGGGCGGCAACGTGCTCACGGCGGGTCCTTGATGGGTCGATAAGAAAAGGCCGCATATTGTATAGGGTTTTATCGGCTTTGGTTTTACTGGGCTGCGTTTGGCGCTGGCAGTTGCGGCCAGTTCAGCGTGCCGCGGTCATTGAAGCGCCAGGTGCTGAATAGGCCGTTGGCCAGTTTGCCGCGCAATTCATAGGGCAGGCCCCGGCCGTCCTGATAGCCGGCCATGCCCCAGGCCTGGCGCAGCGCCGCGTAGGCGGAAAGGCTGACCGGTATGCGCAAAACGCTCTCGCCATAACGTGGCACCTGGCCGCTCTGGTTGCTGACGCCACTGAGCAGCGGTTGCTGGTTGACCTTCAGTTCCAGGTCTACGCCGTCGAAGTCGATGGCCTGGTTATTGGGGTTCTGTATCCGCAGTTTGATCGCGAAGCGCGCTTCCAGGCCTTCGCCGGGCAGCGGTTCGATACCGACCAGCTCGATGCGCAATGGGTCGCGCGGGGCCAGGGTGCTGCATGCAGCCAGGGCGAGCAGCAGGCTGACAAGCAGGGCGCGGGCGAATGTGCGGTGAAGGGCGTTAGGCATGCTGGGTTTCCACTGCTGAATAATTACAGAGTAGAAGACCCCGAGAGCGGGGCGATTACGCCGCAGCTGGGCAAATTAGCGCGAGAAAGGTTGTTGCAGGAGATGCCCGCCAGCCTGCAATCACAGGTGCTGGCGGGGTTTCAGCGCAGTATCAGAAGTGCACTTTTACCAGCAGGCTGGCGGTGTTCTGGTCGGTACCCTGGAGGATTTCATCGCCGAGGAAGCTGTCGTCGTCGATGCCGTACTTGTCCTTCCAGTAGTCGTACTCAAAGCCCACATACAGCTGCTTCTCGCCCCAGTTCATGGCCTTACCCAGGTCGTACTTGATCTGCGGGTTGAAGTGCAGGTTTGCGTGGTAGCTCTTGTCGTTGTCCACCACCCAGTCCATAAAGCCGTCGATAACGATGTCGGATTTGCCCACTGGGATGGTGTAACTCCACACCGGGGTGATCTGCCAGACATTATCGCCGTCGCGCTTGCCATCTGTAGTTCGGTTGTAGAAGTTCAGCGAGAAGTAGTCGAAGCCGGGAATTGCCAGGTCGAAGCCCGGGCCGATCAGGTAGGACTCGACATCGTCTTCGCCAAACTCGTAGGTGGTGGCCAGCAGTACATCTTTGATCGGGCCGAATTCCAGTTTGCTGTTGAACAGCTTGCCGAACGACAGACGTGGCGAGAACTCGCCGTAGAAGGTGTGGCCGTCGCCTGCGCCATTGGTGGCGTCGGTGTTGTACTTGATGGTGTCGACGAAGAAGAACAGGTCGCCGATAGCCCAGCCACTGGCGTGCTCGAAGGTCACGGTCTGCTGGATTTCCGGGTCGATCTTGTAATCCTGGCCATAGAGGTAGGTCAGGCTGTTGTTCTGCCAGTGCAGCAGGTCACCCGCTACGGCCTGGCCGCCCGCCAGCAGCCCGCCCGCCAGGACCAGAGAGGAAAGAGTACGGTTCATCGAGTGGTGCTCCCCAAAGTGCTGAATTATCGTTTTAAACCTGTCTGAGTGGTCAGGCTGTCGAGGCTTGAGCAAGAACAAGGCCAAGTCCTGCATTTGCCCACGACGCAGCCACTAGAGCGCTGCGGGCGCGCACTCTAGTGGTTTCCAGGGGAATGTAAATACGCTGTATGCACTGATAACTGACCGGCTGGACAGTTTCGGCGTTAAGTTGGTGCGCCTGCCCGAGTGTTGGCGGTTAGCTCTGCCGCGGCGTGGTGCTGGTGCGGCGCTTGATCGGCTTGCGCACCGGCTTGTCGCTGCCCGCTACATGCAGGTAGGACATCACGCTTTCGGTCAGCTCGGCGGCCAGCTGCACCGCTTCCTTGTTACGCGCCATCACGCCGGCAACCAAGCCTTCGATCAGCGCCAGCACCGAGGTGTTGGAACTGATCAGCACCGGGTGATCGGCTGGGGCAAACAGCGCGTGTTTGGCGATGGTGGTCAGCGGCGAGGCGGGCGAGTCGGTGATCGCCAGCACGGTCGCGCCGCGTTCGCTGGCAAAGCGCGACAGCTGCAGGGTGTCGAGGGAGTAGCGCGGCAGGGAGATCGACAGCAGCACGTCATGTTCGGTGATGGCCGCCAGGCGGTAGGCGGCGTTTTCGTTGCCGCCTTCCATGCTCACCGCCGTGGCATCGGCGCAGAACGGCACCAGGTTGGCGGCTGCCAGGCCGGCCATATAGGCGCTGTTGCCGAAGCCGAGGATGTAGATCTTGCGGGCCTGGATCAGGCAGCTGACAAAGGCTTCGAAGGTGTCCGCGCTGTTATTGGCCCCAGCGGTGGCCAGGTTGCTGCTGGCGATCTGCACCTGCTCGTGCAGGCCGAAGGCGCCGTCCGGACGATGCGCCAGTTCATTGCGCAGCTTGTCCACCGGCGACACCATCTGCTGCAAGGTGCTGACCAGTTCGGCTTTCAGCCCGGTATAACCGCCCAGATCGATGGCCTTGGCCAGGCGGTTGACGGCTGCCGCTGAGGTGGCGGTTTCCACCGCCATTTCCTCGATGGTCAGGGTCGCGGCTTTCAAAGGGTGGCGCAGGATAAAGTCGGCCACCTTGCGCAGCGAAGGCTGCAGGTGCGGGGCGATTTCCGCCAGTTTGCGCATCACCGGGGCGGCGTAGACGGTTACGTTCTTGGCAGAAGTCGGCATGGATGGGCTTTCAGCACGTTGAAGGATTGGGCGTACGCGCCGGGTCGGGGCGTGCCTGTAATTGCGGCTGAAGTGTATCCGAAGCCGACCGCGGCTGTGGCATTGCGCGCGGTCGGCCTGTAGGCGCCGTCTATTTAAGGCTACCAGCGAGAAACTGCTGCAAGCGTTCGGATTTGGGCTGGGCCAGCACCTCGCGCGGGCAGCCGCTTTCTTCGACGCGGCCTTGATGAAGGAACAGCAACTGGTTGGACACTTCGCGGGCAAAGCCCATTTCGTGGGTGACCACCACCATGGTGCGGCCTTCCTCGGCCAGGTCGCGCATGACCTTGAGCACCTCGCCGACCAGCTCCGGGTCCAGCGCCGAGGTAGGCTCATCAAACAGCATTACCTCAGGCTCCATCGCCAGGGCGCGGGCAATCGCTACGCGCTGCTGCTCACCGCCGCTCATATGCGCGGGATAGGCATCCTTGCGGTGCGCCACGCCAACTTTCGCCAGGTAGTGTTCGGCTTTCTCCCGGGCTTCTTTCTTATTCATGCCCAGTACATGCACCGGCGCTTCCATCACGTTGTCCAGGGCGCTCATATGCGACCAGAGGTTGAAGTGCTGAAAGACCATGGCCAGGCGTGAGCGCATGCGCTGTAGCTGCTTGCTATCGCTGGCCTTGAGTGCGCCGGTTGCTCGGCTCGGTTGCAGTTTCAGCTCTTCGTTATTCAGCAGGATGCGCCCGCTGTGCGGTTGCTCCAGCAGGTTGATGCAGCGCAGGAAGGTGCTCTTACCCGAGCCGCTGGAGCCGATGATGCTGGTGACATCGCCAGCCTTGGCGGTCAGGGACACGCCCTTGAGCACTTCATGGGTGCCATAGCGTTTGTGCAGGTTGTCGATTTGCAAGGTGTACATGGCGGCGGATTCTCTTGTTGTTAGTCGGTAAGCAGGCGGCCCTGGCGAATCGGGTGAGCGCCTGCGACCTTGGCCAGCCACAGGCCGGGCTGGGCATAGCGCAGGCGCTCGCGGGCGTAGAGGATTCCTGAGGTCGTGGCGTGTACTACTGAGTGCTGATCGCTTAGCGGGTCGATCACCTCGAACAACGGGTCGCCGAGCTTTACCCGCGCCCCCAGCGGTTGCAGAAAACTCACCACGCCGGGGTGCGGCGCGTAGGCGTACTGCGCGCCGGCAAAGGGCGTGGCTTCACAACAGGTGAACGGCGCGGCGGGCCAGTCGCCGCTGATCAGCCCTTGTTCGGCGAGAAAACCGAGAATGTCGTCGGCACTGTGTTGTGCCTGAATGCGGTCGGTATCGGCCATGCCGCGCAGCTCGATGGTAGTGGCCATACAGGCCAGCGGAATGTTGGCATCCGGATAGCGTTCGGCCAGGCGCAACCAGGGTACGGCGCAGGCTTCATCGAAGGAGTTGCCGCCGCTGTCTTCAGCCAGCAACACCGCGCCGGCGCGCAGACGCGCGGCCAATGGCTGCAGGTTGGGCCAATGCTGGGGCAGGGCGTAGAGCAGCATGATCGACTCGAAATCACAGTGCAGGTCGAGTACCAGATCGGCGTCGCAGGCTTGTCGCAGCAGCAGGCGGCGCAGGCCCTCCAGCTCCGATCTGGTGGATGGCAGCTCGGCAATGGCCTCGCGCATCAGGCGGCGAATCAACCTCACGTTGGCCTGCCCGTCGTCACCCAGGCGGCCTTCCAGCTGTGGCGCGATCAGCTCGGCCAGCGCAGGAAAATCGCGGTTGAAGTTCTGCCCGCTGGCCAGGTCGAAGCGGCCCTGATGGGTGGCCTGAAACATCTGTCCCAGGCCAATCGGGTTAGCTACGGGCACCAGTTCGATTACGCCATTGAGGCGGCCCTGCTGTTCCAGTTCGAGTAGCCGCTGTTTGAGTTCCACCGCCACGCGCATGCCGGGTAGCTCATCGGCATGCAGGGCGGCCTGGATATACGCCTTACGCGGGCCGCTGCCAAAACGAAACACCGAGAGCCGGCGTTCGGTGCCCGCGGTGCTCCAGGGCAGCAGGTGCTGAATATGTTCCATGGCGTTCCCTTAATTCTTGCGCGGGGCCAGGTGGGCCAGCCAGCGGCCTTCGGCCAGCTTGAACAGGCGCACCAGGATAAAAGTCAGCACCAGGTAGAACAGCCCAGCGGTGATAAAGGCCTCGAACGGCATGTAGTAGCGCGAGCTGACGGTGCGCGCCGCGCCGGTGATATCGATCAGGGTGACGATCGAGGCCAGCGACGTGGTGTGCAGCATCATGATCACTTCATTGCTGTACTGCGGCAGCGCCCGGCGCAAGGCCGACGGCAGGAGGATGCGCCGGTACAGGGTGAAGCGCGACATGCCCACGGCTCTGGCTGCTTCGATCTCGCCGTGGGGCGTGGCCTTAAGGCTGCCGGCGAGGATCTCCGCGCTGTAGGCGCTGGTGTTGATGGCAAATGCCAGGCAGGCGCAGAAGGTGGCGCTGGAGAAATACGGCCACAGCACGCTCTCCCGTACCGCCTCGAACTGCGCCAGGCCGTAATAAATGAGGAACAGCTGCACCAGCATTGGCGTACCGCGGATCACATAGGTGTAGAGCCAGGCCGGGCCGTTAAGCCAGGGCGCGCGCGACACGCGCAGCAGCGCCAATGGGATGGCCAGCGCCAGCCCCAGCGCGAGGGCGATAAACAGCAGTTTGAAGGTCACCAGTACGCCGCTGCCGTAGAGCGGCAGGCTGTCGGCAATCAGTTGGAAATCGAGCACGGTAGAAGGTCTCGCTTAGAGTTCGGCCAGGCGGGCGCCCACGGAATAGCGTTTTTCCAGCAGGCGCAGGGCCAGCAGGGACACGGTGGTGAGCAACAGGTACAGCGCGGCAACCGCGAGGAAAAAGGTGAAGGGTTCACGGGTGGCGTCGGCGGCGTTCTTGGCCTTGAACATCATGTCCTGCAGGCCCACCACGGATATCAGCGCGGTGGCCTTGGTCAGCACCAGCCAGTTGTTGGTAAAGCCGGGGATGGCGAAGCGGATCATCTGCGGCACCAGAATCCGCCAGAACACCTGCATGCCACTCATACCGTAGGCCGCACCGGCTTCGGCCTGACCTTTGGCGATGGCCATAAAGGCGCCGCGGAAGGTTTCCGAGAGGTAGGCGCCGAAGATAAAACCCATGGTGCAGACCCCGGCGATAAAGGGGTTGATGTCGATGTACTGCGGGTGACCGAGCAGCGGAGCCACGCGGTTTACCAGGTCCTGCCCGCCGTAGAAGATCAGCAGAATCAGCACCAGATCAGGAATGCCGCGAATAACCGTGGCGTAGCCTTCGCCGAGCAGTGCCAGCCATTTCAGCGGTGACAGGCGAAACGCTGCGCCAACCAGGCCCAGGGCGATTGCCAGGGTCATGGAAGTCAGGGCCAGACTGAGGGTCAGCCAGGCGCCCTCGAGAATGGTCGAGCCGTAGCCGTGGAGCATGATGGGGTTCCTCACGCAGAGGCCGAATGGCCTGCGCTACAACGAGAAAAAGGTGCCTCGCAATGGAGGCACCGTGCGCGTTAGCGGTACTTACTTGCCGTAGATATCGAACTCGAAGTACTTGGCCTGCACGTCCTGATAGGTGCCGTTGGCGCGGATTGCGTCGATAGCGGCGCTGATGCGGGCGGCGTTTTCGCTGTCGCCTTTGCGTACTGCGATGCCGGCACCGTTACCGAAGTATTTCGGGTCGTTGAAGTCCGGTCCGACCAGGGCGAAACCCTTGCCGGCTGGGGTTTTGATAAAGCCTTCATCGATATTGATGATGTCCGCCAGTGTGGCGTCCAAACGACCGGAAGCCAGGTCGAGGAAGGCTTCGTTCTGCGAGGCGTAGCGCACTACTTCAATGCCGGCTTTCTCAAATTGGTCGCTGGCGAAACGGTCGTAGGTGGAGGCGCGCTGCACGCCGACTTTCTTGCCTTTGAGGTCGACCAGCGGGTCCTTGATTTCGCTACCGGCCTTCATCGCCAGCTTGCCGGGTGTGTGGTAGTACTTTTTGCTGAAATCCACCGATTTCAGGCGGTCTTCGGTGATCGACATGGACGACAGCACGGCGTCGACCTTGCGTACTTTCAGCGAGGGTATCAGGCCATCGAATTCCTGCTCGACCCACTCACATTTGACCTTCATCTCCGCACACAGGGCGTTGCCGATGTCGTAGTCGAAACCACTGATCTTGCCGTCAGGGGTTTTGAAGGCGAAGGGCGGGTAGGCCGCCTCGATACCTATGCGCAGGTTGTCCTGGCTGGCGACACTGAATGTGCTGACGGCGCTGAGCGCCAGAGCGCCGAGAAGTGCGATCTTGTTCATCTTATTGACTCCTTGATGGGGCGTTTGGGTTTGCGCTGATCGTCATGCCTTCGCCTGCGATCAGCAGGTACTGCCTGCAGCAATGGCCTCGCCAGATGGCGCGGCGTACAACCTGAAGCCTTGTGGGCTTCTGTTCGTTTCGGCCGGGCTAGGTAGGCCTGGCCTGGGGTTTGAGTGCGAATAGGTGTGACATGTTTATTTTCATAAAGCTACTTATTAGAAATATTTGTGTCAAATGCGTTCTGTCGGATAAATGGCTCAAGCCGCTCTAGCGCGGCGGATCGCTGCTGGTGAAGATTTTTTTGGTGCCGCTGGAGCGGCTAGAAGTCAGCGCTAAAGGCTTGATCGGGTTTTCCTGTTGGTATATAAAATTTCACAAAGCGAGATTGTGAAAATTTAAATTCACAGCCGAAAAGCCAGGACTGGCGCGGTGTTTTACCTGCTGCAGGGAGGCGCTTACGGGACCGGAACACCGGCTCGCACGAGTTCTCATAACAAGAGCAATAAGAATGAAAAAGCAGCTGAACAAGCGCGTGGCGGTGGCCGCCCTGATCCTTTCCTGTGCAAGCTCTGCAGCCCTGGCTGAAGGTCATTTACTGGCCGTCGGCGGCATGTTGCGTGCGAGCAACTCGCCGGTGTACGCCAAGTTCATCGAACTGGCCGGTGGCCAGAAAGATGCGCGCATCGTGATCATGCCAACCGCCAGCGGTAGCCAGGGTTCGAGCAAGCGCTTTATGAGCGAGCTGGTGGCGTTGGGTATCCCGGCCGAGCGCATCAGCATCGTCGGCATCGACAAGAGCAACTACCAGACAACCATGAACGATGCGGCCGTGGTCAAGCCACTGGGCGAGGCCAGCGCGGTGTGGTTTGTCGGAGGCGATCAGGCGCGTATCGCTCGCGCGCTGTTCAATGCCGATGGCAGCCAGTCGCTGCTGATGCAGGAAGTGCGCAAGGTGTATGACAAGGGCGGCGTGGTCGCCGGTACCAGCGCGGGTGCCAGCATCCTCGGCGCGCAGATGCCCACCGCTTATGGCGTGGTCATGGATACCCTGGACTTCGGCGTGGCCAGCAAGGCCGACCAGCGCGGCGCGGCGGTGCTGAAAGGTTCGGGCCTGTTCAGCGGCGGCATCATCGATCAGCACCTCGACCAGATCGAGGAAACCAGTACCGGCCGCGCCGCGCGCATGGCTGCTTACCTCGCCGATCAGAAGTCCACACGCGGCTTCGGCCTGGATACCAACACCGCCATGTGGGTAAACCCCGAGGGCCAGGTGCAGGTGCTTGGCGAGGGCTACCTGACGGTGATGGACGCCAGCCAGGCCGAAAAGAAATTCGGTGTGTACGGCACCCAGTTGAGCAACGTGCGCCTGGCCATGCTCGGCAACGGCGACCGTTATGATCTGGCCAGCGGCAAGGTGCAGCCCGCCGAAGGCAAAGCCGCCATTGAGGCCGGTAACGAATACCTGGTGGGCAACCAGCTGATCACCGATCTGTCGGCCGTTTCGGCAATTGGCCGGGCGGTGCTCTATGGCCTGGCGGACAACACCGCGATGCGTCAGGTCGGCCTGATGACTCGCTACAACCCGCTCAACGGTTACCACTACGGCTACCGCTTCGAGTTCAGCAAAACCGCTGACTTCAGTGCCCATAGCCAGTTCTACGATTCGCTGACCAACTACAGCGTCAACGGTGTGCGCCTGGATATTCGCCCGGTCAACGCCAACCTCGGCGACCCGGCGAGCAGCGCACCGAAAGATGCTGACAACGGCGCAGCGGGCGATGCGATTCGCGCCGTGAGCTTCCGTGGACTGATGACCCTCAATGGGCAGAACGCCTTCGAGCCGCAACGGCCGATCAGCCGTCTGGAGCTGGCCAACGCCCTGCAGATGACCCTGGCCGCTGAGCCCAAGCTGGATGCGCTGCCCAAGCTCACGGACATCGGTGTGGATGATCCGATGCGCGATCAGCTCAACGCCGTGCTTTCCAATGGCTGGATGACCAGTGCTGATGCTTTTGCCGGTAACCAGCCGGTCACCCGTAAGGAATGGGCGCTGGCCTGCAAGTCACTGGTCGAGCGCTATCAGGGCATCAGTCTGGCGAAAACCGCCGCGCTGACGGATCTCGCTGGCGTCGATAAAGCCTTTGCCGACGCTGCCAGCCTGACGGTGGGCGAGGGCTGGTTGCAGGCCGAGAAGGGTCGCTTCAACCCGGATGCTCCGGTCAGCCGAGCCGAAGTGGCACAGACCCTGGCCAAGGTCAGTGGCTTGCTCAAGCTCTGAGCTAAACCGCCAAGCGCCGCGCTTATCCGCGGCGCCCCAATCACCGATGAAGAGCGTGAGTCCCTGTATGCAACTGAGCAGGCTGGAATCCTTCGCCCTGGAAAAACTCCTGCAGCCGGCGCAATGCGCCGAGTTGGCTGCCGTGCAGCCAGCGCTGCAGGTGTTGCAGCGGGTGCAAACCAGCGCCGGCTTCTACTCGATTATCCAGCTGCCGACCGGTATCGCGGCGCTGCCGCAGAACCACGAGCTGGAGTGGCCGTTCAAGCTCAAGCGCCTGAAAGCTAAAGGTTATTTCGTTTGCTGGGCGGAGTCGTCAGCGACCCTGTGCCTGGAGGCGGTGATCAGCAAGGGCGTGTGTCCGCCCGAGCTGTCGCTGGAGCAGTTTGCCTAGCGGCAGTGCTGGAAGGAATGCGTCGCTGCCTGGCGACGGATTTTCAAGATGTTCAATAAAAAACCAATGGAGTAAGCCATGAACGTTGTAAAACTGAGCCTGATCGCCCTGGCAGTTGCCGCGGCCAGCTCGCAACTGGCAGTCGCCGGCGAGCAGCAAGAGTCCAAGGGCTTTATTGCCGACAGCACGCTGAACCTGCTCAATCGCAATTTCTGGATGCACCGCGATTACCGTAACTCCACACGTAATATTCGCGATGAGTGGGCCCACGGCATCCAGGCGCATTACGTGTCCGGCTTTACCCAGGGCACCGTCGGCTTCGGTGTCGATGCCCATGGTTATGGCGGCATCAAGCTTGATGGCGGGCGCGGCAGCGTTGGCAACGGCATCATGCCGGTGGACGGCGATGGCCGCATCGAAGACAACACCGGCGAGCTGGGCGGCGCGGTCAAGCTGCGGGTTTCCTCCACTGTGTTGAAGTTCGGTGAGCAGCGTCCGACCGCACCGGTTTTCGCCACCGGCGACTCGCGCCTGCTGCCGGAAACCGCCACCGGTTTCCAGCTGTCGAGCAGTGAGTTCGATGCGCTCTCCCTCGAAGCGGGCTATTTCACCGCAATCAATCGCCGCAACTCGAGCAACTCCGATGGTGAACTGACCAGCGAATATGCGGAAGTCGAAGCACGCAGCGTCGATTTCGTCGGCGGCACCTACAACTTCACCGACAACCTCAGTGTGGCGCTCTACGGTAGCGAAGCCGAAGACATCTGGCGTCAGTACTTCGCCAACGTCTACTACACCATCCCGCTGGCTGACGATCAGGCGCTGAACTTCGACCTGGTGGCCTACAAGACCGATGACCAGGGTGATGCCCTGGCAGGTGAGCTGGATACCCTGACCTACTCGCTGAAAGCCGCCTACAGCTTCGGCGCGCACAAGCTCAGCCTGGCGTACCAGAAGGTCAACGGCGACGAGTTCTTCGACTACATCGGTGGTGACTCGATCTGGCTGGCCAACTCCGTGCAGTACTCCGACTTCAACGCCCCCAACGAGCGTTCCGTGCAGGTGCGTTACGACCTGAACATGGCGACCTTCGGCGTACCGGGCCTGAGCTTTATGGCGCGTTACATCAAGGGTGATGACATCGACGGCACCAAGGCCGATCCGAATGGCGCCTTCGCCGGCTGGGCGGGCGATGACGAGAAGCATTGGGAACGCGATCTGGAAGCCAAGTACGTGGTGCAGTCCGGTGCCGCCAAGGACCTGTCCCTGCGCCTGCGTCAGGCCACCCATCGCTCCACCGCATTTGACAGCGACCTCGACGAAGTACGCCTGATCGTCGAGTACCCGCTGAGCATTCTGTAAGGCAGTCGCCGGCCGTTCATGCTGGTGAAGCGGCCGGTTGGTTATTCAAGGTCAGCTCCCATTGCTCCTTTGGCCTTAAGGCGCCCTGTGCGGCGCCTCTTTTCTCGGCTTGGAGCCTGGCCTCTGACCCCAGGCTGTCTGTCTGACAGCGCTTGCAAGGGGCACCGAAATGCTACGAGCAACCCTATTTATGCTGGGCTTGATGCTGCTAAGCAGTGCTCAGGCGCAGCCCCTGCGCATCGCCATGGAAGGGCAGTTTCCGCCCTTCGAGCAAATCGATGCGAACGGTCAATTGCGCGGTTTCAATGTCGACATCGCCCAGGCCTTGTGTCAGGCCATGGCGGCCGATTGTCAGCTGGTCAGGTTTGCCTGGGACGATTTGATTCCGGCACTCAATGAGCAGCGTGCGGACCTGATTCTGGCATCCATGTCGATCACCGCGCAGCGCGCCGAGCTGGTCGATTTCACCGCCAAATATGCGCAAACCCCGGCCTTTTTCTTCGCCCGCAAGGGCCTGGTCAACCAGGTGATCATCACCCCAAGGCGCATTGCCGGCAAACGCCTGGGCGTGCAGCGCGACACCACCTATGACCGCTTCCTCACTGACAAATACCAGCAGCACACCGAGGTGCTGCGCTTCGACTCAGCCGAAGGCATGTACCAGGCGCTCGGTGCAGGGCACGTCGACCTGGTGCTGGATGACGCGGTGTCCGGCTATTTCGGCTTTCTCGACACGGTCCAGGGCCAGGGCTTCGAGCAGGTGGGCAACAAGGTGGTCGCCCCCAAACACTTTGGCAAAGGCCAGGGCATCGCCGTACGCAAGGGCGATCACGTATTGCGTGAGCGGCTGGATAGAGCCCTCAGCGTGATTCTCAGCAACGGCGTCTACAAACGCATCGAGAAGCAGTACTTCAAACAATTCACGGTGTATTAGCCGAAGGAGTCAGCCACCCAGAGAGCCACGCGGCGTTATCTGCAGCAGTTCCCGTTTTACAACTCTCACAACAAGCGTGCGCCGAGCGCACATCGGAGAACTCGAACCATGATCAGATCATTTATGCGATGCAGCGCGTTGCTGCTCGCCCTTCTACCCGTCACCGGCTACAGCGCCGGCCCGCTGATATTGATTGGCGGCGGCCTCAAGGATGACAACACGGCGATCTATCAGCGCCTGATTCAACTGGCCGGTGGCAGCGGCCAGGCGCGAATCGGCGTTATTACCGCTGCTTCGATCCCGGAAAGTGACGACCCGGATGCCGGTACGGCCGACGCCGCTAACTCCAAAGCCAATGGCGAGTTCTATGCCCAGCTGCTGGAGACCTACGGCGCCGCCGATGCGCAGTGGATCCCCATCGACCTGGATCAGATCAGCAATAACAGCAACCCGCAGGTGGTCGCGCAGATCAATAGCATGACCGGTTTCTTTTTCGGCGGTGGCGACCAGTCGCGTCTGACCCAGGCCCTGCAAACCGCGACCCGTGCCGACAGCCCGGCCTTGGCGGCCATTCGTGCGCGGCATAACGCTGGCGCGGTATTGGCGGGTACCAGCGCCGGTACCGCGATCATGGTGCAGGGGCCGATGGTCACTGGCGGCGAAAGCTATGACGCGCTGCGTTATGGCGTGTACACCTCGCCGGGTGGTGATGACCTGTCCTACGACATGCAGGGCGGTTTTGGCTTCTTCAATTACGGTTTGCTGGATACCCACTTCAGCGAGCGTGGCCGTCAGGGCCGTATCGTGCGCCTGGCGGATCACACCCAGGTGCCGTTTGCCTTCGGTGTCGATGAAAACACCGCGCTGCTGGTGCAAAACAACGCCACCCTGGGCCAGGTGGAAATGGAAGTGATAGGTGCGGCCGGGGTGTTTATCTTCGACCTGCGCAACAAGGAGCGTGGTACCGGCAGCAGCTACGCGCTTTATGACGTGCTGGGCAGCTACCTGACGGCGGGTGATCGCTATCGCCCGGTAACCGGCCAGTTTGTGATCGCCAGCGGCAAGACCAGCCTGCGCGGTCGCGAGCGCTACAGTTCGGCGATGACCGCCACCACCGATATTTTCAGCAGCCCGAACAACAGCACCAGCGCTGGCCGGCGCAAACCGCGCGAGTTCGTCAAAGTCAGCGCCGACCTGTTCGACAGCCGCGTGACCACGACTCTGGGGCGTACCTACGAGACCAACCCGCGCTTTCGCGTCGACCTGTTCAAAAGCAGCCAGTTCGATAGCCACGGTTACCAGGGCACCGTTGGCGGCAAGAACATGCTGTCCTACCTGCGTTTGCTGATGGATTTCCGTCCTAACTAAGCGAACTGCGGCCCGTCGGCTTTTGCTGGCGGCGGCCACTGAGCAAAGCCACTTTCTGTTCGGAAGTGGCTTTGTTATTTCAGTCCTGTGGGCAAGGTTTCCTGCACGATGCGCGCATCTGCCCTACATTTCGCCTCAGTAACTGGCTGATTGTCGGCCCCAGGCCCCTCGCGCAGAATGCGCCGCGCGTTTGGGCTGGTCAGCTGGCTGCCAGGCGTTGCACGATAACAATGCCAAGCCAGGGAACGGTGTCTGCCAGTTGTACCGGGGTATGCCCCGTCTGAGGAGTCTGCAATGTCTGCGCGGGTTGTATTGGTCGATGATCACGAACTGGTCCGTGCGGGCATTCGCTCGCTGCTGATCGAAGCAGGCTATGAGGTGGTGGCCGAGGGCAGTGATGGTGATCAGGTCGAGGCCCTGGTCGAAAGCCATCAGCCTGATGTGCTGCTGCTCGACCTGACTATGCGCCGCTGCTCGGGGCTGGAGGCGCTGACCATGGTGCGTTCGCGCTGGCCGGGGCTGCCGGTGATTCTGCTGTCCATGCATGACACCCGCGACTATGTACTCAAGGCCATGCAGATGGGCGCCAGCGGCTATCTACTCAAGGATGCGGCGGTGATCGAGCTGCAACTGGCCCTGCAATCGGTGCTGGGCGGCCACCGTTACCTCAGCCCGCGAGTGGCTGGGCAGGTGATCGATGCGGCCTCCGGGCGCGGCGGCGAAGACCCGCTTGAGTTGCTCACCAGCCGCCAGCAGGAAGTGCTGTATTGGCTGGCCAAGGGTAAGAGCAACAAGGAAGTGGCGTTTATCCTCAACCTCAGCGTGAAAACTGTGGATACCCACCGTGCGCAGATCATGGAGCGCCTGGCTATTCGCGACCTGGCCGGCTTGGTGATGTATGCCCTGCGCCGCGGCATTATCAAGCTGGACGAGTAGCCCTCGCGCTTTTTTGCCTAGGTAGATTTACCTGCGCCCACCGGTAAATCACTGATAAGCCTTTTGGCGTCAATTTTATAAGCTCACCGCAGCAGATGGCAGTAAGCCGTCAGGTGGCTTGTCGCCGTTAAATTGGCGATCGGTTCGCCGATGTTCTGGGCCTGACCTATAGTTTTTCCAGCGCGGCGCTGTGCGCGCCTTGCCGTAACACGAGTAGCGGTGACCTCCCTCGTCAGTACCGAGAATTCCCATGATCAAGCATCCGCGACTGATTGCTTATGCTTCGCGTCCCTGGCTGGTAGCCGGCGCTGTTCTGCTGCCAGCCGCCTGCCTGCTGTTGGCCAGCGTCTGGTGGCACGGCCTGTTGGCCGCCGCCGTGTTGTTGCTGTGGCTGTGGCTGCTGGTGGCCAGCCCGGCGCTTGAGCAAGCCGCCGTTGAGCCGCAAGTCTCGGCGCAGGCCCTCGATGAGGTGCAAAGCAGCCTGACGGCCCTGCGCGAGCTGCTCGATGCGGTGCTGCCGTTGTGGATGCGCCATATCGAACTGGTCAACGGCCAGACCTCCAGCGCAGCCGGTGGCTTGACCGAGAAATTTATCAGCATGAGCCAGCAGATCAGCCAGGCCCTGGATATCGGCGCCGGCGAAGACGGTGGCGGGGTGTTCGAGGTGCTGCGCAGCGCCCAGGTCGAATTACCGCAGGCGGTAAAGATGCTCGACGACACCCAGGGCGAGCGCGAGCGCTTTCTGGTGGAGATCCGCGAACTCAGCCGTTTTGTCACCGAGCTGCACGGTATGGCCGAGGATGTCGCCAAGATTGCCTCGCAAACCAACCTGCTGGCGCTCAACGCCGCCATCGAAGCGGCGCGGGCCGGCGAGGCCGGGCGCGGTTTCTCGGTGGTGGCCGATGAGGTGCGCAAGCTGTCGTCGATGTCCGGCGAGACTGGCACCAAGATCACCGAGAAGGTGCAGATCATGGGCCGCTCCATGGAATCCATGGTGGCGCGGGCCGAACAGATGGACACCAACAGCCATGACGGCATCGAGGCCGCCGAACGCATTGTCGGCAAGGTGCTCGGCGAGCTGGGCGATGGCGTGGCGCAGCTGGAGCAGCGCCTGCAGATGCTCCAGGGCAACAGCCGCGAGGTCGAGCAGACAGTCAACGCGGTACTGGTTGACCTGCAGTTCCAGGACCGCGTCAGCCAGATCATTTCGCACATCAGCGAGGACATGCAGCGCCTGCGCGACAGCCTCGCCGAGCCGGTGGTGCCGGCCAGTCGTGACTGGCTGCGCCGTCTGGAGTCGAGCTACACCACCTTGGAGCAGCAGCGCGTGCACAGCGGCCAGCGTGCTTCCAGCGTCGAGCAATCTTCGGTCACCTTCTTCTAACGCAATTTCAGAACCACGGGACGCACAGTAATGGGAAAGACGGTCTTGGTAGTGGATGACTCGACCAGTTTTCGGCAAGTCGTCGGCATTGCCCTCAAGGGCGCCGGCTACGACGTGCTGGAGGCCTGTGATGGCAAGGACGCACTGAGCAAGCTGGATGGTCGCAAGATCAACCTGATTGTCTCGGACGTGAACATGCCGAACATGGACGGCATCACCTTCGTCAAATCGGCCAAGTTGTTGCCGGCCTACAAGTTCACTCCGGTGATCATGCTCACCACCGAAGCCGGTGAGGCAAAGAAAGCCGAAGGCAAGGCCGCCGGTGTGCGCGCCTGGGTGGTCAAACCCTTTCAGCCGCCGGTGCTGCTCGATGCAGTGTCGAAACTGATACTGCCCTGAGGAGGCATCCGTGACCGTAATAAACAGTCGTGAAGAAACTGGACGGTACATCTTCGAAGTAGCAGGCGAATTCAATATCTACAGCGCCGTCCAGCTCAAGGATGAACTGCTCAGCCTGCTGGGCAGCCATAAGCAGCTTGAGATTGACCTGGGCGCGGTCGAGGATTTCGACAGCACCGGGGTGCAGATCCTCTTGCTGCTCAAGCGCGAAGCGCAGCGCCAGGGTCGCAGCCTGGCTTTTATCCAGCACTCGCCTGCGGTGCGCGAGGTGCTCGATCTGCTCAACCTGGTGGCCGAACTCGGCGACCCCATGGTGATTCCGCTGGATGCTCGCGGAGGTCGCCCATGAACCTTGATCAAGCCCGTGGTGCATTGGTCCAGGAAGCCCGCGAACTGCTGGTGGACATGGAAGATGCGCTGCTGGAAATCGAAAGCGACGGCTACAACGCCGAGCGGGTCAACGCCATCTTCCGTGCGGCGCACACCATCAAGGGCTCGGCCGGGCTGTTTGGTCTGGAGTCGCTGATCAACTTCACCCATGTGGTGGAAAGCCTGCTCGATCAGGTGCGCAACGGCGAAAAAACTCTGGATGGCAGCATGCTCTCGCTGCTGCTGACCTGTGGCGACTACATCGGCAGCCTGATTACCGCCGTCGAAGACCGCAGCGAAGCCATCGACCCCAACCCCGAGCTGCGCGCACACCTGATCAGCCAGCTCAATGAATACCTGGAGCAAGGTGCCGAGCCTGTCGCCGCGTCGCCGCTCCCCGAGCAGACGCAACTGTCGCAGGTGCCGAGCGGCAAGGTCGATGTGTTGACTGGCGAAGAAGTCGGCAGTGACCTCTGGCATATCTCGCTGCGGCCCAATAGCGATGTGCTGCGCAACGGCATGGACCCGCTGTCGTTTCTGCGTTACCTGAGCAAGCTGGGGCGCATCGTTTACCTGCATACCCTGACCGATACCCTGCCGCTGGCCGAAGCCTTCGACGTCGAGAGCAATTACCTGGGCTTCGAGATCGAGTTCGAATCCCAGGCCAGCAAGCAGGAAGTCGAGGATGCCTTCGAGTTTATTCGCGAGGACAGCCAACTGCTGATCCTGCCGCCGCACAGCAAGATCGAGGCGTACCTCAACCTGATCGTCAGCCTGCCCGAATCGCCGCGCAAGCTCGGCGAAATCCTGCTCAAAAGTGGCGCGCTGACTGCTCACGAACTGCAGCGCGTACTCGCCCTGCAATCCGCCGCGCCGCAGCCGGCACCGCCGCTGGGCACCTTGTTGGTGGAAGAACAGCTGGTGGCGCCGCCGCTGGTGTCGGCGGCGCTGAACAAGCAGAAGCAATCCGACGACAAGCGCGTGCATGAGCAGGTGTTTATCAAGGTCGAGGTCGGCAAGCTGGATGAGCTGATCAACCTGGTGGGCGAGCTGGTCATTGCTGGTGCGGCGGCCAGTCTGTCGCTGCGCCAGGGCAGCCCGGCGGCCATGGGCGAGGCCAATGAAGCGGTGGCCACCCTGGTCGAGCATATTCGCGATGCCTCGTTGTCACTGCGCATGGTCGCCATCGGTGAAGTGTTCCAGCGCTTCCCACGGGTGGTGCGCGATATCAGCAAGGAGCTGGATAAAGACATTGAGCTGCTGATTACCGGTGCGGACACCGAGCTGGACAAGTCGATGGTGGAGAAGCTCGCCGATCCGCTGATGCATATCGTGCGCAACGCCATGGACCACGGTATCGAGCGCTCGGCCGATCGCCTGGCCGCCGGCAAGACCCAGCGCGGCGCACTGCGCCTGAATGCCTATCACGAGTCCGGCAGCATTGTGATTGAGGTGACCGACGACGGTCGCGGCCTGGATCGTCCACGCATCCTCGCCAAGGCGCTGGAAAAGGGCCTGGTGCAGCCCGATCAGGTGCTTAGCG
Organism: Pseudomonas peli; assembly: GCF_050563605.1. Lineage (GTDB taxonomy): Bacteria > Pseudomonadota > Gammaproteobacteria > Pseudomonadales > Pseudomonadaceae > Aquipseudomonas > Aquipseudomonas peli_A. Next base: position 11,930 of record NZ_JBNXUH010000005.1, on the reverse strand, counting down.
ACAGTGAAGTGTTCCGCCTGATTTTCGAGGCCGGTTTCTCCACCGCCGAAACGGTGACCAACCTGTCCGGGCGCGGCGTGGGCATGGATGTGGTGCGCAGCAATATCGAAAAACTGCGCGGCGAGGTCGAGGTACTCAGCGTATTCGGCCAGGGCACCACGGTGCGCATCCGCCTGCCGCTGACCCTGGCCATTATCGATGGCTTCCAGGTGCGGGTTGCCGATGAAGCCTTCGTGCTGCCGCTGGATCAGGTGGTCGAGTGTGTCGATCTCGGCCCTCAGGTCGAGCTGCATGACCTGCTCAACCTGCGCGGTGAACCGCTGCCCTATGTGCGTCTGCGCAGCCTGTTCGGCCTGCCGCCGAGCGACGGCGCGCGCGAGAGCCTGGTGGTGCTGCAGTTCGGCAGTAACCGCGCAGGTGTGGTGGTCGATCAGCTGGTCGGTGAGCTGCAGGCGGTGATCAAACCCCTGGGACAGATTTTTGCGCAAAACAAGGTGCTCAGTGGCTCCACCATTCTCGGTGACGGGAGTGTGGCGCTGATTCTTGATGTCGCCCATTTGATTCAGCGTGCCAGTGCAGCCGCTGAAAACTCAGTCAGTGCCAACCTCCGACGCGCAGATGGCTCTGCCGCCGTGGCACGGACTCAATAAAAGCCGGGAGAAGAAAATGTTCGACAAAATGACGGTGGCGACCCGCCTGCTCCTGCTCGCAGGGGTGCTTATTCTGTTTCTGCTGCTGATCGGTGTGCTGGGAATTTTCGGCATGCGCGAATCCAACGCCGGCATGGAAACGGTTTACAACGACCGGGTTGTACCCCTGCGTGATCTGAAAGTGATTTCCGACAACTACGCGGTGAGCATCGTCGATACCACGCACAAGGTACGCATCGGCGCGCTCAGCTGGCAGGAGGCGCTGCGCAGCGTGAACAAGGCTGAGGAAGCCATTCAACAGAGCTGGAGCAACTTCACCTCGACCCGATTGGTGGGTGAGGAGCAGGTATTGGTCGATGAGCTCAAGCCGCTGTTGAAGGAGGCCGACGAAGCCAACGCCAAGCTGCTGCGCATTCTCGAAGGGCGCGACCAATTGGCCCTGGAGCAATTTATCAGCAGCGATCTGTACCAGAAGATCGATCCGGTTTCCGACCGTTTCGGCAAGCTGGTCGATGTGCAGTTGCAGGTGGCCAAGAGCGAATACGACCTGGCCCATGATCGCTACAACCTAGTGTTTACCGTTGCCGTCAGTTGCATGGTCCTGAGCCTGCTGTTGGCTGTGCTGCTGGGCGTAATGATTACCCGCAGCCTGCTGCGCCAGCTCGGCGGCGAGCCGTATGCGGCTATGGAGTCGCTGCAGCGCGTGGCGGCCGGCGACCTGACCGTGGATATCCGCCTGAAAGACGGCGACCAGAGCAGCATGCTCTACAGCCTGCAGCAGATGGTGCTCAAGTTGCGCTCGATCATGGGCGATGTGCGCATGACGGCCGACTCGCTAGCTTCAGCCTCCGAGCAGGTCGCTGCCTCGGCCCAGGCGCTGAGCCAGAACGCCTCCGAGCAAGCCGCCAGCGTTGAAGAAACCAGTGCTTCGGTGGAAGAAATTGCCGCCACCGTGGCGCAGAACAGCGAGAACGCCAAGGTCACCGACGGCATGGCCAGCCAATCGTCCAAGGATGCGGTGGAAGGCGGCGCGGCCGTGCGCGAGATGGTCAACGCCATGCGCCAGATCGCCGGCAAGATCGGTATCATCGACGACATCGCTTACCAGACCAATCTGCTGGCGCTTAACGCCGCGATTGAAGCAGCGCGCGCCGGTGATCACGGCAAAGGCTTTGCCGTGGTGGCGGCTGAAGTGCGCAAGCTGGCTGAGCGCAGCCAAGTGGCCGCGCAGGAAATCGGTTCGGTGGCCAGCGACAGCGTGACCCTGGCCGAACGCGCCGGGCAACTGCTGGAGCAGATGGTGCCGTCGATCCGCAAGACGGCCGACCTGGTACAGGAAATCTCCGCCGCCTCGCGTGAGCAGAACACCGGTCTGGAACAGATCAACCTGGCGGTGGGCCAGTTGGCGCAGATCACCCAGGTCAATGCTTCGGCTTCCGAAGAGCTGTCCTCGACTTCCGAGGAAATGAGCGGTCAGGCCGTGCAGTTGCAGGAGATGATTCAGTTCTTCCAGCTGGCCGAAGTGGCGGCGCGGCAGATGCCCGGCACACCGCCTGGCAGAAATCGGCCGGCGGCCATGAGCAAGCCGACGCAGCCTGTACGCCGTCATCTGCACGATGATCAGGTCGATGAGTCGGCGTTCACCCGCTTCTAGGAGGCTGCCATGAGTACTTTGCCAGCCCATATCCAGGGCCGCGCTGCGGCCCCGGTGGAAACGCCGCTGACTCAGCAGTTTCTGACCCTGACCCTGGGCCAGGAGCTGTTCGCTCTGCCGATTGAGCATATTCGCGAAATTATCGAGTTCGGCGGCCTGACTGAAATTCCACTGATGCCGAGCTTCCTGCGCGGGGTGATCAACCTGCGCGGCGCGGTGGTGCCGGTGATTGATCTGGCCGTGCGCTTCGGTCGTGAGCGCACGCCGATTGCCAAGCGCACCTGCATCGTTATCGTCGAAGTCGAGCAGGGCGACAGCATGCAGCTGCTCGGCATCATCGTCGATGCAGTCAACGAAGTACTGGCCGTGGAAGGCCATCAACTGGAAAGCCGACCGGCCTTTGGCGCGCGCATTCGCGCAGATTTTATTGCCGGCATCCTCAAGCACCACGAGCAGTTTGTGGTGGTGCTGGATATTCCTCAGGTGCTGTCCCTCGATGAGCTCGCCGAGCTGGTGGGCGGCCTTGAGCACAGTGAAGGGTGAGGCGTTATGGCTGATGGCGGGTGGGCAATGAATGCGGGCACCCAGGTTGCGCTGAGCGAGCCGGAGTTTCGCCAGCTGCAGGCACTGTTCTACGAGCGTGTCGGCATTCAGCTGCCGCCGGTAAAGAAGCCGCTGATCTGCGGGCGACTGTCCAAGCGCCTTACGGCGCTGGGGCTGAGCAGCTATCAGCGCTATTACCAGTACCTGATTTCGCCGCAGGGTGTGACCGAACTGGAGGTCGCGATTGATCTGATCACCACCCACGAAACCTATTTCTTTCGCGAACCCAAGCACTTCGACTTTCTTCAGCAGAAGATTCTTCCGGCCTGTGCCGGTCAGTCCGACTTTCGCGCCTGGAGCGCGGCCAGCTCCACCGGCGAAGAGGCTTATACCCTGGCGATGCTGCTGCATGAGGCGCGTCCGCACTTGGGCTGGAGCGTGCTCGGTACTGACATCAGCCGTCAGGTGGTGCAGAGCGCCGAGCGTGGCCTGTACCTGATGGAGCGCGGCAGCAAGATTCCCGCGCACTACCTCAAGCGCTACTGCCTCAAGGGCAAGGATCAGTACAAAGGCTATTTTCTGGTCGAGCGCGGGCTGCGGGAGCGGGTCGAGTTTCGTCAGGGCAATCTCAACCTGCCGGCGCCTGAGCTGGGCCTGTTCGAGCTGATCATGCTGCGCAACGTGCTGATCTATTTCGATCAGGACACCAAGCAGCGGGTGCTGCACAACGTGGTGCAACGCCTCAAACCCGGCGGTTGGTTGATGGTCGGCCACTCCGAGGCGCTGCATGACACCGGTTTGCCGATTGAGATGGTCGCCTCGTCGATCTACCGCAAGGTGGCGGTATGAGCCGCAGCTGCTTTCTCAAACCCGGTGAGCTGTATTTCGGCGGCGGTGATGTGCGCGTGGAAACCCTGTTGGGGCCCTGCGTATCCATCGTGCTGTGGTTTCCGCAGGCCGCCAAGGGCGGTATCTGCCACTTTCAGTTGCCCGGCCTGCGCCGCGTCCGTGAGCACGCGCGGGATCTGGATGGCCGTTATGGCGTGGATGCCTGGGTCTGGTTGAAACAGCAGATGCGTGTGCATGCGCTGCAGCTGGAGGATGCCCAGGTCAAACTCTTCGGTGGTGCGCGCAGCCTGAGCAATGCGGGCTCGCGACTGCGTACCGATATCGGCGCGCAGAATATTGCCTTCGTCGAGAAGCTGATGAATGAGCTGGGCGTGCAGGTGGCGGGGCGTGATCTGGGTGGCGAAGGCTGCCGCTTTCTGCGTTTCGAGCTGGCCAGCGGTGAAGTCTGGGTGCGCCGTGGCGCGGCGTTGAGTATTGAACCGCTTGAGGCGCTGCAGTAATGGCTATCAAGGTGATGATTGTTGATGACTCGGCGGTAATGCGTGAGGTCATGCAACAGCTGTTGGCGCCGCACAAGGACATCGAAGTGGTCGGCGCGGCGATGGACCCGCTGCTGGCCCTGCAGAAGATGAAGACCGTATGGCCGGACGTGATCCTGCTCGATGTGGAAATGCCGCGTATGGATGGCATCACCTTTCTGCGTCAGATCATGGCAACCCGGCCAACCCCGGTGGTGATCTGCTCGACCCTGACCGAGAAGGGCGCGGCCATTACCCTGCAGGCGCTATCGGCTGGCGCGGTGGAGGTGATCACCAAGCCGACCATGGGCCTGCGTGACTTTCTCCATGACAGCGCCCAGGAAATGCTCAGCGCCATCCGAACCGCGGCAAAAGCCCGGGTGCGTGGCGCAGCAGTGCCTACACTGGAGAAGGCCAGTGCCGATGCCGTAGTCAGTGCGCCGATTGTCGGGCTGCACAATCAGCGGACCAGTGAGCGGATTGTCGTGTTAGGTACCTCGACTGGCGGCACCCAGGCGCTGGAGCAGGTGCTGAGTCAGTTGCCGTCCAGTGCGCCGGCGATTGCCATCGTTCAGCACATGCCGGAGAAGTTCACCCGCAGTTTTGCCGAACGCTTGAATTCGCTGTGTGCCATCGAGGTGCGCGAGGCGCAGAACGGCGACCGGCTGCTGCCGGGCCTGGCGCTGATTGCGCCGGGCGGCAAGCATATGTTGGTCAAACGCAGTGGTGGTCAGTACCACGTGGAGGTCAAGGATGGGCCGCTGGTCAGTCGTCACCGTCCCTCTGTTGATGTGCTGTTCCGCTCTGCAGCCGTGCAGGCCGGACGCAATGTGTTGGCCGTGATCATGACCGGCATGGGCGACGATGGTGCCCGCGGCTTGAAGGAGCTGCATGAGTCAGGGGCCAAAACCTATGCCCAGGATGAAGCCAGTTGTGTGGTGTTCGGCATGCCGAAAGAGGCAATCAAACTGGGTGGTGTGGATCAGGTGATCGCGCTGGATGACATCCCAAACGTCCTGATGAGCTGGAGGTAGCAGGTGGAAGAGGCAGTCAACAGATTTCCCCAGCATGTGCTGGTGATCGATGACAGCGAACTGCAACGCCAGTTTACCGCTGAGTTGTGCAGCGAAATGGGTATCGAGGACATTCTGCAGGCGGTGGATGGTTTCGACGCGATTGCCCAGATGAAAACCAACCCGCAGATTCAGGTGATCGTGCTCGATCTGGAAATGCCTGGCATGGACGGTGTGCAGGTGCTGCACGAGATGGCGCGCCTGGAGCTGAATCACTCGGTGGTGGTGGCCAGTGCACGCGAGAGCGTGCTGCTCAATGTGGTCGAGAGCATGGGGCGTAGCCTGGGTTTGCACCTGCTCGGCGTGCTGCAGAAGCCCATCAGCCATGAGCAACTGGCCGCCAGCCTGAGCCGGTTTGCGGTACAGGCAGTGCAGGCCGAGCAATTTGCCGCGCCTCGCGCGCTGTGGCCGCAGCTGACCGAGTCCGATGTGCAGCGCGCGCTGCGTGAGCATGAGTTCGTCGCCTATTTCCAACCCAAGATCAACCTGGCCAACGGCCGCCTGAAAGGCGTGGAGGCGCTGGTGCGCTGGCAGCATCCGGTGCATGGCCTGCTGGCACCGGGGCTGTTCGTCGACATGATCGAGCGCAGCCATTACATCTCGGAAATGACCCTGCAGATGCTCGACATGTCCCTGGCGCACTGCCGGAAGTGGCATGACGCCGGCCTGCCGCTGAGTTTTTCCTTCAACGTGTCGGCGCGTTCGCTGGCAGATTCCAAGCTGGCCGACGAGATCATCGCGCGGGTGGCGGCCAGTGGTATCGCCCCGCAGTACGTGATTCTGGAAATCACCGAAAGCGCGATCATGACCGACCTGAGCATTACCCTCGGCACCCTGGCGCGTCTGCGTCTGAAAGGCTTTGGCTTGTCGGTGGACGACTACGGCACCGGGTTTTCCTGCATGTTGCAGCTGTCACGCGTGCCCTGCACCGAGCTTAAGGTCGACCGTGCCTTCGTCAATGGCGCCAGCGAGAGCCTGCACCTGCGTATCCTGCTGGAAAGCGCTCTGGATATCGCCAGCAAGCTGGGCCTGGGCGTGGTCGCCGAGGGCGTGGAAACCCTGCAGGACTGGCAGCTGCTGCGTGATCTGGGCTGTGGGGAAGTGCAGGGCTACTTTGTCGCCAAACCCATGCCGGGTGACGCGCTGCTGGCCTGGTGGCGCAGCAATGAGGCGCGCTTACGCGGCCTGGTGATGGCGACCTCTTAGCGCAGGTCGCTAGGCGTTTGAGCTACAGCTGTGGCGAGTGCCATATGAGTGAGTTAAAGCTCGTCCTCAGTCGTTTCCAGGCTCTGTAGCACCACCTGTTCCAGTGCGTTGCCGGGCTCTGGCTGCGTGCCGGCAAGCTGGCCGAGCAATTGCCACTGTTGATCCAGTTCGCTGTTGATTGCCAGCATGCGCTCAATCATTTTGCACGCAGTGGCGTTCACGGCGCTGTCCTGGGTGTTGAGCAGTTCAAACGACATTGCGGTGATGGCGGCAGTCAGGTGGGTGAGGGTGCGCGTGGACAGGCTGAGCAACTCGGTCAATTGCGCTTCCTTGGCAGTCATGGTCATCTCCTTGTGAATCCTGCCCTGAGCTTAGCGCGACATGGTGTCGCCCGGCTATCCGCTCCATCGCCTGAGTCCTACCGCCGGGCTTCTGTGCAGTTTCTTTCTCCTCTCTATTGTCAGGTATATGGCCGGTTGCACTGATCGTGCACGCACTCCGTCGGCCAATGCGCGCGCAGTTGCCTGGTGTGCTTTGCTCAGTTAAGGCGTGAATACAGGGTGTGGTGCAACCTGCTGGCTGTTTCGGTTGTACCTGTCGTCGGAAGCGCTGCGGTTTTTTAAAACAAGCGTTTTGCTTACTTAGCGTGCGATTTCCACTGGAACCGCGCCAGAACTGGGCTTGCGCCAGAATGCAGCTGGATTACTGGCTGCTGAAGACCGTAAAAAGCTCTGATTTTGTTTGGTTGCACCTAGTTGCACCATGCGCCTTCTGAGGTTTAATCTCTCGCCAGATTTTTTGTGACCCGCCACCCATAGCGGCCACCTCTCGGGGCCGTCGCGGGGCAACGTCCAAAATTGCTCCCGGCGATTTTTTGCCGTGCTCCAGCCCATACAGGACAAACCAATGGCCACCACCACCCTTGGCGTAAAGCTCGATGATGCAACCCGTGATCGCCTCAAGCAGGCTGCGCAGTCGATTGACCGCACGCCGCACTGGCTGATCAAGCAGGCGATCTTCAATTATCTCGAGCAGATCGAGGGTGGTCTGACCCCGGCTGAGCATTCCGGCCTCGCGGCAGTAGCTGGTGAAGAGTCGGTTGATTCCTTGACCGAGCAGGGCCTGCAGGTGTTCCTCGATTTTGCCGAAAGCATCCTCCCGCAATCGGTGCTGCGCGCCGCGATTACCGGCGCTTATCGCCGCCCGGAAACCGAAGCGGTGCCGATGCTGCTGGAGCAGGCGCGCCTGCCCAAGGACATGGCCGAGGCGAGTAACAAGCTGGCCATGGGCATTGCCGAGAAGCTGCGCAATCAGAAGAACGCTGGCGGCCGTCAGGGCCTGGTGCAGGGCTTGCTGCAGGAATTCTCGCTTTCCTCGCAGGAAGGTGTGGCGCTGATGTGCCTGGCCGAAGCGCTGCTGCGCATTCCGGACAAGGCCACCCGTGACGCGCTGATCCGCGACAAGATCAGCAACGGCAATTGGAGCCAGCACCTGGGCAACAGCCCGTCGATGTTCGTCAACGCAGCTTCCTGGGGCCTGCTAATCACCGGCAAACTGGTGGCCACGCACAACGAAGCCGGCCTGGTGACTTCGCTTAACCGCATCATCGGCAAGGGCGGCGAGCCGCTGATCCGCAAGGGCGTGGACATGTCCATGCGCCTGATGGGCGAGCAGTTTGTGACCGGCGAAACCATCGCCGAAGCCTTGGCCAACGCCACCAACATGGAAAGCAAGGGCTTCCGTTATTCCTACGACATGCTCGGTGAAGCCGCGCTGACCGATGAAGACGCCAAACGCTACCTGGCGTCTTACGAGCAGGCGATTCATGCCATCGGTAAGGCCTCTCACGGCCGTGGCATCTACGAAGGCCCGGGTATCTCGATCAAGCTCTCGGCGCTGCACCCACGTTACAGCCGCGCGCAGTACGAACGCGTGATGGACGAGCTGTACCCGATCCTGCTGGGCCTGACCAAGCTGGCCAAGCACTACGACATCGGCCTGAACATCGACGCTGAAGAAGCCGACCGCCTGGAAATCTCCCTCGATCTGCTAGAGCGCCTGTGCTTCGATCCGGCGCTGACCGGCTGGAACGGTATCGGTTTCGTCATCCAGGCCTACCAGAAGCGCTGCCCGTACGTGATCGACTACGTCATCGACCTAGCCAAGCGCAGCCGTCACCGCCTGATGATCCGCCTGGTGAAAGGCGCGTACTGGGACAGCGAGATCAAGCGCGCCCAGGTCGAAGGTCTGGAAGGCTATCCGGTCTATACCCGCAAGCCGTACACCGATATTTCCTACATCGCCTGCGCGCGCAAGCTGCTGGCCGTGCCGGAAGCCATCTACCCGCAATTCGCCACCCACAACGCCCACTCGTTGTCGGCCATCTACCAGTTGGCTGGGCAGAACTACTACCCCGGGCAGTACGAGTTCCAGTGCCTGCACGGCATGGGTGAGCCGCTGTACGAGCAGGTGGTGGGCAAGGTTGCCGATGGCAAGCTGAACCGTCCGTGCCGTATCTACGCACCAGTGGGCAGCCATGAAACCCTGCTGGCTTACCTGGTGCGTCGCCTGCTGGAAAACGGCGCGAACACCTCGTTCGTCAACCGCATTGCTGACCACAGCATCTCGATCAAAGAGCTGGTGCTTGACCCGGTACAGCAGGTCGAGCAGATGGCCACGCAGGAAGGCGGCCTTGGCCTGCCGCACCCGCGCATTGCCCTGCCGCGTGCGCTGTATGGCGACGCCCGCTTGAACTCCGAAGGCATCGACCTGGCCAACGAACACCGCCTGGGTTCGCTGTCCTCGGCGCTGCTGAGCAGCACCAACAACGCCTACAAGGCCATGCCGCTGCTCGGTTGTGAAGCCCCTGAGCTGAGCGACGCACAGCCAGTGCGCAACCCGGCGGACCACCGCGACATCGTCGGCCATGTGCATGAGGCCAGCGAGCAGGATGTGCGCAACGCCTTGCTCTGCGCCGTGTCCAGCGGGCAGATCTGGCAGTCGACCCTGCCGGCCGAACGCGCCGCTGTGCTCGATCGCGCCGCCGACCAGATGGAAGCGGAAATGCAGCAGCTGATGGGCCTGCTGGTGCGCGAATCCGGCAAGACTTTCGCCAACGCCATCGCCGAAGTGCGCGAGGCGGTGGACTTCCTGCGCTACTACGCGGCGCAGGCACGCAATCACTTCAGCAACGATAGCCACCGCCCGCTGGGCCCGGTGGTGTGCATCAGCCCGTGGAACTTCCCGCTGGCGATCTTCAGCGGTCAGGTGGCCGCCGCGCTGGCTGCCGGCAACACCGTGCTGGCCAAGCCGGCCGAACAAACTCCACTGATCGCCGCGCAGGCCGTGCGCATTCTGCTGGATGCCGGTGTACCGAGCGGCGCCGTGCAACTGCTGCCGGGCCGTGGTGAAACCGTCGGTGCTGGCCTGATCGGCAACGAGCGAGTACGTGGCGTGATGTTTACCGGCTCCACCGAAGTGGCCGGGATTATCCAGCGCAACCTCGCTGGTCGCCTGGATGCCCAGGGCCGCACCATTCCGCTGATCGCCGAAACCGGCGGCCTCAACAGCATGATCGTCGACTCCTCGGCGCTCACCGAGCAGGTGGTGGTCGATGTCGTGGCCTCGGCCTTCGACAGCGCCGGCCAGCGCTGCTCGGCACTGCGCGTGCTGTGTGTGCAGGAAGACGTGGCGGATCGAGTGATCAACATGCTCAAGGGCGCTATGGCCGAATATAGCCTGGGCAACCCGGAGCGCTTGAGCACTGACATCGGCCCAGTGATCGACGCGGAAGCCAAGGGCAATATCGACCAGCACATCGAGAGGATGCGCGAGAAGGGTCGCAAGGTATTCCAGACCGCCCGTGCCGTGGGTGACGACATCAAGCGCGGCACCTTCGTGCTGCCGACGCTGATCGAGCTGGACAGCTTCGACGAGATGCAGCGCGAGATCTTCGGCCCGGTGCTGCACGTGGTGCGCTACCAGCGTGCTGACCTGGGTAAGTTGCTGCAGCAGATCAACGACAGCGGCTATGGCCTGACCCTCGGTGTGCACACGCGCATCGACGAAACCATCGCCCAGGTGGTCAACACCGCCAAGGTCGGCAACCTGTATGTAAACCGCAACATGGTGGGTGCTGTGGTCGGCGTGCAGCCTTTTGGCGGCGAAGGTCTGTCCGGCACTGGCCCGAAAGCCGGTGGCCCGCTGTATATGTACCGCCTGCTGGCAACCCGTCCGCAGGACGCAGTGGCCAAGCAGCTGCAGCAGGAAAATGGCGAAATCCAGCGCCCGGCAGAGCAGGCCAAGGTGATTCAGGCGCTGCAGGATTGGGCGACCAAGCATGAGCCGAGCCTGAGTGCCCTGAGCGCGCAGTATGTCGAGCTGGCGCAGAGCGGCACCGTGCAGATGCTCAACGGCCCAACCGGTGAGCGCAACAGCTACAGCCTGCTGCCACGCGAGCATGTGCTGTGCCTGGCGGATGAACGCAGTGATCTGCTGGTGCAGCTGGCAGCAGCCCTGGCTGTGGGTTGCCAGGTGCTGTGGCAGGAAGGCGAGCTGACCCGCGAGCTCTTTGCCGCATTGCCCAAGGCCGTGCAGCAACGCATCACAGTGCTCAGCCAGTGGCGCGAAAGTGACAGCACGTTCGACGCCATCCTGCATCACGGTGACTCCGATCAGCTGCGCGAAGTCTGCCAACTGGCGGCTCAGCGCCCTGGCGCAATCATCGGTGTGCATGGTCTGCACAAAGGCGAGACGGATATCCCGCTGGAGCGTCTGCTGATCGAACACGCCCTAAGCATCAACACCGCAGCAGCTGGCGGCAACGCCAGCCTGATGACCATCGGCTAACAGGTTCTACGAGCATCCCACCCCGACCGGTTCGCCGGCCGGGGTGGTTGGCAACACCGGCTTACCGCCACCCCCAGGCACCTTGCCCAGGTGTCTGATGCTGCACTGCAGCGCCCGTCGTACATCCGGCAACGGAGGGTTACCCACCCGGTACGATGCGTTTCTTCCCCTCTGGCATTTCGATGCGCTGCGCTCGCCTACCCGGCGGCGCAGGAACGGAGCTACCCGCTCCGTTCCACATCGGCCGCCTGCCGACTGTTCAGATCTAATCCTGCGTTGTTATGTGCCCCTGCATTCACTCGACTGTGTGTAGCCGCAAGGTGCTCAAGCGTATCGATAGCGCTATTTGGTTTTGCCTGCCAGCTGATCGCGCAGTGCGCGCTCGACCGCAATCTGCAGCGTGTATGCAGGTGCTTCGATGGCGTCGTGGTCGCGGGTGTAGCGGCGGGNGRAAATTGCGTACGCCCCCNCTKCTGKTATTKYTGCMCSKGCMGCAGGTCATGCGCCCCCNCACCCSACMMTTTTTTTGGGGGCTTYCNACSTTGCGGGAGAMGAKGATGTCGATCAGCGGTAMCSCCTKCACGTCGGG
>NZ_JBNXUH010000323.1:0-200 GCF_050563605.1 Pseudomonas peli | reverse complement strand
TTTTTTTTTTTTTTTAGGATGCCCGCCCCATCCAAAGYCCMCCCTCGGGGGGCGTCGCCGGCACCKTCAGATGTTTATAAGAGACGGGGTCCCCCCCGCCCCCCCCGCCATTACGAAAATCCGCCGCGATAAAGCTCACCTGCATGCCACTGCGCGCGGGCGGTGCCTGCTTTGGCCCGGTCCACGGATCCGCTGCGAGT
>NZ_JBNXUH010000049.1:0-474 GCF_050563605.1 Pseudomonas peli | reverse complement strand
AGGTTAAGCCCGGTATCGCGCTCAGTGCCCTGGAACATCGCCACCACAGACTCAGTCGGCGAATGGCCATAGGTCATCGACAACGAGGAAATAGGGGGGTGGGGGTGGTGGGGGGGGGGGGGGGGGGGGGGGGGGGGGGGGGGGGGGGGCGGGGGCGGGGGGRGRGGGGGWGGARGGGGGNGGGGGGGGGGGGGGGGGGGGGGGGGGGGGGGGGGGGGGGGGGGGGGGGGGGGGGGGGGGGGGGGGGGGGGGGGGGGGGGGGGGGGGGGGGGGGGGGGGGGGGGGGGGGGNGGGGGGGGGGGGGGGGGGGGGGGGGGGGGGGNGNGGGGGTGGGGGGGGGGGGGGGGGGGGGGGGGGGGGGGGGGGGGGGGGGGGGCGGAAGGGGAGAGGGCGGGTCGTGGGCGGGTCCCGGGGGGGAAGCGGGCGGGGGGCTTGGGGAGCTTGTGCCGTGCCAGGGCGGCCACGGTCCAGGTC
>NZ_JBNXUH010000319.1:0-206 GCF_050563605.1 Pseudomonas peli | reverse complement strand
GCGTCAGATGTGTATAAGAGACAGNNACCAGCAAGGGTGGCGACAACGGAGGATCCACTGGCGGGACCGGATCTATTGGCGGCGTTGGCGGGTTCGGCACCGCGGGATCGACGTCATCCAGCGTATCGGCGGCCGGCAGCAGCGTTATATCCAGGCTGGGGGACTGCGGCGGGCCCGGGGCGAAAACGATCCTGTCTCTTTTAAAA
>NZ_JBNXUH010000318.1:0-203 GCF_050563605.1 Pseudomonas peli | reverse complement strand
GCGTCAGATGTGTATAAGAGACAGGCGCNNTCGGAGATGTGTATAAGAGACAGCGTGTATGCAGGTGCTTCGATGGCGTCGTGGTCGCGGGTGTAGCGGCGGGTAAATTCGCGTACGCCCCATTGCTGATATTGCTGCACGTGCAGCAGTTCATGCGCCCACAACGCGACATTTTGTTGGGGGGTTCAAAACTGGGGAAGGAG
>NZ_JBNXUH010000317.1:0-209 GCF_050563605.1 Pseudomonas peli | reverse complement strand
CCGTGGCCTGGGAGTTGTTTAAAAGMGACAGMACCCCCCCACAATTGGCCCACCCCCGCGGCTATGGCGACCCACACGTACGCAATMCGCTGATTSCCCCCCCGCTGCMCTTGCCCGGACNAACCGCCGCTACTGCTGGTCGCCAGCCTCAACGTAGCCGGCGTACTGGATAGCCTGCTGGGCCGCGACCCTGTCTCTTATACACATCT
>NZ_JBNXUH010000315.1:0-211 GCF_050563605.1 Pseudomonas peli | reverse complement strand
GCGTTACAGCCTGGATGCCGATGATGCGGCTTGCGCCATTGAACGCGCCATTAACCGCGCATTAGAAGAAGGCATTCGCACCGGGGATTTAGCCCGTGGCGCTGCCGCCGTTAGTACCGATGAAATGGGCGATATCATTGCCCGCTATGTAGCAGAAGGGGTGTAATCTGGCTTTTCTACACAGCCCCGACCCCACCAGACGGGGTGTGAT
>NZ_JBNXUH010000048.1:0-339 GCF_050563605.1 Pseudomonas peli | reverse complement strand
CAGATGTTCTGGCACGTGACCCTGCCCAATATCAAATGGGGCCTGATCTACGGCGTGGTGCTGTGTACTGCGCGGGCCATGGGCGAGTTCGGCGCGGTGTCGGTGGTCGATCAGGCGCTGGTCAGCGCCTTGCAACAGGGGCTACTGGCGGGCGCGGTGATCGATGTTTGCCGTGAGGAACCGTTGCCCGCCGGCCACCCATTCTGGGATGCGCCGCGTCTGCTGCTCACTGGCCACAGCTCGGCACCGACGGACCCGCGCCTGCTGGTGCAGCTGTTTGTCGATAACCTGAGGCGCTGGCAGGCCGGTCATGCACTGCGCGGGCACGTGGACTTTGTT
>NZ_JBNXUH010000314.1:0-212 GCF_050563605.1 Pseudomonas peli | reverse complement strand
GTCAGTTGTTTATAAGARACAVCCCCGTCCCCCGCGTTBCGACRCKCGTCAGGTTTWCACCCGCCATAGCGTTCGCATCTTCATTGGACATAACAACCTCAGGGCCTCGCAAAGGCCCTAGCCTAGCCCGCCTGACGACCGGTTGATAGGCATAACCGCCGCTGGGCGGGCTGGCACTGCGCCAGCGCTGTCTCTTATAACACATCTCCGAG
>NZ_JBNXUH010000312.1:0-214 GCF_050563605.1 Pseudomonas peli | reverse complement strand
GAATACGTTTTGCCCTATTTTTTTTTTTTTCAACGAAAAGACGGCAWACGAGMTCGCTCGGTTCGTCNYCGTGGGCTGGGRGATGTGWAAAAGAGACAGCCCCTGCACAGGGAAAAACCCCMCGCCCGCCACATCAACAGCAAGCTTGGCGTCGAGCGGCGCACTCAGGCCGTGGCGCGGGCCAAGAGCCTCGGCCTACTGCGTTGATTCAGCT
>NZ_JBNXUH010000311.1:0-214 GCF_050563605.1 Pseudomonas peli | reverse complement strand
AATGCCACCACTGGGGGGGCKTCGTCGGCGGCGTCAKATGTKTATAAGAGACAGCTATGAGGCGCTCGRGGGMCGTGCGGTCCAWTTGTTGGGTAYCCACTTTGATATAGATGGCCGCTTCGTCGCGCACCACTACGGCATCCGCCACTCCGGGCACAGCCTGTAAACGCTCGGCCAACCCCACCTCTTGCACTGTCTCTTATACACATCTCCG
>NZ_JBNXUH010000047.1:0-391 GCF_050563605.1 Pseudomonas peli | reverse complement strand
GGGGGTGCGCCCCGCCCCACGGGAAGGGAGGCGCTGCTGCCCCGTGGCCCCCCCCCCTTTTTGKTTKGGMWAWTTTCCCCKGTCCGSCGGCNCCCCCCCCCCCCCCCCGCCSCYTTGGCGGASGCCCCCGCCACTTTGCTGCTGGTGCCGCAGGCGCCGCTGTTGGCGCTGCTCGAACAGCAGCCGCAGTACTGGCGTGACTTCGCCCTGCTGATGNAAAAAAAAAGTGTCCCTCATCTCTTCCTTTTTTTCCCGTGGGGGCTGGTATATGATAAAAAGGAGCCGGTCTTGTGGGAACGGCGCCGCCACTTTGCTGCTGGTGCCGCAGGCGCCGCTGTTGGCGCTGCTCGAACAGCAGCCGCAGTACTGGCGTGACTTCGCCCTGCTGATG
>NZ_JBNXUH010000309.1:0-218 GCF_050563605.1 Pseudomonas peli | reverse complement strand
GGTCAGATGTGTAAAAGAGACAGAKGCAGCCCKTCCTCGCTTACCGGCGGCGGAAAAAMCCCCGGCTGGTKGCGAAYCCCGGCCAGGCTGCGGCCCAGGTGATRGCGCGCCMCCAGCTCGYCCYCCAGGGTCAACTGCACCCGCCGCGCCTGCAGCATGCGCGCGCCCACTTCAAAGCCGACCACCCCGACCTCTGTCTCTTATACACATCTCCGAGC
>NZ_JBNXUH010000308.1:0-216 GCF_050563605.1 Pseudomonas peli | reverse complement strand
GCGTCAGATGTGTATAAGAGACAGTTGCTGTTGATGTGGCGGGCGTGGGTTTTTACCGTGTGCAGGGAGATAAACAAACTGTCGCTGATCTCCTGATTGGAGCAGCCCTGGGCGATCAGTTGCAGCACCGACAACTCCCGTGAACTCAGGGCATCGACCCCTCCGACATAGTTGTCCTCACTGACGTCCTCTGCATCCTCTGTCTCTTATACACAT
>NZ_JBNXUH010000306.1:0-220 GCF_050563605.1 Pseudomonas peli | reverse complement strand
AAACCCCCCCCGGTCCCTCCACCCCCCCCCSCCCSGGGGSCKCCAACACCCCCCCGSCMCCGCCSGGCGGCAGCCCCGCTCCGCGCCCCRGCAGACGCCCGCGGAACCCCGGGGGGACGARAAATSGCGCCGKGCCCACCCCCGCCGTACCGGCCCCAACAATGGCAATCGGCAATCCCTTCACGACCCGTCTCCGTTAATTAACCGAGCGGATTCTACC
>NZ_JBNXUH010000305.1:0-211 GCF_050563605.1 Pseudomonas peli | reverse complement strand
AGTCCGCTCACTTCGTCCCGKSGGCTGKCARATGTGTATAAGAGACGGGGCCAWGGGGGCTRAGCAGCAMCTTCTGCACCAGTACCGGATGAKGGGTTTCCGRAAACAACCCGCCGTTGAGAAACACACAGCTGGCCAGCGCGATGCATCCGTCCTGATGACGCGCCAGCAGCTCCTGCGCCACGCTGTCGCCGTAGTCATGGGCCAATAC
>NZ_JBNXUH010000304.1:0-223 GCF_050563605.1 Pseudomonas peli | reverse complement strand
CAAACCGCCCCCTGGTGGGCGGTCGCCGGCGCCCTCAGATGTGTAAAAGAGCCGGCGGGGGGAGCRGGCGCKGTGTGACCCGCTGACCGGGNTTGTACAACCGCCGCTATCTCGACGAATTCTTTGCCCGTGAGCTGGCAGTGGCGCAGCGAGAGCGCACGCCGATCTCCCTGGCTCTGATCGATCTGGACCATTTCAAGCCTGTCTCTTATACACATCTCCG
>NZ_JBNXUH010000303.1:0-223 GCF_050563605.1 Pseudomonas peli | reverse complement strand
CTTGGTCTCTTCCCAGGCACTGCCCGGCTGCCAATAACCCTCAATCGACAGGCCTTCACTCAGCTCGAATGAGGCATAGCCCATCAGGGTCGGCRCCTGCGAGCCCTGATAGAGCATGCGGGTGCGTTCGGCGGCGATGTTTGTCGCGAATAGCTGAGCCACTTCCCGCCCGGGAGTCGGCCTGAAGCCATTGGCGCCAGCGGATGAAGTCGATGCGGTCAGG
>NZ_JBNXUH010000302.1:0-212 GCF_050563605.1 Pseudomonas peli | reverse complement strand
TTTTTAAAAGCAAAAGGCGACATCCGAGCCCGCTCATTTCGTCTSGGGGGCTGGGAGWTGTKTAAAAGAGAGGGCAGCAKGGCCGCGACGCTCTGGCGCAMCGSGGGAAYGCCGCTGGAACCGCCGGTAAAGAACACCGTATCGACCTGCGCAACGCTGATGCCGGCATCGCTGAGCAGCTGGGTGACGCTTGCGCGCACGCGCTCCAGCAG
>NZ_JBNXUH010000301.1:0-224 GCF_050563605.1 Pseudomonas peli | reverse complement strand
CCACACCTGGGGGGGCGTCGCSGGCAGCGTMAGATGTRTAWARGAGACMGGGTTCGATGGACGCCGGCAATATGCTCAAGCCCCTCCTKGGCGCGTGGCGAGCTGCACGGCGTCGGCGCGACCACGCTMAACGAGTACCGCCAGTACATCGAGAAAGACGCGGCGCTGGAGCGGCGCTTCCAGAAAGTGCTGGTCGATGAGCCGAGCGAAGAAGCTGTCTCTTA
>NZ_JBNXUH010000299.1:0-226 GCF_050563605.1 Pseudomonas peli | reverse complement strand
GACGTACGCGTTGCCATTCACCGCCGGAAAGTTGATTGGTGCTACGTCCGAGTTTGTCATCAAGAGCCAGCGCCCCTGCGACATCATTCAGTAGTTCGGTACGCGTTTTATCGTACTGATGCAGTGTCAGGTAGTGCCAGACCGGCATTGCAAACGGCGGCGTCTGCTGTTGTGAAAGATAGGCGCGATGCAGCGCGAGTTTTGTTGCGGACCATGCTTCCAGTGG
>NZ_JBNXUH010000297.1:0-226 GCF_050563605.1 Pseudomonas peli | reverse complement strand
GGGGTATGATTTTTTTTTTTTTTAAAARAAGAAGRSGMMATRCGATCCCGCTCAGTTCGTCTGGGGGGCGGGGAGTTGTGTAAAAGAGACRGSCCTKCCCCGGCGCGGCTGCCCGCAACCGCCGATAACAGACTGCGACCCCATGCACCCTGCCCCAGACCTGGGCCAACCACCCAGACGCTGGCATTAGCGCCCAAAGCCAGCAGCTGATTGGCCGACGCCACGC
>NZ_JBNXUH010000296.1:0-212 GCF_050563605.1 Pseudomonas peli | reverse complement strand
TGTGGGGATGACGAGGAGTACGAGGGCAGAAGGGGGGGGGGGGGGGGGGAAGAGTCAGATGTGTATAAGAGCCACCCCGTGGAGGTTTCCAGCMCCTTGCSGGTGGCAYCCACCACCGCCACTTTGCAGCCGGTACGCAGGCCCGGGTCCAGCGCCAGGGTGGCGCGCGGGCCGGCCGGCGCGGCCAGCAGCAGGTCGTGCAGGTTACGGGC
>NZ_JBNXUH010000295.1:0-229 GCF_050563605.1 Pseudomonas peli | reverse complement strand
GCTTGTGCATCCTCTCGGCGGACTCCCCTCTTCCTTCGCATCCGGTTGGCTGTGTGCCTTAGGGTTTTTTCTCTTCTCAGGCCGGGCTGATGGAGGTKCTGCTCGATCCCGAATTCGCCAGCAATCAGCAGCTTTACCTGAGCTACGCCTACGGCACCGCCCAGGCCAACAACTGTCTCTTATACACATCTCGAGCCCACGAGACGAACTGAGCGATCTCGTATGCCGT
>NZ_JBNXUH010000294.1:0-229 GCF_050563605.1 Pseudomonas peli | reverse complement strand
CGGACATCCTGCAGCGCTTTATCGTCGCCTATCAGCAGGTGCAGSCGCTAACCATCSGCGTGCTGCGGCCCGTCTGTCTCCTACACACATCTGACGCTGCCGACGACGCTCCACGAGCCGACATTCCCACTATCGCGGAGTTCTCCAAAANGACAGCGGACATCCTGCAGCGCTTTATCGACGCCTATCAGCAGGTGCAGCCGCTAACCATCGGCGAGCTGTGGGCGGT
>NZ_JBNXUH010000293.1:0-213 GCF_050563605.1 Pseudomonas peli | reverse complement strand
TTTTTTAACGCCCGCCGCCCCCACAACTACCCCCCCCGGGGGGGCGYCGYCGGCAGCGWCAGTTGTTTAAAAGAGACAGNCTCTACACRKGGCGCAACGAMCCCGCCACATCATCATCGAGAACCTTGCCTGGGCCAGCCTGTACAATGGCCTGGTACTGCCCTTCGCCGCCCTTGGCTGGATCACTCCGATCTGGGCCGCGCTGGGTATGTC
>NZ_JBNXUH010000292.1:0-230 GCF_050563605.1 Pseudomonas peli | reverse complement strand
GCTCGTGGTGCGTGTTCGGGAGCTGGAAATGTGTATCATCGACAGGGCCTGCTCGTTGAGCTGGAAGTGGGTGTCACTCCCTYCYTCKTCGCACAGGCGYTGAMYAAAGTGCAGGTCACTCTCGTCGTACTGCACGCAGTAGTCGCGCTTGGGGTAGACGCTGGGGCCGAACTGGAATTTGTAGGCACGTCTCTTGGGGACACCCCGGGGCCCACGTGAAGAATTGAGCG
>NZ_JBNXUH010000290.1:0-231 GCF_050563605.1 Pseudomonas peli | reverse complement strand
GTTGTGCCGAACGGATGTCCGGCGAATTGCGGGTTTGTCATTAATCCACCAATAATTCCAGCGCGCGGTCAACGGCATTCACCAGCGCATCCACATCACTCTTTGTATTATATGGCGCAAAAGAGGCGCGCAGTGTGCCGGTTACGCCTAATTCTGCCAGTAGCGGCTGAGCGCAATGCTGCCCGGCCCGCAGGGCAATACCGTACTCCGCCAGCAGCGTCACCATATCGC
>NZ_JBNXUH010000289.1:0-232 GCF_050563605.1 Pseudomonas peli | reverse complement strand
CCGAGTTCGCTCWTTTCKTCTCGGSGGCTGGGAGATGTTTAAAAGAGACAGTCTTTGTCCTGCAGGCTGTTTTGTCCCGCCCCGCCMCGGTCGATGAGGAACTGCGAAATCGCATCATTGCGATAACCGCCGATCCGGTATGCCCCGGCCTGATCCAGGCTATTCAACGCAATGGTGCTATCGGCCTTGGCCAGCAGCACCCAGTCGCTCACGGCAATCTGTCTCTTATACA
>NZ_JBNXUH010000288.1:0-232 GCF_050563605.1 Pseudomonas peli | reverse complement strand
CCGCCGGCGTCAGTTGTTTAAAAGRSCCMGKGGCCMACCCCCCCSCAGATCTATGCCCTCCACGARAGKTTTCCSCTSCATGAACTGGCCCTGGAGCTMCCCGCCAAGCTCGATACCGGCGCCGAAACCGCCTCTCTGAGCGCCAAGAATATTGAAATGTTCAAACGTGATGGCGGCGAGTGGGTGCGCTTTCAATTGGGTATGGAGCTGTCTCTTATACACATCTCCGAGC
>NZ_JBNXUH010000287.1:0-235 GCF_050563605.1 Pseudomonas peli | reverse complement strand
GCATCGGATCCCGCTCTKTTCGTCTGGGGGGCGGGGAGATGTGAAAAAGAGANNNNAAAAACGGGTCCAGCGCACCGCCACCCCAGACTKGCACRGCGCGGCTGACCGCAACCGCCGATAACAGACTGCGACCCCATGCACCCTGCCCCAGACCTGGGCCAACCACCCAGACGCTGGCATTAGCGCCCAAAGCCAGCAGCTGATTGGCCGACGCCACGCCTGTCTCTTATACACA
>NZ_JBNXUH010000286.1:0-216 GCF_050563605.1 Pseudomonas peli | reverse complement strand
CCCCCCCAGAAACCACCCCGCTGGGGGCGCGTCGTSGGCRGCGYCAGATGTGWAAAAGAGACAGCAGNNGKCCCCAAKGGGCCGGGCGGATCCCGYCCACCAGCCATAACCAGATAATTGCCATCGCCACATACMCCCCGCCATAAGCGGCATACACACGACCGGCGGCGGTCGGGTGCAGGGTCAGCAGCCAGGCGAACAGCGCCAGGGAGACGG
>NZ_JBNXUH010000285.1:0-235 GCF_050563605.1 Pseudomonas peli | reverse complement strand
AGCGTGTGCATGATGTCGTGATCGTTGTCCGAAGAAATCGGAGAGGGGAGGGGAGGAGGAAGAGTCAGATGTGTATAAGACACAGTCTTACAACAGACCAATACGCTGCCTAGTATGGCTCCATCAGTTCAGGAGCCCKCCCATGTACACGCCCGCCGCCTTCCGCCAGGACGACCTCGTCACGCTGCACCAGCAGGTACTCGCCACCCGCCTGCCTACGCCTGTCTCTTATACC
>NZ_JBNXUH010000004.1:0-239864 GCF_050563605.1 Pseudomonas peli | reverse complement strand
CGTGCGGTTCCCCCTGTCCCATGTCTTTACTTTTTCATGGTTTTCTTCCCCTCTTTTTTGTCGTGTTTCGGACATGCCGTATCCTCCATTCTCCGTGGGTGGTTATAGGGGTAGCCGGGGTAACCAAAGCCAATTCCTGACGCAGCCACACGAACCTGGTTGCAGGGCAGAAAGTGCACAACGATAGGGCCTGGCCCGTCGTAACGTGGTATCGCCACTGTGGCGCTATGGCGGGTGTAGTTTGCGGCGTGTTTTTTATAGGCAGCTCTATACTCATCGGTGCCAAGAGGAGGCAAGGGCGGTGACGGGCGAGGGTTAGGATCCTTTTCCCATTCCACAATGGCTCTTAATCCCGGTCGCCAACTCCGTGGAATTGAACCGCAGCAAACTTGACCGCCTCCGCCGCCATAAGGGCCAAGATTCGGACCGCCGGCACCGTTGACGGTAAAGCGGTTGATGGCCGCAGAGGTGTGGTTAATTCCTTCTACTGGAGCGCCAAGTAGCTCAGATTCCCTGGCCATACAGCCGCTTAGTAGCGATGCGGCTAGAAGGCAGGAAAGTGCAACTGTCCTGCGGATCATGCCCATTCCTCGGCGTTTTCCGGCGGCGCCACTGGAGAGTGTTTGGCCAGCCAGGCACGGACAAAGCTGTCACGCTGGTCGAGGTCATATAGCCCTTCACGGTTCGCTGCCAACTGCCCATGCATCAGATGGCGGATCAAGGGTTCCTGCTGAGCCATGCCATAGTCCTGGGGCTTTACATCCCAGTTACGGCGGTAGTCCTCTGCCGCACTCCATGCCAACAAACTGGTGACTTGCTGGTGTTTAAGGCGCAAGGGCGGCAGTGGCGATGGCAATTCCGGCTGACGTCTGAGGCTGCCCGCCAGGCTGCGGGGTTGGCGGTCGCGATCCTGCCAGTGCCAGGCGATAACGGGAGCGTGGAACCACATCTGTTGCGCGTCGAGCGCCTCGCTTGTGGCTACTAGCAAGCGAGGGTCGTAGAAGCGCAGCAGGCCGCTGCTTCTGCCCTCGTTCCACTCGGCCTGGGTGCAATGGCTCAGGTGGTTGGCAAGCGCGGCAAAGGGCCAGGGGCTAAGCAGCGCCAACAGGTGTTGATGGGCGTTTTTGCTGGCAAGCAATTCGCTAAGCCAGATTTGCTGGTCGAGTTGGTCGAGCCCCACTCGCAGTAGCAGCGGCCCGTTAGCCGCTATAGCCTCTTCCGGGGTGCCTTGCAGAAGCTTGGCTAGCTCTGGGGGCTGCCCAAGCTCGGCGAGGCTTGAAAGCAGTGGATAGTGCAGATTGCTGGAGTCGACCAACAGGTCGAAATGCTGCAGGCGCGCCTGCTCTGCTTGTTCGTAAAGCAGGCCTAGCCAGGTTTGGGGCGAAGGTTTCATAGCGTTCTGTTTGCCTCTCAACGTGCAACGAGTGCTTGAGCTTTATTTTGGGCGAGGCGCAAGCACTCCTCACACACCGCAGGTTGAGGCTTGTCCGTGCAGTTACTGAGCAGCCCAGGCTGCGCCTGCTCCAACAAACTCCCCGCCTTATCGCTATCCGCCGCTCCCGGCAGTACCGGTGGTTTGATCTTGATCCCCGAGCCTTTGCCCGGTGCGCCGCCGGCGTTGATTTTGGCCAACGGGCCGAGCAGAGTGATGCCGCCGGGGTCGAGTTTGATAAAGCTGCCGCCGGCTTTGAGGGTCAGTTCGGTACCGGCTTCGATGACCATCTTTTGCCCGGCTTTGAGGTGGATTTCGCGGCCGGCTTTGGTCAGTTGGGCGGTGCCGAGTTTGATGTGTTGGTTCTGCCCGACGGTGAGGTGGTCGTCGGGTTTGACCTCGACCTTGCGCTCGGTTTTGACCGTGAGGTTTTCTTCGGCTTTGAGCTCGGTGTAGCTGTTGGCTTCGACGGTGTCGTGGCGTTCGTTACCGACGCGGATCTTCTGGTCGTGCTCGATGTTTTCATCCCAGTCGCGCTGGGCGTGCAGGTAGATCTGCTCGGCGCCTTTCTTGTCTTCGATGCGCAGCTCGTTGTAGCCACCGCCACCTGGTGTGCTGAGGGTTTTGAATACGGTGCGGGTCTTGTTCGCCGGCAGGTCGTAGGGCACGACATGTTCGGCGTGGTACAGGCAGCCGGTGACCAGCGGCTGATCGGGGTCCCCTTCGAGGAAGGTTACCAGCACTTCCATGCCGATCCGCGGGATGGCGATACCGCCGTAGCCATCACCGGCCCAGCTTGAGGCCACGCGCAGCCAGCAGCTGGTTTTGTCGTCGGCCTGGCCTTCGCGGTCCCAGAAAAATTGCACTTTGATTCGGCCGTATTCGTCGCAGTGGATTTCTTCACCCGCTGGGCCGGTGACCACGGCGGTCTGGCTACCGAGCACCTTGGGTTTCGGATGGGCCAATGGCGGGCGGAAAGGCACGTCCCAGGGGGTGGCGGTGAAGTGGTTGCGGTAGCCCTGGGTGAAGCCGTCGCTGGCTGCGGTATGGCTGGTAACCGACTCTTCCAGCACTTGCGGTTGCTTACCCTGGTGGATGACCTCGTGTAGCAGCCAGAGGTCGTTGTAGTCCTGGCGCGGGTGGTCGGAGAGTTCGAGAAAGTGCCCGCTGAGCAGTTTCGGCTGGTCACCACGGCCTTCGGCCAGGCGGTAATCAGCGCGGTGGCGTTCGAGGTGGCGTTGGCTGAGGTGCTTGCCGCGTGCACGGTCGACAAAGCGGCCGGGGTAGTCGTAATCCTCAAGGTCCGGCAGCGGCTTGGCCTCGGGATCACGATCCTCCTTGAAGGCGGCTTCCATCAGCAGGCGTGGTTGCTCGAAGTCGTAATCGCGGCGGGTGATGCGGCTGGTGCGGGTTTCCAGGCGTACGGCGAAGCGCTTGATCACCGGCTCGTCGGCGGTCATGCCGTTGTCCTGCAGGTAGGCAGTGGGCTGGCCGAGTTTGCCGAAGGCGCTCTGGTCATCGCCGAAGACCAGCACGTGGCCCTGCTCGCTGTGCTGGAAGTGGTAGTGAATACCTTCCTCCTCGCACAGGCGTTGAACGAAGTGCAGGTCACTCTCGTCGTACTGCACGCAGTAGTCGCGCTTGGGGTAGACGGTTGGGCCGAGCTGGAATTGGTAACCACCAAGGGCGATGCCGTGCTCCTGCAGCACCTGGGCAACGATCTGCGGCACCGTCAGGTGCTGGAAAATCCGCTGGTTGGTGCGCAGGGCCAGGTAGCTCAGCTGCGGCACGATGCTCAGTTTGTAGCGGGTCAGGCGCTTGCCGGATTCGGCCTGAGCGACCTGGTAGATCAGGCCGTGAATGCCCAAGCCGTCGGGGTTGAAGGCGAGAAAGGCGCGCTGATGCAGCAGGCTTTGCAGATCCAGCTCGGCGTTCTCGCTGATCAGCTCAACCTCAAAACGATAGGGCTGACTGATGGCTTCGCGGCCACTGAATTCGAGCACTTGCAGGTCGTGCTCAAGGCCTTCGATGCTCAGGCTGAAATGGGTTTCATTGGCCGGGTTGAACATAGTCATTTCCTTGTTAAAAAATCATCCATTGGTGCTGCTGATAGGCGCGTGCTGCGTTCAACTGCACCGTAGCCAGCGCCGCCAGCCGCTGTGCGTGGGCCGGCGAAATACCTCAAGCAACTGCGCGCAACTGATACTGCGCTGCGCCTCATCGAACGCCAGCGCGGTGCGCAGGGCGGGCCAGCAATGCGCCGGTAACTGCTCGGGGCGTTGCAGCTGTTTATCCAGCTCCATGGCCTTGGCCTGTTTGGCGCTCTGCCGGCGGAACGGGTGACGACCACTGGCCAGCTCATACAGCACGCACGCCAGGGCATAGACATCGGCGGCGGCGGTCAGCGGCGCACCGTCGAGCAATTCCAGGGCGGCATAGCGCGGCGTCCAGGCGGTAAAGCGGTTGCGACACAGGCGCGGCAGGCCGGGTAACAGACCTTCCACGGGCTGGCCGAGACCATAATCGAACAGGCGCAGGCCGTCTTCGGCGAGCATCACATTGCTGGGCTTCAGGTCGCCATGCAGCACGCCGAGGCTGTGCGAATAGCTCAGGGCATCGAGCAGGGCGATGGCGATTTCCTGTAGCTCGCTCCAGGGCAGACCCTCGGGACGCTCGCTAAGCAACTGGTCGAGGGTCAGGCCCTTGAGCAGCTCCAGGGTAAGGAAGGCGCGCTGGCTCGGTACATCCACCTCGAAGCCGAACAGGCGCACCACATGCGGATGATTCAGCCGCGCGGTTAGGGCGAACTCGCTGTACAGCAGCGAGTTGGCGTCCGGGTATTCGGCGAAGTCATCGCTGAGGGTTTTCAGGGCTACATAGGGCTCGGGGTCACCGAACTGTTCGCGCAGCAGATCACGGGCGCGATACACCGCACCCATGCCGCCGACACCGAGCAGGCGCTCGATCTTGTAGCGGCCGCCGAGCACTTCCGGCAGTTCGCTGAGTACTTCGCGCGGGGCTTGCGCAGCCGGTTTGGCGGCAGTCTCGGCCAGGGCGAAGTAGGTCAGGTCGCTGGCCGGGCTGCTGGCCAGCTGCAGGTCGTCGAACAGCTGTTCACTCATCCGTGAGTCCTCATCGACGGATCACCACCGCACTCAGGTTGTCCCGCGCCGGGCCGTCGAGGGCTTGCTGGAACAAACGATTCAGCGTCAGCTGCGGCGAAGGCAGGTTCAGCGCCGCGCCCAAAGCATCGGCTGACAGACCCTGGTAGAGGCCATCGCTGCACAGCAGAAAGGCATCGCCGGGCAGCACATCGAGCTCGAGAATTTCCAGCTTCAGCTCGTCACTGGCACCGATTGCTCGAGTCAGGGCGTGCGCCGCCGGATGCCGAGCAGCTTCGCTTGGGCTGATTTGCTGCTCATCGATCAACTGCTGCAGCAGCGAGTGATCACGGCTGAGCTGATACAGCCGACTGCCGCGCCACAGGTAACAGCGGCTGTCGCCGGCCCACACGCAGGCGGCGCGGTCGCCTTCGATCAGCAGCGCCACTACCGTGCTGCCGATCACCGGGTCCGGGTGGGCGGCGGTAACCGTTAGTTCCTGACCGAGGCGGCGGTTAAGCGAATGCAGGCGCTTGCGCAGCTCATCCAGACGCTGCGGCAAATCGCCTGCGCTCGGCTCGGCCAGCTGCTCGACAATCAGGCGGCTGGCCAGGGCACCGTTCTGGTGTCCGCCCATGCCGTCGGCGACCACCCACAGGCCCTGCTCCGGCAGGGCTAGAAAGGCATCCTCGTTGCGCGCCCGCACCTTGCCGGTGTCGGTACGCGCAGCGCTGCGCCAGAGGCTGGCAACCTCCTGCATCAGAGCGTGGCCGGCAGTTTGAAGCTGCGCAGCTGGTCCAGGTCAAACGGGTTCGGCGAGCGTTGGCTGTGCAACAAATAGTTGGCACGCAGGCCGCCGAGGTCAGCCTTGAGCATCAGCACGTCGCGGCCGCTGTGGTAGTCCACGCTCATCAGGTCGAGCAGGCGGAACAGCGACCAGGGGCCGGTGTTCTTCTCGATACCGACCTTGCGCCCACCGAGTTCTTCGACCACCAGGCTGGTGCGCCCTTCATTGGCTTCGGCCGGCCAGCTGAAGGCGGTCTGCACGATTGGCCCGTGACGGTATTCCATCTGCTGGTTGCCGAAGCGAAAGTCGGCGCGGCCCAGGCTGGAATCCAGCGAGTAGGGCTCGAGCTTGAACAGCACTTTCGGCTCGTTGGGGTTCTCGGCGAAGAAGCTGCGGCGGATGGTTTGGGTGTGGCTCATCTGCAGCAGGAACTCGCGCGACAACGGCAGGCCACGGCCATCCACGCGGCGCAGTTGGTACTGGCCGGCGGTGCCGCTGACAAACGGCTTGAGGTAGTTGTCGAAGAAGCGCTCGGCAATCCCCTGAGCCTTGAAGAACTCGCGGAAATCGGCAATCGCCACATCGCTTTCGCTGTGTGCGCTGAACGGATAACGCTGCTTCAACGAGCCGTCATAGGCGGCGTACAGCTCGCTCTTATAACGCTGATTGAGGTAGTGGTAAGCGTCGTTGAGCACCAGCATCCAGCTGTCTTCGGCGAGCAGGCCGAGCCAGTTGCCGACCGGTTGCGGCAGGCGCGCGGCATTGCTGCGCACCTGGTTGATCGCATCACGCTGGCCGCCCATACGTGCCTTGGCCAGTTCGAACGCAGCCTGCTCCGGGGCGCTGGCATGCGCCAGGCTGGCCAGTTGCAGTTGCAGAGCATCCAGCGCTTGCAGAGTGCTGGCCAGTTCCGGGCCGGCACCGCCGTTTTCATCAAGCAAACGGTGCAGCGGTTCGAAGCGGCGTTCCAGAGTTTTCCGTGCGGTGTCCGGCAGATTTTTCACCAGTGCCGCTTGCGCCTGTTCGGCGGCAGCACCGGCGAGCTTGGCAACTTTGCCCAGCTTGCCCTTGGCGCCTTCCAGCGCTTCGGCGGCGGCACCAGCATCATCGGCGGCTTCGGCCATGCCTTTAAAGCGGGTGTTGTCGCGCACTTCCACCAGCAGTTGCAGCAGCGGCGAGTTGGCGGCGGTCAGGCCGGCCAGTTGCAGGGCACCCTGGCCGGCGCTGCCGATAGGGTCCAGCGACAACTGGGCGAGGGCTTCGCCCCAGTAATTGGCGTAATCGCGGAAGTACAGCTGCTCCATTTCCACCAGCAGACGGCTTAGGTCGTTGCTGCTGAGGGTGTCGCCTTCGCCGAGTACCCAGTTGTCGCGCAGCAGGTCGCGCACCAGGTCGGCGCCCTTGGCGGTGAAGGTTTTCTGGTAGCCAACCTGGGTATAGAAACCCGGAATGGCGTAGTCGCTGCCAACGAACAGCCCGGCTTGTGGGCCGAGTTTCTGGCTCAGGCGATATTCCGGCAGGCTGCGCGCCTGGTCACGGAGCATGCGGTAGACCACGTTGGCCAGCGACTCGCTGCGCAGGATCTGTCGAGCCTGGGCCACCAGCGGTTCATTCAGCGAGTAGGGCGCGAACGACTCGGACAGCAGGCGCTCGAAGTGCCCATTCAGGCCTCGTTGACCGACGCTGTTGCCGGCGTAACGCAGCGACCAGTCGGCCGCCAGCCACTCCTGCAGGAAGGCCTTGTCACGGCGTTCCTCCAAGTTGAGCATCAGATAAGCACGCAGGCTGTTGAGCAGGCGCTCACGGTCACCCAGGTTGGCGCGTACTTGCGCTTCCAGTTGGCGCCCGACGCGGCTCAGCAGCAGGTTTTCCAGTTCGGCGCGGTAGGCCTTTTGCAGCGTTGGGTCGACTTTTTCGCCCTGGTACAGACCGCCGCGTTGCAGGTAAGACACCTCATCCACCGGCGGGAACACCTGAGTGGCGGCGTAGCTGTGGTCCAGCGCCTTGAGGGTGCGCAGGGCATCATCCTGAGTACCGAGGCTGTTGTGTTGCTGGGTCAGTTGTTGAGCGAGGTCGCGCAGTTGCTCCAGACGGCCGTGGTTACCGGAGAAACCGCCGGCCCAGACCACACCGAATATGCCGAGCACCACCAGGGCGGTGGCGTACATGGCGCGCTGGCCCCAGTCGATACGACGCACTTCCTTCTGATCGAGGCCGGCAAGGTCGGCTTCGGGGAAGATCACTCGGCTGAGCAGGTGATTGATAAAGCGTGCACGACCGGTGCGGAAGGTCGGCAGGGCGCTGCTGGACAGGCCCAGGTTGCGGCCGATGCTGCTGGTGCTCGGGTCGAGCTGGTCGTTTAGTTCCGGCGCGCTGGTCAGGTAGAAACCGCGCAGCTGGCTAGCGCGCTGGTAGCGGTTGCCGCTGAAGGCCAGTTCGCTGAACAGGCACAGACGCTCGCCGAGCAGGCCCAGCTGATGCGGGAAGTCGAGGATGCGTCCACGGCGCTGGGTGTCGCGCTCCTGGTGCATGCGCAGGATTACCTGGCTGTTGAGGCGACGCAGCAGCTCTTCGAACTCCTGGCGGATTACCTGTACGTCGGTGGCGTTCTGGTCTTTGCGGAAGCTGGCGCCGAGCACCTGATCGCTTTCTTCGCGCGACAGCTGGTCGAAGAATTCATCGAAGCCGAGCACCTTGTCGGCCTTGCTCAGCACCAGGTACACCGGTACATCGGCACCGAGGCGCTGGTGAATATCCTGCAGACGCTGACGAGTCTGGCGGGCGAGGTTTTCCAGTTCGATTTCGCTGCCGCCTTGCAGCTGCTCCACCGGAATGTTGACCAGCACGCCGTTCAGCGGGCGCGCGCGGCGTTTGCGCAGCAGGCCCAGCAGGGTGTCCCAGGCGCGGCTGTCGATGGCCGGGTCGGGTTGGGTCAGGTAGCGCCCGGCGGTGTCGATCAGCACGGCGTGATCGGCGAAATACCAGTCGGCATAACGGGTGCCGGAAACGTCCTTGGTCAGGCGCTGTTGGTCACCGCGATTAAGCGGGAAATCCAGGCCGGAGAAGTCCAGCAAGCTGGTCTTGCCGCTGCTCTGTGGGCCGAGCAGCAAGTACCAGGGCAGCTCGTTGCGCCATTTTTCGCTGCGGCCGCGATACAGGCTGGAGCGTTTGAGGCTGTGCAGCGCCTGCTTGAAGCGCTGGCGCAGCTCGAGCTGCTCTTCGTTGATCAGGCCTTCGCGGCGCAGGCGTTCCTGGGCATCAGCGTCGTCTTCCTCGGCCTTCTTGCGGGCGGTGGCCTTCCAGCTGGCGAACACCATGGCCAGGCCCCAGATCAGGAACAACCCGCTGATGCTCAGCAGGCGGCTGGTGGCCGATTCCCAGAACTTGTAATCGTTGACCGCGAGCAGCGGGCCGACAAACCACACCAGCAGTGCCAGAACCAATACCAGACACAGGCTCCATACCCAGGTCTTGCGGAAAAATGCGGCTAACTTGCCGAAAAAACTCTTCATTTCAGATCATCCATGCTTACACCCGCAGACGGGTCGAGTTGCTCGTACGGCTGCAAAATCGTTTCGCGTTGCTCGCCCAATACCCAGGCGAAACCGCCATACATCACCACCAGGCAGACCAGGGTAAACAACGCCACCAGCCACCACGGCACGATGCGCACCAGGCGCCGGCGGGTGTCTTTCAGGCCCTGCCAGTGCGGCGAAACCTCGCGTGGCACATCACCGCGCATCTGGCGGATCTGCCGGTACAGGCTGTCGCGTACCGCTTCCAGTTCAAGCATGCCGCGCGGCAGCACACGGTACTTGCCCTCGAAACCGAGGGACAGGCACAGGTACATCAGCTCGAGCATCGGCAAGTGCTTGACCGGGTTGCGCGATAGGCGCTCAAGCAGCTGGAAGAACTTCTCGCCACCGAAGGTTTCGTTGTGGAACGAGGACAACAGACTCATCTGCGACCACTCGCTCTCGTTGCCCCAGGGCGTGGTTACCACGGCCTCGTCGACCACGGTGCAGAGCACGTAGCGCGCGGCCATCACCTGGCTGCTTTCCGCGCCTTCATGCAGGGCGCGGTGTTCGAACAGCTTGATGGCGCTGGCCAGGCGCTGGTTCAGCGCATGCATGTCTTCGCTGTCGAAGCTGTGCTTGAGGCGCACCACTTCCGAGAGCAGGGTGGCGGCGGCTGCGACCAGCGGGTTGAGGCTGATATTGAAGCTTTCGGCCGGGCGCAGGCGCGCGGCGTAGATCATCCGCTCTTCCAGCTGTTCGAATTTCGGCGGCGCGGCGAAGTCAGTCAGCGGGCTGTGCGCGGGGGCATCACCCTTGCGGTTGAGGATGACGGTTTTGTCGTCCTGGCCGTATTCCATTTCCTTGGTGGTCATAATCAGTTCCTGATCGCCCAGAATTTCATCTCAAGCCCGGAGAACTCGCCGGACACGTGGAAAGCGAAGCCGCCGGAGCGTTCCAGCTGCGCCAGTTCCTCGGAGCCCAGTTCCAGGGCGAAGTAGGTTTTCCCCGAGTGGAAGGGAATCTGCCGTGGTGCCACCGGCATGGGTTTGACCTTGATGCCGGGCAGGTGCAGGTTGACCAGTTGGCGAATCTGCTCCACCGGGCCGACCTTGAGGTGCGCCGGCAGGCGCTGGCGCAGTTCTTCCGAATCGCACTGGGCGCTGGCGGCGAGGACGAAGGTGGAGGTGGCGAGCAGTTTGTGATCGTGCAACGGCGACACCTGAATGCCGTACTGACGCTGTTGCAGGAGCATTTCGATGGCGTGCTGTTCCAGCACCATCGACAGCACCTGGCGGATTGCATCCATCAGCTTGCGGAAGCTCACGCCCTGATCGCTGTGCAGATAACGGCCTTCCAGGCGCGGGCGTTTGATCTCGCTGGAGAAGGTCGCCAGCTCGCCGAGCAGGCCGAGCAGTTCGCGGTAGATCTGCTCCGGGTGTACTTGCTCGATGCCCAGGTAATGGCGCAGCACCGGCTCGAAGCGGTTGATCAGCTGCAGCATCATAAAGTCGCCGACTTCTGCACCGCCGACCTTGCCGGTGGCGCGAATACGTTCAGCAAGAATGTCGCCACGGTGGGCGAGCATGCTGATCACTTCCTTGAGGCAGCTCAGCAGATAGCCGGAAGCCTGGAAGTTGACGTAGGTCGGAATAAATTCCGGGTCGATGCTGATCACCCCGTCCGGGGTGGTATCGAGTACGTCGCACAGCTGCAATTTGACGTAGGCCTGGTCGCT
Organism: Pseudomonas peli; assembly: GCF_050563605.1. Taxonomy (GTDB): domain Bacteria; phylum Pseudomonadota; class Gammaproteobacteria; order Pseudomonadales; family Pseudomonadaceae; genus Aquipseudomonas; species Aquipseudomonas peli_A. Next base: position 229,291 of record NZ_JBNXUH010000004.1, on the reverse strand, counting down.
CTGCTGCTCGCCGAGCAGCAGACGGAAATCCGGGCGGCCACAGCTGACCTGACTCGATGCGCTGTCGCCGGCGTTGGAGTCGGTCACTTCCTCATCGAAGGCGGTAAAGCGCGCCAGCACGTCCTGCTGCTCGGGGCGGCGGCTCTCGATATGGTTACCGGTGACCAGTGGCAGTGCCAGATACACCGGGGTGTTGCCGGTGTTCGGCGGCACGTCGAGGGCCAGCGGCTCGCGCTCGGCGCCGATGTCGAACAGGGTGCCATCGGGCAGAATGCCGCTGGCCTTGCTCACCACCAGCTTGCCCATATTGAGGAACTGGCGGTCGATCTCCAGCTCGAAAAAGCCCCAGGCATAGCTGTCGAGCTTCTGCGTGCGGGTTTTCAGCTGGTAGTCGTAGTAACGGTCGTTCTGCTGGAAGTGCTGCGGACGCAGCAACATGCCTTCCTGCCAGACCACTTTATGCATGGCCATGGCTTATTCCTCTTCCTTGTTGGCGTCATCCTGAGCCTTGATGCCCAGAGCATCGAGGGTCAGCACGCTGCTGTTGCGTGCCTGCTCCTGCAACGGAATCACCACGCGCCAGTTGCTTTCCGGCAGGTCGCGGTAGGCCGCCAGCACGCCGACATAGCGGCTGCCCGGCTGTACCGACAGCTTCATTTCGCGTTGCTCGCCTGGGCGCAGCTCCAGCTCTTCGAGCACCACCATATCCGGCGACAGGGCTTCTTTCGGGCGCTGATAAAGCGAGAAGAAATCGGCGGTCTCAAAGGCCACCGGGTGCTTCAGCTCAATCAGGCGCAGGACGATCGGCGAAGGGCGACCATTGAGGTCCGGGTTGAGCTCATCGCTGCCGTTGAGGGTCAGGTCGAGCTTGGTCATATCCGAATAGGGCGAAAGCGCCGCGCAGCCAGTCAGGCTGAGCAGGGCGGCCAACAGGGCCAGGCAGGTGAAACGGTGCATGGAGATCATCCTTGAACGTCGTTGTTGAGGGTGGCGATCAGGCGAACCTGTTCTTCGTAGGTGTTGGCGAAGTCGCGGGCGAACAGACGGTCGCTCCAGTCGTCGTTCTGCTCCAGGGCGCTGTGCAGGCGACGGTAGGCGCGCCAGCGGCTGCCAGCTGTGGCGATCAGCGGCTTACGACCTTCGCGCTCGAACCGCAGGCTCAGCTGCTCCGGCGACAGTTGCTCGAACATGCCCTTGACCGCCGCGCGGCTGGCGGCTAGCAGCGCCACCTGGTGCGCTTGCAGATCACGGAAGCTGCGGCTGATGGTCTGCTCGGCGCTCAGTTGCCCGGCTTTGCCACCACGCAGCAGAGCGCTCAGCGCTTCACTGCTATCGGCGGTGTGCTTGAGCGGGTTGTTGCCAGCGCTCTGCACGGTGGTCAGGGCCAGGCGCAGTTCGTTCTTCAGCTCGCTGCGGGTGCGTAGGCTTTGCTGCAGGCTGCCGATGCTCTGTTTGAGCAGCTTGGCGCTGTGGATGGCCAGGGCTTCGCGGGCATCGTCATCGAGGTCATCAATTTTGATCCCGAGGGCCTCGCCGAATTTTTCCCAGAAGCTCAAAGGCATGCGCACCGGCTCGGGCGCACGCTTGGGCTGCGGCTCGGGCGTTGGCATTACCAGCGCGGGCACCAGCAGGTTTTCTTCATCGATCTGCGCATAGTCACGTTGCTGCGCCTGCACGTTATGCGGACGCAGAATTGCCGTCAGGTCATCGACCTCGGCATACACGCGTTCCTGCTGGTCGATGGCGGTCAGTGGGTCGAGGTCGAGAAAGGCATCGTCCGGGATGATGCTGCCGGCCGGCTGCGCACGGCCGATATCGCCGGCGAACATTGCCGGGTCCTGAATCAACCGCGCGCGCAACTCGAAATCGCCAAAGCAATACACGCTGCCATGCTCGATACGCTGGGCCTCGCCCTTGCGCAGGCTGGCGCCGCTGTCTTTCAGCTGAATGCCATTGCTGCTGGTGTCGGTCAGGTAGAAGGAGCCATTGCGATAGCTCACCTCGGCATGCCGGCTGGACAGCACGCGCTTGCGATCCGGAATCACCCAGTCGCATTCCTCCGCCCGGCCAATAATGCCGCCGGCCTGCTTGAAGGTTTTGGTGGTCAATAGACCTGGCACGAACTGCTGTGCACTGACCACATCGAAGACCAGTTCCATGGTTGTTAACTCCTTGCGGTCAGTTGCCGCGTTTCACTGCTTGCGGTTCGCCGAGTGGGCGGTATTCGTCATCGTTGAACTTGTAATTGCCGCTGCAGGCGGAGAGGCATAGGGCCAGGGCGAGCAGGGCGGTTGGGTAATAACGTTTCAGCATCAGTTGCTCTTCTCTTTTAAGTGCGAAAGGTGGGTAAGCAGATATCAGGCATCGTCTTCGCCGGACCAATACCAAAGCGTCGCGCCCCAACGGGAACCGTCGAAAGCCGGCATGGTTTCGCCTTGCTTGAAGGCTCGTCGAGAATTAGCCTGAGCCGGGGTAAACCAGTAGCCCGCTTTGGGGCAGGGTTGCCCGGATTCGATGCGGCCAGTCTGCGTAGAGTTAGGCGACGAACTGAAATTACGGGCGTAAGCCACCAAGTCTTTGGGGTAGACCATATGGTCGACTTCGCTGTCGTCGATGTCGTAAAGAAAGGCAATAGCAGCGGCTTCGAAGGCCCAGTAGCCGTAATAACTACCCTCGTCACCGTCGATATCTAGGTGGGTGTCATGCCAATTGGTTTGCTTGTCTTCAAAAGCGCTGTACCACTGATCGCAATAGAGCTTCAGTAATGCGGATGCCTCTTCTTTGGTGGGTGCATAAATAGCTCGGATTAGCGGCGTATAAAGATCGTGATACCACTCATCCAAGTCATTGCGACCAGGTAAAACTTTGCGTAGTAGATCTTCATACAGCGTGTCTTCACCGGCATAACCGGCGTTGTCTAACAAGGCGACAAAGCGCTGCAGCAAGTCGATCCGATGCAGCAGAATGCAGAGGCTTATAACTTGTACGCACTCTTCGTATTGTCCAGGCCAATCGTCGATCGCGAGGGGAGAGATATTGGTTACTTGCTCGTAGTCGGCGAGGGCACTCTGGTAGCGCTCGAAGTTGAGAATGACCTTTTCGAGCGGTTGGATAAGTGACTCTATTGGTTCTCCAGCGGTGTAGCGGATGATTAGCGCGCTTAACGCATCCTGCTTGTATTCGTAGGCTTTAAGCGATGCCTCCTGGCCTGGAGCGTCTTCTTCCAGGTCTTTGTCGTGCCAGAACTCTTCTGACGAGTCATAAAGGGAGACAAGGCTCTTGTAGTAGCTTTCCGTTATGAAAGGTTGTCTTCTGTTCATATCAGGCCTCGATCTTCAGGGACGGCATGCTGCCGTACTTTCTGCTGAGTGAACTCTTACGTTTGTTCACCGCTTTCTTGACGTCCTGCTCGCTGTAGTGGAAAGCGGAATGCTCGCTATGATCGGCGTCAGTTCCACCAGCGAGTCGTACTTGGGCATGGTTCTGTGGGCTGCCAGACGGGTGGTATAGCGGAGCGAAGAACAAGTGCCTGCTGTAAGAGAGGATCACTTCTCGATACAGGTGAGCACCTACTTGTTTTCTCAGGCAGGCAGCGACCCACTCCTTGCTCATCTGCACTTGGACTGCCTTGGGGCTTGCTTCAGCGGTATTAGCGGAGCGCTTATTTGGAGCGTTATTTGCGCTCTTTCCGGATGATTTTCCACTGCTCCGTCCCCCTGGCCGCTTGCTTGGTGCGGACTCGGGGTTGTCTTGTGCAATGGGCTCCAGCAATTCACTTGGATCAGCCAGGCCTGAAACTCCTAACTTGGAGGTGATGCCTGGTTTGCGCGTATTGTTCAGCTTGCGCAGGAACTTTGGAGCGTCCTCATCCTTGCTCGCCTTTGCTTCGACAATGGCGAATTTCTTCCCACCGTTCGTAGCAGGATTGGCCCGCCAAACAGCATCGATACCTGTGCCGTTGGCGCCGTCGGTTAGTTTGTAAAGCACATGGGGCGATTTAGGGCTGCCGCCTTTAGAAAGCTTGCCCATCTTGCTGGCGCTGGGCTTGCCTTCCAGCCACTGGCCTTCGGCTCCCTTGTCGTGGCCATCCCAGTCTTTGCCCCAGCCGAATTTTTCGGCGCAAATGTAGTCGGCGATATGTTCGCCGCTGACGCCTAAACCTTCGTTGGTCAGGCTGGAGAGTGCTTGAGTGCCGAGGTTGGAATTATCGATTTTGTTGGAATGAGTTTGGCTCGCCCCGTCTCTGCCCTCTGCGGCCACTTGCCCATCTTTGGCGGCGGGCTTTTGCCCTTGGCGTGGACCTCTTCCAGCCGATGCTGCCGCGCTATTGCGTTGTATACGTTTCCACTTGGTCAGGCGTTTTTCGACGATCCCGACAAGAGCAGGCATGCTGTCTCGTGAAGTAGAAAGTACCGTCAATACGGCGCTCTGAATCCATGCGGGCAGGCTTTTGAATGCAGATGAGCCTTTTACCCCAGAGATGATTTCGTCCAATTCGGCACGCAGGGCGCCTGCGTTGAATACCTGTGCCAACAGCTCTTCCGGGCTGGTTTTGACGCCACATTCCTGCAGAACAAAGCGCAGCAGATCAAACAACACAGGTGCAAAGCGTTGAGGATCCCGGTTGACAATACGCAGGCTTTTTTTCAGGCCGTCGCCCGGCCCTGGAATCCAACCGATGATGGCCAATAGCAAGTCAAACTGGGCATCTTCTTTACCCTGAGCCGTCTTCTCGTTGTAGAGATGAATAGACGCCTCAACCGTGTCATAGGCATCAATCGCTTGGCCTAGAAAGGGTACGGCACCGAGCGCAATACCTTTGGCCAGCTCGGTTAATGCTTCGTTGTATGCCGCCTGCTTTTCTCCAGTGCTCATGCCAGCCTCCCTGCTGCTTGCTCAACCAATTGCTGTAAATCCACCTGACTGGGATCCAGTCCAAGTTTGCGCAAGTCGTCCTCAATACTTGCATCGGTAACGTCGACTGCCTTGACCGGCTTGCGCGCGTAAGGGCGCGGGTCTTCGCCGTACCACACCTTGGCCGGCCCAGGCGGTACATCTTCTAGCCGGGCGAAACCGTCCGTGTCTAAAACGCCCTCACGAACAGAGCCATCTGCAAATTCGACGCGGTAAGCTGCACCGGGCACGGGCTCCAGGTTCTTGTAGTGCAGGTTCAACTCCAACCAAGTGGTGTTGGCATTGGCGCTATCAAGCAGATTGCCCGCTTTATCCGCATCCGCCGCGCCCGGAATAGTGGGCGGCAGGATAGCGATGCCCGAGCCTTTGCCCGGGCCACCGCCAGAGTTGATCTTGATCGTCGCACCGCTGAGCGTGACGCCGCCTGGGTCGAGTTTGAGGAAGCTACCGCCACCTGAGGCGGTGAGTTCCATGCCGGCGTCGATCACCACTTTGTTGCCGGCGTAGTAGTGGATTTCGTTACCGGCTTCGACGAACTGGCCGACGCCGACTTTCACATGTTGTTTCTGCCCGACGGTGAGGTGGTCGTTGCTGCGGGTTTCCACCTTGCGGTCGGAGTGGGTGGTGCGGTGTTCTTCGGCGAGAAACTGGCTGTAGCTGTTGGCTTCGACCGTGTCGTGGCGTTCGTTGCCGATGCGGATTTTCTGGTCGTGCTCGATGTTTTCGTCCCAGTCGCGCTGGGCGTGCAGGTAGATCTGTTCGACGCCTTTCTTGTCTTCGATGCGCAGCTCGTTGTAGCCGCCACCGCCTGGGCTGCTCAAGGTTTTGAACAGGCTACGGGTCTTGTTCGCTGGCAGCGCGTAGGGCACGACATGGGCAGCGTGGTACAGGCAACCGGTGACCAGCGGCTGATCGGGATCACCTTCGAGGAAGGTCACCAGCACTTCCATGCCGATGCGCGGGATGGCGATAGCGCCGTAGCCATCGCCTGCCCAGCTGGAGGACACGCGCAGCCAGCAGCTGGTGGTGTCATCCGCTTGGCCTTCGCGGTCCCAGTGAAATTGCACTTTGACCCGGCCGTACTGATCGCAGTGGATCTCTTCACCCGTTGGCCCGGTGACCACGGCGGTCTGACTGCCGAGTACCTTGGGTTTCGGATGCTTCAGCGCTGGGCGATGCAGCACATCCCAAGGCGTGGCGCTGAAGCGGTTGCGGTAACCCTGCTGGAAGCCGTCGCTGACCTGGGTATGGCTGGTGACTGACTCTTCCAGCACTTGCGGTTGCTTACCTTCATGGCTGACTTCCGTCAGCAGCCAGAGCTGGTTCCAGTCCGCGCGCGGATGCTCGCTGAGGTTGAGGAAGTGGCCGCTGACCAGCAGCGGCTGGTCGCTTTCACCGCTGGCCAGTTCATAGTCGCTGCGGTGGCGTTCCAGGTTGCGTTTGGCCAGGTGTTTGCCGCGCTCGCGCTCGACAAAACTACCGGGGTAGTCGTAGTCCTCGAGGTCGGGCTGGAGCTCGCTGTTGAAGGCCGCTTCCATCAGCAGCTTGGGTTTTTCGAAGTTGTAGTCGCGGCGGGTTACGCGGTTGCTGCGGGTTTCCAGGCGCAGGGCGAAGCGCTTGATCACCGGCTCGTCGGCGACCAGGCCGCTGTCCTGCTGGTACGCAGTGGGCGCCAATTTCGGGAACACCGTCTGGTCATCGCCGAAAACCAGCACATGACCTTGTTCGCTGTGCTGGAAGTGGTAGTGAATGCCTTCTTCTTCGCACAGGCGCTGAATAAAGTGCAGGTCGCTTTCGTCGTACTGCACGCAGTATTCGCGCTCCGGGTAGACGCTGGGGCCGAACTGGAATTTGTAGGCATTGCTCTGAATGCCGTGCTCTTCGAGCACCTGGCTGATGATTTTTTCCACGCTCAGGTGCTGGAAGATCCGCTGATTGATGCGATGCGCCAGGTAAGCCAGCTGCGGACGTAGAGTGATGTGGTAGCGGGTCATGCGCTTGCCGGAATCACCCTGGGCGACGCGGTAGACCAGGCCATGCACTCCTCCGCCGTCTTGGGTAAAGGCAAGAAATGCTGGTTGGTGCAGCAGGCTTTCCAGATCGAGATCGGGGCGCTCGCTGATCAGCTCCAACTCGAACACGAACGGCTGGCTGATGGCTTCACGGCCGGTAAATTCGAGCACCTGCAGATCGTGGCTGGCACCTTCGATGCTCAGGCTGAAATGGGTCTGATTGGCGGCGTTGAACATGCTCTTCTCCTTAAGCCTTACACGTCAGCCGGGCTGATATTCAGCCGCTGCATGCGATACAGCAGGGTGCGGCGCGGCAGGCCCAGCTCGCAGGCTGCGCTGGTCTGGTTGCCACGGTTCTTGCGCAGGCAGTCGAGCAGCAGGCTGCGTTCGACGCGCTCCATGCGTTCGCGCAGGTTCATCCCGGGCTCATCGTTGCTGCCTGCCTGGCGCAGGTCGAAGTGCTCCGGCAGCAGCTCGCCGCCTTCGCACAGCAGCACGGCACGTTCGACCAGACCTTTCAGTTCGCGCACGTTGCCGGGAAAGGGGTAGCGCGCCAGGTGATCGAGGGTGCTGTCGGTCCAGCGGCACTGGTTGCGCTGCAGGAAGGTGCTGGCCTTGTCGGCGAAATAGCGCGCCAGAGTGAGGATGTCCTGATCGCGTTCACGCAGGGCCGGCAGCTCGATGGGGAACTGCGCCAGGCGATAGAACAGGTCTTCGCGGAAACGGCCTTCTTCCACCAGGTTGCGCAGGTTGTGGTGGGTGGCGGCGACGATGCGCACATCGACCTTGTGCGTGGCGGTGGAGCCCAGCGGGCGTACTTCGCCTTCCTGCAACACGCGCAGCAGCTTGGCTTGCAGGCTCAGCGGCATATCACCGATTTCATCGAGAAACAGGGTGCCGCCATTGGCCGCATCGAACAGGCCCTGATGGTCGCGGTCGGCGCCGCTGAAGGCGCCTTTGCGGTAGCCGAACAGTTCGCTTTCCAGCAGGTTCTCCGGCAGCGAGGCGCAGTTCTGCACGACAAAGGCCTTGCTGCGGCGGAAACCACAATCGTGGATGGCGCGGGCCACCAGTTCCTTGCCGGTGCCGGTTTCGCCCGCCAGCAAAACGCTGACCGGGTTGTGCAGCACTTTGCTGATTAGCTGGTAGACGCTGCGCATCGCCGGGCTGTCGCCAATCAGGCCATAGCCGCTGGCGCAGGGCGTGCTGACCACGGCAACCGGCTGCTCGCCGCGCGGCGAACGCAGGCGCTGCAGCAGATGCAGTTGGGCGACAACAAAGCTGCCCAGATGGCCGAGCGAGTCGGCAAAACCCTGCAGCTCACGCGAGCGTTGGCTGGCAATCAGCAGCAGGCCGGTGACGCCTTTCTGCTCATCCAGCAGCGGCTGGCACAGCAGGCTGCGCCAGGGTTGTTGTGCCTCGGGGAGGAAGCCGGTCTGGTGCAGGCTGCTGTCCAGTTCATTGAGGCTGAGCGTTTGGTTCTGGCACAGGCAGTACTGCAGCAGCTGTTCGCCGTCGTAGTCGCTGGACAGGCTGGCGTCCGCGCGCGGTTGCAGCAGGCCGTCCTGCCATTCGGCGGACAGAGTCAGGCGTGTGTGGGTGTCGTCGAGCAGGTACAGCTGGCTCAGTTCGCTGCCGGACAGCTGCGCGGCGCTTTCCACCAGGCCGCCGAGCAGGGCGTCGCTATTGGCCGCGCGCGCTAGCGTGGCGAAGCGTTGCAACAGCGCTTCGGCATAGCGCAGTGGCTGCGGCACCTGGCTGAACATCAGCGACACGTTAAGCGAACTCACAGACCACCGTCCCTTCGCCGTCCAGGGTGGCGTGCACGCGTTGCAGGCTTTCGCCGCTGGCCATGGCGTCGAGCAGACGATCGACCACCAGCGGTTGCAGGTGCTGGTCGATCAGGTGATCGATCAGGCGCGCGCCGCTGTCGCTGTGGCTGCAACGCTCGGCGAGGTTTTCCAGCAGCGCCGGGCAATGGCTGAACTGCAGCTGACGGCGCTGCAGGCGCTCGCCAAAACGCGCCAGCTTGAGGCCAACCAGCTCGTTGAGCACCTCGCCATTGATCGGGTAGTACGGCACCACGCGCATGCGCCCGAGCAGCGCCGGCTTGAAGTGCTGGGTCAGGGTCGGGCGAATCGCCTGTTCCAACGTGTCCGCATCCGGACGCTGACCGCCCTGGCAGAGGCTGGCGATACGCTCGCTGGCGAGGTTGCTGGTCATCAGGATCAGGCAATTGCGGAAGTTGATCTCGCGGCCTTCACCGTCGTTGGCCACGCCCTTGTCGAAGATCTGATAGAAGACGTTCATCACGTCCGGATCGGCTTTTTCCACCTCATCGAGCAGCACCACCGAATAGGGCTTCTGCCGCACGGCTTCGGTGAGCATGCCGCCTTCGCCATAGCCGACGTAGCCGGGCGGCGCGCCGATCAGGCGGGAAACGGTGTGCTTCTCCTGGAATTCGGACATATTGATGGTGGTGAGGAAGCGCTCGCCGCCATACAGCAGATCCGCCAGGGCCAGTGCGGTTTCGGTTTTACCGACGCCGCTGGGGCCGACCAGCAGAAATACGCCGACCGGGGCATCGGCGCGGTTGAGGCCGGCGGCGGTGGCGCGCATCGAGCGGTCCAGGGCGGCGATGGCTTGCTCCTGACCGCGTACACGCTGGCGCAGATCGCTGGCGAAGGTCAGCACCTTACTGTTGTGCTCGCGGGCCAGCTGGCTCAGCGGCACGCCGGTCCAGTGGCTGATCACTTCCGCTACCAGACGCGGGCAGACTTCAAAACTGACCAGGCGCTCATTCACCTGAGCGCTGGCCAGCTCGGCTTGCACGGCGCGCAGTTCGCTTTCCAGTTGCTCCAACTGCACCGCCTGGCCGTCGCTGTTCTCGGCTTCGGTAGGGTTCTGGCGCAGGCTGGCGCATTGCTTGCGCAATTCCAGCAGGCGTTCGGCCAGTTCACGCTGCACCGCCCAACGGGTTTCGATCTGCTCCAGCTCGGCGCGGGCCTGGCCCAGGCGTGCTTCGAGCTGTTCGAGGATTTCGCTGTCGATTTTCAGGCCGGCTTCCATATCCCGGCCCATGGCCTCGCTCTGCCGTTCACCTTCGGCGATCTCGCCGCGCAGGCGCTCCAGCGCTTCCGGGGCGGCGGCCAGGCTGATGCGCACGCGGGCGCAGGCGGTGTCGAGTACATCGACGGCTTTGTCCGGCAGCTGGCGGCCAGCCAGATAGCGCGCGGACAGCTCGGCGGCGGCGACCACGGCGTCGTCACGCAGGTAGATGCCGTGGCTCTTTTCATACACCGGCGCCAGGCCACGCAGGATGGTCACGGCTTCATCGACGGTCGGCTCATGCAGCTGCACCAGCTGGAAGCGTCGGGCCAGGGCCGGGTCCTTCTCGAAGTACTTCTTGTATTCGCTCCAGGTGGTGGCGGCGATGGTACGCAGCTCGCCACGCGCCAGGGCGGGCTTGAGCAGGTTGGCGGCATCACCACTGCCGGCCTGGCCGCCGGCACCGATCAGGGTGTGGGCTTCATCGATAAACAGGATGATCGGCTTGGGCGAACCCTTCACTTCATCGATCACGCCCTGCAGGCGGCGTTCGAATTCGCCTTTGACGCTGGCGCCGGCTTGCAGCAGGCCGAGGTCCAGGCACAGCAGTTCGACACCCTTGAGCGCGGCCGGCACTTCACCGGCGGCGATGCGCAGGGCCAGGCCTTCGACGATGGCGGTCTTGCCGACACCGGCTTCGCCGACCACGATCGGGTTGCTTTTACGGCGGCGGGCGAGGATGTCGATCATCTGGCGGATCGCGCCGTCGCGGCACAGCACCGGGTCGAGCTTGCCGTCGCGCGCCTGCTGGGTGAAGTTGTGGGTGAAACGCGAGAGGTTCGATTCGCCACCGGCTGCTGGTTTACCTGCGGCGGTTTGCGGCTGCTGGGCCATGGCGAATTCGCGCAGGCGCTCGGCATTCAGCTTGGCCAGTCGTGGCTGGTAGTGGCTGCCGGCGTAGCGCATCGGATTGCGCAGCAGGGCGAGGATCAGCGCGGCTTCATCGACCTGGCTCTGGCCGAGCTCCAGGCTGGCGACCAGCAGGGCGTCCTGCAGCCATTGCACCAGTTCGGTGGCAAACACCGGGTTGCGCGATTCGCTGTGTTCGCCGCGCGGTTGCAGGGCGCGGGCCAGCTCGCCGGCGTCCACTTCGGCATCCTGCAGGGCGCGGGGCAGCAAGCCTTCCGGGCGCTCAAGAAGGCCGAGCAGCAGGTCTTCCACCAGAATCTTGCTGCCGCCGCGGACTACGCAGCGCTCGGCGGCGCATTCCAGGTCATGTTTGCTGGCAGCGTCGAGGGCTTGCACCAGTTGCTGTAAATCGACGTTGATCATTTCATCAATCCTTAATGAGCTTTGCTGCCGAGGGTGACCACGCCGTCGGCGTTGTCACGCCCCAGCCAGGTGGTCCAGCCCAGCAGGCAGGGGTTGTCCGCGCCGAGGCGCAATTCGCGTATTTCGTCCTGGCGCAGTTCCAGGCGGATGTCGTAATCCAGCGGGTCGCGCAGGGTGAAGCGCACCAGCGCGCAGAGCGGTTGATAGCCGCTGCCGATGGGCAGGAATTCATGGAAGCGATCCCAGTTCAACTGGCGTACATGGATGCGGAACTTGCCGCCGCGATCGCGTACGAACTCGCCGAGCACCAGGCTCTCGCCCAGTTGGCTGTTGGCCAGGCCGAGGCGGTTGCGCTGCTCGCCGAGGATTTCCACCTGACGCTCCAGGCACTGTTCGATATGCAGATCGGCGTGCTTGAAGTAGTAACGCAGCACCGACTCGATCAACGCCGCCGAGTGGGCGCGCAGGCTGAGCAGGCCGAGGTAGGGCAGCAGGCGTTTCCAGTTCAGCTCGGAGGCGCTGCGAATGGTTTCGCCGCCCAGGCCGATCAGGGCAAACAGGTGGGCGGAGAACGGGTCGACCGCACCGCTCTGGAAGCGCGTGTGGTAGCGGTATTTCTGCCAGGTCGGCAGCAACAGGCGCTGCAGACGGTTGTTGAACAGGTCGAGGAACGCGCGGGTCGGGTTGCCGTCTTCACTGTCACCCAGCGCCTGTTCACCGTAGAACGCCGGCAGCGGCGAGCCGGCACCAAACAGGCTGACCAGGTTGATGCGTAGGCGCGCGCGCAGCTCGCCGTGCTCTTCAAAGAATTGCACGCGATCGATATCGCTACCGGGGAACCCCATGCTCGGGTTGGCCTGCAGTTCCAGCCGCTGATACAGCGCCTCCTCATCCAGTTCAGGATGGGCGGCGTGCAAGCGTTCCAGCACCAACTGCACACCCTGAAACAGGCTGTACTCGCGGATGCCCCGGCTAAGCCGGTTTAGAGCAGGGGCTGTAGCCCCATGCGCGGCGTCCATTGGTACACCTCTCCCTGTGTGCTCTGTACGCGCAGCTCGTGGTACGAGTTCAAGCTGGCATACAGGGCGAAAAATTCATTGAGTACGGTGGCGAAGAGGAACAGGTCGCCCTCGCCGACATAACCCTCGGGGTTGATCGTCAATTGCGTGCGTACACCGCGCACCGGCAGGCCGCGATGCAGGCGGTCGACGTGCTGGTGGCTAATGCTTTTCAGACCGTCGAGCAGGCGCTTGCTGACCTTCTCCGCGTGCTGGTCGTAGTAACGCGGCAGGTCGTAGGTTTCGAGGATCACCTTGAGCGCGTCGACGTTGGCCAGCGACAGGTAGTTCAGCGACATATTGCTGATCAGCTTCCACAGAAAGTCGCGGTGCAGCGGTGGCGCGTAGCTCGGGGTGACCGCGCTGATATTGCGGAAGGTGAGAAACTCCGGGGTGTCCTCGCAGGGCATGCAGATATCACCGAGGCCCAGCTGGCGTGGCAGGTTCTGATTGGTACAGGTCAGTTCGATGGACAGCGTTTCGTGTTGGTCGAGGTTGCGCAGGCCGAAGCTCAGGTAGGTTTCCAGGCCGTCGCCAAGCAGTGAAGGTTGCTGGCGCACGCTGTAGTGCGGACGCGCCAGGGGCACATCGAAGCTGGCGTCATGCTCGAAGGATTCGAACGGCACGTACTCTTCGTAACCCTTGCCGCCGGGCTTCCAGCCGGTGACACGATCCACCGAGAACACCCCGCAATGCTCGGAGTCGAGCTCCGAGGGCAGCAGCAGGTATTGATCCTGCTTGCCGTCTAGGCGGATCGGGATGGCGTCATGGGCGAACAGGTTGACCACCGGCGTGCAATACAGACGCACGTTATCCAGGGTCGGGCGGATGCGTTGCACGCCGGCCTTGTGGATATCGAAACGCAGCTCGATGCCGCGCGCCTGCTTGAGTACGTCTTCGGGCACGCGCTTGAGCACATCCAGGCCGAGCAGATCGACGAACAGGAACTTGTCCTGGAAGGCGAAGTATTCCTGCAGGTAGCGGTACCCGCGGAAGGTGTTCAGCGGGTAGGGGATCAGCGCCTGATCTTCGGCAAAACCCACCGGCTGAACATTGCTGGCCGGCAGTTGCAGTGGCAGCAATGGGCGATCATCAGCGCCCTGTAACGGCTTGCCGGCCGCATTCAGCAACACCAGCTGCACGCCGCCGAGGTGGCGCAACAGGCTCAGATACAGCAGCTGGCTGATATAGCGCTCACCGGACAGGTGCAGACGCAACTGCTTGAGGTCGAGATCGCCAAGATGGCCATCGGCACTCATCGCCAGACGCAGGCTGAGCAGCGCACCATCACCCTTTACCGAGTAATCCAGGCCATTCAGCGCCAGTGGCAGCACCTCGGTAGCAAAGGCGGTGCGGAAACGGCAGGTCACGCCCTGGATCGGCTTGGATTCCACCGGCGTATGCCGTGGCACCAACAAGGCACCGCCCGGGCGCTTGAGCGGGTCGAACTGCAGCATGCTGAACGCCGGCAGCGGGCGCATATAGTTCGGCCACAGCAGATGCATCAGCGAGTGAGTCAGCTCCGGCAGCTCGTCATCAAGCTTCTGCCGCAGGCGCCCGGTCAGAAAGGCGAAACCCTCCAGCAGCCGCTCGACATCCGGGTCGCGCCCGCTCTGCCCAAGAAACGGCGCCAACGCCGGGCTGCGCTCGGCAAACCGCTTGCCGAGTTGGCGCAGGGCGGTGAGTTCGCTCTGGTAGTAGTGGTTAAAAGACATCTCAGCGGTTCATCCTTGTGGCTGTATCAGGTCAACCGCCAATCAGCACGGTGCCTGAGCCCGCGATCACCGGATTGCCATGGTTGCCCACGGTGCCGAGCACGGTGGCTGGCTTGTTGTTGATCAGCACGGTGGGGATTACCGCGCTGGCCAGCGCGCTGCCGCAGCCTGTGGGGTCGCCCATGCGCGCGGCGGGCAGGCTGTCGAACAGCACGTCGGGGGAGCCGGCGACAATCGGATTGGTGCCGTGACCGGGAATCGGGCAAGCGGTGGGGTCGCTGACGCGGGCTGCGGGTTTACCGGACATGGGCTCTCCTTAATTGACCTTGACCTGTCCGCTGCCGTCCAGGCGCGCGGAGAAACTGACTTGGCGTTTAAAGCCGTCCACTTCCAGCAGGCCTTCGATGGCAAAGGCCAGGCTCAGCGGGTTGTTGTCGCGGGGCAGGGAAATCACCCGCACGTCGCTTAAACGCGGTTCGTACGCTTCGATAAAGCGTTCGATGGCGATACGCGCCTGCTGCAGCGAATCGTGCAGCGACAGACGCATATCGTTGAGATCGGGCAACCCGTAGTCGGGCAGCGTTTGCACGCTGCCCGCCCGGGTGCTGAGCATTTTCGCCAGGTGGGTAGCCACCGACGCCATGGCGGCGACCTCGCGGCTCCAGCCAGCGCGCTGGCTGGCTTCACCACCGAGGCGTTCGAATAGGCTTCCGTACCCGGCCATAAGGATGCTTATTCCTTGTCCAGCTTGCCGACGAGCGACAGGGTGAAATCGGCACCCATGTACTTGAAGTGCGGACGCACGTTGAGGCTGACGCGGTACCAGCCCGGCTCACCATCAACATCACTGACGATCACCTGAGCGGCACGCAGCGGACGACGGCTACGTACTTCGGAGCTCGGGTTTTCCTGGTCGGCAACGAACTGGCGGATCCACTTGTTGAGTTCCAGCTCCAGGTCGGTGCGCTCTTTCCACGCGCCGATCTGCTCGCGCTGCAGCACTTTCAGGTAGTGGGCCAGACGGTTGATGATGAACATGTACGGCAGCTGGGTGCCGAGCTTGTAGTTCAGTTCAGCGGTCTTGCCTTCTTCGCTGATGCCGAAGAACTTTGGCTTTTGCGCCGAGTTGGCGGAGAAGAATGCGGCGTTGTCGCTGCCTTTGCGCATGGTCAGGGCGATAAAGCCTTCTTCGGCCAGCTCGTATTCACGACGGTCGGAAACCAGCACTTCGGTCGGGATCTTGGTTTCGATCTCGCCCATGCTTTCGAAGTGGTGCAGCGGCAGGTCTTCTACCGCGCCACCGCTCTGCGGGCCGATGATGTTCGGGCACCAGCGGAACTTGGCGAAGCTGTCGGTCAGCTTGGAAGCGAAGGTGTAGGCGGTGTTGCCCCACAGGTAATGCTCGTGGCTGTTGGCGACGTTCTCTTTGTAGACGAAGGTCTTCACCGGGTTGTCTTCCGGATCGTACGGGTTGCGCAGCAGGAAGCGCGGTACGGTCAGGCCGACGTAGCGAGCATCTTCCTGCTCGCGGAAGCTCTGCCATTTGGCGAATTGCGGGCCTTCGAAGTGATCTTTCAGATCCTTCAGGTCCGGCAGACCGGTAAAGCTTTCCAGACCGAAGAATTTCGGGCCGGCAGCAGCGATAAACGGCGCATGGGACATGCTGGCGACACTGGCAACGTATTGCAGGGTCTTGACGTCCGGAGCGCTCGGGTCGAAGAAGTAGTTGGCGATCAGCGCGCCGACCGGCTGGCCACCGAACTGGCCGTATTCGGCGGTGTAGATGTGCTTGTACAGGCCGGACTGGGTGATTTCCGGGCTGTCTTCGAAGTCATCAAGCAGGTCCTGCTTGGAGGCGTTGATGATCTCCAGCTTGATGTTTTCGCGGAAGTTGGTGCGGTCCACCAGCAGTTTGAGGCCGCGCCAGGAGGATTCCAGCGCCTGGAATTCAGCGTTGTGGAGGATTTCGTCCATCTGCCGGCTGAGCTTGGCGTCGATCTCCGCGATCATGCGGTCGACCATGGCCTTTTTCACGGGCTCATTTTCGTTCTGCGGCTTCAGCAACTCTTCGATAAAGGCCGACACGCCACGCTTGGCGATGTCATAGGCTTCGTCGTCCGGAGTCAGTTTGGTCTCGGCAATGATGCGGTCGAGGATGCCGAGGTCGGCGGCGCTGCGACCGCTTTCTACTGCTGCACTAGTGCTCATGAATTAGCTTCCTTGTTAATTGAATCAGGAGTCCAGCTTGCCTTGGGCAGCCAGGCCGAGTTCGCCGAGTACGCGGTCACGCGAGTCGTCGTCAGCCAGCACGCTTTCGATCGCCTTGCGGAAGGCCGGGGCGTTGCCCAGTGGACCTTTCAGAGCAACCAGGGCGTCGCGCAGTTCCATCAGCTTCTTCAGCTCAGGAACCTGGTCGACCAGGTTGGCCGGGTTGAAGTCCTTCATCGAGTTGATGCGCAGCTGCACCGCCATGTCGTCGCCTTCGGCGTCGTCTTGCAGGCGATTAGGCACGGCGAAGGTCAGGTTGAGTTCCTGCTTGGCCAGCACTTCGTCGAAGCTGTTCTTGTCGATGCTGATCGGCTTGCGGTCTTCGATCTTGCGATCGTCGGCGCGCTGGGTGAAGTCACCCAGAACCATCAGTTTCAGTGGCAGTTCGATCTCTTCCTGAGCACCGCCGGTGGCGGGTTTGAAAGTGACGTTGATGCGTTCCTTGGGGGCTACCGAGCCTTCTTTGGCCATGGTCATTCTCCGTTACGGTTATGGCCCGAGGGCCTAGTCCAGTACCACTTCAAGATCGAGGTGGCACAACCTGCGGTAGATCTCTTCCTTGCTTTCACGTATTGCGTGGTTCTGCGGCAACAGCTCACAACAGCTGTGCAGCATGCGCAGTACGTCCAGGGCGAGATCGGGTTCCCAGTCGCCGAGGCCGGTGGCCTGTAGCGTCTGGTCGAGCGATTCGAGTTGGGTCTTGGCCAGTTCGTATTTCTTCGCGCTGTAGCACAGGCGCGCCAGGGTCAGCTGCCAGAAGAAGCGTTCGCGGCCGCCGCGTGCCTTGGCCAGGCCGAGCTTGAGTTGCTGCACGGCGGATTTCAGGCCGTCCTTGCGCAGTTTCGGCAGCACTTCCTGCAGGGCGATCTCCCAGGCCGGCTGGCTGTTGCCGTCGTTGGCGACGGGCGCGTTTTCGCTGACCGGTGCCTGCACATGCGGCATCACGTGGGAGCTGAGCCAGGCGCGAGTTTGTGCATCGGCAAAGGCGCTGCCGTCGTGGAAGCGCAGTTCTTCCAGGCCACTCATGCGCTGCATAAACAGTGCGAGCTGGATTTCCACTTCGCGCATCGCCTGCTCAGCATCCAGCTCATGCAGGCATTGCCAGACCAGATGCTGGCCGTCGAGCCAGAAGGGCGCGCGGGCGATGCTGGCTTCCAGGTCGACCAGCAGATCGGCGTATTGGCCGTTCTGGTAGCGCTCCTGATAGCTGGCCAGCTTGTCCGCCGGCAGGCCGCGTAGCGCGGTGACCTGTTCGGCGTTGCGTTCCGGCAGGCTGTCGATCGGCAGCCAGAGCAGGGTGCGGGTCAGGCGCAGGGCGCGCAGGTCGCTGGCTTTCTGTTTCAGCCAATAAGCGCAGAGCGGGCGGGCCTGGTCTTGCAGGCTGCGCAGGCTTTTGTGCGCTTCTTTTTCGCTTTCCACCGGTGCGCCGGGGGTGAGCATCTGACTGGCAGCCTGCTTGACCTGGGCAATCGCCGCACCGACCGAGCCTGGCTCCGGCTGACCCTGGCTGGCGCGTTTGACCAGTTCATCCAGGCGACGGCACAGCGGCAGCAGCAGTGGCGCATCTTCACCCAGGTGTTCGGCCAGGCAGGCTTCCAGGGCGCGCAGTTGTTCGGCCAGGCTGCGGAACAGTGCCAGTTGCTCGCCAATCGGTACGTGCTCGGCCAGCGCTTGTTCCAGGCGCGGAATCAGCCAGCTGATGGCGGCGGCACGGGTGCGCGCCTTACGGGGGTGCAGCTCGGTCCAATGGTTGATGCACAGGTAGTGCAGCAGGCTGAAGCCGGCCTGCAGACCGGGGAAGGATTCGCGCTGGTAAAGACCCCAGATCAGCCAGGCGGCGACGCGCAAATCCTTGGAGTGGGCGCTGAGCAATATCTCGCTGTTTTCGCGGACCTTTTGCCAGTCAATCGCCGCCGTTTCGTGCAGCGCGGTGGCCTTGCCCAGCTCATTTTCGAGAACTTCGTATTCGCTGGAATAACGCACGTCATTACCGGCAAAGTTCCCTTCATTAATAGGGAGTTTGGCCAGCTCTAAATAATGAGCAGTGAGTTTGTTTGAATAGGTCATTCCATGACTCGATTATCGCTGCGGGTAACTTCAACGAAGTTGTTGAGGCTTCTGAAGTCCGTCCTGTTGCGCCGCAAGTGCGCAAGAAGTTGCGCACTTATATGTGCAACAAGTTGCGCACGTCCTAGTGAGGTGGGCATCCTAGCCCCATGAAGAGTGTCGGACAACCGCTGAAAGTGTGAAATATGTAACAGTGAGCGATATTCGACGATTAATAAGTGGAACGATAGTTCCTGAAAATTGTGAGAACTAATACGCAAGTAAGCTAATCATGCAGTTGATGTAGGGATATAGCGCTCTATATGTAAGTAATTGCTTACTGGCAAATTAGTGGCACGTCACAGAAGTTGGGTGGCTGCTGCAAGTTAGTGTGACGTAGTGCAGGTTTTTCCGGATTGGCATGTGACGGATGTGCTGCCGCCGAGCCCGAGCGGGCTCGGCGAAGGGAGGGGGTCAACCGTTGGTCGGTTAATCGCTGAAGGGTTCAGCCCAGAGACTCAAATCGAGCTGATGTTGCTCACCCGCTGCCAGTACGCGGATGTCGTCCAGTACGTTGGCATGTTCAATACACAGCATGCCGGGCCAGGCGTCGGCGGCGAATTGCGAGAGGCGTTGCGCCTTGTCGATCCAGGGGTTCCATAGCACGGCCGAGTTTGAGCCACTGCTGTGCAGCTGGATGCGCCGCTGCCAGGCGCGGTCGAGGATGCTCAGTTGTGACGGGGTGTCCAGGTAGATGCGGTCGGTCTCGCCGCTGAATTGCAGCAGACCGTCCTGCTGGCGTTGCTGCCAGTCTTCCAGGGTTTCGATATAGCGGCAGCCGTGCAGGCCTTCGACCGCGACGTTGCGGATATCGCTGACGGCAAAATAGCTGTGCAGCGCCTGGCTGATGACCAGCTGCGTGTCGCCCAGGTTGCGGCTGCTCAGCTGGATATGCAGGCGCTCATCCAGGCGAATGCTCAAGCGCAGTTCGGCGGCGTGGGGCCAGTCGGTAAGGGGCTGGATGGCGCTGTTGTAGGCGAACTCGAGTTGGACGCCGTCATCACGGCTGTCGATGCCTTGCAGCTGCCAGTCGAGGTTGCGCACTAGGCCGTGGGCGGGCGCAGCGGCAGGCTGCAGGTGCATGGTCTGCACCTCCTGCGGGTTGCGTTGCAGGCTGCCGAACCAGGGCCAGCAAACTGGCACGCCGCCGCGCACACCCTGGCCGCGCTTGTAGGCCGCTTGCTCGCTGAGCCAGATCAGCGGCGGTTGGTTATCCTCCTGGTAGCTGAGTATCTGCGCGCCTTGTTGGCTGATCAGCAGCTCGCGGGCACCAACGCGTGCGCGCCAGCAGGTCAGCTCATCCAGCTCAAGGCGTTCAACGTGGGATCTGGCCATCGGCGTACTCGTAGAAGGAAGGATAAAGAAGGCTATTGGAGCCCAGCTTACGCGCAGAAAGCAAAACGCCCGTCAGTGACGGGCGTTCTGTGGCAGGAGTCAGGCTTACTTGCCGTAGACCTGTTCCGGCAACCAGGTGATCAGCCCCGGGAACTGGTAGGCAATCACCAGCAGCAGGATCTGGATCAGGATAAATGGCACCACGCCCTTATAGATGGTGCTTGTGGGCACCGAGGCCGGGGTGACCCCGCGCAGGTAGAACAGCGCAAAGCCGAACGGCGGAGTAAGGAAGGACGTCTGCAGGTTCAGCGCGATCATCACGCCCAGCCACACTGGGTCCAAGCCCATGGCCAGCAATACCGGGCCGACAATCGGCACCACCACGAAGGTGATCTCGATAAAGTCGAGGATAAAGCCGAGCAGGAAGATCACCACCATCACCAGGAAGAACGCGCCGAGCACGCCGCCAGGTAACTGGGCAAAAATGTCCTCGATCATCGCTTCGCCGCCGAAGCCGCGGAACACCAGGGAGAACAGCGAGGCGCCGATCAGGATGAGGAACACCATGGCGCTGATTTCGGTGGTGCCGTAGGCCACTTGGCGCAGCTGGCCGAAGTTCAGCTTGCCTTTGTAGAAGGCCAGCAGCATGGCGCCCAGAGCGCCGAGTGCAGCGGCTTCGGTCGGGGTGGCGTAACCGGCGAGGATCGAGCCGAGTACTGCACCGATCAGCAGCAGCGGCGGTACCAGGGCGTTGATCAGCTTGCCCCATTCGATCGGGCCCAGCTCTTCCTGCGGCAGAGCCGGCAGCTTCTTCGGTTGCAGGATCGCCACGCCGATGATGTAGAGAATGTACATGCCGACCAGCATCAAGCCGGGGATCAGCGCACCGACGAACAGGTCACCGACCGAGACGGTCTTCGGCGAGAAGATGCCCATCTTCAGCTGCGCCTGTTGGTAGGCGCTGGACATCACGTCGCCTAGCAGCACCAGCACGATGGACGGTGGAATGATCTGCCCCAGGGTGCCGGTGGCGGCCAGGGTGCCGGTGGCAATCGCCGGGTCATAACCGCGGCGCAGCATGGTTGGCAGGGCCAGCAGGCCCATGGTCACCACAGTGGCGCCGACGATCCCGGTGGATGCGGCGAGCAGCGCGCCGACCACGCACACGGAAATCGCCAGACCGCCACGCAGGGTGCCGAACAGCCGCGACATGGACTCCAGCAAGTCTTCAGCGACCCTGGACTTCTCCAGCATCACCCCCATGAATACGAACAGCGGCACCGCCAGCATGGTCTGGTTGTTCATGATGCCGAACAGGCGGTTGGGCAGGGCGCTCAGGTAGCCGCCATCGAAGGTGCCGGTGAGGATGCCGATACCGGCAAACAGCAGCGACACACCGCCCAGGGTGAAGGCCACCGGGTAGCCGGCCATCAGGGCCGCGCAGATGCTGATAAACAGCAGAATCGCCATCAACTCAGCCATGGTTCACCTCCACGGCTGGCAGGCGGCCGGTGAGGATATTGGCGAATTTGATCAAGTCGGAGATTCCTTGTAGGACCAGGCTGATCACCAGCACCAGGATGATGCTCTTCTGCAGGTAGACGAATTTCAGGCCGCCCGACTCGCTGGAGCCTTCCAGGGTCGACCAGGAATTGCTGACGTAATCCCAGCTGGACCAGCCGAGGAACAGGCACACCGGCAGCAGAAACAGCAGAGTGCCGAGGCTGTCGACCAGGGCTTTACGTTTGGCGCTGAACTTCTGATAGAAGATGTCCACGCGCACGTGGCCGTTGCGTTGCAACACCCAGGCGGCGGCGCCCATGAATACCAGAGCGTGGCCATACAGCACTGCTTCCTGCAGGGCGGTGGCGCCGATGCCGAAACCGTAACGCAGGACCACCACGATGGCGGTGCCAAGCACCAGAAACAGGGTCAGCCAGGCGCAGGCTTTGCCGAAACGGGCGTTGAATGAATCGATCAGATGAGCAAGGCCGAGCAGCAGAGGAGGTTTATCGGACATTATGAGTCCTTATGGTTATGGGCTTTGTGGGCAGGCAGGCCGGCGATTCTAGGCAGGCCCGGGCACGTGCGGCAATGGCACTACAACTTTAGTCGTATCCGCTAGGCTTGAGAGTCACTTACCCCTATGTTACTCAGGCGCGGTGGGTCCGCAGTGATCCTGTGGTCAGACCACTACAACAATAAAGGAGCTTTGCATGAAACGTCGTCAAATTCTCGCAGCAGCAGGCGTAGGCCTTGCAGCCACGGCACTGGCCGGTTGCAAACAAGAGGCTGAAACCGCTGGTAAGCCCCAAGAAGGCGCGAGCAGCCAAACCTTCAACTGGAAAATGGTCACCTCCTGGCCGAAGAACTTCCCCGGCGTAGGCGTCGGTGCCGAGCGCTTCGCCAAGCTGGTTGATGAAATGAGCAATGGCCGCTTGAAGGTCAAAGTCTATGCCGCTGGTGAGCTGGTGCCGGCGCTGGAAGTATTCGATGCAGTGAGCCGCGGCACTGCCGAAATGGGCCACGGCGCGCCTTACTACTGGAAAGGCAAAGTGCCGGCCGCGCAGTTCTTCTGCGCCCTGCCATTTGGCCCCAACGCCCAGGAAATGAATGCCTGGCTGCACAAGGGTGGCGGCATGCAGCTGTGGGAAGAAACCTACAAGCCGTTCGGCGTACTGCCGATTGCCTGCGGTGCGACCGGCGTGCAAACCGCGGGTTGGTTCAACA
Organism: Pseudomonas peli; assembly: GCF_050563605.1. Lineage (GTDB taxonomy): Bacteria > Pseudomonadota > Gammaproteobacteria > Pseudomonadales > Pseudomonadaceae > Aquipseudomonas > Aquipseudomonas peli_A. The sequence goes on along the minus strand of NZ_JBNXUH010000004.1, from coordinate 206,773 downwards.
AGGAAATCAACGGCGTGGCCGACTTCCAGGGCCTGAAGATGCGTACCCCAGGCCTGGGCGGCGAAGTGCTGACCAAGATGGGCGGCACCGTGGTCAACATGCCGGCCGGTGAGATCTTCACTGCGTTGCAGACCGGCGCCATCGACGCCACCGAGTGGATCGGCCCATACAACGACCAGGCCCTGGGCCTGCACAAAGCCGCCAAGTACTACTACACCCCGGGCTGGCAAGAGCCGAACGTGACCTTCGAGCTGGATATCAACATCAAGGCTTGGGAAACCCTGCCAGCGGATCTGCAGGCCATCGTCCGTGCCGCCGCTCGTGATGTGAACGGCGACATGCTCGACGACTACAACGCGAAGAACATGGAGGCCCTGGAGCAGCTCAAAGGCGAAGGCGTGGAAGTGCGCCGTCTGCCAGACGAAGTGCTGGCCAAGCTCAAGGAAGTGGCCGCCGAAGTGGTCGACGCCAGCGCCGCCGCCGATCCGGTAGCAAGCAAGGTATGGGCTCAGCAGAAGGCTTATCTCAAGCGTCTGTACGAATACGCCGAGCTGAACGAGAAGGACATCTACAACATCCGCGGCTGATTTCTAGCGCACAGCAAAACGCCGGCTCTTGAGCCGGCGTTTTCGTTTCACCATCCGCTATCAGCGCCGCGCAGGCACCGGTCGAGTGCGGCCGCTGCCGTCGATGGCGACGAAGACGAAGACCGCCTCGGTGACCTTGCGCCATTCGCTGGACAGTGGATCGTCGCTCCACACTTCGACCAGCATCTGGATCGAGCTACGGCCTACTTCCACGGTTTGCGTATAGAAGGACAGCTGCGCGCCAACCGCTACCGGCACCAGGAAGGCCATACGGTCGATGGCCACGGTGGCTACGCGGCCGCCGGCGACCTTGCTGGCCATGGCGGTGCCGGCCAGGTCCATCTGCGACACCAGCCAGCCGCCGTAGATATCGCCAAAACCGTTGGTTTCACGCGGCAGTGCGGTGATCTGCAAAGCCAGGTCGCCTTGCGGAATGGGGTCTTCCTGTTCGAAATCGTGCATCGGATAGGCTCGCGGCGCGGTTGTTTTTATTGGCGCGGTGCGGGGCTTGGCGGTGGCGGCGAGTCAGGCTCTGCGGCTATCGCGGGTCGGCCCAGCAGGCCCGCGGGAGTGCGGGCGCAGCGAGTATAGCGACTCGGCAGTCGCAGGGCGACCATGGCACTTGGCCGGCTGGGCTTTGCACGCCAGGCCATCGACTGCGGCAAAATTTCAGCAGCGTTCATCTAACTGTCACATTGCATACATACAGTCGTCATGCGGCCTACAGATACTTGGCCCCGTTCAATCCAACACTAGTCTGCTAGGAGTAAGGCATGAAACTTAAGCGTTTGATGGCGGCCATGACTTTTGTCGCCGCTGGCGTGGCTACCGCCACTGCGGTTGCTGCTGTCGATCCGGCTCTGCCGAGCTACACCAAAACTTCCGGCGTATCGGGCAACCTGTCCAGCGTTGGTTCCGACTCCCTGGCCAACCTGATGACTCTGTGGGCTGAAGAGTTCAAAAAGGAATACCCGAACGTCAACATCCAGATCCAGGCCGCCGGTTCTTCCACTGCGCCGCCCGCTCTGACTGAAGGCACCGCCAGCATGGGCCCAATGAGCCGCCCAATGAAGGATGCCGAGATCCAGGCGTTCGAAGAGAAATACGGCTACAAGCCGACTGCCGTACCGGTGGCCATCGACGCCCTGGCGGTATTCGTGCACAAAGACAACCCAATCAAGAGCCTGGACATGGCTCAGGTTGACGCGATCTTCTCCAGCACCCGCCTGTGCGGTGGCGCTACCGATATCAAAACCTGGGGTGACCTGGGCATGACCGGTGAGTGGGCTGCCAAGCCGATTCAGCTGTTCGGTCGTAACTCGGTATCCGGCACCTACGGTTACTTCAAAGAAGAAGCCCTGTGCAAAGGCGACTACAAGGCTAACGTCAACGAGCAGCCAGGTTCGGCTTCCGTGGTGCAGTCGATCTCCAGCACCATCAACGCCATCGGTTACTCGGGCATCGGCTACAAGACTTCCAGCGTGAAGACTGTGCCTCTGTCGAAGAAAGGCGGCGAAGCCTTTGACGCCAACGAAGAAAACGCCCTGGCTGGCAAGTTCCCGCTGGCTCGCTTCTTCTACGTTTACGTCAACAAGGCACCGAACAAGCCGCTGAGCCCGCTGGACGCCGAGTTCGTCAAGCTGGTGCTGTCCAAGCAAGGTCAGGAAGTGGTTGTGAAAGACGGCTACATCCCGCTGCCAAGCAAAGTGGCTGCGAAAACCCTGAAGGAGCTGGGCCTGGAGTAATCCCGGTACAGGCAAGGACGCCTAAGTAAGTCGCACGCCCGCCTTCGTTTACGACAGGTGGGCGTTGCTTTGTCAAAGCGCTGTAACTTTTCTGTCACATAGGGCGGCTAGAGTTAGCGCCTCGTATAGCGACAGAAATCACTATGGCGCGCTCATGGCTGCGCAGAGACGCTCTTACCTATGAATGACTTGGCTAGTGAAACCATGACCGCCACATCCAAATCCCTCGGGCTGGACTTCAACACCCCGGCCCTGCAGCGCAAGCGGCGTATCCGCGCGCTGAAAGATCGTTTCGCCCGCTGGGCGGTATCCATCGGTGGTATGGCCGTACTCGGCGCCATCACCCTGATCTTCTTCTACCTCGCCTACGTGGTGCTGCCGATGTTCCAGGGCGCCAGCCTGGACACTCGCAAGCCGGTACAGGTTGCCTGGTTGAATGAAGCTGCCGCGCCGCTGCTGCTGACCCTGGAAGAACAGAACCAGATGGCCATGCGCCTGGACCAGAGCGGCAAGGTGCAGTTCTTCGATGCGAAGAAGATGCAGCCGCTGAACAGCGTGCAACTGCCGATCCCAGCGGATGCGCGAATTGTTTCGGTCGGCCAGGACCAGCCAGGTAGCAACCGCGTTGCCCTGGGCTTGTCCAACGGCCAGGTGCTGGTGTTCCAGCATGTCTACAAGCTCAGCTACCCGAATGATGTGCAAACCATCACGCCGAGCATTGAGTACCCGTTCGGTGAAGCGCCGATCGAGCTCGACCCTCAGGGTCGCGAGCTGGATCACATGGGCGTCAGCCTGAACAGCGGCACGCTGATGCTGGCGGGTTCCACCGGCACCGAGCTGCACGTGCTGAGCCTGGGTCGCGAAGAAAACATGATGACCGGCGAGGTGACCCTCAGCGAAGAGCGCGTCGCTCTGCCCCAGATCGCCGAGCCGATCAAGGCGCTGATCATCGACCCACGCCACCTGTGGCTGTATGTGGTCAACGGTCGCGCCACTGCCGATGTCTTCGACATGCGCAGCAACAGCCTGAATGGCCGCTACAAGCTGCTGGATGATGGCAAGCTGGAAGTCAGCAACGCCACCTCGCTGCTCGGCGGTATCTCGCTGATGATCGGTGACACCAGCGGCGGCATCGCCCAGTGGTTTATGGTGCGCGAAGCAGACGGCAAGGCCGTGCTGAAGTCGATTCGCAGCTTCCAACTGGCCGACAGCCCGATCATCCAGATTCTCCCGGAAGAGCGCCGCAAGGGCTTCTTTGCCCTGGACGCCAAAGGCAACCTAGGCATCTTCCACAGCACCGCGCACCGCACCCTGCTGGTTGAGCCGGTTGCCGAAGGTCAGGCTCTGGCCGCCCTGTCGCCGCGCGCCAACCGCGTATTGGTGGAGAGCGATGGCCAGCTGCAACGCTTGATCATCGACAACCCGCACCCGGAAATTTCCTGGAGCTCGCTGTGGGGCAAGGTCTGGTACGAGAACTATGACGCGCCGGGCTACGTCTGGCAGTCGACTTCCGCCAGCACCGACAACGAACCCAAGCTGAGCCTCGCGCCGCTGGCCTTCGGTACGCTGAAAGCCGCGTTCTACGCCATGCTTCTGGCCGCGCCGCTGGCCATCGCTGCCGCGCTGTACACCGCCTATTTCATGGCCCCCGCGCTGCGTCGCAAGATCAAGCCGGTGATCGAGCTGATGGAAGCGCTGCCGACAGTGATTCTCGGCTTCTTTGCCGGCCTGTTCCTCGCCCCTTATGTGGAAGGCCATCTGCCGGGGATTTTCAGCCTGCTGATCTTTACCCCGATCGGCATTCTGCTGGCGGGTTACCTGTGGAGCCGTCTGCCCGAGTCGATCCGCCTGAGCGTGCCGGATGGCTGGGAGTCGGCGATGCTGATCCCGGTAATCCTGCTGGTGGGCTATGTCTCGCTGGCCATGAGCGGCCACGTGGAGAACTGGATGTTCGACGGCAACATGCGCATGTGGCTGAGCAATGATCTGGGCATTCCGTTCGACCAGCGCAACGCCCTGGTAGTCGGCCTGGCCATGGGCTTTGCGGTGATCCCGACCATCTACTCGATTGCCGAAGACGCCGTGTTCAGTGTGCCGAAGAGCCTGACGTTCGGCTCCCTGGCCCTCGGTGCCACGCCGTGGCAGACCCTGACCCGCGTGGTGATTCTCACCGCCAGCCCAGGCATCTTCTCGGCGGTGATGATCGGCATGGGTCGCGCCGTTGGCGAAACCATGATCGTGCTGATGGCCACCGGCAACACCGCGATCATGGACATGAACATCTTCGAAGGTCTGCGCACCCTGGCCGCCAACGTGGCGGTGGAAATGCCCGAATCGGAAGTCGGTGGTACTCACTACCGCGTGCTGTTCCTCTCGGCGCTGGTGCTGCTCGGCTTCACCTTTGTCATGAACACCCTGGCGGAGCTGGTGCGCCAGCGTCTGCGCGTCAAGTACGCCTCGCTCTAAGGCTTGGGAAGGTATATGTCCGTGAAACAGAACAACCTGAAAACCTGGTTCAAGAGCGGTACGCCGTGGATCTGGATGAACGCCGGCGCGGTATCGATCGCGGTGATCATGACCCTGGGTCTGATGATGGTGATCGCCGTGCGCGGCCTCGGCCACTTCTGGCCGGCTGATATCGTTGAAGCCGACTACCAGATCCCTGGTCAGGAAGCCAAGGTGATGGCCGGTGAGATCACCCAGATCGAAGAAGTGCCGCGTGCGCGTCTGGCCGCTTCCGGCTTGCCGGTGGAGGCTGAAGGCGGCGAATTTATGACCCGCGAGCTGTTCAAGGTGGGTAACCGCGATGTGTATGGCGCGGACTTCACCTGGGTGGTCGGCGAGTGGCTGAGTAACCTGCGCACCCCGGAAAACCTCACGGCGCTGGAGCGCCGCGAGTGGGGCAACTTCTACGGCTACCTGGTCAATGTTAAGGAAAACGGCGAACTGGTTGCCGAAGGCGATGCCAGCTGGCCCGCGCTGCAAGAGCGCCTGGAGCGCGTTGAGCAGCTGCACAAGAACCTGGTGCGCCTGGAGAAGAAAGACATCGGGCGGATCAACGCCGGTCTGGAACGTATCCGTCTGCAAACCCGCAAGCTGGAGCTGCAGGGCAAGCTGGACGACGTCGCCCAGGCAGAACTGGACGCCGAGCGTGCGCAGTGGGATGCCGAGTACAAGGTGCTGGAAACCGAGCTGATCGCCCTTAATCAGGCGTTCAACCGCGACAGCGTCACGCTGAAAACAGCCGATGGCCGTGAAGTGACCATCAGCCTGGGCAAGGTGGTGCGGGCCTTCCAGCCGAATGCCATGGGCATGGGCGACAAGCTCGGCTTCTACTTCGCCAAATTGTGGGAGTTCGTCAGCGACGACCCGCGTGAAGCCAACACCGAAGGCGGCATCTTCCCGGCGATTTTCGGCACCGTGATGATGACCCTGATCATGGCTGTGATCGTCACCCCGTTCGGCGTGGTCGCGGCTATCTACCTGCGTGAATATGCCAAGCAGGGCCCGCTGACTCGGGTAATCCGCATCGCGGTAAACAACCTGGCCGGCGTTCCGGCCATCGTTTACGGCGTGTTCGGCCTGGGCTTCTTCGTCTATGTACTGGGCGGCTCGCTGGACCGCATGTTCTTCCCGGAAGCCGCACCGGCGCCGACTTTCGGTACGCCGGGCCTGCTGTGGGCCTCGCTGACCCTGGCGATCCTCACCCTGCCGGTGGTGATCGTGGCCACCGAAGAAGGTTTGGCGCGGATTCCTCGCGCGGTGCGTGAAGGCTCTCTGGCCCTCGGCGCGACCAAGGTGGAAACCCTCTGGCGCGTGGTGCTGCCAATGGCCAGCCCGGCGATGATGACAGGTCTGATTCTCGCCGTGGCCCGCGCCGCTGGCGAAGTGGCGCCGCTGATGCTGGTGGGCGTGGTCAAGCTGGCACCCTCGCTGCCGCTGGATGGCAACTACCCGTATCTGCACCTCGATCAGAAGATCATGCACCTGGGCTTCCACATCTACGACGTCGGCTTCCAGAGCCCCAACGTCGAGGCCGCGCGGCCGCTGGTGTACGCCACCGCGTTGCTGCTGGTGCTGGTCATCGTGGTGCTGAACATGGCGGCGGTCTATATCCGCAACCACCTGCGCGAGAAGTACAAGGCGCTGGATCACTAATCATTGCGCCGCGGCCTGCTGGCCGCGGCGGCTTAACGCATTTGTTAGCGTAGGGAGCATCCCATGCAGCACGAAACACATACACACGGTATCGACATGGCGGCCCTCGGCCGCGACCGCCAGGGCCTGAACATGGCCAACGAGCGCGTGGCCATCGACGTACCTGGTCTGAACCTCTATTACGGCGAGAAGCAGGCGCTGTTCGACGTGCAGATGACCATCCCCAACCAGCGCGTGACGGCCTTTATCGGCCCGTCTGGTTGCGGCAAGTCGACCCTGCTGCGCACCTTCAACCGGATGAATGATCTGGTCGACGGTTGCCGCGTTGAAGGCGAAATCAACCTCGACGGCAAGAACATCTACCGCAAGGGCGAAGACGTTGCCGAACTGCGTCGTCGCGTTGGCATGGTGTTCCAGAAGCCCAACCCGTTCCCCAAGAGCATCTACGAGAACGTGGTGTACGGCCTGCGCATCCAGGGCATCAATCAGAAGCGCGTGCTCGATGAAGCCGTGGAATGGGCACTGAAAAGCGCGGCGCTGTGGGATGAAGTGAAGGATCGTCTGCACGAGTCGGCACTCGGCCTCTCCGGTGGTCAGCAACAGCGTCTGGTGATCGCCCGTACCGTAGCGGTGCAGCCGGAAGTGCTGCTGCTCGACGAACCTTGCTCGGCCCTCGACCCAATCTCCACGCTGAAAGTTGAAGAGCTGATCTACGAACTGAAATCCAAGTACACCATCGTCATCGTTACCCACAACATGCAGCAGGCGGCGCGGGTCTCGGATTACACGGCGTTTATGTACATGGGCAAACTGATCGAGTTCGGTGATACCGATACGCTGTTCACCAACCCGGCGAAGAAACAAACCGAGGATTACATCACCGGTCGTTACGGCTGATGGCAAGCCCATTCACTGTCGACACGTATCCGGTTAATTCAAGGGTTAGCACATGATCAACAAAGAAAACCTTACCCAGCATATCTCCCAGCAGTTCAACGTCGAGCTGGAGGAGGTGCGCAGCCACCTGCTGGCCATGGGCGGCTTGGTCGAGAAGCAGGTCAACGATGCGGTTACCGCACTGATCGACGCCGACTCCGGTCTGGCTCAGCAAGTGCGCGAGATCGATGACCAGATCAACCAGATGGAGCGCAATATCGACGAAGAGTGCGTGCGCATTCTCGCCCGTCGTCAGCCGGCCGCGTCCGACCTGCGTTTGATCATCAGCATTTCCAAGTCGGTAATCGATCTCGAGCGTATCGGCGACGAAGCCACCAAGATCGCCAAACGCGCGATTCTGCTGTGCGAAGAAGGCGAGGCGCCACGCGGCTACGTCGAAGTGCGGCATATCGGCGATCAGGTACGCCGGATGGTGCAGGAAGCACTGGACGCTTTCGCCCGTTTCGACGCCGACCTGGCGCTGTCGGTGGCGCAGTACGACAAGACCGTGGACCGCGAATACAAGACCGCGCTGCGTGAACTGGTGACCTTTATGATGGAAGACCCGCGCTCGATTTCGCGCGTGCTCAACATCATCTGGGCCCTGCGTTCGCTGGAGCGCATCGGCGACCACGCGCGCAATATCGCCGAACTGGTGATCTACCTGGTACGCGGCACCGACGTGAAACACATCGGCCTGACCCGCATGCAGGAAGAAGTGCAGGGCACCAAAAAAGGCAACTGAGTCGGCTGTTGCGGGCGGCGTTAGCGCGCTGCTCGTACGGTGCTACATGGCAAAGATGCGCCTGATCGCGACATATGGTGCATTTCGGTTGGCCTTTGGCCAGTAGCCGTGACTATGCTTAAGGCCATCAGAACAGGAGTGGCCGATGAGCAAAGTCAGCGTGCTGGTAGTGGACGACGCAACCTTTATCCGCGACTTGGTGAAAAAGGGTTTGCGCGACCACTTCCCAGGCATCCAGATCGAGGAAGCCGTCAACGGGCGAAAAGCCCTGCAGATGCTGACGCGCCAGCCGGTTGACCTGATTCTCTGCGATTGGGAAATGCCGGAAATGTCTGGCCTGGAACTGCTTACTTGGTGCCGCGAACAAGAAGCCCTGAAGATCGTCCCGTTTATCATGGTCACCAGCCGCGGTGATAAAGAGAACGTGGTGCAGGCGATTCAGGCCGGCGTTTCCGATTTTATCGGCAAGCCCTTTTCCAACGAACAACTGATCACCAAGGTGAAAAAGGCCCTTAGCCGCGCCGGCAAATTGCAGGCGCTGATGTCCAGCGCGCCGCCGAAAATGCTCAGCAGTGGCTCCTTCGCCAACGACTCGCTGTCCGCTTTGACCGGCGGCAAAGCCGATGTGGTCAAACCAGCAGCAGGGCCAGCGGTGCAAGCCGCTGCGGCCTTTGCCGGGAAACCTGCGGCGGCCAAAGCACCGGCCGCCAGCGCCCCCAGTGGTCGAGGTCAGGGCCAGTTGCGTTTGCCCGGTGGCGCCAGCATGTCCTGCGTAATCAAGGCGCTGAGCCTCAAGGAAGCGCTGCTGGTGGTCAAACGCACCGAGGTACTGCCGCAGGTGCTGGAAAGCGCGGTGCTCGATCTGGAACAGGGCGAAGCGGCAGAAACCGCACGGCTCAACGGCTACCTGCATGCCGTCGCGGCCTTCGAGCCAAAACCGGACAGTGAGTGGCTGCAACTGACCTTCAGATTTGTCGACCGCGACCCGCAGAAACTCGACTACATCTCCCGGCTAATCGCCCGCGGTACCGCGCAGAAGCACTTCAGCCCCGGCGCGTAAGCAAACCCAGTCCTCCCGGTGCATGCGAGATGGCTCACAACCCTGGCGCGTCGGTTCGCGTCGCACGGGTTCCGCTGCTAATCTCAACGATCCGGACAGACAAATCATAAGATCCGAGTCGTTATGCTAGGGCGTCTGATACTTCTCTGCAGTTTGTTGACCCTTGCCGGCCAGGCAGCGGCGTTGACTATTTACAAGTACACCGATGCTAACGGCGTGGTCACCTATACCGACCAGGCCGCGCCCGGTGCGCAGGTGTTCGTGTTTCGCGACCGCATGGTTGAGCGCCTGGACAACCAGGTAAAGCTGGAAACCAAGAAACACGAAGCCGGTGAAACCCTGTTGGTGCGCAACGACCTGCACGCACCGGTGCAGATCGAACTGCGCCTGGAAGCCACTGACAACGTCACGGGCGTGCCGAACAAACCGATCAGCTGGGTGCTGCCGCCGCGCAGCAATATCCGCCTGGCCACCTTGGCCCCGCGTGATGCCAGCAAACCCATGCGTTACACCCCCAAGCTGCGCTACGCCATGGGCGATCCGCGCCTGCTGCCGACCCAGAAGAGCTACCCGCTGCCATGGCGCGGCGGCCCGTTCCGCCTGACCCAGGGCGCCAACGGCAAGTACAGCCACTTCACCCCAAAAGGCCGTTACGCCATGGATATCGCCATGCCCGAAGGCACGCCAATTGTTGCGGCGCGCGGTGGCATTGTGGTGAAAACCGAGAATCAGCAAAGCGGCCGCGGCAACAACCCGTCCGGCAACTACGTGCGTGTCTTGCACGACGACGGCACCATGGGCGTTTACCTGCACCTGATGAAGGGTTCGGTAGCGGTCAGTGAAGGCGCTCGCATCAACGCCGGCAGCATGCTCGCGCGCTCCGGCAACACCGGCAACAGCACCGGTCCGCACCTGCACTTTGTGGTGCAGCGCAATGTCGGCCTGGCGCTGGAATCGATCCCCTTCAACTTCGCCCAGCCGGTCAACAGCCTGCCCAACTTTGCGGTGGGCGGGGAATAGTCAGCGCTGCCGCGCAATCCATGCCTGGATTTCATCGACGCTGTAACCGCTCAGGGTTTCTTTGTCCTTTAGCGCCGCGTCACGACCCCACTGCACGACCAGGTTGCGTCTGTGCCGCTCGGAAATATTCGGCGGGCCGCCATGCACCACTTTCGGGTGAATAAAAACCAACGAGCCTGGAGGACAGCTGACGCTGACCTTTCGGGCTTCGGCGTTACTAGCATCGTGAGCCGCATTGGCACGTGCGGCCTCGCTATCGGATAGCAGATGGGAGCCTGGGATAAATTCGGTGGCACCGTTCTCTGAGTCCATGCCGTCAAGGCAAACCATCAGGCGCAGAAACGATGAGTCCGCAGGGCAGATGTAACGATTGGGAAAGTCACGATGCCAGGCTATGCCGCTGCCAACCTGCCCCCGCTTCATGGTCACGTTGCTGAGGTGATAGCGAACGTCCTGGCACTGCAGCAAGTGTTGGATCATCCCAATAAGCGGCGCATACAGCATCAATTCAGCGAAGCGGTAGTCGAAAGCGGGCGGCTCACCGATGATGAAAATGGCATCGCCGGTAAGCTCGGCAGTAAGGCCGTTGCGCTTTGCGGCAGGCAGATCGCGCTCCATTATCAGGCGCGCGCATTGCTCCGCTGTCAGTGTCGGCAACGAGGCCTGGATGGCTTCGATCATCTCCAGCAAACACTGGATATGTTGAGGGGGAAAGGCGCTGGGAAGCATGGCAAAGCCATTGCGTCTATACGCCTCGACGGCTCTTTTGATTGACGCCTGGTGCATTACGCCACTCCTTGGCAGCTTTCCCTCAACGGCCAATCAATCCAGCTTCAGCACCTTGGCCAGCACGATCTTCGGGCCTTTCATCTTTTTCACGATGATGCGCAGGCCGTCGACTTCCAGCACTTCCTCTTCTTCGGGCATGCGCTTGAGCGTGTCGTAGATCAGCCCGGCGAGGGTTTCCGCTTCGACGTGATCGAGGTCGACGCCGAGCAGGCGTTCGACCTTGGCCAGTGGCGTGTCGCCGCGTACCAGCAGTTTGCCTGGTTGATAGGCGAGGATGCCGCGTTCGGCCTTGCGGTGTTCGTCCTGAATATCGCCGACCAGGGCTTCCAGCACGTCTTCCATGGTCAGGTAGCCGATCACCTTGCCGTCGGCTTCTTCGACCAGGGCGAAGTGCGAGCCGCCGATGCGGAACTGCTCCAGCAGGCTGGACAGCGGCATATGCCGACCGACGCGCTCAATCGGGTGCATCAGCTCGGCCAGTTTCAGCGCCGAGGGCAGCATCTCCAGCAGGGACAGGTGCAGCAGCAGGTCTTTGATATGCAGTACGCCGACGTACTCGCCGCTGGTGTCGTCGTAGATCGGGTAGCGGCTGTACTTGTGCCGGCGGAACACGCTGAACACTTCATCCAGTGCGGCTGTCAGCGGCAGGGACACCAGGTCCTCGCGGGAGTTGGCCCAGTCGACTACTTCCAGCTCGCCCAGCTCTACGGCCGAGGCCAGTACGCGCATGTCCTGGTCGCTGGGGTCGCTGGCGCGGCTGGAATGCAGGATCAGCTTGAGTTCGTCGCGGCTGTAGTGGTGCTCATGGTGCGGCCCCGGCTCGCCCTGGCCGGCTACACGCAGAATGGCGTTGGCGCTGGCGTTAAGCAGGAAGATTGCCGGGTACATGGCCCAGTAGAACATGTACAGCGGCGCGGCCGTCCACAGCGACAGCAGCTCGGGTTTGCGAATTGCCCAGGACTTGGGGGCCAGCTCGCCGACCACGATATGCAGGTAGGAAATGATAAAGAACGCGGTAAAGAAGGCGATGCCATGTATCAGCTTCGGCGATTCGATGCCGATACCCGCCAGCAGTGGTTCGAGTAGGTGGGCAAAGGCCGGTTCGCCGACCCAGCCGAGGCCGAGCGAGGCTAGGGTGATACCCAGCTGACAGGCTGAGAGGTAGGCGTCGAGCTGGTTGTGTACGGTGCGCAGGATATGCCCGCGCCAGCCATTTTTTTCCGCCAGGGCATCGACCTTGGTGGCGCGCAGTTTGACGATGGCGAACTCGGCGGCAACGAAGAAGCCGTTGAGCAGCACCAGAAACAGAGCGAATAGAACGAGGCCGAAATCGGCGAAATAGTTGCTGGCGACGTAACTCGTGGAGGGGTCCATAAAGGGTTCGGGTAGTGAATGACCGCTAAAGGGTGGGGGCTGACAGCCGGCTTTGCAAGTAGGGCGCGGTTACTGGCCGCGCCGTACCACTTGCAGGGTGGGGAAGTGGCAGGTGAAGGTGCTGCCCTTGCCCAGGTTGCTGACGATATCCAGCCGCGCGCGGTGGCGCAGCAGCACATGCTTGACGATGGCCAGACCCAGACCGGTGCCGCCGGTGTTGCTGGCGCGGCTGGAGTCGACGCGATAGAAGCGCTCGGTCAGGCGCGGCAGATGCTTGGCCTCGATGCCCAGACCGCTGTCCTGCACGCTGAGGTGCGCACCCTGTTCATCGCCCCACCAGCGAATCTGGATGTTGCCTTCGTCCGGGGTGTATTTCACCGCGTTGAACACCAGGTTGGAGAAGGCGCTACGCAGCTCGGTTTCGCTGCCCTTGAGCTTGAGGTGCGGGTCGGCTTCCAGGCTGATGCGGTGATGACGCTCGCCAGACAGCGCCTGGGCATCGTTCTTGATGCTCAGCAGCAGCAGATCAACGGCCACTGGCTGGTTGTCCGAGGGGTAGTCGGTGGCTTCCAGCTTGGCCAGCAGCAGCAGGTCGTTGAGCAGGTTCTGCATGCGTCCGCCTTGCTGCTGCATCTGCTGCAGGGCTCGCAGCCAGCGCGGATTCACGTCCTCGACGTTATCCAGCAGGGTTTCCAGATAGCCGGAGATTACTGTCAGCGGCGTGCGCAGCTCGTGGGAGACGTTGGCGACGAAGTCTTTGCGCATCTGCTCCAGCTGATACAGGCGGGTGATGTCGCGCACCAGCATCAGGTGTTCACGGTTGCCGTACTGGGTGATGTGGAATTGCAGGCGCAGGCGGTCGTTGACCGGTGACGGCAGTTCCAGCGGCTCGTTGTAATTGTGGTTCTCGAAATATTCGATAAAGCGCGGGTCGCGCACCAGGTTGGTGATCTGCTGGCCGCTGTCCTGTGGGGTTTTCAGGCCCAGGAGCTTCTCGGCGGCGATGTTCCACCATTCCAGGTTGCCGTCGCGGTCGAGCATGATCACCGCATCTTTCAGGGCGGCGGTGGACTCCTGCACGCGGTCGATTACCGCCTGCAGGCGGCCGCGGACTTTCTGGTCGCGGCGCTGCAGGTGATAGATGCTGTCGAATACTTCGCCCCACAGGCCGTAGCCATCGGGCGGCGCTTCGTCACCCTGGCGGGTGCGCAGCCATTTGTGCAGGCGCAGCAGTTGCTGCAGGTGCCAGCCGAGGTAGCCGGCCAGGCCGAGCAGTAGGGTCCAGGCGTATTCGCCGGTGATCAGCCCGAGCAGCAGGCAGGCACCGACCAGTAGCAACAAGCGACGTATCAGGGGGCCGCGCCAGTCTTGATTCAATTCGAGCTCATCCGCCAATCAATCCTTTATGCACACCCAAGCTGGGCCTGCAGGCCATCCTAACCGTCTTAGCTCTTGGTGGAAAAACGATAGCCGGTGCCTCGGACGGTTTGCACCAGGTTTTCGTAAACCTCGCCGAGGGCTTTGCGCAGGCGGCGGATGTGCACGTCGACGGTGCGCTCCTCGACATACACGTTGCCGCCCCAGACCTGATCGAGTAGCTGGCCACGGGTGTAGGCGCGCTCCTGATGGGTCATAAAGAATTGCAGCAGGCGGTATTCGGTGGGGCCCATCTCGGCCGGTTTACCGTCAATGGTGACGCGGTGGCTGACCGGGTCGAGCAGCAGGCCACCGACTTCGATCGGTCCTTCGCTGTCGGTTGGGCCTGCGCGGCGCAGCACGGCCTTAAGGCGTGCTACCAGTTCGCGTGGGGAGAACGGCTTGGTGATGTAGTCGTCGGCGCCGACTTCCAGGCCCTGGATCTTGTTGTCCTCTTCACCCTTGGCGGTGAGCATGATGATCGGGATGTCGCCGGTCAGCTCATCGCGCTTGAGGCGTCGCGCCAGTTCGATGCCGCTGGTGCCGGGGAGCATCCAGTCGAGCAGGATTAGATCGGGTTTACGGTCGACGATGATGGCGTGCGCCTGCTGGGTGTTCTCCGCTTCCAGGCACTCGTAGCCGGCCATTTCCAGGGCCACGGCGATCATTTCACGGATCGGTGCTTCGTCATCGACGATCAGGATGTTCTTGCCAACCATGGGTCAAGCCTCGGGTCATCTCGCTGTAATGGGCTGCATTAGATAACGGAATTATTGCAGCGATATGACAGGTGCGCGGCAAAGCTTCTTTCTAGCCGCGCAAGGCATAGTCCAGCACCAGGCCGATAAAGATCGCCAAGCCCGCCCAATGATTGTGCAGAAAGGCATTGAAGCAGGCCATCGGCTTGCGATTACGCGTCTTGTGAAACTCCCAGGCAAAGCAGCCGGCGGCTGCCAGCAGGCCGAGGTGGAAGTACAGGCCCAGCTCGAAGCGCGCTGCCGCCAGCAGCAGGCAGAGCAGCGCCAGGCCCTGGAGAATGACAATGATCAGGCGGTCGGCATCGCCAAACAGAATGGCGGTGGAGCGCACGCCGATCTTCAGGTCGTCCTCGCGGTCGGCCATGGCGTAGTAGGTGTCGTAGGCCACCGTCCACAGCAGGTTGGCGATATACAGCAGCCAGGCTTCCGGCGGCGGCATCTCTCCAGTTACAGCGCTGAAAGCCATCGGCATGCCCCAGGAGAATGCCGCGCCCAGCACTACCTGCGGATAGAAGGTGTAGCGCTTCATAAAGGGGTAGCAGGCGGCCAGGGCCAGGCCGCCGAACGACAGCCAGATGGTGGTGGCGTTGGTAAACAGCACCAGCACGAAGCTGGCCGCCACCAGCACGGCGAACAGAATCAGCGCCTCGCGCGGCTGCACCTTGCCACTGGCCAGCGGACGGGCTTTGGTGCGGCTGACGCGGCCGTCGAAGTTGCGATCAGCGTAATCGTTGATCACACAGCCCGCGGCGCGCATCAGCAACACGCCCACCACGAAGATAAACAGGTTTTTCGCGCTCGGTACGCCCTCGGACGCCACCCACAAGGCCCACAGCGTTGGCCACAGCAGCAGGTAGATGCCGATGGGCTTGTCCAGGCGCATCAGCTGGATAAAGTCCCAGGCGCGTGGGTGCAGGCGGTTGAGTGAGTGCAGCAGGCGGGTATACATCGAGCGCGTCTCCATGCGGGTTGCGGCTGATTATACGGAGCGCGGCGCGCGATGGGGCGTAGGTGATGGGTATCGCTACGCTCAACCTACGCGGCCCGCCCCATCCTACGGCTCGATGGCGGCAGTGGCCCAGAATTCGGGCAGAAATACCTCGGCCACCAGCACCCCCAGCGCGCCACGGCTAAAGCACGAGCGGCGCGCCCACAGGCGCTCGCTGTGGGCTTCTGCTGGCAGCCACTGGGCCGGGTAGCGGCATACCTGCAGTTCGCCGCGATCGAAGGCGCGGTCGCTGAACAACAACTCACCCAGCGAGCGGCTGCCGAGTTGATCCAGCGCCAGGCCGGAGCCTTCCAGTACGCTGCGCGCCGCCACGCTGCGGGCGAATACCCAGGGCTGGCCGTGACCGCGCAGGTACACCTCGCGCACCCAGCCCTGGCTGCCGTTAACCACGCCCAGCGCGCTGCATTCATCGCTGCGCAGGCGCTGCCAGCCTTCCTGCAGCGGGGTGACGCTGAAGCCATCGGCTGACAGCGCGGTCAGCCGCCGCGTCAGCGAATCCTCATTGAATAGCCAGTCGCGCACCGCGACAGTGGGCGCAGGGTGCAGTTGGCTGGCAGTCAGCCAGCGCGGCGGATGGGCGAGGGTGGCGTGGGGCACGAGCAGGTTTCACCGTAAGCAGAGGCGCGCGAGTCTAACATGGCCCTTGCGCCCGGACAGGTGGCTCCGGCCGCGTCGATTGGCCGCTACGCTGGGCAGAACCCGACTTTGGTTGGCCGTTGCGGCCGGCTATTCATCGCCCGGCGGCTTGGCGCACCTGCGCATATACGGTAGTTTCCCCGGCGCAATAGCCGTGTGATCCGCCTGAGGTAGTTATGAAGAAGTGGCAATGTGTGGTCTGTGGACTGATATACGACGAGAGCCAGGGCTGGCCTGATGAAGGCATCGCCGCCGGCACGCTCTGGCAGGATGTCCCGGAAGACTGGCTGTGCCCCGACTGTGGCGTAGGCAAGCTTGATTTCGAAATGATCGAAATCGGTTGAGTCCAGGCTGTGACAAGCGGCGACCCAAGGGTCGCCGTTTTGTTTAGCGAGTGCGCATACTGAATACCCCGAACGAGCTAGATAAGCGCCGAGGTGGCTATGCGCAAGTGGCAGTGTGTGGTGTGCGGTTTTATCTATGACGAAGCCCTCGGCCTACCCGAGGAAGGCATCGCCCCTGGCACGGCCTGGGAAGATATTCCCGCCGATTGGCTGTGCCCCGATTGCGGCGTCGGCAAGCTGGATTTCGAGATGATCGAAATCACCTGAGCCGCGTCAGCCCTGAAATCTATTACGGCCGCCGCAATGCGCGGCCTGTGTGAGGAATGCAGCATGAGTGCACCTGTCGTCATCGTCGGTACCGGCCTGGCCGGCTACAACCTGGCCCGTGAGTTTCGCAAGCTGGACAGCGAAACCCCGCTGTTGCTGATCACTGCCGACGACGGTCGCTCGTATTCCAAGCCGATGCTGTCCACCGGCTTTGCCAAAAACAAGGATGCCGATGGCCTGAGCATGGCCGAGTCGGGCGCCATGGCTGAACAGCTCAAGGCGGAAGTGCGCACCCATACCCGCATCAGCGGCATCGACCCTGGCCATAACCAGCTGTGGATCGGTGAAGAGGCCGTGCCATACCGCGACCTAGTGCTGGCCTGGGGCGCCGAGGTGATTCGTGTGCCGGTGCAAGGTGATGCCGACGATGCGATCTACTCGATCAATGATCTAGAAGATTACGCGCGCTTTCGCACGGCGGCTGCCGGCAAGCAGCGCGTCCTGCTGCTGGGCGCCGGGCTGATAGGTTGCGAGTTTGCCAATGACCTGAGCCTGGGCGGCTACCAGGTCGAACTGGTTGCACCCTGCGAACAGGTGATGCCCGGCCTGCTGCATCCGGCTGCCGCCGCTGCAGTTCAAGCCGGTCTGGAAGGGTTGGGTGCGCGTTTTCACCTCGGTCCGGTGCTGGCCAGCCTGAATCACAAAGGTGATGCATTGGAAGCGCACCTGTCCGACGGCACGCTGATCGAGTGCGATCTGGTGCTCTCAGCTGTGGGGCTGCGTCCGCGTATCGAACTGGCCGCCGCCGCCGGGGTGGCGGTCAATCGTGGGGTGGTGGTGGACCGCCAGCTGCGCACCTCTCACGCCAATATATACGCCCTGGGCGATTGCGCCGAGGTCGATGGGATCAACCTGCTCTACGTCATGCCGCTGATGACCAGCGCCCGCGCGCTGGCGCAAACCCTTGCTGGCACCCCAACGGCGGTGACCTACGGGCCCATGCCGGTGACGGTAAAAACTCCGGTCTGCCCGCTGGTGGTATCGCCGCCACCGCGCGGCCTGCAAGGCGAGTGGAGCGTCGAGGGCAGCGGCGCCGATATCAAGGCGCTGTGCCATGACAGCAGCGGCGCGCTGCTCGGTTATGCGCTGACCGGTACGGCCGTGCAGGAAAAATTGGCTCTGAATAAGCTGTTGCCTGCGCTATTGGCCTAAATGGCGGCTGTTCTGTCGGGTATGCCACAAAGTTGCCTGGTTTAACTGTCGGGCAAGACTGGCGCAGGGCCCAATGGCATGCCATCCTCCCTCAGTCTGCCGCAGCCTAGAGCTGCTGCGGCGCCTTGGTATCTGCTCGCGCAGAGCAGCCCGGACACAACAACAAAAAACCGTAAAGAGGCATTTATGCGTAAACCGGAACTCGCCGCCGCTATCGCCGATAAGGCGGATCTGACTAAAGATCAGGCAAACCGTGTACTTAACGCAGTACTTGAAGAAATCACCAACGCACTGAACCGCAAGGACAGCGTGACCCTGGTGGGCTTCGGTACTTTCGTGCAACGCCACCGCGGTGCTCGCACCGGTAAAAACCCGCAAACCGGCGAGCCGGTAAAGATCAAGGCCAGCAACACCGTCGCCTTCAAACCGGGCAAGTCCCTGAAAGACGCGGTCAACTGAGTCCTCAGGCCCGGGGCCTTTGGCTCCGGGCTGCACCACCCCGGCTAGCGTGTTCACGCCCTTCTTTCAGCCGGATGTAGTCCCCGCCGCAAACCGCTACAATGCGCCGCCTTTTCCCTACCCTTTGCGAGGCCTCGCGCATGAAATTCCGTTTTCTTCTGTGGATGCTGGGCCGTCTGATGGCCAAGGCCAGCCGCGAAAACCCAGCATTCCAACAGCAACTGCTGGACCGCGATATGGTCTTCCAGCTGCACACTCTGGACGGCAAAGTTGCCCGCCACTTCATTGTCAAAGACCAGCGCATCACCAGCAAGCGCGGCCCGGCTACTGAGCCGGCGTTCGCCCTCGGCTTCAAGGATGCCGCCTATGGTTTCGCCACCATGAGCGCGAAAAACAAGCAGCTGGCGTTTATGCAGGGCATTCAGAACAAGGACATCCAGATCCACGGCAACCCGGCGCTGGTGATCTGGTTCCAGGGCCTGACCAAATACCTGATGCCGAAGAAGAAAGACGCCGCCAAAAAAGCTGCCTGATCCGCAGCTGTGCGCGCCAGGGCTGGCCTGCGCGCACCGCATTCGCTAGGCTGGGCATAGCCCTAGTGAGAGTTTACCCATGCGTTTTCTGCTGATTGCCCTGCTGTTTTCCACCTCCCTTGTCCATGCCGCGCCCCCCAAAGCCGAAGCCTTTGCGCCGTTATTCGAGCTGGCAGGCATTCGTTTGCTCTGCGAGCAGAGCGCGCCGCTGGTGCAGCGTGGCCTGGACGATAAACAGCAAGCGCAGTTGGCCAAGGTGTTTGCCGCCGATGGCTTGTGCCTGGACTTGGCCAAGAAGCTGACCGCTAAGCTCGATCAAGCCCAGCTGGTACAGGCCAAGAGCCTGCTGGAAAGCCCGCTGGCGCAGGACTTTACTACCGCCGAGCGCTCGGTCGGTGAGGGCGGAGCGGAAGGCTTGGCGGCCTATCGCAAACAACTGGGCGCGCGGCCGCCGCGTGAGGAGCGTCTGGCTCTGGTGCGGCGCCTGGATGCCGCCGCGCACACCACCACCCTGGCCACCCTGTTGCGCTATGAAGTCGGCAAGACCCAGGCGTTTCTGGCGCTGCAGAGCCGTGGCGAAAGTATCGACGAGAAAGCCCTGAGCAGCCAGACCAAGGCTCAGGAAGACGCGCTGCGGGCCTCAAGCTCCGAGGCGGTGGAGTCTTTTATGCTCTATGCCTACCGGCAGATGCCCAGCGAAAAGCTGGCCGAATACGCCGCCCTGTATGAGCAGCCAGCCGTAGCGCAGTTGCTCGATAGCAGCGTGCAGGTGCTGCCGGAGCTGTTTGCCGCACGGCGTGCCCAGCTGAAGAAGTAGTTGGTCGGCTGAAACGACAAAGGGGCCCGTAGGCCCCTTTGTGCTTTCTGCGCTTTAGTGTGCGGGGTGGAATTGCGCCGCCAGTTCGCGCAGCGCGACTTCGGCGGCCAGCACCTTGCTCACGGCTTCTTCGGCCTTGTCCCGGCTGATGCCGAGGTTGTCGAACAGGCTTTGCGGAATCTCGCTCTGCGGGCCGGCACCAATGCCGCGATTGCGCAGCAGGCTGACCGACAGGCACACCAGGTTTGGGTAGGTGGCGTGGGGGCCGGTGTATTCGGGATCGTGCTGGAAGCGCAGGGCGCTGGCCAGTTCTTCCGGCATATCCCAGTAGCGCATCAGCCAGGCGCCGATCTGTTCGCGGCTGATACCGAGCAGATGCTGCTCGATATAGCTGTGCGACAGGTGCGGGTTGACCTCCAGGTGGCGGCAGATAAGCGAGAAGTGCGGCGGAAACACATGCGCCAGCACCAGGTAGCCGAAGTTGTGCAGCAGGCCGGCGAGATAGGTCAGGCCGGCTTCCGGGCGCTGTGCGCGCGGGATGGCGCGGGTCAGTCCTTCGATCACCGCAGCGCTGTAGATCGCCTGTTGCCAGTACGGCGTGGCCTGTTGCGGATGGTCCTTGGGCAGGCTCAGGGTTTTGCCCAGAGCGAGACCTAGGGCCAAGTTGATCACCAGGTCGAAGCCCAGCACGCGGACGATGGCGTCTTCCACCGAACGGATCTTGCCGGGTGCGGCGTAGTAGGGCGAGGCGGCCCAGCTGACCACCTGAGCGGCCAGCGCGGGGTCGGTTTCGACCACTCCGGTGATGTCGTCCACCGTGGCATCCGGGTCGACGCGCAGTTTGATGATTTTCTGCGCGGTTTCCGGCAGCGGTGGAATTTCGATGGTTTCTTCCAGGCGTTGCTGGATGCGCCGTGCGGTAAAGGCCTGTACCGCCAGGGTGATTTCCGCGCGGTCGTCGTCCGGACGATCGAGGTTCAGGCGGATATTGCTCAGAGGCTCGCCAAAACGCGCGGCGCTGGCCTTGCTCAGCAGGGTCTTGAAGGCGTCGGTGCTCAGCTCCAGCAGCACGCCGCGTTGGCCGGACTCGATATACAGGCTTGGCACCTGCAGCAGGCGCTCGTCATACAGGCACGGCGAGCTGGTCAGCGGCGGCAGGCCGGGCAGCACTTTCAGGCTGTGCTTGCCGAGCATGCGCTCCAGGCGCTCCGGCTTGACCGCAGTCAATTGGCGCCCGGTCAGTTCGGTCAGGCGGTTGAGGTCGAGCAGCTGGCTCTGCGGGTAGAGCACCAGCAGCGCGCCCACGGCGTCATCCAGTAATACCGCCTGCAGGCGTTGGGCAGCTGGTAGGCCGGGCAGGTCGCGGCAGACTTGGTAGGGCAGGCCGAGCTTTTCCAGTAGTTGCAGAATCACCGCTGGCGGGCGCGGAGCGGTGTCGGTAGCTAGGGCAAGTTCAGTCATGGCGGTATCCGGCTGAGGCAGCAATTTCACGAGTATAAACAGCGGGCTGGTGAATCGGCGGCGCAGGCGACGGGTGCACTGTGCGTTGGTTCACACTTGCCCGTATTGTTGGCCATGCCGCAACCAGCGTTCAAGTAGCGGGCTGACGTGCTGCGGCCAGTGTTCCAGTAGGGCCTGCGCAGCGTCGCGTACAGCAGGCAGCAGGTCGGCATCGCGCATCAGATCGGCGACCTTGAATTGCAGCAGGCCGGTCTGGCGGGTGCCGAGCATCTCGCCGGGGCCGCGCAGTTCCAGGTCCTTTTCGGCGATAACGAAACCATCGCAGGTCTCGCGCATGATTGCCAGGCGCTCGCGGCCCAGCTGTGACAACGGCGGGTGATAGAGCAGCAGGCAATGGCTGGCGGCGCTGCCGCGACCGACCCGGCCGCGCAACTGGTGCAGCTGGGCCAGGCCCAGGCGTTCCGGGTTCTCGATGATCATCAGGCTGGCATTGGGCACATCGACGCCGACCTCGATCACCGTGGTGGCCACCAGCAACTGCAGCTGGCCCTGTTTGAACTGGTCCATCACCGCAGCTTTTTCCGCCGGTTTCATGCGCCCGTGAATCAGGCCGACATTCAGCCCGCCGAGCGCCGCCGATAAATCCTCGAAGGTGGTTTCTGCGGCCTGGCAGGTCAGTTCTTCGGATTCCTCGATCAACGTGCAGACCCAGTAGGCCTGACGCCCTTCATTACAGGCCAAACGCACGCGCTCGACCACTTCCAGACGGCGACTGTCGGCGATCACCAGGGTGTTCACCGGGGTACGACCGGGCGGCAGTTCGTCAAGGATCGAGGTGTCGAGGTCGGCGTAGGCGCTCATCGCCAGGGTTCGCGGGATTGGCGTGGCGGTCATGATCAGCTGGTGCGGGCACATACGCCCGCCAATGCCTTTCTGCCGCAGGGCCAGGCGCTGCTGCACGCCGAAGCGGTGCTGCTCATCGATAATCACCAGGGCCAGCTTGGCAAAGCGCACTTCATCCTGGAACAGCGCGTGGGTGCCAACCACCATGGGCGCGCCTGCGGCGATCTGCTCCAGAGCACTGGCGCGGGCCTTGCCCTTGAGCTTGCCGGCCAGCCAGGCGACTTCCAGACCCAGTGGGGCGAGCCATTTGCTGAAATTGATGAAATGCTGCTCGGCGAGAATCTCGGTAGGCGCCATCAGCGCCACCTGATAACTGGCTTCCAGTGCCTGCAATGCGGCAAAGGCGGCGACCACGGTCTTGCCGGCGCCGACATCGCCCTGCACCAGGCGCAGCATCGGTTCGCTCTGGCTGAGGTCGTAGGCGATTTCCGCGCCGACCCGCTGTTGCGCGCCGGTGGGGGTAAAACCCAGGTTGGCCAGGTACTGCTGCGGCAGGGTTTTCGCCAAGGGCAGCGCCGGGGCCTGCTGTGCGCGCACGCTTTCGCGCAGGCGTTGCAGCGACAGTTGGTGGGTCAGCAGTTCCTCGAAGGCCAGGCGGTGTTGGGCCCAGTGGCGGCCTTCGGCGAGTTCTTCCAAGTCGGCATCCGGCGGTGGCCGATGCAGGTAACGGATGGCTTGGTCGAGCGGGCTGAGCTGGTAATCGTCGGCCAGTTCGCGCGGCAGCCAATCCGGCAGGCTGTGCGGGCCCAAACGGGCCAGGGCTTGCTCGCTGAGCTGGCGCAGGCGCTGCTGGGTCAGGCCTTCGGTAGTCGGGTAGATCGGCGTCAGGGTCTGTTCCACGGCAATCGGTTCGCTGCCGGACAGCGCGCGGTATTCCGGGTGATAGATCTCCAGACCCGATGAGCCTGGTCGTACCTCACCGTAGCAACGCACCTGCGTGCCGCGCTTAAGGCCTTCCTTTTGCGCCTGGCTGAAGTGATAGAAGCGTAGGGAGAGGGTGCCGCTGCCATCCTGCAGGCGTACCAGCAGGCTACGGCGTCGACCCATGACCACATCGGCGCCGGCGACTATGCCTTCAACTACTGCGTCCTGACCGGTGCGCAGCGCGCCAATCGGTACGATGCGGGTGCGGTCCTGATAGCGTAACGGCAAGTGGAACAGCACGTCCTGCAGGGATTCCAGGCCGACCTTGGCGAGCTTTTCGGCCAGGGCGGCACCCACGCCTTTCAGCGCGGTGACAGAAACCGCGGCCAGCTCGGTCATGGCCTGTCTTAGCTGCTCTTGGGCAGTGGTTTGGCCACCGAGCACAGGCGGATCGAATCGGTCAGCACTTCGATGGCGTTCGGCCGCGGGAAGCTGGCGCGCCAGGCGATGGCCACGGTGCGGAACGGCGTGGGCGGGCTGAGCGGGCGCACTTCGATCACGCCGGGGGCGTAGTGGTGGCTGTCGACGGCGGAGAACGGCAGGATCGACACGCCAAGGCCTGAGGCGACCATATGGCGGATGGTTTCCAGCGAGCTGGATTCCACCGTGGTGTGTTTGGCGCTGTCTTCGCCGCCTTTGCGCAGGGTCGGACAGGCCTCAAGCACTTGATCGCGGAAGCAGTGGCCTTCGCCGAGCAGCAGCAGGCTCTTGTCGTTCAGTAATTTGCTGTCGATGGTTTTCATCGCGGCCCAGGGGTGGCCGGCCGGCAGCAGGGCGTAGAACGGCTCGTCGTACAGCGGCTTGGTCAGCACGTCGGCTTCATGGAACGGCAGGGCGATGATGATCGCGTCCAGCTCGCCATTGCGCAGCTTATCGCGCAGCACGTGGGTAAAGTTCTCTTCGATATACAGAGGCATCTGCGGCGCGACGCGGTGCAGTTGCGGAATCAGGTGCGGGAACAGATAAGGGCCGACGGTGTAGATCGCGCCGATTTTCAGCGGCGCGGCCATCTGGTTCTTGCCGGCCTGGGCCAGCTCGCGGATGCCCTGGGCCTGCTCCAGCACCTTCTGCGCCTGGGTAACGATGCCCTCACCGACCGGAGTCAGGCGCACTGCGCTCTTGCTGCGTTCGAAGATCAGCACACCCAGCTCATCTTCGAGTTTCTTCACCCCCACCGACAGCGTCGGCTGGCTGACATGACAACGCTCGGCGGCGCGGCCGAAGTGCTGTTCCTGAGCGAGGGTGACTATGTAGCGCAGTTCGGTGAGGGTCATAGTCTTTATCCATTGAGATGCAGCCAAGCATAGCGGCTGTATTCAATGGAACCAACTGCTGATGCGCTTCAGCGCCCGTGGCTGGTGTGTTGAAAGGGTTTTGACGATTGGCTACGCATTTATGTCGCTTTGTGAACAGAAAATAATTAGTTACTAAAACGTTGTGCGAATAGAATTGCGGCCATACTTTGCGGGCGACCCAGCTTGGGGTTCGCACTCGCCACAATAAAATTATACAAGCCGTTCCTTTTACCCAAGGAGTACCGGCATGCCTGATGCGGTAACGACCATGTCCCATAACTGGGCTTTTGCTGTGTTCCTGCTGGGAGTCTTCGGGCTCATCGGTTTTATGCTTGGCCTGTCCAGCCTGCTGGGTAGCAAAGCCTGGGGCCGCAGCAAGAATGAGCCCTTTGAATCCGGCATGTTGCCCGTCGGCAGCGCGCGTCTGCGCCTGTCAGCCAAATTCTATCTGGTCGCGATGCTCTTCGTGATCTTCGACGTTGAAGCCCTCTTTCTCTTCGCTTGGGCAGTTTCGGTGCGCGAAAGCGGCTGGGCTGGGCTGATCGAAGCTACAGTCTTTATAGCAATTCTGTTGGCAGGTCTTGTCTACCTTTGGCGGATTGGGGCGCTCGATTGGGCACCTCAGGGCCGTCGCGAGCGGCAGGCGAAGCTAAAACAATGAGGCTTTGGCGATGCACTACAAACTTACTCGGATCGATCCGGATGCGCCCAATGAGCGCTATCCGGTCGGCGAGCGGGAGACCGTTTCCGACCCGCTGCTAGATGATCAAGTCCACAAGAACATCTACATGGGCAAACTTGCCGATGTTCTGAATGGCGCAGTGAACTGGGGGCGCAAGAACTCCCTATGGCCGTATAACTTCGGCCTGTCCTGCTGCTATGTGGAGATGACCACCGCCTTTACCGCGCCGCACGACGTGGCCCGGTTTGGCGCGGAAGTGATTCGAGCCTCCCCACGCCAGGCGGACTTCATGGTCATCGCTGGCACCTGCTTTATCAAGATGGCTCCGGTCATCCAGCGCCTGTACGAGCAGATGCTGGAACCCAAGTGGGTGATCTCGATGGGCTCCTGCGCCAACTCTGGCGGCATGTACGACATCTACTCCGTGGTCCAGGGGGTCGACAAATTCCTGCCGGTCGACGTCTATATTCCCGGTTGCCCGCCCCGTCCCGAGGCATTTCTGCAGGGCTTGATGCTGCTGCAGGAATCCATCGGTCAGGAGCGCCGGCCGTTGTCCTGGGTAGTCGGTGATCAGGGTGTTTACCGTGCCGACATG
Organism: Pseudomonas peli; assembly: GCF_050563605.1. Lineage (GTDB taxonomy): Bacteria > Pseudomonadota > Gammaproteobacteria > Pseudomonadales > Pseudomonadaceae > Aquipseudomonas > Aquipseudomonas peli_A. The sequence continues at coordinate 181,048 of NZ_JBNXUH010000004.1, read as the reverse complement.
CCTTCGCAGAAAGAACAGCGTCGCGAGCAGCGGATCGCCGTGACCAATCTGCGTAGCCCCGACGAAGTGTGAGCCTGGGCTCGCTTGAGCCCGCCTACTGACGCCGTTGACCGATAGCGACCGAGACCATGACTGCAGACAGCATTCTGTCCATACCGCCGTACAAGGCTGACGACCAAGATGTGGTCGTCGAACTGAATTCCCGTTTTGGCGCCGACGCCTTTACCGCACAGAGCACCCGTACCGGCATGCCGGTGCTGTGGGTGGCCCGCGAGCGGCTGGTCGAAATCCTGACCTTCCTGCGCAACCTGCCGCGCCCCTACGTCATGCTGTATGACCTGCATGGCGTCGACGAGCGCCTGCGCACCCAGCGTCGCGGTCTGCCGGGTGCGGATTTCACCGTGTTCTATCACCTGATGTCGCTGGAGCGGAACAGCGACATCATGCTCAAGGTTGCCTTGAACGAGCGCGACCTCAATGTGCCCAGTGTCACCAGTATCTGGCCCAATGCCAACTGGTATGAACGCGAAGTCTGGGACCTCTATGGCATTCACTTCAGCGGCCACCCGCACCTGACGCGGATCATGATGCCGCCGACTTGGGAAGGTCACCCGCTGCGCAAGGACTACCCGGCGCGCGCCACCGAGTTCGATCCGTTCAGCCTGACCCTGGCCAAACAGCAGCTGGAAGAAGAGGCCGCGCGCTTCAAGCCGGAAGACTGGGGCATGAAGCGCGGCAGCGAGCATGAGGACTATATGTTCCTCAACCTCGGCCCCAATCACCCGTCGGCTCACGGTGCGTTCCGCATCATCCTGCAGCTCGATGGTGAAGAGATTGTCGACTGCGTGCCCGAGGTTGGCTATCACCACCGTGGCGCCGAGAAGATGGCTGAACGGCAGAGCTGGCACAGCTTTATTCCCTACACCGACCGCATCGACTACCTCGGCGGGGTGATGAATAACCTGCCGTACGTGCTGGCCGTGGAAAAACTCGCGGGCATCACCGTGCCGCAGCGGGTCGACGTGATCCGCATCATGCTCGCCGAGTTCTTCCGCATCACCAGCCACCTGTTGTTCCTCGGCACTTATATCCAGGACGTCGGCGCGATGACCCCGGTGTTCTTCACCTTCACCGACCGCCAGCGTGCCTACAAGGTGATCGAAGCCATCACCGGCTTCCGTCTGCACCCGGCCTGGTACCGCATCGGCGGTGTCGCCCACGATCTGCCGCGTGGTTGGGATCGTCTGGTCAAAGAATTCGTCGACTGGTTGCCCAAGCGCCTCGACGAGTATGAGAAAGCAGCGCTGCAGAACAGCATCCTCAAGGCGCGGACCATCGGTGTGGCGCAGTACAACACCAAAGAAGCGCTGGAGTGGGGCACCACAGGTGCTGGCTTGCGCGCTACTGGCTGCGACTTCGACCTGCGCAAGGCGCGACCGTATTCCGGCTACGAGAACTTCGAGTTCGAAGTGCCGCTGGCCGCCAATGGCGATGCCTACGACCGCTGCATGGTGCGCGTGGAAGAGATGCGTCAGAGCATCAAGATCATCGACCAGTGCCTGCGCAATATGCCGGAAGGCCCATACAAGGCCGATCATCCGCTGACCACGCCACCGCCGAAAGAGCGCACGCTGCAGCACATCGAAACCCTGATCACCCACTTCCTGCAGGTTTCCTGGGGCCCGGTGATGCCGGCCAACGAGAGCTTCCAGATGATCGAGGCGACCAAGGGCATCAACAGCTACTACCTGACCAGCGACGGCAGCACCATGAGCTACCGCACGCGCATTCGTACGCCGAGCTTCCCGCACCTGCAGCAGATCCCTTCGGTGATTCGCGGCAGCATGGTCGCCGACCTGATCGCGTACCTGGGCAGTATCGACTTCGTTATGGCTGACGTGGACCGCTGATTATGAATACGCTTATTCAGACTGATCGTTTCATCCTCAGCGAAGCCGAACATGCGGCCATTGAGCATGAGATGCACCACTACGAAGACCCGCGCGCTGCGTCGATCGAAGCGCTGAAAATCGTGCAGAAAGCCCGTGGCTGGGTGCCGGATGGCGCCGCCGATGCGATTGGCGAAATCCTCGGTATTCCCGCCAGCGATGTCGAAGGTGTGGCCACCTTCTATAGTCAGATTTTCCGTCAGCCGGTGGGCCGCCACATCATCCGCGTATGCGACAGCATGACCTGCTATGTCGGTGGCCATGAGTCGGTCGTCGCTGAAATGCACAAGCAGCTCGGTATCGGCCTCGGCGAGACCACCAGCGATAGCCGCTTTACCTTGCTGCCGGTGTGCTGCCTGGGTAACTGCGACAAGGCCCCGGCGCTGATGATCGACGACGACACCTTTGGTGACGTGCAACCTGATGGCGTCGCCAAACTGCTGGAGGCCTACGTATGAGCATCAAGACGCTGACCTCCATCGGCCCGGCCAACAAGATCGCCCGCAGCGAGGAAAGCCATCCGCTGACCTGGCGCTTGCGTGACGACGCCCAGCCGGTGTGGCTGGAGGAGTACCAGCAGAAGAACGGCTACGCCGCAGCGCGCAAAGCGTTGAGTGAGATGGCTCAGGCTGACATCGTGCAGACGGTGAAAGACTCCGGCCTCAAAGGCCGTGGCGGTGCCGGCTTCCCCACCGGGGTGAAGTGGGGGCTGATGCCCGCCGACGAATCCATGAACATCCGCTACCTGCTGTGCAACGCGGACGAGATGGAACCGAACACCTGGAAAGACCGCATGCTGATGGAGCAGCTGCCGCACCTGCTGGTGGAAGGCATGCTGATTTCTGCCCGCGCGCTCAAGGCCTATCGCGGTTACATCTTCCTACGCGGCGAATACGTCGATGCGGCGGCGAATCTCAATCGCGCCATCGAGGAAGCCAAGGCCGCCGGCCTGCTCGGCAAGAACATTCTCGGCAGCGGTTTCGATTTCGAGCTGTTCGTGCACACCGGTGCCGGGCGCTATATCTGCGGTGAAGAAACCGCGCTGATCAACTCCCTCGAAGGTCGCCGCGCCAACCCGCGCGCCAAGCCGCCGTTCCCTGCCGCCGTTGGCGTTTGGGGCAAGCCGACCTGCGTGAACAACGTCGAGACCCTGTGCAACGTGCCGGCCGTCGTTGGTAACGGTGTGGATTGGTACAAGAGCCTGGCCCGCCCGGAGAGTGAAGACCACGGCACCAAGCTGATGGGCTTCTCCGGCAAGGTGAAGAACCCCGGTCTGTGGGAGCTACCCTTCGGCGTCAGCGCCCGCGAGTTGTTCGAGGACTACGCCGGCGGCATGCGCGATGGCTATACCCTCAAGTGCTGGCAACCCGGCGGTGCCGGCACCGGCTTCCTGCTCCCCGAGCACCTGGATGCGCTGATGTATGCCGGCGGTATCGGCAAGGTCGGCACGCGCATGGGCACCGGCCTGGCACTGGCGGTGGACGACAGCATCAGCATGGTCTCGCTGCTGCGCAATATGGAAGAGTTCTTCGCCCGCGAGTCCTGCGGCTGGTGTACCCCATGCCGCGACGGTCTGCCGTGGAGCGTGAAAATTCTCCGCGCCCTAGAGCGCAAGCAAGGCACGCAGCAGGACATCGACACGCTGCTCGGTCTGGTCAACTTCCTCGGCCCTGGCAAAACCTTCTGCGCCCATGCACCGGGTGCGGTTGAGCCGTTGGGCAGTGCGATCAAGTATTTCCGTTCGGAGTTCGAGGCTGGCGTGGCCAGCTCAGCGGCTCCGGCGACGACGGGGCAATTCGTCCCCGCGTAAAACAATGGCGCTCTGGCGGCCACTGACCTGGCCCCGCAGCACAACGTGATTCCATTAGCCAAGCCCGCTTCGGTGGGCAAAGAAGAAACCTGAACCATGGCCACTATCCACGTAGACGGCAAAGATTTCGAAGTCGATGGGGCGGACAACCTGCTGCAGGCCTGCCTGTCCCTCGGTCTCGATATCCCTTACTTCTGCTGGCACCCGGCGCTCGGTAGCGTCGGCGCCTGCCGCCAGTGCGCGGTCAAGCAGTACACCGATGAAAACGATACGCGCGGGCGCATCGTCATGTCGTGCATGACGCCGGCCACCGACAACACCTGGATCAGCATCGACGATGAAGAATCCAAGGCGTTCCGCGCCAGCGTTGTCGAGTGGCTGATGACCAACCACCCGCACGACTGCCCGGTGTGCGAGGAGGGCGGCCATTGCCACCTGCAGGACATGACGGTGATGACTGGCCACAACCAGCGCCGTTATCGCTTCACCAAACGCACCCACCAGAACCAGCAGCTCGGGCCGTTCATCTCTCATGAGATGAACCGCTGCATCGCCTGCTACCGCTGCGTGCGCTACTACAAGGATTACGCCGGCGGCACTGACCTCGGTGTGTACGGCGCGCATGACAACGTGTACTTCGGCCGGGTCGAAGACGGCGTGCTGGAAAGCGAATTCTCCGGCAACCTGGTCGAGGTCTGCCCGACCGGTGTGTTCACCGACAAGACCCACTCCGAGCGCTACAACCGCAAGTGGGACATGCAGTTTGCGCCGAGCATTTGCCATGGCTGCGCCAGCGGCTGCAACACCAGCCCCGGCGAGCGCTACGGCGAACTGCGGCGCATCGAAAACCGCTTCAACGGCGATGTGAACCAGTACTTCCTCTGTGACCGAGGCCGCTTCGGCTACGGCTACGTCAACCGCACTGATCGCCCGCGTCAGCCGCTGCTGGTGAATAAAGACGGTGGCGAAAAACTCGGCATCGACGCCGCGCTGGACAAGGCCGCCGAGCTGCTCAAGGGCAAACGCGTAATCGGCATCGGTTCGCCGCGCGCCAGCCTGGAAAGCAACTTCGCCCTGCGTGAGCTGGTCGGCGAGGCCAACTACTACTCCGGTATCGCCGCTGGTGAGCTGGAAAATATCCGTCTGATCCGCGACATCCTGCAGAACGGCCCGCTGCCGGTGCCGACCCTGCGTGAAGTGGAGCAGCACGACGCGGTGTTTATCCTCGGTGAAGACCTCACCCAGACCGCCGCACGGATGGCCCTGGCTCTGCGTCAGACGGTCAAGGGCAAGGCCACTGAAATCGCAGCGTCGGCGAAGATTCAGGACTGGCACATGGCTGCCGTGCAGAACGTCGCCCAGGACGCGCTGCATCCACTGTTTATCGCCAGCGTCACCGCCACGCGTCTGGATGATATTGCCGAAGCCTGCGTGCATGCCGCGCCGGCCGACTTGGCGCGTATCGGTTTCGCCGTGGCCCACGTCATCGACCCGAGCGCACCAGCGGTTAACGGCCTGGATGCGGATGTCGGTGAGCTGGTGCAGTTGATTGCCGAAGCGCTGCTTGAAGCCAAGCGTCCGCTGATCGTTGCTGGCGCATCCCTGGGCGAGAAGAGCCTGATCGAAGCCGCAGCGAATATCGCCAGCGCGCTGAAAAATCGCGAAAAGAACGCTTCCATCAGCCTGGTGGTGCCGGAAGCCAACAGCATGGGCCTGGCCCTGCTGGGGGGCGAGTCTGTCGATGCGGCGCTGCAGGCGCTGACATCCGGCCAGGCCGATGCCGTGATCGTGTTGGAAAACGACCTGTACCGCCGCGCCGATGCAGCCAAGGTCGATGCCGCTTTGACGGCTGCCAAGTTGGTGATTGTCGCTGATCATCAGCACACCGCCACCAGCGAAAAAGCCCACCTGCTGCTGCCGGTAGCCAGCTTCGCCGAAGGCGATGGCACCCTGGTCAGCTTTGAAGGCCGCGCCCAGCGTTTCTTCCAGGTGTTCGAACCGAGCTACTACGACGGCAATATCCTGATTCGCGAAGGCTGGCGCTGGCTGCATGCCCTGCACAGCACGCTACAGGGCAAGCCGCTCGACTGGACTCAGCTGGATGCGGTGACCGCGGCCGTTGCTGCCAGCAACAGCTTGCTGGCCCGTATCGGCGAAGCGGCGCCAAACGCCACCTTCCGCATCAAGGGCCTCAAACTGGCCCGTGAGCCGCACCGTTACAGCGGTCGCACCGCCATGCGCGCCAATATCAGCGTGCACGAGCCGCGCCAGCCGCAGGATCAGGATTCGGCCTTTGCCTTCTCCATGGAAGGCTATTCCGGCAGCAAGGAAGACCGTCAGCAGATTCCATTTGCCTGGTCGCCGGGCTGGAACTCGCCGCAAGCCTGGAACAAGTTTCAGGACGAAGTCGGCGGCCATCTGCGCGCTGGCGATCCCGGTGTGCGTCTGCTGGAAGCCAAAGGCACGGTGCTGCCGTGGTTCAGCGCACCGGCCGCCTTTAACCCGGCACCGGGCACCTTGCAGGCTGTGCCGCTGCATCACCTGTTTGGCAGTGAAGAAACCTCGGCCGGTGCCGCGCCGCTGCAGGAGCGCATTCCCGCACCTTACGCGTTGCTGGCCAAGGCCGAAGCGGATCGTCTGGGCGTAAATGATGGCGCGCTGCTTAGCCTGACGGTCGCTGGGCAGACTCTGCGCCTGCCGCTGCAGATCACCGAAGAGCTGGCCATCGGTGTGGTCGGCCTGCCAGTCGGTTTGGCGGGCATGCCGGCGCTGATCGCAGGTAGCGTGGTCACCCGCATTGAGGAGGCCGCGCAATGAGTTGGCTGACCCCTGAAGTGCTGGACGTATTGATCGCCGTACTCAAAGCCATTGTGATTCTGCTGGTGGTGGTGGTCTGCGGCGCGCTGCTGAGCTTTGTCGAACGCCGTCTGCTGGGCTGGTGGCAGGACCGCTACGGTCCCAACCGGGTCGGGCCGTTCGGCATGTTCCAGATCGCAGCGGACATGATCAAGATGTTCTTCAAGGAGGACTGGACGCCGCCGTTCGCCGACAAGTTCATCTTTATCCTGGCGCCGATGATCGCCTTCGCCGCCATGTTGATGGCCTTTGCGATCATCCCGATCACCCCGAACTGGGGCGTGGCGGACCTGAACATCGGCATCCTGTTCTTCTTCGCCATGGCTGGGCTGTCGGTGTATGCCGTGCTGTTCGCCGGCTGGGCGAGTAATAACAAGTTTGCCCTGCTCGGCGCGCTGCGCGCCTCGGCGCAGACGGTGTCCTACGAGGTGTTTCTGGCGCTGGCGCTGATGGGCATCGTCGCCCAGGTTGGCTCGTTCAACATGCGCGATATCGTCGATTACCAAGCGGAAAACCTCTGGTTCATCATTCCGCAGTTCTTCGGCTTCTGTACCTTCTTTATCGCCGGCGTGGCGGTGACTCACCGTCACCCCTTCGACCAGCCGGAAGCTGAGCAGGAGCTGGCCGATGGTTACCACATCGAATATGCCGGGATGAAATGGGGCATGTTCTTCGTTGGTGAGTACATCGGCATCATCACCATCTCGGCGCTGCTGGTAACCCTGTTCTTCGGTGGTTGGCACGGGCCGTTTGGCATCCTGCCGCAGATTCCGTTTTTCTGGTTTGCCCTGAAAACCTGCTTCTTCATCATGATCTTCATCCTGCTGCGCGCCTCGATTCCGCGGCCACGGTATGACCAGGTCATGGCCTTCAGCTGGAAGTTCTGCCTGCCGCTGACCCTGATCAACCTGCTGGTGACCGGCGCATTCGTGCTGGCCGCGGCCCAGTAAGGAGAACCACAGAATGTTCAAATACATACGGGATGTGGTGCACGGCACCTACACCCAACTGCGCAGCATGGCCATGGTCTTCAGCCATGGCTTTCGCAAGCGCGACACCCTGCAATACCCGGAAGAGGCGGTGTACCTGCCGCCACGCTATCGCGGGCGCATCGTCCTGACACGCGACCCCGACGGCGAAGAGCGTTGTGTGGCCTGCAACCTGTGCGCGGTGGCCTGCCCGGTGGGCTGTATCTCGCTGCAGAAGGCGGAAACCCCGGATGGCCGCTGGTACCCGGATTTCTTCCGCATCAACTTCTCGCGCTGCATCTTCTGCGGCCTGTGCGAAGAAGCTTGCCCGACCACGGCGATCCAACTTACTCCGGATTTCGAAATGGGCGAGTTCAAGCGTCAGGACCTGGTGTACGAGAAAGAAGACCTGCTGATCAGCGGCCCGGGCAAGAACCCGGACTACAACTTCTACCGCGTCGCCGGTATGGCCATTGCCGGCAAGCCGAAAGGCGCCGCGCAAAACGAAGCCGAACCGATCAACGTCAAAGGCCTACTGCCCTAAGGAGGGGACATGGAATTCGCTTTCTACCTCGCCGCCGGCGTTGCCGTGGCGGCCACATTCAGGGTGATCACCGCGAGCAATCCGGTGCATGCCCTGCTGTACCTGATTCTCTCGCTGCTGGCAGTGGCGATGACCTTCTTCGCCCTCGGCGCGCCGTTTGCTGGCGCGCTGGAGATCATCGTCTACGCCGGCGCGATCATGGTGCTGTTCGTCTTCGTGGTGATGATGCTCAACCTCGGCCCGGCGGCGGTCGAGCAGGAACGCCAGTGGCTGACGCCGGGCATCTGGACCGGCCCGGCGATTCTCTCGGCGTTGCTGCTGGGGCAATTGCTCTACGTGCTGTTCCAGTCGCCCAGTGGTGCGGCCCTCGGTTTGCAGACCATTGATGCCAAGGCCGTCGGTATCGCCCTGTACGGGCCTTACCTGCTGGCGGTGGAGTTGGCTTCGATGCTGCTGCTCGCTGCGCTGGTCGCGGCCTATCACCTCGGCCGTCACGATGCCAAGGAGCCCACGGCATGAATGCGATTCCCCTGGAGCACGGCCTGGCGTTGGCCGGCGTGCTGTTCAGCCTCGGCCTGATCGGCCTGATGGTGCGGCGCAATATCCTGTTTGTGCTGATGAGCCTGGAAGTGATGATGAATGCCACCGCCCTGGCCTTTGTGGTGGCGGGCAGCCGTTGGGCCCAGCCTGACGGCCAGGTGATGTTTATCCTGGTGATCACTCTGGCCGCCGCCGAAGCCAGTATTGGCCTGGCGATCCTGTTGCAGCTGTATCGCCGCTTCAACACCCTCGATGTCGACGCTGCCAGCGAGATGCGCGGATGAACCTTTTATTCCTGACCTGTGTATTTCCGCTGCTGGGCTGGTTTTTCCTGGCCTTCTCGCGCGGACGTTTCTCCGAGAACCTCTCCGCGCTGATCGGCGTCGGTTCGGTGGGCTTGTCCGCGCTGACCGCGGCCTGGGTGATCGTGCAGTTCAACCTTTATCCGCCGGAAAACGGCGTGTTTACCCAGGTGCTTTGGCAGTGGATGAGCGTGGCCGGGTTTGCGCCGAGCTTCACCCTCTATCTGGATGGCCTGTCGCTGACCATGCTTGGCGTGGTTACTGGCGTGGGTTTCCTGATCCACCTGTTCGCCAGCTGGTATATGCGCGGTGAAGAGGGCTACTCGCGCTTCTTCGCCTACACCAACCTGTTTATCTTCAGCATGCTGCTGCTGGTGCTGGGCGATAACCTGCTGGTGCTGTACTTCGGCTGGGAGGGCGTGGGGCTGTGCTCCTACCTGCTGATCGGCTTCTACTTCAAGCACACCGCCAACGGTAACGCGGCGTTGAAGGCGTTTATCGTCACCCGAATCGGCGACGTGTTTATGGCCATCGGCCTGTTTATCCTGTTCCTCCATCTGGGCACCCTGAATATTCAGGAGCTGATGGCGCTGGCGCCGCAGAAGTATGTGGAAGGGGATAGCTGGCTGTGGATCGCCACGCTGATGCTGCTCGGCGGCGCGGTGGGTAAATCTGCCCAGCTGCCGCTGCAAACCTGGCTGGCCGATGCGATGGCCGGTCCGACCCCGGTTTCCGCACTGATCCACGCGGCGACCATGGTCACCGCCGGCGTTTACCTGATCGCGCGGACTCACGGCCTGTTCCTGCTGACCCCGGAGATTCTCGAACTGGTCGGCATCGTCGGCGGCGTGACCCTGGTGCTGGCTGGTTTCGCCGCGCTGGTGCAGACCGACATCAAGCGTATCCTCGCCTACTCGACCATGAGCCAGATCGGTTACATGTTCCTCGCTTTGGGCGTTGGCGCCTGGGACGCGGCGATCTTCCACCTGATGACCCACGCCTTCTTCAAAGCCCTGCTGTTCCTCGCTTCCGGTGCAGTGATCAACGCCTGCCACCACGAGCAGAACATCTTCAAGATGGGCGGTTTGTGGAAGAAACTGCCGTTGGCCTACGCCAGCTTTATCGTCGGCGGCGCGGCCCTGGCGGCGTTGCCGCTGATCACGGCGGGTTTCTACTCCAAGGATGAAATCCTCTGGGAAGCCTTCGCCAGCGGTCATCAGTGGTTGCTCTATGCCGGCCTCGCGGGCGCCTTCCTGACTTCGCTGTACACCTTCCGCCTGATCTTTATCGCCTTCCATGGCGAGCAGAAGACCGAAGCCCATGCCGGCCATGGCGTGGCTCACTGGCTGCCGCTGGTCACCCTGATTGTGCTGTCGACCTTTATTGGCGCGCTGATCAGCCCACCGCTGGCCGGCGTGTTGCCGCAGAGCGTCGGCCATGCCGGTGGTGACGGCCGCATCGGCCTGGAAATCGTCTCGGGAGCCATCGCGATCATCGGTATCGTTCTGGCCGCACTGCTGTTCCTCGGCAAACGCAGTTTCGCCACCGCGGTGGCGCAGAGTGCGCCGGGGCGTTTCCTCTCGGCCTGGTGGTTCGCCGCCTGGGGCTTCGACTGGCTCTACGACAAGCTGTTTGTGCAGCCGTATCTGCTGGTCTGCCGCCTGCTCGGGCATGACCCGATTGACCGCAGCATTGGCCTGATTCCGCGTCTGGCGCGAGGCGGTCACGCCTTGCTGGCCCGCAGCGAGACCGGCCAGGTGCGCTGGTACGCCACATCGATAGCCGGGGGCGCCGTGCTGGTGCTCGCCGTTCTCCTGTTTCTGAATTAAGGAAAATAGCCCGTCATGATTCTGCCCTGGCTAATCCTGATCCCCTTTATCGGCGGCCTGCTGTGCTGGCAGTGCGAGCGCTTCGGCAACATCCTGCCGCGCTGGATCGCCCTGCTGACCATGGCATTGCTATTCGGTCTGAGTCTGTGGCTGTGGGCCACTGGCGACTTCAGCTTGGCCCCGGCGCCGGGTGCTGCACCGCAGTGGGCGGCCGAGTTCCAGGTGCCGTGGATTGAGCGTTTCGGCATCAGCGTGCACCTGGCGCTGGATGGCCTGTCGGTGCTGATGATCAGCCTCACCGGCCTGCTCGGTGTGCTCTCGGTGCTCTGCTCGTGGAACGAGATCCAGAACCGCGTCGGCTTCTTCCACCTCAACCTGATGTGGATTCTCGGCGGCGTGGTCGGCGTGTTCCTCGCTGTCGATCTGTTCCTGTTCTTCTTCTTCTGGGAAATGATGTTGGTGCCGATGTATTTCCTCATCGCGCTCTGGGGTCATAGCGGCAGTGACGGCAAGACCCGCATCACCGCCGCCACCAAGTTCTTTATCTTCACCCAGGCCAGCGGCCTGATCATGTTGCTGGCGATCCTCGGCCTGGTGTTTGTGCACTTCGACCAGACCGGTGTGCTGACCTTCAACTATGCCGATCTGCTGACCACCAAGATGGCGGCCGGCACCGAGTACATCCTGATGCTCGGCTTCTTTATCGCCTTCGCGGTGAAGTTTCCTGTGGTGCCGTTCCACTCCTGGCTGCCGGACGCCCACGCCCAGGCGCCGACAGCCGGCTCGGTGGATCTGGCCGGTATCCTGCTGAAAACCGCGGCCTACGGCCTGATGCGTTTTGCCCTGCCGCTGTTCCCCAATGCCTCGGCCGAGTTTGCGCCAATCGCCCAGTGGCTCGGCGTGTTCGCCATCATCTACGGCGCGCTGCTGTCGTTCGCGCAGACCGATATCAAGCGTCTGGTGGCCTATTCCAGCGTGTCGCACATGGGCTTTGTGCTGATCGCCATCTACTCGGCCAGCGAGATTGCCCTGCAGGGCGCTGTGGTGCAGATGCTCGCCCACGGCCTGTCCGCCGCGGCGCTGTTTATCCTCTGCGGTCAGCTGTACGAGCGCCTGCATACTCGTGATATGCGTGAGATGGGCGGCATTTGGGCGCGTATGCCCTGGCTGCCGGCGCTGAGCCTGTTCTTTGCCGCTGCGGCGCTGGGCCTGCCGGGTACCGGTAACTTCGTTGGTGAGTTCCTGATTCTGATCGGCAGCTTCCAGAGCGCGCCATGGGTCACCGTATTGGCCGCCACCGGTCTGGTGTTCGGCTCGGTCTACTCGCTGATCATGATTCACCGCGCCTACTTCGGCCCGGCCAAGGCGGACACTGCCTTGCCTGGCCTGCAGCTACGTGAGCTGAGCATGGTGCTCGGCCTCGCTGTGCTGCTGATCCTGCTCGGTGTTTACCCACAGCCGGTGCTCGACACCTCCGCCGCCAGCATGCAAGGCGTGCAGCAGTGGCTGGGTAGTGCCCTCAATCAACCTGTTCCGGCCCGGTAAGTAGCGTATGGAATTCACGACTCAACACTTTATCGCGCTGCTGCCGCTGCTGATCACCAGTGCCACGGTGGTGCTGGTGATGCTGGCCATCGCCTGGAAGCGCAACCACACGCTGACCTTCGGCCTCTCGGTGCTGGGCCTCAACCTGGCGCTGCTGTCGCTTCTGCCGGCCCTGGGCGTAACGCCCATTGAGGTTACGCCGCTGCTGCTGGTGGATAAATTCGCCTGCTACTACATGGCTCTGGTGCTGGCCGCGACCCTGGCCTGTGTGACGCTGACCCACGCCTACCTGGGCGGTGAGTCCGGCAAGGGCTATCCAGGCAACCGTGAAGAGCTGTACCTGCTGATGCTGCTGTCCGCCGCCGGCGGTCTGGTGCTGGTCAGCGCGCAGCATCTGGCAGGCCTGTTTATTGGCCTGGAACTGCTCTCGGTGCCGACCTACGGCATGATCGCTTACGCCTTCTTCAACAAGCGTTCGCTGGAAGCCGGCATCAAGTACATGGTGCTGTCCGCCGCCGGCTCTGCGTTTCTGCTGTTCGGCATGGCGCTGCTGTACGCCGAGTCGGGCAACCTGACCTTCGCCGGCATCGGCGCCAAGCTGGCTGCCGATGGCCTGCCGAGCATGCTGGCGCAGTTGGGCGTGGGCATGATGCTGATTGGCCTGTCCTTCAAACTGTCGCTGGTGCCGTTCCACTTGTGGACGCCGGACGTTTACGAGGGCGCGCCGGCTCCGGTGGCAGCCTTCCTCGCCACCGCCAGTAAGGTCGCGGTGTTTGCCGTGCTGCTGCGTCTGTATCAGATGTCGCCGGCCACCGCAGGCGGCTGGTTGAATGACCTGCTGACGCTAATCGCCATCGCCTCGATCATCTTCGGCAACCTGCTGGCACTGCTGCAGAACAACCTCAAGCGCCTGCTCGGTTATTCCTCAATCGCTCACTTTGGCTACCTGCTGGTGGCGCTGATTGCCAGCAAGGGCTTGGCCGTGGAAGCGGTTGGCGTGTACCTGGCCACCTATGTGCTGACCAGCTTGGGTGCGTTCGGCGTGATCACCCTGATGTCGACGCCCTACAACGGTCGTGATGCCGATGCCCTCTACGAATACCGCGGGCTGTTCTGGCGCCGTCCGTACCTGACCGCTGTGCTCACTGTGATGATGCTGTCACTGGCCGGTATTCCGCTGACGGCTGGGTTTATCGGCAAGTTCTATGTGGTCGCCGCCGGTGTGCAATCGCAGCAGTGGTGGCTGCTCGCCGCTCTGGTAATCGGCAGCGCCATTGGCGTGTTCTATTACCTGCGGGTGATGGTCACCCTGTTTATGGTCGAGCCGAATCTGCGCCGTCACGATGCCCCGTTCAACTGGGCGCAGCGCGCCGGCGGCATGATGCTGCTGTTCGTCGCCGTGCTGGCGTTCTTCCTCGGTGTGTATCCGCAGCCGCTGTTGGAGCTGGTGCAGCAGGCCAGCTTGGTGGCACTGTTGCCCTGATGAGCAACAGAGCCTAAGGAATACGCAACGATGAGTAAGACACTGATGATCGCCGGCTGTGGTGATGTCGGCAGCCGTCTGGGTCAGCAGCTAAGCGCTGCAGGCTGGACGGTGTACGGCCTGCGCCGCAGCGTTCAGCTGCTGCCGCAGGGCATTCGCCCGGTTGCCGGTGATCTGCATGCCGATGCCTGCCCGGCCGCCTGGCCGAGCGAACCGCTTGATTACCTGGTGTATTGCGCGGCCGCCACCGAACACGACGAGGCCGGCTACCGCTCCGCCTATGTCGACGGCCTGCGCCGCGTGCTGGGTTGGCTGGCGCAACAGGGCCAACGGCCCAAGCGCCTGCTGTTTGTCTCCAGCAGCGGCGTGTATGGCCAACAGCTCGGCGAGTGGGTGGATGAAAACTCGCCTGCAGAGGCTGATAGCTACTCCGGACGGATCATGCGCGAGGCCGAGCAGCTGGCCTTGCATAGCGGGCTGCCCGTCAGCCTGGTACGCCTCACCGGCATCTACGGCCCAGGCCGCGAATGGTTGCTCAAGCAGGTGCGCCAGGGTTATCGGGTGGTCAGTGAGCCGCCGCTGTATGGCAACCGCATCCATGTCGATGACGCGGCGGGGCTACTGGCCTATCTGCTGCAGGCCGATGCCCGAGGCGTGGCGCTGGATGACTGCTATATCGGCGTCGACGATCAGCCGGCGCCGCTGCACGAGGTGGTGGCCTGGTTGCGCGAGCAGCTGGATGTCAGCCATTGGTCCGAGCAGTCGACGGTACGCCGCTCAGGTAGCAAGCGTTGCAGCAACGCCCGCGCCCGCGCCCTGGGCTGGGCGCCGCAATATCCGAGCTACCGCGAGGGTTACCGGGTGATTCTGCAGCAGCTGTAGCTTGGCGTTTTGCGCGGGTTTAGCGTTTGACCAACAGCCAGCGCTGCTGGCCTTTGTAGTAGCTGGGCATTTCATCGATCTGTGAGCGGTTGAGCGCTTCAAAGACGCGCAACTGATCGCCTTCACGCTCGAACAGCCAGCTTTGCCCTTGGTCGCCCAGTTGCAGCCAGAGGCTGTCGAATTCGCCGCTCATGGCCGCGCAGTCACCCGCGAGACACAACGCATAACGCTCTGCGCCTGGCAGGCCCTGCAGGCTGCCATCGGCCTGGAACAGTACGAGGCCGCCTTCGCCGAGGCCTTCCTCGATCAACCAGGTACCGCCCAGGTAGGCGCTGTACAACGCCTGCTCGAAGCTGCTTCCCGGTGGCGCCAGCGGCCCTGGCGCGGCAGGTGCGCGGACAAAGCGTTGTTCCAGCCAGGTATCGCTTTGCGCCTGGACCAGCTCATCGTCGCTGAGGTTCAGGGTTTCCTGAAAGTCACCGTAGAACTGCACGCGCAGCTGGCCATCGGCCTGGCGCGCGAAGCTGCCTTCGCCGCGCTCGAAACCATTGCTGAAGCTGGCCAGCTGACGCTGGTTGTCGATTTGCCATTCCAGATTGGGGCCGTAGGCCAGCAGGGCTTCGCGCAGGTTGCCGCTTTCGACGGCAGCTTCAATGGCTGCCTGGTTGATCCAGGTGCCGCTTGGGTCTTGCGGTGTGCTGGCGCAACCGCTGAGCAGGACGCCGGTGAGCAGGGCAACAAACAGGCAACGCATGCGGCGTCCTCAAGAGGGAAGGGCGGGGCAGCGGCCCCGCCGAGGGGCTTATTCGAGAACTAGAATAGCGTCCATTTCCACCTGCGAACCGCGTGGCAGGGCGGCTACGCCGATGGCCGCACGGGCTGGGTAGGGCTGCTCGAAGTAACGGCCCATGACTTCATTGACCTTGGCGAAGTGCGACAGGTCGGTGAGGAAGATGTTCAGCTTGACGATGTCCTTGAACGAACCGCCTGCAGCTTCGGCGACTGCTTTGAGGTTCTCGAACACCTGCACGGTCTGGGCTTCGAAGCCTTCCACCAGTTCCATGGTTTTCGGGTCCAGCGGGATCTGCCCGGACATGTACACGGTGTTGCCCGCCTTGATCGCCTGGGAGTAGGTGCCGATTGCGGCTGGGGCCTTGTCGCTGGTGATAACGCTCTTGCTCATGGGAACTCCTGTAAAGCTGATGTGGAGGAACACTGCAGCGCACATGGGCGCGCTGCCAGTTAGATTGCCTAGGTTGGGTGAAAGCCACAGCGGCTGTCAAAGTACAGCTGGCGGCTGATTGCGCTGTTCAATTTTGGGCTTGGCCGATCAGGCGCGCGCACGGGTGATGCGAATTACCCCGGTCAGGGCGCGCAGCTTCTTGATCACTCGGGCCAGGTGCACACGGTCATGCACACTGACCACCAGCTGCACGACGCTGATGCGGCCATCGCGCTCGTCCATGCTGATCTTCTCGATATTGCCGTCGGCGGCATTCACGCTGCCGGCCAGCAGGGCGATCAGGCCGCGCTGGTGCTCAAGCTCGACACGCAGCTCGACATTAAACTCGCCGGTAACGTCCTTGGCCCAGGACAGCTGGATGCATTTTTCCGGATTGTGGCGGATCTCGCCGATGTTCTTGCAGCTGTCCAGGTGCACCACCATGCCTTTGCCGGCGGACAGGTGGCCGACAATCGGGTCGCCCGGAATTGGCGTGCAGCACTTGGCGTAGCTCAGCACCAGGCCCTCGGTGCCGCGAATTGCCAGTGGGCCTTCGCTGCTCGGCAGGGCTTCGTTGCTGTCACTGAGCAGGCGGCGCGCCACCACATAGGCCATGCGGTTGCCCAGGCCGATGTCTTCCAGCAGGTCTTCGATGACGTCCTGATGGTATTCGGCGAGCACCGCCTGCACCCGCTCGGGCGAAAGCTTGTCGACGCGGCTGTCGAAACCGGCGAGCACCTTGTTCAGCAGGCGTTCGCCAAGGCTGATGGATTCCGAGCGGCGCTGCAGTTTCAGGGCGTGGCGAATATGCGTGCGCGCCTTGCCGGTGACCACGAAGCTCAGCCAGGCCGGGTTTGGTCGTGCACCCGGCGCAGTGACGATTTCCACCGTCGAACCGCTTTCCAGGGCTTGCGACAGCGGCGCCAGGCGGCGGTTTATGCGGCAGGCGATGCAGGTGTTGCCGACGTCGGTGTGCACCGCGTAAGCAAAGTCGACCGCCGTGGAGCCTTTTGGCAGCTCCATGATGCGGCCCTTGGGCGTGAACACGTAGACCTCGTCGGGGAACAGGTCGATCTTCACGCTCTCGATAAATTCCAGCGAGTTGCCGGCGCGTTGCTGCATCTCCAGCACGCCCTTGACCCACTGCCGCGCGCGGGCGTGGCTGCCCTTGGGCTGGTCTTCCTCGTTGGATTTGTACAGCCAGTGCGCGGCAATGCCGTTGTTGGCCAGCTCTTCCATCTCGCGGGTGCGGATCTGGATTTCGATCGGTACGCCGTGCATGCCGAACAGCGTGGTGTGCAGCGACTGGTAGCCGTTGGCCTTGGGGATTGCGATGTAATCCTTGAAGCGGCCGGGCAGGGGCTTGTACAGGTTATGCACGGCGCCAAGCACGCGGTAGCAGGTGTCGACCTTATCGACGACGATGCGGAAGGCGTAGACGTCCATGATTTCGTTGAACGCCCGGCGCTTGCCGCGCATCTTCTGGTAGATGCCGTAGAGGTGCTTCTCGCGGCCCATCACCTCGCCTTCCATGCCTTCACGGGCCAGGCAGTGGGTGATCGACTCTTCGATCTTGTTGACGATTTCCTTGCGGTTGCCCCGAGCACGCTTGACCGCTGTGCGGATGCGCTCGGAGCGCATCGGGTGCATGGCCTTGAAGCCCAGGTCTTCGAACTCGATGCGCATGCTGTGCATGCCCAGGCGGTTGGCAATCGGTGCGTAGATTTCCAGGGTTTCCTTGGCGATGCGTCGGCGTTTTTCGCCGGACAGCACTTCCAGGGTGCGCATGTTGTGCAGGCGGTCGGCCAGTTTGACCAGAATCACCCGGATATCGCGGGCCATGGCCATGGCCATCTTCTGGAAATTCTCGGCCTGGGCCTCGGCCTTGGTTTCGAAGTTCATCTGGGTCAGTTTGCTGACCCCATCAACCAGTTCCGCCACGGATTCGCCGAACTGGGCGTCCAGGGCTTCTTTGGCGATACCGGTGTCTTCGATCACGTCATGCAGCATCGCTGCCATCAGGCTCTGATGGTCCATGTGCATGTCAGCCAGGATGCTCGCCACTGCTAGGGGATGGGTGACGTAGGCTTCGCCGCTGCGGCGGCGTTGGCCGTCGTGGGCTTGTTCGGCGTAGAAATAAGCGCGGCGAACCAGATTGACCTGGTCGCCGTCGAGGTAGCTCGAAAGTCTGTCGGCGAGGGCGTCTATGCTCGGCATGGGCGTTCCCCTTGCCGATTCAGATGACCCTGCGCCTGACGACGTCGACCCGGCATAGGCTTACAGAGGCTCGTTAGCCTCTTCCTCGAATGCAGCAAACAGTGGTTCTTCTTCGACGATATCGTCTTGCGCGATGACCTCGTAGCTCATCAGGCCAGCGGCGATTTCGCGCAGCGCGACTACGGTCGGCTTGTCATTTTCCCAAGCCAGCTTCGGCTCTTTGCCACCGGTAGCCAGTTGGCGCGAACGCTTGGTAGCGAGCATGACCAGCTCGAAGCGGTTATCAACGTGATCCAGGCAATCTTCGACGGTAACGCGGGCCATGGTGTTCCTCGTAGCAAATGCGTAATAGAGCTGGGCCCAAATGGGCGAGCGGACTGGATAGTCTAAAAAATCACCAGCATTAAGGGAAGCTTTGATTTGTCGCAGCGCGATAAGTCAGACCAGTAACTCGCTGAGCAAACCGCTGTGGCGTTGCTGTTGCGGGCCTTGCAGCAGCTGATTGGCGCGGAAAATCGCCTTCAGATCGCTCAAGGCGTGGGCGAAGTCGTCGTTGATCAGCAGGTAATCGTATTCGACGTAGTGGCTCATCTCGCTGACGGCTTCACGCATGCGTCGCTCGATGATCTCGCCGCTGTCCTGGCCGCGGTTGGTCAGGCGATGGCGCAGCGCTTCCTGGGTCGGCGGCAGAATAAAGATTGATTTGGCTTCCGGCATCAGCCGACGTACTTGCTGCGCGCCTTGCCAGTCGATCTCCAGAATCAGGTCGAAGCCTTCGCGCAGGGTCTGTTTGACCCATTCCTGCGAGGTGCCATAGAGGTTGCCGAAGACTTCCGCGTGTTCGAGGAACTCGGTCTTGTCGAGCATGGCGTGAAACTGCTCGCGGCTGGCGAAGTGGTAGTTCACCCCGTCCACTTCGCCAGGACGCATGGCGCGGGTGGTGTGCGAGACGGACACACGAATCTGCGCCTCGCTGTCGATCAGCGCTTTGACCAGGCTGGTCTTGCCCGCGCCGGACGGGGCGGAAATGATGTAGAGGGTGCCGGTGGTTATGCTCATGGATCAATCCTGGAACGCGTTGTTCAGAGAGTAGCAGTGGCGGTCGGGCTTATTCGATGTTCTGCACTTGTTCGCGCATCTGCTCGATCAGCACTTTAAGGTTTACCGCCGCCTGGGTGCTGCGAGTGTCGAAGGCCTTGGAACCGAGGGTGTTGGCTTCGCGGTTGAGTTCCTGCATGAGGAAATCCAGGCGCCGGCCGGCTTGCCCACCGGTTTTCAGCACGCGGCGCACTTCGCTGACATGGGTGCTGAGGCGGTCCAGCTCTTCGGCGACATCACTTTTCTGCGCGAGGATCACCAGTTCCTGCTCCAGGCGCTGTGGGTCCAGCTCGGCCTGCATCTCGGCACAGCGGTCGAGAATCTTCTGGCGTTGTCCGGCGAGCATCTGCGGTACCAGTTCGCGCAGGGCAACTACCTGCTCGAGGATGCTGTCCAGGCGCTCATTGAGCAGCTTGGCCAGCTCGCTGCCTTCGCGTTCGCGGCCGTTCTTCAGTTCGGTCAACGCCTCGGTGAACAGGCTCAGGGCGCTCTGATTCAATGCTTGCGGGTCGGCTGCATCGGCCACCAGTACGCCTGGCCAGCCAAGTACTTCCAATGGGTTGAGTGCGGCCGGCTGCTTGATCAGGCCAGCCACGCTTTCGGCGGCGGCGATTAGCTGTGCAGCGCGTTCCAGGTCGACTTGCAGGGCTTTGCCGGCATTATCGTCGCTAAAGCGCAGGGTGCATTCGACTTTGCCTCGCGACAGGCCGTTACGCAGCGCTTCGCGTACCGCGCCTTCGAGGTCGCGGAAGCTTTCCGGCAAGCGCAGATGGGGTTCCAGGTAGCGATGGTTGACCGAGCGCAGCTCCCAGCTCAGGGTGCCGTTGGCACCGGCCTGCTCGGCGCGGGCGAAGGCTGTCATGCTGTGGATCATGGGTGAACCTCGCGAAAAGTTGGAACGAAAGGCGCAGGATTGTAGCGCAGTGCGTCGGGCGCTCCCAATTCGGCACACCCGCTACGGGCTTACGGCCCTATAATGCCGAGCAGATTTTTTATTCAGAGCAGGAATTCCTAGATGAAACGTCCTAGTGGCCGCGCCGCCGATCAGTTGCGCTCGATTCGCATCACCCGCAACTACACCAAGCATGCCGAGGGTTCGGTGCTGGTGGAATTTGGCGATACCAAAGTGATTTGCACGGTCAGTGTCGAGTCGGGAGTTCCGCGCTTTCTCAAGGGCCAGGGCCAGGGTTGGCTGACCGCCGAGTACGGCATGCTGCCGCGCGCCACTGGCGACCGTAACCAGCGTGAAGCCAGCCGTGGCAAGCAGGGCGGCCGTACCCTGGAAATCCAGCGTTTGATCGGCCGTTCGCTGCGCGCCGCGCTGGATATGTCGAAGCTGGGCGAGAACACCCTGTACGTCGACTGCGACGTGATCCAGGCTGACGGCGGCACCCGCACCGCGTCTATTACCGGTGCCATGGTGGCCCTGGTCGACGCGCTGAAAGTGATCAAGAAACGTGGCGGTCTGAAAGGTGGTGATCCGCTCAAGCAGATGATTGCTGCCGTATCAGTAGGCATGTATCAGGGCGAGCCAGTGCTGGATCTGGATTATCTGGAAGATTCCGCCGCCGAAACCGACCTCAACGTGGTGATGACCAGCGCCGGTGGCTTTATTGAAGTGCAGGGCACTGCCGAAGGCGCACCATTCCAGCCGGCTGAGCTGAACGCCATGCTGGCGTTGGCGCAGAAAGGTATGACTGAGCTGTTCGAGCTGCAGCAAGCGGCTCTGGCTGACTGATTGAGCTGTACTACAGGTTCGTAACGCAAGGAGAAGCACCATGAGCGACGAGTCCCAAGCGCCACAGCCGGTTCCCGGTCCTGAAGCCCGCCAATGGGCGATGTTCTGCCACTTCGCTGCCTTTCTCGGGCTGGTGATTCCCTTTGGTAATCTGCTTGGGCCGTTGATCGTCTGGCAGATCAAGAAGGATCTTGATCCGTTCGTCGATGCTCAAGGCAAGGAAGCGCTGAACTTCCAGATCAGCGTGGCCCTGGCCGCGCTGCTGTGCTTCCTGTTGATGGTCGTTGTTGTGGGCTTCCCGTTGTTGGTGCTGGTCAGCATCGCGGCGCTGGTGTTGACGATTATTGCCGGGATCAAGGCCAATGAAGGCCAGGCCTATCGTTATCCCTTTGCTTGGCGCTTAGTGAAATAAGCGTTACGCAGATGCAAAAAATCGCCGGGAGCGATTTTTAACGTCGCATCGCGACGACCCGCAGGGTGGTGGTCAGGGATGGCACATCATAAAAAGCCGGCGTTTAGCCGGCTTTTTGCTGTCTGCTGATCAGGCTAGACGCTGAGCATCCAGTCGTAATCAACGATCAGCGGCGCGTGCTGCGAGAAACGTGGCTGGCGCGGCAGGCGCGCGCTGCGGATGCTGCGGCGCATGCCGGGCGTGAGCAGCTGATAGTCGAAGCGATAGCCCAAGTTGAGCAATTCGGCCTGCTCGCTGTCTGGCCACCAGCTGAACTGGTCGCCTTCACGGCTGACTTCGCGCAGCGCATCGACATAGCCCATGGTGCCAATCACTTCATCCATCCAGGCGCGTTCCGGGGCGAGGAAGCCCGGTGATTGCTGGCAGTCGCGCCAGTTCTTCACGTCGAGCTTCTGATGCGCCACGTAGAACGAGCCGCAATAGATGTACTCGCGGCGCTTGCGGCGCTGCTTGTCCAAATAATGGGTGAAGTCGTCCATAAACTTGAATTTCTGATTCAAGCTTTCATCACCCTGCTGCCCCGAAGGCATCAGCATGGTGGCAATACTTACTTTGTCGAAATCGGCCTGCAGGTAGCGCCCATAGCGATCGGCCATTTCAAAGCCGAGGCCGCTGATTACCGCCTTGGGTTGCAACCGCGAATACAGCGCCACGCCACCTTGGCTGGGCACTTCTGCATCGCAGGCATAGAGGAAATAGCCATCCAGTTGGAGGGCTTGGTCGTCCAGTTCAAAGGCGGAGGCGCGGGTGTCCTGCAGGCAGATGACGTCGGCATTCTGTGCTTGCAGCCAACTGAGCAAACCGCGCTCGACTGCAGCATGAATACCATTCACGTTCACACTGATGATCCGCATAAATGGCCCCCAAAATCACGTGCGTGTATGATACCCGAGCTCACCTCTATTAGCTAAATTACCTAGTAAATCCGTGCTGTCCGGGGCTTTTTCATGCAAGCGTATCAACGTGATTTCATCCGTTTTGCCATCGAGCGTGGGGTTCTGCGCTTTGGTCAGTACACCCTCAAATCCGGGCGCATCAGTCCTTATTTCTTCAATGCCGGGCTGTTTGACAGCGGTTTGGCCCTGGCGCAGCTCGGGCGTTTTTACGCCGCAGCCGTGGTAGACAGCGGCATCGACTTCGACGTGCTGTTTGGTCCGGCCTACAAGGGTATTCCGCTGGCCGCGACCACTGCGGTGGCGCTGGCTGAGCACCATCAGCGTGATATGCCTTGGTGTTTCAACCGTAAGGAAGCCAAGGATCATGGCGAAGGTGGCACCTTGGTGGGCGCTCCGCTGGCGGGTCGTGTGCTGATCATCGATGACGTGATTACCGCTGGCACGGCGATTCGTGAAGTGATGCAGATCATTCAGGCTCAGGGCGCGCAAGCGGCTGGTGTGCTGATCGCACTGAATCGTCAGGAGCGCGGCAAAGGCGAGTTGTCGGCGATTCAAGAGGTCGAGCGCGACTACGGCATGCCGGTGGTGAGCATTGTGTCACTCGAGCAGGTACTGGAATATCTGGCAGAGGATGCTGAACTCAAGCAGTATCTGCCAGCGGTAGAAGCCTACCGCGCGGAATACGGAATCTAACCTGTCGATAAGGTGCTGCATCGATGCATAGACCTGCCCTGACCTGCTGTTCGCTGTTGCTAGGCCTACTGCTGCCGGTTGTGGCGGGTGCGGCTGAGTTGTACCGCTACGTCGATGACAAAGGCACCACGGTGCTCAGCCGTCAGGGCGTGCCGCCGGAGCACATCAGCAAAGGGTATGAAGTGCTGAATGACCAGGGGCGAGTGATCCAGGTGATTCCGCCGGCTCCCAGCCCTGAGGAGATGAAGCGCATTCTCGCCGACAAGGCTCGCGCCAGCTCCGATGCGCAGTTACTGCGCCTATACAGCACTCCGGAAGACGTGGAACGCGCGCGTGAGCGCAAGCTGGCCGAGCTAGATGGTTTGATCGGTGGGGCGCGCGGCAACCTGCAGTCAGTGCGCACCCAGCAGGCCAATCTGCAGAGCCAGGCCGCCGATCATGAGCGTGCCGGGCGTGCAGTGCCGGCGCATCTGCTAGCGCAAATCGATAACCAGAAGGCCGAGCAGGAGCGCCTCAAGGGCGACATCCAGCGTTATCAGGCCGCGCGCAAAGAAGCTGACAGCAGCTTCAATGCCGACCGCGAGCGGCTCAAGGAACTGCTGGGCCGCAACCAGTAGCCTTATTGCTCGGGCGCGCAGCACTCAAAGGCCAGAATCTTTTCCCTCAACCATGTCGGTAGCGGACTGCTGCTGCGGCTTGCGCTGTCCGCGTGCACGTAAATTACTTCGCCAGCGGTCAGCGCCTGCTCGCCGCACCAGATGCCCATGGCAAAGCTCAGGCTCGAGCGGCCCAGGCGGGCGACGCGAATGCCGATCTGCAACTGATCATCGAAGCGCGCGGGTGCCAGGTATTCCAGTACGGTCTTGATCGCGAAGAAGTCACCGCCGTCGCGGCTCAGGTCATCCGGGTAGCGAATGCCCAGGGCGCGGAAGTATTCGGTGATGGCGACATCGGCGTAGGTCAGGTAGTGACCGTTGAACACGATGCTCTGCGGGTCGACTTCGGCCCAGCGCACGCGCAGCGTGTGGAAAAAGCTGAAGGTTTCACGGGATGGCGCGGTTGGCATGCGGTACACCTCTGGCTGGCAGTGAGGGATCACTGAGCTTCGGTGTTGCGGCGACCTGCTGCAAGGGTTGTAGCAGGCTATCAGGCGGCTGAATC
Source organism: Pseudomonas peli (assembly GCF_050563605.1). GTDB lineage: Bacteria > Pseudomonadota > Gammaproteobacteria > Pseudomonadales > Pseudomonadaceae > Aquipseudomonas > Aquipseudomonas peli_A. The sequence goes on along the minus strand of NZ_JBNXUH010000004.1, from coordinate 156,843 downwards.
AGCCAGGATTACCCGGCTGATTCGCATTGCAGGCAGGAGCTTAGTGACGTTTACGGTTGCAGATCAATGTGCCGACACCGCTGTCGGTGAAGATTTCCAGCAGCACCGCATTCGGTACGCGGCCGTCGATGATATGCGCGCTGGTCACGCCGCCTTGCACCGCTTCCAGGGCGCAGCGGATCTTCGGCAGCATGCCGCCGTAGATGGTGCCGTCGGCGATCAGGCTGTCGACCTGTTCGGTAGTCAGGCCGGTGAGCACCTGGCCTTGCTTGTCCATCAGGCCGGCGATATTGGTCAGCAGCATCAGCTTTTCGGCTTTCAGCGCCTCGGCCACCTTGCCGGCCACCAGGTCGGCGTTGATGTTGTACGACTCGCCATCCGGGCCAACGCCAATTGGCGCGATGACTGGAATAAAGTCGCCCTTGACCAGCATATTCAGCAGGTCAGTGTTGACCCCGGTGACTTCGCCGACGTGGCCGATATCGATGATTTCCGGCTGGGTCATTTCCGGGGTCTGGCGGGTGACCTGGAGCTTCTTGGCGCGGATCAGCTGAGCGTCTTTGCCGGTCAGGCCGATGGCGCTGCCGCCGTGCTGGTTGATCAGGTTGACGATGCTCTTGTTGACCTGGCCGCCGAGGACCATTTCCACCACGTCCATGGTCGCGGTATCGGTGACGCGCATGCCGTCGACAAAGTGGCTTTCGATGCTTAGGCGCTTGAGCAGATCACCGATCTGCGGGCCGCCGCCGTGAACGACTACCGGGTTGATGCCGACCGCCTTCATCAACACGATGTCGCGGGCGAAGCCTTGCTTGAGCTCTTCGCTTTCCATGGCGTTGCCGCCGTATTTGATCACCAGTGTCTTGCCGACGAAGCGGCGGATATACGGCAGTGCTTCGGACAGTACCTTGGCGACGTTGGTGGCGGCATCACGTTCGAGGGTCATGCAGGGCTCCAGTAGAAAATTCGCTAATCAATCAGAACGGCAGGTCGAGGTCCGGCACCGCGCTGTATAGCTGGGCGCGGAACACTTCCTTGATCCGTTCGAGTTCCTGTTCGGTTTCCGCCTCGAAGCGCAGCACCAGCACCGGTGTGGTGTTGGAGGCACGCACCAGGCCCCAGCCTTTGGGGTAGTCGACGCGCACGCCATCGAGGTTGGTGATATTGCCTTCGCCCCACACACCGTCGCGTTGTAGGCGTTCGATGATGCTGAACTTGCTCTGCTCGGTGACCTGGATATTGATTTCCGGGGTGGAGATATCGTTCGGGAATGCGTTGAACACGTGGTCGGCGTCGCGGCGATCCTGGCTGAGGATTTCCAGCAGGCGCGCGGCGGCATAGATGCCGTCGTCGAAGCCAAACCAGCGCTCCTTGAAGAAGATATGCCCGCTCATTTCGCCAGCCAGCAGCGCGCCGGTTTCCTTCATCTTCTTCTTGATCAGCGAGTGGCCGGTTTTCCACATCACCGGGCGGCCGCCGTAACCGCTGATCAGCGGGGTCAGGCGACGTGTACATTTGACGTCGAAGATGATGTCGGCGCCGGGGTTGCGCGACACTACGTCCTTGGCGAACAGCATCAACAGGCGGTCCGGGTAGACGATGGCGCCGGTATTGGTCACCACGCCCACGCGGTCGCCGTCGCCGTCGAAGGCCAGGCCGATATCGGCTTTCTCGCTTTTCACCTTGGCGATCAGGTCCACTAGGTTTTCCGGCTTGCCGGGATCAGGGTGGTGATTGGGGAAGTTGCCGTCAACTTCGCAGTACAGCGGAATCACCGAGCAGCCCAGCGCCTCGATCAGTTGCGGGGCGATCACCCCGGCCACGCCATTACCGCAGTCGACTACTACGCGCATGGGTTTGGCTATGGCGATATCATCGCGGATCTGCTTGAAGTAGCGCTCCAATACATCGACCTGCTCAACCGTGCCGACGCCGCTGGCCAGGTCGTTGTTGTCGATGCGCGCTTTTAGGGCCTGGATCTGTTCGTTGGCCAGGGTGTCGCCGGCGATAACGATCTTGAAACCGTTGTAGTCCTTCGGGTTGTGGCTGCCGGTGAGCATTACCGCGGATTTGCCGGTGAGGATATGCCCGGCGTAATACACCACGGGCGTCGGCACCATGCCGACATCACTGACGCTACAGCCGCAATCGAGCAGGCCCTGGATCAGCTGTTGCGCCAGCTCCGGGCCGGACAGACGGCCGTCACGGCCGACGGCGATATTTGGCTCGCCCTGAGCCAGGCTCTGCGAGCCGATGGCGCGGCCGATCCAGTAGGCAGTTTCGGCATTCAGGGTGCGGCCGACTACGCCTCGAATATCGTAGGCGCGGAAGATATCCGCTGGCAGCTTGGGCGGTTTCGCCTGCACGGGGGCCGGCGCTGGCTCATCGAGGCCGAGCAGGTCCTGGTCTTCGTCGAGAATATCGATGTCGAGGATATCGGTGTCCTGGAATAGCGGGTCGACCATAGCGTTGGTGGGCTTTTGCATGGTGGCGGGTCCTGGATTGGTTGTACCTGTGCCAGCGGCTAGCGCGACAGCAGGTTCAGTCGCGCGGCGCGGCATGCGTGCGAGGTTCTGCGCGAGGATATCCAAGGCCGGCAGAGTCAAGCTGAAGGCTTTGACGGCCTTGCCGGCGGACAGTTCCTTGAGCATCTGTCCCAGCTGCAGCACGTCGGCGCGCAGATGGCGTTGCAGGCTGCTCTGCACCAGATAGAGGCCGGTAATGGCGCCAGCCAGGGCCAGCAACCCGGCGATGGCCAGCAGCAGCGGCGAGAACACCGAGTTGGTCAGCGACGGGCCGGGGGTGAAGCTGACTGTCCAGTTGGGATTGCCGGTGCTGAATGCCTGTGCGGTGCCTTCAGCCTGGCCGCGTTGGGCAAGTACCTGGGCGGCGGTATTGTTGAACTGCTGGATCAGCTGGATCTGGCCGATTTCGGCGGGCATCACCGGCAGGGTGGCCAGCAGGCGCTCAAGGTCGACGACCAGCAGCAGAGTGCCGTGCAGCGGTTCGCCTTCGCTCAGACGCAGCGGTGCGGCGCTGTAGACCAGCCAGCGTTGGCCCACTTTGTAGGCCTCCGGTGCCGGCGTCTGGCCGTTTTCTGCGCGGCGCAGCATGTCCAGCGCGGCAAAGTTCATCGGCGCGCTGCGCCCCATGTCCTGTACAGCCTGGGCACGGGCGTTGAGGTGCACGTCGACCACTGCATGCCAGTAGCTGAGGTTGCGCTCGGCGGCGCGAATCTGGTTGATGTCCTGGCTTTGCAGGGCCTGCAGCAGCTGCGGGTTGCGCGCGGCGGCCTGGGTGTCGGCGCTGAGTTGTTGCAGGGCTTTCTGCAGTACGGTCGCCTGACCGCCGCCCCAGGCTTGGCTGAGTTGCTGCAGCTGCTGCTGGTGGGCGCTGTTGAGCGGGCCGAACCAGAGCAGTGCACCGGCCAGAATGATGCCGACAACAGCCGCCAGCACCCCGGGCAACAGGGTGTTGAGGTTGTTCTTGGCCGCTTTGGGTTCGGCGGGGGCACTGGTCAGCTGGGCGCTGGGGGTTACCCCGTCAGCGTCCTTGGCAGTGCGCTTGAAGAGTTTCATGCAGCGCCTCCTCGGCAATTCATCCTGGAATTAAGTTACGGCGATCAATGGCTACCGGAGTGGCCGAAGCCGCCTGCGCCGCGCTGGCTCTCATCGAACTGTTCGACCAGCTCGAAATGGGCCTGCACCACCGGTACCAGAATCAGTTGCGCGATACGTTCACCGATGGCGATGGTGAATGGCGCCTGCCCACGGTTCCAGCAGGACACCATCAATTCGCCCTGGTAGTCCGAGTCGATCAGTCCAACCAGATTGCCGAGGACGATGCCATGTTTATGGCCCAGGCCTGAGCGCGGCAGGATCATCGCGGCCAGGCCAGGGTCGCCAATGTAGATCGACAGGCCGGTGGGAATCAGCACGGTTTGCCCGGGTTCCAGCACCAGCTCCTGTTTCAGCATGGCGCGCAGGTCGAGGCCGGCGGAGCCTGGGGTGGCGTAATGCGGCAGAGGAAATTCGCTGCCCAGGCGCGGGTCGAGGATCTTGGCTTGTAAGGCGTGCATATCAGGCTCTGTAGTCAGTGAGTGGGGCGTCAGCTGCGGGCCAGGCGGTCGGCAATAAAGCTCACCAGTTGGCGGGCAATCTTGCTTTTGCTGGTCTGGGCGAAGCTGCTCTGTTGGAGCTCACGGTCGATGATGGTGATGGCGTTTTCTTCGCTGTTGAAGCCGATGCTGGGGTTGGCCACGTCATTGGCGACAATCAGGTCGAGGTTCTTGTCGCGCAGTTTGCGCGAGGCGTACTCCAGCAGATTCTCGGTTTCGGCTGCAAAGCCGACGCTGAACGGCCGATCACTGCGCCCCGCCAGGGTGGCGAGAATATCCGGGTTACGGACCATTTGCAGGAGCAGACCATCACCACTGGTGGGGTCTTTTTTCAATTTGTGCTGGGCGACCACTTCCGGGCGGTAATCGGCCACCGCAGCTGCGGCGATCAGCAGGTCGCAGGGCATCGCAGCTTCACAGGCGGCGAGCATATCGCGGGCGCTGGTGACGTTGATGCGGGTGACGCGCTCGGGCGTTGGTAGGTGTACCGGGCCGCTGATCAGAGTGACCTTGGCACCGGCCTCGGCGGCTGCTTCGGCGATGGCGAAGCCCATCTTGCCGGAGCTGTGGTTGGTGATATAGCGCACCGGGTCGATGTTTTCCTGGGTCGGCCCTGCGGTAATCAGCACATGTTTGCCAGTCAGTGCCTGGTGCTGGAAGCAGTCGGCGGCGCATTGCACCAGCTGTTCGGCTTCGAGCATGCGGCCCAGGCCGACATCGCCGCAGGCCTGGCTGCCGGCGGCGGGGCCAAACAGATGCAGGCCGCGCGCAGTCAGCAGTGCAGCGTTGGCCTGGGTGGCCGGGTCGCGCCACATGGCCTGGTTCATTGCCGGTGCAAGGGCGACGGGGGCATCGGTGGCCAGCACCAGGGTGGTCAGCAGGTCATCGGCGACGCCCTGGGCCAGGCGCGCCATCAGGTCGGCAGTGGCCGGGGCAATCAATACCAGATCGGCCCAGCGCGCCAGCTCGATATGGCCCATGGCGGCTTCTGCTTCGGGGTCGAGCAGATCAAGGTGCACCGGATGCCCGGAGAGCGCTTGCAGGGTCAGCGGGGTGATGAATTCGCGACCGCCTTTGGTCATGACCACGCGCACGTCGGAGTCCTGGTCCTTGAGTCGGCGAATCAGCTCGGCACTTTTATACGCGGCAATACCGCCGCCCACGCCAACAATGATGCGTTTCCGATACAGCCGCTGCATAGGCCTGCCTTTGATAAAGATGGATATACACCGCGACGCCGACACCTCCCCAGGCCAGGCGCCGCGCAAAAGTTGGGCTACGATAGCACAGAGCCTGCAGCGGAGTAGCGCTGCCAAGCGCTTGCCAGGCTTGGCTTTGCGGCACTCGGGCGCGGCGGTTTGCCGCGCCTGGTAACACACACAAGGAGGTGTGATGAGTATTCGTGATTGGCCTGCGGCAGAGCGTCCGCGGGAAAAGCTGCTGGCGCAGGGTGCAGGCACTCTGACCGATGCAGAGTTGCTGGCGATTTTTCTGCGTACAGGTGTAGCCGGGCAAAGTGCGGTGGACCTGGCGCGCCATCTATTGAGTGATTTTGGCAGTCTGCGGGCCTTGCTGCAGGCGGATTTGCCTTCGTTCAGTCAGCGTCTGGGCCTGGGGCCGGCCAAGTTTGCCCAGTTGCAGGCGGTGCTGGAGATGGCGCGGCGGCATCTGGCCGAGCAATTGCGCCGCGATTCGGCGCTGGAAAGCCCGCAGGCCGTGCGTGATTACCTAAAAGCGCTGCTACGGCATGAGCCGCATGAGGTGTTTGGCTGCTTGTTTCTCGATGCCAAGCACCGTGTGCTGGCGTTCGAAGCGCTGTTTCACGGCTCCATCGACAGTGCCAGTGTCTATCCCCGGCAGGTGGTCAAGCGCGCGTTGGCGCACAACGCGGCGGCGCTGATCCTGACCCATAACCATCCATCCGGTGTCGCCGAACCCAGTCAGGCGGATCGGGTGTTGACCCGTCGCCTGAAAGAGGCGTTGGAGCTGGTGGACGTGCGCGTACTCGACCACTTTATCGTCGGCGACGGTGAGCCGCTGTCGATGGCCGAGTACGGTTGGCTCTAAGGTGCCAGTCGCACTTTGGAAAAGTCCTGGCGACCGAATGGGCTGACCTGATAACCCTCGACCTGCTTGCGCGTCAGTGCGTAGGCGGTCGGGTGGGCCAGCGGTAGCCATAGCGCCAGCTGCTGGATGATCTGCTGCGCTTCTTTATATATCCGGCTGCGCTGCGTCTGGTCGCTGGTGCTTTTGCCATCGGCGATCAGCTTGTCCAGTTGCGGGTCGCAATAACGGGCGAAGTTCAGCCCGGATTCGAGCGAGGCGCAGGCAAACTGCGGGGTGAGGAAGTTGTCCGGATCACCGTTGTCACCGGCCCAGCCCATAAACAGCAGGTCATGCTCGCCGGCTTTGGCGCGGCGAATCAGTTCGCCCCATTCGATCACGCGGATTTCGGCCTTGATGCCGACTTTGGCGAGGTCAGCCTGCAGCAACTGCGCGCCCAGGCTCGGGTTGGGGTTGAGCACGCTGCCGGTAGGGCGGGTCCAGATGGTGGTGCTGAAGCCATCGGCCAGGCCGGCCTGCTTGAGCAGGTCGCGGGCTTTCTGCGGGTCGTGGGCGTAGCCGGGCAGTTCGCTAGCGTAGCTCCAGGTGTTGGGCGGGTAGGGGCCGTTGGCGGCCTCGGCGCTGTTCTCGAACACGGCCTTGAGGTAGCTGACCTTATCGAAAGCCAGGTTGATCGCCTGGCGCACGGCGGGCTGATCCAGCGGCGGGTGCTGGCTGTTGATGCCGACGAATGCGGTCATAAAGGCAGCGGTGTGCGCGCTCTGTAGATTGCTATCGCCGCTGATGGACTGCACATCCTGCGGTTTCGGCGACAGGGCGATATGGCACTCGCCGCGACGCAGCTTCTGCAGGCGCACATTCGCGTCGGGGGTGATGGCGAACACCAGGTTGTCCACCGCAGGTTTGCCCGCGAAGTAGCTTGGGTTGGCGCTGTAACGCACGCTGGCGTCCTTCTGGAAGCGCTTGAAGACAAACGGCCCGCTGCCAATCGGCTGGCTGTTGAGCGTTTCCGGGGTGCCGGCCGCCAGCAGTTGCGCGGCGTACTCGGCGGAATAAATAGAGGCGAAGCCCATGCTCAAGGTGGCGAGGAAGGTCGCATCCGGGCGGTTAAGGCTAAAGCGCAGGCTGTGTTCGCCGGTCTTGTAGATGCTTTTGATCAGGCTTGGCAGCTGCATCGACTGGGCGTGTGGATAACCACTGGGGGCGACCTTGTGCCACGGGTGCGCCGGATCGAGCATGCGCTGAAAGCTGAACAGCACGTCATCGGCATTCAGCAGGCGGCTGGGGGTGAAATACTCGGTTTGGTGAAAGCTCACATCCGTGCGCAGGGTGAAGCTGTAGCTCAGGCCGTCCGGGCTGACCTCCCAGGCCTGCGCCAGGCTTGGCTTTAGCGTGCCGCTGAGCGCATCAAAATCCACCAGGCGGTTCATCAGCACGTCGGCCGAGGCGTTGGTGGTGGTCAGGGAGTTGTACTGCACCACGTCGAAACCATCCGGGCTGGCCTCCGTGCAGACGCTGAGCGTGCTGGCCTGGACCAGGGCGGGAGCCAGTAACGGGGCGAGCAGCAGCGGTAGGGTGGCAAGACGCATGGCAAACTCCTGAAAAGGTAGGCGCGCGGGCGAGGGTCTTACCCTAGGCCATTATCCGGCGGCAGGGCAATCAGTCTTGGCGACGAGCGGTCGATCTGCGCTGTTGCCGTTGCTGGCTGGCCTGGGCGCCGGAATTGCGGGCTGGTCTTTGCCTGGTAAAGTACGTTTAACCTTGTTGCACTGGGGTCTTTCTGGTATAAAGCAGCGCTCTTTTGTAGGGGCCCGGTTCTTGCGCTTTCAGGTACGGCCGGTAAGACCCTCGAGATACGCGGCGCTGCGCGCCAAGATTGAATATTAGCGGCCAACCCATGCCGGGTTGGGCATGTGGTTTTAGAGGGCTGAGGCATGTCGAGAGTCTGTCAAGTTACCGGTAAGGGTCCGGTAACCGGGAATAACATTTCCCACGCAAACAACAAAACCCGTCGTCGTTTCCTGCCGAACCTGCAGCATCACCGCTTCTGGGTCGAGTCTGAGAACCGTTTCGTGCGTCTGCGCGTTTCTGCCAAAGGCATGCGTTGCATCGACAAGCGTGGTATTGACGTCGTTCTGTCCGAGCTGCGCGCTCGCGGCGAAAAGGTTTAAGGAGAAAGTCATGCGTGAATTGATCCGTTTGATCTCGAGTGCCGGTACTGGTCACTTCTACACTACCGACAAAAACAAGCGCACCACTCCGGACAAAATCGAAATTAAAAAATTCGATCCGGTTGTGCGTAAGCACGTGATGTACAAGGAAGGCAAGATCAAGTAATTGATCTGGCTCCTTGCCGAAAAAGCCCGCTTTATAGCGGGCTTTTTCTTGCCTGCGATTTGGCTTGGTAAACCCTGGGCGATAAAAAATGGCCGGGGCCATTCTTAACGGTGCGTAGCAACGGCCCGTAGGGTGGCCGCCAGGGATGGCAGGCGATAAAAAGCCCGCGCAAGGCGGGCGAAGGGGTGACGCATGAATAGCTATCAGTTGCTGGCTTGCTCGAAGATCACATAGACCTTGCGGCACGGCTCCAGCACTTCCCAGGTGCCGGAGAAGCCGGCTGGGATGACGAAACGGTCGCCCGCGCGCAGGGTCTTGGCATTGCCGTCCTTGTCGCGCAGCACCGAGACGCCTTGCAGAATCTCGCAGTACTCGTGTTCGGTGTAGTTGATGGTCCAGTGGCCGACGCCGCCTTCCCAGATTCCCGTATTGAATTGACCGCACGGGCTACCGTAGTGGTTGCGCACACTTTGCTCGGGGTCGCCCTTGAGCACTTTCTCTGCAGCCGGACGGTAATGTTCGGGCGTGGTAGTGGCGGTGGCGAAGTCGACGATCTTTTCGATATTCATAAGCATGTCCGGTAGGGATTGAGCGCCTGTTAAGGCCAGACTTGTTGTCGGTTGGGTGGCGATTTCGGCAGTCTATGTTTAATAAAGCACACATAACAAGGCGGATTTGCCAGTTTTTGTAAAAAATATTGGAAGTGTGCAGGCCTCTGGTTTAGTGTTGCCGGCAGGATTGGGTCGTGAGGCCCATGCAGAATAATTGACAGCGCGTGCGGCCGACCTGCGGCGCTTTACTAGCGATAGAGGATGTTCGAATGACTAGCCTGACTCGTGCCGACTGGGAGCAGCGCGCCAACAACCTGAAGATCGAAGGCCGTGCCTTTGTTCATGGCGAGTACCGCGCCGCTGTCTCCGGGGCCACTTTCGAGTGCATCAGCCCGGTTGACGGTCGCTTGCTCGGCCTGGTGGCCAGCTGTGATCTGGCCGATGCCGAGCTGGCCGTGGCGGATGCCCGCGCCACCTTTGAGTCTGGCGTCTGGTCGCGTATGGCCCCGGCGCAGCGCAAGCGTGTGATGATTCGCTTTGCCGACCTGATGGATCAGCACGCTGAAGAACTGGCGCTGCTGGAAACCCTCGACATGGGCAAGCCGATCAGCGATGCCCTGGGTGTCGATGTGCCGGGTGCCTCGCGGGCGATTCGCTGGAGCGGCGAAGCGGTCGACAAAATCTATGACGAAGTGGCCGCCACCCCGCATGACGAATTGGGTCTGGTGACCCGTGAGCCGGTAGGCGTCGTTGCGGCCATCGTGCCGTGGAATTTCCCGATGATCATGACCGCCTGGAAGCTCGGCCCGGCCCTGGCCACCGGCAACTCGGTGATCGTCAAACCGTCCGAAAAATCGCCGCTGACCGCCCTGCGCATGGCGCAGCTGGCGCTGGATGCCGGAATCCCGGCTGGTGTGCTCAACGTGCTGCCAGGTTACGGCCACACCGTCGGCAAGGCCCTGGCGCTGCATATGGACGTCGACACCCTGGTGTTCACCGGTTCGACCAAGATCGCCAAGCAACTGATGATCTACGCTGGCGAATCGAACATGAAACGCGTCTGGCTGGAGGCCGGCGGCAAGAGCGCGAATATCGTCTTCGCCGATGCGCCGGACCTCAAGGCCGCCGCCGAGGCTGCTGCTGCGGCGATCTGCTTCAACCAGGGCGAGATGTGCACCGCCGGCTCGCGTCTGCTGGTGGAGCGTTCGATCAAAGACACATTTATGCCCATGGTGCTGGAAGCCATGCAGGACTGGAAAGCCGGTCACGCCCTGGACCCGGACACCAAGGTCGGCGCACTGGTCGACGCTGGCCACCTGAATGCGGTGCTCGGCTATATCGACGCCGGCCACAAGGATCAGGCCAAGCTGCTCTGCGGTGGCAAGCGCACCCTGGAAGAAACCGGCGGCCAGTACGTTGAGCCGACCATCTTCGATGACGCGCACAACGCCATGCGCATCGCTCAGGAAGAAATCTTCGGCCCGGTGTTAACGGTCATTCCGTTCGACAGCACCGAGGAAGCCATCCAGATCGCCAACGACAGCATCTACGGTCTGGCTGCAGCCATCTGGACCAGCAACCTGTCCAAGGCGCACCTGGCAGCCAAGGCCCTGCGCGTTGGCAGCATGTGGGTCAACCAGTATGACGGCGGCGACATGACCGCGCCGTTCGGTGGTTTCAAGCAGTCCGGCAACGGTCGCGACAAGTCGCTGCATGCCTTCGACAAGTACACCGAGATTAAGGCGACCTGGATCAAACTGTAACGCTCCCGCCGACCTTCGGGCCGTCGACCATGCTGCGTTGCGTCCTCGCTTTTAATGCTCACGTACTGCAGTACGTGAGCATTAAAAGCTCCGGGGCGCCTTGCTTGGCCTTAGTCCCGTAGCTCTTGATTGATTGGGTTGGCGCCACTAAACCCATTTCGGCCGGGTTCCCTATGGAGCCCGGCCGTTTTGCATCTGCGTAGCGGGTGCCGAGCGGGCCAGGGAATGGAGTGAGAAAAATGAATTGGATGACCTATTTCGCCGTCAGCGCGGCGGTGGTGATCGTCGGGCTGGCGCTGGGTGTGACGTTGCCGCTGGTGTCGTTTCGTCTTGAGTCCTGGGGTTATGGCCCCTTTGCCATTGGCGTGATGGCGGGCATGCCGGCCGTTGGTGTGTTGCTCGGCGCGCGCCTGACTGGGCACCTGGCCGGCTGGTTCGGCACGCCGCAGACCCTACGCCTGTGCCTGCTGGCTAGTGCTGCGTCGGTTGCACTGCTTAGCGTGATGCCGAGCTATCCGCTGTGGCTGCTGCTGCGCTTACTGATTGGCATCTCCTTGACCGTGGTGTTTGTGCTCGGCGAAAGCTGGATCAATCAGCTGGTCGAGGACCGTCTGCGTGGTCGTCTGGTGGCGCTGTATGGCACCGGCTTTGCGCTTAGTCAGCTGTGCGGGCCGCTGCTGCTGACCCTGCTGGGTACGGAAAGTGACCGCGGCTTCTGGTTCTCCGCTGCGCTGTTGGTGGGCGGCAGCCTGCTGTTGTTAGGCCGCGATGGGGCGCCCAAGGTCAATGCGCAGAGTGCGTCCGGGCGCGGCATCCTGGCGTTCTGCCGCACTTCGCCGGCGATTGCCTGGGCGGTGGTACTGTTTGCCGCCTTCGAGGCCATGGTGCTAACGCTGTTGCCGGTGTACCTGGTGCGTGAGGGCTTTGCCCAGCAGATGGCGTTGATCATGGTCAGTGCGGTGGTGGTTGGCGATGCTGCGCTGCAGCTGCCGATTGGCTGGATGGCCGACCGGGTGCCACGGCAAACGCTATTCCGCTGTTGTGGAGTGGTGCTGTTGCTGTCGAGCCTGAGCATTCCGTCATTGCTGCACACTCCGCTGATCTGGGCGGTGCTGGTGTTGTTTGGCGCCAGCGCAGGCGGCCTGTACACCCTGTCGCTGATTCTGGTCGGCCAGCGTTATCGCGACGATGCGCTGGTGCGCGCCAACTCGCATATCGCCCTGCTCTGGGGCGCGGGTTGTCTGCTCGGGCCGCTGTCGACCGGTGCCGCCAGCCAGTGGATCAGCGGCCATGCTTTGCCAATACTGATGGCTATTGGCGCTGCGGTGTTTGTCTGGCTGGCGTTTCAGCGCGGTGCATTCACTGAGGTAGCGACGGTCAAGGCTTGAACACCGTTGGGCAGGGGCCGTGGCGCAGCCCGCAATTGCCGGCTAGCGTTGCTGGCAGGTGCGGCCGCCGGTGGTCTGCGCCAAGGCGGGAGGCAGGTTATGCGCAGTGTTATCGGTTTGTGCCTGAGCGTGGTCTGGGCCCTGAGTGTGCAGGCCGATGACCTGCCGGGCAGCAGCGATCACCCACTGATTCCGCGCTATGAGGGTGCGGAAATCATCAGCTATGCCACTCAGGCGTTTACCGATAAGGCCTTTTTGCGTGCTCCGGCCAAGGTCTATGGCGGCCTGGCGAAAAATGCCGAGGCGACCCTGGTGCTGGAGGGCAAGCTGACCCAATTGACCTACCGCGCGCCTGCAGAACGCGCGCCTCTTGAGGTGCAGCGCAACTACCAGCAGGCCCTGCAAGACGCTGGATTCGAGCTGCTTTTCGCTTGTGAGCGAGAGCAATGCGGTGGGCGCAATTTCAACCATGCGGTGACCACCACTGCGCCCTTTCGTGAATACCATCAGCAGCAGCGCTACCTGTTTGCCAAGCTGGCGCGCCCGCAAGGTGATGTTTACGCCGCGCTCTATGTGGTGCTGAACCAGGCCGGCGGCGGGCCTAACAAGGGCCGCAGCATGGTCCAGCTCGAGGTGCTCGAGCTACAGGCCATGGAGCAGCGCATGGTAGTGGTCGAAGCGCCAGCCATGCAGGCGGATATCGACGCCAAGGGCAAAGTGGCCTTGTACGGGATCTTCTTTGATTTCGATCAGGCCAGCATGCGCGCCGACTCCGCCGCGCAGCTGGAGGAAATCGCCAAACTGCTCAAGGCCAGCCCGGCGCTCAAGGTGCTGGTGGTCGGTCACAGCGATGCCAAGGGCGCGCTGGACTACAACCGCGAGCTGTCGCAGCGGCGCGCGCAGTCCATCGTCAAGGCGCTGGCCGAGCAGCATGGTATTGCAGGCGAACGCCTGACAGCCGTGGGCGTAGGCATGGCGGCGCCGTTGGCCAGCAATCGCAGCGAGGAGGGCCGCGCGCTCAATCGTCGGGTCGAGTTGGTTGAGCTGCCTGAGTAGCGCGCTCAGTCTTCTCCAGGTGCTAGCTGCTGCTCGGCCAGTAGTGCGGCCACGCATTCGCCGGTCTGGCGAATCGCCTGTTCAAGCTCCGGGGTGGGTTTGCCGGCGTAGTTGATGCGCAGGCAGTTACGGTATTTGCCAGCGGCGGAAAAGATGCTGCCGGGGGCGATCTGGATGGCGTGTTGCAGCAGCTCGCGGTTCAGGCGCTGGCTGTCGAAGCCTGTCGGCAGTTCAATCCACAGCATAAAGCTGCCCTGCGGCCGGCTGACCCGCGTGCCTGCAGGGAAATAGCGGCTGACCCAGTCGATCATCAGGTCGCGCCCGCGCTGGTACTGCGCGCGCATGCGGCGTAGATGTGGCTCGTAGTGGCCGGCTTCCAGGTATTCGGTGATGGCCAGCTGCGGTAGCTGAGCCGTGCTGCCGGTGCCCATGTATTTCATGTGCAGCACACGATCCAGGTAGCGGCCGGGGGCAATCCAGCCGATGCGCAGGCCGGGCGCCAGGGTTTTGGAAAACGAACTGCAGAGCAGCACGCGACCATCTTCGTCGTAGGATTTGATGCTGCGTGGGCGCGGGTAGCTGTAGGCCAGGTCGCCGTAAACGTCATCTTCGATAATCGCCACGTCATAGCGCTGCGCCAGGGCGAGCAGGGCGCGCTTGTTGGCCTCGGGCATGATGTAGCCCTGCGGGTTGTTGCAGGTCGGGGTCAGCTGGATGGCCTTGATCGGCCATTGCTCGAGTGCCAGCTCCAGGGCTTCCAGGCTGATCCCGGTGATCGGGTCGGTGGGCAGTTCCAGCGCCTTCATGCCGAAGCCCTTGAGCGCCTGCATCACGCCGTGAAAGCTCGGTGAGTCGACCGCAACGATATCGCCCGGCTCGCACACCGCACGAATCGCCGCCGAGAGCGCTTCGTGGCAACCGGTGGTGACGATGATTTCCTCGGGCGACAGACTGCAGCCGGAGTCGAGCATCAGTCGCGAAATCTGCTCACGCATACCCAGGTGGCCGTAAATGCAGCCGTAGGTCAGGCTGGTTGCGTCCTGGCGGCGGCTCAGGCGCGACAGCGAACGCAGCAGCGGCTTGAGCGTCGGGCTGTCGATATCCGGGCGGCCGCGACCGAGTTGCAGCAGACCCTCTTGTCCCGGTGAGCGGCTGATTAGCTCCAGCACTTGATCCCACTGCGATACATCCACGGGGCGCTGGGCCATGCGGCTGACCATGGGCAGCGCCGGCTGGTGGCGGGATTGCGGCACAAAGTAGCCGGACTTCGGCTTGGGTATGGCCAGGCCCTGATCTTCCAGGTGGCGATAGGCTTGCTGCACCGTACTCAGGCTGACGCCATGTTCCAGGCTCAGGGCGCGCACAGAGGGCAGGCGATCACCGGGCCGATAGAGGCCCTGCTCAATCCGCGCGCCGAGCAATTCGGCCAGGTTGACGTAAAGCGTCATAACAGTTGCCTCGCGGTTTCTCTGTGTATTGCACTAAGCCAGTACAGATTGGCGATAAATCCACCATTCAGAGTCTGTTAGCTGAAATCTGTATGGATTTAAAAGTACATTTTTGGATCTGTCATGCTTTTTCCGCGTCACTCATCATGATCTCCCATCAGGCTTACGGGCAGGAGCAGGCGATGAACGGTTTAAGTGATGTCAGGCTGACAATGAAATCAGGCGAGTTGCAGCAAGAGTCCGCTGGCGGGCATCTGTATGCTCGGGTGGGCGCGGCTAAGCCAGCTGTAGGCCGTTGGGGCGCGTTCTGGCTGCGTCTGACAACGCGGCGGGCGCTGCTGACGCTGACTGATGAGCAGCTCAAGGATGTCGGGCTTGGCCGCGAACAGGCCAGGCGCGAGGCTTTTCTGCCGTTCTGGAAGCTGTGAGGGGAGTGCGCAGCAGGCTTTTGCGGCCTGCTGCGTAGGGCGATCAGACCAGCTCTTTCAGCCGATGCCAGAGCATGCCCAGTGCGAGGAGTGGTGAGCGCAGGTGTTTGCCGCCGGGGAAGGTCATATGCGGCACCTTGTCGAATAGCTCGAAGCCGCCACCTTGCTGGCCGCTTATGGCTTCAGCCAGCAGCTTGCCGGCCAGGTGGGTGGCATTCACGCCGTGGCCGGCGTAGGCCTGGGCGTAGAACACGTTGTTGTGCTCTTTGAGTCGGCCGATCTGCGGCAGGCGATTGGCACCGATACCGATCATGCCGCCCCACTGGTAGTCGATCTTCACGTCGGCGAGATGGGGGAACACCGCCAGCATCTTTGGCCGCATATAGGCGGCGATGTCCGCTGGGTCGCGGCCCGAGTAGTGGCAGGCGCCACCGAACAACAGGCGGTTGTCGGCGGATCGGCGGAAGTAATCGACTGTTACGCGCTGGTCACACAGCGCCATGTTCTGCGGAATGATCGCCTGCGCCTCGGCTGCGGACAGCGGCTCGGTGGCGATCACGTAGCTGCCGGCAGGCAGCACCTTGCCGCCCAGCTTGCTATTGAGGCCATTGAGGTAAGCGTTGCAGGCCAGCACCAGAGTTTTGGCGCGCACCTTGCCCTTGGCGGTATGCACCGTCACGTGCGGGCCGTAGTCGATATGCGTGACTGCCGAATGTTCGAACAGCTTTACGCCGAGCGATGCGGCGGCAGCTGCCTCGCCGAGGGCCAGGTTAAGCGGGTGCAGGTGGCCGGAACCCATGTCGATCATGCCGCCGACATAGCGGTTGGAACCGACCACTTCGTGCATCTGTTCCGGTTGCAGCAGGCGCAATTCGTGGCGATAACCCAGCTGCTTGAGCTCGGCCATGTCTTCGGCGAAGTCGGCGAGGTGGCTGGGTTTGTTGGCCAGGTCGCAGTAGCCCCAGGTCAGGTCGCAGTCGATATTGAACTGTTCGACCCGACGGCGAACGATTTCCACCGCTTCCAGCCCCATCAGCTTGATAGACCGCACGCCTTCCCGGCCGATCACCGATTCAAACTGCTCAACGCCATGGCCGACGCCGCGAATCAGCTGCCCGCCATTGCGCCCGCTGGCGCCCCAGCCGATTTGGTGCGCCTCCACCAGCGCCACCGAGAAGCCCTTTTGGGCCAGCTCAATAGCGGCGTTCAGGCCGGAGAACCCGCCACCGACAATGCACACATCAGCCAGCTCCTCACCCGCCAGCGGCGGGTAGGCCAGCTGCTGGTTGGCAGTGGCGGCGTAGTAGGAGGGAGCGTGCTGATCACTGTGCACGGCGTGCTGTTGCGGCTGGTGAACGCGGGCGTTCATGTGCGAAATCCTGTTTTAGGTGTTGTTAAAATTTGACGCAGGATAAGCGCGGGACTTGCCACTAGCCAAGAGGGGCGGCGGTAAAAACTGTTTTTCCCGGTTGCCGGTCGTCGTTTACCGGCGCAGGGCGGAGGCTGGCGGTTAACATGCGCGGGTATTTTTCCGAGCGTTGCCGATGAGTTGCACCAGCCGCAAGATCGACCAGCTGCGTTTGCAGATTCCCAGTTTTGCCTGCGTGCCCGGCTGCCACGATTGCTGTGGCCCGGTCACGGCTTCATCCGAGGAGATGTCGCGGCTGCCGGTGAAAAGCGATGCCGAGCATGACGCCGCGCTGGCCGAGTTCAATTGCGTGCACCTGGGCCCGCAAGGTTGTCAGGTGTATGACCAGCGCCCGCTGATCTGCAGGCTGTTCGGCACCACGCCGAGCTTGCCATGCCCGCGTGGTCAGGGCCCGGAGCAGATGATCGAGCCAGCGGTGGCAAAGCAGGTGCATCAGCTGATCGCTACCACGCGCCAGGTACTGGTCTAGTCGGCAATCGGCAGGCTCAGGCTCTCTTTCACTTCTTCCATCACGATATAGCTCTTCGACTCACGCACGTGCGGCAGCTTGAGCAGGATGTCGCCGAGCAGCTTGCGGTAGCTGGCCATCTCGTTGATCCGCGCCTTCACCAGGTAGTCGAAGTCGCCGGACACCAGGTGGCATTCGAGCACGTGCGGCAGCTTGAGCACCGCGCGGCGGAACTCCTCGAAGGTATCGCCGGACTTATAGTCCAGGCTGATCTCGACAAACACCAACAGGCTGGCCTTGAGCTGCTGCGGGTTGAGCCGGGCGTGGTAGCCCATGATGATGCCTTCACGCTCCAGGCGGCGTACGCGCTCGGTGCAGGGCGTAGTCGACAGACCGACCCGCTCGCCCAGTTCGGTAAAGCTGATACGCCCGTCTTCCTGCAGGATGCGCAGGATATTGCGGTCGATCTTGTCCAGTTCGCGGCGGCTCTGATGTTGGGTGCGCACGGTGGATACCCCTCTGTAGAAGGCGATTTTGCCAAGAATTGTCGCCAAATATAGCTATTTATATAGTGAAAAGCACTGCTGATCTCTTCCTATACTGCGCTCAATTGTGATCTCAGGAATTATCCGTCGCGCATTGTCGCGGCGAGGAGAGCGGCATGCGGGTTTTAGTTCTCGGTAGCGGTGTGATTGGTACAGCCAGTGCGTATTACCTGGCGCGTCAGGGCTTTGAAGTGGTGGTGGTCGATCGGCAGAGCGCCCCGGCCATGGAAACCAGCTTCGCCAACGCCGGCCAGGTGTCCCCTGGCTACGCCTCGCCTTGGGCTGCGCCGGGCGTGCCGCTGAAAGCGATCAAGTGGCTGCTGCAAAAACATGCGCCGCTGGCGATCAAGGCCACCGCCGATATCGACCAATACCTGTGGATGGCGCAGATGCTGCGCAACTGCACCGCCAGCCGTTACGCGGTGAACAAGGAGCGCATGGTGCGTCTGTCCGAGTACAGCCGCGACTGCCTCGACGAGCTGCGTGCGGAAACCGGCATCGCCTATGAAGGCCGCAGCCTGGGCACCACCCAGCTGTTCCGCACCCAGGCGCAGCTGGACAACGCGGCGAAAGACATCGCCGTGCTGCAGCAATCCGGTGTGCCTTATGAAGTGCTCGACCGCGCTGGCATTGCCCGCGTTGAGCCGGCCCTGGCCGCCGTTACCGACAAACTGGCCGGCGCGCTGCGTCTGCCCAACGACCAGACTGGCGATTGCCAGCTGTTCACCACCAAACTGGCCGAGATGGCCAAGGCGCTGGGGGTGGAGTTCCGCTTCGGTCAGGACATTCAGCGCATCGACGCCGTGGGTGATCGGGTCAATGGCGTGTGGATCGACGGCAAGCTGGAAACCGCCGACCGCTACGTGCTGGCGCTCGGCAGCTTCAGCCCGCAACTGCTCAAGCCGTTGGGCATCAAGGCACCGGTGTACCCGCTCAAGGGTTACTCGCTGACCGTGCCAATCACCAATGTGGCGATGGCGCCGACCTCGACGATCCTCGATGAAACCTACAAGGTGGCGATCACCCGTTTCGACAACCGCATCCGCGTCGGCGGCATGGCGGAAATTGCTGGCTTCGACCTGAGCCTCAACCCGCGTCGCCGCGCCACCCTGGAAATGATCACCGCCGATCTCTACCCGCAAGGCGGCGATCTGAGCCAGGCCGAGTTCTGGACCGGCCTGCGTCCGGCCACCCCGGACGGCACGCCGATTGTCGGTGCCACCGGCTTGCGTAATTTGTTCCTCAACACCGGTCACGGCACACTGGGCTGGACCATGGCCTGCGGCTCCGGTCGCCTGCTTGCCGACCTGATGGCGAAAAAGCGCCCGCAGATCAGCGCCGAAGGTCTGGATATTTCCCGTTACAGCCGTTCCCTGGAGAGTCATAAGCATGTCAGTACAGCGCCTGCACACTGAAAGCCGTTACAGCGAAATCGTCATCCATAACGGCACGGTCTACCTGGCCGGCCAGCTGGCGGACGACTACAGCGGCGACATCGTGCAGCAAACCCGCGAAACCCTGGCCAACACCGACCGCATGCTGGCTGAGGCCGGCAGCGACAAGTCGAAGATCCTCTCCGTGACCATCTACCTGAAGGACATGGATCGCGACTATGCCGGGCTTAATCAGGTCTGGGATGCTTGGGTCGCGCCTGGTGCTGCACCCGCGCGGGCCTGCGTCGAGGCGAAGATGTACAAGCCTGAGGTGCTGGTGGAAATGATGATCGTGGCCGCCCTGTAAATCGGCCCATCCCGTTTGCGATAAGTGTTTGCCCGGCCATCACACCGGGCTTTTTTATAACCTGAAAACTGCTGATAGCCGAGAACATCATGCGTCCTGCCCGTGCACTGATTGATCTGCAAGCCTTGCGTCACAACTACCAACTGGCCCGTGAAGTCAGCGGCGCACGCGCCCTGGCAGTGATCAAGGCGGATGCCTACGGCCATGGCGCGGTGCGTTGTGCGCAGGCGTTGCAGGAGCAGGCCGATGGTTTTGCCGTGGCCTGTATCGAGGAAGCGCTGCAACTGCGCGAGGCCGGCATTCGCGGGCCGATTCTGTTGCTGGAAGGTTTTTTCGAGGCCGACGAATTGCCGCTGATCGAGCAGCACGAGCTGTGGTGCGTGGTCCATTCGCTGTGGCAGTTGGAGGCAATTGAGCGCAGCACTGTTCGTGGCCCGCTGACGGTATGGCTGAAGATGGACAGCGGCATGCACCGCGTCGGCCTGCACCCGGCCGATTATCAGACTGCCTACCAGCGCCTGCTGGCCAGCGGCAAGGTGGCAAAAATCGTGTTGATGAGCCACTTCGCCCGCGCCGATGAACTGGATTGCCCGCGCAGTGATGAGCAGTTGGAGGTTTTCCAGCAGGCGCGCCAGGGCATTGTCGCTGAGGTTAGCCTGCGCAATTCGCCAGCCGTATTGGGTTGGCCTAGCGTACCCAGTGACTGGGTGCGCCCCGGCATAATGCTTTACGGCGCCAGTCCGTTCGAACAGGCGCAGGCCGTGGCAGCACGCCTACAGCCGGTGATGACCCTGGAATCGAAGATCATCAGCGTGCGCGAACTGCCGGCCGGCGAGCCGGTGGGCTATGGCGCGCGCTTTGTCAGCGAGCGGCCGACCCGCGTTGGCGTGGTCGCCATGGGTTATGCCGACGGCTATCCGCGTCACGCGCCGACCGGTACGCCAGTGGCGGTGGACGGCCAACTGACCCGCCTGATCGGCCGCGTGTCGATGGACATGCTCACCGTAGACCTGACCGATCTGCCACAAGCGGGCCTGGGCAGCCGTGTCGAACTCTGGGGTAAACAGGTGCTGGCCAGCGACGTGGCCGCCCAGGCCGGCAGCATTCCCTACCAGTTATTCTGCAACCTGCGGCGGGCGCCGCTGCTCTATCTTGGGGGTTAACTGCAGCGCTGTAGACGAGTTTGAACGCGAGTGTTGTAAATTCCGAACGCTATGCCATGATACGGCGACTTTTCCGTATCTATCCCAAGGGGGACTCCAGCATTGGACGTCGGTGTTCGACTGCAATCCATTCGCAAACTCAAAGGCCTTTCCCAGCGTGAACTCGCCAAGCGGGCGGGCGTCACCAACAGCACCATTTCGATGATCGAGAAGAACAGCGTAAGCCCTTCGATCAGTTCGTTGAAAAAGGTGTTGGCGGGTATCCCCATGTCACTGGTGGAGTTCTTCTCCCTGGATGTGGAGCAGGATAGCCAGGCCCAGGTGGTCTATCGCGCCGCCGAACTCACCGATATCTGCAGCGGGGCCATCACCATGAAGCTGGTGGGCAAGGCGCATCCGACCCGAGCCATTGCCTTTCTTGATGAAACCTACCCCAGCGGCACCGACACCGGCGACGAGATGTACGCCCACGAAGGTGAAGAGGCCGGCATGCTGGTCGAAGGCAAGCTGGAGCTGACCGTGGGCGACGAGGTTTTTATCCTCGAGCCGGGCGACAGCTACTACTTCGAGAGCAGCAAACCGCACCGTTTCCGCAATCCGTTCGAGCAACCCGCACGGCTGATCAGCGCGACTACGCCGGCCAATTTCTAAATAACCCTGCGACAATATGGGTTGTTTCGGCGGCAGCAGCTTGCCGTTATACTGACGCCCGCTCGCGAAACCGTGGCCGCGAGCGTGACTAGCCACGAAGAGGGTGTACCGTGAACCTGATTAAAAAGCTCCTGGTAGCACCGGCTACCGTATTGGCCCTGTGGGCAGTGACTGCTCAAGCCACGACCGACGAAGCCATTGCCGAGCGACTGAAGCCGGTAGGTCAAGTCTGCGTAATGGGTGAAGAGTGCAAGGGCGTAGGTGCTGTAGCCGTTGCTGCTGGCGGCGGTGCGCGTACTGCCGATGACATCATCACCAAGCACTGCGGTGCCTGCCACACCCCGGGTATTCTGGGTGCGCCGAAAATTGGCGACACCGCAGCCTGGAAGGCACGTGCTGATAAAGAAGGTGGTATCGACGGTATCCTGAAAACCGCGATTGCCGGCATCAACGCCATGCCGCCGAAAGGCACCTGCGCCGATTGCTCGGATGACGAGCTGCGTGGCGCAATCCAGAAGATGTCCGGCCTGTAAGCATTCGCTGAAAGCTGTAGAAAAAGCCGCCTGCCAGGGCGGCTTTTTCGTTCTGGCGCGGCGTTGCGGCAATAATGGGCGAGAGCCCCGTTCCCGATGCCAGGAGAGAACCCGATGACGAAGACGTGTTCCATCGAGCAGGCGGTCGACCACGTCCTCAGCGCCATCGACGGCCCTATTCACCTTGGCCTGCCTCTGGGGCTGGGCAAGCCGAATCAGTGGGTCAACGCACTTTACGTGCGGATCAAGCAACTGCCGCAGCGTCAGCTGACCATCTACACCGCGCTATGTCTGGGCCGCCCACGGGCCGCTGCGGGTTTGCCGAGCCGCCTGCTTGAGCCGTTTGTCGAGCGTATCTATGGCGATTATCCCGAGCTGGATTTTCTCGCGGACCTGCAGCGCGATACCTTGCCGGCCAACGTGCGCGTCGAGCAGTTCTTCCTGCAGCCGGGCAGCCTGCTCGACAGCGCGACGACGCAGCAGAACTACATCAGCAGCAATTACAGCCATGTTGCCCGCGACCTGAATGACAAAGGCCTGAACCTGCTTGCCCAACTGGTCGCCCAGGACCCGCAGCGTCCGGAGCATTTCAGCCTCAGCTGCAACCCGGATATCACCCTGGATCTGCTGCCGCTGCTGGAGCAGCGCCGCGCCGCCGGTGAAACCATTCTGTGCCTGGCCCAGGTACACAGCGCGCTGCCTTACATGGCCGGCGATGCCGAAGTATCGCGGCGCAGCTTCGACCTGCACGTGTTGGAAGAGGACTGCAGCACGCTGTTCTCCACACCGAATATGCCGGTCACCCTGCAGGATCACTGCATCGGCCTGCATGCCAGCGCCCTGGTGCGCGACGGCGGCACGCTGCAGATCGGCATCGGCGCCATGGGCGATGCGCTGACCGCGGCCTTGCTCGCGCGCCAGGCGGATAACCAGGCGTATCGGGCGCTGCTGGATGAACTGCGTTGCACCATTCATTGGGCCCCCGAAATCGCTAAAGATGGCGGCTTGCAGCCATTTAGCGAGGGCCTGTACGGCTGCAGCGAGATGTTCGTCAATGGTCTGCTGGCCTTGGCCGATGCCGGCATCGTGCGCCGTCCGGTATACCCCGAATTGCATCTGCAGCAGCTGGCCTCTGGCGGTGCGTTGGATGATCAGGGGTTGCCGCGCAGCCTGCAGGCCCTGCTCGATGCCGGCCTCGCGCCGCAACTGGATGCCCAAGCGCTGCAAGGGTTGCAGGCCAGCGGTTTGCTGGCCGAAAGCATTTGCTGGGCCGAGGGCCGCCTGCTAATGCCCGACGGGCAACAGCTGTTGAGCGACCTTCGCGATGCGCACACCCAGCAGGTATTGCAGCAGCACCTGGGACGGGCGCGCGGCGGCGTGGTGCTACACGGCGGCTTCTTTCTCGGGCCGCAAGCCTTTTACCAACGCCTGTGCGAATTGAGCGCAGCGCAGTTGGAGCGCTTTGCCATGACGGGCATCTGCTTTATCAACGAGCTGCATAACCAGGAAGCGCTCAAGCGTTTGCAGCGCCGCGATGCACGCTTTATCAACACCGCCTTCACCATGACCTTGCTGGGCGCCGGGGTGGCTGATCAGCTGGAAGACGGACGAGTGCTCAGCGGCGTTGGTGGGCAATACAACTTCGTTGCCCAGAGCCATGCCTTGCAGGGCGCACGCTCGATTCTGCTGTTGCGTAGCTGGCGCCAGGCGGGCACCCAGATCAGCTCGAATATCGTCTGGGACTATGGCCATGCCACCATTCCACGGCACCTGCGCGACATGGTGGTGACCGAATACGGCATCGCCGATCTGCGCGGCAAGACCGACTCCCAGGTGATAGAAGCGCTGCTCAGTATCAGCGACTCGCGCTTTCAGCCGGGCTTGATCGAGCAGGCGCAACGGGCCGGCAAGTTGCCCAAGGATTTCCGCCTAGATCCGCGTTTCGCCGACAACCTGCCCGGGCGCTTGCAGGCGGTGCAGAACCGTCATCCAGGACTGTTCGCCGAATACCCCTTGGGCTGTGATTTCGATAACGAGGAGCGTGATCTGTTGCGCGCGTTGAGTTGGCTGAAGAGCAAACTGAGATTCGCCTGTGCCCTGGAGTTGGCCGCTGCAGTGCTGCGCGCGCCAGCGCCCGGCGCATACAGCGCGCACCTGCAGCGCATGGCACTGACCCAGCCGAAGGGGCTGCGCCAGCGTGTGCAACGGCGCCTGCTGTTGGCCGGCTTGCGGGCCACCGGCTGAGGCGTTGCGGGCTTAGTCGAGAAAGCTGACCTGACCATCCTTGAGCGAGCCGATACGCGCCAGCGACTCGACACGGTAGCCCTGCGCATCCAGCTCGGCGCGGCCGCGCTGGAAGGACTTCTCGATCACCACACCGATACCGGCAACACTCGCGCCGGCCTGGCCGATCAGGTCGATCAGGGCGCGGGCGGCATGGCCGTTGGCCAGGAAGTCGTCGATCAGCAGCACATGATCCTTGGCGTTCAAGTGCTTGGCTGAAATGGCCAGGGTGCTTTCGGTCTGCTTGGTGAAGGAAAACACCTTGGAGATATACAGATCGTCCTTAAGCGTCAGCGACTGGTACTTGCGCGCGAAGATCACTGGCACGCCCAGCTCCAGGCCGGCCATCACCGCCGGGGCGATGCCCGAGGCTTCGATGGTGACGATCTTGGTGATGTTCTGCCCGGCAAAGCGCTGGGCAAACTCATGGCCGATCTGCTGCATCAGCTTGGGGTCGATCTGGTGATTGAGAAAGGCATCGACCTTGAGCACATGCTCTGAGAGCACGGTGCCTTCGTCGCGAATCTTCTGTTTTAGCGCTTCCACGCGGTAACCCTCATTAAGTGATGTGCTGCCCGCTCTGCGTCGGGCTACTGAACAAGTCTATTTCTTTATGGCCTGCCATCCCTGGCGGCCACCCTGCGGGCCGTCGCAAGCGACGTTAAAAATGACTCCGGTCATTTTTTATGGCCTGCCATCCTTGGTTGCCTCCATTCGGGCCGTCGCAAGCAGCGTTAAAAATAGCTCCCGGCTATTTTTTGAGCATGGCGCGCATATTGGCCAGTGCCGAGTTGCCGGTGGCAGCCTTGACCTCGGGTGGTGCGTCTTCCAGGCCTTCCCAGACTAGATCCTCGGGCGGCAGTTCATCGAGAAAACGGCTCGGCGAGCAGTCGATGATTTCACCGTACTGCTTGCGCTTGGCGGCGAAGGTCATGGTCAGGTTGCGCTTGGCCCGGGTGATGCCGACGTAGGCCAGACGCCGTTCTTCTTCAACAGTATCGGCCTCGATGCTGGAGCGGTGGGGGAGAATTTCCTCCTCCACGCCGAGGATATACACCGACGGATACTCCAGTCCCTTGGACGCGTGCAGGGTCATCATCTGCACGCCTTCGGCGCCGTCTTCTTCCTCCTGCTGGCGTTCGAGCATGTCGCGCAGCACCAGTTTGCCGATGGCATCCTCGATGGTCATCTCGCCGTCTTCGTCGCGCTCCAGGGTGTTCTTCAGCGCTTCAACGAGGAACCAGACGTTGCCCATGCGCGCGTCGGCGATCTTGTCGTTGGAGGCGTTCTGCCGCAGCCAGTTCTCGTAGTCGATGTCCATGACCATGCTGCGGATCGCCGCAATCGGGTCGTTCTGCGCGCATTCCTGGCGCACCCGGTCCATCCACTTGGTAAAACGCGCCAGGCGTTCGGTATAGCGCGCGTCCAGCTGTTCGCCCAGGCCGATTTCGCCGGCGGCGGCGTACATGCTGATCTTGCGGCTGGTGGCGTAGTTGCCGAGCTTTTCCAGGGTGGTCGAGCCGATCTCGCGGCGCGGCACGTTGATCACCCGCAGAAAGGCGTTGTCGTCATCCGGGTTGACCAGCAGGCGGAAGTAACTCATCAGGTCCTTCACCTCCTGGCGGGCGAAGAAGCTGGTGCCGCCGGACAGGCGATAGGGAATCTGATGGTGCTGCAACTTCAGCTCCATCAGCTTGGCCTGGTAGTTGCCGCGATAGAGGATGGCGTAGTCGCTATAGGGGCGCTCGGTGCGCAGATGCTCGGTGAGAATCTCCAGGGCCACCCGCTCGCATTCGGCGTCTTCGTTCTTGCAGCGGATCACGCGGATCTCGTCGCCCATGCCCATCTCGCTCCACAGCTGTTTCTCGAAGGCATGCGGGTTGTTGGCGATGAGGATGTTGGCGCACTTGAGGATGCGGCTGGTGGAGCGGTAGTTCTGCTCTAGCATCACCACCTTCAGCGAGGGGTAATCTTCTTTCAGCAGCATCAGGTTTTCCGGGCGCGCGCCGCGCCAGGCGTAGATCGACTGGTCATCGTCGCCGACCACGGTGAACTGGTTGCGCATGCCCACCAAGAGCTTCACCAGCAGGTATTGGCTGGCGTTGGTGTCCTGGTATTCGTCCACCAGCAGGTAGCGGATGCGGTTCTGCCATTTTTCCAGGATGTCCGGATGCTCCTGGAACAGCTTCACCGGCATCAGGATCAGGTCGTCGAAGTCCACCGCGTTGTACGCCTTGAGCGTGCGCTGGTAGTGCAGGTAGACGATGGCGGCGGTCTGCTCCTTGGGGTTGCGCGACTCGGCCAGGGCCTGCTCGGGCAGGATCAGCTCGTTCTTCCAGCTGCCTATGTAGTTCTTGATCTCGTCGGCGCCGTCATCGCCGGAGTATTCCTTCTGCATGATGTCCGACAGCAGCGCCTTGATATCGCCCTCGTCGAAGATCGAGAAACCCGGCTTGTAGCCCAGCGCCGCGTATTCCTTGCGGATGATGTTCATGCCCAGGTTGTGGAAGGTCGACACCGTCAGGCCGCGGGCTTCGGGGCCCTTGAGCAGGGTGCCGACACGTTCCTTCATCTCGCGCGCGGCCTTGTTGGTAAAGGTCATGGCGACGATATGGCGGGCCTGGATGCCGCAGTTCTGCACCAGGTGGGCGATCTTGCGGGTGATCACGCTGGTCTTGCCGGAGCCTGCGCCGGCGAGCACCAAAAGTGGGCCGCCGACATAGTTCACGGCTTCCTGCTGCCGGGGGTTCAGTCGGGACATGGAGTCAATCGTCAGGCGGAATGGGCGCGCATTTTAACAGGCCTGGCGGTTTCTGCCGTGACCATCTGGAAGTGTGTCGTAGCGCACATAATGGCAAACCGCCAGGCTTGGTTAATTTTCCTAATCCAGTACTCTGGTGCCACTTTCGGGTCCTTGCCATGCCGCAGGGCGCGCGCCACTGACACAAGGATGTGCGTGATTAGACGTCGATTACGACGCATCCGAGCGGTTTCAATGCTCTTTATTTGTGCTGTGGGGGAAGTTGTTTGTCCGCGTTCGTCGAACCATTACGCTTGCTCCTGCTGGCGGAAACGCCGGGCTGGGCGCAGCTGCTGCGTGAACGCCTGAGTGCGCTCGGCAGTGGCTATGCGCTGATTACCGCGCCCTCCTGGGAGGCGGCCAGCGCGCTGTTCGATAAACCCAGCAACGCCCTGCTCCTGACCACCGCCAAATACCTGCCTGCCTCCGGGCGCTGTTCCCTACCGATTGTCCTGCTGCTGGATGCCGAGCCTGAAGCCGAGCCCGAGGGCGTGTGTGACTGGCTGGTGCGCAACCAGCTCAGCACCGAGGTGCTGCGCCGCTGCCTGCGCTATGTGCGCGAACGCGGCAACCTCAATGACACCTTGCACCGCCTGGCCGAGCAGGACGCGCTGACCGGGATTGCCAATCGCCAGGGCTTTCAGACCCTGCTCGCCGCGCGCTTGGCTGAATATGAAGGCCGTGGCCTGACCCTCGGCCATCTCGACCTGGACAACTTCCGTCACGCCAACGATGCCCTTGGTTATCAGGGCGGCGACAGCCTGATTCTGCAGGTGGTGGCGCGGATCAAGGCACAGCTGCAGGCAGGCGACCAAGTTGCCCGGCTGGGCAGCGATGAATTTGCCTTGTTGCTCGACAGCCGCCGCGATCCGCAGCGCGCCGAGCGTCTGGCCGCACAGATTACCGAAGCCCTCGGCGAGCCTTACTGGATTGACGGCGAAAGCCTGCTGATCGGTTGCAGCCTGGGCCTGGCCCATTCCCGCGCCGAGGGCAGCGCCGACCCGCTGATGTGGCATGCGCATATCGCCATGCAACAGGCCAAAAGCCAGCAGGGCTGCACCTTTCATATCTATGACGAGCGGATTAACCGCAGCGCACGCAACCAGGCTGACCTGGAAAGCGAACTGCGCCGCGCCCTGCGCCGTGACGAGCTGGAGCTGCATTACCAGCCGCGTTTATGCCTGCAGACCGGGCGCATCGTCGGACTGGAGGCGCTGGTGCGCTGGCGTCATAGCGAACATGGTCTGCTGGCCCCAAACGAATTTGTACCGCTGGCCGAGGAAAGCGGGCTGATCGTGCCACTCGGCTACTGGGTGATCAGCCGCGCGCTACGCGATATGCAGTGGCTGCGCGGGCGCGGTCTGCCGGCACTGCATATGGCGATCAACCTGTCGTTCCGTCAGTTTCAGGATAGCCAGCTGTTGCCAACCCTTAGCCGCTTGATCGAAGAGCGCGGCGTGGACGCGCAGTGGTTGGAGTTCGAGCTGACCGAAACCGCGGTGATGCGCCGCAGTGATCAGGTGCAGCAGACCATGCTGGCCCTCGGTCGTCTCGGTGTGCGCTTCTCGCTGGACGACTTTGGCACCGGTTTCTCTTCCTTCGTCCACCTGAATAACCTGCCGATCACCCTGCTGAAGATCGACAAGAGCTTTGTCGGCGGCATGGGCGAGCGCGCGGAGAACCGTCAACTGGTGCGGGCGATGATCAACCTGGCGCACAACCTCAATCTGCAGGTGGTGGGCGAGGGCGTAGAGAACGCCGAACAACTGGCGCTGCTGCGCCAATACGGCTGCGATCAGGTGCAGGGCTACCTGATCAGCAAGGCTTTGCCGCTCCCCGAGCTGGCGCGCTTTCTGGTGTTTGGCATGCGTCAGCCCTTGCTTGGTCTGAGCAACAGCTGAGCTACTCGCTGATGGAAAAAGGCCCGCACTTACTGCGGGCCTTTTTGTTTTAAGGGCTTACTGCGCGGCTTTGGCCTGGCGCTGCGCCAGTTTCTGCTGGCGGTAGCTGATGGCCGCTGGCGGCACGGCAGTGACCTTGCCGGTTTCCAGCCAGCGCTTGAGGCGGTTGGCGTCGGCCATGTGGGTGTATTTGCCAAAGGCATCCAGCACCACGAAGGCCACCGGGCGGTTATTCATCACGGTATTCATCACCAGGCAGCGGCCGGCTTCGCCGGTGTAGCCGGTTTTGCTCAGCTGCACGCTCCAGCCGGGCTTGCGCACCAGGTTGTTGGTGTTGCGAAAGCCCAGGGTGTAGTTGGGTTTGCGGAATGCCTGGGTCTTTTCCGAGGTGGTGCTGAACTGGCTGATCAGCGGGTACTGGCGCGCGGCCTTAAGCATCAGCACCAGGTCGCGGGCGCTGGAGACGTTGTGCTCCGACAGGCCGGTGGGCTCGACAAAGCGCGAATTCTTCATGCCCAGGGCGCGGGCCTTGGCATTCATCGCCGCGACAAAGGCCGAGTGGCCGCCCGGATAGTGGTGCGCCAGGCTAGCGGCAGCGCGGTTTTCCGAGGCCATCAGGGCCAGCAACAGCATGTCGCGGCGGCTCAGTTCGCTGCCCACGCGCACGCGGGAGAACACGCCGCGCATGTCATGGGTGTCGCGAATCATGATCGGCAGCTGCTGATCCAGCGGCAGCTTGGCGTCGAGGGTGACCATGGCGGTCATCAGCTTGGTTACCGAAGCAATCGGCACCACGCTGTCGGCGTTGCGCTCGTAGAGCACCTGATTGGTCTGCAGATCGACCAGCAGGGCGCTGCCGGCGGCCAGGTCCTGTTGTTTGGCGGGGGCGGCCTGGATGTTCGATGCAACTACAACGCAGCTGCAGATCAGCAGCAGGCTTACTATCGAGTGGCGGATTTTCACAGAGAGCTTCACGGGCAGGTTGGAAGGAGGGCGCAGCGCTGCCAAGTATACGGAAATCCGTGCCGGGGCTTGAGCCATGCCGGCTTAAATCGTCATGCGCTCGCGCTATAGTGCGACCGTTTTTATTGCCGTGAGTTGCCCGCATGTCCGAATCCTCTGTACAGCCTGCGCCGCCCGCCGTCAGCCTGCGCGAAGCCTTCTGGTTCTGGCTGAAACTGGGCCTGATCAGCTTTGGCGGGCCGGCTGGGCAGATCGCGATCATGCATCAGGAGTTGGTGGAGAAGCGCCGCTGGCTGTCCGAGCGGCGTTTTCTGCATGCGCTGAACTACTGCATGCTGCTGCCGGGGCCAGAGGCGCAGCAGCTGGCCACCTATATTGGCTGGTTACTGCACCGCACCTGGGGCGGGGTGATTGCCGGGGTGCTGTTCGTGCTGCCGTCGCTGTTTATCCTGATCGGCCTGTCCTGGCTGTATATCGCCTTCGGTGATGTGCCGCTGGTGGCGGGGATCTTCTACGGGATCAAACCGGCGGTTACCGCCATTGTGATGCAGGCGGCCTGGCGCATCGGCTCACGGGCGCTGAAGAACAACTGGCTGTGGGGCATTGCCGGGGCGTCTTTTGTCGCCATCTTTGCCTTCAACCTGCCGTTTCCGTTGATCGTGATTGGCGCAGCCCTGCTTGGTTATCTGGGCGGCCGCCTGCTGCCGCAGCAGTTCAGCCTGGGGGGCGGGCATGCAGCGGCGGATGTGAGCTACGGCCCGGCGTTGATCGACGATGATAGCCCGTCGCTAGTACATACGCGTTTTCGCGCATCACGCCTGCTGCTGTTGCTGGTGGTGGGAGCGCTGCTTTGGTTGCTGCCGATGGGCCTGCTGACCTGGCTGTATGGCTGGGATGGCACGCTGACGCAGATGGCCTGGTTCTTTACCAAGGCAGCGCTGCTGACCTTTGGCGGCGCCTATGCGGTGCTGCCGTATGTCTACCAGGGCGCGATCGGCCATTACGGCTGGCTGACCCCGACGCAGATGATAGATGGCCTGGCCCTGGGCGAAACCACGCCGGGGCCGCTGATCATGGTGGTGGCGTTCGTGGCCTTTGTCGGGGCTTATCTGCAGCCGGTGTTCGGTGGCGATTCGGCCTTTGTCAGCGGCGCAGTGGCGGCGGCGCTGGTCACCTGGTTTACCTTTCTGCCGTCCTTTCTATTTATTCTCGCGGGTGGGCCGCTGGTGGAATCGACCCATGGCGAGCTGAAGTTCACTGCACCCCTGACTGCGATTACTGCCGCAGTGGTCGGAGTGATCCTTAATCTGGCGCTGTTCTTTGCCTATCACGTGCTTTGGCCGCAAGGCTTCGCCGGGACTTTCGACTGGCCGTCTGCGCTGCTTGCCGTGGCGGCGGCGCTGGCGTTGCTGCGTTTCAAGCGTGGGGTGATGGAGGTGCTGCTGGTGTCGGCACTGGCCGGGCTGGCGGTGTATCTATTGCGTTGAAGTCGCGCGCCCGCTGCCGAGGCAATGGGCGCGCGGCGCAGTTACGGTTTACAGGTTGTTGAAAACGTAGGCGAGGCCGGCAATACAAGGCAAAAACAGGCGAGGAAGCGGAGTTTACGAGCTGTAAATGAGCATTCCGAGCCTGTTTTTAACGCAGTATTGCCAACGTAGGTAGTTTTCAACGACCTGTTACATAAACCAGCGGTATTCCCGCGCACTCACTTCCTGCATAAAGGCCAGGTGGTCCTGGCGCTTGTTCTCGCAATAGACCATCACGAACTCACTGCCCAGGCCCTGGTTGACCACTGGGTGATCGCGCATGGCACTGACCGCGCCGAGCATGTCCTGAGGGAAGTCGATGCCGCTCTGGCGGTTTTCGTTGAGCGGGGCAATCGGCTCTTTACCGGCATCTAGGCCGTGCTCCATACCGGTGAGGATGGCGGCCAGCACCAGATAGGGGTTGGCGTCGGCGCCGGCCAGGCGGTGTTCGATACGCAGGTTCTTGCCGTCTGATTCGGGGATGCGAATGCACGCATCGCGGTCCTCGAAGCCCCAGCTGGCGCGGCTGGCGGCGTTGACCATGGCGCCGTAGCGGCGGAAGGCGTTGTGGTTGGCGGCGAAGATCGGCATGCAGTGCGGCAGTAGTTCCAGGCAGCCGGCCACGGCGTGGCGCAGCGGGCGCTGGTTGTCGCCGTCGAGCAGGTTGTTGCCGGCGGCGTCATACAGGCTGACGTGCACATGCATGCCGCTGCCCGGCGCATGCAGGTAGGGCTTGCTCATAAAGCTGGCGCGCTGGCCGTGCTTGAGTGCCACGCCACGGGTGCTGCGGCAGAACAAAGCGGCCCAGTCGGCGGCGCGCAGGCCGTCGTCGCAATGGCCGAAGTTGATCTCGAACTGGCCAGGGCCGAGTTCGGCGGTAATCACGTTGGCGTCCACGCCCTGCTCATTGGCGGCGTCGACGATCTCGTGCAGCACATCGGCAAAGCGCGACAGGCGTTCGATATGCATATTCGGCTGGTCATCGGCATCGTCGCACAGCGGGTCGCGGGGGAACTGCGGCAGGCCGTCCTGCAGCTTGCGATCAAACAGGTAGAACTCCAGCTCGAACGCCACCACCGGACGGATACCGCGTGCGGCCAGGCGCTTGAGCACGCGAGCGAGTACTTCACGTGGTTCGAATTCGATGGGTGCGGCGGTGCCGTCGGAACTGATCAGCATCTGCCCCAGCGGCTGGCTTTCCCAGCGCACTGGCTTGAGCGTGCCGGGGATCAGCCGGCGCGGTGCGTCCGGGTCGCCGTCGTTGAAGCAGTAGTCGCCAATCGGGTGCAGACCGCCCTGCACGCCAAGCAGCACGCAGTTCTGCGGGATTTTCAGCGGGCTGCCTGCAGCGACCTTCTCGAGCATGTCGATGGGGTAGCGCTTGCCGTAGAAATGCCCGGGGATGTCCAGGCTGATCAGGTCGACATAGCGCACCTCGGGGTGGGCGCTGCGGAAGGCGCGGACTTCGCTGAGCAGGTCGGGGAATGCTGTTGTTATTGTCATGGCGGCTATCTGCGCGGGTCAGGTGAAGACCCAGAGCACTCGTGTGGTGGAATCGGAAAGGTTGGCGTAGCGAAATTGCGCGTGCGGCGGTAATTGGAAGCTGTCGTTCGGGCCGAGGGTGACCGGCTCGGCGGCGTCGCCATACCAGATCGTCAGCTCGCCTTCGAGAACAAAGCCGCCCTGTTCGGAGCTGTCGTTCAAATGTCCGTCGCCGCTGCTGGCGCCAGGATCCAAACGGCTTTCGAGCATGGAGAAGCCGCCGGCCATGGTTGGCGAGGCCAGCACGTCGGTGATGCCGCCGGCGTAATACAGCGTGCGGCGCTCGCCGGGGCGGGTGACCCAGGACACGTCGCGCGGTTTGCTCAGGCTGTAGAAGTAGGTGGTCGGCACGCCGAGGGTTTCGCTGATCGCGGTGAGGTCGGCCACGGTTGGGCGCGACAGGCCGCGCTCGACCTGGGAGAGAAAGCCCACCGAACGGTCGATGCGAGCGGCCAGCTCACCGAGGGTGAGGTTCTTGTGCTTACGCAGGTCGCGGATCAGGATCGCCAGACCTTCGACTTCTTCCTGCATATCCATGGTCAACTTCCTTAAATTACATCGCGCAGGCGATACCAGGCTTTGCCCACGGCCTCGATCGGCGCCGCCAGCAGATCGCCGCCAGGGAAGCGTGGATTGCTCAGGCCCTGGTACAGCTCAAGCAGGTCAGCGTCACCGAGGATCGCATCGCTGACCGCGCGAGCGGCGGCCAGGGTCGGCAGGATGCCGTGGCCGGAGAAGCCTTGTAGCCAGTACTTCTGCCCACTGCGGCCGACGTCCGGGGTGCGGTGCATGGTGCAGTCGATATGCCCGCCCCAGCCGTAGTCGATCTGCACCCCGCGCAGCTGCGGGAACACCCGCTCCAGATAGGGCCGGGTGGCCGTCGGCACGTCCGCCGGGATGCCGCCCAGGTAGGTGCAGCCACCGCCGAACAGTAGGCGATTATCCGGGGTGACGCGGAAGTAGTCCGGTACAAACTGGTTGTCGATGGCGCAGGTGCCACGCGGGAACAGCGAGCGCGCCAGCTCCGGGTCCAGTGGCGCAGTGGCGACCTGGTAGGAACCGACCGGCAGCAGGCGCTTCGACAGTTGCGCATCGAGCTTGTCGATATAGGCATTGCAGGCCAGTACCAGCACCTCGCTGCGCACCTCGCCGTGGTCGGTGCGTGCCACATAGCCTTCGGCGGTTTCGTGGTATTCGAGCGCCTTGCTCTGCTCGAAGATTTTTCCGCCAGCCTTCTCGATGGCATCGGCCAGGCCTTGGGCCAGTTTCAGCGGGTTGAGGTGCGCAGCGCCGCTGTCATGCAGGGCGGCCAGGTAGCGTGGGCTGGCGATCCACTGCGGCAATTCTTCCTTGGGGATAAAGCTCAGCTGCGTATAGCCGTATTTCTGCTCGGCTTCTTCCAGGCTGTCCTGCAACTGGCGCACACGGCGCGGCAGCACGGCGGTGTAGATCGCGCCGGTGCGGTAATCGATATCGAAGTTGTGCCGCTCGGGCAGCTCGCGCATTTCCTCGGCGGCCCAGACCATGCTGTCCCACAGGCGACGGGCGCGTTCCAGGCCAAGGGCCTTCTCGAACGGCGGCATGTCGCAGGACCAACCCGGCAGCGCCTGACCACCGTTACGTCCGGAGGCGGCCCAGGCCAGGCGACTGGCTTCCAGCAGCACCACCTTCTTGCCGGCGAGTGCCAGGCGCAGTGCGCTGTGCAGGCCGCTGAAGCCACCGCCGATAATCAGCACATCGCATTGCAACGCTTCCTGCAGGCGCGGGCGCAGGGGGATGGCACCGGGGTAGGTGCCGGCGTAGTAGGTGCCGATATGCTGGGCGGATTGTTTGAACATGGCGCGCCTCATGAAATTCTATTTGAATAATTTCATGAAAATCTACGCTACAAATTTCATAAAGCCAAGCGCGAAGACGTTTGGCCTAGTCGAGATCGATGGCTAAACGCAGACGATCCTTATGCTGCAAACCCTGTTCGAATAGCGGCTCGGGGTAGTTTTTAAGGAAGTAATCCGGCTCGACGGCGTACACCCGCAGGCCCGCGCGCTGGTAGAAGGTCAGTTGGTGGCCAAAGCTGCCGGTGGCCACTTCCAGGCGTGTTGCGCCCAGCTGCTTGGCACAGTGCAGGGCATGTTGCAGCAGTTGTGTGCCGATGCCCTGGGCCTGACAGCTTGGGTCGACGGCGATATTCATCAGCTCCAGCGTGCCGGGGCGGCGTGCTTGCAACACATAGACGCCGACGGCCACGCCATCACGTTCGGCGAGGTAGCAGTGACTGTCCGCCAGGTAGGCCTGCACATGCGCTAGGTGCGGATCGGCTTCGAGCAGCAGGGCCATCGGCAACTGCGCTGCGCTGCACGCGCGGATATGAATGGGTGGGTTCATTGGCGGGTTTAGCGCACCTGGTTGCGCCCGTTGTGCTTGGCGGCGTAGAGCGCGCGATCGGCCTTATCCAGCAGGTCGTCAGCACCGGTTGGCGCATCTTCAGTGGAGGAAATGCCGGCGCTCAGGGTTACCGAGAACTGTTGGCCGCCGGCAATAAAATGCAGTTCGGCAAAGCGCTGGCGAATCTCATCGAGAATCCGCAACGCCTGATCCGCGGGGCAGTCGGGTAGCACCACGAGGAACTCTTCGCCGCCATAGCGGCCCAGGCTGTCTATACGCCGCAGGCGTTGGCGCAGCAGGTTGGCCAAGGCGCGGATCACATTGTCGCCGGCGGCGTGGCCGTAGCTGTCGTTGACCTTCTTGAAGAAGTCGATATCCAGCATCGCCACGCTGGCCGGCTTGCCGCTACGCAGCGCGCGTTCCAGTTCGACCGCCGCCTGTTCCTTGATATCGGCGTGTTTGAGCAGCCCGGTGAGGCTGTCGCGCGACAGCGCGTTGCTCAGCAGACGCGCGCGCTGGGCGCGGGAGAACACGGCGGCGACCAGGGCGTTGTCGGAAATCGGTTTGGTGACGAAATCATCGCCGGCCTTGATCAGCGCGTTCATCTGCCGGTTGATATCGGTTTCCGCCGACAGGTAGACGATAGGCACGCGCAGCCAGTCGTCGTTCATGCGGATGATCTGCGCCAGTTCCGGGCCGGTGCAGTCGGGCATGCTCACGTCCAGCAGCACCACTTCGGGGTTGAAGCTGCGCATGCGGGCGAAGATTTCCGCCGGCTCGTGGAGCATTTCCACCAGCATATTGGCGCCGCGCAGAATCAGGCTGAAACGGCTGGCCAGTTCGCGGTCGTCATCGATGATCAGCACCCGGTACGGCTCGCCCTGTTGCTGGGCGAAGCAGCGCTCCAGACGGTTTTCCAGCTGCGGAATGTCCACCGGTTTGGTGAAAAAACCCATGGCGCCGACGCGCACGGCTTCCAGGTAGGTGGCGAAATCGTCCTGGGTGGTGATCACCAGCAGCGGCAGCGGCTCGTCCAGGCGTTGTTGCAGGCCAGCGGCATATTCCAGGCCGGTGAGGCTTTCGTCGGGCAGGTTGACGTCGACGATCAGTGCATCGGGCAGTTGCTGCTGCAGTGCGTGGTCGAGGTCGGCGATATGGCTGAAGTGTTCGGCGTGGTAGCCGAAGTTGTTCAGCGTCAGGCGCATGTTTTCGCCAATCGAGTGCTGGTCTTCGAGGATATAGATGCGCCGCGCGCTGCTGTTCGGCCGTGGCGGCTTGACCGCTCGGGTGGCGGGCTCCTGGCTGCGTTCGGCGTGGAACTGCTGGCGCGCCAGTTGCTGCAGGCTGCGGCTGAAATCCTGCAGACTCTGTTGTTCCTTCTGCAGGGTTTCCAGCCACTGATCGGCTTCCTGCTCCAGTTCACGGGCGCGCTGGCCAAGGCTGCTGAAACCGAAGGTGCCGGCGGCGCCAGCCAGCTTGTGCAGCTGGTCGCGCAGGCTCTGCAGATACTGCAGCTGCTCCTGCGGGTCGGCGGCGTGCAGCAGGCGTTCGGCGTTCTGCGCGAGGGCCGGCAGCTCCACCTGCAGGCGCAGGGCGAAGGCATTGCTCAACTGCTGCAGGTGCTGCTGCAGCTCATCGGCGGCGCTCTTGCCTTTACTCATGGGCCAGGCTCCAGATCTTGCGCACCTGCGCGGCCAGCTGCATTGGGTCGAAGGGTTTGATGATTACATCGCGGGCGCCGAGGCTGCGGTAATGGGCGATTTCCGCCGGTTGTACCTTGGCGGTCATAAAGGCCACCGGCACCTGGTTGATGTCGATCAGCCGGGCAATGTGCGCCAGGGTTTGCGGGCCGTCCATGTCCGGCATCATCACATCCAGTAGGATAAAGTCCGGGGCAAAACCCAGCAGTTGATCCAGGGCGTCTTGGCCGGATGAGCAGCTGAGCACCTGAAAGCCACCCACCGCTTCCAGAGCCAGCTTGGCCACGGCCTGGATCGATGGATCGTCTTCCACGTGCAAGATGCGTTGCAACTCAGGCATGCCGATTTTCCTCGGGACTGGCGGGCGATTCGGGCGTCGCCTCTAGGGGCAGGGTAGTCAGTTCGAACCAGAAAGTCGCGCCGTGGCCTGGGCTTGAGTCGAAACCGATCTGCCCGCCCATGCGTTCGATGATTTCCTTGCTGATCGCCAGGCCCAGGCCGGTGCCGCCTTTCTGCCGGGTGTCGGTGGCGTCGGCCTGGGAGAATTTGCTGAAAATCCGCGCCTGGAAGTTTTCCGGCACACCGGGACCATGGTCGGTCACGCTGACACGAATGCGCTCGCCTTGTTGTCGCAGGCTGATGTCGACGCGCTGGCCCTGAGGCGAGAACTTCGCCGCATTCGACAGCAGGTTGGCCAGCACCTGGGCCAGGCGCAGCCTGTCGACGCGCACGCGGGCCTGGGTGGCCGGGCCTTGTAGCTGCAGTTGCACCTGGTAGTGGCTGGCGTACGGCTGGTTTTCTTCGATGGCCTGCTCCAGCAAAGGTTGCAGCGCTTGATCGTGCAGCTCGAAGAGCATCTTGCCGGCCACCAGTTTGTCCATGTCGAGCAGGTCGTTGATCAGCAGGTTAAGGCGCTGGCTGTTGTCCTGGGCGATCTGCAGCATTTGCTGCATGCTCGCTGGCACGGCGCCGAGGGCGCCGCCATTGACCAGGCCAAGAGAGCCGGCAATCGCGGTGAGCGGCGTGCGCAGTTCATGGCTGACGGTGGAGACGAATTCGTTCTTCATCCGCTCCATGCGTTTGCGCTCTTCGATATCGCGGATAACCGCGATAAAGCGCCGTTCGCCCTGGTGGCTGATCTGCGAGATGGCCAGCTCGACGGTAAAGGTCTCACCATTGCTGCGCATGGCGGTCAGCTCGATTTCCTTGCCGAGTACCTGGCTGATGCCGGTTTTCAGGTAATAGCTGAGGTAGCGCGCGCGCATCGAGCGTTGCGGCTCGGGCATCAGCAGCGTCACCCGGTGCCCGGAGGCCTCCAGATGGCTGTAGCCGAAGATGCGTTCGGCGGCGTGGTTGAAGGTCTCGATATAACCCTGCTGGTCGATGGTGATGATCGCGTCGAGCACGTTGTCGAGCAGGGTGCGCAGATAATCCTCGCGCTCGCGGATGGCCATTTCGGCGGCGATACGCTCGTTGAAGTCCTGAATCTGCACCACGAAATGCACCGGCGCATCGTCGCTGTCACGCACCAGCGACACGCTCATCAGTACCCAGATGATCCGCCCCTGGCTATCCAGGTAGCGTTTCTCCATCTGGTAGGAGCTGATCTCACCAGCCAGCAGCTCCTCTACGTTATGTAGGTCGGCTTCCAGATCGTCGGGGTGGGTAATCTGCTGGAAGTCGCTGCACAGCAACTGCTCGCGGTTGTAGCCGAGCATTTCACAGAGTTGATCGTTAACTTCCAGCCACTGCCCTTGCAGCGACACCAGGGCCATGCCCTGGGGCGCAAGGCTAAAGGCGTTGCTGAAACGCTGCTGGCTAAGGCGTAGCTGGTCTTCCACGGCCTTACGGTCGCTGATGTCCCAGATAAACCCGGAAATCCACTGTAGCTCGCCGTGGCTGTCGTATTCGCCGCGGCCCTTTTCCCGCACCCAGACGCTGTGGCCGTCGGCGTGCAGCAGGCGGTAGGTCAGCTCGAAGGATTCCTGTCGCTCAATCGCCGCTACCGCTCGGTAGGTGATCGGCAAGTCGTCGGGGTGCACCACGCTGGAGAAGCTGCGTACGCGGTTGTTGATAAAGTCGTTGGCCGGGTAGCCACTGAGCGCCTGGATTTCCTCACTGAGGTAGCTCATCGACCAGCTTTCATCGTTGCGGCAGCGGTACACCGCCCCTGGCAAACTGCTGACCAGGCCGCGGAAGCGACTCTCGCTCTTTTGCAGGGCGCGGGTGGTCTGGTGCAGGTCGTTGATGTCGCTGGCGATGCCCAAGTAGCCAGTGATCACCCCCTCGGCATCGCGCATGGCGCTGACCGTGAGGTTGACGATGCGCTGCTCGCCATTATTGCGCAGGTAGGTCCACTGGCGGGTTTCCGGCTCGCCCTGGTCGGCGAGGCGGGTAAACACCGCAAAACCGCTGACTTCGGTGCCGAGCTGCTGGCTCAGCTGCTGACCACGCGCCTGTATTTCCTCGGCCAGGTGGAACAGCGCCGGGCTGTGCAGGCCGATCACTTCGGCGCTGCGGTAGCCCAGCAGGCGCTCGGCGCCGGAGTTGAACAGAGTGATCAGGCCGCTGCAGTCGGTGGTGATGATGGACACACCGGTGGCCGAATCAAGCACCGCCTGCAGAAAGCGTCGCGCCTCGCGGGTCTGTTCTTCATGGCGCATGCGCTCCAGGGTGGCGCCAACCCAACGGGCGAACAGGCGCATGAATTCTTCGTCGGCATCGTCAAATGGCGTAGCGCGCGCTTCGCTTGAGGCGAAACACAGGGTGCCGAAGCGCTTGCCGGCGACCCAGATG
Organism: Pseudomonas peli; assembly: GCF_050563605.1. Taxonomy (GTDB): domain Bacteria; phylum Pseudomonadota; class Gammaproteobacteria; order Pseudomonadales; family Pseudomonadaceae; genus Aquipseudomonas; species Aquipseudomonas peli_A. The sequence goes on along the minus strand of NZ_JBNXUH010000004.1, from coordinate 117,286 downwards.
CTGGTGCCGATATAGCTTTCCAGGGCGAACAATGGGTAGCAGGGGTGAGCCGCATATTCGCTTTGGCCCATGGCGGCAATGGCCAGCACATCGTTGCTGCGCAAGGTGATGCTGCAATAGGTGTCGCCGAGGGTGAAGCACTGGCCGTCCTGCAAGGTGTCGGGTGGCGATACCTGAACCCTTACTCGGTAGGCGTCCGCGTCGATCTGACTGATGATGCCGATGGGCATGCCATAGAACTCGGACCCCAGCTGCAGGGCCTGGCGCAGCTGCTCGTGGGTGCTCAGCTTGGGCAGCGCGGCAATCTCGTTGAGCGCGCGCAAGGCGGCTTGCTGGCGCTGCATGCGCTGCTGGGTTTGCGCGCGCTGGCTGTCGCGGCGCAGGGCTTCGAGCAACTGGCCGAGGGTGGTCAGCAGCGGTTGCAGCTGGGTGGCAAATTGCTCGCTGTAGCCGCCCTCGCGGTTGGCCAGGCCGAGCATGCCGAGCAGCTCACCATTGGCATGAATGGGCAGGCCGGCAAACGCCTGCAGCGGTGGGTGCCCTGGCGGCAAGCCGGCGCTTTGCGGGTGATTGCTTGGGTCGTTGCTGATCAGCACCTGGCCGCTGCGGATTACTTGGCCAAACAGGGTGTCGAGGTTGCGAAACTCCAGGCCCTGCGGTGCATGGGCGGCATAGAAGGCGCGGCTTTGTGCATCCCAGGCAATATTGCTGATGGCGAAGGTGCGCAGAAAGGGCGCGCCCGCTTGGTCGTGGCGGATTTCACCGACAAAGCCGAACTGACTGGCGCTGACCTCAAGAATCCGCCCGAGCAGGGTGTCGAAGGCCTCGCGCTGGTTATCTGCGTTGATATAGGCCGCCTGCGTCTGGGTGATCAGCGCCAGCAGTTGTCGCGATTCCTCGGTCTGCTGGTGCTTGTGCTGCAGCTCGGCGTGGTGACGCCGCATGACCACTTGGCTGCTGTGGCGGGTGGCCTGCAGCAAGGCCAGCAGCAGCGCTTCGGCGGCGAGCCAGGCCAGCAGCCACTTGATCACCAACCAGCGTTTGTCGCGCTGGTGCAGGCTGTACAGCGCAGTGACATCGCGCCAGGTCAGCGCCACCACGGCGCTGACCAAGCCAGCATTGGGCTGATAGCCGTTCAGGCGCACCTGGTTGAGCAGGTAGGTGTGGCCCTGATCGTCGAGCAGTTTGAAGGTGTTACCTGCCTCGGGCGGGGGCAGGAGGTTTTGTGCCTGCCAGTGTTGCACCTGCACCTGAGAGAAACCCGCCAGGTGCCAATAATCACTACCTGCAACCGGTGTGCGGAGAGTCTCGCCGCTGTTACCGGAGGCCTGTGCCTGATGTTTGAGCAGCAGAGCAACCCCGGCCTGCAGCTCACTGTCCAGCTGTTGCAGGTTGCCCAGCACATCGAGGCTGACCTCCAGCGCGCCGACGCTGAGCCGGCCCTCAAGGTTGTCGATCTGCAGCGGCACGATGGCACGCATGCTGAGCTTTTCGCCATCTACCGTCAGGCCTGCGCTCGCCGATGATTGCTGCAGGCTGTCGAGCAGCATGGGTCGTTGCGCAGCGGGGAAGTCGGCAAACCACTGCGGTTCATGCACCCGCAGCAACACCTCGGCCTTAGGTGCCAGGTGGATATACAGGGTGAATGGGCGAATGCCTTGCAGGTTGCGCCAGCGCGGAGCGAGGCGGGTGTATAGCTGGTTGCGGATGATGGCCAGACTTTGCGTATCGACTGGTTCAGTGCTCTGCAGCGCATGAGCCTGGCGCACCAGCTCGACCAGCCAGGCGTCGGCGGCGATGGTTTCGGCCAGCAGCTGCGCCTGTTGCTGCAGCTCCTGCTGGCTGTTGCGCAGCGTCAGGCTTTGCAGCTCATGCTGCCTGGCGATTTGCAGGTTCCACAGGGTTTCCCGCTCGTTCAGGGCAAAGCCGCCGAGCACACTAAAGAAGATCGCCAGCCCCAGGCTGCCGAGGCCGACGACCCAGTGGATCATGCTGGGCATAAGCCGCCTAAGCATTCATCAGCTCCATCACCCGGCTATGCACCCAGAACACCATTCAGGTCAGCCCCGCCAGGCGGCGCAGGCGCGCCAGTTCAGGATCATCGGCTGCGCTGCTGAGCTCGCAGGCGGCCAGGCGCATCAGAATGTTTTCTCGTTTGACGTTATTGCTCGGCAGACCGTAGCACGCGCCGATCAGCTCACGCAGGTGCATCGGTAATTGCCATTGTGCCTTGATGCTGATGGCAAAGGGGCCGCTGAACTGGTCGATGGCCTGCATCACCTGGGCCTCGCTGAAGCTCTGCCCACTGTCTTGCCACGCCTGCGCTAGGTACAGCACGCACAGTTCGCCCATGCGGTGCAGCAGCGCTGCGCTGTGGAAGGGCGCAGGGTCGATGGCGCATTGGCGGGCGAGGCTGGTGCTGCGTTCGATCAGCAACTCGGTGCTGTCTAGGTGCGCCTGGGCAAGCATGCGCAGCAGGGCGTTATCCAGCGCGCTGCATTGGCGCAATGCCAGGCCCATGGCCAGGTTCAGGCTGTTGGTGGCGCCCAGCTTCTGCAGTGCTTCGAGCAGGCTGGTGCAGGGTTTGCCGGCCTGGTTGTAGGCGCTGCTATTGGCCACCGCGAGTAGGCGCGCGCTGAGCGCAGGGTCGTGTTGCCACTCGCTGGCCAGCTCGCGCAGATCGATCTGCTCGCCTTTGAAACTCTGCAGCAATCGATCACGTACATGCGCCTTGAGCGGTAGTTGCAAGGCGCTGCTGGGCAGGCCGCGCAGGTGATCGAGCAGGTCATGCTGGGTATCGCTGATCGGGCGCTGCAGTTCGCCGTTGTCTGCGGGTAGCAGGGTTTCCAGGCTGGCGGCGACATGCGCGGCTTGAAACGGCTTGCTGATAAAAGCGCTGATCTTCAACGCACGCACGGCTATTACGCTGGCGCGGTCGGAACGCCCGGTGATCACCACCAGCGGCGTGCTGCTATTGTCGCGGCGCACCTGCTCAAGCAGCAGGGTGCCGGGGCCGTCCGGCAGATTCCAGTCGCAGATGACCATGTCGGCAGGGCGCTGCTGCCATTCGCGCAGGGCGGCGCTGACGCTATCCAGGCACACCACCTGACTGGCGGGGCGTAGGCTGAGGACGATCTGCTTGAGCAGATCGGCGATCCAGCTGTCGTCCTCAAGAATCATTACACGCATGCTTTCTGCCTTAGTCCGTCGTCACGGCGCATAGCGCCAAGTGGGTGGCCAGCTGTTCTGCCGGTTGTGGACGGCCGAAATAGTAGCCCTGGGCGTGGTCGCAGCCGAGTTGCCGAAGCAATTCGGCCTGTTCGGGTTGTTCAATGCCCTCGGCCAGCACTTTAAGCCCCATGCTGTGGCCAAGGGCAATAACCGCGCGGGTGATCGCCACATCGTCCTGATCATGCGGCAGACCGCTGACAAAGCTTTGGTCGAGTTTGAGCTTGTGTACCGGCAGGCGCTTGAGGCGCGCCAGGGAGCTGTAGCCGGTGCCGAAATCATCAATCGCCAGGCGAATGCCTAGAGCGCGCAGGCGTTGCAGCAAGGCCAGCGCGGCGTCGGGATTGTCCATCACCGCGCTTTCGGTGACTTCCAGCTCCAGATGCGCGGGGTCGAGGCCGGTATTGCGCAGCACCTCGGCCACTTTCAGGTCCAGCTCGCCGCGGCTAAACAGGCGGCTGGAAACATTCACTGCGACAAATCTCAGCTTATGCCCGGCAATTTGCCAGGCGACCATCTGCCGGCAGCTTTGCTCCAGCACCCAGGCATCAATGGCGCCGATCAGTCCGGTTTCTTCGGCAATCGGGATAAATTCTCCGGGCGCGACCAGCCCGCGTTGCGGGTGCTGCCAGCGCACCAAGGCTTCGACGCCGATCATCTCCTCGCTGCCCAGGCAGATCAGCGGTTGGTAATAGACGCGCAGCTCCTGGTGATCCAGAGCATGGCGCAGGGCGCTGGCCAGTTCGACGCGCTGGCGGGCGTGTTCGGTCAGCTCCTGGCTGTAGAAGGCGTAGTTTTCGCGGCCGCTGCTCTTGGCCTTGAACAGCGCTGAATCAGCGTTGCGCAGCACCTGGCCGACATCCGCGGCCTCAGCGGGGTAGAGGCTGATGCCAATGCTGGCGGTGACGAACAGCTCCTGCTGGTTGATTTTGAAGGCCTGGGTCAGGCACGCCTGCAGACGCTGCGCAATCACTGCGGCCTGTTCGGCGCTGCTGCAGCTTTCATCGAGCAGGCCGAACTCATCGCCACCCAGGCGCGCCAGGGTCATGCGTTTGCCGAGCTGCTGGCTGAGGCGCTCGCCGACGTCCTTGAGCAGCAGGTCACCAATGTTGTGGCCGAGGCTTTCATTGATGTTCTTGAAGTGGTCGAGGTCGATCAACAGCACCGCGCCGCCTTGTTCATCAATTTTTGCGCGCTCGAGGGCACGCTCGACGCGTTCGGTAAACAGCAGACGGTTGGGCAGGTTGCTCAGCGGGTCGTGATGCGCCAGATAATCCAGCTCCCGTTGCGAGCGCTTCAGCGCGCTGATATCGGAGAACACCGCGACGTAGTGGCTGATCTCGCCCAGTTCATCGTGGATCACCCGAATGCATTGCCACTGCGGGTAGATCTCGCCGCTCTTGCGCCGGTTCCACACCTCGCCGCTCCACGCGCCGCGGTTTTGCAGGGCATTCCACAGGCTGTCATAGAAGGTTTTATCGTGCCGCCCGGATTTCAGCATGCTCGGCGACTGACCGAGGATTTCCGCCTGGCTGTAGCCGGTGATGCGGGTAAAAGCCGGGTTGCAGTGGACGATATGCTGCTGCGCATCGGTAACCAGCACGCCTTCCTGGGTGGCATCGAATACCGCCGCGGCCTGGCGCAGGCTGTCTTCGTCCTTGCGCCGCTGGGTGATGTCGCTGGCGGTGCCTATCAGGCGCTCGGCCTGGCCATGCTCGTCGAACAGCAGACGACCGCGTGATTGAATCCAGCGGTAGCTGCCGTCCTGGTGCCGCAGGCGATAGTTAACCTCATAGGGCGCGGGGTTGCGTGCGGCCAGGCGCTGCTCGAGGTTCTGCTCGAAAAGCCCACGGTCATCCGGGTGCAGGCGCTGCAGCCACTGCTGCAGATCATCGCCCAGGGCCTTGGTGTGAAGGCCGAGCAGGGCGGTGTAGCCCGGGGAGAAATACAACGTCTGGGTTTGCAGATCCCAGTCCCACATGCCGTCTTTGGCCGCTTCCAGTGCCTGATGCAGGCGCTTCTCGCTGCGCTGCAAGGCTTGATGCGTCTGGCGCTGGTGTGCGTGGTGGGTGCGCAGCACGGCGTACAGCAGGCCGGCGGTAAGCAGCACAAACGCCAGCCCCTTGGACAGTTGCGCGCGTTCCAGTTGCGGCAACGACAGGCCGAGGGCGACCAGCAAGCCGTCGCTGAACAGCACCCAGAGACCAGCGGCGAGCATATAGCTGAGAGTCAGGCGCCAAGCGCCTTGAGGTGCATTCATGGGGTTTAAGTCAGTCCTTTGTCTAAGACCGGCAGTATAGATGCTGATAAGGGGGCAACATTCTTATGCAAAAGACCAACTGGTTTTCTGATCCCGGTCAGGGATAATGGTCGGCGACGTGTGCTAAAAATCAGCGGCGTCTTTCCTTCTGCACGAGGCACATGATCCATGTGGTACAACGGTTTTCTTGACCTGTCGGTCTGGCAGTTGATCGCAGTCACTCTGCTGATGACGCACGTGACCATCGTCAGCGTCACGGTCTATCTGCACCGCTACTCGGCGCATCGCGCCCTCGAATTGCACCCGGCGCTGAAGCACTTCTTCCGTTTCTGGCTGTGGCTGACCACGGCGCAGAACACCCGCGAATGGACCGCGATCCACCGCAAACACCACGCCAAATGCGAAACCGTCGATGACCCGCACAGCCCGGTGATCAAGGGCCTGAGCACCGTGCTGCGTACCGGTGCCGAGCTGTACGCCGAAGAGGCGAAAAACCCGGAAACCCTGCGCATCTACGGCAAGAACTGCCCGGAAGACTGGGTCGAGCGCAACCTCTACTCGCGTTTCCCCATGGCCGGTATCAGCCTGATGGCGGTGATCGACCTCGCACTGTTCGGCGCTGCGGGCATCACCATCTGGGCGATCCAGATGATGTGGATCCCGGTATGGGCAGCAGGCGTGATCAACGGCCTCGGCCATGCCGTCGGCTATCGCAACTTTGAATGCCGCGATGCTGCGACCAATCTGCTGCCCTGGGGCATCCTGATCGGCGGTGAAGAGCTGCATAACAACCACCACACCTACCCGAACTCGGCCAAGCTGTCGGTGAAGAAGTGGGAATTCGACATGGGCTGGTTCTGGATCAAGCTGTTCAGCATGCTCGGCCTGGCCAAGGTGCAGCGCGTTGCGCCCATCGCCCACCGGGTGGAAGGCAAGCGTAGCCTGGATATGGACACCGCCATGGCCATCCTTAACAACCGTTTCCAGATCATGGCGCAGTACCGCAAGCTGGTGATCGCGCCGCTGGTGCAGCAGGAGTTGGCCAAGGCCGATGCTTCGGTTCGTCACCACTTCCACCGTGCCAAGCGTCTATTGTCTCGTGAGCCGAGCCTGCTCGACGAAGGCCACCAGGCGCGCATCCAGCGCATGCTGGAGCAGAGCCAGGCACTCAAGGTGATCTACGAGAAGCGCCTTGCCCTGCAGCAGATCTGGGTGAAAACCAGCGCCAATGGCCACGACATGCTCGAAGCCATCAAGCAGTGGGTCAATGACGCCGAAGCCAGCGGTATTCAGTCGCTGCGCGAGTTCGCCGAGCAGCTGAAAACCTATTCGCTGCGTCCGGCCGGGGCCGTCTAACGCCCTCCTGTGTTGCTCAAGCCCGCCACTCGGCGGGCTTTTGTTATGGCCTGCCATTCGTGGCGGCCATCCTCCGGGCCGTCGCTGCGCGACGTTAAAAATGCCTCCCGACCATTTTTTATTTCTGGCGTATGCTTCAGTCATTGCCCGGTAACTGAGTGCACTGGCGATGGCTATGGACGAAGTCAGCAGACAGCAGCTCGAACATGAAGAGTTGACCCTGGCGCTGTTGCACACCCGCGGCGAGGTGGCGCGTCTGCAGGAGCGCGAGCAGTTGTTCAGCACCTTGCTGGGCAGCGTCAATGCCGTGCTCTGGGCGTTTGATTGGGATGCCCAGCGGGTGATCTACGTCAGCCCCGCCTACGAGCGAATCTTCGGCCGCTCTGCTGCGTTGCTGCTGGGCGGCTATGAAGAGTGGCGCAACAGCATTTACCCCGACGATCTCGACTACGCCGCTGAAAGCTTCGCCCAGGTTCTGGAAACCGGTGCGGTCGAGGCTCGCGAGTACCGCATCATCCGTGGCGACGGCCAGCTGCGCTGGCTTAGTGACAAGTGCTTTGTCAGCCGTGAAAGCTCGCCAGGCAAGCCGCATATCATCGTCGGCATCGCCGAAGACATCACTGAGAAGAAACAGCTCGAAGGCGAGTTGCACCGCCTGGCCACCACTGATGTGCTGACCCAAAGCAGCAATCGCCGGCACTTCTTCGAATGCGCCCAGCGCGAGTTCGAGCAAGCCCGCGAATATGGCAGTCCGCTGGCCTTTCTCCTGCTCGACCTCGACGACTTCAAGCAGATCAACGACCGCTATGGCCATCAGATGGGTGATCAGGTGCTACAGCGTCTGGCCTACAGCGGCGCCACCACGCTGCGCCGGGGCGATCTGTTCGGTCGTATCGGCGGTGAGGAATTCGCCGCGCTGTTTCCACGCTGTGAGCCGGTGCTGGCCGAGCAGATTGCCGAGCGCTTGCAGCGCGAGGTGCGTCGCCTGAGCTTCAATCATGAGGCTACGACCTTCGGGGTGACCCTGAGTCTGGGCCTGACCAGCCTGCGGCCTGACGATGTCAGTCTGGATGCCTTGTATGCGCGGGCCGATGCCGCGATGTACCGAGCCAAACGCCAGGGTAAAAACCAGGTCGTGGTTGATTGATCGCGCGCGCTGGTATGCCAGCGGGTCGTCGTGCTGGCGATAACCCGCCTGTTTGCTTTTCGCTATAGGCAAAAAACCGCTTATTCCCCCTTCAGCAGTCCTGCCTAAATTCTCTGTGGAACCTGGAGAACCTTGTAATAGAAGGCCTGGCGAGCTTTTTTAAGCCGCTGGCACAGTATCTGCGTAGGGCTCAGCGCATAACGGCCTGGATCATCGGCCGACAATAAAAATGAAGAGACCTGCGCCATGATTTGTACCTGTCCGCTGCTATGTCCTCATTTCCCAGTTCGCGCTGACTGCCTTCACGCGCTCACCTGATTTTCTGTATTGCACGGCCGGCCCTGGCTGCGGCGCTCGTTTGCCTGCCTGGCCTGCAATACACCCGAATTCGGTGCGCGCCTGCCACTTCATAGGCTGAAGACAGTACCCGCGCCGATGTGCAACCACACACAACTGGAGAACACATAATGAGAAAGACCTCCCTGGCCCTGGCCGTCGCTGCCAGCACCCTGGGCTTGTCCCTGAGCCAAGTCGCACACGCCGACTTTATTGGTGACAGCAAAGCCAGCCTCGAAGCGCGTAACTTCTACTACAACCGTGATTTCCGTGAAGACGCGGGCCAGCACAAGTCAGAAGAGTGGGCCCAAGGTTTTATCCTGCGCGCTGAGTCGGGCTTCACCGAAGGCACCGTCGGTTTCGGTCTCGACGCCATCGGCATGCTCGGATTTAAGCTGGACTCGGGAGATGGTACTGCAGGTAGTGGTCTGCTGGTTCCGGATAGCTCCTCCAAGGGCTCCCAAGACAACTACTCCGGTCTGGCTGTAGCTGCCAAGGCCAAGGTCTCCAAAAGCACCCTGCGCGTCGGCCAGATGCAGTTCAAGAACCAGGCGATCGCCTCCAGCGATAGCCGTTTGCTGCCGCAAATTTTCCGCGGCGGTAACCTGGTATCCCAGGAAATTGATGGTCTGACCCTGGATGCGGGTTACCTCGATGAGGTCAACAACCGCAACTCGCAAGACTATGAAGACATGGTGTTGAACACCTACTCCTTGAGCGGTATCAGCATTAAAGGTGGTGCTGTCAATCAGTCCAACGAGTTCGTCTTTGCTGGCGGTAACTACAAGCTCACCAAGGATCTGACGGCTGGTTATTACTATTCCAATCTGGAAGACCTGTACAAACAGCATTCCTTCAATCTGGTGCATGTACTGCCGCTGGGCGACAAGCAGAGCCTGAAGACCGACGTGCGTTATGCCCGCTCCACCGATGATGGCCTGAGCAATGTTGATAACAAGGCATTCGGTGCGATGGTTACCTACAGCCTGAGTGCTCATAAATTTGGCCTGGGCTACCAGAAAATGAGCGGTGACACGGGCTTCGCCTATGTAGGTGGCACTGATCCGTTCCTGGTCAACTATGTGCAAATCGGCAACTTCGCAGCCAAGGACGAGAAATCCTGGCAGGCCCGTTATGACTTCGATTTCGCATCCGTGGGCATCCCCGGCCTGACCTTTATGACCCGCTACCTGACTGGCGACAATATTGATCGCGGCGCAGCTTCAGAGGGTAAAGAGTGGGAACGCAACATGGATATCGCTTATGTGGTTCAGGAAGGCACCTTCAAGAACCTCGGTATCAAGTGGCGCAACGCGACCATGCGCAACAACTTCAGCCGTGACATCGACGAAAACCGCCTGATCGTCAGCTACACCCTGCCACTGCTCTGATTGTGGCGGTTTCAGGCTGAGCTGTTGCATCCAGCTTGGCTTGAGCAACCCAAGAAACCCGGACTCTGTTCCGGGTTTTTTATCGCCTGTGATTTACCTCTGTGCGGTGTCGCGGGCGGACTTGCCATTCAATATATAAAAGAATAGATTGTTTTTATCTTAACTGAGCTGCTTGCCATGACGCCTGAACATCCTCCGCTCGATATCCAGCAACTGCGCGCTAATGCCGATGCGGCGGGGCAGCTGCTCAAAGCTCTGAGCAATCCAGATCGCCTGCTGCTGCTGTGCCAGCTCTCCCAGGGCGAACGCAATGTCAGCGAGCTGGAAACCCTGCTGGGTATTCAGCAGCCGACCCTGTCCCAGCAGCTCGCGGTGCTGCGCCGTGAAGGGCTGGTGGCGACCCGCCGTGAGGGCAAGCAGATCTATTACTGCATCAGCAGTCCGGCCGCGCTGGCGGTGATCAACACCCTGTATCAGCTGTTTTGCGCCGGTGACCATTGATGAGTATCGACTGGTACAACTTCACACCCTGGAGCGCCATGGCCGGTGGCGCGCTGATCGGCTTGGCAGCCAGCCTGTTCGTCGTGATGAATGGCCGGGTTGCCGGCATCAGTGGCCTGCTCGGCAGCTTGCTGGAGCGTGGCGAAGGGTGTGGCGAGAAAGGTCTGTTTCTGTTGGGCGTACTGCTCGCGCCGCTGCTTTGGCAGCTGTTTAGCCGCCTGCCGGAGATTCAGATCGACAGCGGCTGGCTGGCGCTGACGGTTGCCGGCCTGCTGGTGGGTATCGGTACCCGTTATGGCGCCGGTTGCACCAGCGGGCATGGCGTCTGCGGTTTATCGCGGCTGTCGCCGCGTTCACTGGCCGCGACCCTGACATTTATGGCCGCCGGGTTCGCCACAGTGTTTGTCCTGCGTCATCTGCTGGGGGGCTGAATATGCGCAAGCTGTTGGCGTTTCTCGCTGGTGTGATTTTCGGCATCGGGCTGCTTAGCGCAGGTATGGCCAACCCGGCCAAGGTGCTGGCGTTTCTCGACCTGGCCGGCGCCTGGGACCCATCGCTGGCCCTGGTGATGATGGCGGCGATTGGCGTGGCGTTTCTGCCGTTCAGTTGGGCGCGCTCGCAGCGCAGCAGTCTGCTAGGTGCGCTGATGCAGTTGCCGGGCAAGCGTGAGCTGGATCGTCGGTTGATCGGCGGCAGCCTGTTGTTCGGCATCGGCTGGGGGATTGCCGGCATCTGTCCGGGGCCGGCCGTGGCGATTCTGCTCACCGGACGCTGGCAGGTGCTGCTGTTCGTGGCGGCCATGCTGGTGGGAATGGTTGTGTTTGCTGCGCTGGAACGCCGGCGCGGGTAATTGATGATCGGGAGATCACTATGAAAGCAAATGTTGGCACCCTCGACCGTAGCCTGCGCATTGCCGCAGGTCTGATTCTGTTGGGCTTGAGCCTGAGCGGCGTGATTGGCCTCTGGGGCTTGATCGGCATCGTGCCGCTGGCAACCGGTCTGTTTCGTTTCTGTCCGCTGTACCCGCTGCTGGGTGTCAGTACCTGTAAGACCAAGACCTAACGCTGGAGTGCTGACCGGCTTTGGCCGGTCGGCTGGAGCTGCCATGTCCCCGCTAATTCAGGCTTTTTTCGACCCTGCCACCTCGACCTACAGCTATGTCGTCAGTGATCCGGCCACCGCGCAGTGCGCCATTATCGATTCGGTGCTGGATTACGACGCCGCTGCTGGGCGCACCGCCCACGCCAGTGCCGACCGCTTGATCGCCTACGTGCGCGAGCAGGGGCTTAGCGTGCAGTGGTTGTTGGAAACCCACGTGCATGCCGATCATCTGTCCGCCGCGCCCTATCTCAAGGCCGCGTTGGGCGGGCAATTGGCAATTGGCGAGCAGATTCGCGTGGTGCAGAACACCTTCGGCAAGCTGTTCAATGCCGGCAGCGAATTCGCCGTCGATGGTCGCCAGTTCGACCAGCTGTTTGAGGATGGTGATGCTTTTCAGATCGGCACCTTAGCTGCCCGCGCTTTGCATACCCCGGGACATACGCCGGCCTGTATGACTTACCTGATCGGCGATGCAGCGTTTGTTGGCGACACCCTGTTTATGCCGGATTACGGCACCGCGCGTTGCGACTTCCCCGGCGGCAATGCGCGCGTGCTGTACCGTTCGATTGCCCGTTTGTTTGCCCTGCCAAACAGTACCCGGCTGTTTATGTGCCACGATTACCTGGCGCCGGGGCGCGAGCAGCATTGCTACCAGACCACGGTGGCCGAACAGCGCGCGCATAACGTGCATGTGCACCAGGGCATCGATGAAGAAGCTTTTGTCGCCATGCGCCAGGCCCGCGATGCCAGCCTCGAGATGCCCGCGCTGATGCTGCCTGCCGTGCAGGTGAATATGCGCGCCGGTCATCTGCCTCCTGCCGAAGACAATGGCGTGCGTTACCTCAAGGTTCCGTTGAATGTTCTCTAAATGGCCGCTGATCCATACCTTGCGCAGCTACGACCGCGACCAGGCCGGTCGCGATCTGCTGGCCGCCGGCCTGGTCTGTCTGCTGCTGGTGCCGCAGGCGCTGGCCTATGCGCAGTTGGCTGGTTTGCCGGCGGTGGTGGGGTTATACGCGAGCATTCTGCCGCTGGTGGTTTATGCCTTGATTGGCGCCAGCCCTGGCGTGGCGCTGTCGTTCGGACCGGTGGCAGTGCTCTCGCTGATGACTGCGGCGGCCTTGGCCCCATTGGCTGCTGCCGGTAGCGCGGCTTATCTGCTGGCGGCCACCACCCTGACTCTGCTGGTCGGCGTATTGCTGTTGCTGATGGGCCTGCTGCGGATGGGCTTTGTCGCCAACTTTCTTAGCCATCCGGTGATTTCCGGCTTTGTTAGCGGCTCGGCGTTGCTGATTGCAGTCAGCCAGTTCAAGCACCTGCTGGGCATTTCGGCCGATGGCCTGACGCTGTTGCAGGTGCTGCCAGCGCTGTATGCGCAGTTGCCGGCGCTGCATCTGCCGACGCTGCTGCTGGGTTTGAGCAGCCTGGCGTTGCTGGTGCTGCTGCGTAACCTTGGCATGTTCGGTTTGTCTGAAGCGCTGGCGCTGCGCATTCGGCAGTTGAGTGCGTTGCTGCTGATGTTGCTGGCGATGGCCCTGGGCGCGCTGCTGCAACTGGAGGCCTATGGCGTGCGCGTGGTCGGCACGGTGGCGGCGGGTTTGCCGCCGCTGGCCCTACCAAGCCTGGAGCTGAGCTTGCTGCGTGATCTGTTGCCGGCCGCATTGCTGATTGCTTTGGTGGGCTTTGTCGAGTCGGTGTCCATCGCCCAGAGCCTGGCGATGCGCAAGCGTCAGTCGATCAATCCTGATCAGGAACTGCTCGGCCAGGGCGCGGCCAATATCGCCGCCGCCTGCAGTGGCGGCATGCCGGTGGCGGCGAGCTTCTCGCGCTCGGCGCTGGCGTTGCAAAGCAATGTGGCCACCCCGCTGGTTGGTGTATTTGCCGCCGGCCTGATGCTGGCGGCCGTGTTGGGCCTGGCGCCGTTGCTGCAGCACCTGCCACAAGCGGTGTTGGCCGTGAGCATTATTGTCGCGGTAGTGGGGCTGATTGATGTATCCGGCCTGCGCCGCATCTGGCGTTACTCGCCGCAGGAAGGGATGGCGCAACTGGCAACGCTGCTCGGCGTGCTGTTGTACGGGGTCGAGGCCGGCATTCTGCTCGGTGTGAGTCTGTCGTTGCTGTTGTTTCTCTGGCGCACCAGCCGACCGCATATGGCGGTGGTCGGTCAGCTGCCGGGCAGTGAGCATTTCCGCAATATCGAACGCTACAAAGTCGTGGAAAGCCCCAGCGTGCTGTCGTTGCGCGTCGATGAAAGCCTGTACTTCCCCAATGCGCGTTACCTGGAAGAGCGCATCGGCGCGCTGATTGCCAAGCGCCCGGACGTGCGCCATCTGGTGCTGATGTGCTCCGGAGTTAATCAGATCGATGCCAGCGCGCTGGATACCCTGGAGGCCATCAGCGAGCGCCTGCAGAGCGCTGGCGTGCAGTTGCACCTGGCTGAAGTGAAGGGCCCGGTGATGGACCGGCTACAGCGTTCGGACTTTATCGAGCGTTTTGGCGGGCAGGTGTTTATCAGCCAGTACCAAGCCTTGCAGGTGCTTGATCCGGCAAGCGTTGCCCAAGCGGCGAGGCCTCTTTAATAAGGGGCTGTGCACAGCACAGCCCGGTCATAGGGCTCAGCGCTGTTGCGGCGCGGGTTGCTGCTGGGTGATGCAGTGGATATTGCCGCCGCCCAAAAGAATCTCCCGGCCCGGCACCATTACCACGCGGTGCTCGGGGAACAGGCGACGCAGGATTGCTTCGGCTTCGGCATCCTTGGGGTCGTCGAACTTGGGCGCGATGATGCCGCCATTGACGATCAGGAAGTTGACGTAGGAGCCGGCCAGGCGGATCGATGGATCGCGCTCCTGAGTACCGGCCACCAGATCTACTCCCGCACACTCTTCATCGCTGGCATACAGCGGGCCGGGAATCGGCATCTTGTGCACGACCAGCTGACGACCTTTGGCATCGCGCACGCTTTCCAGCACGCGCATGGCGGCCTGGCAGCGCGGGTAGTTGGGGTCGGTGGCGTCGTCGGTCCAGGCCAGCAGCACTTCACCGGGGCGCACGTAACAGCAGAAGTTGTCGACGTGGCCGTCGGTTTCGTCATTGAACAGACCGTCCGGCAGCCAGATTACCGTGTCGATGGCCAGGTGATCGGCCAGGTACTGCTCGATCTGCTCGCGGTTCAGGTGCGGGTTGCGGTTGGGGTTGAGCAGGCATTCCTCGGTGGTGATCAGGGTGCCTTCGCCGTCGACATGGATCGAGCCGCCTTCGAGGATCAGATCGTCGGTGCGATAACGCGCGCAGCCTTCGATCTGCAGAATCTTGCGCGCCACTTGGTCATCACGCACCCAGTTGGCATACAGGCCGCCATTCAGGCCACCCCAGGCGTTGAACGCCCAGTCCACACCGCGCACTTCGCCGTTTTTGTTGGTGACGAAGGTCGGCCCGGTGTCGCGCACCCAGGCGTCGTCGGTGGTGATTTCCACCACGCGGATATTGGCGTGGGCCAGGCGTTCGCAGGCGTTTTCATACTGGCCGGCGGACACGCACACGGTCACTGGTTCGAACTCGGCAATCGCCCTGGCCACGGCGGTGAACGCGGCTTGCGCGGGCTTGCCGCCCAGGCGCCAGTTGTCCGGGCGCTCGGGCCAGACCATCCAGGTTTGGCTGTGGCTTTCCCACTCGGCGGGCATGCGGAAGCCGTCGGCGCGTGGGGTAGTCGTCAGGGTTGTCATAAATTCACCAAAACATTGAGCGGGGACGGATGGGTATTAACGCTGCGCGTCACCTCCCATCTTATAGGGGCGTTCTTACAGGGGCGTTGTTACTCGGAGGCCAGATGGCCGTCGAGGGTTTTTAGCGGGCCGTAGAGGTTCGGGCGGCGGTCGCGGAAGCTGCCCCAGGCGCTGCGGATATGCTCCAGCTGATCCAGATCAAAGCTGTGCATCAGCACTGCTTCGTCGGTTTCGTTGGCTTCCTGCACCTTGGCGCCGAACTGGTCGGCGATAAACGACGAACCATAGAAGTTGATGTGGTAATCGCCCTGGTCTTCACGGCCGATGCGGTTGCTGGCGATCAGCGGCATCAGGTTGGCGCCGGCGTGGCCCTGCTGCACGCGCTGCCAATGGTCGCGCGAGCTGATGCTCGGGTCATGCGGCTCGGTGCCGATGGCGGTCGGGTAGAACAGAATCTCGGCACCAAGCAGGGCCATGCTGCGCGCGCACTCGGGGAACCACTGGTCCCAGCAGATGCCCACGCCGATCTTGGCGTAGCGGGTGTTCCACACCTTGAAGCCGGTGTCGCCGGGGTTGAAGTAGTACTTCTCGTGATAGCCCGGGCCGTCCGGGATATGGCTTTTCCGATAAATCCCGAGATTGCTGCCGTCGGCGTCGATGATCGCGATGCTGTTGAAGCGCGCGCGACCGGCCAGTTCATAGAAGCTGATCGGCAGTACCACTTGCAGCTCTTTGGCGATTTTCTGGAAGTGCAGGATCGCCGGGTTGCTCTCGGCCGGGGTGGCCAGCTGTAGGTAGTCCGGGTTGGGCTTCTGGCAGAAGTACGGCGCCTCGAACAGCTCTTGCAGCAGGATGATCTGCGCGCCCTTGCCGGCGGCCTGACGCACCAACCGCTCGGCGTTGGCGAGATTCGCAGCGGTGTCCCAGGAACAGGCCATCTGGGTGGCGGCGACGGTAACGATACGGGGCATGATTTGGCACCTCAAGAGCAGTTGGGGCGGTCATCTGACACTAGCAGAGGCCGGCGACTGTGCCATGCCTCGCGGGTGAGTCATGGCAGTGGATGGCCTATTTATATCCGATAAAAATCGGCTTTAAAAGCAAAATATAAAGCGGTTATCGAGTTTTTATTGATTTATATCGAATAAAAATCGAATTATTTCGCTGCAATAAAGCGAGTACCGATCAAAGGCAAGGCGATACGCCGCCGCGCAGATTGAAGTGCTGCGGGCATTAACGGGGTGTGCAGATGAGGGTTGGGTAGAGCGAGGGGTCAGGCGCTGTAACGTTTGTGCAGCTCGAATTGCTCGTGGCCGTCGTCCCAGCCGGCTTCCCAGGCGGCGATCAGCACATCGGCGGCGAGCCCGCGCGGAGTGTTGGTTTGCCCAGTCAGCCCTGCCATGTAGCCCTGTTGGTAAGCTTTGTTAAGGCTTTCCAGGCTCCAGTGCTGGTCATCTTCCGTGTTGAGGTCGGCGCAGGCCATGGTGGCAGCTCGCAGTGGATTTACCCGTGCAATGCTAGCCGCATCGCCTGGGCAGGGCTGCGCCGCTGATCCCGCTTTTGCCACCGCTGGCGGTTTATGTGATGCAGTTGGCGAAATGCCGGCTGCGCGCGAGCCGGCATTCTTTTGGCTTAAACCGCGAGGGCCAGGATGCTGGCCTGATAGGCGGCGGCAAAGCTGTCGAAGTCGCCTTCTTCCTGGGCTTCCAGTTCGGCCTGGTCCTGCAGCGACTGGGCGGCGCTGGCCTCGAAGGCTGCTTGCTGTTCGGCGCTTAACGGGTGGCTGCGGAAGTATTCGGCGTGCAGCTTGCTCTGGCGCAGGGCGAACTCGGTAAAGCTCAGGCCCGTTTGCAGCTGCGCCAGCACTTGAGCGGAAGGCGTCAGGCTGACATCGGCGACCTTGGCCTGCTGCGCCTGCAAGGCCAGACGGTGGGCGTTGTCGCCCTGGTTCTGGTCGAGCAGTTCGGCCAGCGGGCGGATTTGTTCGAGCAACTCATCGGCCCAGGTCTGCAGCATCACCGGTTGGCCATTGCGTTGCAGCTGTAGGCCTGGACGGCGACCTTCCTTGACCACAGCCAGGAAGTTGTCGGTGCAGGCATGGCATTCGCCGCTTTCCAGCAGCGGGCTGTCGGACAGTGCGCAGAACAGCAGGAAGGCGTCGAGGAAGCGCGATTCGGTCAGGTCGATGCCCAGCGGCAGGAACGGGTTGATGTCCAGGCAGCGCACTTCGACGTACTGCACGCCACGGGCCATCAGCGCCTGGATCGGCCGCTCGCCGCTGTAGGTCACGCGCTTGGGGCGGATGTTCGAGTAGTACTCGTTTTCGATCTGCAGGATATTGGTGTTCAGTTGCAGCCACTGGCCATCCTTCTTCGCGCCGATTTCCACGTAGGGCGGGTAGGGCGTGCCGACGGCCTGGCGCAGGCTGTCGGTGTAGCTGACTAGATCGTTGTAACAAGGCGTCAGTCCAGCCTGGGCGGTGCTCTGGTAGCCCAGGTCGCTCATGCGCAGGCTGGTGGCATAAGGCAGGTAAAGGGTTTCGCCATCCAGCTCCTGCAGCTGGTGCGGGCGGCCGCGCATAAAGCCCTTGTGCAGCGCCGGTGAGGCACCGAACAGGTACATCAGCAGCCAGCTGTAACGGCGGAAGTTGCGGATCAGCGCGATATAGCGCGCCGACTGGTAATCCCGTGCGCTGCGCGTATCGCCTTCGGCCTGCTGCTGTAGCTGCCACAGCGCTTCCGGCAGGGAGAAGTTGTAATGGATGCCGGCGATGCACTGCATGGTTTTGCCGTAACGCAGGGCTAGGCCCTTGCGGTAGACGTACTTGAGTTCGCCGATATGTGAGCTGCCGTAACGGGCGATAGGGATCGTCTCTTCGTCCGGCAGGGCGCAGGGCATGGACGGGCTCCACAGGTATTCGCCGTCCAGCTTGCTGTAGGCGAAGCGGTGGATCTGCTCCAGATCGGCCAGGGTCGCGGCCGGATCAGGCTCGGCCGGGGTGATAAATTCCAGCAGTGATTCGGAGTAGTCGGTGGTGATCTGCGTGTGGGTCAGCGCCGAGCCGAGGGCGGCCGGGTGCGGGGTCAGCGCCAGCTGGCCATCGCCATCGACGCGCAGGCATTCGCGCTCGATCCCGTGCAGGCACTGGGAAAGCAGGGAGAGGTTGGCGCGCTCGCCAAGCTGGGCCAGGCGGCGGGGTAACAGGTCGCTCAAGATTGCATTCCTTCACGCATCGGTCGCCTCAATATGGGGACGACAAGCGTGCTCTACAAGGGGGCGAGAAAACCGCTTTCAGCGGTCGATAGCGCTTTATAACCCGAGGCGGGCGAAGAAGGTTATAGCTGGGCGCAGTGCTTTTGCGTTAGGACGACGCGGGAGGGCAGGGTGCGTGGCACTGCCGAAAGCACGGACATACGGCGTATGTCCGTGTACCGACGGGCGTTGGCTTATTTCTTCAGCTGCTTGGCATTGGCAAACAGCGCCGCCATGCCACCGCTGGCCGGAGCCGGCTTTTCCTGGCTGGAATGGCGTTCGCTGCGCGGCGCATTGCCGGCCGGCTTGCTGCCACGTGCACCGCCACGCGGGCCTTCGATTTTCTCGCCAGGCGTGTCGCCCATGCGCATCGACAGGGCGATGCGGTTACGCGGGATGTCGACTTCCATGACCTTGACCTTGACCACGTCGCCGGCCTTGACCGCCTCGTGCGGGTCTTTGATGAACTTCTCCGACAGCGCCGAGATATGCACCAGACCGTCCTGGTGCACGCCAATATCGACGAAGGCGCCGAAGTTGGTCACGTTGGTCACCACGCCTTCGAGCATCATGCCCAATTTGAGGTCGTTGAGGGTTTCCACGCCTTCCTGGAACTCGGCGGTCTTGAACTCGGGACGCGGGTCGCGGCCGGGTTTTTCCAGCTCGCTGAGGATGTCGCCGATGGTTACCAGGCCGAATTTATCGTCGGTGAACTGCTTCGGGTCGAGGCGCTTGAGGAAGCCCGAGTCGCCGATCAGCGAGCGGATATCGCGGCCGGTATCGGCGGCGATGCGCTGCACCAGCGGGTAGGTTTCCGGGTGCACGGCGGAGGCATCCAGCGGGTTGCTGCCGTTCATCACACGCAGGAAGCCGGCGGCCTGTTCATAGGTCTTGTCGCCCAGACGCGGCACCTTGAGCAGGTCGGCGCGGCTGTTGAACGCGCCGTTGGCGTCGCGGAAGGCAACGATATTCTGCGCCAGGGTGGTGTTCAGCCCGGAGATGCGTGCCAGCAGCGCGGCGGAGGCGGTGTTCACATCGACGCCGACGGCGTTTACGCAGTCCTCTACCACTGCATCCAGCGAGCGTGCCAGCTTGAGCTGGGAAACGTCGTGCTGGTACTGGCCGACACCGATGGATTTCGGGTCGATCTTCACCAGCTCGGCCAGCGGGTCCTGCAGGCGACGGGCGATGGACACGGCGCCGCGCAGCGACACGTCCATGTCCGGGAACTCCTTGGCGGCCAGTTCCGAGGCGGAATACACCGAGGCGCCGGCCTCGGACACCATGACCTTGGTCAGATTCAGGCCCGGCAACTTCTTGATCAGGTCAGCGGCCAGTTTGTCAGTCTCGCGGCTGGCGGTGCCGTTGCCGATGGAGATCAGGTCGACCGCGTGCTTGGCGCACAGCTTGGCGAGGATCGCCAGGGTGCCGTCCCAGTCGTTGCGCGGCGCATGCGGGTACACCGTGGAGGTTTCCAGCACCTTGCCGGTGGCATCCACCACCGCCACTTTGCAGCCGGTACGCAGGCCCGGGTCCAGCGCCAGGGTGGCGCGCGGGCCGGCCGGCGCGGCCAGCAGCAGGTCGTGCAGGTTACGGGCGAACACGTTGATCGCCTCGTCTTCCGCCGCTTCGCGCAGCTCGCCGAACAGGTCGGTTTCCAGGTGGGTGTAGAGCTTGACCTTCCAGGTCCAGCGCACCACTTCGCCTAGCCATTTATCGGCGGCGCGGCCACGGGCACTGATGCCGAAGCGCTCGCCGATCATGCCTTCGCACGGATGCATGCTGCCGGGCAGCTCGTCGCCGACTTTCAGGCTGGCGCTGAGGATGCCTTCGTTACGGCCACGGAAGATCGCCAGGGCGCGGTGCGAGGGCGCGCCCTTGAGCTTCTCGTCGTGTTCGAAGTAATCGCGGAACTTGGCGCCTTCGTTCTCTTTGCCGGCGACTACGCGGGCGCTGAGGATGGCGTTGTCCTTGAGGTAGCTGCGCATGCTGGCCAGCAGGTTGGCGTCTTCGGCGAAGCGCTCCATCAGGATGTATTTAGCGCCTTCGAGCACGGCCTTGATGTCGGCAAAGCCTTTTTCGGCGTCGATAAAGCGCTCGGCTTCGCTCTCGGGATTAAGCTCGGGGTCGTTAAACAGTGCGTCGGCGAGCTCGCCGAGGCCGGCTTCCAGGGCAATCTGGCCCTTGGTGCGGCGCTTCTGTTTAAACGGCAGGTACAGGTCTTCCAGGCGAGTCTTGGTTTCGGCCAGGTTGATCTCGCGGGTCAGTTCAGGGGTCAGTTTGCCCTGCTCCTCGATGCTGGCGAGGATGCTGGCGCGGCGCTCGTCGAGTTCGCGCAGGTAGCGCAGGCGTTCTTCCAGGTTGCGCAGCTGAGTGTCATCCAGGCTGCCGGTGACCTCTTTACGGTAACGCGCGATAAACGGCACGGTGGAGCCTTCATCGAGCAGCGCTACGGCGGCGGCGACCTGTTGCGGGCGTACGCCCAGTTCTTCGGCGATGCGGTTGTTGATGCTGAGCATATAAAAAGCTACCCACACTGAAACGAAAAACCAGCCACGCAGACCACGGGCCAGACACGAAAGCCGCGCATTATAAACACTGCCCGGCAGTGCGCCGGGAACCAGTCGGGGAAAAATCTGCTAACAATGGGCTGCACGTCGGCTGCGGCTCCTGAGCCATAATGCCGGCCATTGCACCCTGCCAGCGCGCCCGCGCCCGGCGGAGGCCTGGTCAAGGAGCCCTGAATGAGCAGCACTGCACTTCCCGCTGAAGGCGAAAAAATCCTTATCGTCGATGACGATGCCCGTCTGCGTCGCTTGCTAGAGCGCTTCTTCGAGGAGCAGGGCTACCGCGTGCGTGCGGTGGAAAACGTCGAGCAGATGGACCGTCTGCTGGCCCGCGAACTGTTCAATCTGGTAGTGCTCGACCTGATGCTGCCGGGCGAGGACGGCCTGTCCGCCTGCCGTCGCCTGCGCGAGGCGAACAACCAGGTGCCGATCATCATGCTCACCGCCAAGGGTGATGAAGCCAGCCGTATTCAGGGCCTGGAGCTGGGCGCCGACGATTACCTGGCCAAGCCGTTCAACCCGCGCGAGCTGCTGGCGCGGATCAAGGCCGTGCTGCGTCGCCAGGCCCCGGTAGTACCGGGCGCGCCAGGCAGCGAAGACGAAAGCGTTAGTTTCGGCGAATACGAACTGTCCCTGGCCACCCGCGAGCTGAAGAAGGGTGATGAGGTGCATATGCTCACCACCGGCGAGTTCGCCGTGCTCAAGGCGCTGGTGCAGCATGCCCGCGAGCCGCTGACCCGCGACAAACTGATGAACCTGGCCCGTGGCCGCGAGTGGGACGCCCTGGAGCGCTCCATCGACGTACAGATTTCCCGTCTGCGCCGGCTGATCGAGCCGGACCCGTCCAAACCGCGCTATATCCAGACGGTTTGGGGCGTGGGTTATGTCTTCGTGCCGGATGGTAATAAATAGATCTTGATGAAAACCCCTCTCTGGTTCCCGCAAAGCTTTTTCGCCCGCACGCTGTGGCTGGTGCTGATCGTGGTGCTGTTCTCCAAGGCGCTGACCCTGGTTTATCTGATGATGAACGAGGACGTGCTGGTCGACCGCCAGTACAGCCACGGCGCCGCGCTGACCCTGCGCGCTTATTGGGCGGCGGATCCGGAAGACCGCGCGACCATCGCCGAAGCGGCCGGGCTCAAGCGCGTGCCGTATGAAGAGGTGCCCACCACCGAGCAGCATTGGCCGTACAGCGAGATTTTTGCCCGGCAGATGCAAACCGAACTGGGCCCGGACACCGAAGTGCGGGTGCGCGCCAAGAGCCCGCCGGCGCTTTGGGTGCATGCGCCGGCGCTAGGTGACGATTGGCTGCGGGTGCCACTGTATCCGCATCCGTTGCGTGGCCAGCGGATCTGGAGTGTGCTCGGCTGGTTTCTTGCCATCGGTCTGTTGTCGACGGCGGCGGCGTGGATTTTCGTGCGCCAGCTCAGCGCGCCACTCAAGCGCCTGGTGTTTGCTGCCCGGCAGATCGGTAAAGGCCGCAGCGTGCGTCTGCCAGTGGGCGATACGCCGAGCGAGATGGCCGAGGTGTACCGGGCCTTTAATCAGATGGCTGAAGACGTTGAACAGGCCGCTCGCGAGCGGGAGCTGATGCTCGCCGGGGTGTCGCACGATCTGCGCACGCCGCTGACTCGGCTGCGCCTGTCCATGGAATTTCTGCACACCGATTCGGAGCTGACCGAGGACATGGTGCGCGATATCGAGGACATGGATGCGATCCTCGACCAGTTTCTCGCCTTTATCCGCGATGGCCGTGACGAGCCGCTGGAGCAGCTCGACTTGCTCGAACTGATCCGCGAAGTAGTCGCGCCCTACAACCAGAAGCAGGAAGTCGTGCGCATGTGCCTGGAGTCCGTGCCAGCCTTCCCGTTGCGCCGGGTGTCGCTCAAGCGGCTGCTGGTCAACCTGATCGAGAATGCTCTGCGCTACGGCGGTAATGCGGTGGAAGTGGCGGTTTCCCTGTCCGGCGACCACAGCGCCCCCTATGTGGTGCTGAGCGTGCTGGACCGCGGCGCGGGCATCGATCCGGCCGAGCTGGGCAGCATCTTCAACCCCTTTATCCGTGGCGACCGTGCCCGTGGCGGCCAGGGTGCCGGGCTCGGGCTGGCTATCGTCAAGCGCATCGCCGCGCTGCATGGCGGCAGTGTCGAGTTGCGTAACCGCTCCGGCGGTGGGCTGGAAGCGCGGGTCTGTCTGCCTCTGGGGCTGCTGTTGCCGCGCGACGCTGTGTAAGAAAACCCTGGCATGCTGCCCTCGTTGCGCTGAACTATGCTTTCTCAGTGCGATGACATGAGGTCAGCATGCCTGCAGTTCCCCACCGCCTCTCTCCATGGACCTGGTTGCTGCCGCTGCCATTGCTCCATCTGGCCACCTGGCTTTCCCTGGCGACCCAGTTCGCCGATGGGGCGGCGCTCTGGTATCCACCGTTTGCCCTGGCGCTGGTCTTTGTCCTGTGGTGGGGGCCGCGCGTGCTGCCGGCGGTGTATCTCAATGCCATGCTGTCGACCCCGCTCTGGGGGCTGGAATGGCAGTGGGCCCCGCTCTATGCCCTGCCGGAAACCCTTGGCGTAGCGCTGGCCTGGCTGTTGTTGCGGTTGCGCCCGTTTGATCCAGCCTTGCCTGACCTCAGTCATTTGCTGCGTTTTATGCTGCTCGGCGTGCTGTTGCCAATCCTCCCGGTGTCGCTGGGCGTGCAGGGTAATCTCATGCTGCTCGGCCATGCGCTGCTGGAGGATCTGCTCACGGGCAGCATGACTCTATGGCTGGCCGATAGCCTCACCGCCCTGGCCATTGCCATCCCCCTATTGGCTTACCTGACGCCCTGGTTGCGTCGTCGCGGCTGGCTGGCTGCGCCGGTGCTCAGCGGTTGCGAGCAAGTACCCGAGGCGCTGCGCCAGTTACCACCCTTGCCGCTGCTGGTGCTGCTGTTAATCGGCATGCCGTGGTTGCTTGGGGTGCTGCCGCTGACCCTCAATCTGCCGCTGATTGGCGTAATGATGCTTGGTCTGGCGTTGATCTGGGGTTTTGCCGGCGGCCTCTGCGGCGCGGTGCTCAGTGTGTTGATGGTGCTGATCCTGCCGCTTTTGCGCGGTCTGGTGAATAGTGAGGCCTGGCTTGACCCGCAACGTCTGGAACTGCACTTCAGCGTGCTGCTGTTTATGCTCGCCACGCTGCTGGTGGGGCGCAGCCTGAGTGACCTGCGTCAGGCGCTGGCGCGCAGTGCGCAGATGCAGCAGCAGCTGGCCCTGGCCAACCTGGCGCTGGAGGCCAGCCCACTGGGGGTGATCATTGCCGACGCGCGCCAGCCGGCGTTGCCGCTGATCTACTGCAACCCGGCGTTCGAGCAGATTACCGGCTACAGCCGCGAGGAAACCCTGGGCAACAATTGGAACTTTCTGCTGCGTGATGATCATCAGCAACAGGGCTTGAGCCGTCTGCAGCAGGCGGTGCGCGACGGCATGGGCTGCGATGTGGTGCTGCGCAACTACCGCAAGGACGGCCAGCAGTTCTGGAATGAATTCACCCTCGCGCCGATGCGCGATGAGCAGGGCATCAGCCATTTTGTCGCCCTGCAGAGTGATGTGACCGCTCGCGAGCAACTGGCCACCCAGGTGCGCTCGCAGAGTGACGAACTGCTCAAGCAGAGCTACCTGTTCAGCCAGACCGAGCACATCGCCAACCTCGGCGGCTGGGTGCTGAACATGCCGGAACAGGATATGGACTGGAGCGCCGGCTGCTTTCGCATCTACGAGCTGGACCCGAAAAACGGCACACCTGACCTCAATGGTGCCCTGAGTTACCTGGATGCCAGCGGCCGGGTGCTGGCCGAACAGGTGTTGCAACAATTGATCGATGGGCTGGAGCAATTCGATATCGAAGTGCGCCTGCTCACCGCCAAGGGCAAGACGCGCTGGCTGCGCATTCGTGGCGTTACCGAGCGCGACGGTGCCGAGCTGGTGCGGGTGTATGGCGCGCTGCAGGACGTCAGTGCGCGCAAATACGCCGAACAGCAGCTGCGCGAGCGTGATGAACGGCTGCGCCTGTTCTTCGAAGCGCCGTTGATCGGTATGGCCCTGACCAGCCCGAATCTCGCCTGGGAGGAGGTCAATCACAAGCTCTGCAGCATTCTCGGGCTCAGCCGCGAACAACTGCTGGGCTGCAGCTGGGAAGAGTTGTCGCTGGAAGACGATCTGCTGGTCGAGCAGCCGCTGCTCGATCAGGTGCTCAGCGGCAGCCGTGAAGGTTTTGAACTGGAAAAACGTTTCCGCCGCGCCGACGACAGCCTGGTGCACACCCGCGTCAGCCTGCGCGCGGTGCGCCACAGCACCGGGCGGGTGCGTATGTTCCTGCTGCTGGTCGAGGACATCAGCCAGCGCCTGCAAGCCGAGGCGCGCTACCGCACTATTGTCGAGAATGCGCCCGAGGCGATCATGCTGTTCGACCTGCACGGCACGCTGGTCGAGTGCAACGACAATGCCCTGCGACTGCTGCGTTACAGCCGCGAAGAAATTGCCAACAAGCGCGTATTTGAACTGAGCCCGAGCAAGCAGGCGGACGGCCAGCTGACCGCCGATCTCGGCCAGGTGTATTTACAGCGGGCAATGGCCGGTGAGGCACCGGTATTCGACTGGTTGCACCGCGACAGCAAGGGCCGGCAGATCCCCTGTGAGGTGCGTCTGGTGCGCATGCCCGGTGAGCCGGTGCTGATTCGCGGCAGCGTCACCGATATTTCCGACCGTCAGCGCTATCAGCGTGAGATCGAACGGTTGGCCTTCAGCGACGAGCTCACCGGGCTGCCCAATCGGCGCCTGCTGCTGGACCGGCTACAGCACGCGATGGACCGCGAGCAGCGCGAAAACACCTTGGGCGCGCTGCTGTTTATCGACCTCGATCACTTCAAAACGGTCAACGACAGCCTCGGCCATCTGGTCGGCGACGGTCTGTTGCGTGAAGTCACCACGCGGTTGGCCAGTGGCTTGCGCGCTGAAGACACCCTGGCGCGGATGGGCGGCGACGAGTTTGTGGTGCTGCTCGAAGGGCTCGACAGCAACCCGCAACTGGCGGCGGAAGCGGCGGCTATCACTGCGGAAAAACTGCTGAAAAGTCTGGTCGGCACCTGCTGGATCGACGGTCATGAGCTGTCGATCAGCGCCAGTATTGGCATCGCCCTGCATCCGTTCGGCAGCCAGGTTGCCGCCGACGTGCTGAAGCAGGCAGATACCGCCATGTATCGGGCCAAGCAGGGCGGGCGTAACGCCTTGCACTTCTTCGCCCCGGAAATGCAGGCGGCCATCGATCAGCGTCTGCAACTGCAGAGCGAGCTGCGTCAGGCGGTGCAGCGCAATCAGCTGCATCTGGTGTTTCAGCCGCAATTGGCGCTGGTCACCGAGCGTATTGCTGGCGCCGAAGTGCTGCTGCGTTGGGTGCATCCGGAGCGCGGTGAGATCATGCCCGGCGACTTTATTCCGCTGGCCGAAGAGACCGGCTTGATCGAGGAACTGGGTGCCTGGGTGCTGGAACAGGCCTGCGCAGCGCTGGCGCGCTGGTTACCGCACTGGCCGCAGCTGGTGCTGGCGGTCAACCTCAGCCCGCGTGAATTGCGCCAACGTAGTTGTGTCGCGCGCATCAGCGAATGCCTGCAACGCCATCAGGTGCCGGCCACGGCGCTGGAGCTGGAAATCACCGAAGGGGTGTTGCTTGAGGATGTCGAGCAGTGCATCACCAATATGCAGGCGCTCAAGGCGCTGGGCGTGCGTTTCGCCATTGATGATTTCGGCACTGGTTACTCCTCACTGACCTACCTCAAGCGCTTACCGCTGGATCGTCTGAAGATTGACCGCAGCTTTACCTGGGACATGGACGGCGAAGATGGCAGCGGCCTGATGTTGGTGCAGACCATTCTGGTGATCGCCCGCAACCTGGGCCTGGAGTGCGTGGCCGAAGGTATCGAAACCCAGTGGCAGCTCGACAGCCTGCGTGAGCATGGCTGCTCGCTGGGGCAGGGCTATCACTTCAGTCGGCCGCTGAAAGAGGCGGATTTCCAGGCCTGGATGCAGCAGCACCAGCTATAGGCTTGCTGTGCTTGGGGCGGCCTATGTCCGGCTCACCCCTTGCCTTTGGTACGGGTCAGGTGTGGACCACTGTTTTTCTCCAGGTACTGGATCACCAGGCTGGCGACGTCCTTGCCGGTGGTGGTTTCGATGCCTTCCAGGCCTGGGGATGAGTTGACTTCCATCACCAGCGGGCCGTGGTTGGAGCGCAGGATATCCACACCGGCCACACTCAAACCCATGACCTTGGCCGCGCGGATGGCAGTCATGCGTTCCTCCGGGGTGATCTTGATCAGGCTGGCGCTACCGCCGCGATGCAGGTTGGAGCGGAATTCGCCTGGCTTGGCCTGACGCTTCATTGCGGCGATCACCTTGTCGCCGACCACGAAGCAGCGAATATCCGCACCGCCGGCTTCCTTGATGTACTCCTGCACCATGATGTCCTGCTTGAGGCCCATAAAGGCCTCGATCACCGACTCGGCAGCGGTGGCGGTTTCACAGAGCACCACGCCGATGCCCTGGGTGCCTTCCAGCACCTTGATCACCAGCGGCGCGCCGTTAACCATGTCAATCAGGTCGGCGATGTCGTCCGGCGAGTGAGCGAAACCGGTGACCGGCAGGCCGATACCGCGGCGTGACAGCAGTTGCAGCGAGCGCAGTTTGTCCCGCGAGCGGGCGATGGCCACCGACTCGTTAAGCGGGAACACCCCCATCATCTCGAACTGACGCAGCACTGCGCAGCCGTAGAAGGTCACCGAGGCGCCGATTCGCGGGATTACCGCATCAAAGCCCTCCAGCGGCTTGCCCCGGTAGTGAATCTGCGGCTTGTGGCTGGCGATGTTCATATAGGCACGCAGGGTGTCGATCACCACCATCTCGTGGCCCCGCAGCTGCCCGGCTTCAACCAGGCGGCGGGTGGAATACAGGCGCGGGTTGCGCGACAGCACGGCGATCTTCATTGGTCACCAGAAGGTTCAGCAAGGGTGGGTTTGTTTTGTACGTAGGTCAGCGCCGGATTGACCAGCAGCTGTCCGTCAATCAGTGCCTTGGAGCCAAGTAGCACGCGGTAGCGCATGGTCTTGCGGCAGGTCAGGGTGAATTCCACCGGCCATTCGCGCTCGCCCAGGGTTATGTTGGTGTGGATCACATAACGCGACTGGCTGTGGCCGTTGGAGCTTTTGATGGTTTTCACCGACACAAGTTGTGCCTCGCAGCGGTGGCGGCGCTGCACCAGGGTGCCGAGATGCGCGGTAAAACGCACCCAGGGTTCGCCATCGCGGTCGAACGGCTGGATATCGCTGGCATGCAGGCAGGAAGTGCTCGCGCCGGTATCGATCTTGGCGCGCAGGCCGACCATGCCCAGCTCCGGCAGGTTGATCCATTCGCGCAGGCCGATTACGCCCAGTTGGTCAAAAGTCTTCAAAGGCTGATCCATGGTAAGTGCGGGCATTCTAGTTGGCCCTTATGACAACTGCATCAGGCAAAATGTCCGCCTGCACAGCGGGTATGAATGGGGATCAGATGAGCGATAAAGACGATGACAAGGTCCGCCTGGATAAATGGCTATGGGCCGCGCGCTTCTATAAAACCCGTGCCCTGGCCAAGGCGGCGATCGAAGGCGGCAAGGTGCACCATCGCGGCGAGCGCTGCAAACCGGGAAAAGAACCGAAAGTCGGCGATGTCTATGTGATTCGCACTGGTTTCGAGGAGCGCAGCGTGGTGGTACAGGCGCTTTCCGTGGTGCGTCGTGGGGCACCGGAAGCCCAGGCGCTATATGCCGAAACCGCCGAGAGCATCGAGCGCCGCGAGCAGGCTGCCGCGCAGCGTAAGGCGGGGGCACTGGGTATGCAGACCGATGGCCGGCCGAGCAAGAAGCAGCGCCGGCAGTTTCAGCAGTTTCACGGCAATCAGGAATAAAGCGCGGCGCCTGGCTCAAGGCAAACCGCCGCGCAGATCCGCCTAGCGGCCGCTGATGATGCTCAGGCGCCCCAGCAGGGGCAGCTTGGCCAGGCTCTTGAGCAGCGGCTGGGTGACGTATTCCAGCCATTCGCTGGCCTTGTAGGCGAACGGGGTAAAACAGGCCCAGGCCAGGCCCAGCAGTGCAAGGAACAGGCCGCCCACCAGAGCATCCGAGCCCCAGTGTGCACCGGCTACCAGGCGCGGCAGCATAAAGATCACGGCCATGCTCCAGACCAGCAGCAAGCGCCAGTTGCGCGCGAAGAAACTCATAAACATCGCCCAGATCAACAGCACCGAGGCGTGATCGCCGGGAAAGCTGCGGGTGGCGCTGTCCTTCATATCCCAGCGTTCTTCCCAGGTAGGGAACAGTTCGGTCAGGCGCGCGGCGCCTTCCACCACCAGGGATGCACTCGGGCGCTGCCAGCCCATCAGCTTGACCAGCTCGGCGAAGCCCACGCGAAACAGCAGCATTACGATCAGCGCCGCGAGAAAGGCATACAGCGCTTTGCGCACCTGAGCGCCGGTGAACACCAGGTCAGCCTTGAGCATCACGGCCAGCATCAGCACGCCGACACCCATGTCCACCGGGCGCATGCTGCCGATTGCCCAGGTCTGCGCCCACAGCCCGGCGCTATGCACGGGTTCGTTCAGCAGGGCAAACAGCTGCAGGTCGAACTGGTCCCACAGCGCGCGGCCGGGCGCCCACAGCCAGCTGGCGAGCAGCAGCAGGGCGACGATATGGCAGGCAACCAGCGGGCGGATACGCCACTGCTGGTTAATAAAAGAAGGGTTCATGCAGTGGCATCCTTGTCATCTGTAAGGGATTAAGGCGGCGCGCATGCTAGGTATTCTGTCTTCTGATTGCAAAGATTCGCTCTGCCTTTTGTCGGCAACTGTGACTCGGGTTTGTATCGATAGCTTCCGCCCGCAGCGCCGATAGATAAGAGGCGCTTGGTCGGACGGGCGTTTGCGCCTAAAATCGCGGGCCGAGTCACATTCAGTGAAGTTGGCATGTCTGATTTTTCCCAACGCTTCTTGTTCGACGACAGCGATATCCGTGGCGAACTGGTCGGCCTGACCGACAGCTACAGCCATGTGCTGGCCAAACACACCTACCCGCCACCGGTTGCCCAACTGCTGGGTGAGCTGCTGGCCGCCGCCTCTTTGCTGATTGGTACGCTGAAGTTCGAAGGCCTGCTGATTCTGCAGGCGCGCTCTTCCGGTGCAGTGCCATTGCTGATGGTCGAATGCTCCAGCGAAGGCGAGCTGCGCGGTATCGCCCGCTACCACGCCGAACAGATCACTGCCGATGCCAATCTGCGCGAGCTGATGCCTGATGGCGTGCTGGCCATGACCGTCGACCCGAAATCCGGGCAGCGTTATCAGGGCATTGTCGATCTGGAAGGGGAGACCCTGGCCGATTGCCTGACCAATTACTTCGCCACTTCCGAGCAGTTGCCCACCCGTTTCTGGCTCAGCGCCGATGGCCAGCGTGCTCGCGGCCTGCTGTTGCAGCAGCTGCCGGCTGACCGCCTGAAGGAAGCCGATGAGCGTGAAGCCAGCTGGCAGCACGCCATGGCCCTGGCCGATACGCTGAAGGCTGAAGAACTGCTGGGCCTGGATAACGAAACCCTGCTGCACCGCCTGTATCACCAGGAAGCACTGCGTCTGTTTGATCCGCGCGCCCTGCAGTTCCGCTGCAGCTGCTCGCGTGAACGTTCCAGCCGCGCGCTGATTAGCCTCGGCCAGGCCGATGCCGAGGCGCTGGTGCAGGAACACGGCGGCAGCGTGGAAATCGATTGCCAGTTCTGCAACGAGCGTTATCTCTTCGATGCCGCCGATGTGTTGCAACTGTTTATCGATGGCAGCATCGAAGCTCCATCGGATACGCGCCACTGATTTACGATCTGCTGCGCGTCGGCCCTGCTGCGTTAAAAACAGGCTCGGAATGCTCATGTACAAAAGTACACTCCGCTTCCTCTCCTGTTTTTGCCTTGCAGGGCTCTAGCTCGCTATATCGTAAGTAGGTTGATGGGCAAATAGCACGTAAACCGTGCCGGAATGATCTGATCAGAGGCTGCACCCGCAGCCGGCTTTTTCTGGCATAATCCGGCGCACTTTTTTCGCTGTAGTAGTGCTCAGCTTTCTACTACAAAACGTTCGGAAGACTCGGCCGCTTGGCCGACGGGGACCCACATGACGCAAGCCAACAACGCCGTGTACACCGACATCAGCGCTGCCCAACTGGTCGAAGAAGCCCTTCGTCGCGGTGAAGGCGAGCTGGCCGCCAACGGCTCCCTGGTTGTACGCACAGGCCATCGTACTGGTCGTTCGCCGGCTGATCGCTTCATCGTGCAAGAGCCGAGCACCGAGGCGAAAATCGCCTGGGGCGCGATCAACCGTCCGTTCCCGGCCGACAAGTTCGATGCCCTGTGGGACCGCGTACAAGCGTTCTCCGACGCGCAGGACAGCTTCGTTTCTTACGTTCATGTAGGTTCTGCCGACGCGCACTACCTGCCGGTCAAGATGACCACCGCCACCGCCTGGCAGAACCTGTTCGGCCGTTGCCTGTTTATCAATCCGGAGCAGTACAACCCGGCTGGCAAAGACGAGTGGCAAGTGCTCAACGTCGCCAACTTCGAGTGCGTACCAGAGCGTGATGGGACCAATTCCGATGGCTGCGTGATCCTCAACTTCGCCGCCAAGAAAGTCTTGATCGCTGGCATGCGTTACGCCGGTGAAATGAAGAAAGCCATGTTCAGCGTGCAGAACTTCCTGCTGCCGGACGCCGACGTGTTGCCGATGCATTGCGCGGCCAACATCGGTGAAGAAGGCGACGTGACCCTGTTCTTCGGTCTGTCCGGCACCGGCAAGACCACCCTGTCGGCCGACGAAAGCCGCTACCTGATCGGCGACGATGAGCACGGTTGGGGCGTGGGCGTGGTGTTCAACATCGAAGGCGGTTGCTATGCCAAGTGCATCGACCTGTCCGAGAAGAACGAGCCGGTGATCTGGAAAGCCATCCAGTTTGGTGCCGTGCTGGAAAACGTGGTGCTCGACGAGAACCGCGTACCGAACTACGCCGACGACAGCCTGACCCAGAACAGCCGTGCGGCCTACCCGCTGGAGCTGGTCGAGAAGCGCAGCGAGAAGAACCTCGGCGGTGAGCCGAACGCAGTGATCTTCCTGACTTGCGACCTGACTGGCGTACTGCCGCCGGTGTCGATCCTCAACGAAGAGCAAGCGGCTTACCACTTCCTCTCCGGTTACACCGCTCTGGTCGGTTCCACCGAAATGGGTTCGGGCGGCGGCATCAAGTCGACCTTCTCCACCTGCTTCGGCGCGCCATTCTTCCCGCGTCCGGCTGGCGAATATGCTGAGCTGCTGATCAAGCGTATCCGCGGCTTCGGCTCCAAGGTCTACCTGGTCAACACCGGCTGGACCGGCGGTGGCTACGGCGTTGGCAAGCGCTTCAACATCCCGACCACCCGTGGCGTGATTGCAGCCATTCAGAGCGGCGCGCTGATCGGTACCGAAACCGAGCTGCTGCCGATCATCAACCTGAGCGTGCCGAAGTCGGTACCGGGCGTTGAAACCAACCTGCTCAACCCGCGCAACACCTGGGCTGACCAGAACGCCTACGACGAAGCCGCCAAAGGCCTGGCCGGTCTGTTCATCGAGAACTTCAAGAAGTTCGATGTGTCCGACGCCATCCGCAACGCCGGCCCGCAACTGTAAGTTGTAGTGGCAAAGAAAAAGCCGCCTGAGGGCGGCTTTTTTGTGCGCATCTGCAAAGGCAGATCAAGCACGGGTGCTGATATAAGGCTCCGGTTTCACCGGCTCTGCTTCGGGCCGCTCTGGGCGGTTGGTGTCGCTCGCAATGTTCTGGGCCACTTCGTAGCGGCGTACATCGTCACGCAGTTCCAGTGCTGTTTCCACCTTGCTCGGCGGGCTGTCGATCTCACCTTCGCTGGCTACTGCCAGATATGTATCGATTTGCCGCTGCTGGCTGGTGGCGCTGTACAACTGAGTGGCGGCGCTACGCCGGTTGGACTGGCTCAGGTCTCGACTTTCTTGCTGCTCGGCGACTCGATCACTGGCGCGGTCGACTGCTTTGTTCACCTGTTCAGGGCTCACCGGAGCCGTGGGTGATTGTGCAGCCTGTCCGGCTTTTTTAATGATCTGGGTCGAGAGGGGCAAGCTGCCGCTGTAACCAGATACCTGCATACTCACCTCCTTTGTTGCCTGCAGTGAATTCAATGTACTCCAGCACTGCCGGGCCTGTTAGTTGGATTGGTAATAGCGGGTCTGGCTCTAGTTATCTAATCGTTGTTTGGCTTGACCGGCTTGGCGCAGAGCGCCGTGCCGCCTGGGTTTTTCTGGAGTGATCGTTATGAGTACCCTTGAACGCGTGTTTGGCTTCACCCAGCTGCGCCCCGGCCAGCAACGCGTGGTCGAGGCCGTGCTGGCTGGGCGTTCGGCTGCGGCGATCTTCCCCACCGGTTCTGGCAAGTCGTTGTGTTATCAGCTGCCGGCGCTGCATTTGCCGCACCTGACCCTGGTGGTCTCGCCCTTGCTGGCGCTGATGCAAGACCAGCTGGCGTTTCTGCATGGCTGTGGCATCAGCGCGGCCAGTATCGACTCGGCGCAAAGCCGCGAGGATGCCAGTGCGGTGATGACGCGGGCGAAATCCGGAGAGTTGAAGATTCTGATGATCTCGGTCGAACGCCTGAAAAATGAGCGTTTTCGCAACTTTATCGCCCAGGTACCGATCTCCCTGCTGGTGATCGACGAGGCCCACTGCATTTCCGAGTGGGGCCATAACTTCCGCCCGGACTACCTCAAGCTGCCGGACTATCAACGCCAGTTCGGCATCCCGCAGGTGCTGCTGCTCACCGCCACGGCTACCCCGCCGGTGATTGCCGATATGCAGAAGAAGTTCGCCATCGCCGCCGATGACGTGGTCACTACCGGCTTCTACCGCGCCAACCTCAACCTGCTGGTCGAGCCGGTCAGTGGTGCCGACAAGCAGCGGCGCCTGGAGCAGTGGCTGGGCGCCAAGGCTGGGCAGCCAAGTATTGTCTACGTGACCCAGCAGAAGACCGCCGAGCAGGTGGCCGCGCGCCTGAGCCAGCGCGGCATTGCCGCCAGCGCTTACCACGCCGGCATGCCGCATGAGGCGCGTGAGGCGATTCAGCGTCAGTTTATGGCCGGGCAGATCAACTGCATCGTCGCCACCATCGCCTTCGGCATGGGTATCGACAAGTCGGATATCCGCAATGTGGTGCACTTCGACCTGCCGAAATCCATCGAGAATTACAGCCAGGAAATCGGCCGCGCCGGCCGTGATGGCCAGCCTTCCGACTGCCTGGTATTGGCCAACCGCGACAGCCTCAACGTGCTGGAAAACTTCGTTTATGGCGATACGCCGGAGCTGGACGGCATTCGCTGTGTGCTGGATGAGCTGCTGGCCAGCGGTCATGGCGGCGAGTGGGAGTTGATGCTCAACCAGCTTTCCGAGCAGAGCAATATCCGCCAGCTGCCACTGAAAACCCTGCTGGTGCAGCTGGAGTTGCGCGGCATCATTGCCCCGCGTTACGCCTATTTCGCCGAATATCGCTTCAAGTTCCTCTTGGAACCCGAAGCGTTGTTGGAGAAGTTCGACGGCGAGCGGCGGCAGTTTGTCGAGGCGCTGATCAGCACCTCGCAACGCGCGCGCACCTGGTGCACGGTGGATTTCGATCAGCTCTACCAACAGCACCAGGCCGAGCGCGGCCGGGTGATCAAGGCCCTGGATTACTTCCAGGAAAAGGGCTGGGTCGAGCTGGAAAGCAAGCAGATGACCGAGGTGTACGCGCTGCTCGACCCGGGTTTCGACCCGGCGGCTTTAAGCGTCGAACTGCATGGCTATTTCAGCCAGCAGGAGGCCAGCGAAATCCGCCGGATTCACGCCATGCTCGCGCTGTTTGCCAGCGAGCAGTGCCTGAGCCAACGCTTGGCGGCCTATTTCGGGGACGCCAACGCGCCGCAACAATGCGGGCATTGTTCAGTGTGCCGTGGGCACGTGGCTCGGCTGCCCGCGCCGCCAGCCTTACCGCCGCTTGCGGAGCAGGATGCACGCGGGCTATGCGACGGCTTTATACGCAAACACCAGGAGCTCAAAGGCAGAGAGCCAAGCGTCGAGTGCCTGACGCGCTTTCTCTGCGGTATCAGCGTGCCGTTGTTTACCAAGCTCAAGGCGCGCCAGCTCGGTGGGTTTGCCGCGCTGGAAGATTATCCCTACGCCGAGGTGCGTGACTGGCTCAAGGCTTAGGAAGAAGCGCTGCAGCGGTTACTAAGCGAGCGCATCCAGCGTCGTAGTTTCGCTATCGGCGGGGTGGCTGAGCGGCTCGCCAGGGGCCGGTTGGAACCAGGCGCGGAATGACTGCTCGCCGGCCGCAGTGAACGCCACCACGCGCGAGTCGTTCACGCACTTGGCCCAGCCAAGCTCCTGGATCCGCACAAACAGCGCGGCGCCGAGCGCGCCGGCCAGATGATGGCGGCGTTCGCTCCAGTCCAGGCAAGCCCGGCAAAATGAACGACGTTGCAGCGCCAGGGCGTCGGGGTCGATACCGATCTGGCGAAACCACTGACGCCCGCTGTTGGTGAGCGCCGGCCCGGCGTCCAGCTGTTGCAGCAACTCGCGGCGCAGCAGCCCCTCGTAAGCCAGCACCCCCAGTTCACCGGCCAGGTGGTCGTAGCAGACCCGCGCGCGGCGCAAGGCCAGGTCACGTGGTCCGGTGCGTGGCAGCGGCGGTCCGGCGCGCAGGGCGAGGCCCATCATCGATTCGAGCAGTTGCGCGACTTCCCGGCCAGCCAGGCGGAAGTAGCGATGCCGGCCCTGCTGGTCGACGCTGAGCAGGCCGGCGTCGAGCAATTTGCCCAGGTGCGAGCTGATGGTCTGTTTGGTCACGCCAGCGATATCGGCCAGCTCGGTAGCGGTCAACGCGCGATCAGCCATCAGTGCGGACAGCACCGCGGCGCGGGCGTTGTCACCGAGCAGGGCGGCGATACGGGTGATGTTGGGGCCTTCGATCATGGTTCGATGCTAGTCGAACCATATGGCAGCGGCAATTGGCTAAGGTCTCCTCCACCAATCAGAGGAGTGACCCCATGCAAATCACGTGTGTAATCCGCTATGAAATAGACCCGTTTCAGCGCGCCGCCTTCAAGGAATATGCGGAGAACTGGGGGCGCATTATTCCGCGTTGCGGCGGCCAGTTGCTTGGCTACTTCCTGCCCCATGAAGGCAGCAACTATGTGGCCTGGGGCTTGATCGGCTTTGCCAGCCTGGCTGCTTACGAGGCCTATCGGGCGCGGCTCAAGGATGATCCAGAGGGGCGCGCCAACTTCGCCATGGCCCAACAGATGCGCTTTATCCTGCGCGAAGAGCGCTCCTTCGTTGAAGGCGTCGAGGGCACCCTGGGTGTTCCGCCTGGCTTCGCGGGGATTGCAGCATGATCGCGGTGATCTTCGAGGTGCAGCCCCAGGCTGGCCGGGAGTCGGAGTATCTGGACACGGCAGCGGCGATCCGTGAGCAACTCGAACAGGTGGATGGCTTTATCTCGGTGGAGCGCTTTGCCAGCCTTTCCCAGCCGGGCAAGCTGCTGTCGTTGTCGTTCTGGCGGGACGAGGCGGCGGTCAAGCGTTGGCGCACCCTGGAGGTGCATCGCCATGCCCAGACGGCCGGGCGGGGCGGCGTGTTCGCCGACTATCGGCTGCGGGTGGCCGAGGTGGTGCGTGATTATGGCCTGCATGAGCGCGAGCAGGCGCCGAGTGACTCGCGCCGGGTACATGACCTGCTGTAACCGTCAGGGCGCGACTGGGGCGCGCCCTGGTGGTGATTACTCGCCGATATCCTCGTTCCACAGCGTCGGTTGGGCGGCGATAAAGTCCTGCATCAGGTGCAGGCATTCGTTGTTGTGCAGCACATCGAGCTGCACGCCACGTTCGCGCAACAGCGCTTCTTCGCCGAGGAAGGTCTGGTTCTCGCCGATGATCACCTTGGGGATGCCGTACAACAGGATTGCCCCGCTGCACATCGAGCAGGGTGAGAGGGTGGTGTAGAGCACCGACTCGCGGTAGGTCTGCGCGCTCTGCCGGCCGGCGTTTTCCAGGGCGTCCATTTCACCATGACGAATAGCGCTGCCCTGTTGCACGCGGCGGTTGTGCCCGCGGCCGATAATCTGGCCGTTGTGCACCAGCACCGAACCGATCGGGATGCCGCCTTCGGCCAGGCCCTGGCGGGCTTCGTCGATGGCTGCTTGCATAAACTTGTCCATGGGCCTGCCTCTCGCTGTCGGTGGAAGTGTTCAGTTCACTGCTGTTGTGCCGTCTGACCCTGGTTCAGGGTCCATTCCAGCACTTCGCGGGCCAGTTGATCGCCGGCCTGGCCGAAGGCGTTGACCACGGCGGGCACCGAAGTGTCGCTGGCCGCCTGGCTGACTTCGAAACGCCGGCTGGCGAGGATGCGCAGGCTGCCGCTCTGCACCAGACGGGCTTCGAACAAAATGCGCGCGGCCGGGCGGCCGTTCAGGTATTCGCTGTGGAAGGCGCGCAGGTCGCCGTCCAGTTCCAGGTCGGCCTGCAGGCGGCTTTCATCGCTGCTGACGGCCTTGAGGCGGCCGTCGTCGAGGAAGGCGTCGATCAGCCGATCACGCAGCAGCAGCGGCGCGCGGTCGCTCCAGCGTACGCCCTGGTAGGCGCTGATCTGGTCGCCCGGCGGCAATACGGCAATCCGCGTGCTGTCGAGCAGTTGGCTGCTGTAGGGCTTGTTCACCCGCAGCGCCCAATCGGCGCTGGCGTCATGGCTGGGCAGGCTGCTGGCCGGCAGGCGGTAGATGCTCAGCACCTGGCTTTTCGGCAATACCGAGCAGGCGGCCAGGCTGCCGATCAGCAGCAGGGCGGCAAGCAGGCGAAGACGACTCATGGTTGAAACTCCTTGATGGTGTCGCTGCGCAGCAGGTAGCCGGCCGGGTCTTCCTCCAGGCGGCGGGCGAAGGAGCGCAGGGCGCTGAGGGTTTCGCGCAGTTCGATAATGGTCGGGCCCAGCTCGCCGATGCCCTGCATGCCGCCGTCGAGGGCGGCGCGGTTATCGGTCAGCAGGCGTTCGACATTGCTGCTGCTGCGCTCCAGCGAGGCCATCAGGCGGCTGGCGCTGTCCATCGCTTCGCGGCCCTGGCCGCTGAGCAGCTGGTTGGCGTTGCGCATCAGGTCGGCGGCTTCCTGGCTGGCGCTGCTCATCTGCTGTAGGGCCGTGCGCAGCTCGTCGCGCTGTTCGGCGACGCTGGCGCTGGTCTGTTCGATGTTTTCCAGGGTGCGCGAGATGCGCCCGATATTGTCGCGGGAGAACAGCTGGTTGGCGCGGTTGAGCAGGCGCGTAACGCTGAGCACCAGGTCTTCGCCATTGGCCATCAGGCGTGACAGCGGCGAGGGGTCGGCGATGATTTCCGCACGCTGATCGTTCTTGCTGACCAGTATTGGACTCTCTGGCGAGCCGCTGTGCAGCTGGATCAGCGCCGCGCCGGTGATTCCGGTGATCGACAGACGTGCGCGGGTGTCTTCCTTGATCGGCGTATTGGCGCTGACGCGGATATGCGCGCGCACCTTGCGCGGGTCATTCGGGTCGAGGCGCAGGCTGATCACGTCGCCGACCTTGATCCCGCTGTATTGCACGGCGCTGCCCTGGGACAGGCCGCTGACGGCCTCGTTGAAGATCACGTCATAGTCGCGCAGTTCCTGATCCGAGCTGGCTTTGCTCAACCACAGGGCAAAGCCCAGTGCGGCGGCGACCATCAGCACGGTAAACAGGCCAATCAACACGTGGTGCGCACGCGGTTCCATTCAGTTGCTCCCTGGCGCGCCGGTGGCGGCCTGTTCGGCTGCGCGTCCGCGCGGGCCGTGAAAATATTCGTGTATCCAAGGGTTGTCGGTGGCGGCCACGACGTCCAGGCGGTCGGCCACCAGCACGCGTTTTTCCGCCAGCACGGCCACTCGATCGCAGATGGTGTAAAGCGTATCCAGGTCATGGGTGACCAGAAACACGCTGAGACCCAGGGCGTCGCGCAGGGTCAGGATCAATTGGTCAAAGGCCGCCGCGCCAATCGGGTCGAGCCCGGCGGTGGGTTCATCGAGAAACAAGATGTCCGGCTCCAGCGCCAGCGCGCGGGCCAGGGCGGCGCGTTTGATCATGCCGCCTGACAGTTCGGTCGGGTATTTGTCGCCGGCTTCACGCGGCAGACCGACCAGTGCCAGTTTGACCTGGGCCAGGCGTTCGGCAGCCGGGCGCTTGAGGCCGGCATGTTCGAGCAGCGGCAGGGCGATGTTTTCGGTCACCGTCAGCGAGGAGAACAGCGCGCCGCGTTGATAGAGCACGCCAAACCGCCGCTCCAGTTGTGAGCGCTGCTCGGGTGGCAGGCTCAGCAGTTCCTCGCCAAATACCCGCACGGTGCCGGAGTTGGCGCGGCGCAGGCCGAGAATACTGCGCAACAGCACCGACTTGCCGGTGCCCGAGCCGCCGACCACGCCAAGCACTTCGCCGCGGTACAGATCCAGCGCCAGGTCCTGGTGTACGGTCTGCGCGCCGAAGCGGTTGACCAGGTTGCGTACTTCGATAATCGCTTCGCCCGTCACCAGCCCATCTCCATCAGAAACAGTGCGGCCAGAGCGTCGAGCACGATCACCACGAAAATCGACTGCACCACGCTGGAGGTGGTGCGCTCGCCCACCGATTGCGCGCTGCCGGTGACCTTGAAGCCTTCCAGGCAGCCAATCACGGCGATCAGGAAGGCAAATACCGGCGCCTTGGCCATGCCCACGACAAAGTGCTTGAGGGCGATATTTTCCTGCAGCATGGCCAGGTACATGGCCGGCGAGATATCCAGGCTCAGGGCGCAGACCACCGCGCCGCCGAGGATGCCGCTGAGCATGGCGATAAAGGTGAGGATCGGCAGGGCAATCAGCAGGGCGAACACCCGTGGCAGCACCAGCAGCTCCAGCGGGTTGAGGCCGAGGGTGCGGATGGCGTCGATTTCCTCGTTGGCCTTCATCGAGCCGATCTGCGCGGTAAAGGCGCTGGCGGTGCGCCCTGCCATCAGGATGGCGGTGAGCAGCACGCCGAACTCACGCAGAAAGGAGAACGCCACCAGATCGACCGTGTAGATGCTCGCGCCAAAATCGGCGAGCACCGTAGCGCCGAGAAAGGCCACCACCGCGCCGACCAGAAAGGTCAGCAGGGCGACGATGGGCACGGCATTCAGGCCGCTCTGCTGCAGATGCGCGACCAGCGAGGTGATGCGCCAGCGGCCCGGGCGCAGAAGGATGGCGAACATTGCCGCCAGGGTCATGCCGATAAAACCGAGCAGCGCCACGCCCTGCTGCCAGAGTTCTTCCACTGCCTGGCCGATCTGCCCGAAAAACTCGCGCCAGGCGGGGATACGTTTGGTTGGCAGCGCGTCGCCGGCATCGGCGATGGCATTGCCCACTGCCTGCAACAACGCGCGGCGCTCGCTGGCCAGGCCCGGGGCATCGTTGGCCAGTTGCGCCAGGCGCTGGCTGCCGAGCAATTCCACAAGCAGCGCGGCGCCGGCGGTGTCCAGCGCGCCCAGGCCTTGCAGATCGATATTGGCAGCGCTGTTCAGGGTGCCGCGCAGCGCCAGCACTTCGGCTCCCAGGCTGGCGTAGTGAGGCAGCGTCCAGTCGCCGCCGATGCGCAAGCCAGAGGGCGCATCCGTGCGGCTGGATTCAAGCGGCGTGATAAAGGGGGCTGTGCTCATGCGCCACAGCTTAACCCTCTAGCTGAGGCTACGCCCAGCCTGCTTGCGGTTCATTGCGGCTTAACCGTCTGCGGTAATTTCGGCAATCAGCTCGCGCAGCGCTGCTTCGGCGTCCTCGTTGGCCACCTGGCAGGTGCCGGCATTGGCGTGGCCGCCGCCGTTGTAGCTCAGGCACAACTCGCCGACATTGGTGTTGGAGCTGCGGTCGAGGATCGATTTGCCGATAGCGAACACGGTGTTCTGCTGCTTTACGCCCCACATCACGTGGATGGAGATATTGCACTGCGGGTAGAGGGCGTAGATGACGAAGCGGTTGACCGCATAGATCGTCTCCTCGTTACGCAGATCGAGCACCACCAGGTTGTGGTAGACCGTGGCGCAGCGCTGGATCTGCGCCTTCGCTTCGCGCTGGTGCTCCAGGTACAGCGCTACACGCTCATCGACATCCGGCAGTTCGAGGATTTCATCAATGCCGTGGGTCTGGCAGAAGTCGATCAGCTGCATCATCAGCTGGTAGTTGGAGATGCGGAAGTCGCGGAAGCGGCCGAGGCCGGTGCGCGCGTCCATGATAAAGCTCAGCAGCTCCCAGCCATGCGGGTCGAGGATCTCGTCACGGCTGAATTGCGCA
Organism: Pseudomonas peli; assembly: GCF_050563605.1. Taxonomy (GTDB): domain Bacteria; phylum Pseudomonadota; class Gammaproteobacteria; order Pseudomonadales; family Pseudomonadaceae; genus Aquipseudomonas; species Aquipseudomonas peli_A. Next base: position 75,975 of record NZ_JBNXUH010000004.1, on the reverse strand, counting down.
GCGTCGGCCTTGTCCACGGCCTCCATCATCTCGTCCCACTCCCGCGGGAATGCTTCGTGGCCGCCGTAGTGCTTCCACACCACCCGCGCTGCCGAGGGTGCGTCGGCATCAATCAGGTGATTACTCGCCGGCTGGTTGCGGATGGTCTCGCTGAGGTGATGGTCGAAGGCCAGGTGGCAGCCAGGTACATAGGGCAGGTTGGTGGTGATGTCGTTGCTGGTGATCGCCACTTTGCCGTCCTGCATGTCCTTGGGGTGGACGAAGAGGATGTCGTCGATCAGGTTGAGGTGTTTGAGCAGGGCGGCGCACACCAGGCCGTCAAAATCACTGCGGGTGACCAAGCGGTAAAGACTGGACATAAAGCATCTCCGGATCGGGCAAGCGGCGGGAATAAACCAACAGGCCCCATTCAAAGTAGCACGCGGTTTGTCCATCAGCCCGGACAAGGAGGCTGCGCTTCCAGGCAGCTGAAGGTCGACCTCAGGACAGTCCAGGCCAGCCTGCGGTCCTAGGCTGGCGCCTGATGTTCGACCGACCTCAGGAGCCAGCATGTCGCCGATTACCGTACTGCGTGATACCCAGCCGATTCCGTTACTGGACGCCTGCAAATGGACACGAATCGCCGGTGAGCCGCACACCGTCAACCTGAACGCCTACACCTCGGCGGACGGCAGCAAGATCATGGGCACTTGGATCTGCACACCCGGCAAATGGCAGGTGGCCTATGAGAAATGGGAGTACTGCCACTTTCAGGAGGGGTATTGCATCATCACCCCGGAGGGGCAGGCGCCGATTCATCTGCGGGCTGGCGATATCTTTATCGTCGAACCCGGGATGAAGGGCACCTGGGAGGTGGTCGAGACGGTGCGCAAATACTTTGTATTTGCCTAAGCCGTCAGACCTTAGGGCTTGAAGTTACGCGCATCCTTGGCCCACACATCCAGCGCCGGCTTGATGTCCTTGAGGCTCAGTTGGGTGCTGTCGTTTTCCAGTTGCAGGCCGTGGCCCTTGCGTACAACTCGCGCCATAGGCTGGCTGTTACGGCCGTCGATGGCTTCCAGTTCAACATAAATATTGGTGTTGAGGTCGCGGGTGCCGGCGGCGGTGCTGGCGGCAGCGGCAAGCAGGGCAATCGGTACTACTTCATAGACCTTGAGGCCTTCCGCCGACAGGTTTACTGCGGTGATTGCGCTGCGTAATACCAGGGTGTCCTGGTCAGCTTGTTGGACGACGCGATATTGCCCGGCCAGTTCGAGTTGCATGGCCTGTTGCAGGTAACTGGTAATTTCATCCAGAGTTTTCTGGCTGACTTGTTCACTAGGGGTTGGAGCGGGATAGAACACCGGCTTCTCTACTAGCACCGAACGGTAGTTCTGCGCTTTGAAATCTGGCGACACCCAGCGCATTACCGGCGCGCCGCTGGCTGATTGCGCCGGCTGTAGCTGCGAGTAATCACTGAGAAAGCCCGAGTATTGCGACGGCTGGGTGGTTTTGCTGGCGCAACCCGCCAGCAGCAAGGTGACGGACAGGCTGAGCGCTAGGACTTTGAATGGCATACCGGAGTTCTCTGTGGGGGAAATTGGCATAACTGTAGACCAAGCTAGCATAACCGTTGGTCAACTTGTCAGCGGCCACAGCGCAGTCTGCAAACTGTGTTTTAGCGCCCTCTAGGGGCAACTGCAAAGCCTTAGTCGCGGCAAAACACCAGGGCCTTCAGGGCGCTTTCCGGTTGGCTGTCAGGGAATTCCGGCGGATTTTCCAGGCGTTCGCTAAAGCGCAGGCCCGGCGCTTCGCTGGCCATGGCCTGGATCAGGTAATCCGGGCCGATTTCCGGCTCGTTGCTGCAGGCCAGCACTACACCGTTAGCGCTCAAGAGTTCGGGCAAGCGGCGCAGGACCTTCGGGTAATCTTTGCTCAACACGAAGCTGCCACGCTGGAAGGACGGCGGGTCGATGATGATCAGGTCATAGGGGCCGTACTTGGCCACCTTCCCCCAGGACTTGAACAGGTCATGGCCGAGAAACACCACCTGGCTCAGGTCGTGCTGGTTCAGCCGATGATTGTCCCGCCCACGGCTGAGCGCGGCCCGGGCCATATCCAGATTGACCACCTGACGCGCGCCACCGGCCAGCGCTGCCACCGAGAAACCGCAGGTGTAGGCGAACAGGTTGAGCACGCGCTTGCCCGCCGCCTGGGCTTGTACCCATTGACGGCCATAACGCATATCAAGGAAAAGCCCGCTGTTCTGCTTTTTGCCCAGGTCGAGCCGGTAATGCAGGTCGTGTTCGCAGATATCCCAATGCTCAACGGGCTCGCCAAGCAGCCATTGCGTGGGGCTTTCCGGCAGGTAGCGCTGCTGCAGCAACAGGCTGTGTGCGCCGCTTTGCTGCCAGGCGACGGATTGGCCGAGTTCGAGCAGCATCTGCTGCAGCGCGGCCAGTTCGGCATCGCTCACCGGCTTGAATAGCGCGACCAGCAGCACGCCTTGCAGCCAGTCCACTGTGATCTGTTCCAGCCCCGGCCAGCAGCGACCACGGCCGTGGAACAGGCGACGGGTTTCATTGGGCGCGCTATTCAGGGCGTTGAGCAGCTGTTGCTGCAGGGTGAGAAGGGCGTCTGGGGTCATGGGCTGCGGTCAATTTGGCGAGGCGGCGATTTTAACAGGCGGCCGCCTAGAATCGTCTGTATCGATCATTGTTATCGGGAAAGGCGTTTGGCGTTACGCCCGCCAAGTGCCTAGCATTGACCTCTTTCACACCTGCATATAAGGAACTCCCATGCATATAGATGAAGCTATCCGCAGCCGCCGCGCCGTCAAAGGCTATGACCCGGCATTTACCCTGAGTGATGCCGAAAAGGACGAGCTGCTGCAGCTGGCCTTGCTCGCGCCGTCGGCGTTCAACCTGCAGCATGTACGCATGGTCGAAGTCAGCGATCCGGCGCTGCGTCAGCAATTGCGCGAAGTGGCCTGGGGCCAGGCGCAGGTGACCGATGCCTCGATGCTGGTGGTGGTGTGCGCCAAGCTCGACAGCTGGCAGGAAGATGTCGGCCGCGTCTGGGACGGCGCGCCCGCGGAAGTGCAGGCCTATATGGCCGGCGCCATCGACACCTATTACCGCGACAAGCCGCAGGTGCAGCGCGATGAAACCATGCGCAGTTGCGGCCTGATGGCGCAGACCCTGATGCTCGCCGCGCGCGGCAAGGGCCTGGACTCCTGCCCGATGGACGGCTTTGACTTCGACGCCGTGGCCAAGCTTATCAAGCTGCCCGAAAACCATGTGATTGCCCTGATGGTCGCAGTCGGCAAGAAGACCATCGAGCCGAAGCCACGCATCGGCAAGCTGCCGTTCAACGAAGTGGTACTGCGCAACAGCTTCTGATCGCTGCGCAGGTTTCTGAGCGGTTTAGTCATTCTTCAGCCATAACTGTGGTCAGCCTGCGACTGTGCACACCACTAAAGGTTGGATGACAAAACCGCTATTGGGGGTGAATCTGGCGGGCATTACGGGTCGACACGCGTCGGCCAGCATGCATAAGAAGAAGCCTGAGGAGCCCCCATGTCTGCCGAACATCTGGATGTCTTGATCATTGGTGCCGGCCTGTCCGGCATCGGTGCGGCCTATCACCTGATGAAGCATTGCCCCGGCAAACGCTTCGCCATCCTCGAAGGTCGTGCGGCGCTGGGCGGTACCTGGGATCTGTTCCGCTATCCGGGTATTCGTTCCGATTCGGACATGTTCACCCTCGGCTACAACTTCAAACCCTGGACCAACCCGCTGGCGATTGCCGACGGCCCGTCGATCCGCAGTTATATCGAAGAAACCGCGCAGGAAAACGGCATTCAGGAACACATCCGCTTTCAACACAAGGTGCTCAAGGCCGATTGGTGCAGCGAGCGCGCCACCTGGACCCTGCAAGTGCAGCGCGGTGATGAGCCTGAGCCGGTCAAGTTGAGCTGCCAGCACCTGCTGATGTGTACCGGCTATTACCGCTATGAAGCGGGCTATACCCCCGAATTCAAAGGCCGCGAACAGTTCCAGGGCGAGTTTATCCATCCGCAGCTGTGGCCGGAAAACTTCGATTACCGCGGCAAGAACGTGGTGGTGATTGGCAGTGGCGCGACGGCAGTAACCTTGGTACCGGCGATGACCGACAAGGCCAAGCACGTGACCATGCTGCAACGCTCACCGACCTACGTGATAAGTCTGCCGCAGGGCGATCCAATTTCCGCCTTCCTGCGCCGCTTTCTACCGGAAACCTGGGTCTACCGCCTGGCGCGCACGCGCAATGTGGCGGTGCAGCTGGGTTTCTACAAACTGTCCAAGGCCTTCCCCAGCTTGGTGCGCAAGGCGTTGCTCGGTATGGCCCGGCATCAGCTGGGCAAGGACTTCGACATGCGCCACTTCAGCCCGCGCTACAAACCCTGGGATGAGCGGGTGTGCGCGGTGCCCAATGGCGATCTGTTCAAGGTACTGCGCGAGGGCAAGGCGTCGGTGGTCACCGAACATATCGACGGTTTCACCGCCAAGGGTATCCGCCTGAAGTCCGGTAAAGAGCTGCCGGCGGATGTGATCATCAGCGCCACTGGTCTGGAACTGCAGCTGTTTGGCGGCATGCAAGTGGCGGTGGATGGTGTGCCCTTCGATGCGGCCAAGAGCATGGGCTATCGCGGCATTATGCTGCGCGATTTACCCAATGCCGCCGTGGTGCTGGGTTATACCAACGCCAGCTGGACGCTCAAGGCGGACCTTTCCAGCGAGTACTTCTGCCGGCTGATCAACCATATGGACGCCACGGGCATGCGCCAGTGCACCCCGCGTGACACGGCGCGGCAGGTCAAGGACGCACCCTTCCTCGACCTGGCTTCCGGCTATATCAAGCGCGCGGCCGACAAGATTCCCAGCCAGGGTGACCGCGCGCCGTGGAAGCTCTATCAGAACTACCTGCTGGACCTGGCGCTGTTGCGCTACGGCAAGGTTGAAGACGGCTACCTGGAGTTCAGCTCACCGCATGTCGGCGAACCCGCCGCCACAGCCACAGCGGTCTAAACTGCAAAGCAATGTAAGCCAAACGCTATAGCAGCTTGGCGCGTTATGCCTACAGATATGTGGCCATTTGCCGCTTTAGAAGCAGGCACAGGGCCACTATGCTTTGTGACAGATATCACGGATGAGTGGGCCAGGTATCCCTGGTTGTAGTCACAAAGGAGTCCTCTAGAGGATGAACAGAATGGAATCGCTTCAGCAAGAGCAACGCTACCTGCCAGAGTTGCGGGCGCATATCGACAAACTGCTGGCCAAGGGCTGGGTGATTGCCGAGCGTAGCCCGCTGACCCTGCAGTCCGGGCGCAAGACCTATATGGTTGTGCACGGAATGCTGATTGGTGATAACGCGTTTTAACCTTTGCCCACCGTTTTCCCGGGCCGCTGCTGATCGAGTGATCGGCAGCGGCCTTTTTTCTGGCCTGGATTAGCCCGTATGGCGCGGCAGTTGCCATTGGGTCGCCGCCAGCCAGTCGGCAAACGCCGTCGGCGGTAGCGGTTTGCTCAGCAGGTAACCCTGGGCAATGTCGCAGCCGAGCTGGTCCAGGCGTTCGAGAATTGCCTCGGTTTCCACCCCTTCGGCAACAATCTTCAGGCCCATGTTGTGCCCGAGCTCGATGGTCGAGCGGACGATGATGTCGTCATCGGGATTGTTCAGCAGGTCCAGAACAAAGGACTTGTCGATCTTCAGCTCATGAACCGGCAGGCGTTTGAGCTGGGCCATGCTCGAATAGCCAGTGCCGTAGTCGTCAATCGACAGCCGCACGCCCAGCTCGCACAGCTGCTGCAGTTGGCCCATGGCCAGTTCCGGGTCGGCCATCACCGCGCTTTCGGTGATTTCCACGATCAGGCCGGATGGCGGCACACCATGCTCGGCCAGTTGCGCGGCGATAAAGCCGGCAAAGCCGGGGTCGGCCAGATCCAGTGCGGAGATATTGATCGCGGTCTTCAACTCCAGCCCCTGTTCCTGCCAGGCGCGGCTCTGCGCCACGGCGGTACGCACCACCCAGCGGGTCAGGGCGCAGACGTTACCGGTCTGCTCGGCCAGGGGGATAAATTCGTCCGGCGGGATAAACCCGTGCACCGGGTGAATCCAGCGCACCAGGCACTCCACGCCATATAGGCTGCGCGCGCGAATATTCAGTTTCGGCTGGAAGTACAGGCCGAGCTGGCCGCCTTCCACCGCGCCTTTCAACTCGCTCATCAGCGCCAGGCGTAGCAGGCTGTGGCGGTCCAGTTCTGGTCGGTAGAGCGCGTAGGGCGAGCGCTGCTGTTTGCCTAGGTACATCGCCACTTCGGCATGCTGCAGCAGACTGCCGGCGCTTTCTCCGTGGTCCGGATACAGGGCGATACCGATTGTGGCGTTGAGGGTCATGCTGATGCCGCGCACGGCGAAGGGCTCGTGCAGGGCTGTGCGGTAATGCTCGGCGGCGGGGATCAGCCTGCCGGGCTGGCAGGGGCTGATCAGCAGGGCAAATTCGTCACCGCCGAGGCGCGCCAGTTGCTCGCCTGGGCGTAGCAGCGCCTGTAGGCGTGCGGCGAGTTGGCAGAGCAAGTGGTCGCCGGCATCGTGACCGAGGGTGTCGTTAAGGTCCTTGAAGTTGTCCAGGTCCATCAGCAGCACCGCCACACCTTCGCCCGGCGGGCAATGCGCCAGGGCCTGTTGCAGTTCGGCGACAAAGCGGTTGCGGTTGGCCAGTTCGGTCAGCGGGTCACGGTAAGCGAGAAAGCTGATGGTGGTTTCGCGCTCGGCAATGCCTTGCTGCATGGCGACGAATTCGCGAGCGAGCAAGCCGACTTCGCCGCTGGCCTGGGTGGACATCGGTACCTGATAGTCGCCGCTGGCGATGCGCCGCACGTTGTCGACCATCTGACTCAGCGGCCGACTGACCGTATTGGCGATCCATAGCGCGCCGAGGCCGGCCAGCAGCAGAGCGATGGCGAAGATGGTTGCCAGTTGCCATTGCAGCGGCTGGTAATCGGCCAGCTCGGCGGACAGCGAGCGCATCAGCAGCACCTGCAGTTCGCTGCTGGTGCCGATCAGTGGTGCGCGCAGGGCCACCTGTTCCAGGCCCTGCAACTCGAAGCGAAATACACCATCGGCATTCGGCAGCAACTGGCCGGCCAGCTCGGCCCGTGGCAGTGCCTGCAGATTACTGGCGAGCACCCGGTATTGGCCGGCGCTGCCGTCGAGCAGGGCGACATCGGCGCCGCTGAGGCGGGCCAGATGTGCAGTGGCCTGATCGTCCAGCTCGAAGGCCATCAGCAGCCAACCCATCAGGTTGGGTCGTGGGGCGAAGATCGGCGTGGCATTGATATGCAGCACCCGTTCGCCAAATACCACCAGGCGATCGGCGCTCTGTGGGTCGTCTTCATCCAACAGGTCATTCCACGGCAGTGGGGCGCCGGGCAGCAGTTCGCCACTGGTGCCGGCCAGAATCAGCCCCTCGGGCGCGCTGACCAGGGCAAAGCTGGCCTGGCTTCGCGAAGCGAAGGACTCCAGCGCAGCGGACAGCGACTGCGCCTCCTGCTGCGGACTGGCGATCAGGTCGGCAATTTCGCCGAGCAGGGTGAAATCCTTGGCGATCAAGTCGGCCATGGCGCTTTGCGCCTGCCGCCGGCTCTGCAGCTCGTTGCTCAGCACTGCATGGGCAAAGTTCAGCTGCCCGGCCACCTGGCTCAGGGTGTGCTGATACGTGGAGCGATAGACCAGCGCCAGTAGCAGCACCATTACCGCCAGCAACAGCAGCAGAAAGAAGCCGAGAATCTTGCCGCGCAGGGTCATGGCATGTGCCTATGCTTGTGGATAATCGGGCTTGTGGATAGTCGGCCCGCCGATGGCGAAATGCCTTGAGTATAGAAAGACCTCGGGCGGGCGCAGCACCTGGTATGCACAAGGGGGCGTGGATGCGAATAGCGCGGGCATGGCGCATGCCCTTGAAGCTGCTGGCGCTGGTGTTGCTCAGCGTCGCGCTGGTCGAATGGCTGGCGCGCGCCGGCCTGCTCGACGGCAGCGAACGACGCTTGCTGGATCTGCAATTCCAGCTGCAGGGGCAGCGTGATACACAGCAGCAGGTCGCCATTGTGGCCATCGACGAAGACAGCCTGGCTCGTTACCCGGACGCCCCCATGCTGTTCTGGACCGACCGGCTCGCCGTGGCGGTCGAGCGCCTGCGTCAGGTCGGGGTACCGCTGGTGGGGCTGGACATGCTCTACAGCATCAGCCCCGAACGCTGGCTGAGCACGCTGGGCGATGGTCAGTTTCCGGGTGCCAGAGACTATGACCGGGCCTTCCGCGAGCAACTGGCCAGCGGTCAATTGCTGCTGGTGGCCAGTCGTTCCGGCAGCGGGGCGGCGGTGAGCGACTACCTGCTGCCGAGCCCTGATTATCTGTTGGCGCTGCCTGATTATGATCTGCAGGCGCATGTCGGCCTGGCTGATCTGCTGGTTGAGGGCGATGGACTGGTGCGGCGCTTTCGCCTGGCTCCCGTTGCTGCGGCGGAGCGAGCGCAGTTGCAGGATGACTTGCCGCACCTGAGTCTGCCTGCGCTGCTGGCTGTGCGCGCTGCGGGGCAGGATGTGCGCGCCGGAGCTTGGCAATTGGGCGGGCGCGCCGTACAGCTGGATCAGCCGGCGGCCGTCATTCCTTACCTGGGGCCGCCCGGCACTTTCCACAGCCTGCCCCTGCACCGGTTGTTGGCAGACGACGCCCTGAGTGATCCTGAGGTACTGGCCTTGCGCGGCAAGCTGGTGCTACTCGGGGCCACGGCCGCTGGGCTCAACGATGCTCACTTCACCCCGTTCAGCAGCGACTGGCTGGGGGGGCGCAGCCTGCTGATGAGTGGGGTTGAGGTGCATGCCAATGTGCTGCAGGCATTGCTCGACGGTCGTCTGTTGCGTAGCCCTGAAACTGTTTGGCAAGTATTCGGCCTGCTGGTCCTGAGCCTGCTGGTGGTGTGTTGTGTGTTGCGTCTGCCGGTGTGGGCAACCTTGCTGGCCTGGTTGCTGGGGCTGGCGCTGTTGCTGGCGCTGGGTCAGTGGCTGTTCCGGCTGGGTTGGTTGTTGCCGCAGAGTGCGGCGGGGCTGGCTCTGTCGCTGAGCTTTCTGGGTGTGCTGGGGCTGCGCCTGACTGGCGAAGAGCGGGAGCGCAATCGCCTGCGGCAGATGTTCGGCCGCTATGTCTCGGAGCAGGTGGTCGAAGCCCTGCTCAGCTCTGGTGAGCGGCCGGAGCTGGGCGGTCAGGCGCAGCGGGTGACCGTGCTGTTTTCCGATATCCGCAACTTCACCAGTATCAGCGAGCGGCTCACGGCCAAGGAGGTGGTGGAGATGCTCAATGCCTATTTCGCCCGCGCTTGTGAGCCCTTGCTGGCCGAGGGCGGCAGTATCGATAAGTTTATTGGCGATGCGGTGATGGTCGAGTTTGGCTCCCCGGTACCGTTGGGCGACCACGCGCAACGGGCCATTCGCGCTGCGCTAGCCTTGAAGAAAGTCTCCGAGGAATTCGCCGGCTGGATGCAGCAGCGCTTCCCCGGCCGCGACCTGCCGGCCTTTGCCGTAGGCATCGGTTTACACAGTGGTGAGGTGGTGCTGGGCAATATCGGCTCACCGGTGCGCATGGAGTTCACTGCCATTGGCGACACGGTGAACCTGGCCTCGCGCCTGGAAGGCATGACCAAGGAACTTGGCTGCGCCATTCTGGCCAGTGCCGAGTGTATTGCCGAAGCAGGCGAGCTTGTGAGTTGCGGGCGCAGCGAGGTGATTCGGGTCAAGGGCCGCGAAGCGCCGATTCGCGTCTTTGAGGTCATCGGGCTACATCAGGGAGACCATGAAAATGCTTAGACAGTGGTGCCGCGCGGGGCTGTGTTCTGTGCTGTGGCTGCCCGGTCTGGCGCTGGCGCTTGAGGTCGGTTTGGTGACAGGCCTCAGCGGCACGGTGACCTTGAGTGTGCCTGCGCAGACGGAAAGCAGGACGCTGCAGGTGTTTAGCAAACTACATGAAGGCGATCGACTGATTCTGCCGGAGAAAACCAGTCTGCAACTGGTGCTTTTCAACAGTGGCGAAGAGCAGGTCTGGCAGGGGCCGGGCGAGTTGCAGGTGCACCGCAGCGGCATCACTGCCCAGGATGCGGCATTACAGCCTCAGGTACGTCAGCTGCCGAAGTTGCTGGTCAAGCAACTGGCCAAGACCCCGGCCCCGGATGCCCAGGTCAAGGCGGGGATGGTGCGGCTGCGCAGCATGCCGAGTGGCGGCACCCTGGAGTCGGTGGAAAAAAATTATGCGCAGCTGCGTGAAGCCGCAATGGCGACAGATAGAAATCCAGAGCTATACCTGTTGGCAGGGTATTTCGAATTGCGTGAGTTTGAGTTGTTGCAGCAGGTGCTGACGCGGATGGAGAAGGAATCCCCTGGTGATAAGGAAGTGGCGCTGCTCCGCTCCCTTTATGCGCGCGCTGTGAATAACGCCAAGATGGCAGCCGAGCCGTAGCCAGAACAAGAAGACCGCACTTGTAGGAGATTCTGAATGAAAGCCACCTTCAGGCTGGCGCTGGCCGGCATGTGTCTACTATTTCCCTTCGTTTCTTCAGCCAACTGTTTAACTGCTTACTCGAACTATATTTCTGGCGGCATATTTGCTGCGGAGTCTTTATCTAACCATCCAGAGTGTTTTGGTGGTGGTGCGACGACCTCCCAAGTGCTGTTCAATGCCACCGCGGGCCAACAATCTCTTGCCATCTCGGACAATCTGGCGCGGCGCTGGATTGCCCCTGGCGCGCCTGCGATGGCGGGCAATGCAGCAGGCCGCGGGATGGCTGCAGGTGATGCTCTGCCTGGTTTGAATCTGTGGGCCAGTGCTGCGGACGAAGATACTGATCAGCGCTATGGCAATATTTCCGGTAATACCACGAAGAACGATTTTGATATTCAGAATTACATTGTTGGCGCCGACTTTGGCCTTTCTCCAGCATTAATCTTGGGCGTTTCCCTAGCGATTGATAACGGAGATATCTCTGGGATCAATACCGCTATTGGTGCAGAAGAAAACGAGCTGACTAGTCGCGGTTTTATGCTCGCGCCTTATCTCGGCTGGCAGTTGAATGAGCATTGGGCACTGGATGCCAGTGTGGGTATTGGTGAAGGCGAGTTGGATGCCAGTGGCAGCAGCCGACAGGAGGTTGACCGCTGGTATGCCGGACTAAACCTCAATTACCAGCGCTGGTTAGGCAGTTGGCAGTTCAGTGGGCGGGCCAGTTACCTGCATGCCGAAGAGTCGTATGACGATATTCGCCTGCGTGGTGAGACCCAGCAGCAGTTAGGCGGGCTGCAGAAACTGCAGAACTCTGATGCCACCAATGAACTTGACCGTATTCAGCTGGGTGGTCAGGTCGGTTACTGGTGGAATGGTTGGCTGCCGTACGCTGGGCTGCGTTATATGGACGATGTACATCGTTCGACCACGCAGAACTTTGCCCCTTCTGATCCTATAGGTCGGGAGGCCTGGGTCTGGGTCTTGGGGGTCAACTACCTCTCCCTGGCTCATGGTGTCAGCGCCGGGCTGGCCTATGAGCAAGAGGAAGGCCGTGGCAATCAGAATATGAATACCTGGATGGCCAACCTTAACCTGCGATTCTGATTGTTGTGGTAGGCGCAGTGCTCTGGCGTTTGGTGCTGCTGGGTGCATGCGTGTGCTGGCTGGGTGGCTGCACTCAGCCAGTTCAACTACAGGGTTCGCGGCTAAAGACTGAGGCCTGGGTGATGGAGCGGGGTTGGTCGTCGGTTGAGCTGGTGGCTCAGCCGTTCAACCTGTTGGGTTTGCTGCGGCAGACGGCTGCCTCGCAGGCGCTCACCCTCTATATCGAGGGCGATGGCGCACCTTGGCCTTCCGTCTATAGGCCGCCGCAAGATCCCACGCCCATTCGTCCGTTGGCGATGCTGCTTGCCGAGCGCGATACAGCAGTGGCCGTCGCCTACCTGGGGCGCCCTTGCCAGTATCTGAGCACGAGCGAGTTGCGCCAGTGCTCTCCCTTGTACTGGAGCGAACGGCGTTTCTCCGCTGAGGTATTGCAGGCTATGGACCGGGCGGTAAGCGAGCTCAAGAAACAGGCGGGAGCCGAGCGGCTGCGCTTGGTCGGTTATTCCGGCGGTGGCGTGTTGGCGACCCTGCTGGCGCAACAGCGTGATGATGTTGAGCTGTTGGTTACGCTGGCTGCCCCCCTGGCACTGAACGAGTGGACCAGGCGTCTGCAGCTGTCACCCTTGCATGGCTCGCTGGACCCGCTGGATGGGCCACGTCAGCGTGCGCGGGCGCTGCATTTCAGTGGTGCGGCGGATCGGGTGGTACCCACTGCGGTAGCTGCGTATTTCGTCTCTCACCATGGTGGGCGTCTGGAACAGCTGCCCGGCTTCGACCATGCATGTTGTTGGCTACAACGCTGGCCTGCACTGTTGATGGGTTTGGAGGGCGAGCAATGAAAACAACTTCTTGGTTAGCCTTGGCGCTACTGGTACTAATCGAGCCAGTGCTGGCCGATTTTCGCCCTCCGGCTTTCGCCGGCGGTATACCCGGGCGTGCGCAGATGCAAGCCATTGATCTGCAGCGCCACCAGGCCCGTACCTTGCTCTACCGTGAAGCGCTGGAAGAGTTGCGACGCAATCCGCGGGTGGTGGATGTGCGTGAGTGCACCGCCGCCGATGACGATCAGGCTTACTGCTTGCCCAAGGCTGCGCTGGGCGGCGTGCCGGCAGCGATTGCCGGGCGGCCGATCGAGCGGCGCGTAGCACTGCTGATTGGCAATAACCAGTATCAGTCGCCAATCCCCGCGTTGCGTACCCCGATCCGTGATGTTGAGCGAGTTGCCGCCACTCTCAAGCAGGTGTTGGGGTTTGAGCTGCGCGTGCTGAACAACGCCAGCAAGGCCGATATTGTCCGCGCGGTGGCCGCCTTGGCGCGGGAAATGACGCCGGCCGATGCGGTATTCGTCTACTACGCCGGGCATGGCTACCTGATGGATGACACCGAAATGGGTTACTGGATACCCAGCGATGGCTCGGTAAAAACAGCGGCGCAATGGATCTCCAATCAGGACATCGCCACCCTGCTGCGGGCGATTCCCGCGCGTCAGGTATTGCTGGTTTCGGACAGCTGTTTTTCCGGCACCTTAGTGCGTGGCCAGACCTACCAGGGTGGACGGATTGCACCCGCTGAGGTACTGCGCAAACGTAGCGTACTGGTGTTGTCTTCCGGTGGCGAGGAGCCGGTGTCCGATGAGGGTAAAGACGGCCATTCGATCTTCGCCTGGCATTTTCTGCGTAGCTTGCAGGGGCTGGATGCCACCGTGCCTGGTTTCAATCTGTATCAGGTGGTGCGCCGTGGTGTCAGCCAAGACTACCCGCAACAGCCGCAGTACGGCGCTGTATCGGTAGCCGGGCATGAGGCAGGTGGCGAGTATCTATTCGAGCGTTTGCCGAATTAGCTGCAGCATTGCGCAGATACCTTCGGGTTATTGATCTGATCTGACATTAAGGCACGTAGCCGCCTTTCCCCTGTGGGCGCATGGCGGGAGCTTTCGGTCGTGGGTCGCGTTTTAGTGCGCCGGTGAGTTGCCAGGTTAGCGCGCCGTCATTTGGTGCGGCGCGGCTCATGGCTTCCTGCGGGTCGGCGATGCGCGGGTGCCAGAGGTGCAGGGTTTGTCCGGCGGCGGCATCGAAGTCCAGGCGGGTTTTGCCCTGTTTGTCGGTCTGGGCAAACCAGGGTGTGTCGAGCACCAGGATAAAGCCGAGCATCCAGTCGTGGATATTGCAGCCCAGGGTGACCAGGCCGGGCTGGTCGAAGCGCATCTCCTGGGGCGCGGCCTTCTGCTGGTGCAGGCGCAGTTCGAAGCGCTTGGCCGGCGAGAAGGAGTAGACGTGGTGGTTGATCGGGTCGGAGTTGGGGAAGCTCACCGTGGTGCCGACCTGCACCGGCAGGATATAGGGGGTGAACTGGCGCTTCTGCTGGTCCATCAGCGCGGTGGCGGATTGGCTTTGCGTCGGCCCCGGCTCGACCCAGAGCACTGCGTCACTGAGCGGGTTGCCCTGATTGTCGAGTAGCACGATCTCCAGAGTTTGGGCCTGCGCCAGTGTGCCCAGCAGCGCCAGCAGTAACGCCAAAGCCGATTTCAGCATGATCGATTCCCCAAGACTGCACGACAGTAGCCGTCAGTATAGGAAGGCTTTGTGCGGCTGCCGGGTGATCAGCGCTGGGCGATCTGCTGGATCTGTTCAATCAGCCAGTGCAGCGCCGGGTCGCGTTGGCGCTGGGCCAGGCTGACGATTTCCAGATGAAACGGCCCCAGGGCGAACGGCAGCTCGAACAGTTGCAGTGGCAGCAGGCTGGCGAAGTGGCGCGCCAGTTGGGTCGGCAGCACCGCAGCCAGCTCGCTGCTGGCGACGATATGCGCGGCCTGCAGGTAGTTGGGCGTGGTGTAGAGAATCTCCCGACACAGGCCCTGTTCGCCCAGCCACTGGTCGACCATGCCGCGGGTCTGGCCGCCGTGAACCCAGAGATGGCGCAGTTGCAGAAAGGTCGGCAGATCCATGGTCGTGCGGGCTAGGGGATGATCACGACGCAGCGCCAGTTGCAGGGTTTCGCTCATCCAGTGCTGACGAGCAAAGCGCGCTGGGATTTCCTCGAAGCGGCCCAGCACCAGATCCAGCTCGCCCTTGTCCAGCGCCTCGGCCGGCAGGCTAGGGCTCAGGTGGCGGATGTCGATACGCATGCCGGGGGCCTGCTGGCTGAGCTGCTTGAGCAGGCGTGGCATGCAGATCAGCTCGACATAGTCGGTGACGGCGATGCTGAAGTGCTGACGGCTGCTGGCCGGGTCAAAGACCTCACCAGCGCTAAGGCTTTGCTCGATCTGCTGCAGGGCGGCGCGGATCGGGGTTTCCAGCGCCTGGGCGCGCGGCGTCGGCTGCATGCTGCGACCCACCCTTACCAGCAGCGGATCGTCGAGCAGTTCGCGTAGGCGATTCAAGGCGTTGCTCACTGCCGGCTGACTGAGCGACAGGCGTTCGGCAGCGCGGGAGACATTCTGCTCGCGCATCAGTGAATCGAACACGCGCAGGAGGTTGAGGTCGAAGGTTGAGATATTCATTGGCTGAATACGACTTATCACAAGACTAAATTTCAAAAATAGTAACGCCTTGCTTATGGTGGTTGGCGAATTTCTTTAGGCAACTGGCAGAGGGGTGGGCATGAGCAAGGCATTTGAGGTTCAGCAGGCCGCGGTGATCGGCGCGGGCACCATGGGCCGCGGTATTGTGATGAGCCTGGCCAACGCCGGCATCCAGGTGCTGTGGCTGGACAACAATCCGCAGATGCTCGCGCAGGCCATGACTGTGGTGGCCGACACCAACGCGCATAACGTCAAACTGGGCCGCATCAGCGAAGAACAGTCAGCCGCGCGCCTGGCCTGCATCACCCCGGTGGGCGATTACGCCGCGCTGGCCGACGCCGATCTGGTGATCGAGGCGGTGTACGAGAACCTGGAGCTCAAGCAGCAGATCTTCCGCACACTCGACGCCACCCTGAAGCCGGGCGCGATCCTCGCCAGCAACACCTCGGCGCTGGATATCGACGCGATTGCCGCCGTCACGGCGCGCCCCGAGCAGGTCCTGGGCCTGCACTTCTTCAGCCCGGCGCACATCATGAAGCTGTTGGAAATCGTCCGTGGCGCCAAAACTGCGCCGACGGTATTGGACGCGGCTGTGGCCCTGGGCCAGCGCATCGGCAAGGTCAGCGTGGTTGCGGGCAATTGCGACGGTTTTATCGGCAACCGCATGCTGCACACCTATGTGCGCGAGGCGCGCATGCTGCTGCTCGAAGGGGCTTATCCGCATCAGGTGGACGCCGCGTTGCAGGGTTTTGGTTTCGCCATGGGCCCGTTCCGCATGTATGACGTGGTCGGCATCGACCTGGAATGGCGCGCCCGCGAGCTGGCCGGCAAGGGCCAGAATGATCCGGCGGTTCAGGTGGATAACCGCCTCTGCGGCCTCGGTCGGTTCGGCCAGAAGGCGCGCATGGGCTATTACCGCTACGCCGAAGGCAGTCGCCAGGCCGAGCATGACCCTGAAGTGGATGCACTGGTGCTGCAGGTATCCGAGCAGATGGGCTTCACCCGCCGCGACATTGATCCTTCGGAGATTCTCGAGCGCTGCCTGCTGGCGCTGGTCAACGAGGGTGCGAAGATTCTCGAAGAGAATATCGCCGCCAACAGCCACGACATCGATCTGGTCTACCTCAACGGCTACGGCTTCCCCGCCGACAAAGGCGGGCCAATGAGCTGGGCGGATAGTCAGGGTGTTGCGGCGATTCATGACCGCTTGAAGGCGCTGCAGGCGACGTTCGGTGAGCACTGGTTGCCGGCACGGTTGATTGAGCAGCTGGCAGCCAGCGGTCAGCGTTTCGCCGATGTGCAGGGGGGCCGGGTATGAGCTACCAAGCCCCGCTGCGCGATATGCGCTTTGTGCTGCACGAGCTGTTCGATGTCAGCGGCCACTGTGAGCTGCTCGGTAACGGCCTTGATCGCGAGCTGATCGACGGTGTGCTGGAAGAGGGCGCGCGTTACGCCGCCGAGGTGGTGGCGCCGCTGAATCGCAACAGTGATGAGCAAGGTTGCCAGCTGAGCGAAGGCCAGGTGCGCACCCCGGATGGCTTTGCCGAGGCCTATCAGCAATACGTTGATAACGGCTGGGCGAGCATGACCGGGCCGAGCGACTACGGTGGCCAGGCGCTGCCGCAGATGCTTGCGTGCAACTTTCACGAGATGCTGATGGGCGCCTCGCTGTCGTTCCGGGTGTATTCCGGGCTGACCGAGGGCGCGGTGCTGGCGCTGTACAAACACGGCAGCGAGTCGCTGAAAAACACCTACCTACACAAGCTGGTCAGTGGCCAATGGGCCGGCACCATGTGCCTGACCGAACCGCAGGCGGGCACCGACCTGGCATTGCTGCGCACCAAGGCCGAACCGCAAGCGGATGGCCGCTTCAAGGTCAGCGGCAGCAAGATCTTTATCAGCGGCGGCGAGCAGGACCTGTCGGAGAACATCATTCACCTGGTACTCGCGCGTCTGCCGGATGCCCCGGCCGGGGTGAAGGGCATCAGCCTGCTGCTGGTGCCAAAATTTATCGCCGCGGCCGACGGCACGCCCGGCGAGCGTAATGCGCTTTCCTGCGGCGCCATCGAGCACAAGATGGGCATCAAGGGCGCCTCCACCTGCGTGATGAACTTCGACGGCGCCACCGGCTGGCTGATCGGCGAGGCCAACCAGGGTTTGGCCGGCATGTTCACCATGATGAACGACGCGCGTTTCCAGGTCGGTTTGCAGGGCCTGGGCATCGGCGAAGCGGCGTTTCAGGGCGCGCTGCGTTATGCCCGCGAGCGCTTGCAGTCGCGCGCGCTGAGCGGGCCGGCTGAGCCGGGCAAGGCGGCCGATCCGATCATTGTTCACCCCGATGTGCGGCGCATGTTGCTGACGCAGAAGAGCCTGGTCGAAGGCAGCCGTATGCTGGCGGCCTACTGCGCGCGCCAGCTCGACCTTGAGCACGGCCATCCGGACGCCGCCGCGCGCAAGGCCGCCGGCAAGCGCGCGGCGCTGCTGATCCCGATCGTTAAAGCCTTCTTTACCGATATGGGCCAGGAAGTCGCCAGCCACGCGGTGCAGGTGTATGGCGGCCACGGTTTTATCCGCGAGTGGGGCATCGAGCAACTGATGCGCGACAGCCGCATCACCCAGCTGTATGAAGGCACCAACGGCATCCAGGCGCTGGACTATATCCGCCGCAAGGTGCTCGGCGACGGCGGTGCCGAACTGTCGGCGTTGCAGGCCGAGTTCAGCGAGCTGTGTGATGCCCAGGTGGGCCGGCCGACCCTGGCCGCACTGGCTAAAACAGTGCAGACGCGTCTGGGCGAGTGGCGCGAGCTGAGCAGCGCGGTGATTGCCGCCAGCCAGCGCGATGTGCAGGAGATCGGCGCGGTTTCGGTGGATTTTCTCCAGTATTCGGCCTATGTGCTGTTGGCCGGCTTCTGGCTGCAGGCGGCGGCACGGGCCCAGGATGCCCTGGAGGCGGGAGACGGTGAGGCAGCGTTCTACCAGGCCAAGCTGCAGTCCGCCGACTTCTACCTGCGTCGGGTGTTGCCACGGGCCAGTGCCCATCGCGAAGCCTTGCTTGGTGGCGCGGCGTGCCTGATGGCCATGGATGAGGCGAGTTTCGCCTTCTGACCGAAGCGCGTAGCGTGGGTACCAGCCACGCTGCTCGCGAGCCATTTATTACAACAAGAGGATCACCCCATGCTGCCCTTTAGCTTTGCCACCACCGCGCAGATTCTCTGCGAGATCGGCGCCTCCCGGCGTTTGGCCGAGCTGTGCCGCGAGCGCGGCGCGCAACGGGTGCTGATCGTCACCGATCCGGGCATCAGCAAGCTCGGCCTGTTGGCGGACGTGCTGCCAGGCTTTGTCCGCACCGAGCTGACCGTCGAGGTATTCGATCAGGTGGTCGCCGACCCGCCCGAGGCCATTCTGTTGGCAGCGGTTGAGCAGGCCCGGGCGCTTAAGGCGCAGCTGATCGTTGGCTTTGGCGGCGGCAGCTCGATGGACGTGGCCAAGCTGGTGGCGCTGCTCGCCCATCCCGACTGCGGCCAGGAGCTGGCGCAGATTTACGGTGTCGGCAATGCCCGAGGCCAGCGCCTGCCGCTGATTCTGGTGCCGACCACTGCCGGCACCGGTTCGGAAGTCACGCAGATTTCCATTATCACCACCGGCGAAACTACCAAGATGGGCGTGGTCTCGCCGCTGTTGCTGCCGGACCTGGCGCTGCTCGATGCTGAGCTGACCCTCGGCCTGCCGCCGGCTGTGACCGCCGCCACTGGTATCGACGCCATGGTTCATGCCATAGAGGCTTACACCAGCGCGCTGAAAAAGAATCCGCTGTCCGACCTGCTGGCCCGCGAAGCGTTGCGCCTGCTGGCGGCCAATCTGGATGAAGTGGTGCACAACGGCGGCAACCGCGAGGCGCGTCAGGCCATGTTGCTGGGTTCCTGCCTGGCCGGCCAGGCGTTTGCCAATGCGCCGGTGGCGGCAGTGCATGCGCTGGCTTATCCGCTGGGCGGGCATTTCCATATTCCCCACGGACTGAGTAACGCCTTGGTGCTGCCGCATGTGCTGGGCTTCAACGGCAATGCGGCCGCGCCGTTGTATGCCGAGCTGGCGCCGCTGGTGCTGGGCGATCAGCTGCGCGCCGGCAGTGTTTTGCAGCAGACCGAGCAGTTTATTGGCGCACTGGCCGATTTCAGCGTGCGCAGCGGCCTGCCCACGCGCCTGCGTGATGCCGGTGTGCCGCAAGACATGCTGCCGACCCTGGCGCGCGACGCCATGCAGCAACAGCGCCTGCTGGTGAACAACCCGCGGGAAATGACCGAGGCTCATGCCCTGGCCATCTATCAGGTGGCTTATTAAGCCGCTTCGCCAACCTCAAGGACTCCCGATGAGCCAACCCCAGCACCTGCGCAGCGATTACCGGCATTTCCAGCCGATCACCACGCGCTGGCATGACAATGATGTCTACGGCCACGTCAACAACGTCACCTACTACAGCTTCTTCGACAGTGCGGTGAACACCTACCTGATCGAGGTTGGTGGCCTGGATATCCATAACGGTGAGGTGGTGGGTTTTGTGGTCAGCTCCAGCTGCGATTACTTCGCCTCTATCGCCTTCCCCGAACGCATCGAGATCGGCCTACGGGTCGGCAAGCTGGGCAATAGCTCGGTGCAGTACGAGCTGGCGGTATTCAAGGCAGATGAAGACGAGGCCTGTGCGGCCGGGCGCTTTGTGCATGTCTTCGTCGACCGCAGCAGCAATCGCCCGGTAAGCATTCCCGAGAACCTGCGCGCAGCGCTGACGGTGCTGCTGATGGAGCCGGCTGTGTAGGAGGCGCGTTAGCGGCGAGCCGCCCGGCTGCAGCCGCGGTTAAAGCTCTTGCCACATAAACAAAAAAGCCGCTGTTAGGCGGCTTTTTGCTGTCAGCACTCGGCACTTAGTGATGTTTGTGCTTTTTATGCTTCTTGTGTTTTTTACGGTGGTCGTGGCCGCGATCACGTTCGCTGCCGCCGGCGTATTCATTGGCCAGCGCGCCACCGGCTGCGCCGCCCAGGCCGGCACCAATGGTTGAACCGGTGCTGCCGCCGACCTTGTTACCCAGTACCGAGCCACCGGCTGCGCCCAGGCCGCCGCCCAATGCGGCTTCGGTCTTGTTACCGTCGCGTGCGGTAATCACCCCGCCCGCTGCGCCGCCCAGACCCGCCCCGATGGCTGCGCCTGTGCTGCCGCCAACCTGTTGACCGATCACATTGCCTAGGGCGCCACCCACACCGCCACCAATGGCGACTTTGCCGGTATCACCCGCCAGGGCGAGGGGAGAGGCCAGGGCGCTGAACAACACCACAGAAATTAATGTACGCATACGGCAGACCTTCTTCGATAAGTGGGCATGCAGATTTATTTAAACCCCTGATTTCCAAGGGTGAAACATCTGCACTGCAGGCCGCTTGATGCAGTGGCCGGCAGTATAGGCTTAGAGCTCATCGGCTCGGAAAATTCCCTGCCACTGGTCGCCGCTGTGATCGCCGCCACACATCTAAAGAATGCGCGCTTCTGCCCGATGCGCCTGCAGACGGATGGCTACGTACTTCGAGGTCGGGGTAAAGCTGCCGGTACCGAAACTTTGCAGCGGCACCAGCGGGTTGGCCTCCGGGTAGTAGGCGGCTGCCTGGCCGGCGGGAATATCGAAGGCCAGCAGGGTAAAGCCAGCAACCTTGCGTTCGATGCCGTCATTCCAGATCGACTGGATATCGACCTGCTGCCCCGGTTGAAAGCCCAGGCGCAGGATGTCCGCTTCGTTGACGAACAGAACCTGGCGTTGGCCCTTTACCCCACGGTAGCGGTCATCCAGGCCATAAATGGTGGTGTTGTACTGATCATGGGAGCGCAGCGTCTGCAGGATCAGGTCCGGCGTTTGCCCGCTGTTGCGCACCTGCGGTGGCAGCAGGTCGGCGGGCAGCGGGTTGGCTTTGAAGTTGGCTTTGTGGCTAGGCGTGAGCCAGCGCCGCTCGGCGGCGGCGTTGCCCAGGTAGAAGCCGCCAGGGTGTTGCAGGCGCTGGTTGAAGTCACTGAAGCCGGGAATAGTCTCGGCAATCAGTTCGCGGATGCGCCGGTAATCGGCAATCAGCGCATCCCAGTCCACCGGATGATTGCCCAGGGTGGCCTTGGCGATACCGGCAATGATCGCCGGCTCCGAACGCATCTGTGCCGACAGCGGTTCGAGCTGGCCGTAGGAGGCGTGGATCATGCTGAACGAGTCTTCCACGGTCACCGCCTGCGGGCCGTCGGCCTGGTGGTCGATATCGGTACGGCCCAGGCACGGCAGAATCAGCGCGTCGGCTCCGGTGGTCAGATGGCTGCGGTTGAGCTTGGTGCTGATCTGCACGGTCAGCGCGCAACGGCTCAATGCGGCATGGCTGCGCGGGCTGTCGGGGGTGGCTTGGGCGAAGTTGCCGCCCAGGCCGATAAATACCTTGGCCTGGCCGCCGAGCATGGCGTTGATCGCCTCGACGGTGTTGTGGCCCTGTGCGCGTGGCACCTGGAAGTTAAAGCGTTGCTCCAGCGCATCGAGAAAGGCTGCCGGCGGGCGCTCATTGATGCCCATGGTGCGGTCGCCCTGCACGTTGCTGTGGCCGCGCACCGGGCACAGGCCGGCGCCGGAACGGCCGAGGTTACCGCGCAGCAGCTGCAGGTTAACGATTTCCTGAATGGTCGCCACCGAGTTGTGGTGCTGGGTGATGCCCATAGCCCAGCAGATGATCACTCGCTCGGCGCGGCGGTAGAGCAGGGCGGCATGTTGCAGCTCGTCCAGGCTCAGGCCGGATTGCTCGACCAGCGACTCCCAACTGCTGGCATCCAGCAGCGCTAAATAGTCATCCACGCCGTTTGTGTGTTCAGCAATAAACGCCAGGTCGAACACCGCTGGCTCGCCATTAGTCAGCGCTTCCCGGTGCCATTGCATCAGGAACTTGGCCATGCCGCGCAGGGCGGCTAAATCGCCGCCCAAGGCTGGGCGGAAGAACGCGGTGTTGAGTGGTTCGGAGCCGTTGCTAAGCATTTCCAGGGCATGTTGCGGATGCTGAAAGCGCTCCAGGCCACGCTCCTTTAGCGGGTTGAAGCACACCACTTGGGCGCCGCGTTTAACCGCCTCGCGCAGCGGTTCGAGCATGCGCGGGTGGTTGGTGCCGGGGTTCTGCCCAAGCACGAAGATCGCGTCGCTGTGCTCGAAATCGGCGAAGGTCACGCTGCCCTTGCCGACGCCCACGCTCTGCCCGAGGGCCACGCCGCTGGCTTCGTGGCACATGTTCGAGCAGTCGGGGAAGTTGTTGCTGCCGAAGGCGCGGACGAACAGTTGATAGAGGTAGGCCGCCTCGTTGCTGGCGCGGCCGGAGGTGTAGAACTCGGCCTGATTGGGGCTTTCCAGTGCCTTTAAACGCTCGGCGATCAGGGCGAAGGCGGCGTCCCAGCTGATCGGCAGGTAGTGATCGCTGGTGGCGTCATAGCGCATCGGTTCGGTCAGGCGACCCTGGTATTCGAGCCAGTAATCGCTCTGTTCACGCAGCTGGCTGACGCTGTAGCGGGCGAAGAAGGCGGCGTCTACGCGGCGCTTGGTGGCCTCCCAGTTGACCGCCTTGGCGCCGTTCTCGCAGAACTTGATGCGCCCGTCTTCCGGCGAATCACCCCAGGCGCAGCCGGGGCAGTCGAAGCCGCCGTGCTGGTTGGTCTTGAGCAGGGCGCGCAGGTTCTTGAACGGCTGCTTACTGTCCAGCCAGAAGCGCGTCACGCTGCGCAGCGCGCCCCAGCCGGCGGCCGGCCCGCTGTAGGGTTGGTAGCGCGGATTGATCGGTTGCAGGCTCATGGCTGGGCGACTCCGGGCGCTGCTGGGCTGTAAACCCGTGGCGCGCTCTGCTGGGGCAGGTGGATCAGGTTGAGGTTGTGCTGGCGTGCCCACTGCACGCTGAGGGTGGTCGGTGCGGACAGGCTGACCAGGGTGCCGATACCGGCGCGCAGGGCCTTGTGGATCAGCTCCAGGCTGCAACGGCTGGTGACCACGGCAAAGCCCTGGCGCAGGTTTTCCCTTTCGCGATGCAGGGCGCCGAGCAGTTTGTCGAGGGCGTTATGCCGGCCGATATCTTCGCGACACAGACGGATCTGTCCTTGGCCGTCGACAAACAGTGCGGCATGCACCGCGCCGCTGTGGCGGGCCATGGTCTGTACGGATTGAATCCGCTGGCGCAGGCCCTGCAGATGGGCTGCCGCTGGTAGCGGACTGGGCGTGAGGCTTTGCAGTTGTGGCAGGGCTTGCTCCAGCGCTTCGACCCCGCACAGGCCGCAGCCGCTGTTACCGGCCAGGGTGCGGCGCTGCTGTTTGAGCGCCCAGAATGCGCGGTTGCTGACCTGCACCTCGGCGCTGATGGCGCTGGCCTGTTGCTGAAGGCGGATATCGTAGATCTCATCGAAGCTATCGATCAGACCGGCACTCAGACTGAAACCGTAGATAAAGTCTTCAAGATCGCTGGGAGAGACCATCATCACGCTGTGGCTGATGCCGTTGTAACTGATCGCCAGTGCCGCTTCTGTGGCCAGCGCGGCGGCGCCATCCAGCTGCGCCTCTGCCAGTTCGACATAGCTGTAGGTGGGCGCCGGCAGCAGCACTGGGGCGGCATCTTTGACGATTGCAGGGGCGTGGCGTGGCATGGGCAGGCTTCCCGGCGACGGAGTGACTTCGCCAGCCTAGGCCGCTCGGCCGAGGGCGTCTAATCGCTGTTACTGATCTTGTGATCGATGCTCTCTATCAAGGCGTCAAGTGCAGGCTTTCACTCTGCGGCAGGCGGCAAGAGTTTCTGCGCTTCGGCAAAGCAGGCTTCGGCCAGGGCCGAGCGCGGCGCACTGCGGCGCAGGATCAGGCCCAGCGGGGCGAGGGTGTGGGCGTCTTCGATGGGCGTTAACGCCAGGTGTTCGGTGAACTCGGCCAGGCCGCCATTGAGCGGCATGATCGCGCAACACAGCCCGGCGCTGACTGCTTGCAGCAGTTGATGCACGGCATCGGTTTCCAACCGTGGGTTGGGCGTCAGGCCGCGGGAACGAAAGCTGTGGTCGATTGACTGGCGAAAATGCATGCCGGCCGAGAGCAGCCCGAGCGGCAGGTCGATCAGGCTTTCCCAGCGCAGCGCCGGGCGGGTGAACTGAAAATGCCGGCGGTCATACAGCAGGCCCATGCGCGTTTCCGCCAACTCCAGGCTATCGAAATGCTCGGGGTTAAGGCGGTCGAGGTAGGACAGGCCGAGGTCGAGTTGATTACGCCCGAGGCGTTCGAGAATTTCCTCGCTGCTCAGGGCAAACAGCTGAAAGCGCAGCCCGGCATGCTGCTCGGCGAAAAACTGCACCAGGCGCATCGGATCTAAGCCGGCCAGCGGCACCACACCCAGACGCAGGGTGCCAACCAGCTGGCCACGGCAGGCGGCCGCTTCTGCATACAGGCCATCGTGGGCGGCCATCAGGCTGCGCGCCCAGGCCAGAATGCGCTCGCCTTCGGCACTGAAACCCTCGAAGCGCTGACCACGCCGGACCAGTTCCAGGCCTAGCTCGTCCTCCAGCTGACGCAAACGCATCGACAGGGTCGGCTGGGTGATATGGCAGCGCGCGGCGGCTTGGCCGAAGTGGCGGGTTTCATCCAGGGCGATGAGGAATTTCAGCTGTTTGATATCCACGATGAATCCTTCAAATCCCTGGGTTGCGCCGATTCTAGCAGGCAGTTGCGGGCGGTTAGGCGCGGAATGCGGCCTATAACGCGGCCTGCAGCGACAGCACCGGGCCTGGCACCTTTGTCACGAATCCGGGTCTAGACTTCTGGCTCCGGGCGGCGTCGCCCGGCCACTTTCCAAGGAATCAAGAGGAAGCCTTATGAGTCTGTTTGCCTTTGTCAAAGAAGCCGGGACCAAGCTCTGGGAGTCGCTGGTCGGCCAAGAGGCCCAGGCGGCCGAATCACTGACGGCGCACGTCGCCAAAGTGGGCTTGGGTAACCCGAATATTCAGGTCAGCGTCGAGGGCGATAAAGTCACCGCTCGCGGTGAGGTGGCCAGCCAGGAAGAGAAGGAGAAAATCCTGCTGGCCCTGGGTAACGTCGCCGGTGTGGCGTCAGTGGAGGACCATATTAGCGTGACTACGCCGGCCCCGGCGGCGCGCTTTGTCACGGTGAAGAAGGGCGACACCCTCAGCGCGATTGCCAAGGCCGAATACGGCAACGCCAATGCCTACCCGAAAATCTTCGAAGCCAACAAACCGATGCTCAGCCACCCGGACAAGATCTATCCGGGGCAGGTGTTGCGTATTCCCGAGGAATAAACGGCTTGCGTGTCGGGCGGCTGCAATGGCCGCCCGATGGGTTTATAGCCCTTGCAGCAACTCCTGGTAATCCTCCACCGCCGCAAACTCCTCGGTGTCCTTCGGCCCCGTCTGGCTATCGGGCTGGCGCACGGCGAGCAGGTGGCCGACGCCAAAATGTCCGGCGCTGCGCAAGATCGGTAGGCTGTCATCGATAAACAAACTGCGCGCAGGTTCGAAGCTGATGTCCTGCTGCAGGGCGTGCCAGAACTGCTGGTCTTCCTTGGGGAAGCCATAGTCGTGGGAGCTGATCAGCCGGTCGAAGTAGGGCGCCAGCTCGATGCGCTCCAGTTTCAACGACAGCGAATCGCGGTGCGCGTTGGTGATCAGCACCACCTGTTTGCCGGCTTGGCGCAGGGCCTGAATAAAGGTGTCAGCGTCCGGGCGCAGTGCGATCAAATGCGCCACTTCGCGCTTGAGGTCACGGATCGACAACTTCAGCTCGCGGCTCCAGAAATCCGTGCAGTACCAGTTGAGGGTGCCGGCGTGTTCGCGGAACAGCGGCAGCAGCTCGGCTTCGGCCAGCGCGCGGCTGATGCCGTGATGCTCGGCATAGCGCTGCGGCAGGTGCTGCAACCAGAAGTGGTTGTCGAAGTGCAGGTCGAGCAGGGTGCCGTCCATATCCAGCAGGACGGTGTCGATGGCGTTCCAGGGCAACGAGGGCATGCGCAGTTCTTCGGGCTGATGCGCAGGGAGTCGCGATTTGCACCATCGGCGTCGTGATCGCGCAATCTCCTACGCAGATAATAGGAAAAGCCGCGTTATGATAACCCGCTATGTCCTGCCCAGGAGCCGCCCCATGCGTCAGAAACCCACCGTACTCGCCCGCGAAATCGTCGCCAGCAGCCGCCTGTTCCGTGTCGAGGAGCTGCAACTGCGCTTCAGCAACGGCGTGGAGCGCACCTACGAGCGACTGGTGGGCAAGGGTTCCGGCTATGGCGCGGTGATGGTGGTGGCGATGGTCGATGACGAGCACGCGCTGCTGGTCGAGGAATATTGCGGCGGTACCGATGACTACCAGCTGTCGCTACCCAAGGGCCTGATCGAGCCGGGCGAGGACGTGCTGGAAGCGGCCAACCGCGAACTCAAGGAAGAAGCTGGGTTTGGCGCGCAGCACCTGGAGCTGCTGGCCGAGCTGAGCCTGTCGCCGGGCTATATGAGCCAGAAGATTCAGGTGGTGCTGGCCTCGGGTCTGTATGAAGAGCGTCTGCCGGGCGATGAGCCGGAGCCGATGCGCGTCGACAAGACCAGCCTGCGCGAGCTGTCGAGCCTGATCCAGCATCCGCAATTTACCGAAGGTCGCGCCCTGGCCGCGCTGTACCTGGCCCGCGATGTGCTGACTCAGCGTGGGATCTTTAAGCCATGAGCCATCCACTGATCCCCGCTGTGATTGAACTGGTGCGTCAGGCCGGCACGGCGACGCTGCCGCATTGGCGCGCCGACGTGACGGTTAATGAAAAAGCCGACGCCTCGCCGGTGACCGCCGCCGATATGGCCGCGCACCATATCCTTAACGATGGCTTGCTGGCCCTTGCCGCAGATATTCCGGTGCTGTCTGAAGAGGCGGCGGATATTGCCCTGAGCGAGCGCGGGCAGTGGAGCCGCTGGTGGTTGGTCGACCCGCTGGATGGCACCAAAGAATTTATCGCCGGTAGCGAAGAGTTCACCGTTAACGTCGCGCTGATCGAGCAGGGTCGCGTGGTGTTTGGCGTGGTGGGCATTCCGGCCACCGGTCAGTGTTATTACGGTGGTGCCGGTCTTGGTGCTTGGCGCGCCAATGCGGCGGGCAAAGCTGAGCCGATTCGTGTGCGTCTGGCCCCGCAGGAGGCCTTTACCCTGGTGGCCAGCCGTCGCCACTCCAGCCCGGCGCAGGAGGCGTTGCTGGCCGGTTTGAGTGAACGCTTTGGTGATCTGCAACTGGCCAGTGTCGGCAGTTCGCTGAAGTTCTGCCTGCTGGCCGAGGGCAATGCCGATTGCTACCCGCGTTTGGCGCCGACCTCGCAATGGGACACCGCAGCGGCGCAGGGCGTGCTGGAAGGGGCGGGCGGCGAGGTGCTGACGCTCAAGGGCGAGGCGCTGACCTATGAGGCGCGCGAGTCGCTACTTAATCCGTACTTTCTGGCTCTGCCTGCTGCTGCAGCCTGGCGCGCAGAGCTGATTCAGCTGGCTCGCGCGCTGGAATAAATACTTTGCTCGGATGATGGATATCGCTGCGCTCCACCCATCCTACGTCGCTGATCGCGGGCAAGCCCGCTCCTACATATTCGGCGGTGGCTCGGCTTAGTCGAGCATATCGCCGTAGCGTTCGTCCTTCTTGAACACCAGCGGCTGGGCGAAGCCCGGCACCGTGATCTGCTCGCAGTTGATCTCGATCTGCTGGTCGTCGATCAGGTCGTTGCCGAAGTTATAGATAATCCCCAGATCACCCAGCAGCGCTTGCGCGTCGTAGGCCTGTGCCGCCTTGCGGGTGGCTTCGCGGCGCTGCAGGTAGGCGGCAAAGGCCGCTTCGCCATGGCGCTTGCGCAGCATACGTTCGGCCACATGCGGGGCCAGCAGCAGGGCGCTGGCGTTGTTGCCGCCAAAACCCTTGGAGTTGATAAAGCACAGATCCAGCTGCTCGGGTGCGCGCGTACGGTCGGCGGTGGCGAAGCTTAGGTGCTGTTGGTGCACGTCTTCGGCCACCGCGTCGATGGTCTTGATCCCCGGGATGATGCCGTACTTGAAACTGCCCAGGGCGGAGATCACCTGATCGCCGCTGGCGGTGGCCAGGGAGTGGCCGACAAAGGCCTTCACCGCCGTGACCGGCCACTGCTTGATGGCGAAAGCACTGGCAATGCGGTCGAGAATTTCCGATTCGGTCACCCGGTTGGCCGGGGTGCTGGAACCGTGGGCATGCACAAAGCTGCGCTCGCGCACCGCGTCGATGCCCAGCAGTTGCACGGCGCTGGCCACGGCCTTGGCCACGGTCAGGTAGTTGCCGGGTCCGGGGGCGGAGATGGATTTCTTGAAACCGTCGGCGTTGATAAATACATCCGGCACCGCGCCGTGGATATCTGCGCCCAGCTCCAGGGCCAGGGCGTCGTCCATCAGCACGACGAACTGGCAGGCTTCGGCCAGGGTAAAGCCGCAGTTTTCGCCAAATGGGCGACTGGCGCGGCGGAAATCCACTTGTTCTTTGCCTTCGATTTGGCGCAGGCCGTCTTCGGTGGCCAGCGCGCCCATGGCGCCGTAACCCTCGATGCATTCCTGATTGATTGGCGCTTCGCTGCTGCCGATTATGACTACCCGCGCTTTGCCACTGGCAATCTGTTCGATGCCCTTCTGCAGGTTATAGAGGAAGGTGGCGCAGGCGCCGGTGATGGCGCCGGTGGTGCCAACGCTGCCCAGCACATAGGCGTTGATAAAGTCCGCCGACATGGTGTTGAGGCCCAGGGCCAGTTGCTTGGCGGTGACGCGTCCGCCCTTGAGGCGCGACTGCATCAGGCCGCCGAAGCCGTTTTCATCCAGCTGGCTCATGATGCAACTGGAGAACACCGCGACTTCGTCCGGAGCCACGTGCTGCATGATGGTCTGCCAGTCGATGCCGGTGGCGCGCAGCGCATCGGTGACGCCGACGATGGTCATGGCCAGGCCGCGCGGATGGAAGCGCGCGTTGTACAACTCGCTCGGCTCGAAGCCGCTGGGCAGCTGCCCGGCGGATTTCACAGGCAGGGCGCGGTAGCTGTCGACCTTGAATTCGCAGTTGTCGTGCAGGGTCACCAGCACTTCGCTGGCGTTCAACTCGTCCACCGTCCAGTCGGATGGCAGTGGCTCAGGCAGGTGCTTGCGCAGGGTGATAAAGCTCAGGGGCTGACCGGCTGTGGCGCTGATATCGATGGTCTTCTGCCAGTGCGCCGCGTCGACATCCAGATGCTGCTTCTCGATGCGGCGCACCAGGGTCGAGGCGAGAATCTGCTCGGCGAAGCGGCTGTCGATCTCGGCCAGGCTCAGGGCAGTGCCGGCGTCATCCTGATAGCCGCCATCGACCACCGTGACCAGCTTCATCATCACCGCCAGGCCCGCCAGGGTCTGCTGGCGCGCCGGCGTGTCCATTGACTCGATTACGGTACGGCGGAAGCCGTGGTGGAAAGAGCTGCGCCCAGCCGCGTTATAGCCACCAAAACCAACGATCACAGGTAAACGTGAAGTCACTCGATAACTCCTTGAAAAGATAACGCCAGACAAACCGAGATAAGGCTATGGAGGCTTGTCATACAGGCCGAAGCCGCTCTGCGGCGGTTATTACGCCGCGATCAAGCGCCCAGCATGGCTGTTCGGATGCCTATGCTGACGTGATTGCTGACTTGCAAGTCACGGTTTCGACCAAGGTAGCGCATCGCTAAAACCTTACGACTGTTATGGTTTCTGCGTACAACGGCCCAGCTGGAGAACAACAATGCACAGCGTCAATCCATACGAATACGGCATGCCCCGCGATGCGGCAAATTTTCAGGCGCTCAGCCCGCTGAGCTTTCTTGAGCGCGCTGCCAGCGTTTACCCGCAACGCCTGGCGCTGATCAATGGCAGCCTGCGCCAGACCTGGGGCGAAACCTATAGCCGCAGTATTCGTCTGGCCTCGGCGCTGGCGCAGCGCGGCATCGGCCTGGGCGACACAGTGGCGGTGATCGCGCCCAACGGCCCGGCGATGTTCGAGGCGCATTTTGGCGTGCCGATGTGCGGCGCGGTGCTGAATGCCATCAACACCCGCCTGGATGCCGAAGCCATCGCCTTTATCCTGCAGCACGGCGAAGCCAAGGTGCTGCTGGTGGACAAGGAGTTCGGCGAACTGGCCCAGCGCGTGGTCGGCCACTTGCCGCAGCCGCCGCTGGTGATCGGCATCGACGACCCGGAATATGCCGAAGGTCTGCTGATCGGTCAGCTGGATTACGAGGCGCTGCTGGCCGAAGGCGACCCCGATTACCCCTGGCAGTTACCGGCCGACGAGTGGCAGGCGATCTCCCTCAATTACACCTCCGGCACCACCGGCAACCCCAAGGGCGTGGTCTATCACCACCGTGGCGCGCACCTGAATGCTTTGTCCAACGCCATGTGCTGGGACATGAGCCGCTTCCCGGTGTACCTGTGGACGCTGCCGATGTTCCACTGCAACGGCTGGTGTTTCCCTTGGGCGCTGGCGGCCTACGTCGGCGTCAACGTGTGCCTGCGCCATGTGCGCGCCGAAGCCATCTACCCGGCGATTGCCGAGCATGGCGTCGACCATTTCTGCGGTGCGCCGATCGTGCTGAATATGCTGGCAAACGCCGATGAGGCGCTGAAAGCCCTGAAAACCCAGCCGGTAAAAGTGCTTACCGCTGGCGCCGCACCACCCGCCGCGGTGATCGAAGCCATGGAAGCCCTGGAATTTCGCGTGACCCACGTTTACGGCCTGACCGAAACCTATGGCCCGAGCGTGGCCTGCGAGTGGAAAAGCGAGTGGGATAGTGAAAGCCCGCAGCAGCGCGCCCGCCTGAAATCCCGCCAGGGCGTGCGTGCGCCGCTGCTCGACGGCCTGATGGTGGCCGACCCCGACACCCTGCAACCGGTGCCGAAAGACGGCCAGACCATTGGCGAGATCATGATGCGCGGCAACGTGGTGATGAAGGGGTACCTGAAGAACCCCTCGGCCACCGCCGAGGCCTTTGCCGGTGGCTGGTTCCACTCCGGCGACCTGGCGGTCTGGCATGCCGACGGCTATGTCGAGATCAAGGATCGCAGCAAGGACATCATCATTTCCGGCGGCGAGAACATCTCCTCTATCGAGGTGGAGGACGTGCTGTATCGCCATCCGCAGATCCTCGAAGCCGCTGTGGTGGCCATGGCCCACGCCAAATGGGGCGAAACGCCGTGCGCCTTTGTCACCCTCAAACCGGGTGCCGAGCTGACGGCCGAGGAAGTAATCGCCTTCTGTCAGCAGCGTATGGCGCGTTTCAAGGTGCCGGGCTGCGTGGTGTTTACCAGCCTGCCAAAGACCAGCACCGGCAAGGTGCAGAAGTTTGTGTTGCGTGAGCAGGCCAAGCAGTTGGCCGCGCAGCAGGCGGTGGCCTAAGGAGGATTGAAGGCACTTGTTACAGGTTTAAATGGATAACGAGTTGAGAACCTAAATGCCATTCACTAGTATTTGGCACCTTAACTCGTCTATACCAAGAGGCACTATCCATGCAGGTAAGCAAAGGTTTGTTCGCCGCACTCTCTCTTACAGCGCTGGCCAGCACTGCGCAGGCCGCCGATGAAGTGGTGGTTTACTCCGCACGTATCGACGAGCTGATCAAGCCGGTGTTTGATGCCTACACCGCCAAAACCGGGGTCAAGGTCAAGTTCATCACCGACAAGGAAGCGCCGCTGATCGCCCGTCTGAAAGCCGAAGGTGCCAACACCCCGGCCGACCTGCTGATCACCGTGGACGCCGGCAACCTTTGGCAAGCCGAGCAGGAAGGCGTGCTGCAGCCGACCAAATCCGAGCTGATCGCCGCCAATATCCCAGCCCAGTACCGCTCCAGCACCGACAGCTGGACTGGCCTGTCGCTGCGCGCGCGGACCATCTTCTATTCCACCGAGCGGGTTAAACCGAGCGAGCTGAGCACCTACGAAGCCCTGGCCGGCAAGGACTGGGAAGGCCGTCTGTGCCTGCGCACCAGCAAGAAGGTCTACAACCAGTCGCTGACCGCCACCCTGATCGAAACCCATGGCGAAGCTAAAACCGAAGAAATCGTCAAAGGCTGGGTGAGCAACCTGGCGACCGACGTGTTCGCCGATGACACCGCGCTGCTGCAGGCCATCGACGCCGGTCAGTGCGACGTGGGCATCACCAACACCTACTACTACGGCCGTCTGCACAAGCAGCAGCCTGATCTGAAAGTGAAGCCGTACTGGCCGAACCAGAATGACCGTGGCGTGCACGTCAACCTGGCCGGTGCCGGTGTGACCAAGTATGCGCCAAACGCCGAAGCCGCCCGCAAGCTGCTGGAGTGGATGACCACTGCTGAAGCGCAGACCATCTTCGCCGGCGTTAACCAGGAGTTCCCGGCCAATCCGGCCGTTGAGCCTTCTGCCGAAGTGGCTGCCTGGGGTACCTTCAAGGCCGACACCATCGCCACTGAAGTGGCTGGCAAGCGCCAGGCCGAAGCGACCATGCTGATGGATCGCGCTGGCTGGAACTAAGCCAGGGCTAAGCCGGCAGCTGGAAAAGCCGTCACGGTTTTCCACCCTGCAACGCGCTGGCTTTATACTGCCGACGCCCCGCATTTGCGGGGCGTTGTCTTTTCCGCTGTAGAGGACTCTGCGTGGCCCATCCTGCCCAGCGCCGCTGGTACCCCATCGCCTTTGCCGTTGCCTTGCTGGTGCTGCTGCCGCTGAGCGTGCTGATGTTTAGCTGGCACGAGGTCGACCAGCAGATCTGGGCGCACCTGTGGCAAACCCAGTTGCCGCGCCTGCTCGGCAATACTCTGGTGCTGGTTCTCGGCGTTGGTATTGGCGTGACGCTGCTCGGCGTCAGCCTGGCCTGGCTTACCAGCCTCTGTGAATTCCCTGGCCGGCGCTGGCTGGACTGGGCGCTGATGCTGCCGTTTGCCATTCCCGCCTATGTGCTGGCGTTCGTGTTTGTCGGTCTGCTGGATTTCGCCGGCCCGCTGCAGACCCTGCTGCGCGAGTGGTTCGGCAGTGACGTGCGCTTTCCCCGGGTGCGCTCCACCGGCGGGGTGATCATCGTTCTGGTGCTGGTGTTCTACCCCTACGTCTACCTGCTCGCGCGCAATGCCTTTCTGGCCCAGGGCAAGGGCCTGATGGAAGCCGCGCGGGTACTTGGTCTGAGCCCCTGGCGGGCGTTCTGGCGCGTAGCCCTGCCAATGGCACGCCCGGCGATTGGCGCCGGCCTGGCCCTGGCGATCATGGAAACCCTGGCGGATTTCGGCGCGGTCTCAGTGTTCAACTTCGACACCTTTACCACGGCCATCTACAAGACCTGGTACAGCTTCTACAGCCTGACCAGCGCTACCCAGCTGGCCAGCCTGCTGCTGCTGGCGGTGATGCTGGTGCTCTATGGCGAGCGCCGCGCCCGTGGTGCGGTGCGCCCGGTAAATGAGCGGCCACGCGGCAAGGCGCTGTATCACCTCAAGGGTGGCCAGGCGCTGGCCGCCACCGCCTGGTGCGGCCTGGTATTCGCCTGCGGCTTTGTCATTCCGGTGCTGCAGCTGATTGTCTGGTTCTGGCAGCGCGGTCGTTTCGATCTGGATGAACGCTACAGCGCCTTGATCCTGCACACCTTGTATCTGGGCGCGATGGCGGCGCTGATCACCGTCAGCGTGGCCTTGCTGCTGGCGTTCTCTCGACGTTTGACCCCGACCCGTTTGATGCGCGGCACCGTCGGCGTGGCCAACCTCGGCTATGCCTTGCCAGGCTCGATGCTGGCGGTGGCGATCATGCTGGCGTTCAGTTATCTGGACCGCGAGCTGGTGATTCCGCTCTCCAGCTGGCTGGGCGGTGCGGGCAAGCCGGTGCTGCTTGGTAGCCTGTCGGCGTTACTGCTGGCCTATATGATCCGCTTTATGGCGGTGGCCTACGGCCCGTTGGAAAACAGCCTGGCGCGCATTCGCCCGTCCTTGCCGGAAGCCTCGCGCAGCCTCGGTGTCGGCGGCGTCGGATTGTTCTTCAAGGTCTATCTGCCGTTGCTGGTGCCGGGTGCGCTATCGGCGGCGCTGCTGGTGTTTGTCGATGTGCTCAAGGAAATGCCTGCCACCCTGCTGATGCGTCCCTTTGGTTGGGACACGCTGTCGGTAAGGGTGTTTGAAATGACCAGTGAAGGCGAGTGGGCGCGCGCCGCGCTGCCGGCCCTGACCCTGGTACTGGTGGGGCTGTTGCCGGTGATTCTGCTGATCCGCCGTTCGGCGCGTCGCCACGGCTAGCAAAGCCGGCCTGGAGCGACAGGCTGCCGCGTTGGGATGACCGCCCCCGGTGTTGCGGCTACAATGCGCGCCATTCGCAGCGGCCGATCATTTTGATAGCCCGTGCCAGTGCCCGATTTTGTGGGCTCAGCCGGGTTGCCGCTGCACTGCCCAGCCCGCAAGGAGACACTTATGGGACAGCGCACACCTCTCTACGACCTGCACCTAGCCCTGGGTGCCAAGATGGTCGACTTCGGCGGTTGGGACATGCCGTTGCACTATGGCTCGCAGGTCGAGGAGCACCATCAGGTGCGTCGCGACTGCGGCGTGTTCGATGTGTCGCACATGACCGTGGTGGATGTCAGCGGCAGTCAGGCTAAGGCCTATCTGCAACACTTGCTGGCCAACGACATCGAGCGCCTGCAAAGCATCGGTAAAGCGCTTTACAGCGGCATGCTCAACGAGCAGGGCGGGGTGGTGGATGATCTGATCGTCTACCTCACCGACTTTGGTTACCGCGTGGTGGTGAATGCCTCGACCCGCGACAAGGACCTGGCCTGGATGCACCTGCAGAGCGTCGACTTTGACGTGCAGCTGCAAGAACGCGCCGAGCTGGCGATGCTGGCCATTCAAGGCCCGCATGCGCGCAGCAAGACCGCCGAACTGGTCAGCCAATCGCGCGCCAACCTGATTCAGAGCCTCAAGCCGTTCGAAGGCCAGCCCGATGGCGAGTGGTTTATCGCCCGCACCGGTTATACCGGCGAAGACGGCCTGGAAATCATGCTGCCGGCCAGCGAAGTGGTGGCCTTCCTTAATGAGCTGGTGGGTGCCGGGATTTCCCCGATCGGCCTCGGGGCGCGCGATACCCTGCGCCTGGAAGCCGGGATGAACCTGTACGGTCAGGACATGGACGAAAGCGTTACCCCGCTGGCGGCCAATATGGCCTGGACCATCGCCTGGGAGCCGGCCAGCCGTGGCTTCGTTGGCCGTGCTGCACTGCAGAAGCAAAAGGCTGAAGGCGTCGGCTCCAAGCTGGTTGGCCTGGTGCTGGAAGAGCGCGGCGTACTGCGCGCGCACCAAGTGGTGCGGGTTGCAGGGGTGGGTGAAGGTGAGATCACCAGCGGCAGCTTCTCGCCGACCCTGGGTAAATCCATCGCTCTGGCCCGCGTGCCGGCGGCGACCAGTGAGCGTGCCGAGGTAGAGATTCGCGGCAAGTGGTACCCCGTGCGGGTGGTCAAGCCGACGTTTGTGCGTAACGGCAAGGCCCTGATCTGAGTTTTGATTTGGCCATGGATGGTCGAGAGCGCCCGTTTTGGAGCGGCTCGCTAGGTTTTTAAAGACTTTCTTTCGGTATGGCCAAGGCCTGCTAAATTTCCATGACGGCGTGGTCGCCGTCATGTCAGATGAGGAACGACACATGAGCAATATCCCCGCCGATCTGCGTTACGCCGCCAGCCACGAGTGGGCGCGCCTGGAAGCCGATGGCAGCGTTACCGTAGGCATTTCCGATCACGCGCAGGAAGCCCTGGGTGATGTCGTGTTCATCGAGCTGCCGGAAGTCGGCAAGACCCTGAATGCCGGCCAGGAAGCTGGGGTGGTGGAATCGGTCAAGGCCGCATCCGACATCTATGCACCGGTGTCCGGTGAAGTGATCGCGATCAACGACGGCCTGGCCGACAGCCCGGAAAGCGTTAACAGCGATCCGTACGGCAGCTGGTTCTTCAAGCTCAAGCCAAGTGATGCCAGCGAGCTGAACAAGCTGCTCGACGCGGCCGCCTACAAGGCCACCGCTGACAGCGACGCTTAAGTCTTTCGCTTAGCTGCACACAAAGCCCCGCCTTGCGGGGCTTTGTTGTTTCTGCGCCTTTACCTGTCTCGCGGAATGTCCTGTTCCGTTCTGGCACGACCGTTCGTCAAATCGTGCGTTTTGCCAGATCAGAAACTTTGCGCGGCTAAGCCCCCTGTCTAATCTGTTGATTCATGTCACAAGATGTTTCCTCGCTGGGTTCATAGTGGGCGGCATGTTGTGGCCGCGCACTTCAGTTGTTGTGCACAGGAACCTGCATTTTTTGGTGATTTTCCAAGATGCGCTAAGGGTAGTGCGACTGCGTTTCCGCTAAAGGATGATGGAGGCAGTTTGATGATTGGACGAACCAACAAACCCATGAAGATGCGCGTGCTGATGGTCGATGATGACCTCGGCAGTCCCGGCAGCATGCGTGGGCGAGTGCTTAACGAACTGGTGGATGAATTTGCCGGGCGCAATGCCGAACTGATCCAGGCCACTTCCTATGAGGACGGTCTGGCCGCGGTGATGTCCGATGCGGCACTGCATTGCATCTGCGTCGATTGGACCCTGGGCAAGAACGACGACAGCTCCCACGCCCAAGCTCTGGAGTTGTTGCGCAGCATTCGCCAGCGCAACGAAAACGTCCCGGTATTCCTGATGGCCGACCGTAATGCCAAGCGCAGCATTACGGTGGAAGCCATGGAGCTGGCCGATGAATTTGTCTGGATGCTGGAAGACACTGCGCCCTTTATTGCCGGGCGGGTGCTTGCGGCAGTTGAGCGCTACCTGCAGCAGTTGTTGCCACCTTTTACCGATGCGCTGCTGCGCTACAGCATGAAGGACGAGCACTCCTGGGCTGCGCCGGGGCACCAGGGCGGCATTGCCTTTACCAAGTCGCCGGTGGGCCGGGTGTTTTTCGATTTCTTCGGCGAAAACCTGTTTCGTACAGACAGCGGTATCGAACGCGGCAACCTCGGCTCGGTACTCGACCATAGCGGCCCGGTCGGTGATTCCGAGGCCTATGTGGCGCGGATCTTCGGCTCTCACGTGACCTACTCGGTGCTCAATGGCACCTCCGGTTCTAATCGCGCGATCTTTATGGCCTGCGTCGGCGAGAACCAGTTTGCTCTGTGCGACCGCAACTGCCACAAGTCCATCGAGCAGGGCCTGGTGCTGAGCGGCGGCCTGCCGGTTTATATGACGCCAACGCGCAACCGCTACGGCATTATCGGCCCGCTACTGCCGAGTCAGTTCGATCCGCAGCGGGTCGCGGCAGCGATCGCCAACCACCCGCTGAAGGCTCAGGCCAAGGGCAACAAGGCGGTTTACGCTGTCGTCACCAACTGCACCTATGACGGCATGTGCCTGCATGCGGAACGTGCCGAGGGCCTGCTGGCACAGAACAGCGATCGCATTCACTTCGATGAGGCCTGGTACGGCTACGCGCGCTTCAATCCGTTTTACCAGGGCCGTTTCGCCATGCGCGGCGACCCGTCCAGCCACAAGGCCGACGCGCCCACGGTGTTCGCCACCCACTCGACCCACAAGCTGCTGGCGGCGCTGTCGCAGTCCTCGTTTATCCATATCCGTAACGGCCGTAACCCGATTGAGCACAGCCGCTTCAACGAGTCTTTTGTGATTCAGGCGAGTACCTCGCCGCTGTATTCGCTGTTCGCGTCCAACGAGATGGGCGCGGCGATGATGGACGGCAAGGGTGGCTACAACCTGACCCAGGATTCGATCCGCGAGGCGGTGGATTTCCGTCAGGCCCTGGCGCGTACCCACCGTGAATTTGCCAGCCGTGGTGACTGGTTCTTCCAGCCGTGGAACGCGCCCCAGGTTAAGGATGGCAAAACCGGCAAGCAGGTCGACTTCGCCGATGCCGATGCCGAACAACTGGCCAGCGACCCCAGCTGTTGGGAGCTGGAGCCAGGTGCCGAATGGCACGGTTTTGCTGGTCTGGAGAAGGGCTGGTGCATGCTTGATCCGATCAAGGTCGGCATCATGGTGCCGGGCATGGGCGCCGACGGCCATCTCCTGGCGCAGGGCATCCCCGCGCCAATCCTCGGTGCCTTTCTCTACCGCAACAACATCGTGCCGTCGCGTATCACCGACTTTATGGTGCTGTGCCTGTTCAGCATCGGCGTGACCAAGGGCAAGTGGGGCACGCTGATCAATGTGCTGCTGGCCTTCAAGCGCCACTACGACAGCAATGCACCGCTGGAGCGGGTGCTGCCCGATCTGCTCGCCAATGCCCCCGAGCGTTATCGCGGCATGGGCCTGCGCGATTTGAGCACGCAGATGTTCGAGTACATGCGCA
This sequence comes from Pseudomonas peli, assembly GCF_050563605.1. GTDB lineage: Bacteria > Pseudomonadota > Gammaproteobacteria > Pseudomonadales > Pseudomonadaceae > Aquipseudomonas > Aquipseudomonas peli_A. Next base: position 37,395 of record NZ_JBNXUH010000004.1, on the reverse strand, counting down.
GCCGCCGCATGGACGCTCTGCAGGCCGAGGCCTTCGGCAACCTGCCGCTGATCGAGAAACCTCCGCGTGCGGCCTTCCAGGCGTTGCAGGCCGGCGAGGTGGAGCTGTTGCCGCTTAAACAGGCGGCGGGCCGGGTTACCGGGGTCGGCATCATGCCCTATCCGCCGGGCATCCCGATTGTCATGCCCGGCGAGAACCTGGGGCCACTGGATGGCCCGTGGATCAGCTATATCAGGGCCTTGCAGGACTGGGGCAACAACTTCCCTGGCTTTGAGAAGGAGGTGGAGGGCACCGTGCACAAGGACGGCGACTACCACTTCTGGTGCCTCAAGCCCTAAGGATTGGCTTGCCGACGGGGTTAGCCCTGCTTGGCAAGCGTCCGGCCGATTTATGACAAGGAGTTAATCTATGAGTTACTCGAAAGTGCCGTTGCCCGCCGCCATGGCCAAGCGCTACCCCGTGCTGACCGTGATCAATACTCAGGAAAACCCGGACAGTATCGTTTTGCGCAGCGCCGAGGCTGTCGGCCAGGCTTTGCAGCAGCATGGGCTGGAGATTCAGCGCGTCAGTTCACTGGATGATGCCGAAATTGCCTTCCGCGCCGATCCGTCTTATTGCTGTGTGATCCTTGGGTGGGGGCTGTGCGAGGAGAATCTGGCGCTGGCGTTGAACCTGCTCCAGTTGATCCGCCGCCGCACGGCGCAGCTGCCGATCCTGTTGGGCATGAGCCATTTACACCAGAGTCGGGTACCGCTGGAGTTCGTCGAAAATATCGACGGTTTTATCTGGCAGCCGGAAGACAGCCCCGAATTTATCGCCGGGCGCATCGAAGCTGCCGCTCGGCGTTACCTGGACAGCATTATGCCGCCGTTCTTTGGCGCCCTGGTCAACTTCGCCGACACCCACGAATACTCCTGGCACACGCCTGGCCATACGGGCGGCACCGCCTTTATGAAAACCGCAGTGGGGCGCAGCTTTGTCGATTTTTATGGCGAGCAGATGCTGCGTTCCGACCTCAGCGTATCGGTCGATCAACTGGGCTCGCTGAATGACCATTCCGGGCCCATTGGCGAGGCGGAAAAGTACGCTGCGCGGGTATTTGGTGCCGATTACACCTTCTTCTCGGTGGGTGGCAGCTCGGCCAGTAACGAGATCGTTCTGCATTCAGCGGTAATCGATGGCGACTCCGTGCTGGTCGACCGCAATTGCCATAAATCGCTTAACTACGCGCTGAACATGTCGGGTGCCGCGCCGCTGTATCTGCGTCCTCGACGCAACGCCCGCGGCCTGATTGGTCCCGTGCCGAAAAGTGAGCTGACGCCAGAAGCAGTGGCGCAGAAACTCGCCGACAGCCCGCTGGCCAAGAACAAATCGGCCAAGCCGGCACTGGCGGTGCTCACCAACTCGACCTACGACGGCCTCTGCTACAACGTGCAGACCACCACGCGGGTGCTGAGCCAGAGTGTTGATCGCATTCACTACGACGAAGCCTGGTATGCCTACGCGCGCTTCAATCCGCTGTATGAAGGGCGCTACGGCATGCACCGCGGCGAGCGGCATGCCGACGACGCCACGGTGACCGTCACTCACTCCACCCACAAGTTGCTGGCGGCGCTGTCGCAGGCGTCGATGATTCATATCCGCTCGGGCAAGGTGCCGGTCAAGCCGGAGCTGTTCAATGAAGCCTTCATGATGCACACCTCGACCTCGCCGCAGTACAGCATCATCGCCTCCACTGATGTGTCGGCGAAGATGATGGATGACGCGGGCGAGTACCTCACCGATGAGTCCATCAGCGAAGCCATCGCCTTCCGTCAGGCCATGGTTCGCCTCGGCAACGAGATACGCCAGCGTAATTCGCAGGACTGGTGGTTTGGCGTGTGGCAGCCGGACGAGGTCAACGGTGTGCCCTTTGCCGACCTCGACCCGAAGGTGCTGCAGCATGGCGACGCTTGGGTTCTCAAACCGACCGCCAGCTGGCACGGTTTCGGCGATCTGGGCAGCGACTACTGCATGCTCGACCCGATCAAGGTCACCGTGCTGACGCCGGGGCAGACCCTGGAAGGCCAGATGGAGAGCAGTGGCATTCCGGCCCCGCTGGTGTCGTCGTTCCTCGCCAGCCGCGGCATCGTGGTGGAGAAGACCGAGCCCTATTCCATCCTGCTGCTGTTCAGCCTGGGAGTGACCAAGGGCAAGTGGGGCTCGCTGGTCGCCGGCTTGATGGAGTTCAAGAAGTATTACGACAGCAACGCTTCGTTGGAGCTGGTGATGCCCGACCTGGTAGCCAGCTACGGTGAGCGTTACGCCGGCATGGGCATCAAGGACCTGGCCGAGGTGATGCACAAGGACATGCTCAGCTCGAAGCTGCTACAGAACATGGATGCTGCCTTTACCGTTTTGCCGGATCAGGCCGCTTCGCCACGGGACACCTTCGCCCGCCTGGTCAAAGGCGAGATCGAACAGATCCCGGTGCGCGACATGCAGGACCGCACGGTGGCCGTTCAGGTGGTGCCCTATCCGCCGGGTATCCCGTTGATGATGCCGGGCGAGAAGGCTGGCGCTGACAAGCGGGCCATCATTGATTATCTGCTGGCGATGGAAGTGTTCGACAACCGTTTCCCAGGCTTCGGACACCACAACCATGGCGTTGAAAATCAACACGATGCAGCCGGCAATCTCACCTACATGGTGTATGTGGTCAAACAGTAACGCTTAGCCAGCCCCTGCTCTGCGGCAGGTTGCCTGCCGTCAGACCAAGGTAATGGTTTAAACCGCGCAAGGAGAGGTCGATGGCTGAGTCAAGCAAGAAGATGAGCCTGATGGGGCTCACTACTCTGGTGTCGGTCAATATGATGGGCTCCGGCATCATCATGTTGCCGGCGAACATGGCCCAGTTGGGGGCCGTATCCCTGCTGTCATGGATCATCACCGCAGTCGGCTCCATGGCCATCGCCTACTGCTTTGCGCAATGCGGCATCTATGGCCCGCGCACGGGCGGGATGTCGGCCTATACCGAGGAGGCGCATGGCAAGTCGGCGTTCTTCCTCTGTTCGTTCCTCTATTTTCTCTCGCTGGCGATCGGCAACGTGGCCATCGGCATTTCGGCGGTGGGTTATCTGACGCCATTCTTCCCCTGGCTGGGTAGTGGCGCGATTCCGCTGTTTGTCGGCACGGTCGGGTTGCTGTGGCTGACTACTGTCGCCAACTTCGGTGGCCCGAGCATCACCGGCAAGATTGGCGCGATAACCGTCTGGGGGGTGATCATCCCGGTGGCGGGGCTTTGTGTGATCGGTTGGTTCTGGTTCGATCCGGCGGTGTTGAAGGATGCCTGGAACCCGCACAGCCTGAAGATCAGCGATGCCATCGCGCAGAGTATCCCGCTGACCCTGTGGGCCTTTCTCGGCATGGAGTCGGCGGCGCAGGCCTCCGATGCGGTGGAGGATCCCAAGCGCAATGTACCGCTGGCCTGTCTGTTCGGTACCCTCGGTGCGGCAGTGGTGTACGTGCTGTCGACCACAGTGATTCAGGGCATCGTGCCCAACGCCGAGCTGGCCAATTCCACTGCGCCGTTCGCCTTCGTCTACGCGCAGATGTTCAACCCCTTTATCGGCAACATCATCATGGCGTTGGCGGTTATGGCCTGTATCGGTTCGCTACTCGGCTGGCAGTTCACCTTGGCGCAGACGGCCAAGATGACTGCGGACCAGGGGCTGTTTCCGAGGCTGTTCAGCAAGGTCACGGCGATGAATGCGCCGGTTATCGGCATGATCGTCTGCGGCGTGCTGCAGACTCTGCTGGCGATGTCGACCATCTCGCCGAATGCCAGTGAGCAGTTCAGCAAGCTGGTCAACCTGGCGGTGGTGACCAACCTGATTCCCTATGTCACGGCGCTCTCCGGCCTGCTGGTCATCATGTACAAGGCCCAGGTCAGTCCGGCGATCTTCACCCGCAATGTGGTGGCTCTGATGGTGGCGATGCTCTATTCGTTCTACGCCCTCTACGCCTCCGGCAAAGACGCGGTGTTCGGCGCGATGATCGTGCTAGCCGTCGGTTACCTGCTCTACGGCTTTATCGCCAAGAACTTTGTCGATAAGCAGCCTGCGGCCGGTCGGGCCTAGGTGTGTCTTCAGGATTGCCAAGACATCTGAATGTGGGGAACAGGATATGAACGAACAACCACGCAAAACCCTAGGCCTGCTGCTCGCCGCTCTGCTCATGTTGTCACCCGTGCTGGCCAGCGCCAGCTCGATCACCCTTGAGCGGGTACGCGCCAGCAATAGCCTGACCCTCGGCTACCTGCCGGATATGGCGCCGTTCAGCAGCCAGCAAGGCGACAAGGCCGGCGGCTATGCCATCGACCTGTGCCTGAAGGTGGCCGCGCAGGTTAAAACCGAACTGGGCCTGGCCGATCTGCAAGTGCGCTATCAGCCACTTGAGGAGGCCGAGAGCATCAGTGCGGTCAGCTCCGGCAAGGTCGACATCCTCTGCACGCCAGCCCCGGAAACCCTCACCCTGCGCAAGCAGGTCAGCTTTTCGCTACCGATCTATACCGCCGGCCTGGCGGCGCTGGTGCGCGAGGATGCCAATGAAACCCTGCTCAGGGTGCTCAACGGCGAGGTGGCCCATAGTGGTCCAACCTGGCGTGCAACCATCAATCGCGGCCTGGCCAATCACACTTATGTGGTGACCAAGGGTGGTGCCACCGAGGCCTGGGTGCTCGACAAGATGCGTCTGTTGGGCGTGATCGCGACTCTGGTCACGGTCGACACCCATGAAGAGGGCGTGGAACTGGTGGCCGAGGGCAAGGCCGATGCCTTCTTCTCCGAGCGCATCCTGCTGCAGAACTACCTGGCGAAGAACAAAGAGGCCGGCGAGATGATGGTGCTGGAGCGCATCTTCGAGTTCGCCCCGGTAGCCATGGCTCTGGAGCGCAGCGATGAAGACTTCCGCTTGCTGGTGGATACGGCATTGAGCGAGGCGTACCGCTCCGGTGACCTGGAAAAGATCTACACTCAACACCTCGGGGCTCCCGGCGATTCGGTGAAGATGCTGTTCAAGGTCTACGCGCTGCCCCAGTAGCGGCCGCATTCGCGTTGGGTAAAAAGGCCGCCCATGGGCGGCCTTTTAATTGTTGAGTGTCTGGCTATGGCGCCTGGGCGCAGCGCTAGGCGAGCACTTCATCCATCTGCAGCAGCGGCTGGATATCGGTGAAGTTGGCGACATCACCGATGATGGTCGCGCCGTGCTGCGTCAGGGTCGCCTGAAACTCGCTAATCGAATTTATCCAGATAGTAGCCAGGCAAACGAACGCTGCAGGCGAGCCATCCGGTGCGCTAATGCCCTTGCGCACCTGGCTTTTCAGGCAGTTGTCGCCGAGCAGGCGGGTGACCATGGGCATGTGCTGTTCGAGGTAATAGCTGAAGTCGAAGCTGGCCCCCGCTGTTTGTGGGTAGGCGATGGACATGCAGTACATGATTGCTCTCCTGTGGTGTGTGGGCTCGGGTTGCCAACAACGGTTTGCCCTGACTTCCTGCCATCGCCAGTTTGGCAGCGGCTTAGTGGCCGCTTGCGGGTTTACAGCCCTGCGCGGGCAGGCTGTTTAACGCACGCTCAAGCAGAGCGTTGCTGCGTGGGCTGCTGAGGATGCTGGTGTGGGTTTCGTCGAGCAGGTACAGGCGTTCGGCCTCATCCTGGGCGGCGGCGCGCAGTTCGCTGGCCAGTGGCACCGTGCCGTCGTTGGGCTCGGGCAGCATGCGCGTGTTGCCGGCATAGCTGACCAGCAACCATTGGCGCATATGCGCCGGCAGTGGCGTGGTGAACAGGCTTTGCAGGTAACGGCTGCCCGGCGCCATATCGCGCCACACCGGAATATCCAACGGCACGTCGCGTACCCCGCTGGCCGCCGAGGGGTGGCCATCCCAGGGCGTCGACAGGGTAATAAACAGGCAGAGGCGCTGGTTATCGCCCTCGCTCAGCAGCTGCACGGCCCGCCGCGCGACCAGACCGCCCATGCTGTGGGCAAATACATGCAGGCGCTCTGGCGCGTGGCGCAGTTGCAGGTCACGGATGGCGACGCTGAGCATATAGGCGCTGTTGTTCAATGGCAGGCCGCTGGGGAAGTGGTAGAGCACCAACTGATAACGTTGCAGGTCGAGGCTGGCGGCCAGTTCCTGCCAGACGCGCGGTGAGGAGTTGATGCCGTGTACCAGGACGATTGGTTCCTTGTCCTCATCCCAGGGCGCGAGCAGGTACAGGCCATAGCCCAACTCGCGCATAAAGGTCAGCGGCTCCCAGGCACCCAGTCGCACATTTTTATCGTTGAAGCGCGCATCATCGAAACTCACGGGCTGCAGGTAGTTGCTCTGCATGCGCGGCTGTTCGTGGTAGAGCACTTCAAGGCTGAGATCCAGCGCAGGTGCTTGCTGCAGGTCATTGGTAGTGAGGCGTAGCGGGTTGAGCTGGCTCAGGCGCGCCCGCTCATCCGGCTCTGGCTGCACGCTCAGCGGTGCGCTTTGGGCATTGCTCAGCCAGTGACGGGGCTCGTCGTTATCCAGGATAAAGTTGCCGTTGCGATCATCGAAGCCCAGCAACTGGTAAGCGGCCGGCGCGGCTGTGAAGTAAAAGGTCTCGCCGGGAGCGGCGATACGGTAGGCGATCAGTTTGCTGTCCGCATCGAGCAGTGCGACCAGCGCGCTGCGCCCCGAGTCCGAGACCTGCAGCTGGCCGGCGATCAGCAGCAGCTCCTGGCGGGCCTGCTGCATCTCCTTATCCAGCTTGAGCAGGCTGCAGCCGCTGCTGAGCAGCAGCGCAGTGGCCAGTAACACACGCCATCCGATCATCCGGCCACCTCGCGGGCTTTAACTTGCTTGTTCGGCCTCAACTCGCAATAGCACGCCATCCTGACCGACTACGCGCACTGGCGTGCCGGCTGGCAGGTCGTTGCCGATTACCAGCCAGAGGCTGTCGCCGGCCTTGATCTTGCCGCGCCCGCCATTGATCGCTTCGTGCAGGACAAAGGTGCGACCGACGAATTCGCTGCCGCGCTGGTTCAGCCCTGGCTGGTCGGAAGGCTTGGCTGCACTACGCTGGCGCTGCCACCAGAACACTGCGGTGAGTATCGACAGCAGGCCAAACAGGATGAACTGCGCAGCCCACGGCAGCCCCGGAAAGATAAAGGTCAGCAGGCCGACGCTGGCGGCGGCCAGGCCGATCCACAGCAGATAGCCACCGGCACCGAACACTTCGAGGATCAGCAGCAGGGTGCCGAACGCCAGCCAGTTCCAGTACGACAGGTGCTGTAAAAAGTCCCACATGGTTTAACCCTTCTTCTCGCCGAAGGTGGCTTTGACAATTTCGCTGATGCCGCCCACTGCACCAATCACCTGGCTGGCTTCCAGCGGCATCAGGATGACCTTGCTGTTGTTGGCGCTGGCCAGTTGGCCGAGGGCTTCGATGTATTTCTGCGCAACGAAGTAGTTGACCGCCTGCACGTTACCCTGGGCAATGGCTTCGGAAACCATCCGCGTGGCTTCGGCTTCTGCCTGGGCGGCACGTTCGCGCGCTTCGGCTTCGAGGAAAGCGGCCTGGCGCTGGCCTTCGGCCTTGAGGATGTCGCCCTGCTTCTGCCCTTCGGCGGTGAGAATGGCCGCGGCGCGCAGGCCTTCGGCTTCGAGAATCTGTGCGCGCTTGATCCGTTCGGCTTTCATCTGCCCGGACATGGCGGCCATCAGGTCGGCGGGCGGGCTGATGTCCTTGATTTCGATGCGGGTGATCTTGATGCCCCAGGGTGCGGTGGCTTCATCGACGGTGCGCAGCAGCTTTTCGTTGATCGCATCGCGCTGACCGAGCATGGCGTCCAGTTCCATGGAACCGAGCACGGTACGGATATTGGTCATCACCAGGTTGCGGATGGCGTGCTCAAGGTTGTTCACCTCGTAAGCCGCCTGGGCCGAGTTGATGATCTGGAAAAAGCAGATGGCGTCGATCTGCACCGTGGCGTTATCGGCGGTGATCACTTCCTGTGGCGGAATATCCAGCACGTTTTCCATCACGTTGAGCTTGCGGCCGACCTTGTCCATCACCGGCACGATGATGTTCAGGCCCGGCTTGAGGGTGTTGGTGTAGCGACCGAAGCGCTCCACTGTCCACTCGAAGCCCTGCGGTACGACCTTGAAGCCCATAAAGACGATGGCGACGGCGAGGCCGACAAATAGAAAAATGACGCTGCCGATTTCCATGTGGTGTAGCTCCTTGGCGGTTTTTAGTCTGCGGATTAGCTGTTCAAGTATCTAAGCACAGTTGGCGTTGGCGCTGCTGTCGATGCCGTTGCAGAGTGCGCCGATCAACGGTCATGGGTGCCGATCAGTGCACGCTTGGCGCCAGGGCTTTGACCAGGCGCGCGTCGCGCGCGTAAATGTCCGGGTAATAGCGCAGGGCCCCGTCCTTGCTGGCCTCGACTGTCCAGTAGGCAATCAGCAGCGGCGCCGGATGTTGCAGGCGGTACTGCTGGGTTTCGCCGCTGGCGATGCGCGTTTGCACGCTGCTCAGCTCATCCGGGGTGAGCAGCCAGGCGAGCAGAGTGTCGACCGCCTCGACCCGTACGCAGCCCGAGCTAAATGCACGCGGGGCCTTGCTGAACAGCTGCTGGCTGGGCGTATCGTGCAGATAGACCGCAAATGGATTGTCGAAGCGCATGGCTACCCGGCCGAGCGGGTTATGGCTGCCGGCCGACTGCCGCAGACGGATCGCCCCGGGGCTATCCCAATCGATGCTGTGTGGGTCGAGCAGGTTGCCGTCGCGGTCGAGCACGCTCATCTGGTGGCGTTCCAGGTAGCTGATGTCGTCGCGAATGGCCGGCAGTTTGTCTTCGCGCAGAATGGTCGGCGGCACGGTCCAGGTCGGGTTGAGGGTAAGCCGCACAATGCTGGAGGCGAGCAGCGGTGTTTGCCGTTCGGCGCGGCCGACCTGGGTACGGGTGCGCCAAAGCAGCTGGTTATTGCGCCGCACCTGGATTTCGGCGGCTGCGACATTGATCAGCACTTCGGCATCGCGCATGGTGTCGGCCAGCCAGCGCAGGCGCTCAAGGTTGGCGCGCAGCTGCTCGCGGCGCATCTGTGGGCTGATATTCAGCTCGGTCAGGCTGGCGGGGCCGAGAATGCCATCCGGGTTAAGGCCGTGGTCGCGCTGAAAATGCTCCAGGGCGCTTTGTGTGGCCAGATCATACGTGCTGCCCAGTTCTTCTAACGGTACGGCCAGGTAGCCTTGGGCGATCAGGCGTGCGCGCAATTCTGGTAGTCGCGCATCCTTACCGCCGGGTTTGAGCTGTGGGCCGCTGGCGAGCGTCGTCCACTCCTGCAGCGGCTGCAGGCGCTGTTGCGCATAAACGCTGCGCAGTCGCTGGTATTGCACGGTGGCCGGTCGTGCGCTGGCAAAGGCCAGAGACGGCGTGTGCAGATGCAGTAGGGCCAGTGAGAGGGTCGCCAGTTGCGGGTCCGGGTTGGTTTGCCCTGGCGCCTGCCACAGCGGTTCCAGGCGCTGTTGCAGCAAACGGCCGCGACGCAGGTGCAGCAGGGCCTGCAGGTAGCTGTGGCTAGTCAGCAGTTCCGCGCAGTCGCGTTGCTCGACAAAACTTTCCGCAACCAGGCTGGGCAACGGATAGTCGCTTGGCTGCAGACCGTCATCGGCCAATTGCGCCAGCTGCTCGCGCAATTGCAGCAGCTGTTCGCCGCTCTGCCAGGCGGGTCGGCCGTCGCGTTGCGCATAAAAAGCCTGCAGCAGGCGCTGAGCATTCTCGTCTAGGCTTGTCGGTAATGCGCTGCAGTGCTGCGTCAATTGAGCCAGTAATGGGCGCAAATCGACGCTGGTGGCGAAGGGCGCATCGGTGGCGTTGGCGACCAATGGCAGGGTGAGCAGGGCAGCGCTCAGGTAGAGTGTGCGTTTTTTGAACAATCTACTGCTCCAGTCCTTGGCCGAAATGCGGGTTAGCCGCAGCCAGTATAGGCCTGTGGTGGTTCGATCTTGTGACAGGACGTCTGAAGGTACTAGAGGTATTTGCGCAATGTTTGGACGTCTTGGCAGGTTCTGCCTGATCGGATTTTGGCTTTCTTGCATGCCCTTGTCGGCGACGGCGACAGAGCAGGATGGCTTGCTCAGGGATCTGGCGCGGATTGCCCCCGGTCTTAATCAGCAGGCGCTGCAGCATGCGTTGGCGGCCATGCAGTGCGCGGTCAATCATGGCGCTGACCCTGCGCGCCGCCTGGCCGTAATAGATTATTCGCGGCCTTCTACCGAACGCCGTTTGTGGATCTTCGACCTGCAGCGCAAACGTTTGCTGCTACGCGATTTTGTCGCTCATGGGCGCAAATCCGGGGAGAACTTCGCCGAAGTGTTTTCCAATCGCCTGGGTAGCCATCAGTCCAGTTTGGGCCTGTTCCGTACGGCGGAAAGTTACCGTGGTAAGCATGGTTACTCCCTGCGCATGGATGGCCTGGAGCCTGGGCTGAATGATCTGGCCCGCGAGCGTGCCATCGTGATTCACGGTGCCGGCTATGTGAACCCGCGTTGGGCGCAGAAGCATGGCCGTATCGGCCGCAGTCTGGGTTGCCCGGCGGTGCGCCCGGAAGTGGCGCGGATGGTAGTCGATCAACTCAAGGGCGGGCAGTTTCTCTTCGCCTGGCATTCCAATCAGCGCTGGTTGAAAGCCTCCGCCTACCTGGATTGCAAGCCGCAGCGAGTGGCGAGCATCCTCGCCCGTCAGCAGCGTTTGCCTCGCAGCTGAAACTCGCGCTCTAAGGCTATTTCTGCTCGCTTTGCGGAGTGACCCGCAGCACTTCCTCGATAGTGGTCAGGCCAGCGGCGACCTTCTGCGCGCCGGACAGGCGCAGGCTGCGCATACCTTCCTTGAAGGCATGCCGGCGCAGCGCAACCAGGTCGGTGTCGGCGGTGATCAGCGGCTTCATCGCATCATTGATCAGCATGATTTCATACACCCCGGCGCGGCCGCGGTAACCGGTGTCGCGGCACTCCAGGCAACCGACGGCGCTGCAGGCCTGAGTTGGCAGCGGCGCACTCCAAGGTTTGGTCAGGCTCTGCCAGCCGTCTTCGTCCAGGGTCTGCGGCGCCTTGCAATGCGGACATAGGGTGCGCACCAGGCGCTGTGCCATCACGCCGAGCAGGGTGGACTTGAGCAGGTAGTGCGGCACGCCCAGCTCCAGCAAGCGGGTAATGGCGCTCGGCGCATCGTTGGTGTGCAGCGTCGAGAGCACTAGGTGGCCGGTGAGCGCCGCCTGAATCGCCATCTCGGCGGTTTCCAGGTCGCGGATTTCGCCGACCATGATGATGTCCGGGTCTTGGCGCATTAGTGCGCGCACGCCGCTGGCGAAGGTTAGGTCGATATTGCTTTGCACCTGCATCTGGTTGAAGGCCCCTTCGATCATCTCGATCGGATCTTCGATGGTGCAGAGATTTACTTCCGGCGTGGCCAGCTGTTTGAGCGTGGTGTACAGCGTTGTGGTCTTGCCCGAGCCGGTGGGACCGGTGACTAGGATGATACCGTTGGGCTGGCTGGTCATGCTCTTCCAGCGTTTCAGGTCATCGGCGGAGAAACCCAACTGGTCGAAGCTTTTCAGCAGCACTTCCGGGTCGAAAATCCGCATCACCATCTTTTCGCCAAAGGCGGTGGGCAGGGTCGACAGGCGCAGCTCCACCTCGCCGCCGTCCGGGGTCTTGGTCTTGACCCGGCCGTCCTGCGGTTTGCGCTTTTCTGCAACGTTCATCCGGCCCAGGCTTTTCAGGCGGCTGACGATGGCCATGGTCACCTGGGGCGGGAATTGGTAAACGGTGTGCAGCACGCCGTCGATGCGAAAACGCACGCTACCCTGCTCGCGACGTGGCTCGATATGAATATCACTGGCGCGCTGGGTGAAGGCGTACTGGAAGAGCCAGTCGACGATATTAACGATATGCGCGTCGTTGGCGTCGGGCTCTTGGTCCTGGGATCCTAGGTTGAGCAGCTGCTCGAAGTTGCCCATGCTGCTGATCTTAGTGTCGCCGGCCGAGGCACCGCTGACCGATTTGGCCAGGCGGTAGAACTCCACGGTAAAACGCTGGATATCCGCAGGGCTGGACACCACGCGTTTGATCGGGCGCTTGAGCACATGAATCAGGTTGGCTTCCCAGCTGTTTACCAGTGGCTGGCTGCTGGCAATGGTCACGCTGTCGTTGTCCACCGCCACAGCGAGAATCTTGTGGCGCTGGGCGAAGGCGTAGGACATCAGTGGGGTGATGGCGGCGACATTGATCTTCAGCGGGTCGATGCGCAGAAAGGGTTGCCCGCATTGTTCCGCCAGCCAGCTGGTCAACCCCTCCAGCTCAAGCTTTTTGCCTGGATTTTTCAGGTCATCAAGTTGTTGAGCAGCAAGAAACTCCAGCGGGTGCTGCTGGTTGTTCACCGCGCTGCGGCGGATTGCCAGGCATTGTTCGGCATTGTCCTGATTGGTCCGGCCCTGGGCGACCAGCTCACGCAACAGATCGCCGAGGTCGAGCTGACGATCATGGGCGGACGAGACGAATGCGGACATAAAACTCCCTGACGATCCTGAAAACTAAGCAATGCCGGTAGCATGACGCCTGGTATGCGGGCTGTCTGCCGACTTGATCCATTTTTGCACAGCCGCCAGCTTCTGCCGCCCAGACGTCAGGCGCGCTTGAGGGTTTTTACCCCTTCAGCGGTGCCGAGGAGCAGCAGATCGGCTGGGCGGGCAGCGAACAGGCCATTGGTGACCACACCGACGATGGCGTTGATCTGGCTTTCCAGCTCGGCCGGGTTGGTGATCGACAGGTTGAACACGTCAAGGATGATATTGCCGTTGTCGGTCACCACACCTTCGCGGTACACCGGATCGCCGCCAAGCTTGACCAACTGGCGGGCGACATGGCTGCGCGCCATCGGGATCACTTCCACCGGCAGTGGGAAGGCACCCAGTACCGGCACTAGCTTGCTGGCGTCGGCGATGCAGATAAAGGTCTGCGCCACGGCGGCGACAATTTTCTCGCGGGTCAGGGCTGCGCCGCCGCCCTTGATCAGGTTGAGGTGCTCGTCGCTCTCGTCGGCGCCGTCGACATAGAACTCCAGGTCGCTGACGGTGTTCAGCTCATACACCGGAATGCCATGGCCTTTGAGGCGTGCGGCGGTGGCTTCGGAACTGGCGACGGCGCCATCGAATTCCATCTTGTGCTTGGCCAGGGCGTCGATAAAGCAGTTGGCGGTGGAGCCGGTGCCGACTCCGATCACACTCTTGGCGTCGAGTTTGGGAAGAATAAAGTCGACAGCAGCCTGGGCGACGGCTTGCTTGAGTTGATCCTGGTTCATCATGGGGCCTGGCGTGGGAGTGAGGAAAGGCGCGAATTATAGCGCGGCTGGGCAGCCAGCGGACCTTCGGCCGGGAAAACCCCGTGCCTTGTATGGTCGTTCGGCGCTGGGCTGGGGTAGACTCGCGGACTCCCTGAAAAGCCGCCTGCGATCACGCCATGCTCGAACAGTACGTCAAGAAGATCCTCACCTCGCGCGTCTATGACGTGGCGGTGGAAACTCCGCTGCAAGCCGCCAACCAGCTTTCCGAGCGTCTGGGCAACCAGATTCTGCTCAAGCGTGAAGACCTGCAGCCGGTGTACTCGTTCAAGATTCGTGGCGCCTACAACAAGCTGGCGCAGCTCTCCGCTGAAGAGCAGGCGCGCGGTGTGGTCACCGCCTCGGCCGGTAATCATGCCCAAGGTCTGGCGCTGGCGGCCAAGGTGCTGGGGGTCAAGGCCACTATTGTGATGCCCAAGACCACCCCGGAGATCAAGGTGCAGGGTGTGCGCTCGCGGGGCGGCAAGGTGGTGCTGCATGGCGATAGCTTCCCCGAGGCGCTGGCCTATTCGCTGAAACTGGTGGACGAGAAAGGCTACATCTATATCCATCCCTACGATGACCCGCACACTATTGCTGGTCAGGGCACGGTGGCCATGGAAATCCTCCGCCAGCAGCCGGGCAAGCTCGACGCGATCTTCGTGCCGGTGGGTGGCGGCGGGCTGATTGCGGGTATCGCCGCCTATGTGAAATACCTGCGACCGGAGATCAAGGTCATCGGTGTTGAGCCGGACGACTCCAACTGCCTGCAGGCCGCCATGGCCGCTGGCGAGCGCGTGGTATTGCCGCAGGTCGGGCTGTTTGCCGATGGCGTGGCCGTGGCGCAGATCGGTCAGCACACCTTCGATGTGTGCAAGGACCATGTCGACGAGGTGATCACCGTCAGCACGGATGAGATCTGTGCGGCGATCAAGGATATCTACGACGACACCCGCTCGATCACCGAGCCGGCCGGCGCGCTGAGCGTGGCCGGGATCAAGAAGTACGTCGAGCGCGAAGGCTGCAGCGGCCAGGTGCTGGTAGGCATCGACTCGGGTGCCAACGTCAACTTCGACCGCCTGCGCCATGTCGCCGAGCGCGCCGAGTTGGGCGAGAAGCGCGAGGCGATCATTGCCGTGACCATCCCCGAGCAGCCGGGCAGCTTCAAGGCGTTCTGCGAAGCCATCGGCAAGCGGCAGATCACCGAATTCAACTACCGCTACCACGAAGACAAGGAAGCGCACATATTCGTCGGCGTACAGACCCACCCGGAAAACGACCCGCGTGCGGCGCTGGTGCAGGGCCTGCGCGAGCAGGGCTTCCCGGTGCTGGATCTGACCGATAACGAGCTGGCCAAACTGCATATCCGCCATATGGTCGGCGGTCATGCCGCAGCGGTGCCGGATGAATGTGTATATCGCTTCGAGTTTCCTGAGCGGCCGGGTGCGTTGTTCAATTTCTTACAGAAATTGGGTGGGCGCTGGAATATCTCGATGTTCCATTACCGTAACCACGGCGCTGCCGATGGTCGCGTGGTGGCGGGCCTGCAAGTGCCACAGGCGGAACGTCACCTTGTACCGGCGGCGCTGGAAGCCATCGGCTACCCCTATTGGGACGAAAGCGATAACCCCGCATACAAACTCTTTTTAGGTTAATCGGCAGGAGCTGATCGATGGAACATTACCAACTGCTGAAAATTCTCCACAGTGCACCGGGCGTGCTATTGCTGCTGGGCGTGCTGGCGCACGTGTTTATGCTGTGGAAGGCGTCGCGCAGCGGCGATGGCGCTGTGCTGCAGCGCAAGCTCAAACGCACCCAACTGATCAGTTTGCCTGTATTTGGCCTGCTTGCTCTGAGCTTGCCGGTCAGTGGCTGGTGGCTGGTCAATTTGGCCGGCTTCCCGCTAGGGCAGACCTGGCTGCTGGCCAGTAGCGTGCTGTTCGGTGTGCTGGTGCTGTTTGGCCTACTGCTCAATGGGCGTCTGGCCGCCTGGCAGGCCTTGGGTGGTAGCCCTGCGCCGATCAAGTTGCTGCGTTTTTGTGCGGTGTATGCCGGGCTGATCGTATTGCTGTTGTTGGTTATCATGGGGCTGATGGGCGCCAAGCCGGTCTGACCAACACCCAAACAAAAACGCCGCCTATGAGGCGGCGTTTTTATGACCCGCCATCCCTGGCGGTCACCCTTCGGGCCGTCGCTGCGCGACGTTAAAAATGTCTCCCGGTCATTTTTTCATTGCAGCGGATTTAGCGCAGCGAGATAACCGGCCAGCCGCGCTTCTCTGCTTCGGCGCGCAGGTTTGGGTCAGGGTCGACGGCGAATGGGCGAGTGACTTGTTCCAGCAGCGGCAGGTCATTCATCGAGTCGCTGTAGAAACTGCTGTCAGTCAGGCTCAGGCCGGTTTCGCCGAGCCAGCGATTGAGGCGGGTGACCTTGCCTTCCTTAAAGCACGGCACATCGGTGGTGCGCCCGGTATAGCGGCCGTCAGCTATTTCGCATTCGGTGGCCAGCAGGGTGTCGACCCCCAGGCGCGCGGCAATCGGCGCGGTAACAAAACGGTTGGTGGCGGTGATGATCAGCAGCTTGTCGCCAGCTTCGCGGTGTTCGGCCAGCAGCGCTTCGCCTTTGGCGAGGATGATCGGCTCGACGCAATCGCGCATAAATTCGCGGTGCCACTGCTCCAGTTGGGCCATTTCCGTGCGACCAAGGATTTCCAGACTGAAATTCAGGTAGTCGGTGATGTTCAGGCGGCCGGCCAGGTAGTCCTGATAGAACGCATCGTTACGTGCCTTGTAGGCGATGCCGTCGAGGATGCCGCGCTCACACAGGTAATCGCCCCAGGCGTGATCGCTGTCGCCGCCGAGCAGGGTGTTGTCGAGATCGAATAAAGCCAAACGCACGGGAGCACCTTTGATTGCCAGCTACGAAAGGCGGCCAGAATAACGGCTTTTATAGGTCATTCCTATTACGCGCCCCGCTCGCGTTGCTGCTGCCGCGGCCTTTGTGGAACAATGCCCGCATGTCTTAAATTCAGGCGTTTACGAGGTTGTGTGCCGTGATCGATTCCGATGGTTTTCGCCCGAATGTCGGCATCATTCTGACCAATGATGTCGGCCAGGTGCTGTGGGCGCGTCGGATAAACCAGGACGCTTGGCAGTTCCCGCAGGGCGGGATCAATGACCATGAGTCGCCGGAAGAAGCGCTGTACCGCGAATTGAACGAAGAAGTTGGCCTGGAACAGCAGGATGTGAAAATTCTCGCCTGCACCCGGGGCTGGTTGCGTTATCGTCTGCCTCAGCGCCTGGTGCGCACGCACAGCCAGCCGCTGTGTATCGGGCAGAAACAGAAGTGGTTCCTCCTGCGTTTGACCGGTACAGAAGACCGCGTGCGCATGGACCTGACCGGCAAGCCGGAGTTCGATGGCTGGCGCTGGGTCAGTTATTGGTACCCGTTGGGCCAGGTGGTGACATTCAAGCGCGAGGTTTACCGTCGCGCCCTCAAGGAACTCGCTCCGCGCCTCTTGGCGCGGGACTGACACAGGCTAGAGCCAAGCATGCTCAATACGCTGCGCAAGATTGTCCAGGAAGTAAATGCCGCCAAGGACCTCAAGGCGGCGCTGGGCATTATCGTGCAGCGGGTGCGCGAGGCCATGGGCAGCCAGGTCTGCTCGGTCTACCTGCTGGACCCGGAAACCAATCGATTTGTGTTGATGGCCACCGAGGGTCTGAACAAGAAGGCCATCGGCAAGGTCAGCATGGCACCCAACGAGGGCCTGGTTGGCCTGGTTGGTACGCGCGAAGAGCCGCTCAACCTCGAACACGCCTCCGAACACCCACGCTATCGCTACTTTGCTGAGACCGGCGAGGAGCGTTACGCCTCCTTCCTCGGCGCGCCGATCATTCACCACCGTAAGGTGATGGGTGTGTTGGTTATCCAGCAGAAAGAGCAGCGCCAGTTCGACGAGGGCGAAGAAGCCTTCCTGGTGACCATGAGCGCGCAGCTCGCCGGGGTTATCGCCCACGCCGAGGCCACCGGCTCGATTCGCGGCCTGGGCCGTCAGGGCAAGGGCATTCAGGAAGCCAAGTTCGTCGGCGTGCCAGGCTCGCCTGGCGCGGCCGTGGGTACAGCGGTGGTGGTATTGCCGCCGGCCGATCTGGAAGTGGTGCCGGATAAGACTGTCGACGACATCGCCGCCGAGCTGACTCTGTTCAATAATGCCCTGGAAGGCGTGCGCTCTGACATGCGCGCGCTGTCGGCGAAGATGGCCACCCAGCTGCGCCCCGAAGAGCGCGCGCTGTTCGACGTCTACCTGATGATGCTGGAAGACGCCGCCTTGGGTAACGAGGTGGTCAAGGTCATCCGCACCGGCCAGTGGGCCCAGGGTGCACTGCGTCAGGTGATTGGCGAGCACATCAACCGTTTCGAGTTGATGGACGACGCCTACCTGCGCGAACGCGCCAGCGACGTCAAAGACCTCGGCCGGCGCCTGCTCGCCTATCTGCAGCAGGCGCGTCAGCAGACCCTGGTGTACCCGGACAACTGCATTCTGGTCAGCGAAGAGCTGTCGCCGGCGATGCTTGGCGAAGTGCCGGAAGGCAAACTGGTCGGCTTGGTCTCGGTGCAGGGCTCGGGCAACTCCCATGTGGCCATATTCGCTCGCGCCATGGGCATTCCCACGGTCATGGGCGTGGTTGACCTGCCGTATTCGAAGATCGACGGCATTCAGCTGATCGTCGACGGCTACCACGGTGAGGTGTTCACCAACCCCAGCGAAGTGTTGCGCAAGCAATACGCCGAAGTGGTCGAGGAAGAACGCCAGCTGGCCCAGGGCCTCGACGCGCTGCGTGCCTTGCCGTGCGAAACCCTCGATGGCCACCGTATGCCGCTGTGGGTCAACACCGGCCTGCTCGCTGATGTAAAGCGCGCTCAGGAGCGCGGTGCCGAAGGCGTTGGTCTGTATCGCACCGAAGTGCCGTTTATGATCAAGGAGCGCTTCCCCAGCGAGAAGGAGCAGCTGGCGATCTATCGTGAGCAACTGGCCGCCTTCCACCCGCTGCCGGTGACCATGCGCAGCCTGGATATCGGCGGCGACAAGGCGCTGAGCTACTTCCCGATCAAGGAAGACAATCCCTTTCTCGGCTGGCGCGGCATCCGCGTCACCCTCGACCACCCGGAAATCTTCCTGGTGCAGACCCGCGCCATGCTTAAGGCCAGCGAAGGGTTGAACAACCTGCGCATCCTGCTGCCGATGATTTCCGGCATTCAGGAGCTGGAAGAAGCGCTGCACCTGATTCACCGTGCCTGGGGCGAAGTGCGCGACGAAGGCACCGACGTGCCGCTGCCACCGGTTGGGGTGATGATCGAGATTCCTGCGGCGGTTTATCAGGTGCGCGAACTGGCGCGCCAAGTCGACTTCCTCTCGGTTGGTTCGAATGACCTGACCCAATACCTGTTGGCCGTGGACCGTAACAACCCGCGTGTCGCCGACCTCTACGACTTCCTCCATCCGGCGGTGCTGCAAGCGCTGCGCCTTGTAGTTGCCGGTGCCCATGCCGAAGGCAAGCCGGTAAGTATCTGCGGTGAGATGGCGGGCGACCCGGCGTGCGCCGTGTTGCTGATGGCCATGGGCTTCGACGGCCTGTCGATGAACGCCACCAACCTGCCCAAGGTGAAGTGGTTGCTACGCCAGATCAGTATGGGCAAGGCCCAGGAGTTGCTCGGCCAGGTGATGAGCATCGACAACCCGCAGGTGATTCACAGCACCCTGCAACTGGCCCTGCGCAACCTCGGCCTGGGCCGCATGATCAATCCCGCGTCGGATATCCAGGCGTGAGCACGCGCCGCTCGTGCTGAACCTCGCGGATAACTTTCTGCAGCTGCGCCAACTCGCCACCCTGCGCTTGTCAGCGGCCAGTGCGCTGGTGTGTCAGGGCCAGAGCCTCTGGGTACTGGCTGACGATGCGCTGGTGCTGCAGCGCTACAACCTGAATGGCGACTGGCAGGCCGAACAGACCCTGCTCCCTGGCGAGCTACCCGCCGATGCCAAGCAGCGCAAACGCCTTAAGCCGGATTTCGAAGCGTTGCTGTTATTGCCCGAAGGCAGCCTGCTGGCATTGGGCTCCGGGTCGACCAAACGGCGCTGTCGCGGTTGTCTGGTTGAGTCGGGCAGTGTGCGCGTTCTCGACCTCAGCCCCTTGTATGGGGCGCTCGCTGAGCGCTTTCAGGATCTGAATATAGAAGGCGGTGTGGTCTGTGGCGGGCAGTTACTGCTGGCGCAGCGCGGCAATGGCCGCGGCCGGGAAAATGCTCTGGTGCTGCTCGATTTGCCGCAGGTGCTGCGCGATCTGCAGGACGGACAACTGAGCGCTGCCGCGCTGCAGCGGATTGTGCCGCTGCAATTGCCGGAGCTGGACGGCGTGCTACTGAGCCTCACCGATCTCAGCGTGGCGCCCAGTGGAGCGATGTATTTCACCGCGACGGCGGAGGCTACCGACTCCAGTTACCTGGACGGTGCCTGCGTCGGTAGTGTGCTTGGGCGGCTCGATGCGCAGCTGACCGTCGTTGAGCTGAACCGTCTGGCGCCTGTGGTAAAGATCGAAGGGCTGGCTTTCCAGGCCGATGGCCGGCCGCTGCTGGTGGCCGATGCCGATGATCCGACGATTGCCTCACCGCTGTTCACCCTTGATGAATTCAGCGAACTCGCCCTCAGCAACTGAGCGGCATCAACACTGCAACACAATCTCACCCAAACAGCTGCCATGGCTGCCGAACGTGCGCTCGGCCAGCACGCGGCTGCCGTCGGCATTAACGATCAAGGCAGTACTGGCGCGGGTGCCGTAGGTGACGCTGGCAATAAACACGCTGGAGAGCAGCCGTTCGCCGGTTAGGCCGATACCGGTTTGCGGCAGCTCAGCGTCCGCTGCGCGTGTGGGGTCGGCCAACAGCTTGAGCAGCATTTGCGGATGCGGCTCATGTAATCCGTTGTGCAACGCCTGCTTGGCCCGCTGCAGCTTGGGCCAGGGCGTATCCAGATCGGCATTCGACAGGCCATGCACGCCTTCCGCCAATGGCCTGGCGCGTCCGGTTAGGGAGTTGAAGTGCCAGAGTTGCTGGCTGTCACCGAGTAGCAGGTTGAAGCCGCTGTAGTGCCGGCGCTGCTCGTGCAGGTGATGCAGAAAATCTTCGACGCCGTGGCTGCCGGCGAGAAAAGCCACCGGCAGTTCGCCCCGTGAGCGGCTGCCTTGAGCCTGGCCGGGGTCGCGAATATTGGTCAGGGCGGCAAAGCGCCCGCCGGGGCCGACGCCTAGCCAGGTGCCGCCGGCCTGCAGATCGCGTCCGGCAATTACCCCCGGTACATCGGGCCATTCGGCCAACGGTTGGCTCGGACGTTCATAGAACTCATCGCGGTTGGCGGCCAGCAGCAGCGGCTGGGCATGGCCCGGTCGCCAGGCCAGGACGATCAGGCACATGAGTTAGCTCCTTAACTTCGCCAGCACGCCGGCGTTGTCCAGCTCGTTACCCAGGTGCAGGCGTACTTTGCGCGCGCCGCAGCCGAGGCCGAGTTCCAGCAATATGCGTTCTTCGACCTGCGACAGGCCGCCTTCCAGGCGCTCCAGCGGTTGAATCAGCAGTTGCGGCGGCCGGCTCAGGCGCAGAAAACGCTTGGGCAGGATTTCCTCGACGCCGCGCTGCAGCAGTTGCTGCGCTGCCGCAAAGTCCGCCACCAGCAGGCGCTGATTGCTGAACGCAGGGTCGGCCTGCAGGTGCAGCACGCGGCCACTTTGCAGATGCGTTAGGTGCATCTGGTTACAGCTCAGCTTCAGGTACAGGGTCGGGCGCATGTTGGTCTATTCCACAGGCGATGGAAGGCACTTTACGCAAAGCCAGGGCTGACATCCATCGCCCAAAGTAGAGTCCGGCCCTGTGCATCCGTTACCATGCCGGATTGTTTGCGGGGGTGCTGATGGAACTGCTGCTGTATTTGGCCCTGGGGGCTGCAGCTGGAACTCTTGCCGGGTTATTTGGCGTGGGCGGCGGCATTATCATCGTGCCGGTGCTGGTGCTGAGTTTTGCCGCGCAGGGCTTTGATCCGATGATTCTGACGCATCTGGCGGTGGGTACTTCGCTGGCGACCATCATCTTTACCTCGATCAACTCGGTGCTCGAACATCAGCGTAAAGGTGCCGTGTTGTGGCCGGTATTTGCCTGGATGACTCTGGGGATTCTGCTTGGCGCGGGGCTTGGCGCGATGACTGCAGCGGCGATTCAGGGGCCATTGCTGCAGAAGATCATCGGCGTATTCGCAATCATCATCGCCGTGCAGATGGCCCTGGAGCTGAAACCCAAAGCCAGCCGCACTGTCCCAGGCAAGCCGGCGCTGACCCTGGCCGGTGGCGTGATTGGTTGGGCCTCGGCGATTTTCGGGATTGGCGGCGGTTCGCTGACCGTGCCATTCCTGACCTGGCGCAGCGTAGCGATGCAGCAGGCGGTGGCTACCTCTTCGGCCTGCGGTTTGCCGATTGCAGTGGCCAGTGCCCTGAGTTTTATCTGGCTGGGTTGGGATAAGCCCGCGTTGCCGGAGTGGAGCCTGGGCTTTGTCTACTTGCCTGCGCTGCTGGGGATCGCGATTCCCAGCATGTACTTTGCCCGTGTCGGCGCACGCCTGGCGCACAAGCTGTCGCCGCGCCTGCTCAAGCGTCTGTTTGCCCTGCTGCTGTTTAGCGTGGGCCTGAGTTTTCTGATTTGAGGAATTGAAATGCTGCCTTACCCGCAGATCGACCCGGTTGCACTGGCCCTCGGCCCGCTGAAAATCCATTGGTACGGCCTGATGTACCTGATCGGCATCGGCGGCGCCTGGTGGCTGGCCTCGCGCCGGGTCAACGCCTTTGCGCCAAGCTGGAACAAGGAGAAGCTCTCCGACCTGGTGTTCTGGGTGGCCATGGGCGTGATCCTCGGCGGCCGTCTGGGCTATGTGCTGTTCTACGACCTGGCGGCCTATATCGCCGAACCGGTGCGCATGCTGCGTATCTGGGAGGGCGGCATGTCGTTCCACGGCGGGTTGATCGGCGTGATGCTGGCCACCTGGTGGTTCGGCAAGCGTAATAACAAGAGCTTCTTCGAGCTGATGGACTTTATCGCCCCGTTGGTGCCGATTGGCCTGGGCGCCGGGCGCATCGGCAACTTCATCAACGCCGAACTGTGGGGCAAGGCCACCGACGTGCCGTGGGCGATGATCTTTCCCACCGACCCCGAGCAGCTGGCACGCCATCCCTCGCAGCTGTATCAGTTCGCCCTGGAAGGCGTGGCGCTGTTCGCCATCCTCTGGTTCTACTCGCGTAAACCGCGGCCAACCATGGCAGTGTCCGGCATGTTTGCCGTGTGCTACGGGATCTTCCGCTTTATCGTTGAGTTCGTCCGCGTGCCGGATGCCCAGCTCGGTTACCTGGCCGGCGGCTGGCTGACTATGGGCCAGGTGCTTTGCGTACCGATGGTGCTCGGCGGCCTGGGTCTGATCGCCTATGCCTACAAACGCCAGGCTGCGCAGGAGGCCGTGCAATGAAACAGTACCTCGACCTGATGCGCCTGGTGCGCGACACCGGCACCTTCAAGAGCGACCGCACCGGCACTGGCACCTACAGCATTTTTGCCCATCAGATGCGCTTCAACCTGGCTGACGGCTTCCCGCTGGTGACCACCAAGAAGTGCCACCTGAAATCGATCATTCATGAGCTGCTGTGGTTCCTCCAGGGCGACACCAACATCAAGTACCTGAAGGACAACGGCGTACGTATCTGGGATGAGTGGGCCGACGAAAACGGCGACCTCGGCCCGGTCTATGGCTACCAGTGGCGCAGCTGGCCGGCGCCGAACGGCGAGTCGATTGACCAGATCAGCAAGCTGATCGAGATGATCAAGAAGAACCCGGATTCGCGCCGCCTGATCGTCTCGGCCTGGAACCCTGCGCTGGTCGAGCAGATGGCCCTGCCGCCTTGCCACGCGCTGTTCCAGTTCTACGTGGCTGACGGCAAGCTGAGCTGCCAGCTGTATCAGCGCTCGGCCGATATCTTCCTCGGCGTGCCATTCAACATCGCCAGTTACGCGCTGCTGACGTTGATGGTGGCCCAGGTCTGCGGTCTGCAACCGGGTGACTTTGTCTGGACCGGCGGCGACTGCCACTTGTACGCCAACCATATCGAGCAGACCGACCTGCAGCTGAGCCGCGAGCCGCTGCCGCTGCCGGTGATGAAGCTCAATCCCGACGTGAAGGATCTGCTGGCGTTCAAGTTCGAGGACTTCGAGCTGGTTGGTTACCAAGCCCATCCGCATATCCCGGCGCCCGTCGCGGTCTGATCGTCAATCGCGGCCCATGGCCGCGATGCCTTCAAAGCTAGAGCAATTCCGCCGCCAACTGCTGCACCTGCTCTTGCCGTTCGCCATCTTCCAGTTGTGCGCTGGGGTTGAGTGAGGACCATTCGGGGTGGGCGCGGGCCTTGTGCAGCGCGTCCGGCAGTTTGCCTTCGCGCCAGCTGGCGTCCTGCGGAGTGCTCAGATTGATGGCGTCGACGGCGGCATGGCCGCGGGCTTCCAGCGCTTGTAGTAGCAGCTGCTGGCGCAGGGCGAGCAGGCGCAGCACGGCGTCGTCCACGGTCAGCTCGCGCTGGCCCTTGAGTTTGCCTTTCAGCCGTGCGCCATAGCCGCGCAGGGTCTGCGCGCTGCCGCCGAGCACGGCGCCGATAAGCGCGGCTGCGCCGAGGGTAATGCCGCCGACCAGCAAGTCGACGCCCACCCCGGTGGCCGCACCTGCCGCCATGCCACCGCCGATATTGATGCCGAGCTGCTTGAGGGTTTCCGGGTTGAAAAGGTCGTCGCCCCAACGGCCGTCGAGCAAGGGCAGGTCGCCGGCCTTGGCGTCGTCCTGGCGGAAGGCGTACAGGCGCAGCAGGGCTTCCACGCAGCGTTGCTCGCGTTGGCGAATGGTTTGATGCAGGTCGCGGATGGCGCCTTGTTCCAGCACGGCTTGCGCCGCCACGCTACGCCGGCAGGCAGCGCAGTCCAGCAGCAGTTCGGAGATCAGTCGCACGCCGCTGCTTTTGCGCAATTGGCGTTGCGCCAGGTGATCGTCAATCAGCCGTTGTAGTTGCGGGCGGGCCTTTTCCTGCAGCAACGCCAGGCTGTCGTATAGGCGGCGCTCGCCATCCAGTGGTGGCGCCACGCTGTCGAAACACACCAGAGCATGCAGGCCAAGGCGGGCGAGGGCGTCGCGCCAGTCTTGTTCGCGGTGCTGGCTGCTGCTGACGAAGTTCAGCACCGGCAGCAAGGGCCGGCCGCACATGCTCAGCACGGCTAGCTCATCACGGTATTTGGCCAGCACCGGCTCGCGCGCATCGATCACATAGAGGCCGGCGTCCGAGGCCAGCAGCTGGCGCAGTACCTTGGCTTCCTGCTCGAAACGCTGCCGTGCCTCGCTGCCGTCGAGAAAGCGCGCTAGCCGCGCCGGGCCGTCCAGGCGTTCGCCGGGGCGATCAAGACGTTCCAGATAATCCAGCAGGGCGATGGCGTCTTCCAGGCCGGGGGTGTCGTACAGTTCCAGCAGCGCCTCGCCGTCCACCGACAGCCGTGCGCCTTCGACGTGGCGAGTGGTGCTGGGGCGATGGGACACCTCGCCGAAGCCGACATCGCGGGTCAGGGTGCGCAGCAGTGAGGTCTTGCCGACATTGGTGTGGCCGACCACGGCCAGCTTGAGGGCTTTAGTCATGACCATGCTCCAGCCAGCTGAACGGCGCGCTGTCGCTGTAGCTCAGTTGCAGTTGCTCCAGCGCGCGATGCCAGTCACCCAGGCGCGCGCTGTCCAGTGCTTCGCCGGGTGGCGGTGGCAGCAGCCAGATGCGCGTGGCGGCCGCGCTGCGTGCTAGTTCGCCGAGCAGCGCCAGGCTGCCACGATCCGGCGAGCGGCGTGGGTCGCAGGCAATCAGCAGGCGTGCCGGTGGGAAGCGGTTGAGTTGGTCGAGCAGCTGGTTGCGCTGTTCGCGGCTGTCGATCACCCCGGCATCGCCGATGCCCTTGGGTAGAACGGGTGGCCAGCTGCGCTGTGGGTCCAGTTCGACTGCCACCAGCAGCGCGCCCTGGCTGCCTTCGGTGTGGTTGCCGGCCCGCGGTTGATGCAGCTGCGTTGGCGCTGCATCGCATACGCCGAGGCGTTCGCTACTCGGTTGCAAGCGTTCGCGCAGTAGGCTGTAGCCGGGCAGGCTGAGGTCCAGGCTCAGCGCCGCAGAACCCTGGCGCCAGCGCCATAGGCAGAGCAGCAGCAGGCCCAGGCGCGGCAGTATGCCGTAGACCACCAGCACGCCCACCAGCCAGCCGGCCCAGCTTAGTCGCGCGTTTTCGTTGGCCAGGGCGCTGTCGCCGCTGGCGCGGATCAGTTCAGCATCAGGTAGGCTGAAACCCAGCAGCGCCGGCAGGCTGCCGATGGCTTGGGTCATGGCGATAAAGCTGTCGCCGCCGAGCAGGGTGCTTTCCCAGACAAAGCCATAACGGCGGGTAGCCAGCAGAGCCAGCAGAGTCAGCAGCGCGGTAAGCAGGGTCAGCAGCCAGAAGCCCTGCACCAGCACGCCCAGCCCCCAGCGACTGAGGCGTTGGCGTTGCAACATCAACAGCAGGGCGGGGGCCAGCTGTGCGGCCTGGGCATCGCGGGCGAGCTTGGCGCTCAGCCATAACCACAGATGGCCGAGGGCACCCGCGCTGTCGCGGCTTAGCAGCAGCCCCAGCGCCCAACCCAGCAGCAGGAGCAGGTTTAGCCCGAGCAGACTGCCCAGGGCCCAGAACACATTGACCGGGCGTAAACCATCGCCCAGCGCCGCCACTGCCAGGCCGCTGCCGCTGAGGATTGCCAGCAGTACCAGCAGCAGCCCGGCCAGGCGTGCGCCCTGCAGCCAGTGCTGCAGCGCCTGTACCTGGCCGTCGCGTTCGCCCAGCAGCCAGGCGCGGGCCTGGATGCGTTCGCCGAGTGCGCCGCCCTGGGCCTGGGCGCGGCGGTTGGCTTCGCTGTCTTCCAGTGGGCCGGCATGTTCCTCGCGCAGGCGGATGGTTTCACTGAGCCAGAGGCGCTGCAGGCGGCTGGGCGTGGGTTTATCAAGTGGGCTCACGCGGTGTTCCATAAACGGGTGGAAGCCAGAGCATAACCGCAGCGGCCGGCACATGGCACAGTTGCGCTCGCGTGTACTCCGCTGGCCAGTCCAGCTAGGCTGCTGGTAGTGAACGGCCGTGTGCCTCGGTCAGCAGCCTCTGAACGCATAACAATAAAAGCGAGTGCCATCGTGAAGTTACCTCACCTGGAGTGGGTCAATCAGGATTCGCCGTACCTGCGTCAGCATCAGCAGGGCTTTCGCTCGCTGAGTTTTGACGATGAACTGGAGCAGGCGTTCAAGCGCTATCACGCCAACGTGTTCCTGCGGCGTATGCGCTGGTCATTGCTGGTGGCCACGCTGCTGGCGCTACTGTTTGTCCTGCTGGATGCGATCAATCTGCCGGACCCACTGCGCGGCCGGATACTCGCCCTGCGCCTGGGGATAATCCAGCCGATGCTGCTGCTGGCCTGGCTGGCCACCTATCGACCGGGCTTACGTGATCACCTGCAGCTGATCGGCGGCATTGTGGCGTTGCTCTCCGGGCTGGCCGTGGCGGGCATCATCGGTCTGGCCCGTTATCACGGTTTTGCGCTGCCCTACGAGGGCATCATCCTGGTTACCGTGTTCTTCTATTTCCTCACTGGTCTGCGTTTTACCACTGCAGTGTTGTGCGGCTGGCTGACTTTTGTGGCGTATCTGGCGGTAGAACTGAGCATCGGTCTGGCAGGCGAGATGCTGCTGAACAATGCCTTGTTTCTCGCCCTGGCCAATATCATCGGCTCGGTGGGCTGCTATTCCCTGGAATATGCCACGCGGCAGAACTTCCTCGCCCATGGCCTGCTGCAGGATCTTGCCGAGAAGGACTTTCTCACCGGGCTGCTTAATCGCCGCGCCTTTACCGAGCGTGCCGAACGTAGCTGGCGCCAGGCACAACGGGAAAAGCAGACCCTGGGCGTGGTGATGATGGATGTCGACTTCTTCAAGCGTTACAACGACCACTATGGCCACGCGGCCGGTGACGAGGCATTGCGCCAGGTTGCCCGAGTGATCGGCGAGCATGCGCGGCGGCCGCTGGATTGCGCCGCGCGTTATGGCGGCGAGGAGTTTGTGGGGGTTTGGTATGGCCTGGATGAAGCACAGCTGCTGGCGATTCTGCAGGACATCCGCAGCGCCATCGAAGCCTTGGGTCTGACGCATGCCCACTCGGATGCGGCCGGCGTGGTCACGCTGAGCATTGGCATGGCCTACCTGTCGCCGTATCCCCATCAGAGTTTGAGCGATGCCCTGCGCCTGGCGGATGTCGCGCTCTACCTGGCCAAGGAGCAGGGGCGCAACCGCGTGGTGGGTAAGCGGCAGGATGGGTGAGCGAACTGAACGGAGAACCGGTTCGGCGGGAAGGCTTCAATGATCGCCACGCAGACGGTATTCTCGCGGCTATGAAAAATTCCCTACCCCTCTGCCTGATCGCCGCCCTCGCGGAAAACCGCGTAATAGGCCGCGATAACCAACTGCCCTGGCACTTGCCTGCGGACCTCAAGCACTTCAAGGCGCTGACCCTCGGTAAGCCGATCATCATGGGTCGCAAAACCTGGGACTCGCTCGGTCGACCGTTGCCGGGCCGGCTTAATCTGGTGGTCAGCCGTCAACCCGGGTTACAGCTGGAAGGCGCGGAAGTGTTCGCCAGCCTCGACGCTGCACTGGAGCGTGCCGAGGTCTGGGCGCGCGAAGAGGATGCCGAGGAGCTGATGCTGATCGGCGGCGCACAGTTGTACGAATTGGGCCTGACCCAGGCCGACCGTCTATACCTGACCCGCGTCGGTATCAGCCCCCAGGGCGATGCCTACTTCCCCGAAGTGGCCGATGCTGACTGGCACCTGTCTTCCGCCATCGAACACCCGGAGGGGCTGGAAACGCCGGGCTATGTGTTTGAGGTGTGGGATCGCAAATAGCCCGTTCGGGCTGAGTTTTTCAGTGCTGCATTGATCTCCGCCAAGGTGGGCGCCGGTATGGCGTGCCACTCTGCGGGTCGTTGTTGCGTAGCGTTAACGCATGCCTTGCTGGCCGCTACGCTGTCTATTGTCGTTTGCCCTCTACAGGTTGTTCCCCATGCATGACGCTGATGCCGATCACGCCGAGCCGGATCGTATTGCTGCGATCTTTATTCGCCACCCCCTCTGGGAAGATGGTCTGGCGCTGCTGCTGGGTACGGCCATGGTGGCGTTGGGGATCACCCTCTACAGCCAGGCGGGCTTGCTGACGGGCGGCACCGTTGGCTTGGCCTTTCTGATGAAGTACCTGCTCGGCTGGCCGTTCGGTTTGGTGTTCTTTCTGATCAACCTGCCGTTCTACGCCCTGGCCATTTGGCGCATGGGCTGGCCGTTTACCCTGCGCACCTTCTGTGCGGTGGGGCTGGTTTCGCTGCTGGCTGAACTGACCCCGCAGTGGATTGGCTTCACCCACCTGAACGTGGTGTATGCCGCGCTGTTTGGTGGTTTCGCCATGGGCCTGGGGCTGTTGATGCTGTTCCGCCATCGCGCCAGCCTCGGCGGGGTGAATATCCTCGCGCTGTACCTGCAGGAGCGCTTCGGCCTGCGTGCCGGCAAGGTGCAGATGGGCATCGATGTGCTGATCGTACTGGGCGCGGTAATGGTCGTACCGCTGGACAAGGTGGCGCTGTCGATCCTCGGTGCGCTGGCGCTGAATATGGTGCTGGCGATCAATCACCGCGCCGGGCGCTATATGGGCGTGAGCTAACAACAAAAAGCCCGGCACTAGGCCGGGCTTTTTGTGTGCTGCGCGCTGGTTTACGGCATCAGTTTGTCCAGCATCGCCTTGTCGCGTACCGCGCCTTTATCGGCGCTGGTGGCGAGCAGGGCGTAGGCCTTGAGCGCCGTGGTGACTTTGCGCGGACGCTGTTCCACTGGCTTCCATCCCTTCTTGTCCTGCTCGTGGCGGCGATGGGCGATTTCTTCATCGCTGACCAGCAGGTTGATGGTGCGGTTGGGGATGTCGATCAGCACCTTGTCGCCGTCACGCACCAGGCCGATGGCGCCGCCTGCAGCGGCTTCCGGCGAAGCGTGGCCGATCGACAGGCCCGAGGTGCCACCGGAGAAGCGGCCGTCGGTGAGCAGGGCGCAGGCTTTGCCCAGGCCTTTGGACTTCAGATAGGAAGTCGGGTAGAGCATTTCCTGCATGCCCGGGCCGCCTTTCGGGCCTTCGTAGCGAATGATGACGATATCGCCGGCTTGCACTTCGTCGGCGAGGATGCCGCGCACGGCGCTGTCCTGGCTCTCGAAGATTTTCGCGGTGCCTTCGAAGACATGGATCGATTCATCCACACCGGCGGTTTTCACCACGCAGCCGTCGAGGGCGATATTGCCGTAGAGCACGGCCAGGCCGCCCTCTTGCGAATACGCATGCTCGACGCTGCGGATGCAGCCGTTTTCGCGGTCGTCATCCACGGTATCCCAGCGGGTGCTCTGGCTGAACGCGGTCTGGGTCGGGATACCGGCCGGGCCGGCGCGGAAGAAGGTGTGCACGGCCTCATCGTCGGTCTGGGTGATGTCCCATTTGGCGATGGCTTCGGCCATGGTCTTGCTGTGCACGGTTGGCAGGTCGGTGTGCAGCAGGCCTCCACGGGCCAGCGAGCCGAGGATGCTGAAGATGCCGCCGGCGCGGTGCACGTCTTCCATATGGTACTTCTGGATGTTCGGTGCGACTTTGCACAGCTGAGGCACTTTGCGCGACAGGCGGTCGATATCGCGCAGGTCGAAATCGACTTCGCCTTCCTGCGCGGCGGCCAGCAGGTGCAGGATAGTGTTGGTCGAGCCACCCATGGCGATGTCCAAGGTCATGGCGTTCTCGAACGCCTTGAAGTTGGCGATATTGCGCGGCAGCACCGACTCGTCGCCTTCACCGTAGTAGCGTTTGCACAGCTCGACGGCAGTGCGGCCGGCTTGCAGGAACAGCTGCTCGCGGTCGCTGTGGGTGGCCAGCGTGGAACCGTTGCCCGGCAGGGCCAGGCCAAGGGCTTCCATCAGGCAGTTCATCGAGTTGGCGGTGAACATGCCAGAGCAGCTGCCGCAGGTTGGGCAGGCGCTGCGCTCGTATTCGGCGACTTTTTCGTCACTGGCCGAATCGTCGGCGGCGATCACCATGGCATCGACCAGGTCCAGGCCGTGGCTGGCCAGCTTGGTTTTACCGGCTTCCATCGGCCCGCCGGAAACGAAGATCACTGGGATATTCAGGCGCAAGGATGCCAGCAGCATGCCGGGGGTGATCTTGTCGCAGTTGGAGATACACACGATGGCGTCGGCGCAGTGGGCGTTGACCATGTACTCCACGGAGTCGGCGATGATCTCGCGACTCGGCAGCGAATAGAGCATGCCGTCGTGGCCCATGGCGATGCCGTCATCGACTGCGATGGTGTTGAATTCCTTGGCCACGCCGCCGTGTTTCTCGATCTCGCGGGCTACCAGCTGGCCCATATCCTTCAGGTGGACGTGGCCGGGCACGAACTGGGTGAAGGAGTTGGCGATGGCGATGATCGGCTTCTTGAAGTCTTCGTCCTTCATCCCGGTGGCACGCCACAAGGCGCGAGCGCCGGCCATATTGCGGCCGTGGGTGGAGGTCTTCGAGCGGTAATCAGGCATGGCGATAAATCCTGCAAAGGCTATTCAGGTCACGCGTGCACAGGCGAGGGCGCTGTGCGGGCAACGGGCTGTTGGTGCGTATGTTGAGCCGGGTTCAGGCCCAAGGCAAACGCATGTGCGCATTTACCGGGCCGGGGCGCTGCCTGGCGCGGGGTGGGCGCTGGCGTGGCCGGGCTACAAGGTCCGCCTGGATAGGGCAGGAGAGCGCCGATTCTAATCCTTCGGCGCGCTCGCAAGGAAGGCCGGTATGCCCAGCGGTGTGGGTCTTGTCAGTCGCTGGCGGCGATCCGCCAGCGCGCGGCGCTGACGCTGGGTTCCAGGCTGAGGCGGCCGACGCTGCGCTCAAGCAGTTGATCGCTACGCTGTGTCGACAGCAGCAGGGCGCTGACTTCGACCCGGTCGCCGCCTTCGAGATCGCGGCTGTCCAGGCGCTGCAGGCGTAATCCACCGCCGCTGGCGCTCTGTAACAGCAGGGCGCGGATATGCGCTTCCTGTTCGGCGCGGCAGACCACGGTAATCAGATACTGCTGATCGTCTTCGCGGTGCGCCTCGGGCTGGCGGTTGATAAACCCCGCCAGTGGCCGTAGCAGCACATTGGCAATGAGGATCAGCGCGCTGACCAGGGCAGCGACCAGCAGCTGCCCGGCACCAGCGAGCAAGCCAACGGCGGCCGCGCACCAGAGCGTGGCCGCGGTGTTCAGGCCGCGAATATGCAGGCCCTCGCGCATGATCACGCCGGCACCGAGAAAACCGATACCGGAGACCACCTGGGCGGCGACTCGAGACGGGCTGGCGTCTGCGGGGTTGAGGCTGGCAAACACGGTAAAGCTGGCTGCGCCCAGTGCCACCAGCGCATTGGTGCGCAGCACGGCAAGACGCTGACGCCACTGCCGTTCGATGCCGATCAGCGCGCCGAGCAACAAGGCCGTGAGCAGGTTGGCGACTATTAATAGGTGATCCATAACGTGCTCCGGCATGCCACAGGACATGCCAAGGCAAACAGCTGGCCGATTGCGGCCAGCTGTCTGTGGGCTCAGTTCAGGCTCAGCACCTGGCTGGCGATGGCGAAGTACACCAGCACGCCCGAGGCGTCGGCGATTGAGGTGATCAGTGGGGCGCTGGCGGTGGCCGGGTCGAGGCCCAGGCGGTTGAGTACAAAAGGCAGGCTCATGCCGATCAGGCTGCCGATCAGCACAATCACCACCATGCTGCTGGCGACCACCAGGGCGATCTCCGGGCCGCCGCGCAGCAGGCCGAGCAGCGATACGGCAACAGCCATGGTGATGCCCAGCGCCAACGCCACCACACATTCGCGGCGCAGCAAGCCGAGCCAGTCACGCAGCACCACCTCGCCAGTGGCCAGGGCGCGGACCATCAGGGTGGCCGATTGCGAGCCGGCGTTGCCGCCGCTGTCGACCAGCAGCGGGAGGAAGAACACCAGGGCAATATTGGCGGCGATCACGTCTTCAAAGGCAGCGATGCCGGCCCCGGAAAACAGATTGCCGAATACCAGCAGCACCAGCCAGAACACCCGCTTGCGGTAGAGC
The DNA here is from genome assembly GCF_050563605.1 of Pseudomonas peli. Lineage (GTDB taxonomy): Bacteria > Pseudomonadota > Gammaproteobacteria > Pseudomonadales > Pseudomonadaceae > Aquipseudomonas > Aquipseudomonas peli_A. The sequence goes on along the minus strand of NZ_JBNXUH010000004.1, from coordinate 4,688 downwards.
AGGCTGACGCTGGCGTCCTTCAGATTACCGATCAGAGTGCTGACGCCCGCGCCTTTGTGGAAGTCCACCGTGGCTTCTGCGGTTACCACATCCATGGCGTCGTCGTAGGTGACGATACCCACCAGTTGCGCGCCGCCATTGGTGATCGGTAGCGCCAGCAGGTCATAGCGCTCGATCAGTTTGGCCACCTGCTCCTGGGACGTGTTGACCTGGGCGCTGATCACCTCGCGCACCATCAGCTGGCTGATCGGTGTGTCGGCCGGTGCGAGGATCAGCTGGCGCAGTGACACGGTGCCGAGCAGCCGTCGCTGGCTGTCGATGACATAGCTCTGGTACAGGGTTTCCGCATCCGGCGCACCCAGGCGCAAGGCGTCGATGGCTTGGTCTGCGCGCATATCCGCGCTCAGGGTGGCATAGGCCGAGGTCATCAGCGCACCTGCGCAGCCTTCGGGGTATTCGGCCAGCTTGCACAGGTCTTCGCGTTCAGCCTGGGCCAGGGCCGGTAGCAAGGTGGCGCGCAATTCGTCATCCATCTGATTGAACAGATCGGCACGCTCGTCGGCAGACATGGCGGCGACCAGCTCCACCAGTTCTGTGCGTTGCAGGTGATGACTAAGCGCCAGTTGTTGGGGCGTGGCGCAGTAGCCGAAGACGTCGGCGCGACGCTTGGCCGGCAATTGCTCGAGTATACGCCAGGCCAGGTGGGTTTCCAGCAGGTCGAGGGTGTCAGCGAGGTCGGCCGGCTGCAGGCTGTGCACGGCTGCCAAGGCGTTGCCTGGGTCGTTCTGCAGCAGGGCGACGCGCAGGTTCTGCGCAAGGGTGAAGACATTCATTGTTGCTCTCCTGGGCACACGCCATGCGTGCCTGGAGAGCCGTGATCAGAACGTGCTGATACGGGCCCGCAGACGTGCCGTTGACGGGTACGCCGGTTGCCAAGTTGTAGCCACTAAGGGGCAATAACTGGGAAGGTCCATTAAGGTCTGATCTCTGATACCGCTTATGCGGCGGCGCGATGGTAGGCAGCGAGGGGTAGCCGGTCAACCGGCTGGAGAGGTTTTGGCGCAGTCGTTCAGGTCAGGTTCAGCTGGCCTGAACGACTCGGGGTAGGGTTTACTCGATCAGCTCAATCCCACGCATGCGCTCGGCGCGGCGGCGCAGCAGTTCGATGGTCACCAGCAGGGCGATGGACACCAGAATCAGCAGGGTGGCGATGGCCAGGATGCTCGGGTTGATCTGCTCGCGCAGGCCCGAGAACATCTGCCGGGGGATGGTGCGTTGCTGCGGGCCGGCCATAAACAGGATCACCACGACCTCGTCGAACGAGGTGATAAAGGCGAATAGCGCGCCGGAAATCACCCCGGGGCGGATCAGCGGCATGATGATGTCAAAGAACACCCGCAGCGGCGTAGCCCCCAGATTCAGTGCAGCGCGCGCCAGGCTGTAGTCGAAACCGGTGAGGGTGGCGGTCACGGTGATGATCACGAACGGCGTGCCCAGCGCGGCGTGAGCGATGATCACGCCGAGGTAGTTGCCGGCCAAACCCAGATCCGAATAGAAGAAGAACATCCCGGCGGCGGTGATGATCAGCGGCACGATCATCGGCGACAGCAGCAGGGCGGTGATCAGCCGGCGCATCGGCATATCGTCGCGAGCCAGGCCGACCGCGGCGCAGGTGCCCAGCACGGTGGCGATCAGGGTGGCGAAGATGCCGATCAGAAAGCTGTTCTTGATTGCCAGCAGCCATTTGTCGTCGCTGAAGATGGCGCTATACCAGCGCAGCGAGTATGCCTCGGGCTGCAGGGTGAGCATGCCTTCGGTGAAGCTGAAGAACGGCTCGACGTTGAACGACAGCGGGATGATCACCAGGATCGGCAGGATCAGAAACAGCAGCACCAGCCAGGAGCTGGTCTTCAAGAACCAGGCGCCGAGGTGATGCCAGAAGCCGTAGTAGGCGGGAATCTTCATCGTCTGTTCCTTAGCCCAGTTTGATATTGCTGGCGCCGACAAAACGGTCGTACAGCCAGTACAGCAGCAGAATCAGGCCGAGCAGCAGGGAGCCCAGCGCGGCGGCCAGTTCCCAGTTGTTCGAGCGCTGCATATGGAAGGCGATGATGTTGCTGATCATCTGCCCATCGGTGCCGCCGACCAGTGCCGGGGTGATGTAGTAGCCCACGGAAATGATAAACACCAGCAGCGCGCCGGCGCTTAGGCCGGGCAGGGTCATCGGAAAATAAATGCGCAGAAATGCCGGAATCGGCCGCGCGCCGAGCGACAGCGCCGCGCGAAGGTAACTGGGGTCGATGCCTCGCATCACGCTGTACAGCGGCAAAATCATAAACGGCAGCAGGATATGGGTCATCGCCACCACGGTGGCGAACGAGGTGTAGAGCATCTCGATGGGTTGGCCGATCACGCCGATGCCGAGGAGGAAGGAGTTGATCACCCCGTTGGTCTGCAGCAGGGCGATCCAGGCCGTGGTGCGCACCAGCAGCGACGTCCAAAACGGCAGCAGCACCAGCACCAGCAGCAGATTGGCGCGGTTCTCCGGCAGGCCGGCCAGGTAGTAGGCCAGTGGGTAGCCGAGCAGCGCGCAGAAGATGGTGATGACCAGCGCCATGGTCAGGGTCTTGCTGTACAGCTGCAGGTAGATCTGCGTGTCTTCGCGCACCTGAATGCCCTGCTCGGGGTGCAGCTCCAGGTCGAGCGCGGTCAGGTAATAGTCATAGGTGTAGGGTTTGCCCGCGCGCTGGATGGCGTACCAGATTTCCGGCTTGCTCCAGTTGCGGTGCGACTTGAGCAGGATGTCGGCGCCCTCTTGCTGCAATTGCGCATCTTGCAGCCGGCTGAGTTTGCGCGCGCTGGCCTTGACCACGCTGGACATGCCCGCCGAGGCGCGGTTGAACTCTTCGGCCAATTTGCCGGACTGGCGCTCTTTGGCCAGGCTATGCAGCTCCTGGGCGAACACACTCAGGGTTTTCTCATCAGGAATCGCTTTGCCGTCCCAGCGTTGCAGCTCGCTCAGGGTCAGCGGAATCAGGGCGGCCACCGTCGGGTGGTGGACGCTGCGCCAGAGCATGCTGGCAATCGGTGCGACGAAGGTCAGCAGAATAAACACCAGCAGTGGCACGACAAACAGAAAGGCCGTGAGGCGCTTCTTGTTGCGGGCGCTGGAGGCTTGGCTGGCTTCGGTAGACGTGAGGGAGGACAAGGCGTTACTCCGAAAATCCTGACCCCTCTCCGGCAGGAGAGGGGTCATAGCGGGTTACTTCAACAGCCACTCGTTGAATTTCTCACCGAGGGATTCGCCATAGTCAGCCCAGAAGTCCGAACCGGCCTGGATGCCTTTGCTCAGGTGAGCGGTCGGCAGGTGCGGTGTGGCGCTCTGGTCGGCCAGCGGCATGGAGGATTTGCGCGTCGGGCCGTAGGCCACGTCCGGCATGCCGGCCAGTGGGGTGGAGCCAGTGGCGTAGGCAATGAATTTCAGTGCCAGGTCTTTTTTCGGCGAGCCTTTGACGATGGCCCAGGCGTCGAGGTCGTAGACGTGGCCGTCCCAGACGATAACGAAAGGTTTGTTTTCCTGGCGGATGGCGTCATAGAAGCGGCCGTTGGCCGATTGCACCAGCACCGCGCCGCCATCGTTGAGCAGTTGTGGGGCCTGCGACCAGGAGTCGAACCAGACGATGTCCTTCTTGATGGTGTCCAACTTGGCGAAGGCACGGGCCTGGCCTTCTGGAGTGGACAGCACGTCGTAGACTTCAGCCGGCGGTACGCCATCAGCCAGCAGCGCCCACTCCATGTTCACCTGTGGGCGTTTGCGTAGGGCGCGCTTGCCAGGGATTTTGCTGGTGTCGAAGAAGTCGGTGATGCTCGCGGCCTTGGTGCCGCCGATGGTTTTCTCGTTGTAGGCGAAGACCACCGACCAGACGATGTTGCCGACCGCGCACTCACTGGCCAGGGCTTCGGGGATAAAGTCCTTCTCAGCCGGAACGCCGTCGATACCGGCCGGCAGGATGTCGCGTGGAATGCTTTCCAGCAGGCCTTCGGAGCAGGCGCGCTCAAGGTCGATCACCTCGAAGTCGACCACGTCCCACTGGATATTACCGGACTCGACCTGAGCTTTGATCTCGGCTACACCGCCGGTGTAATCCTCGAACAGCACCTTGTTGCCGGTGTCTTTCATAAACGGGTCGATAACGTGTTTCTGCTGGGCCGCGCCGTAGGCACCGCCCCATGACACTACAGTCAGGGTTTCCTCGGCGCTGGCGGCGAAACTTGCCGTGCCTAGCGCGGCAGCTAAAGCGAAGGTGGAAAAGCGGGTAGTCAGTGTTCTAGCCATTGCTGTGCTCCATTGCTTCTTATAGGTCAGGGGGTTGTTACGGGGCGATCCAGGGCCTGGCTGTCTTGCGGCAGCCAGGCCAGGGCGACTTCTTCCTTGGCACTGAGTTGCGGGGCGCTGCTGTCATTCATGTTCTTCACCACCAGCTCGGTGCCGTCAGCGGTTTCGAAGTGGTAGCGGATGTATTCGCCGACATAGTGGCGGGGGGTGNAAAAGCGCCMSNGACCYGGNGTGCNCGGSGGGGSCCNCGGGGGGGGGGGNAAGGGGGGGTTTTYCCGGCGGNGTNCGRCACCCCGGGGGGGKGGGCGGCCTCCGCGGCGGTTGGGCCTTTGCCCGKCTCTTTTTAACAACC
>NZ_JBNXUH010000284.1:0-234 GCF_050563605.1 Pseudomonas peli | reverse complement strand
GGATTATTGTGATCAGCACCGCCAAGATATCGTAGGCAGCGTCAGATGGGGCGTAGTCGGCGGCGTCAGATGTGTATAAGGGGCGGCCCCAGGGGTCGACAAGCGCCGAATGGCCAAAGGTCTCGCGCCCGCCTGGATGAGTACCGCCCTGCCCGGCCGCCAGTACATGCCTCTGATACACATCAGACGCGGCCGACGACGCGCCACGAGAAGAAAAAACGGAGGGGGGGGGGG
>NZ_JBNXUH010000283.1:0-236 GCF_050563605.1 Pseudomonas peli | reverse complement strand
GGTACCAACACCGGCGATGGTGGCGGTGCTGCCTGCGGTGTAGACGCTGTCTCCTATACACATCTGACGCCGCCGACGACGCGCCACGAGTGGATGTCCCCGCTGGTGCCCGCAGCCACATAAAAAAACACCACGACCCATCTACCTGACCAACACCGGCGATGGTGGCGGTGCTGCCTGCGGTGTAGACGGTACCAACACCGGCGATGGTGGCGGTGCTGCCTGCGGTGTAGACG
>NZ_JBNXUH010000282.1:0-236 GCF_050563605.1 Pseudomonas peli | reverse complement strand
GGCTCGGAGATGTGTATAAGAGACAGGTGCGGCGGGTACGTTGTCGGAAGCGGCCAGGCCGGTAAGTTGGGCGTGCACGCCGATCAGGCTAAAGGCGAGGATGGCGATAAAACCCAGCACCCCGGCAATCACGAAGGAGCGGCGCATGGCCTTCTCTTCGCTGATAAAGCCACGGTCGGTCAGCACCGGGTCTGACTCTTATACACATATCAGAGCCCAAGAGACGAACTGCGAGA
>NZ_JBNXUH010000281.1:45-236 GCF_050563605.1 Pseudomonas peli | reverse complement strand
ATTTCGTCTGGTGGGCTGGGAGATGTGTAAAAGAGACAGACCCGGTGCTGCCGCCCTGCGGGAAAAGGCCGATCGCGCGCTCTACGCCGCCAAGCACAACGGGCGCAACCAGGTGCGCTAAACCCGCCAATGAACCCACCCATTCATATCCGCGCGTGCAGCGCAGCGCAGTTGCCGATGGCCCTGCTGCT
>NZ_JBNXUH010000279.1:0-237 GCF_050563605.1 Pseudomonas peli | reverse complement strand
GCTCCTCTTTCTCTTTTTTTTTTTTTTTTTTTTAGTGCCCCGCCGCCCCCCGATATCTACACTCGTGGAGCGTCGTCGGCAGCCGTCAGATGTGTATAAGAGACAGCCGCAAGACCATGCGCTACCGCGTGCTACTTGGCTCCAAGGCACTGATTGACGGACAGCTGCTGGATACTCGCTATAAGGTGGAAACGCCCGAAGGCATCGACCTGATCCTGCGCCCGGCGGGTGTAGTAC
>NZ_JBNXUH010000278.1:0-224 GCF_050563605.1 Pseudomonas peli | reverse complement strand
TTTTTTTTACAAGAAGAAGACGGCATRCGAGMYCGCTCATTTCGTCTCGKGGGCTGGGAGWTGTGTAWAARAGACAGTTAATAGGCCGAYCCACACCAGCACCAACAGCGCCGAGCCGCCTTCACCGCCGATATCGGTCCAGTTCCATTCGCTTAGCGCCTTGAGCGTGCCGGCGCCGAGGTAGGCGAGCAGGCCGAAGTTGGCCGCCAGCAACAGGCCGGTGA
>NZ_JBNXUH010000277.1:0-225 GCF_050563605.1 Pseudomonas peli | reverse complement strand
TTTTTTCAAGCAAAAGCCGGCATACGAGCTCGCTCAGTTCGTCTSGGGGGCTGGGAGATKTGTAWARGARACGGGRGGGGGGGGGGTRATSGAGTACGAGTTCGCCCGCCTCAACGGCATGCTGGTGCAGCTGCTCGGCCTGTATAAGCTCGGCGTCAACCAGCTGCCGATGCGCCCCGGTTATCACGAGGTCGAGGATTTCCTCCAGGCCCAGCTGGCGCGGCA
>NZ_JBNXUH010000275.1:0-242 GCF_050563605.1 Pseudomonas peli | reverse complement strand
GAAATAGGGGAGAGGAGTAGGAAGAGTAAGATGTGTATAAGAGACAGTGCCTGCACCGTGGTAGTTGGTGAGCTCGACGGTGAGCGCGTGCGTTATCGCACCCTCAACTCCTGCCTGACCTTCGTTTCCTCCTTGCACGGCAAACAGCTGATCACGGTTGAAGACCTCAAGCACCAGGGCCAACTGCACAGCGTGCAACCTGTCTCTTATACACATCTCCGACCCACGAGACGAACTGAGCC
>NZ_JBNXUH010000274.1:0-245 GCF_050563605.1 Pseudomonas peli | reverse complement strand
TCGATCCGGCGAGGCGGGGGGGGGCGGCCGCTGGGGTAGGGTTTGGTAAAAGGGCGCCCTCCCGCGGGGGGGGGSSGGGGGGGGGGGRGRGGGGYKYCCCCCCCCCCCCCCCGGGGGGGGGGGGGGGGGGGGGGGNGGGGGAAAATAAAAGGTACCCACCGCTAAGCCGCTACTCCACCACCTTAAACCGCAGCACACCAATCATCTGCCCGGCTTCGGTCAGCACCTGCACCTGCCAGCGGCCT
>NZ_JBNXUH010000273.1:0-246 GCF_050563605.1 Pseudomonas peli | reverse complement strand
CCCCCCCTTACTCTCCCCTCGTGGGGCTTCGTCGGCGCCGTCAGATGTGTATAAGAGACAGGTCGTCGATGTTGARGCCAGTGAAGGAAACGGTTTCCATGCGCAGCGAACCACCGCCAGTGTCGCCGTCGGTGTAAACCAGGCTACCGATGGTGCCGTTGAAGCTACCGGAGATGCTGATGCCATCCCTGACCGGTTACGGTTGCCAGAGCAGTGTCATCCATGGCCTTGAGCTCAGCCTGAGCG
>NZ_JBNXUH010000271.1:0-248 GCF_050563605.1 Pseudomonas peli | reverse complement strand
GTATCTGCTCTATCGGCTCGACCCTGATACGCGTCAACCAGAGCGGCAACCTCCCTTTCGGGATCTGTCTCTTATACACACACGACGGCGCCGACGGCGCCGTCCGGGTCGGGGACTTGTACCGGGCGGGCTCTGTCCCAGAAACACACGTCTCGTGGGCTCGGAGAATGTGTATAAGAGACAGGTATCTTCTCTATCGGCTCGACCCTGATCGCCATCAACCTGGGCGTCAACGGCCTGTTCTGGAT
>NZ_JBNXUH010000270.1:0-245 GCF_050563605.1 Pseudomonas peli | reverse complement strand
TGGTCTGTGTAGTTTTTTTTTTTTTTTTTTTAAAGGAACCCGCCCCCCCAAAAGCTCCCACTCGGGGGGCGTCGGCGGCAGGGTCAGATGTTTATAAGAGACAGCTGTGGAACAAGGCGGGGGAGGCGGGGATGCTCTGCTCCCACATTCCGGAAGAGTACGGCGGCATGGCCGCGGATTTCCTCTACAGCACCGTGGKGATCGAGGAAGTCGGCCGCCTGGGGCTGACTGGTATCGGTTTCTCC
>NZ_JBNXUH010000268.1:0-255 GCF_050563605.1 Pseudomonas peli | reverse complement strand
CACTACCCTCCTGTCCTTTTTTTTTTTTTTTTAAACGACCCGCCGACCACCGAAATCTACACTCGTGGAGCGTCGTCGGCAGCGGTCAGATGTGTATAAGAGACASCACTCACCCTGATCGCCACTATCACCGCACGCCCCGGCCATGCCGAGGCAGTTGAAGCCGGTCTGCGTCAGCTGGTGCCGCCCAGCCAGGCCGAAGCCGGTTGCCTGCAATACAACCTGCACCGCCATGAGGCTGTCTCTTATACACAT
>NZ_JBNXUH010000267.1:0-260 GCF_050563605.1 Pseudomonas peli | reverse complement strand
TAGCAAAGGAGAGGAGATGAAGAGAGGGGGACTTGCCGGGAGGGAGCCCCCGAGCTGGATTTCCGGCAGCATTTCCGGAATGCCTTCCATCACCTGTTCGCGGCTCAGCAGGGTGGTGCCGAAGTGCATCAGCTCGGCCACGGTCTGGCCGTCACGCGCGCCTTCGAGCAAGGCGGCGGAGATATAGGCCATGGCTTCCGGGTAGTTGAGTTTCACCTGTCTCTTATACACATCTCCTAGCCCACGAGACGAACTGAGCG
>NZ_JBNXUH010000266.1:0-261 GCF_050563605.1 Pseudomonas peli | reverse complement strand
GCTCGGAGATGTGTATAAGAGACAGGGTACATACAGCGCCTGGGCGCGGGCGGTGGGTGTCATGCCGCGGGCGGTGCGCTGGAACAGCTCTTCGCCCAGCTGTTGGCGCAGGCGGGCGAGGGCGTTGCTCACCGTCGATTGGCTCAGGTGCAGGCGCTCGGCGGCGCGGGTCAGGTTGCCTTCCTGCGTCAGCGCATCTTCAGCGGCGTCATTAGCTACAGCAAAGAGGCCAATACCCATGCACGCTGATCGCAACTCCAT
>NZ_JBNXUH010000265.1:0-263 GCF_050563605.1 Pseudomonas peli | reverse complement strand
GTCAGATGTGTATAAGAGGAAGATACGTCAACGACGCCGTCCTGTTCTAGGTAAAACACGAGGCGGCCACGGTGGGGGAGGGATTCTGATGTACAGCCGATGCCAATCGAGCTCTTTGCTACTGCTATTAGTTGTGTTGACCAGTTGGGCTACTCAGGCGTTGGCAAAGGACTGTATCGGTGTAGTCGCGGCGGGACCCACGCCCCTCCGGGGGCCGGTGGGGGCCTGTCTCTTTTAGACATCTGACCCTGCCGACGACCGGC
>NZ_JBNXUH010000264.1:0-264 GCF_050563605.1 Pseudomonas peli | reverse complement strand
CGTCAGATGTGTTTAAGTGTTATATTTTCATCGACAGCGCCAGCTGTGTATGAGAGACTCATGTAGCGGCGTCGGCAGCGTCAGATTTGTTTAAGTGACAAATCTTCCAGCGCGGCRAASCCGCCGAGCTGGCGCGCCTTGAGCTTGGTAAACAACGGCACGCTGGCGCCGCAGGGATGGCGGGGCGGGGAGTCGGCGGTTGGCTCTATGCTGGTGAGCTCCTGGTGTTTGCGTATAAAGCCGTCGCATAGCCCGCGTGCAGCC
>NZ_JBNXUH010000263.1:0-266 GCF_050563605.1 Pseudomonas peli | reverse complement strand
TCACTAGGCCGCGCATCCAGCACCGGCACCTTATTGGCAATCAGGCGCTCGTGCAGGACGGCGCGGGCATTCAGGTAGTCCAGGGTGCCGCAGGAATCCAGAGCGCTGGACCTGGNTGATCGTCGTCGCCAATGTAAGATGTGTATACGAGACCGTCACCAGGCCGCGCCTCCACCACCGGCACCTTATTCGCAATCAGGCGCTCGTGCAGGCCGGCGCGGGCATTCAGGTAGTCCAGGGTGCCGCAGTAATCCAGAGCGTTAGGC
>NZ_JBNXUH010000262.1:0-267 GCF_050563605.1 Pseudomonas peli | reverse complement strand
GAGGTAAACATGTCGATAAACTCGCCATGCAGGGCCGCGCGCAGGCGCGTGGTGTCGTTGTTCCAGTAGAGGATATCGAACACCGGCGGCTCGTTGCCGAGCAGGTAGTTGTTGACNTGTCGATAAACTCGCCATGCAGGGCCGCGCGCGGGGGCGTGGTGTCGTTGTTCCTGTAGAGGATATCGAACACCGGCGGCTCGTTGCCGAGCAGGTAGTTGTTGACCTGTCTCTTATACACATCTCAGATCCCAAGTGTGGAACTGAGCG
>NZ_JBNXUH010000261.1:0-270 GCF_050563605.1 Pseudomonas peli | reverse complement strand
AATAAAGCTATTAAAGAAAACAAGACTAGAGAGAATAAGACGACAGGTGGAGAGTCGTCGACAGCGTCAGATGTATATAAGAGACAGCMCATGAGCTGTATCCGAATGGCATCTCCACCTCGTTGCCGTTCGATGTGCAATTGCAGATCGTGCGCAGCATCCGTGGCATGGAGAACGCGCATATCGTCCGTCCCGGTTATGCCATCGAGTACGACCTCCGCCCACCCTTCCTCTTATACGCTTCCCCGAGCCCCTGAGACGAACTGAGCG
>NZ_JBNXUH010000259.1:0-272 GCF_050563605.1 Pseudomonas peli | reverse complement strand
TGCCATTCCATATCATCCGCGCCCGCCCAAGCCTCCCACTCGTGGGGCGTCGCCGGCAGCGCCAGATGTGTTTAAGCGCCCGATCGAGGATCAGTGGCCGACGCTGTCTCTCCGCCGCCTGAGTCACCACCGCCGCGCTCAGGTAGACGCAACCCTCAACCGGATAGGCTTCCCACAAAGCGGCGAAAAACAGCGGTGTGCTCTCGCCGGTGAGCCAGTACGGGCGCTTGCGCGCCGTGCCCCGCCACTCATAGAACTGTCTCTTATACACA
>NZ_JBNXUH010000258.1:0-273 GCF_050563605.1 Pseudomonas peli | reverse complement strand
CTCCCCCATTTCATATTTTTCCACTCGTGGCGCGTCGTCTTCAGCGTCAGCTGTGTATAAGAGTCAGGGTCCCCAGTACCCCAGCTCTGACCAGCAACAGGTTGCTGTAAACGCCCTCGATCACCCTGCTACTGGTGTCCAGCATCAGACCCTCGGCATGCTCGGCGCCCTGCCATTCGCTGCGCGCCAGCACCTGCTCCAGTCGATTGAGATGCTTCAGGCCAGCCAGCAACCTGTCTCTTAACACATCTCCGAGCCCACGAGACGAACTGA
>NZ_JBNXUH010000257.1:0-279 GCF_050563605.1 Pseudomonas peli | reverse complement strand
ATGCAACACTGCATGTAAACGGTGGTGAAATTCATGCCAGCGCGGAAGGTCAGGACATGTACGCTGCCATTGATGGCTTAATTGATAAGCTGGCACGCCAGTTGACCAAACATAAAGATAAACTGAAACAACACTAATTGTCCGGGCAATTAGCATGTGCATGGCGGCCTGTTGTGCGGCACAACGGGCCATTTGTACGGTTAATGCTCCGAGCCTGTTCCACTGTTTGAGTGGGCAGGTTCTTAGGTGAAATTATGACAAATAATGATACAACTCTAC
>NZ_JBNXUH010000256.1:0-278 GCF_050563605.1 Pseudomonas peli | reverse complement strand
GGGTATGGCGGTGGGCGCCAACGTGCTGGTCTTCGCTGGGTGTCTCCTATACACCGCTGATGCTGCCCACGATGCTCTACGAATGTGAAGCTGCCGGCGACCACCAGGCAGTWAAAAAAAAAAAAGAAAAAAAAAAAAAAAAAAAAAAAAAAAAAAGAAAANGAAAAAAAAAAAAAAAAAACACGAGGAGAGAAGTCGGCAGAGACAGATGAGTATAAGAGACAGNAGAACGAANAGANAATGANAVAGAGANAAAGGAAGAAAGAAAAACGGAACAG
>NZ_JBNXUH010000254.1:0-280 GCF_050563605.1 Pseudomonas peli | reverse complement strand
GCCACCCGATTCCGCTCTTTTCGTCTGGGGGGCCGGAAATTGTAAAAAAGAACCGGAAACGCCCTTACCCGGACAAGCCGCTACTTCCCGCCGATGCCGCGCAACGCGCCGAGGTACTGGAGCTGGAAGAGCAGTTCGACCGCCTGGGCGTGCACGTACGCCGCTGGCTGTATGGCCAGATCAAGCAGTGGGACTCGGTGATGCACGCCATGCTCAAGGTCTACCGGCCGCTGCTGGGCCTGTCTCTTATACACATCTGACGCTTGCCGACGACGCTCCA
>NZ_JBNXUH010000253.1:0-282 GCF_050563605.1 Pseudomonas peli | reverse complement strand
GACCTAAATGTTATGGCTGACTTGCACGATCAGCTCAGAAAACAGCAAACGAGTGTCGTGGTCGCCGTGTACCTGCCGCGGCCGCGAGATCAAGTAGGGAAGCGCCTCGCTCTGATTCTGATGCAGCGGTGAGGACGAGGCGGGCTGAGACAGGACCTGAATGTCGTGGCTGCCTTGCACGATCAGCGCCGGGATCTGCAGACGGGCAAAGGCCTCGCCGGGTTTCTGCCGCAGCAGCGAGATCAAGTAGGGCTGCACCTGTCTCTTATACACATCTCCGAG
>NZ_JBNXUH010000252.1:0-284 GCF_050563605.1 Pseudomonas peli | reverse complement strand
ACATCATAATTCGTGGAGCGTCGTCGGCGGCGTCAGAATTGTATAAGAGTCAGACGTAGATCAGGCCACCGGCATTGATCGTATAAGCCGGCGCTTAGAGAGTCCCCCGCGCCTGCAGTCTGTCGGAGATAGCGGCACTGGCCAGCTGATTGTTTGCCGCCCCCGCCACCGCCGAACAGCGCAACTGCCCGACTGTGGTGTGGTTCAGCACACCGCCCAGCCCGCACGGCGCGAGAATGTCGCACGGAGTGGAGACTGTCTCTTATACACATCTCCGGCCCACG
>NZ_JBNXUH010000251.1:0-286 GCF_050563605.1 Pseudomonas peli | reverse complement strand
TATTTTTTTTTTAAAGCAGAGCACGGCATAGGAGCCCGCCGAGTTCGTTGCGTGGGCTCGGGGATGTCTAAAAGGGGCAGGGTAGGGCCTTCGAGTTGTCGCGGGCGGGGATTTCCCCGCCGCTGTATTTCGATCAGGACTGTGTCGAGGCGGTGCGTGGCGCGGCGGTGGGGTTGGGGCTGCCTGATGTCTGTCACACATATACGTCTCACGCGGCCGGCCACCGCGCACGAGTGTAGGTGTGGGCGGGGCGCTGAGTAACAAAAAAAAAAAATAAAAGAAAACA
>NZ_JBNXUH010000250.1:0-290 GCF_050563605.1 Pseudomonas peli | reverse complement strand
TTCCCCGGGTGCGCTCCACCGGCGGGGTGATCATCGTTCTGGGGCTGGGGTTCTTCCCCCGTCTCTTTTACACATCTTACGCTGCCGACGGCGCGCCCCGAGTGTGGGTCTCTGCGGGGGTCGGGGCAGTTGAAAAAAAAAAAAAAAAGAAAAAAAAAAAAAAAAAAAAGGAAAAAAAAAAAAAAAAAAAACGAGGAGAGTAGACGGAAGCGAAAGAAGTGTAAAAGAGACANGANNAAGAGAAAAAGCAGANAGAANAGAAVAAGAGAAGAAAAAAAGAAAGDAGAAAC
>NZ_JBNXUH010000249.1:0-289 GCF_050563605.1 Pseudomonas peli | reverse complement strand
CGGAGATGTGTATAAGAGACAGCCGCAGGTTAGCGTGGAGGCGGTGCTGCAAGCGAACCCTGAGGTGATACTGGCCGGCGTGCAAGGGCAGCTGGACGCCTGGCGCATCTGGCCGGGTGTTGCGGCGGTTGAGCGKAAGCMGCTSTKKTTCACAWCTGRCGCTGYCGCCGGMGCSCCCCCAGGGGRKGATTCGGTGGGGGGGGGCGCCCCTAAAAAAAAAAAAAACAAATTAGGTGATANGCTGGACGCCTGGCGCATCTGGCCGGGTGTTGCGGCGGTTGAGCGTAAG
>NZ_JBNXUH010000248.1:0-300 GCF_050563605.1 Pseudomonas peli | reverse complement strand
AAGAACTCGTGGAGCGTCGGCGGCATCGTCAGATGTGTATAAGAGACAGCTGCAGGGCGGCGAAACCATTCTGTTTCATGCCGCCGCCGGCGGGGTTGGTTCCTTCGCTTGCCAGTGGGGCAGGGCGCTTGGGGTCAAGCTGATCGGCACGGTCAGCTCGGCCGAAAAAGCCGCACGGGCCAAAGAGCAGGGCGCCTGGGCGACCTTCGACTACATCCTTGAAAACTTTGCCCATCTTGTACTGGTTCTGTCTGCTGTTTTTTATACACATTTCTTTGCCCACGTGCAGAACTGTTTGTT
>NZ_JBNXUH010000247.1:0-300 GCF_050563605.1 Pseudomonas peli | reverse complement strand
TCTCTCAACGGCTTTGCTTTACGTTAATGGCTCCAACCGTCGCTGTATACCCCAATTTTATTTCTGTTTCCTATTCACATCCGCACCTGCTGCCGCCGCTCCATGGCTCCCTTTTCTCCTGCTCTTCTTCTTCCTCCCACCCACCACCCGTCTCGTGGGCTCGAGATGTGTATAAGAGACAGTCTCTAAACGGCTTTGCTTTACGTTAACGGCTCGAACCTGCGCTGTATACCGCAATGCAATGCCGAAACGTTTGCGGCTGGATACCCCCGACGCCCGTGGCGTGGCACTGATCTGCCA
>NZ_JBNXUH010000245.1:0-301 GCF_050563605.1 Pseudomonas peli | reverse complement strand
TCGTAGGACCACCAGACCGCTCTATCACGGCTCATCCAGGCCCTGTTTCTTATACACATGTGACTCTGTTGACGACGCAGTTTGACTGAGCATCTGTGAGAATATGAAATTCGTAGAAACAAATTTTATCGATGCAAACTTGTTAGAACCNGAAGCCTCAGATGTGTATAAGAGACAGCCCCTGCACCATGCCGCCCGACACACCCTTACTCGCGGCATCTACAGCGCTTTGTAGGACAACCAGACCGCTCTATCACGGCCCATTCAGGCCGCATAAGAAAGTTGACGAGTTGTTCAGCAC
>NZ_JBNXUH010000244.1:0-303 GCF_050563605.1 Pseudomonas peli | reverse complement strand
AGAGACAGATGTACAGGCCATTCTGCAGGCGCAGCGGGCGGAATTCTTCACCGCTCAGTTCACCAGCGAGGTAACGGCGGGTTTGATCGCGATACTGCTTGACGCGGTCTTCGACGATTTTTTGGTCGTACTGGTCGTATACGTACATGGGGCTGTCTCTTTTACACATCTTACGCTGCCGGCGACGCCCCCCCCGTGGGGGATTTGGTGGGGGGGCGNAGGTAACGGCGGGTTTGATCGCGATGCTGCTTGACGCGGTCTTCGACGATTTTTTGGTCGTACTGGTCGTATACGTACATGGAG
>NZ_JBNXUH010000243.1:0-285 GCF_050563605.1 Pseudomonas peli | reverse complement strand
GCTATAACACCCGTCTGGCAGCCCACAGAACCATGCCCAAGTACGACTCGCTGGAGGAACTGAAGGAGATCAAAGAGAGCAGGCAGCTATGGACCTGGCGCAAGTTCGGGACTCGTGGAGCTGCTGCGCGAGAGTCAGATGTGTATAAGAGACMCGCTATACCASCCGTCTGGCAGCCCACAGAACCAKGCCCAAGTACGACTCGCTGGTGGAACYGACGCCGATCAGAGCGAGCATTMCGCTTTCCACTACAGCGAGCAGGACGTCAAGAAAGCGGTGAACAAA
>NZ_JBNXUH010000242.1:0-306 GCF_050563605.1 Pseudomonas peli | reverse complement strand
AGCTCAGTTCGTCTCGCGGGGCGGAGAGGGGTATAAGAGAAAGATGTTGGATATCTCGCCAATGACAATCTCAACCGCACACTGAGCCCCTGCCGTGGTGCAGGTCTGTCTCTGATACACATCTGACGCAGCCGACAACACGCCACGCGTCTCGTGGSTCRGAGATGTGTATAAGAGACAGATGTTGGATATCGCGCCATTGACAATCCCCAGCGCACTCTGAGCCCCTGCCGTGGTGCTGATATCGATACTGGCGACCGAGTTCAGTTCACTGAAGCCTGGAGTGCCAAAGCTAGTGTCGATACC
>NZ_JBNXUH010000241.1:0-177 GCF_050563605.1 Pseudomonas peli | reverse complement strand
CGTCTCGTGGGCTCGGAAGATGTGTATAAGAGACAGCTCACAGGTGGCGTGAATCCGCTGCCAGAACGCCTGATTAACCAGCTGTAACTGCTKGAACATACGTACCAGCCCCTTCAGCTCCCAGRCAGGAGTACGCCCTTCGCGCAGGTTGAAGTACTGCTGCGTCAGGTACAACGA
>NZ_JBNXUH010000240.1:136-307 GCF_050563605.1 Pseudomonas peli | reverse complement strand
GGCTCGGAGATGTGTATAAGAGACAGGGATACTGGTGAGCATTTCTTTCACGGTGGTCTTGCCGCTGGAACCGGTAATCGCCACCAGTGGCGCGTTAAACGCCTGACGATTCAGCGCGCCCAGTTGGCCAAGGGCCAGACKGGTATCGGCAACCAGCAGTTGCGGCAGCGG
>NZ_JBNXUH010000240.1:0-115 GCF_050563605.1 Pseudomonas peli | reverse complement strand
CGTCTCGTGGGCTCGGAGATGTGTAATAAGAGACAGCGTTAAACGCCTGACGATTCAGCGCGCCCAGTTGGCCAAGGGCCAGACTGGTATCGGCAACCAGCAGTTGCGGCAGCGG
>NZ_JBNXUH010000238.1:0-315 GCF_050563605.1 Pseudomonas peli | reverse complement strand
GGCTCGGAGATGTGTATAAGAGACAGGCCCTGCAGCGGCGCGGTGCCTTGGCCAGCTTATGGCTGATTGCGGCGCTGGTGAGCATTATCGGCGGGCGGGTGATTCCGTTCTTTACCCAACGCGGCCTTAATCGAGCGGAGCCTGCTGCACCGCGGCCGCGCCTGGATCTGCTGGTGCTGCTGTTGTCGCTAAGCCTGGCGCTGCTGTTTGCCCACACTGGCGCCGAGCCCGGCCATCAGCGGGTGCTCAAGGCGCTGCAAGCCGAGCCGCTGCTCGACCTGGGCCTGCGTCTGGGCGAGGGCAGTGGTGCTGCTC
>NZ_JBNXUH010000237.1:0-320 GCF_050563605.1 Pseudomonas peli | reverse complement strand
TGGCGCCGGGCTTCCCACTGTGAACTGGCTTCGGCAAACGCCGGTTGATTGGAACGCAGCAAGCCCTTGACCTGCAGCATGTTGGCGATCAGGTTGCGGTGAGTCAGCATCGCGCCCTTGGCCACGCCAGTGGTGCCGCCGGTGTATTGCAGCACGGCGATATCGCCATTGCTCGGCGCGGCTTCCTTGACCGACTGGCCACGGCCTTTGGCCATGGCAGCGGGGAATTTGACGGCCTGCGGCAGGGTAAAGGCCTGTCTCTTATACACAATTTACGCTGCCGTCGACGCTCCCCGAGGGTTTTACATTCCAGGTCATGT
>NZ_JBNXUH010000236.1:0-322 GCF_050563605.1 Pseudomonas peli | reverse complement strand
AGTTGTGTATAAGAGACACCCACCCAACCGGCCAGCTCCAAACCCACCGGTGCGGGATCAATCTCGGCGCGCTCCAGCACTTCGCGGCCGCCTTTTTTCCCTAGGGGGGGGGGCGAGACCAGGCCCAGGGCACCGCCGTAATCGCACCAGGGCGTGTGCACGGCCTCGAGGNTGTTTTTTTTTTTTTTGAGGGAGCGGCGCCCCCCAAAAGATCACAACTCGGGGGGCGTCGCCGGCAGCGTCAGTTGTGTAAAAGAGACAGGGCGAGMCCRGGCCCRGGGCACCGCCGTAATCGCACCAGGGCGTGTGCACGGCCTCGAGG
>NZ_JBNXUH010000235.1:151-301 GCF_050563605.1 Pseudomonas peli | reverse complement strand
CGCCCATTTCTCCTACTGCGCTCCTAGATTTTCCACCCTCCACTCACCTTCTCTCTCTTCTACACATCTGACGCTCCCGCCGACGCTCTTCTAGTCTCGACCCCCCCGCTCTCCCGTTCCTCTATCCAATTTTCCTAATACTTATACTCA
>NZ_JBNXUH010000235.1:0-128 GCF_050563605.1 Pseudomonas peli | reverse complement strand
CGYCTSGWSAGCTCGGAGATGGGCCACCCGCCACGCAAGTTYCAGCGAGTATTCGATAAAGCACGCAGCGAAGGCCTGCYGGCCGTCGCCCACGCCGGCGAGGAAGGCCCGCCCGAATACATCTGGGA
>NZ_JBNXUH010000234.1:0-327 GCF_050563605.1 Pseudomonas peli | reverse complement strand
GCTCGACCTGCGGGGCAAGACGTACAGCGGGGAGCGGAGCTTGCTCGGCGCGGGGCTCAACGGGGGGGGGTGCGGCGGAGTGAGGGGGGCGAGGGTGAGGTGCGGGTCCGGGGGGGGGGGGGGGGGGGGGGGGGGGGNGGGNGGGRGGGGGGGGGGSGGGGGGGGGGGGGGGGGGGGGGGGGGGGGGGGGGGGGGGGGGGGGGGGGGGGGGGGGGGGGGGGGGGGGGGGGGGGGGGGGGGKGTGGGNGGGGGCGGGGGGSYTCSRTNGAAGGGGTGCGTCGGGCGGTAGCGGAGGCAGCCATTGCGCAGCACCAGGCACTTCTGCCC
>NZ_JBNXUH010000233.1:0-253 GCF_050563605.1 Pseudomonas peli | reverse complement strand
AGGCGCTTTCGTGACGCGCTCAGGAGACGTGTTCAGGATACAGAGGATTTTCTCCGGAACGGTTGTACTTCTGACTCCGCATACGCCTCTTTGAATATGGCGGTGAAGGTATGCCCCGCGTCTTTAACCCAACGCCCAGACCCAGCACCGTCTCGTGGGCTCGAGATGTGTATAAGAGACAGAGGATTTTCTCCAGAACGGTTGGAATACTCACCCAGCATTCTCCTCTTTGAATACGGCGGTAAAGGACACC
>NZ_JBNXUH010000232.1:0-316 GCF_050563605.1 Pseudomonas peli | reverse complement strand
AGCCCATGTCGTCCCGTGTGCCCGGCGATTGTATACGTGACAGCGCGGCGGTGTACCCGTTTGGCTGACAGTCGCCTTCGCTCTAATACACCGCTGAAGCAGGCGCCCCATGCGTGGAACTGTCTCTTATACCCCTCTGTCCGTGCCTACGTCTCGTGGGCTCGGAGATTGTATAAGAGACAGAGCCGGTGTCGATCCGTTTGGCTGACAGTCGCCTGCGTTACAACCTGCCGATGTACCAGGCGCACCATGCGTTGACTGATGCGCTGGCAACGGCTGAGTTGCTGCAGGCGCAGGTGGCGACACGGTATTCGGG
>NZ_JBNXUH010000231.1:0-348 GCF_050563605.1 Pseudomonas peli | reverse complement strand
AGGGGTCCCCTCGTTTCGTCTSGGGGGCTGGRAGWKGTGTAWARGAGAMRGGGTCTMCGCCCCSCCCCCGSGCGAGTACTMCCCGCCGCCCCSGSCYTATTACCCGCCACAACGGGTGTACTACGAACGTCAGCCGGTCTATTACCAACCAGCCCCGGTGTATTACTGTCTCTTATACACATCTCGAGCCCACGAGACGTTTCGGTCCCGGCTCGCGATAATTTTATAAACGACCGGCGTCCCCAGCCGCCACGGATCTACTACGAACGTCACCCTGTCTATTACCACCCAACCCCGGTGTATTACTGTCGCTTAGACACTTGTTTGACAGACGACACGAAGTGAGTC
>NZ_JBNXUH010000230.1:0-351 GCF_050563605.1 Pseudomonas peli | reverse complement strand
GTGGAGCGTCGTCGGCAGCGTCAGATGTGTTGAAAAGACAGAGGAAGAGATAGAGAAAAAGGAGAAGCCAGAAGATACCCGCGCCGTCCACCGCCCAGGCGGCCGAGGTCCAGCGGGCATCCAGGCCCAAGGGAATCGCCAGGCTGCCGAACACCACACCCAGCGCCAGGCAGGTTTCCACTAGCAGTACAGCGCCTGTCNAGGTGTATAAGACACAGGTCCGGGGGGCGTCGACGGCAGCGTGAGATGTGTGGAAGAGACAGGCCCCGCCCGCCGCCAGGCCGAAGGGCATCGCCAGTCCGCCGAACGTCTCCTCCAGCGCCAGGCCGGTTTCCACAAGCAGTACGGGGC
>NZ_JBNXUH010000229.1:0-352 GCF_050563605.1 Pseudomonas peli | reverse complement strand
GGGGCGTCGTCGGCGGCGCCAGTGGTGTATAAGAGCCGGCCCGGGGGCCCGCCATAGCCACCCGCGCCCCCCCCCGCCACATCGCGGCAGGCAATCAGCTGCGCGGTCAGGCTCATGGCCGGGCGCAGGCCCAGCCCAGCCACACCCAGGCCAGCACAAGGCGTAGCACCGTCCCGCCCGATCCCCGCCCCCAGCCACACCATACGAGATCGCTCAGTTCGTCTCGTGGGCTGGAGATGTGTATAAGAGACAGGTCAGGCTCATGGCCGGGCGCAGGCCCAGCCCAGCCACACCCAGGTCAGCAAAAGGCGTAGCACCGTAGAGCATGATGCCCGGACGCAGCCAATCCATA
>NZ_JBNXUH010000228.1:0-353 GCF_050563605.1 Pseudomonas peli | reverse complement strand
GAGATGTGTATAAGAGACANGNGTGCTGCACGGCGGGCACTTCTACGGCGGGCATATCGCCTTCGCCATGGACAGCCTGAAAAACCTGGTGGGCAACGTTGCCGATCTGCTCGACCGCCAGCTCGCCCTGCTGGTCGACACCCGCTACAACCACGGCCTGCCGAGCAACTGTCTCTTATACACATCTCCGAAGCCCACGAGACGGGTGGGTCGTAGAGGGCGACGGATGTGGATAAGAGAAAAGATCGGGGAGCGGCGGGGGGAGCGTCGGAGGTGTATAACGGCCAGGACCTGGGCGTGCGCCGGCTCGCACTGGTGGACGAAGCCCGGTACAACAACGGCCTGGCGGGACA
>NZ_JBNXUH010000227.1:0-355 GCF_050563605.1 Pseudomonas peli | reverse complement strand
AAGAAACAGCCACAAGGASGACCRSCRGCGGCCCCCCCCCCCCRAAAWARAMCCCCAGCCSCCAGCCGCGGGAGMMGAAAAACAGGCCGATCAGGCCCCCCCCCCCCCCCCCCRGGGGCCCCCCGCAATAGGTCAGGCWAACCGCCATATTGCGCAGCTCGACGCTGGCTCTGTCTCTTATAACATCTCCGAGCCCACGAGACGNCACCTGAGATATACCTGGTTTTTTTTTTGGCGGCCGGCGCAGCGTGCGAAAAACCACCCGCGGGGGGCGTCGGCGGCAGCGCCATATGGGTAAAAGAGACGCCCGCAATGGGTCGGATAACCCGCCATATTGCGCAGCTCGACGCTGGCT
>NZ_JBNXUH010000226.1:0-360 GCF_050563605.1 Pseudomonas peli | reverse complement strand
CGTCGGCGGCAGCGGTAGATATGTATAAGAGACGGACGGGGCGGCGTGCCCTTTGCCATCAAGGATAATAACGATGCCGCCGGCKGGCCCACCACCGCCGCCTGCCCGGAGTTCGCCTACACCGCTGCGGCCGACGCCACGGTGGTGGCCAAGCTGCGCGCCGCTGGCGCCATTCTGATCGGCAAGACCAACCTCGACCAGTTCGCCACCGGCCTGGTCGGCACTCGCTCGCCTTATGGTGCGGTGAACAACAGCTTTAACCCGGACTACGTCAGCGGCGGTTTCCGGGCCCGGCCGGCCCCGTCCCTTTTTAACATATGAGGCTGCCGACGACGCCCCCCGGGGGGTGAAATTGTGGGG
>NZ_JBNXUH010000225.1:0-362 GCF_050563605.1 Pseudomonas peli | reverse complement strand
ATTTTGTACCTTCCATCTCTTTCTCTCTGTGGCCGTTTGTTGTCTGTCTCTTATACTCATCTGTCGCTTCCCACTACGCTCCTCGTGTYTYTTTTTKTTTTTTTCTTTTTCTCCYTYTTTYYTYTTTTCTTTTTTTTTTTTTTTTTTTTTTTTCCTTTTTTTTCTCTGCCTTCGCTCTCTTTTTTTTTTTTTTTTTTTTYTYCGCCTTTTTTTTTTTTTTTTTTTTTTTTTTTCAACGAGCCCCCCACCACCATAGCTCCCCCCGCGGGGGCCGTCGTCGGCACCGGCAGGTTTTTAAAAGAGCCTGTTTTTCGCCGCCGATACGACCCAGGGCATTGCCGCGCTGTGGCAGCGTTTCGTGC
>NZ_JBNXUH010000224.1:0-370 GCF_050563605.1 Pseudomonas peli | reverse complement strand
GGGGGGCGTCGCCGGCAGYGGSAGWTGTGTAWAAGAGACAGCCCRGGGACGCAAGMCCGYCCCCGAMSCCCYGCSCCSCCATCTGGCCGGCCTTTGCGAACCCACCCCCCTGCCCCGCCGCTGGCGATTGCTCGCCCAGTTGCCCTACAACAACCAGGGCAAACTGGCGCAAGCCACTGTCGAAGCATTGCTCGCCGCGCCACGGCCGACCCAGGTGGAACCGTTGTCGGCTGTCGAACAGGACGGCGAATGGCAGCTGGAGTTGGTGGTGCCGCGGGACCCCGCCCCCTCCACCGGCACCTTCCCAAGGCCCCGGGAATTGCCCGGCGCCGGCTCCTAATACCCTTCGAACGCTCCCGACGACGCCCCC
>NZ_JBNXUH010000223.1:0-371 GCF_050563605.1 Pseudomonas peli | reverse complement strand
GGGAAAACACAAGAAGGGAAACAGGAGAAGGGAGAAAGAGGAAAGGGGAGAAGAGCAGAAGAAAAGAAAGGAAGAAACAGAAGAAATACGAGAAGAGAAACGACAGAAGGGTTAAAGAGAGAGAAAGGTAAAAAAAGAAGAAAAAAAAATAAAACACGGAAACAGAAGCAGAAAGAGAAAGAGAAAAAAAAAAGAAAAAAGAAAAGAAAAGGAAAAAAAAAAAACRAAAAAAAAARAAAAAAAAAAAAAAAAAAAAAAAAGNGAGAAAAAAGAAAAAAAATAGAGGAGCGAAGAAGGAAGAGAAAGAAGTRAATAAGAGAAAGARAAAAARARGAAAAAAGGAAARAARWARAAGGAGAAAGSACAAAGGC
>NZ_JBNXUH010000222.1:0-372 GCF_050563605.1 Pseudomonas peli | reverse complement strand
CGTCGTCCGCAGCGTCAGCTGTGTATAAGAGCCAGCATCCGTACAGATCATCCTCGAACCTTCACGGCGCCTAAACGTCCAAGCGACTCCCCCCTGGCAGTCCCTATCCATGACCCGAGCTCTTCTGTTACCCCTTCTCCTCTGCAGCACCCTGCTGCAAGCCGCCCCCGACGCCGCACAGAGCAGCAACTGTCTCTTATACACACTCCGAGCCCACGAGACGCGTCATAGGTCTATGAGGGACAGTCGTAGAGCCGCGTTGGCCTCGTCACCTGTCTCTACGGCACCCCCCATGAGCCCGCCCCCCCCGATACCCCGTCGACCAGGCAGTGCCTCGCAGCCACCCGCCCCCGACGCCGCACTGACCAGGCA
>NZ_JBNXUH010000221.1:0-373 GCF_050563605.1 Pseudomonas peli | reverse complement strand
GGGGGGGTCGTCGGCGGCGTCAGATGTGTAAAAGAGACGGGGGGGCGCCGGGCGCTGTGGGGCATCCTGGCCGAGCAGGCCGAAGAGGTGCGCGCCGCCTACAACGACGCCTTTATCCTCAACCCGACCGCCGATAAAGACGGCTGGGTGCGCATCAGCNACGCGCCCCCGCGTATTACCGCCACGGGGGGGGCGGCGTCGGCAGCGTCAGGTGTGTAAAAGGGMSGGGSCGRAGGGGGKGCGCGCCSCCTAMAMCGSCSCTTTKACCCCCMCCCCGACCGCCGATAAAGACGGCTGGGTGCGCATCAGCGGCGTACGCCGCTAACCGCCCCAGTGCGCACAGCTGCTGCATTGCCAAGCACTTGCGTTAGAC
>NZ_JBNXUH010000220.1:0-382 GCF_050563605.1 Pseudomonas peli | reverse complement strand
GTGTTGCTTTTGTCTTGGTTGTTTTTGTTAGTACTATCTCTTCTGTTTCTTTTTTTCTTCTGTCGCTTCCGTCGACGCTCCTCGATTTTTTTTTTTTTTTTTTTTTTTTTTTTTTTTTTTTTTTTTTTTTTTTTTTTTTTTTCTTTTTCCTTTTCCTTTTTTTTTTCTTTTTTCCTCTCTTTCTTCTTTCTCTCTTTTTTTTTCTTTTTCCTTTCCTCTCTTTTTTTTTTTTTTYTTTCGAAAACCACCGAGCTCCCCACTAGATGTCCGTCGTCGGCAGCGTCTGAGCTGTATCAGAGGTATATAAGAAACAGCCCCTGGACAGCTGCAAGAACGTCGGCGAGATCCGCCACAATCCGGAAAAATGCATCCAGCTGTCCTG
>NZ_JBNXUH010000219.1:0-389 GCF_050563605.1 Pseudomonas peli | reverse complement strand
AGCGTCAGATGTGTATAAGAGACAGCCKSGSAGASSWGNMTRWGMGMCRKCTTCGTAGGTGTATTCGGAGTTGCATTTGGGGCAGGGCGGCAACGTGCTCACGGCGGGTCCTTGATGGGTCGATAAGAAAAGGCCGCATATTGTATAGGGTTTTATCGGCTTTGGTTTTACTGGGCTGCGTTTGGCGCTGGCGGTTTCGGCCAGTTCCGCGCGCCCCGGTCATTGAAGCGGCCGGTGCCTGTTTCTTATTCACATCTGACCCTGCCGATGACGCCCCACGAGACGAGCTTTCNGTATAGGGTTTTATCGGCTTTGGTTTTACTAGGCTGCGTTTGGCGCTGGCGGTTGCGGCCAGTTCAGCGTGCCGCGGTCATTGAAGCGCCAGGTGC
>NZ_JBNXUH010000218.1:0-405 GCF_050563605.1 Pseudomonas peli | reverse complement strand
GAGGAGGGACGTGGGCAGAGTAAGAGGAGTAAAAGAGAAAGGAAAAAAGGCCAAAGCGGGAAGTAATAAAAACAGAAGAGAAAAGAACAAACGGAGCAGAGAAGAAAGAAAGGRAAAAAAAAAAAAAAAGAAAAANAAAAAGANAAAAAGMAAAAAAAAAAAAGAAAAAAAAAAAAAAAAAAAMAAGAGRAGAGAMGAAGGCAGAGAMAGAAGAGAAAAAGAGAAAGRGMRAAARGAAAAAARAARGAAAARARRAAGAAGAAGCAAAAGAAAARACGCCAGCAAACAAGAGGAGACCGACAGCGAAACGAAGAAGATAACATCAACAAAGAAGACGGAAGAAAAAACGGGAAAGGAAGGGTAAAAGAAGAGCAAAAGAAAAACAAAGAAAAGAAGAAAAAGAAG
>NZ_JBNXUH010000217.1:0-420 GCF_050563605.1 Pseudomonas peli | reverse complement strand
GGAGATGTGTATAAGAGACAGGCCTTGTTGTTCCTCGGTCTGGTGGTGGTGTTGTCGCGCGGACTGGTGCGGCCGATCCGTCAGGTCRCCGCCGCGCTGGTGGAAATTGGCGGTGGCGGTGGCGATCTAACCCGGCGGCTGGATGAGTCCCGCGCTGTCTCTTTTACACATCTCCGCGCCCACGAGACGAAATGAGCGACTCCGTTTGCCCAAACTATAGCACTCGTGGCGGGTGGGCGGCAGGGGCAGATGTGTATAGGAGACAGGACTGGWGCGGCCGWTCCGTCAGGTCACCGCCGCGCTGGTGGAAATTGGCGGTGGCGGKGGCGATCTAACCCGGCSGCTGGATGAGTCCCGCGCGGGTGGGGTGGGCGATCTGGCGCTGTCTCTTATACACATCCGACGCCGCCGGCGACCCCC
>NZ_JBNXUH010000216.1:0-422 GCF_050563605.1 Pseudomonas peli | reverse complement strand
GTTCGTCTCGTGGGCTCCGGAGATGTGTATAAGAGACAGATGCTGTTTGTGGGCGCTTCCTTCGCGCTCTACTTCGGCATCGCTATCTGGGCACGTGCCGGCTCGACCAAGGAGTTCTACGTCGCCGGCGGTGGTGTTCACCCCGTTACCAAAGGCAAGGCAATTGCAGCCGGCTTGATGTTCGCGGCGTTGTTTTTTTGCTGTCTCTTATACACANTGTGTATAAGAGACAGCTCTACTTCGGCATCGCTATCTGGGCACGTGCCGGCTCGACCAAGGAGTTCTACGTCGCCGGCGGTGGKGTTCACCCCGTTACCAACGGCATGGCAACTGCAGCCGACTGGATGTCCGCGGCTTCGTTTATTTCCATGGCGGGGCTTTTTGCCTGTCCCTTTTACAAACATTTCCCTGCCGTAGACGCC
>NZ_JBNXUH010000042.1:0-392 GCF_050563605.1 Pseudomonas peli | reverse complement strand
CCCCCTCCGGGGGCCGTCGTCGCCAGCGTCAGATGTGTAGAAGAGCCAGGCCYCACCTTWGCCCAGSCGCCATTSCCCCGCCTGCGCCACGCTCACCGCCAGCAACGCGGCAACCCCCAAGAGCAGCCCTGTAAACCGCACCATCATGCCTCCGGCAGCCGATAACCCTGGGTACAGTATCAGACTGCAACCGCCGTGCTCTGCTCCAGCCAGCCAATCAACTGCAGAGCCTCTGCGCCTGNTTTTTTTTTCAAGCAGAAGGCGGCATACGGAATCGCTCAGTTCGTCTCGTGGGCTCGGAGAAGTGTTTAAAAGGCAGGCCCCCAAGAGCAGCCCTGTAAACCGCACCATCATGCCTCCGGCAGCCGATAACCCTGGGTACAGTATCAGAC
>NZ_JBNXUH010000215.1:0-444 GCF_050563605.1 Pseudomonas peli | reverse complement strand
GTGTATAAGAGACAGGACGCCCCCAGCTAACGCCAGCTCCATCTCGCCACTGGCGATGGCGCGAAAAGCGCTCCCCACCGCATCCATACCCGAGGCGCAGAGGCGGTTGAGGGTCACGCCGGGAATGCTCGAAGGCAGGCCCGCCAGCAGCAAAGCCATACTCGCCACCTGTCTCTTATACACATCCCCCAGCCCCCGAGACGAACTGAGCGATCTCCTATGCCGTCTTTNCCTCGTGGTAGTCGGAACCTCGGGGGGCGTCGACGACAGCGGCAGATGTGAATAAGAGACAGCATCCATACCCGAGGCGCAGAGGCGGTTGAGGGTCRCGCCGGGAATGCTCGAAGGCAGGCCCGCCAGCAGCAAAGCCATACGCGCGACGTTGCGGGTGTCCTCACCGGCCCGGGTTGCACAGCCCATAAAGAATTCGGCGGTGGCCGCCCG
>NZ_JBNXUH010000214.1:0-456 GCF_050563605.1 Pseudomonas peli | reverse complement strand
CCCAGATATCACCACTCGGGGGGCGTCGCCGGCGGCGCCAGATGTGTAAAAGAGACAGAACCTGCTCCAGACTGACTTGGTCGAGCATCTCGATCATCGGGCTAACCCGCCGTGCATGCGCGCGACCTTCAAGCGCGCGCACCGCCAGGTCCACCGCAATGCGCGCCTGCAACACCGGGGAGTCGGTGGGCTGTCTCTTATACACATCTCCGANCCTCATATGTTTAAAAGAGACGGGCCCCGGCCTGATTGGGCCGAGCTTCTCCATCTCCGGCCTACCCCGCCGTGCAGGCGCGCGCCCTTCAGGCGCGMGMACCGCCAGGTCCACCGCAATGCGCGCCTGCAACACCGGGGAGTCGGTGGGCGAGGCAACAATAAAACCAACGAGAATCAGCACGACGAACCGCTCGGTAGTGTAGGTGGCAAGAAAACGAGAAAGGTAGTAAAGAAAAGAGG
>NZ_JBNXUH010000213.1:0-459 GCF_050563605.1 Pseudomonas peli | reverse complement strand
AATCAGGCCGACAGCCCTCTGGAACAGGCCTTGCTGGTCAGTGTGGCGGGTATTGCGGCGGGGTTTGGGGACAACCCGCCGGTCCTTTTTTTAAACCTTGCGCCGGGGGGCGGGCGCCCCCCGGCGGGGGTTCGTTGGGGGCCGGCGCCGTCTCGTGGGCTCGGGAGATGTGTATAAGAGACAGAATCAGGCCGACAGCCCTCTGGAACAGGCCTTGCTGGTCAGTGTGGCGGGTATTGCGGCGGGTTTGCGTAACACCGGCTAAGGGGATTGGAGGGGGGGGGGGGGGGGTTTGCTGGTGCATATGTCTTTCTCTTTTAAACATCTGACGGTGCCGGCGACGCCCCCCCAGGGGTGGAGTTCGGGTGGGGCGGGGCCNGGCGGGTATTGCGGCGGGTTTGCGTAACACCGGCTAGGCGTATTGCAGAGGGAGGAGGGGGCTTTCGCTGGTACATATGT
>NZ_JBNXUH010000212.1:0-466 GCF_050563605.1 Pseudomonas peli | reverse complement strand
GCCCATGCGTTGCCCACGGCCGCCAGCAAGCAGCAAAACAGAACAGCGGGGCAGGGTGGTGGGAGCGGGCATGCGCAGTCTCCGAACTGTCTCTTATACACACTCCGAGCCCACGAGACGCAGATAGGTATAAGCTACAGTCGTGGGCCGTCGTCGGCACCGCCAGATGGGAACAAAAGAGAGCCGCGGGGGTGGGCGGCGGGAGCCAGCATGCATCATATCCGAACAGCGGGGCATGGTCGTGGGCGCGGGCATGCGCAGTCTCCGAAAGCGGGCCTGAGATATAACGGCTGTCGCTTATACACCTCTGCCGCTGCCGACGCCGCCCCGCCAGTTTTACACATCTTGCGCTGCCGACGACGAACCACCCAACAAAAGGACCTGGGTGTTGGTCGTCTCGTGGGCTCGAGATGAGTATAAGAGACAGTGGTGACGCCGTTCTGCGATACCCAGGCGCTGCTCAAGC
>NZ_JBNXUH010000211.1:0-481 GCF_050563605.1 Pseudomonas peli | reverse complement strand
GCTCGGAGATGTGTATAAGAGCCAGGCATTGCCAGCCTGGTAGTGATCGCCCCGTACATGGCCGAGCCGGCGATGCTGGATATGTCCGATCTGTTTCGAGCCAGCCTGGCCAAGCCCGGCAGTCTGGTGCCCTGGCGCGAGGAGCTGGAGCTGGCACAACGATATTTGTCGATTGAGCGCTATCGGCTCGGCGTGCGTCTACAGTTTCCGCGGGGGTCCGGTGATTATCCGGCTGATTTTCCGACTCCACAACTGACGCCCTGACTCTTATAAACANTGTGTATAAGAGTCAGGTGCCCTGGCGCGAGGAGCTGGAGCTGACACAACGATATTTGTCGATTGAGCGCTATCGGCTCGGCGAGCGTCTACAGYTGCAGTGGGGGATCGTTGATGTTCCGGATGAWCTACCGAKTCCACAACTGACGCTTCCGCCCCTTTCCCTTCTAAACATCGGACGCAGCCGACGTCTCTCCCCCTGTTA
>NZ_JBNXUH010000210.1:0-507 GCF_050563605.1 Pseudomonas peli | reverse complement strand
CGAGATCGCTCAGTTCGTCTCGTGGTCTCTGAGATGTGTATTCTATACACTCATCCCTCACTCCTTCTCATTTCCCCCTCCCCGCCCCCACACGCCGCTAGAACAACCCGAAGTGGCCCAGCTCGATGGCCTCGCGCAAACGGGTGATCCATTGCAGCTGGCGTTGATGTTCCAGCAGCACGCCATCGGCGGGGGTTAACTGCTGCACGCGGGTACGCCCCCGGGGCTTTGCCCGCCGGCCGGCGCCTGTCTCTTATAAACATCTCCCAGCGTCAGATGTGTATAAGAGACAGGCTCGATGGCCTCGCGCAAACGGGTGATCCATTGCAGCTGGCGTTGATGTTCCAGCAGCACGCCATCGGCGGGGTTGAACTGCTGCACGCGGTTACGCCCCAGGTGCTTGGCCAGCTGGCTGGCGCTGTCGGCCCAGTTCAGCGCCTGTCTCTTTTACACATCTGACGCTGGCGACGACGCCCCCCGAGTGGTGAGTTTTGGGGGGGGCCGCGT
>NZ_JBNXUH010000209.1:0-515 GCF_050563605.1 Pseudomonas peli | reverse complement strand
GTTTAAGGATCCGGCCCCGCCCCCCGCCGCGCCGCAGCCCACTTTTTTGCTGACGCCGGGATTGGCGGGCGCGTGCCGGCATTCCCCTACCTCGGTGGCGGCCGGTTGCAGGGCAACTACCGCCAGCRCCTGGGCCGCGAGGTGGGCGACTTTGTGATTCGCCGCCGTGATGGCTTGTACGCTTACCAGCTGGCCGTGGTGCTCGACGATCCCTGGCAGGGTGTGACTGACGAGGTGCGCGGCGCCGACCCTGTCTCTTATACACATCTGACGCTGGCTCGGAGATGTGTATAAGAGACAGCACCTGGGACGCGAGGTGGGCGACTTTGTGATTCGCCGCCGTGATGGCCTGTATGCCTACCAGCTGGCCGTGGTGCTCGACGATGCYTGGCAGGGCGTGACCGACGTGGTGCGCGGCGYCGACCTGCTCGACCCCACACCGCGCCAGCTGTTCCTGCAGGCGCCTGCCTCCTACACACATCTGACGCTGCCGACGACGCTCCTCGAGCGGTTAT
>NZ_JBNXUH010000041.1:0-353 GCF_050563605.1 Pseudomonas peli | reverse complement strand
GGTTTTTTCTCTTCTTCTTCTTTTTTCTCTTCTTTTTTTCTTCCGCGTTGTGTTTATAGCTTATCTTCTTTTCTTCTCCTTCCTCGTTCTGGCGCTTCGGCACKCCGTCCTGAGTGCSGGTGGCGAACTGCGCAGCATTGTAGTTCTGCTCGTATTCGACGATATGCGAGTTCGGGTAGCGTGACAGCAGCGGATGGTCCTTCGCCCCCGCCGTATCATCGGCAGCCAGCGCCGGTACGCTTAAAACTGCTGACCACAGCAGCATGTACAAGCAGCTGCGCACAGTTCCCATGGCATTTCTCCTGCTGCATTCGGGGCGCGGCGTGCGCCCACCTACAGCAGTGACTCTAGAC
>NZ_JBNXUH010000040.1:0-275 GCF_050563605.1 Pseudomonas peli | reverse complement strand
GAGATCGCTCAGTTCGTCTCGTGGGCCGGAGATGTGTATAAGAGACAGATGTGGATGAGCACGAGATGCACCGCGTACTCAACTGCGGCGTCGGCATGGTTATCTGCGTGGCGCAGGATCAGGTCGAAATCMCTCTGCAACCCCTTACCGCCGCTGGCGAGCAGCCGTGGGTGATCGGCCAGATCGGCACAGCTGCCGAAGGTGCCGCCCAGGTCGTGCTGAACAACCTGAAACAGCACTAATGTCGGTACCGATGCCAATAGACTGCAATGTGG
>NZ_JBNXUH010000003.1:0-299327 GCF_050563605.1 Pseudomonas peli | reverse complement strand
CTGGCTGTCTTGCGGCAGCCAGGCCAGGGCGACTTCTTCCTTGGCACTGAGTTGCGGGGCGCTGCTGTCATTCATGTTCTTCACCACCAGCTCGGTGCCGTCAGCGGTTTCGAAGTGGTAGCGGATGTATTCGCCGACATAGTGGCGGGTGATGAAACGCGCCATGACCTGGTTGCCGGCGGCGCCTAGGCGGTCGGTAAAGGTGAGTTTCTCCGGGCGTATCGACACCGTGGTGGGCAGGCCGACTTCCGTGCAGTTGGCCTTCAGCGAACTGACCATGGCGCCGTCGTCCAGGCGCACTTCGACGGTCTCAGATCCGACCGATTCGATCACGCCCTTGAGCTTGTTGCTCTCGCCGATAAAGTCGGCGACGAACAGGTTGGCCGGGCGCTCGTAGAGCACGTGGGGCGGCGCGCACTGCTGGACGATGCCGTTATTGAACACGGCGATGCGGTCGCTCATGGTCAGGGCTTCGGTCTGGTCGTGGGTCACGTAGATCACGGTAAAACCGAGTTGCTCGTGCAGGCGCTTGATCTCGAATTGCATCTGCTCGCGCAGCTTCTTGTCCAGTGCGCCGAGGGGCTCGTCCATCAATACGATGTCGGGGGCGAAGATCAGCGCGCGAGCCAGGGCCACACGCTGGCGCTGGCCGCCGGAGAGTTGCCCGGGGAAGCGGTTACCGAAATCCAGCAGCTCGACCAGCGACAGGTATTCATCGACCTTGGCGCGAATCACTTCTTTGGGCTGCTTGCGGATCTTCAGCGGGTAGGCGAGGTTTTCGCGCAGGGTCATGTGCGGGAACAGCGCGTACTGCTGGAACACCATGCCGATATTGCGCTGGTATGGCGCGATGCTGGTGACCGAGCGGCCGTTGATCAGGATCTCGCCGCTGGTCACGTCCTCAAACCCGGCGAGCATCATCAGGCAAGTGGTTTTACCCGAGCCGGAAGGGCCGAGCAGGGTGATAAATTCGCCCTTGGCCACATCCAGGTTGAAATCCTTGACCACTAGATTCTTGTGGTCGTAAGTCTTCTTGACGTTGGTGAATTGCAGGAACGGTTTGTCCCCAGCCAGGTCAGCCATACCCCTCCCCAAATGTGCTCTGAACAGACAGCAGCTTGTGGCCGTTATCTGAATACTTGAATCCGCGCGCCCGCTTCTATGCTGTAACGGGTACTTGTTTGAATGTTCAAGTTACGCAAGCACTGTGCCAGTCCGCTGTGGCTCATCGCGGGCGCTGCAGTGCTGGGGGGTAAGCCTAGCCCAGGCGCGGGGGTGCGCCAGGCGGGTGTGGGGAGTGGTAACAGCGCGGGAGAGAAAGAAGCACCTGCCGACACGCACTCGGCAGGTGCAGGTGCTCAGCTATTGGGCAGCAAGCGGACGGTGAGGCTCTTGATATAGCGGGTCTCATTGATGGCCGGGTGTACCGGATGATCCGGGCCCTGGGCGCCGCGTTCGAGCAGCTGGATATTGCGGTCCAGATGGCGCGCGCTGGTCAGCAGGATGTTCTGCAGGTTGTCTTCTTCCAGGTGCATGGAGCAGCTGGCGCTGATCAGGATGCCGTCCTTGTTGAGCAGGCGCATAGCCTGTTCATTAAGGCGGCGATACGCGCCTTCACCGTTCTTCTGGTCTTTCTTGCGTTTGATAAAGGCGGGTGGGTCGGCGACGATCACGTCGAAGCGTTCTTCCGCGGATTTCAGCTGTTTCAACGCCTCGAACACATCACCCTCTACGCAGGCGACCTGGTCGGTCAAACCGTTCAGCGCGGCGTTGCGCTCCACGCCGTCGAGGGCGAAGCCGGAGGCATCCACACACATCACGTCACTGGCACCAAAGGCCGCAGCCTGCACGCCCCAGCCGCCGATATAACTGAACAGGTCGAGCACGCGTTTGCCTTTGACGTAAGGCGCCAGGCGTGCGCGGTTCATGCGGTGGTCGTAGAACCAGCCGGTTTTCTGCCCTTCGATCACTGGCGCTTCAAACTTCACGCCGTTCTCTTCCAGGGCAACCCACTCCGGTACCACGCCGAACGGGGTTTCCACATAACGCGCCAGGCCCTCGGCGTCGCGGGCGGCGGAGTCATTCTTGAGCAGGATGCCGCTGGGTTTGCACACCTGAATCAGCGCGGCGAGCACGTCATCCTTGTGGCGTTCCATGGTGGCGGAGGCCAGTTGCACCACCAGGATGTCGAAGAAGCGGTCGACCACCAGGCCTGGTAGCAGGTCGGAATCGCCATACACCAGGCGGTAGCAAGGCTTGTCGAACAGCCGCTCGCGCAGCGACAGGGCCACATTGATGCGGTGCACCAGCAGCGACTTGTCCAGCACGTGTTTGACATCGCGCGACAGCAGGCGCGCGCAGATCAGGTTGTTCGGGCTCATCGCGACGACGCCCAGCGGCTTACCGCCGGTCGCCTCGAGGATGGCCTGGTCGCCGGCCTGGAAACCGCTGAGTGGGGTGGCGGCGACGTCGATTTCGTTGCTGTAGACCCACAGATGGCCGGCGCGCAGGCGTCGATCGGCGTTGGCTTTCAGGCGCAGGCTGGGCAGGGACATGCTGGGGACTCCGAAAAAAGAGCGGAATTATAGCGGGTTCGCTGGCCTTGCGGCGGTTACAAAAGTCGCCTGTGGAAGTGCTGGGGGTTTAGCTAGACTGTGGTTCACTTCTCATTCCGGTTGTTCCTGTCATGCCCCAAGAGCTCTCCGCCGAATATATCCAGCAAGTGCTGCAGGGCATTAGCGTGCCGCCGCAGCCGCAGATCATGGTGGATTTGCAGATGGAACAGGTGATGCCGAGCCCGGATCTGCGTGCCATCGCCAAGCTAATTGGGCAGGACCCTGGGCTGTCTGGAGCGCTGCTGAAGCTGGTGAATTCACCGTTTTTCGGCCTGACCAACCGCATCGCTTCGATCCAGCAGGCGGTCAACCTGCTGGGCTGCAACACGGTGATCAACCTGATCAATGCGCAGTCGATCCGCGGCGAGCTGACCGATGAGGCCATCGTCACCCTCAACCGTTTCTGGGACACCGCCCAGGATGTGGCGATGACCTGCCTGACCCTGGCCAAGCGCATCGGCTATCACTCGCCGGATGAGGCCTACACTCTCGGCTTGTTTCACAACTGCGGCATTCCGCTGATGATCAAGCGCTTCCCCAATTACATGACTGTGTTGGAGGAGGCCTACGCCAGTGCCATCGGTGAGCGCCGCGTGGTGGATACCGAGAACCGCCTGCTTAATACCAACCACGCGGTAGTCGGCTACTTCACCGCCAAGTCATGGAACCTGCCGTTGCACCTGTGTGAGGCGATTGCCAGCCACCACAACGCCCTGGCGATTTTTACCGAGGACTCCAGCCGCGATGCGCAGCTGAAAACTCTGCTGGCGATTCTGAAGATGGCCGAGCACATCTGTGAAAGCCATCTGGTGCTGGGCAATCAGCCGGATGATCATGAATGGCAGAGCATCGAACAGCTGGTGCTGGAGTATGTCGGCCTGTCCGGTTATGACTTCGAGAACCTGCGCGAGAGCATTCGCGACTTAGGGGCGAGTTAATCGGCCAGCTAGCCTGCCTCGTCGATGTTGGGGCATTCCTGCTAAGGTAGGCGCCCGCTCGGATTGCTCAGCTGATCACTCGTTATGCCAGAACTTCCTGAAGTAGAAACCACTCGCCGCGGCATCGCGCCGTTCCTTGAGGGCCAGCGCGTCAGCCGGGTGATCGTGCGCGAACGCCGCCTGCGCTGGCCGATACCCGAAGACCTGGATATCCAGCTGTCCGGGCAGCGCATCGAATGCGTCGAGCGGCGTGCCAAGTACCTGCTGATCAAGGCCGAAACCGGCAGTTTGATCAGCCATCTGGGTATGTCTGGCAGCCTGCGTCTGGTCGAAGCGGGCCTGCCGGCGGCCAAACATGAGCATGTGGATATCGAGCTGGAGTCGGGGCTGGCCCTGCGCTACACCGATCCGCGGCGTTTCGGTGCGTTGCTCTGGAGCGCCGAGCCGTTGAGCCATGTGCTGCTTAGCAAGCTAGGGCCGGAGCCGTTGACCGAGCTGTTCGATGGCGAGCGGCTGTTTCAGCTGTCCCGTGGCCGCGCCATGGCGATCAAGCCCTTTATCATGGACAACGCCGTGGTGGTTGGTGTCGGCAATATCTACGCAAGCGAGGCGCTGTTTGCTGCCGGCATCGACCCGCGCCGTGAGGCGGGCTCCGTATCGCGGGCGCGCTATCTGACGCTGGCGGATGAGATCAAGCGCATCCTCGCCCATGCCATCGAGCGCGGCGGCACCACATTGCGTGACTTTGTCGGTGGTGATGGTCAGCCGGGCTATTTCCAGCAGGAGCTGTTCGTCTACGGTCGCGGCGGTGAATTCTGCAAGCACTGCGGCAGCACCCTGCGCGAGGTCAAACTGGGTCAGCGCGCCAGCGTTTATTGTCCGCGCTGCCAACGTTAAGAGGTTTTCGTCGGGCTAAGTTTGGCCGTCAGGCACGGGTGTCTGAACTGATTACACAACAATAAGAAACACCGAGGTTTTTGATGTCCGGTAACTATCTGCCCCGTAACCCTCTGGCCGAGTGGGTTGGCCGTATGGTGCTGAAATTGATGGGTTGGCGTATCGAAGGCCAGCTGCCGAAGCTCGACAAGTTTGTAGTGATTGGCGCGCACCACACCTCGAACTGGGACTTCGTGATTTTTATCGCGGTGAAATTCGTTCTGCGCCTGAACGCCCGCTGGTTCGGCAAGCACACGATTTTTCGCTGGCCCTTTGGCGCGCTGATGCGGCTGTGGGGCGGTATCGCTATTCGCCGCGAACGCCAGGGCAAGACGGTTGAGCAGGCGGTGCAGGCCTTTAGCGAACATCAGCAATTTATGCTGATCCTCTCGCCGGAGGGAACCCGTAAAAAGGTCGAACGTTGGAAGATGGGTTTCTATCACATTGCCCTCGGTGCGGGCGTGCCGATAGTTCTTGGCGCTCTGGATTACCAGAATCGGCGTGTATTTATTGGCCCGACCTTTATGCCGACCGGGGATGAAACAGCCGATCTCAAGGAGATTCTGGCGTTTTACCGGCCCTTTATTCCGAAAAAACCTCAATACGCCTTTTATGGCGATTGACGGCCGTCACGCTGACAATTACCAATGCGCTGTTATAGTTAGTCTCACCGCCTCCTAATAGCTGAAGGATCGCCCCATGAAACTGTTCCGCTCAACCGCTGCTGCTCTGGCGCTGACCACTGGCCTGCTGGCGCTGCCGGCTTATGCTGACGTAGCGCAGCAGAACACTAGCGGCGACCCTCTTTATACGGCTAACGCTCCAAAAGCGTTTTCGATGATTGGCGATCTGTTGATTGCCCGGCCATTGCTGATTGGCGCAACTGCCATCGGTGCTGTGGCATTCGTGGTGAGCCTGCCGTTCACGGCCGCTGGCGGTAATATTGGTGAAGCGGGCCATGCACTGGTCGTTGAGCCAGGCAAGGAAGCTTTTGTACGCTGCCTGGGCTGCACCACTAGCGGCTACAAGCAGAACTGATTGCTTTATCTGCTTCTGGGCTGCTGCGGTGTTTGGTTTGGCAGCCCTGAGAAGCTCTTGTCTGGCGTATCAGTTATCCGCATTACTGCGGTACGACTGGTGTGACCACCGCAGTACCGATCCCGCGTGGATCGCTCGCCGCTTCAACTTTCCCGCCCTGCTTGTCCCACAGCAGCACCTGCTGATTGCCGTATTGCCTGCCTGTCGATTTCAATTGATGCCCGAGCGCTTCTAGCGTCGCGACTTCTGCTGGGCTGAA
Source organism: Pseudomonas peli (assembly GCF_050563605.1). GTDB lineage: Bacteria > Pseudomonadota > Gammaproteobacteria > Pseudomonadales > Pseudomonadaceae > Aquipseudomonas > Aquipseudomonas peli_A. The sequence goes on along the minus strand of NZ_JBNXUH010000003.1, from coordinate 293,541 downwards.
TGTGTTCGACTCATGCTCGATCAGATCCGGGCGGAATTGGTGGTGGTAGCGGCTGACGCTGGGCCAGCGCTCGATCGGTTGTTGATCCAAATACTGCAGCATCGCCAGCAGCACCATACTGGGAATCCGGCTGCCACCCGGCGTGCCGAAGCTGGCGAAGTCCTCGGTGCTTTCGATAAAGCTTGGGCTCATGCTCGATAGCGGTCGTTTGCCGGCAGCGATGCTGTTGGCCTGGCTACCAGTCAGACCGTATGTGTTGGCTCCCTGAATATCAGCCGCAAAGTCATCCATTTCATTATTCAGCAGTACTCCGGTGCCGGGTGCGGTAAAGGCTGCGCCGAACGGCAGGTTGACCGATAGGGTCGCGGCCACCGCATTACCCTCATTGTCGAGCACCGAGAAATGGGTTGTGTGGTCGCCTTCCTGCCAGGTTTTGCTGGGCGGCAGGCTGTCACTCGGCGTTGCGCGTTGTGGGTCGATGCTGCTGGCCAGCTGTTTTAGGTAAGCAGGGGCCAGTAGTTGCTGCGCCGGGTTGCGCACAAAATCCGGGTCGCCTAGCAGGCCACGATCCCGGTAGGCGCGGCGCAGCGTTTCCACCACCAGGTGAGTGCGCTGCACGCTATCAGCCTGTTGCCAGGGCAGTTGCTGCAGCATCAGCAGGCTTTGCCCCAGGGCAATACCGCCGGCTGAGGGCGGTGGTGCGCTGATCAATTCACGGCCTTGATCAAGCGATACGCGCAACGGCTGGCGTTCAACGATGCGGTAGTCGATCAAGTCCTTGAGTGTCCAGATGCCGCCGGCATCACGCACCGCTTTGACCATTTGCGCGGCCACCGTTCCGGCGTAGAAGCCCTGAAGGCCCTTTGTGCCAAGCAACTCCAGGGTGCGGGCCAGTTCGGGCTGGCGCAGCAGGCCAAACTCTTCGGGGATTTCCCCTTTATCGAGGAAGATTCGTGCGGTTTCCGCATGCTGGCGCATGGCATCGAGACGCCAGCCGGCGCGTTCCCGGTAAACCCGGTCGATGCTGACGCCACTGCGTGCCAGGCGAATGGCCGGCGCCAGCGAGTCGCGTAGCGGCAGGCGGCCGAAGCGTTCGGCCAGCTCTACCAGTGCTGCCGGCAGGCCAGGAATGGCGGCGGCCAGTGCGCCATTTAGCGAAAGGTCTTTGCGGATCTCGCCGTCAACCCGATAAAGGTCAGCATGCGCCGCCTGGGGCGCACGTTCGCGGGCATCGAGAAAGCGGTAGGTGGGTGATTCGCCGGCTTCGCGCAGCAGAAAGAAACCACCGCCGCCCAGCCCAGAGCCGTAGGGTTCGACCACCGCAAGCGCTGCGCTGATGGCCACTGCAGCATCAAAGGCGTTGCCGCCCAGGGCCAGGGTTTCCTGACCGGCCACGGTGGCGGCTGGGTGTGCGCTGGCAATGGCGATGCGTTCAGGCTGGGCTGCGGCATGCAGCTCAAGGGCGCAGAGTAGGGCAAGCGCACCGAGCAGCGGGCGCCAGGGGAGAAGGCCGCGGATCAGGCGGCCGGTCTTCATGCTTTGCCGGTAATGATCAGGTACTTCTGCATCAACTCATCTTTGCTCTCGACATTGTTCTCATCGAGCGGGATGCAATCGACCGGACAGACCTGCTGGCACTGCGGCTCGTCATAGTGACCGACGCATTCAGTGCACAGGTTGGGGTCGATCTCGTAAATCTCTTCGCCCTGGGAAATTGCAGCGTTCGGGCATTCGGGTTCGCAGACGTCGCAGTTGATGCAGTCGTCGGTGATGATCAGGGACATGACAGAACCACTCCTGCTGCCGCTCTGGGCGCAGCCTAGATGTGTGCAGAAAGACTATGGCGCGAATTGTGCCGCATCGGGGCCGCGCATGCACGCGGCCTGGCGGCAATGGCTTAGCGCTTGAAGCGTTCGGTCAGCGCGGCGGCCACGGCCGGGTGCACGAAATTGGAGATATCGCCGCCCAGTGCTGCAATTTCGCGGACTAGGGTCGAGGAGATAAACGAGTACTTTTCCGACGGGGTCAGGAACAGGCTTTCCACGTCCGGAGCCAGCTGGCGGTTCATATTGGCCAGTTGGAATTCGTACTCGAAGTCCGATACCGCGCGCAGGCCACGCAGGAATACGTTCGCGCCTTGTTCTTTGGCAAAGTGCGCCAGCAGGGTGGAGAAGCCGACTACTTCAACGTTGGGCAGGTGCTGGGTGACTTCCCGGGCCAGCTCGACGCGTTGCTCCAGGCTGAACAGCGGGTTCTTCTTCGGACTGGCGGCGACCGCAATGATCACGCTGTCGAACAGCCGTGCGGCACGCTCGACCAGGTCGCCGTGCCCCTTGGTGATGGGGTCGAAGGTGCCTGGGTATAACACTCGATTCATCGTGACGTCCTGGCGGGTCCGTTGGGGAGTCGGATGGTAGCGCAGCAAGGCGACTGCGGCCAAGTCGGTGCGTTTGGCCTCAGGTTCTGCTACGGGCCAGAAAAACCAGCAAGGACGCGATCACCAAACATACCAGCGCCACCCAATCGGCGATCACCACTCGGCGCAGCGCCTCGTTGTAACCGGGAGTGCTCCAGGCCAGGTAGAGAAAGCTCAGCACGCTAAGCATGCCGCCGATCAGGGCGATCGGTTGCAGTGCTGGGCGGAATGCGGCGTAGACCAGCAAGGCGCCGAGCAGGCCAAACAGCACGGCGCGGCTGCGCATCAGCAGAAGCAGGTTGGGTTCCTGGAAGGTCAGGCCATAGAGTTGCGCCAGGCGTTCTGCGCCGAGTACGCCGCTAAGCGGCAGCAAGTGAATGATGCCGGCGATGATCAGCAGCACGGAAACCACTTTCTGCAACATGGTCTGGCCCCTCCGAGATTAGCTAGGCGCGCAGCCGCTCAGCCAATTGGCTGGCCAGCTTGGCGGTCAGGCCGTAGATCGACAGCTGCGGGTTGGCGCCGATGCTGGTGGGGAACAGCGAACCATCATGGATCGACAGGTTGCTCAGTTGATGGTGGCGACCCAGGCTGTCGGTGACGGCCTGCTGCGGGTCTTCACCCATGGCGCAGCCGCCCATGACGTGAGCGCTGCCCAGGCGAGTGCGGTACAGCTCCAGGCTGAGGTTGTCGATCAGGCTTTTCGCTTCGGCGAGGGTCTTCACATAGCCGGCGTCGGCGTGCAGCGGCAGCACAGCCTTGGCCCCGGCGGCGAACTGGATCTCGGCCATAGTATGGAAGGCGCGGCGTACGCCGTCCCAGGTGTAATCGGTCATCTGGTAGTCGAGCACCGGGCTGCCATCGCCGCGCAGTTCCACCGTGCCTTCGGCGCTGTCCGGGTGGAAGCCGTCGCGCAGCAGGGCGAGCATTACGTTGGTATTGGGTAGTTGCTCCATGCGCATGGCGTTGTCGATGCCAAAGCGGCCGAGCAGGGTGGCGGTCAGCGCCGGCTGCAGCGGTGGCACTTCGAGCTTGTAAGACAGGCGCCCGGCGGTGCCGTCATCCCATTGGAAATGGTCGGAGTAGATCGACTGCGGCGCGCCGTAGAAGGGGTTGATCACCTGATCGAACAAGGCTGCGGAGAAGTTCACCAGGTGCAGGAAGGTACGCTTGCCGGTGCGCTGGTGCGGGTCCGGTGCATTCGAGCGCAGGAGAATCCCTGGGGTATTGATGCCGCCACCGGACAGTACGTAATGCTTGGCCTTGATCGTGATCTTGCGGCCATTGGGGGCGACGCAGCGTTCGTCCATGCCCAGGCATTCGATGCCCGTGACTTGGTCGCCTTCGATTAGCAGGCGCTCGGCGCGGGCCAGATAGAGCAGCTCGCCGCCTTTATCTAAGGTCGCCGGGATGGTGGTGACCAGCATCGACTGCTTGGCGTTGGTCGGGCAGCCCATGCCGCAGTAACCGAGGTTCCAGCAGCCGCGCACGTTGCGCGGAATCGTCTGCCACTCGTAGCCGAGCTTGTCGCAGCCGCTGCTGATTACCGCGTTGTTGGCATTCGGCGGCACGACCCAGGGCGCGACGCCCAGGCGCTGTTCCATCTGCTCGAACCAGGGCGCCATTTCCCCGGGGCTGTGGCCTTTTACGCCATGCTCCTTGGCCCAGTGCTCCAGGGTTGGCGCGGGCGTGCGAAAGCTTGAGGTCCAGTTGATCAGCGTGGTGCCGCCGACCGCGCGGCCTTGCATGATGGTGATTGCGCCGTCCTTGCTCATGCGGCCGATGCCTTCCTGATAGAGGCTGGCGTAGGCCTTGTCTTCGAGCATCTTGAAGTCGTCGCTGGTCTTCAGCGGCCCCTCCTCGATCAACAGCACCTTGAAGCCGGCCGCGCTGAGGATTTCCGCCGTGGTGCCGCCGCCGGCGCCGCTGCCGACGATGGCCACGTCGGCTTCCAGGGTCAGATCGCTGTCCAGGCGTGAGCCGTTATAGGTCTTCCAGCCACGGGCCAGGCCTTCTTTGAAGCTGTCGGGTACAGGCATTTAAGGTGCTCTCAGGCGAATTCTTATTAGAGGTGACGCAGGGTCAGACTGTTGGTGGGCCGGGGTAGCCGCAATGTGCCCAGGACTCGGCCCGGCTATACCAGCTCATCATCACCAGCTGCAGCAGCGAGGCGTGGCCCATTTTTAGCAGGCCGATCGAGCTGTTCTGCCAGCGGTCGAGAAACGCCTGCACGTCGGCGGGTGATGCGTTTTCCCAGCTGCCCCAGACGCCAGTCAGCGGGCCGCGGGTGATCGGCATGGCCAGCACGTCGAACAGCTGCACGGTCAGCTTGAGCAGTTCCGGCGAGACGTGATCAAGGCTGTAGTCGAGGCTGGCGAGGGTGCCTTCGACTGCTTGCGGCATCTTCTCGGCCGTTACCGCGCCGGCCAGCATCACCGGGATCAAGGCATGCAGAAAGGCCAGATCGGACTCGCGAATTACCGCAAAACCGGCTTTCGGCGTGCTCGCCGAACAGCCGCTGAGGCTGGCAGTCAGCCCTGCGGTGGCGAGAAAGGCCGAGCCCATCAAACTGACCTTGAGCAGGTTGCGCCGAGTCAGGTTCGGCGCTTCAAGCATGGTGTTGTGCATTTATTGTTATCACCGAATCAGGCCATTTTGTGTTAGCGAACGAACAGCTTGTACACCAGTTTCTGCAGGGCTTTGCCGTAGGGCGGATAGATCAGCTTGGCGGCGTTGAAGCGCTGCTTGATAAACACGCCCTTGGCCTTGCTGAAGGTTAGAAAGCCTTCATGGCCGTGGTAATGCCCCATGCCGGACGGGCCGACGCCGCCGAATGGCATATCGTCCTGGGCCACGTGCAGCAGGGTGTCGTTGAGGCACACGCCGCCGGAATGAGTCTCGTGCAGCACGCGCTGCTGCTCGCTCTTGTCGTAGCCGAAGTAGTACAGCGCCAGCGGCCGGTCGCGCTCATTGATAAAGGCGAAGGCATCTTCCAGCTTGTCGTAGGGGATGATCGGCAGCAGCGGGCCGAAAATCTCGTCCTGCATCACCTTCATCTCATCCGTCACGTTCAGCAGCACGGCCTGCGGCATGCGCCGGCCCTGAGCTTCGGGGTACAGCGGAATAATGGTCGCACCTTTGCTTTCAGCGTCCTGCAGGTAGCCATTGAGGCGCTGCTGCTGACGCTCGTTGATGATCGCGGTGTAGTCCGGGTTGTCCTTGAGTTGCGGGTAGAAGCTCTGCACCGCATTGCGGTAAGCCTCGACAAAGCCCTCCACGCGGTCTTTCGGCACCAGCACGTAATCCGGGGCCACGCAGGTCTGGCCGGCATTCATGGTTTTGCCGAAGGCGATACGTTCGGCGGCGTCACTCAACGGCACGCAGGCCGAAACGATGGCCGGTGACTTGCCGCCCAGTTCCAGGGTGACCGGGGTCAGGTTCTCGGCGGCGGCGCGCATCACGTGTTTGCCGATGCTGGTGGCGCCAGTGAACAGCAGATGGTCGAACGGCAGTTTGGAGAAGGCCATGCCCACTTCCGCCTCGCCCAGCACCACGGTTACCAGATCCTCGGGGAAGACTTTAGCCAGCAGATCCTTGATCAGCTGCGAGGTGGCCGGGGTCGACTCACTCATCTTGATCATCACCCGGTTGCCGGCCGCCAGGGCGCCAACCAGCGGGCCGATGGCGAGAAACAGCGGGTAGTTCCACGGCACGATCACCCCGACCACGCCCAGCGGCTGATAGATGACCTTGGCCGAAGCCGGCATAAATTGCATGCCGACGCTACGCCGTGAAGGCTTCATCCATTTCTTGATGCGCTTGGTCGCGTAGTGAATGCCATGCAGGCTGGGCATCAACTCGGCGAGCAGGGTTTCATCGGCGCTGCGGTTGCTGAAATCCTGGGAGATGGCGCCGATCAGCGCGTCACGCTCATTGCTGAGCAAGTCGCGCAACACGTTGAGCCACTGGATGCGCTGCTCGGCCGAAGGCATGGGGTTGGTCTTGAACGCCTGGCGCTGACGGGCAAAGCTGCTCTCCAGCTGGCTGAGCTGCTGTTGGCTGCGTTGCAGGCTTTGTTCTAGGTAAGCGACGTCGGCGACCATGGTGTAGCTCCTCGGCATTCCAGCAATGCAGTGCGTCAGATGAGCTGAGGCCGCTGCAGAAAAGGTGTGCTGGATTTTTAGAGCAATTGCTCTAATCTGTCAAATAGCATCGCCTGCCTGGCCGACCAACGCAGCCCAACGAAAAGTTAGCGCATGTTTCCGCGGCTTTTTCCGGTAACACTTCTGATGGTTCTGCCTGTACCTTTGCCGGGCTTTTGAGTTGAGAACGAGCCGTTATGTCAGTCCCACTGAAAACCCGCGAACGCATTATTCAGGAGAGCCTGGCGCTGTTTAATGCCCAGGGCGAGCGCAGCGTCACCACCAACCATATCGCCGCGCACCTGGGGATTTCACCGGGCAACCTGTACTACCACTTCCGTAACAAGCAGGCGATCATCGCCGAGCTGTTTGCCCTCTACGAAAGTCAGGTGGATACCTTTCTGCGCCGCCCAGAAGGCCGCGCGCTGACGGTGCAGGACAAGACCTTCTATTTGGAAGCGTTGCTCGCCGCGATGTGGCACTACCGCTTTTTGCACCGCGATCTGGAACACCTGCTCGACAGCGACGCTGAGCTGGCCGAGCGCTACAAGCTGTTCTCGCAGCGCTGCCTGCAGCGCGCGCAGGGCATTTATCAGGGCTTTGTCGAGGCCGGCATCCTGCTGATGAATGCGCCGCAGATCGAGGCGCTGACCCTCAACAGCTGGATCATCATGACCTCCTGGGTGCGCTTTCTCTGCACCACCCGCGGCAACCCCGGTGACCTCAGCCAAGAGATGCTGCGCCGTGGCATCTACCAGGTGCTGACGCTGGAAGGCGGCTATATCGCCCCGCAAGCGCGCGAGGCGGTGGAGGCGCTGTACGCCAAGCTGCATGTGCCGTTGGAGCAGGTGATCTGAGCCTAGAGGGGTTTGGCCGCCTGCTCGGCCAGCCACTGCGGAATGCGCCGCTCCAGGTAATAGCCCGGTTTACCCAGGCTGCCTTCGACAAAGCCGACATGGCCGCCGTGGGCGTGCAGTTCGAATTCGATGCTGGGTGACAGCTCGCTGGTTTCGGGCAGGCTATGCGGGAAGACGAAGGGATCGTCGGCGGCCTGGATAATCAGCGTCGGCGTCTCGATCTGGCCGAGGAAGTAGCGGCTGGACGCGCGGCGGTAGTAGTCCTTGGCATCGGCGTAGCCGTGCAGCGGCGCGGTGATGCGCCCGTCGAAATCCCAGAAAGTGCGCATATTGTCTAGCGGGCCGAGTTTCTCCAGGGTGGATAGGCGGTCGCTCATGCCCTGGTGGGCGAACAGGCGCTGCTTGTCCTTCACGTAGGCCACCATCTCGCGCATAAAGTGGCTCTGGTAGACCCTGGAAAAGCCCATGCCGATGCGGTCGGCACACTGATCCAGACGAAACGGCACTGAAACTGCCGCAGCGCCTTGAAGCTGGCTGTCGGCCCCGGTTTCACCGAGGTACTTGAGCAGCACATTGCCGCCGAGGGAATAACCCACGGCATAGATCGGCGCCATCGGCCGTTGGGCGCGCAGGTGGCGTACGGTTTCCGCCAGGTCCTCGCTGGCGCCGGAGTGGTAACCACGGGCCAGCAGGTTCGGTTCGCCGGAGCAGCCGCGCCAGTTCAGCGCCACGCTGGCCCAGCCCTGAGCCGCCAATTTCTGCTGTAAACCCAGCACATACAGCGAGTCGGATGAACCGGTCAAACCGTGCAGGACCAACACCAGCGGTGCGTCGGCCTGGTGTGGGCCATGCCAGTCCAGATCAAGAAAGTCACCATCGTCCAGCCACAGCCGTTCGCGCGTGCGCTCAAGCTTCGCCGGTTGGCGACACATTGGGTTCCACAGGGTTTGCAGATGCGGGCCGGGTAGCCACCAGGCGGGCTTGAAGGACGTTTGCATGACAAATATCGATTGGGAAAGCGCTCAGGCTAGGGCCTGAGGCGGTGAAACGGAAGTTAAATGAGTGGGGCGAATAACAGAACCTGACCGGGCTTCACGACGTGAAGCCCGGAGTTTGCCTCAGGCTGCGGCCGTGCGCTGCCATAGCGCGTAGTACACCTGGCCGGCCTTCTGCTCACGGTGCAGACGCCAGTTGCCGGGCATGTCGAGGCTGGAAGGTGAGTTCTCGCTTTCGGTATAGACCCAGGCGTCGGCCGCCAGCCAGCCGTGCTGCTCGAGCAGGGTGCAGGCGGGTAGCAGCAGGTTCTGGTTAAACGGCGGGTCGAGAAATACCAGATCGAACGGCGTGGCTGCCGGGTTCTGCAGGTAGAGCAGGGCGTCGGTCTGCTGCAGCTGGCCGTTGTCGCAGTTCAGCGTTTGCAGGTGGCCGCGCAGGCTGGCGATGGCGGCTGGATTGAGGTCCAGGGCCAGGGCGCTGCCGGCGCCGCGTGACAGCGCTTCAAGAAACAGCGCGCCGCTGCCAGCGAACAGGTCGAGCACCTTGGCGCCCTCGACATAGGGCGCCAGCCAGTTGAACAGGGTTTCGCGCACCCGGTTTGGCGTCGGCCGAAGCCCGGCGGCCATGGGGAAGTTGAACTGACGCGAGCGCCATTGCCCGCCGATGATCCGCAGTTGGCCATCGCCGCTATGGGCGGGGTTGGCTTTCGGCGGCTTAGGTCGCTTGCTCATCAGTGCTCCGGGACGCCAGTAGGTTGCTCGGCTGGGTTGTCGGTGGGCGGCGGCAATTCTTTCTGCGCCACGCTCGGGCCGGCGGTGACGATCACCAAGGCGTCGGGGTTGAGGTGCTTGGCCATGGCGGCCTTGACCTGTTCCACGCTCAGCGCTTCGACGTCGCGCATAAAGTCTTCCAGGTAGCTCAGCGGCAGGTCATAGAAACCCATGGAGCCCAACTGGCCGACGATGGCGGCGTTGCTCGCGGTGGACAGCGGGAAGCTGCCGGCCAGCTCGCGTTTGGCGTTGTTCAGCTCATCATTGGTCGGGCCGTTGGCGATAAAGTCGGCGAGCATGCTTTTGACCAGCTGCAGAGTGCCGTCGCTGAGTTCGGCGCGGGTTTGCAGGTTGATCATAAAGGGGCCGCGCGCCTGCATGGCGCTGAAACCGGAGTAGACGCCGTAGGTCAGGCCGCGCTTCTCGCGTACTTCGGTCATCAGGCGGGTGCCGAAGCCACCGCCGCCGAATACCTGGTTGCCCAGGTAGAGCGCGGCGTAGTCCGGGTCGCGGCGGTCGATGCCGAGCTGGGCAATCATCAGGTGGGTCTGGTTGGACGGGAACTCGATATGCTGCAGGCCCGGCTTGGGCTCTTCCGGTTGAGCAATACGTGGCAACGCCGGGCCTTTTGGCAGGGTGGCGGACACCTGGCTGGCCAGGGCTTCGGCGTCGCTGCGCGACAGGTCGCCGACCAGCGCAATAATCGCGTTATTGGCGGTGTAGGCCTTGGCGTGGAAGGCCTGCAGCTGCTCACGGCTGATGGCCGGGATCGACTCGGCATTGCCGTCGCTGGAGTGCGCGTAGGGATGCGTGCCGTATAGGCGCTCGAACAGCGCCAGGCTGGCCAGCTTGCCGGGGTTCTGCTTTTGGTATTCGAAGCCCGCCAGCAACTGGTTTTTGATCCGAGCCAGGGCGTCGTCGGGGAAGGTCGGTTGACCGAGCACCTGATTGAACAGTTGCATGGCTGGTTCGCGTTTGTCCGCGGCGCTGAGGCTGCGCAGGCTGGCGATGGCCATGTCGCGGAACGCACCGTTGCCGAAGTTGGCGCCGAGATTTTCGAAACCGGCGGCGATTGCGCCGACATCCTTGCCCGGCACGCCTTCGTTGAGCATGGCGTTGGTCAGCATGGCCAGGCCGGCGGTTCCATCGTCATGGCTGCTTCCGGCGGCAAAGGTCAGTTGCAGGTCGAACATCGGCAGCTCGCGGGCTTCGACGAACAGCACCTTGGCGCCTTCGGCGGTCTGCCAGGTCTGGATATTCAGGTCGCGGCGGCTGGGCGGCTGATCGCCAAGGGCGGCCAGGGATTCGATGCTGGTCGATTCGGCGGCCGGAGCCGCGGTTGGGCTGCTATCCGGGCGGTTGATCACCAGGGCCAGCAGCGCCATCAATATCAGTAGCGCCAGGCCGAGCAGGCCGTAGCGCAGGCCATTGCGCTCACTCATTGCGCTTCTCCTCAGGCAGAACATGGGCGACGCTCAGGCGGTCGCGGGTAAAGAAGGTGCTGGCGGCCTGCTGGATATCGGCCGGGGTCACGGCTTCCAGTTCGGCCAGTTCCTGATCAATCAGCTTCCACGACAGGCCGACGGTTTCCAGTTGGCCGATGGCGGTGGCCTGGCTGGTGATCGAATCACGCTCGTAGACCAGGCCGGCGATTACTTGCGCACGCACGCGGGCCAGTTCCTCGGCGCTTGGCGGGGTGTTTTTCAAATCCTCCAGCTCACGCCACAGGCCGGCTTCGACCTGTTCCAGGGTTTTGCCGGTCTGCACGTTGGGCGTAGCGGACAGGATGAACAGGCTGTCGCCACGGGAGAAACCGTCGTACCAGGCTGACGCGCCGGATACCAGTTCCTCGCCACGCTCCAGGCGTGTCGGCAGGCGGGCGCTGTAGCCGCCATCGAGCAGGGCGGCAGCCAGGCGCAGGGCATGCACCTGGCGCGGCTGTTCGGCGGTGGCCAGGCCCGGCACGTTAAAGCCCATCATCAGGCTTGGCAGCTGGGTTTTCAGGTGCAGGGTGATGCGTCGCTCGCCCGGTGCGGCCAGCTCTCGCGGCGCTTTGGCCGTGGGCACTGTGCGCTTGGGGATGGCGCCGAAATAGCGCTCGGCGAGGATCTTCACCTCGGCGACGCTGACGTCACCGACCACCACCAGGGTGGCGTTGTTTGGCGCGTACCAGGCTTCGTACCAGGCGCGCAGTTCCTCGATGGTCATGCGCTCGAGGTCGGCCATCCAGCCGATGGTTGGCGTGTGGTAACCGCTGGCGGGGTAGGCCATGGCCTTGAAGCGCTCATAGGCCAGGCTCGACGGTTTGTCGTCGGTGCGCAGGCGGCGCTCTTCCTTGATTACCTCGATTTCCTTGGCGAACTCATCGGCCGGCAGCTTGAGGCTGGCCAGACGGTCGGCTTCCAGTTCCAGGGCGATGGCCAGGCGGTCGCGGGCCAGCACCTGGTAGTAGGCGGTGTAATCGTCGCTGGTGAAGGCGTTTTCCTCGGCGCCCAGTTCACGCAGGATGCGCGATGCTTCGCCGGGGCCGAGCTTGCGGCTGCCCTTGAACATCATGTGTTCGAGGGCGTGGGACAGGCCGGTCTGACCGGGCGTCTCGTAGCTGGAGCCAACCTTGTACCAGAGCTGGCTGACCACCACCGGCGCGCGATGGTCTTCGCGCACGATGACCTTGAGGCCGTTGTCCAGGATGAATTCGTGGGTGGGTTGCGGCTCTGCGGCCAGGGCCAGCAGCGGTGTAAAGAGCACGCCGAAACATAGGGCGGCGACACGATGGGCAAGCGTTGGCATGGGAGTCTGTTCACCGTAAATGACATGTTGCCGTGGCGCGGAGGGCGACTCGGCACGCTGTGAAGCGCAGGTATGAGGTGTTGGGCAAAACCTGCGGCAGAGTATGGCGTGTTGCGGCAGTCAATCCATAGAACCTGTGTGCGATCTGCATAGCCTCGGCCTTTCGGGCGGCTCAGGCAGGGGCGGATTCTAACGGCAAGCGGCGCGTAACAGAACCGTGAGACCTTGCCGGTGTGGGCCGGTTCCGCCTGTGCCGTGGCTATTGTTCAGGTCTCGGCGGCGGAATTGAGGCCCAGCCCGCGAGCGTCGAGAAACGCCGCCAGGTAATCGATAAAGGCCTGCACCTTGCGCGTGGCGCGCCGATGGCTGGGGTATACCGCGAGGATCAGTGGGCCGAAGGCATCCGGGTCGAAGTCATACTCGCTCATCACCTGCACCAGTTGGCCGCTGTCCAGATACGGCTGCACGCTCCAGGTCGGACAGCCGTACAGGCCGGCGCCGCTCAGGGTATTGGCCAGCAGCAGGTCGTAGTTGTCGCTTTCCAGGCGGGCATTAGGCACTGGGACGCGCAGGCGCACGCCGTTTTGCGCCAGCCACCAGAAGTGCTGGTCCAGCGATGGGTGGCGGTAGAGCAGCCACTGGTGCTGGGCGAAGTGCTCGGGGCGCACCGGCGTCGGGTGGGCGGCCAGGTAGGCCGGGCTGGCGCATAGCACGATACGGTTGTGCCCCAGGGGTTTGGCGATCAGCCCCGGCAGGTCGCTGCGGCCCTCGCGCAGGGCCAGGTCATAACCGCCTTCGACCAGATCGACAAAGGCGTCGCTCAGATCGACACGCAGGCGGATTTGTGGGTTGGCGGCGAGAAAGCCACCACAAGCCTCATCGAGAAACGCCCGGCCAAAGCCCAGCGGCGCGGTCAGGCGCAGGTTGCCATGCAGGCCGTGCTTGAGCTGGCCGATTTCCTCACCGGCATCGTGCAGGCGTTGTAGCACCTGGCGCGCGGTGTCCAGATAGAGCCGCCCGGCTTCGGTCAGCGCAGTGCGGCGGGTGCTGCGCTCGAACAGCTGCGCGCCCAGTTCGGCTTCCAGATGGCTGACCGCCTTGGTCAGGGCCGAAGGCGTCTTGCCCAGTTGCTCGGCGGCGCGGCTAAAGCTGCCGTGCTCGGCGGTGGCGACAAACATGCTCAGGGCGCTGAGCTTGTCCATAGAGTTTTTCCTGTTGGGCAAAAGCGTTTTGCTTGGCGCTGTGGTTCTGCGTCACTCTGCCAGGCGCTAGTCTCGCGGCGAAACCAATAAGAACAAGAGGCTAAGGCAATGCAACGATTTATTCCAAGCCTGTTGGCCGCAGCCATGGCTTTTTCCTCGATGGAAGCCATGGCGGCCGCTGACCTGCTGCTATTTAACGGCAAGGTGTACACCGCCGAACCGGGCCAACCTTTGGCACAAGCGGTCGCGGTGGCCGATGGCAAGATCCTCAAGGTGGGCAGCAATGCTGAGATCAAGGCCCTGGCCGATGGCGATACGCAGCTGATCGACCTGGCCGGCAAGGTGCTGATGCCGGGCATGATCGACACCCACAGCCACCCGGTGGTGGCCGCCTACGACAGCATGGGCTCCAACCTGTATGACGAAGTCAAACCGCTGGCCGAGCTGGAGCAATGGATCATTGCCCAGGATCAGGCCGGTGCGGCGCGGGTGGGCGATATCATCGTCATCTCCGGTGCCAGTTCGGGCTATTGGGAGCAGAGCGCCGGGCTGGGCAAGATCTTCAACCAGGGCCGCTGGGCGGATCAACCGGTGGTGCTGAATGGCATCGACGGCCATACCGGCTGGGCCAACAACGCCATGCTGAGGCGGGTGAAGATCGATGCCGCGCTGGTGAAAAGCCTGCCGGAGAAGGAGCGCAACTATATCGGCCATAGCGCCGACTTCACCCCCACTGGCTACCTGGCGGAAAACGGCTGGGATCGGGTGCGCAGCCAACTGCCCGCACCCACCGAGGCGGTGATGCTTAACGCGGCGCGTGAGGCGGTGAAGGTCAATAACCAGGTCGGCGTTACCGCCTGGATGGACGCGGCGTCCAATGCCGGCAGCGGCGACTCGCTGTTCGAAATGCGCCCTACCGAGAAGGATGTCGGCGTACTGCCGCTGTATCGCAAGTTGGCCGAGAGCGGCGAGCTGAGCGCCCACGTTGCGGCGCTGCTGATCACCCATCCGCAGAGCACGCCGGCCGACCTCGAAGTGCTGGGCAAGGTTATGCAGCAATTCGAGGGCGTGCCGAATCTGACGTTCCCCGGGATCAAGATCTTCGCCGACGGTGTGATGGAGTTCCCCGGCCAGACCGCTGCGGTGATCGACCCGTTCAAGAACAGCCTCAAACGCGGTGAGCTGCTGATCGACCCGAAGAACTTCGGCAAATTGGCGGTGGCGGCTGAGCAGCGCGGCTGGATCATGCATGTGCATGCGGTCGGCGATCGCGCGGTGCGCGAAGCGCTGAATGGCTTCGAGTACGCACGCTCGCTCAAGCCGGCGGTTGTGCCGCACAGCATCAGCCACCTGCAGCTGGTCAACCCGAAGGAGTTTGCGCGCTTCAAGCAGCTCGGCGTGATCGCCTCGATGCAGCTGCTCTGGGCCACCGCCGAGACCTACACAGAAGAGCTGGTCAAACCCTACGTCAGCGCCGCCGCTTACCAGTATCAGTACCCGGCGCGCTCGCTGCACCAGGCCGGCGCGACTATCGCCGGGGCCAGCGACTGGCCGGTATCCAGCCCCAATCCGTGGAATGCCATCGCCCAGGCCAGCACCCGCAAAGGGCCGATGGGCGTGCTGAATGCCAAGGAAAGCATCGACCGCGAAAGCATGTTCCAGGCCTACACCCTGAATGCCGCCAAGGCACTGCGCCTGGACAGCCAGATCGGCTCTCTGGCACCCGGCAAGCAGGCCGACCTGATCGTCCTCGACCGCGATGTGTTCAAGGTCAGCGATGAAGAGCTGTTCGACACCCAGGTGCTGCGCACCTTCTTCGCCGGCAAACAGGTTTACGCCCCGGCCTCCTGACCCCGACTCCGCCCGCTCCGCCTTATCGGCACTGCTCCCCGCATCGGGCGGAGCCTTGTCCAGCAGTCGCCACAGACCCATAACAATAAGGAATAGCCAATGCGCGTATTACCCATCCTCACCCTCGCCAGCCTGACGCTGCTGCCCCTCTGCAGCCAGGCAGTGGAGCTGAATGATCAGTTCGCCCTGCTGATTACCCCCAAAGTGGTCAGCGACTACCGCTCCGACGGCGTTTCGCAAACCCTCGGCGACCCGGCCGCGCAGCTCGACGTGATGCTCAGCCACGTCAGCGGTGCTTACCTCGGGGCCTGGACCAGCCATGTCAATTTTGGCTACGACTGGGAAAATGACGATAACTACGGCACCCGCCAGGAAGTCGACTACTACGCCGGCTACTACTGGCAGATCAACGACAACATCAGCCTGGACGCCATGTACAGCAAGTACACCTACCCAGGCGAAAGCCAGTTCAACAGCAGCGACATCATCGTCACCCTCGAGGCCTACGGCGCCTATGTCGGCGGCAAGTATTCGGTCGATACCGACGAAGACAAGCTCAACTCATATATCGGCTATCGCACCCTGTTGCCGTTGGACGTGGCCCTGGATGCTCGCTACGGCAACGTCGACTACAAGGACGATGTGCTCTGGAATGAAGATTTCAGCAGGTCGCGGCAGAGCTATGACTACTGGCAGGTCGACCTGACTCGCGACCTGATCGGCGTGACCTGGGGGCTGAGCTACATCGACACCGACCAGTCGAAAGCCGAGTGCTTGAACTTCAACGGCTACGACGACCTTTGCGGCCCGACCCTGGTCGCCAGCGCCAGCAAGACCTTCTAAGGAGTAACACGTGCTGTCGGACGGGCCCGCTTGGTCTTAGCGCCAGCGGGCGCGGAGGTGCTAGGATACGCATCCGTTTTACTGGCGGCCGTGTCTGCTGGGGCATCCGGGTATTACTGCGCACACTCTTCAGCTCTGTTGCGCTGCGTGGGTAATACTTTCTGAGCCTTGTACCGGCGTGTCGCACCTTTCGAGATAGCCGTCCTCCATGTTTGGTCCCAACGACGAGAAGAACACTCCCGCGCCTTCTGCGCCGGCCTCCACCGAGAAGCCTGCGGAGAAGAAAGACCTGTTCGGCTGGCTGCGCAAGAAGCCGCAAGCACCGACCAGCCCTGAGCCGCAACCGACACCCGTCAGCGAGCAGCCTGTTGTGCCGGCTGTTGCCGAGCCCGTATCTGCGCCCGTTGCGCCGGTAAGCGAAGTCGCTGCGCCAGTTGAGTCGCCGGCCATTCCCGCAGAAGTCGTTGTCGAGCCGCAGCCTGCGCCGGTGGTCCCTGTCCCGGTTGAGCTGACTGTCGCTCCCGCGCGGCCTGAAGCCAGCGAAGCCAATCCACAGCCACGGCCGTCGCGTTTCCGTATCAATGCCGGCAGCGAAGTGCTGCATGCCCATATTGAACAGCCTGCGCTGGTTGAGCCGGTTGTCGTGCCGCCCGTGGCGGAACCTGCAGTCGTGCAACCTGTCGCCGCTCCGGTCAAAAGCGCCGAAGAAACCCGGGCGGGCTTTCTCGAGCGCCTCAAGCAAGGCCTGTCGAAAACCAGCGCCAGCCTCGGCGAGGGCATGGCCAGCCTGTTTCTCGGCAAGAAGGCCATCGACGATGACCTGCTCGAAGACCTGGAAACGCGCCTGCTGACCGCTGACGTTGGCGTCGAGGCCACCACGGCGATCATCGGCAACCTGACCAAGCGTGTGGCGCGCAAGGAGCTGGCCGACAGCGGCGCGCTGTACAAGGCACTGCAGGATGAGTTGGTTGCGCTGCTCAAACCGGTCGAGCAGCCGCTGAGAGTTGATAGCACTAAGCAGCCCTATGTGATTCTGGTCGTCGGCGTTAACGGCGCCGGCAAGACCACTACCATCGGCAAACTGGCGAAAAAACTCCAGCAGGATGGCAAAAAGGTCATGCTGGCCGCCGGTGACACCTTCCGCGCCGCCGCCGTCGAGCAGCTGCAGGTGTGGGGTGAGCGCAACCAGATTGCGGTAATCGCCCAGCACACCGGCGCCGACTCCGCCTCGGTGATTTTCGATGCGGTACAGGCGGCCAAGTCGCGTGGCATGGACGTGCTGATCGCCGACACCGCCGGGCGTCTGCACACCAAAGACAACCTGATGGAAGAACTGAAGAAGGTCCGCCGGGTGATTGGCAAGCTGGATGACACCGCGCCGCACGAAGTGCTGCTGGTGCTGGACGCCGGTACCGGGCAGAACGCGATCAATCAGGCCAAGCAATTCAATCAGACGGTAAACCTCACCGGCCTGGCGCTGACCAAGCTGGACGGCACCGCCAAGGGTGGGGTGATCTTCGCCCTGGCCAAGCAGTTTGCTTTGCCGATTCGTTATATCGGGGTGGGCGAGGGCATTGATGACCTGCGCACCTTCGAGGCTGAAGCCTTCGTTCAGGCGCTGTTCGCGGAGAAATAGGATGATCAAATTCGAGCAGGTCGGTAAACGCTACCCCAACGGCCACGTCGGGCTGCACGAACTGAGTTTCCACGTGCGCCGTGGCGAGTTCCTCTTCGTCACCGGGCACTCCGGCGCCGGCAAGAGCACCTTGCTGCGCCTGTTGCTGGCGATGGAGCGACCGAGCAGCGGCAAGCTGCTGCTGGCCGGGCAGGACCTGTCGCACATCACCAATGCGCAGATTCCGTTTCTGCGTCGGCAGATCGGCGTGGTGTTCCAGAACCATCAGCTGCTGTTCGACCGTAGCGTATTCGACAACGTGGCGCTGCCGCTGCAGATTCTCGGCCTGTCCAAGGACGAAATCGGCACTCGCGTGCGCACCGCGCTGGAGCGCGTGTCCCTGGCCGACAAGGCCGAGCAATCCCCTGGCGACCTGTCTACCGGTCAGCAGCAGCGCGTCGGTATCGCCCGCGCCGTTGTGCATCGCCCGGCGCTGCTGCTGGCGGATGAGCCCACCGGTAACCTCGATCCGCGCCTGGCGGCCGAGATCATGGGGGTGTTTGAAGACATCAACCGCCTGGGCACCACCGTGCTGATCGCCAGCCACGACCTGGCGCTGATCGCGCGCATGCGCCACCGCATGCTGACCCTGCAGCGCGGCCGCCTGATCGGCGACGGGGAGGCCGCATGAGCGCCACCCGCATGCCGCCTCCGCAGCCCGCGCAGCGCGTCGGTGCCGCGCCGAAGAAGTCCGAATCGCCGACGCCGGACGACGACGGTCCGAGCTTTTCCCACCAGCTGCATTCATGGTTGGAAAACCACCGCGCCAGCCTGGTCGACAGCCTGCGCCGGTTGGGCAAGCAGCCGATCGGCAGCTTCTTTACCTGCCTGGTGATGGCCGTGGCCCTGAGCCTGCCCATGGGCCTGGCGCTGCTGCTGGATAACGTCGAGCGCCTGGGTGTGTCCTGGCAGCGCGCGGCGCAGATTTCCCTGTTTCTACAGATCGACGCCACGGATGCCCAGGGCCAGGCGCTGCGCGAGCAGATTGCGGCAATGGACGATGTGGAAGAGGCCGAGTGGATCAGCCGCGAGCAGGCTCTGGCCGAGTTCCAGCAACAGTCCGGCCTTGGCGAAGCGCTTAAGGAACTGCCTGACAACCCGCTGCCTGGGGTGATCGTGGTGACGCCGCAGCAAGTCGACAAGGTCGCCCTGGAGGCACTGCGTCTGCGTCTTGCCGAGTTGCCGCGGGTGCAACAGGCGCAGCTTGATCTGCTCTGGGTGGAACGCCTGAGCGCCATGCTCAAGCTGGGTGAGCGCTTTGTCTTCGGTCTGACCCTGTTGCTGGTGATGGCGCTGTTGCTGGTGATCGGCAATACCATTCGTCTGCACATCGAGAACCGCCGCACCGAGATCGAGGTGATCAAGCTGGTTGGTGGCACCGACAGCTACGTGCGCCGGCCTTTCCTCTATATGGGCACGCTTTACGGCTTGGGGGCTGGCCTGCTGGCCTGGCTGCTGCTGGCCTACGGCCTGGGCTGGCTGAATGACGCCGTGGTGCGCCTGGCCGGTTTGTACGGCAGCGACTTCGCCCTGGCGGGCGTGCCGATAGCCGATGGTCTATCCCTGCTGCTCGGCGCAGTGCTGTTGGGCTATATTGGCGCCTGGCTGGCGGTCGCAAGGCACTTGAGCGAACTGGCCCCGAGATAGTAAGTTATTGTTTTGCTTGATATTGACTATGTGTAAGGGAACTTGTACCTCGGTATAAAGTCCCAAGGAGCAGTGCTAGACTGCTCCACGATTCGTAAGTCGGAGGATTCAAATGTCCACTTCTTTGCAACCTGTTCATGCTCTGGTTCCGGGTGCCAACCTGGAGGCATACGTGCATGCGGTGAACGGCATCCCGCTGTTGACCCCCGAGCAGGAGCGTGAACTGGCGGAAAGTCTCTTCTACAAACAAGACCTCGAAGCCGCCCGGCAAATGGTGCTGGCTCACCTGCGTTTTGTTGTACATATCGCCCGCAGCTACTCCGGTTATGGCCTGGCCCAGGCTGACCTGATTCAGGAAGGCAACGTCGGCCTGATGAAGGCGGTCAAGCGCTTCAACCCGGAAATGGGTGTGCGCCTGGTGTCGTTCGCCGTGCACTGGATTCGCGCCGAGATCCATGAGTTCATCCTTAAAAACTGGCGCATCGTCAAAGTCGCCACCACCAAGGCGCAGCGCAAGCTGTTCTTCAACCTGCGTAGCCAGAAGAAGCGTCTGGCCTGGCTGAATAACGACGAAGTGCATGCCGTCGCCGCAAGCCTGGGCGTTGAGCCGCGTGAAGTGCGTGAGATGGAAAGCCGCCTGACCGGCCATGACATGGCCTTCGATCCCGCTGCCGAAGCGGACGACGAAAGCGCCTTCCAGTCGCCGGCGCATTATCTGGAAGACCACCGCTACGACCCGGCGCGTCAGCTGGAAGATTCCGACTGGAGCGACAGCTCCAACGCCAATCTGCATGAAGCGCTGGAAGGTCTGGATGAGCGCAGCCGTGACATCCTCTACCAGCGCTGGCTGGCCGAAGAAAAAGCCACGCTGCATGACCTGGCCGCCAAGTACAACGTATCGGCCGAGCGTATTCGTCAGCTGGAAAAGAACGCGATGAACAAGCTCAAGGGCTCGATCGCCGCGTAAATCGCGCTACTGTCAGAAGCCGCACCCAGGTGCGGCTTTTTTATGGCCTGCCATACGGGGGCCACACTTCGGGCAGCGTCGCTGCGCGACGTTAAAAATCGCTCCCGGCGATTTTTTATGGTCAAGGAAAACCTCGATGAAATTACCGCCCATACGCCCGCAGCACTGGCTGATCTTTGCTGTGGTCGCCGCCTTGTTCTTTGCCTGGGGCGCGTGGCTGATGCGCCCGCAGCCGGCCGCGCAACCCTTGCCTTGGCTGGCAGAATGGCAAGCCAAGGTGCTTACGCCGCTGGCCGATGATCGCCTGAGCCTGGTGCTCTTGCATGATGCTCTGGATGGCGAGCTATGGCTGCAGCCTAATCTGGAAGGCGCACGCCTGCTGTATCGCGGTGAATTGCAGGATGCTGATGGCAATTGGTCGCTGGAGGCGGAAGTCGGTCTGGACAAAGCCGAGCGCGAAAGCCTGCTGGCCGCTGCCGGTCTAAAGCCGACGGATAAGGAGCAGCCGCTGGGCAGCCAGTTGCTGGTGTCATTGGCCAATCGCCCGATTATTGCGCTGACCCTGTTGCCGCCGGCGCCGCTGGATGTTACGCGACTCGCCGTCAGTATCGGTCAGCCGCGTCTGACCCTGGAGTTGGCCGAGGGGCAGGCCTGGGTCTATCCCGAGCTGGGCATGACCGCGCATCTGCAAGATGAAGAGCTGTACTTCCTCTATGCCGTGCCGCGGCATCTGCTTAAACAGCGCTGAGCTAAACGCCCTTTAACCAGCTCGGCCACCATTCGGGGTGGCTGGGTTGCAGGCGGTTGAGGTAATGACTGCCGCCCAGTTGCCACATCTGCTGGCGAATCCAGTTGGCCCGCTGGCTGATGCGCGCGCTCGGACGGCTGGCGCTCCACTCGCGCGGGTTGGGTAGCACGGCGGCCAGCAGACTGCTCTGCTGGCGTGACAGGTAGGGCGCGCCGACCTTGAAGTGATGCCGCGCCGCCGCTTCGGCGCCAAACACGCCATCGCCCCACTCGACGCTGTTGAGGTACACCTCAAGAATCCGCTGCTTGGGCCAGAGCAGTTCGATCAGCCCGGTAAACCACACCTCCATGCCTTTGCGCAGCCAGCTGCGCCCTGACCAGAGAAACAGGTTCTTCGCCACCTGCTGGCTGAGAGTGCTGGCGCCGCGTAGCGAGCCGCCTTGCTGGTTGTGCTCCAGGGCTGCCTGGATGGCCGCGACATCAAAGCCCCAGTGTTCAGCGAACTTTTGATCCTCGCCGGCGATCACCGCCATCTTCAGGTCGTCCGGCAGTTCACTCCACGGGCGCCAGCTGCGCTGCAGGTCGATGGGCCGGTTGTCGAGCCAGGATTCGATCTTACGCTCGACCATCAGCGCTGTGCCGGGTGGCGGCACCCAGCGAAACAACAACACCAGCAATACCGAGCCGAGGATCAGCCAGAGCAGGAGTTTGAGCAGGCGACGGGCGATAGATCGAAACATGCGTGCTTGGCCGGGATGATTTTGCCGACCATTATAGCCAGCCCTGTCTTTATAGCTGGAGTGATGCATGGCTCGTCTGTGGTTATTGCTGTCCGCCTGCGCCGGTTTTACCGGTGTCGCCCTGGGTGCCTTTGCCGCGCATGGCCTGAAGAGTCAGCTGACACCGGCTTATCTCGCGGTATTCCAGACCGGCACCCACTACCAGCTGATCCACGCGCTGGCGCTGTTCGGTGTCGGCCTGCTAGCCATCTTGCGGCCGGTGCCCCTGGTAAATTGCGCCGGCGCGTTGTTTGCCCTGGGCATCGTGCTGTTCTCCGGCAGCCTGTATGCCCTGACCTTGAGCGGCATCGGTGCGTTGGGCATGGTCACGCCTTTCGGTGGCCTGGCGTTTCTCGCGGGCTGGTTGTGCCTGGGCATGGCGGCCTGGAAGCTGGGCGGCCGTGGTATCGCCTGACCCGTAAGTCAGAAAGCAGGACGAGCGGCAGCCTTCAGCCTTGGTCAACGCCCATGATCAGGCTAGAATGCCGGCCCTTTTCCCAGTTGTGACCGACCCGTCATGCATATTCAGTTAAACGGTGAAGCATTCGAATTGCCCGACGGCGCCACCGTCGCCGGGTTGATCGACCGTCTGGATCTGGCCGGACGCCGCGTGGCGGTTGAGCTCAATCTGGATATCGTGCCGCGCAGCCAGCACGCCACCACCGCCTTGCGCGAAGGTGACCAGGTTGAAGTGGTACATGCGATTGGTGGCGGTTGAAACCAGTGTTAGCCCGCTGACTGCTCGCCCACTTTACGAGGATTACCCATGAGCCACGTTCCCAGCGACAAGCCTTTTACCCTGGCCGGCCGTACTTACCAGTCGCGTCTGCTGGTCGGTACCGGCAAGTACAAGGATCTTGAGGAAACCCGCCTGGCCATTGAGGCCTCGGGTGCCGAGATCGTTACCGTGGCGGTGCGCCGTACCAATATCGGGCAGAACCCGGGCGAGCCGAACCTGCTGGATGTGATCTCGCCGGACAAGTACACCATCCTGCCGAATACCGCCGGCTGTTACGACGCCATCGAAGCCGTACGTACCTGCCGCCTGGCCCGCGAGCTGCTCGACGGCCACAAGCTGGTCAAGCTGGAAGTGCTGGCCGACCAGAAGACCCTGTTCCCCAATGTGATCGAAACCCTCAAGGCCGCCGAAGTGCTGGTCAAGGACGGCTTCGACGTGATGGTGTACACCAGCGATGACCCGATCATCGCCCGCGAACTAGCGGCTATGGGCTGCATCGCGGTGATGCCGCTGGCCGGCTTGATCGGCACCGGGTTGGGCATCTGCAACCCGTACAACCTGCGCATCATCCTCGAAGAAGCTACCGTTCCCGTATTGGTCGATGCCGGTGTCGGCACCGCGTCCGATGCCACCATTGCCATGGAGCTGGGCTGCGAGGCGGTGCTGATGAACAGCGCGATTGCCCACGCGCAGAACCCGATTCTGATGGGCGAGGCGATGAAGCACGCGATCATCGCCGGGCGCATGGCCTACCTGGCTGGGCGTATGCCGAAAAAACTCTATGCCAGCGCTTCTTCGCCGCTGGATGGCCTGATCAAGTAACGAGCACAGCATGACTGAATTGCAGCAACAGCCTGAGCCGGCTGAAGACACCTCCAAGCACCGCGCGATCAAGAGTTTTGTGATGCGTGCCGGGCGCATGACCGAAGGCCAGCAACGCGGCCTCGATCAGGGCTGGCCGAAGTTCGGCCTGCAGCTGGAAGACGGCTTGCGTGATTTCGATCAGGTGTTCGGCCGCAGCGCGCCGCGTACCTTCGAAATCGGCTTCGGCATGGGCCATTCGACCCTGGAAATGGCCGCCGCATCGCCCGAGCAGGACTTTATCGGGGTAGAAGTGCATCGCCCGGGTGTTGGCGCGCTGCTCAACGGCCTGATGACCCAGAACCTCAGCAATATGCGCGTCTATAGCTGCGATGCGCTGGAGGTGCTGCGCAATTGTGTGGCCGACGCCAGCCTGGACCGGGTGCTGCTATTCTTCCCTGACCCGTGGCATAAGTCGCGTCATCACAAGCGCCGCATCGTTCAGGCGTCCTTCGCCGAACTGGTCCGGCAGAAGCTTAAGGTTGGCGGCGTGCTGCACATGGCCACCGATTGGCAGCCCTACGCCGAGTACATGCTCGAAGTCATGAACCCGGCTCCTGGCTACCAGAACCTGGCTGAGGATGGCCAGTATGTACCGCGCCCGACGGAGCGCCCGACTACCAAGTTCGAACGTCGCGGCGAGCGTCTGGGGCATGGCGTATGGGATTTGAAGTTCCAGCGCATTGACTGATTGATCCACGCGCTGAGGTATCGGAGCAGCAAGACCATAAGCACCAGGACGATTGCACAAGATCGGAATAATCCGACGACCGCCAGGATGGCTCCTCACCAAGACGGCACATAAACCCGGGCACCAGCCCAGGTCATAAAAACAGCAGCCCTGCCTCAGGCCAGGCTGCGAGGAGATCGCTGTGTTGAGAACGCTTTCAATTCTGCTGCTGGCTACGTGCGCGTTACAGGCACAGGCCAAAGTCGACAGTACCCAGGCTGCTCGCCTGGGCCAGGACCTGACCCCGCTGGGCGGTGAGCGCGCGGCCAATGCCGCCGGCACCATCCCGGCATGGGACGGTGGCCTGGCGCAACCGCCGGCCAACTACCAGCCGGGTATGCACCACCCCGATCCTTACAGCGCCGATGCGCCGCTGTATCAAGTCAATAGCCAGAACATGGCGCAGTACCAGGCGCAGCTACCGGCGGGCCTGAAGACGCTGCTGGAGAAGAACCCGGATTACTTCCTGCGAGTGTTTCCTACCCGTCGCAGCGCGGCCGCGCCGCAGCGCATCTATGACGCCACGCGCTTCAATGCGCAGGCCGCCGAGCTGATTTCCGGTGGTAATGGGGTCGATGGCGCCGCAGCCGGTATCCCATTCCCGCTGCCGAAAACTGGTCAGGAAGTCATCTGGAACCACATCATGCGTTACCGTGGCGACCAGATTACCTTCGCCACCAACCAGGCTGCGGTGCTGTCCAACGGCGCCTATAACCTGCTCAAGCTGGAACGCGACATCTACTTCCTCTACGGTCGTGAAGGCGTCAGCCCGCAGGACCTGGATAACACCCTGTTCTACTACAAGTACAAGGTAGTCGCGCCGGCCAAGCTCGCCGGTTCGGCGCTGGTGGTGCAGGAAACCCTCGACCAGGTACTGGCGATTCGCAAGGCCTGGCGCTTCAACCGTGGCGAGCGCCGCGTGCGCCGTTTGCCGATGCTGGCCTATGACACCCTGCAACCAGATAGCAACGGCATGGCCACTGCCGATCAGGTCGACTCCTACAACGGTGCACCGGATCGCTATGAGTGGAAGTTGGTCGGCAAACAAGAAATGCTGGTGCCGTACAACAGCTACGCCGTGCACCAGAAGGGCATTCCCTACGACAACATCCTCAAGAGCTCCACGGTTAACCCCGAGTTGCTGCGCTATGAGCTGCACCGCGTCTGGATAGTCGAGGCCGATTTGCGCAAGGGCTTTAGCCACCCGTATGCCAAACGTCGTTTCTATATCGACGAAGACAGCTGGCAGATCCTCGCCGCCGACCTCTACGACAAGAGCGGCGAGCTGAGCGGTGTGCAGGAAAGCCACCCGATCAGCTACTACGATGTACCGATGTTTGGCAGCACTCTGGAAACCATCTACGACTTCAAGGGCAAGCGCTACTTCGTCGATGGCCTGGATAACAACGAGCCGATGTACAACTTCAACGCCAAGTTGGGCCCACGTGACTTCACCCCGCAGGCGCTACGCCGCGAAGGTAACTGAGCCTCGGCTGAACTGAAAAACCGCCTCTTCGCAGGCGGTTTTTTATGGGCGGGCAACTACAGTGATGCGAGCGCGTATGGCTGAGCCTGCCTGCGCTGCGTCGATTTCTAACGGTTATCCAGGCATGCCAGGGAGGGTGTATGGGCAAGCGGAGTCAGTTTCTGTTGTTGGTTGCGCTGTTGTTGAGCGGCTGCAGTACTCAGGGCGAGCGCAGCATTCAGGAGGTGGCCGGCAGTTGGTCGATCCGCCAGTTCAATGAAAGCAGCTTTGCCTTGGGCAAGAGCAGCTATTACCGGGTCTATCATCGCGGTCAGCTGGTGCGCCTGGCGCCGCCGCTGGTGCAGCGGGAAACCAGTGAGCTGCTGGCGGTAGGGCATTTCAACCCTGGGGTGTTTCCCTATCCGGATCTGATCGTGCTGGTGCATGACCGCTTTACCAATGCGCAAGGCTATGGCGATACCAAGCTGCGGGCGTTTCAGCTGGTCTCCAAGCAGGACCGCATCGAGATCGTACCGATCCAGATATCTGCTACAGGTCTTTAGTCGTGGCTGGCGGCCTGGCTGAGCAGTTCTGTCGCGCCGGGTGTGGCTGCAGTTGTAAGCGGCTGAGTGGACTTGTCCGGAAAGTGCAGGCTCTCGCGGCGGCCATGACGGCGCAAGGTGACGTGCTGGCGCTGCACGCTGTCGAGGGTGACGCCGGGAGCGATGGTTGCGCCCACCATAAAGCGCTCAGGAGGCTGACCGGCCTGGCCAATGATTGCGCTGGAGCGGCTGCTTTGTGGGTGATTGAAGGCGGCCATCAAGGTCAGTTGCAGAGACGTGGCCGGAGCCGGGCCGCTACTGTCGATTAGAGGTGCGCCGAACAGCGCGGCCAGCTGCTGCTGGTCTATCACTGGCTGTATCGGAGCTTGTTGCACGGGGGGCAGATTGACCGGGCTCTGCAGCAATCGCCAAAACGCCGCGCCCTGAGAGGCCAGGCTGATACTGCCAGCCAGCAGAAGCAGCAGGCACAGGCCTGTGATCAGGTGCTCCGAGACAACTGGCAGGGCTGGTTTGCTGGGTTGCAACATCGCTATTCCTCAATGAAAAAACCCATGGCTGCTGACGCAGCCATGGGTTTTGGTGGTGCCGAAGTTTTACAGCTTGCTGATGCTGACGTTATCGATAAACAACGACTCACCGCGTTGCGTGCCAAGGATCAGCAGATCGACGCGGCGCAGAGTGCCGGCTGGTAGCTGTACTTCATGTTGCAACTTGCTCCAGTTGCCACCACGGGTGGCGCGCTGGCCAAGCGGCAGGTACTGGCCACGGCCATTGCCATCTTCGACATACAGATAGGCGTAGGCGATGGCGCTGACCGCACTGCTACGGCCAATGCTCAGGTCGGCCGAAACGCGATAGCGATTACCTGCCTGGACATTACCGATCAGACTGACGCTCGCACCGGCGCCTTCGTACTGACGTTGATAGGCTTCCAGGGCCTGGCGGCTACCGCTGGCGAAGGTGCTGGCGCGGGCGCTGCCGTGGAAGCCAGACCAGCCACCAATGCCGTTCTCGAAGTTCCAGCCGAACTGGGTCGGTGCAGGTGGTACAGGAGGCGCGGCGGCCTGGACTTCCTGCAGTTCGATCTCATCGACCAGCAGGCTGCTGCCGCTGTCGCTCCAGATCGCCACATACAGATTGCGCACGTTGCTTGGCGTTGTGTAGGTGAAGGATTTTTCCAGGCGGCTGAACTCGTTGCCGGTCACGGACAGGCTGACCGTCTGTTCGGCGCTGTAGGTAAAGCGGCCATCGATGCTTTCCTGCAGGATCGCCACGCGTACGTTCTCACGGCTGTCGCGGGCCTTGAGCATGGCTTTGGCTTTCAGGCGATATTTCGCGCCGGCAGTCAGGCCGGTGACCGGTGTGGCCAGTACGTCGAAGGCCTGTGCATCCATCTGCAACGCATTGTCGCGGCAGTTCAGGGCCACATTGACCAGGCTCAGCTGCGCCTGACCGAACAGTGCACGCCAGCCTTCGTTGCTGTTGAATTCGCCGTTGCTGACCAAACCCTTGAGTGCGGGTTTGCTGCACCAGGGCAGTTCGGCCGGCGGCGTGGTCGGGTTGCCGGTGCCGGGATTAGTGGTGACCGGCACCTGGGTGGCGCGGAAGGTGGCGATCTGCCCGGCCATGGCGTTGAGTGCGCGCACCGCATCGGAGCGATCCGGCATGCCACAGGGCTGATTGGCGCAGTCGGCGTCATTCAGCCGTGGGTTGGAAAATACCGGCGCCTGACGGCGAGCATTGAAGACCTGCGGGTAGGCCATGATGGTGCTGAACTGACCCTGGACGCCGTAGCCACGGCTCCATTCGTGAGTGCCGTTGTGGCCGTTGGCGTTGTAGTAGCCTTCCTGCTGGTCCTGCTCGTAGGAGTGGCGCAGGCCCATATTGTGGCCGGCTTCATGGGCGAAGGTGCTGAGGCTGCAGTCGACGCCAGTCAGGCCATAGGCCATTTCCTTGGCACCGCTGTTGAAGCGGTCGCTGTTCTTCGCCCCGGTGCCCATCCAGGCGATACCGCAGACGCCATAACCCTGGCCCTGGGTGGTGCGGTTGATCAGCTGTACCACGTCGGCGCCGTATTGCTCACGCAGGCGCTTTACCTGGGCGTCATCGGTGAACTTGTTGAGGTTGGCGCTGGACACGTCGTAGTAATTGGCCCAGTCGAGCAGTTGCTTGTGCACCAGGCGCAGGCGGATATTCACGCCGCTTTTGGCGTAGGCCGTGTTGGTGTATTCGATATAGCTGGCGATGCGTGCGTCGATATCGCGGCCGTTGGGCAGGCTCTGCGCGTCTTTGGTGTAGAGCACCATGATGTCGACGGTTTGCGGGTTGGCCTGGGCGCTATGGGCGGTCAGGGCCAGTGCGAGGGCAGAGAGCCATTGCACTTTCTTCATATCAGCGTTCCTTGTGCGATGTGGGTAAAGAGGCGATCAGCCCTGAGCGGGCGGTGGCAGCGGGGCCAGTTCTTTATGGTCGTAGTGCAGGTGGTCGTTGGGATCGGCCCGCAGTACCAGCTGGTTTTCATCGGTGATCACCGTCTTGCCGGTGGCGTTATCGATGATGATCGACAGGCTGCCGTCGAGAGTGGAGACGGTGATATGGGTCTCCAGCGTGCCCTTCACCAGGGTCATGCTTTCCACCTCATCGCCATCGATCAGGCTGCCTTGCCATACGGCGCTGCCGGCGGTGTTGCGGGTTTCGCCGAGGGTGGCGCGGGTTGGGCTGCTACGCCCCGGCAGTGCCAGGGATACCACCTGACCAACCGCAAGGTTGCTGAGTTGCTGTGGGTCGACCTGGGTCAGGTGCTGGGTGATGCCGTTGCTCTCGGTTTCCTGCAGGGAGTCTGCATCCCAGAGCGTGGCCTGCGCGGCGCTGCTGGTGGCCGCGGGCGGTTTGGCCTGCAAGGTGGAGACGCCGCTTGCGCCTTGGCTGGCTGCTGGGCTGACGGGCGCGGCCGTGCTTGCGCTGGGCGCGGGCGATTTGCTGTCGGGATTGTTATTCGATGCCGCTTGGCTTGGCTTTGGCTCAAGGTCAGCCGAGAGCACGACCCCCAAGACGCCGCCGACAATGGCGGTGGCGACTGCGGCTGTAATCCAGCGTTTTGACATGCGACTGCTCCATTAGTCTGGAAAGTTGAAGTCGCGCAGTCTAGGTAGAGCCTTGGCGGTTATTCGCTATGCAGTTCACAGGCAGAGGGTATGGGCAGGGCCAGCTTGTTTAATTTGAACGTTGGTCTCATATCCAGGGTGTGCCACGTCTCGCTCGGAATGGGGCACAGTTCCACGCCGCTCGGCTTTGGCGTTGCTGCGTGGTGCTGCAACGCCTCTTTACTTACTCGGGCTGGGCGCTGGCGCCGCGTTTGGGCAGCTGTTCGGGCAGGGCTGCCAGGGCTTTGAGCGCTGTCTCGCGGTTCGGGTAGCTGCCATAGAGCACGACGTAGCGGGTTTCTCCGTCCCGCTCGCGCTCGGCCAGGCGCAGCGGCTGTTTGGGATGGCGCTCAAGCAGGGCCTGCATAAATTCGCGGCTGCTGCCTTCAACCAACTGGATGGTGTGGCGGCGCGCTACAACCTTGGGTTTGCTTTCGCCGCCACGGCCATCGCCCAGGGTGGCGGGGTCGACAGGTTTTGGTGTTTCGATCAGGGTCTTGCTCGGTTTTGCCGGGATGGCTTTGGCCGGCTGGCGCAGGTCGGTCGCAGGCGCCTCAATGCCCTGGTCGAACAAGGCATGGGCCTGCTGCGGCAGATGGTCGTAACCGTTGGCCTGGCCGAGCAGGCGCAGGTCACGGTATTTGCCCAGGCTCAGGTTGGCCAGGCCGACGCCGTCGCGCGCCACGGTCGGGCGCAGGAACACCATCAGATTGCGTTTCTGTCGGGCTTCGCGGGTTGAGCGGAACAGCCGGCCGACTCCGGGAATATCACCGAGCAGCGGCACCTTGCTCTCGCTGCTGGTGATGTCGTCCTGAATCAGGCCGCCGAGTACGATCACCTGGCCGTCATCGGCCAGCACGGTGCTCTTGATCGAGCGCTTGTTGGTCACCAGGTCCACCGCTTGGGCATTCAGCCCAGTGCTCGGGGCGATGGAGGAGATTTCCTGCTCGATCACCAGGCGCAGGGTGGCGCCTTCATTGATATGCGGGGTGACCTTGAGGGTGACGCCGATATCCTTGCGCTCAATGGTGGTGAAGGGATTGCCCGAGCCGGCGGCGTCGGTGGTGTAGGAGCCGGTCTGGAACGGTACGTTCTGCCCGACCAGAATCTCGGCGGCCTGGTTGTCCAGGGTCAGCAGGGTTGGGGTAGAGAGCAGGTTGCTTTTACCGTTCGACGACAGCGCGGTGATCAGCGCGCCGAAGTTGTCGTTGCCGACCCCGATAATCGCCCCATTGGGCAGCGCCGCAGCGAGTTCGCCGGGGTTTTCGCTGGCGATGGCGCCGAGCAGGGTGCCGACTGACAGGCCGGTGTTGCTGAAGTTGACGCCACCCAGGCCGCCGCTACCGTTGCGGCCATCGATGGCCCACTGCACGCCAAGGGCGTCATTGATATCGCCGGACATCTCGACGATGGCCGCCTCCACCAGCACCTGGGCGCGGGGTATATCCAGCTGGCGCACCAGGTCCTCGAACATATTGACGATATCGGCTTCAGCCATGATGACGATGGCGTTGAGGCTCTCGTCGGCGCGGATCATCAGCTTCAGCGGCGTGGCGTTTTCATTGCCCTGGCTTTGGCTCAGGTTGTCGCCGAAGTCGCCAAGGGTCTTCGCCATCTCCTTGGCATCGCCATGCCGCAGACGGATAACGCGGGTATTGGCCGAGCGCGAGCTGGGCGTGTCGAGGCTCTGCGCCAATTTCAGCAGGCGTGCGCGGGCTTCGCTGGGACCGAGCAGCAGCAGGCGGTTGGCGCGGGTATCGGCGATTACCTGGGCGCCGCTGGTCTGGGCGTTTTTCAATGAGCCGTTGATCACTGCCGCCAGTTCATGGACCCAGGCATGGCGCAGGTCATAGACGCTGAAATCGTCCTGATTCTGGCTGTCCAGTTGGCGGATGATTTCGTCGATGCGGGCGATATTGGCCGGGGTGTCGCTGATGATCAGGCTGTTGGAGGAAGGCACGGCGGCCAGATGACCATGGTTGGCCACCAGCGGGCGGATCAGAGGCAGCAGGTCGTTGGCGGCGCCATGCTGCACTTGCAGCACGCGGGTTTCCAGGTTGCCACGGCTGCCGGCGGTGGTCTTGGCCTCGCTGCTGGGGATGATGCTCAGCTGATTGCCCTGCGGCATTACGGCGAAACCATGGGTGCTCATCACCGAGAGAAACAGCTTGTAGACCTCGGCGATATTCATCGGCTGCTGGGCAATCACCGTGACCTGACCTTTTACCCGCGGGTCGATGATAAAGGTCTGCCCGCTGATGCTGGATATCTGCTCGATAAAGTCGCGAATTTCCGCGCTCTGCATATTGATGGTCCAGCTGTCCTCGTTCTGTGCAGGCGCTTCGGTCGACGCATTGGCCTGGTTGGCGATACCGAGCAGCAGCGCGGTGTGCAGCAGTAGCAGGCGGAGAAGTGGGCGCAGGGCAGGCGTGATCATGGCTAGGGCATCAGTATGTGTGGCCGTAATGCACTGCCGCAGCCGACGCAAGGTCGGGCAAGGAAAGGCTGGAGGCGCTGTTTGGATGGGATAAAACGGCTGCAACCAGCACTGCGAGCAGTGTTGGGGGCGCAAGGCTAATGAAAAAAATCGGCGCTTGTTGAGGCGTGATGGCGATCTGCGATGATCGTCACAGTCGGTCGGCAATTTGTTGCCAGGGCGTGATGGGCGTCAGTTGGCGGTTGCGCCTGCAAGCGGGAGCCCATGGTCAGGCTCCCGATCAGTTCGCCAGCAGCCTAGCTGCGGTCGGCAAGGATGCCGATGATAAAGAACACCAGGATCAGCACTGGAGCCAGGGTGAAGTTGTTGAAGAAGCCCAGGCCCTTGGCCAGGTAAGGCGTGGCGAAGACGATCAGCAGGCCGTAGCCCACCGCGCAGAGCAACACGAAGATCAGCGTGCGGAAGATAAAGTTCATGCTGCTGGTATTGCGCTGCACCCAGGCGTTGATGCCGGGGCCGAACAACACCAGCAGAGTGGCCATGATCGCCAGGGAAATATCGTAGAGGTGGCTGCGGCTCCAGCGCGACAGGGTGACGATCAGGTCGAGTAGCAGGTCCATCAGGTTTCCTTAGCCGTGTGGGCGCATGCGTCAGGGTAGAAAGTGTTGCAGCAGGTCGTTGAGAAACAGCTGGCCTTCGCGGGTGGCGCTCAGGCGTGTCGGGTCGCTGTGCAGCAGGCCGCGTTGCTCGGCTTCTAGGCGCGCTGCGGCCAGTTGGTTGAGTGGTAGACCGGTGCGCTGAGTGAACAGTTCGCTGGCGACGCCGTCCGTGAGGCGCAGCACATTCATCAGAAATTCGAAGGGCAATTCATCTGCGCTCAACGGGCGTTCGCCGGCGCTGAAGCGTTTGCTGCGGTCCAGGTAGTCCTTGGGCAGGCGGGTTTTCCAGCTGCGGCTGATGCTACCGTCCGGGCAACTTAACTTGGCGTGAGCGCCGGCACCGATGCCGAGAAAATCGCCGAAGGTCCAATAATTCAGGTTGTGCCGCGCGGCCTTGCCGGTTTGGGCGTAGGCCGAGACTTCGTATTGCGCGTAGCCTTCGGCGGCCAGCAGGGCCTGCCCGGCTTCCTGAATGTCCCAGAGAATATCGTCCTCGGGCATCACTGGAGGCTGGTTCCAGAACACCGTATTCGGCTCCACCGTCAGCTGATACCAGGACAGGTGCGTCGGCCCCTGGGCAATGGCGATGCGCAGATCGCTGAGGGCATCCTCGATGGACTGGTTCGGCAGGCCGTGCATCAGGTCCAGGTTGAAATTGTCGAAGCCGGCGGCGCGGGCCATATCGGCTGCGTGCACGGCTTCATCGCCGTCGTGGATACGCCCCAGGGCGATCAGTTTGGGCGCCTGGAAACTCTGCACGCCAATCGACAGGCGATTGATGCCCAGGCGGCGATAGTCCTTGAACTTGGCCTGTTCGAAGGTGCCGGGGTTGGCTTCCAGGGTGATCTCGATATCGGCGGCAAACGGCACACGCCGCTCCACGCCCTCAAGCAGGCGACCGAGGGCTTTGGCCGAAAACAGGCTAGGCGTGCCGCCGCCAAAGAAGATCGAACTCAGCGGGCGGTTATGCACCTGCGCCAGATCGGCATCCAGATCCGCCAGCAGAGCGTCGACGTATTCTTCTTCCGGCAGCGTTGGCCCGGCGGCATGGGAGTTGAAGTCGCAATACGGACACTTCTTCACGCACCAGGGAATGTGCACATAGAGTGCAAGTGGCGGCAGCTCGAAGCCGCCGCCGGACGCCGTGGTCATGCCAGGCCCAGCCGCTGTTTGAGTAGGGCCATGGCGCGGGCGCGGTGGCTGATCTGGTTTTTCTCGGCCGCAGGCAGCTCGGCGCTGGAGCAGTCGCGCTCGGGCACCCAGAACAGCGGGTCGTAGCCGAAACCTTCCACGCCCTGTGCTGCGTGCAGGATGCGCCCATGCCAGAGGCCTTCACAGATGATCGGCAGCGGATCGTCGGCGTGGCGCACCAGCGCCAGGCAGCAGACGAACTGCGCGCCGCGCTCGGCATCCGGCACATTCTTCAGGGCGTCGAGCAGCTTGGCGTTGTTCGCCGCATCACCCTGACCATCGGCGTAGCGTGCCGAGTAGATGCCCGGCGCACCGCCGAGAAAGTCCACCGCCAGGCCGGAGTCATCGGCCAGCGCCGGCAGGCCGGACAGTCGAGCGGCGTTGCGCGCTTTGAGAATGGCATTCTCGATAAACGACAGGCCGGTTTCTTCCGGCTCGACTATCGAAAATTCGCCGACTGAGCGCACGCGCACGCTGCTGCCGAGCATGGCCTGCAGCTCCTTGAGTTTGCCGGCGTTGTGGCTGGCCAGCACCAGTTCGCTGAAGTTCATCATTCGTCTGGGAAGAATTCCTGGTTGAAATCGAAGCTGTGCGCCACGCCATCGGCCGCGCGCACATTGATGGTGAAACGCAGCATCTCGCGCTGGGTAAAGGGGAACTGCGCCAGGTAATAGATGGCTGCGCCCTCGTTGACCTGCTTGAAGGTCAGCGGGTGGCTGCGGCCGACCAGGTCCTTCACTTCGCCGCTGACGCTGGCGCTGCTGGCTGTACCGGCTTTGAGCACGGAGATATTCACCACGCCCTGGGTCTTGCTGCGCACCAGGCCGTTGGCGGCTGCGATGTCCGGTTGCAGAAACTCGGAGTTGAAGGCGATGTAATGCACGTCGAGGTCGCCGAAGGTCTGCTTGCGTTCAGCAAGCGCCGGCATGCTCAGGCACAGGGCGATAAACAGAAATGCGATGCGACGCATAAGGGTTCTCCAGATAGCAAATCTTGCGGGGCAGTCGCCTAGTTGGCGATCTGCACGTCTTCGGCCGTGGGGCCGCTGATCCGGTAAATGCCGATTTCACCTAACAGATTAGGCCAGATCCGGCTGGCCCAGCCGTGCCGGTGGTCGCGGTCCACGGCCAGGCGATCCATGACTTTCGCGCCCTGGTTGTGGCACAGGTTTTCGAAGTCTTCGAAGGTGCAGAAGTGGATGTTCGGCGTGTTGAACCAGGTGTACGGGAGAAAATCCGACACAGGCATACGGCCCTTGGTAGTGAGGTACCAGCGGCAGTGCCAGTGGCCGAAGTTTGGGAAGGTGATGATGCAGGTCTTGCCGACGCGCAGCATCTCCGCCAGAACCTTGTCCGGGTAATGCAGGGCTTGCAGCGACTGGGTCATAACCACCACATCGAAGCTGTTGCTGGCGAAGTTGCCGAGGCCCTTGTCGAGGTTCTGCTCGATCACGTTGACGCCTTTGCTCACGCACTGGGCGATGTTGTCCGCATCGATTTCCAGACCGTAGCCGGACACCTGCTTGTGTTCGGCCAGCCAGGCGAGCAATTCACCATTGCCGCAACCCAGGTCGAGCACCCGGCTGCCGGCGGGAATCCACTCTTGGATGATTTCGAGATCCGCGCGCATGGCTACACCTTAATCCGTTTCATATAGCTGTCGAACGCCTGCAGGTAACGCGGGATCGGCATGAGGAAGGCGTCGTGGCCCTGGGGCGCATCGATTTCCAGATAGCAGACGTTTTTCCGCGCGGCAGTCAGCGCATCGACGATTTCCCGCGAGCGCGCCGGCGAAAAACGCCAGTCGGTGGTGAAGGACATCACGCAGAAGTCAGCGCTGACGTGGGCCAGGGTCTTGGCCAGATCGCCATCGAAGGACGCGGCCGGATCGAAGTAGTCCAGCGCCTTGGTCATCAGCAGGTAGGTGTTGGCGTCGAAGCGTCCGGAGAACTCCTCGCCCTGATAGCGCAGGTAGCTTTCCACCTGGAACTCGACGCTGTGGAAGTCGTAGTTGAGCTTTTCGCTCTTCAGACCACGGCCGAATTTCTCGCCCATGGCGTCATCCGACAGGTAGGTGATGTGACCGACCATGCGCGCCAGCATCAGCCCGCGTTTGGGGATTACGCCCTGTTCCTGGAAGTGCCCGCCATGGAACTGTGGGTCAGTGAGGATCGCCTGGCGCGCCACTTCGTTGAAGGCGATGTTTTGCGCCGATAGCTTGGGTGCCGAGGCAATCGCCAGGCAGTGGCGTACGCGCTCGGGGTAGCTGATGGTCCACTGCATGGCCTGCATGCCGCCCAAGCTGCCGCCGATCACTGCGGCCCACTGGCTGATGCCGAGGTTGTCGGCCAGTCGCGCCTGGCTGTGCACCCAATCTTCCACGGTCATAACCGGGAAGTCGGCGCCGAAGGGTTTTCCGGTCGCTGGGTTGATGCTGCTGGGGCCGGTGGAGCCGTTGCAGCCGCCGAGGTTGTTCAGGCTGACGACGAAAAACTTGTTGGTGTCGATGGGTTTGCCAGGGCCGATACAGCTGTCCCACCAGCCCGGTTTACGGTCTTCCGCACTGTGATAACCAGCGGCATGGTGGTGGCCGGACAAGGCGTGGCAAATCAGCACGGCGTTGCTCGCCGTGGCATTCAGCTCGCCATATGTTTCGAAGATCAGTTGGTAGTCGGCCAGGCTGCGCCCGCAGGCCAGCGCCAGAGGTTCTGCAAAGTGCAGCACCTGCGGGGTTACCAGGCCAACAGAGTCTTGGGGAAAGGCAGTCGACATCGACCCTGCTCGCAATAAAGGAAGAGCCGCAGTCTAAAGAGCGCCGCCCCAGGCGGCAAGCGCATGGGGCGGCTGGGGTACGGCGGATGTGGCGGCGCTGAAGCGGCGGGCTATTCGCCGATGCTATGCGGGCGCGCAGCCCCTGGCAGGTTGACCACCTTGCCCTGACGTTGCACGGGGGCAGGGCGGCGCAGGATGCGCAGCATGTCGTTGGCCTGCGCCAGTTGCTGCTCCAGCTCGCCGCTGTAACGTGCCAGTTGCTGGCCGCGCTGGCGTGCCTGCTGGGTTTCCTGGGCCAGGGCCTTGAGCCGCAGCATGTGGGTTTCCAGCAGCTGCTTGTGTTCCAGGGTGTGCTGCATCAGTGGCATCAGCGCATCGCTGGCCCATTGTTCGGCTTCCTGGCGCATGCGTTGGTGCAGGCCGATCACTTCCTGCACCAGGGTGGCGAAGAAGCGTTTGGTCAGGCTGCGCTGTTCTGTCAGCAGGGTTTTCAGCTGCAGGCGGAACTGGTCGGCCTTGGTCTGTTGCTGCTTGAGTTCGCGCAGGTAGCGGTTGACGTTGAACTGCGGTGCGTCGACGCCATGCAGCGGGTTCTCTTCGTTGTGCCGACGGTAGATGGCCGCGACCATCTTGTTGGCCATCTCGGCTTCCTGCGCCAGGTTGTGCAGGTCCTGCTCCACGCTGCGGAAGAAATGCAGGATGGCCTGGTTGATGCCTAGGGTGGTCCAGCTGCCGGTGAGATTCTTGCGCACCTTGTTCAGGTGTTCGTCCAGGCGCTCGCTGCGCGAGGCGTGACGCAGCAGATCGCCCTGACGCTTGAGCAGGCGCTGGTTGGTTTTCAGGCCAAGCAGGCGTTTATGGTGCTGGCTGTGGTCTTCCTTGGTCTTGGCGGTCAGCTCGAACAGCATCTGGCCGTTGTCGTGCTGGTGGTTGCTCAGCAGACCCTGTTGTTCGTTGACCTTTTCCAGGCGCAGGTTGAGCACATGCTGACTGTTCTGCAGCAGAGCCAGCACCTGATTGACCACGCGGTCTTCGAGCAGGCGTTCCTTCTGCGCGATGATGCGCTCGCACAGCAGGTTTTCCAGGTTGCTCATCTGGCTGCGGGCCAGCAGTTCAGGGTCCTTGCGCACCTTGGCCAGCATCGCTTGCTTGGCCGACAGCGGCAGTACGTCCTCGACGCGGATGCCGAGCTGGCGTGCGGTGCTGGTCTGGATCTGGCGGATGGCGTTCTGCACAAAGGCTTCGCCGGCCAGGTCATCCCACAGCACGTCGATCTTGTTCAGTACGGCGAACAGGCTGGTCTGGGTGTCTTCGTCGAGCTGGCGGATATGCTGTTGCCACACGGCCATATCGCTGGCGGTTACGCCGGTGTCGGCGGACAGCAGGAAGATGATCGCCTGGGCGCTGGGCAGCATCGACAGGGTCAGCTCCGGCTCGCTGCCGAGGGCGTTCAGGCCGGGAGTGTCGAGAATGCGCAAGCCCTGACGCAGCAACGGGTGGTCGAAGTTGACCATGGCGTGACGCCAGGCCGGAACCAGCACTTCGCCGGGTTTATTGGTGCTTTCCAGCATGTCCGGGTGAAAGCCCAGGGCAATTGCCTGTTCGACCGGCATGGGTTTGGTCCGCGCGACCTGGACAAAGGCCTGGACCATATTGTCCGGGTCGCTGAGGTCCAGCGGGATATTTACCCAATGCCGTGGAATACGTTTGAACTGCGCCACACTGGCTTCGGACACGCGGGTCTCGATGGGCAGCAGGCGAATATAGGAGCGTTCCGAGCGCGGGTCGAAGAACAGCTCGGTGGGGCACATGGTGGTGCGCCCAGCCTGGGACGGCAGCATGCGCTGGCCGTAGGAGGAGAAGAACAGGCTGTTGATCAGCTCGGTCTTGCCGCGCGAGAACTCGCCGACAAAGGCCAGGGTGATGTGGTCCGTGCGCAGCAGCTTCAGTGCGCGCTCAAGCTTGGCTTCCACAGCCTCGGAGTTCAGCCGATTGGTCACCAGCCAGCTGCGATAGCGGGTGATTTCGCGCATCAGCTCGCGCTTCCAGGTGACGTAAGCATCGACCTGCTGACTGAGACGTTCCATGCTCATCCTGGGCTTTCCTCCGGTTGGCGCATCCATTGTGGGACGACTGGGGCTATACGGCACCCAGGTTAAGTCGGGCACACATTGAACGATGCCGCGCAGCGAGCCGACGCGGCAGATAACGCTTTAAAGCCTGTGGAATTACGCCAGATCCACGAAGTTCGTGGATTGACTGCTTGGCATTATGCGGGTCGCAGCTATGGCGTCAATTGCATGTCGTCGCACGCCCGCCTTATGGTCGGTCAGAGTGACCGAGCGGTCAGTGCGAGTTCGTCTGGCAGGCGCTGCGGTTGTTTGATGCGTACACGCTTTTGCCGGCTTTGCTGACCGCTTTCCAGGCTGACTTGGCTCTTGCTCACGGCAAACACGCTGGCCAGAAAGGCCAGCAGCTGGGCATTGGCTTTGCCATCCACGGGCGGCGCGGTAAGGCGGATTTTCACCCGCTCACCGTGCAGCCCGGCGAACTCATCCTTGCTCGCTTTGGGCTGCAGGTGGCACTCGAGAATCAGATCGGCACCATCCCAGCGAAAGTGGCTCATCCGGTCCTCGTGGTCAGATCGCCAGGCTGAGGCCTTTGTACATGCCGGTCATGATCGCCAGGTTGCGGATCACCAGCATGTCGATCAGGTTGAGCAGCAGGAACGCGACGATGGGCGACAGATCCAGTCCGCCCATGCTCGGCAGGATGCGGCGGATCGGCGACAGCAGCGGCTCGCAGATCTGATTGATCAGCATGGCGGTGGGGTTATGGCTGCCCTGGGCGACCCAGGACAGAATCACGCTGATGATCAGGGCAAAGAAGAACACCTTGAGGAACAGCGCGGTGACGCCAATGATCGACCACACCAGCAGTTGCAGCGGGTTGTCCAGGCCGTAGCCGAGCAGCAGCAGGGTTACAGCCATCAGCAGCAGCTGCAGCACAATCGCCAGCACCAGAGATGCCAGATCAAGCCCGGCCAGGCTGGGAATGACCTTGCGCAGCGGCTTTAACAGTGGGTGGGTGGCGCGCACGATAAACTGGCTGACCGGGTTGTAGAAGTCCGCCCGCACCAGTTGCAGGATAAAGCGCAGCAGCACGATCAGCAGGTACAGGCTGCCAATGGTTTGCAGGATATAAACAGCAGCGGTATTGAGTCCGATCATCTTCGTTCCTTATTGACCGAGTTGTTCGGCCAGCTCGGCAGAGCGGTGGGCGGCAGCATTCAGAGCTTTCTCGACTAGGGCTTCAAAGCCGTCGGCCTGGAAGGTCTTGATCGCCGCTTCGGTGGTGCCGGCCGGTGAGGTTACCCGGCGGCGCAGTTCGCTGGCATCGACATCGCTGGCCACGGCCATACGTGCGGCGCCGAGGGCGGTGTGCAGGGTCAGCTGGGCGGCGGTCTCGCGCGGTAGGCCAAGCTTCTCGCCGGCAGCAGTCATGGCTTCGATCAGCAGGAAGAAATACGCCGGGCCGCTGCCGGAGACGGCGGTCACGGCATCGATCTGCGCTTCCTGATCCAGCCACAGGGCCAGGCCGACGGCGCTGAGCAGCTGTTCGGCCTGCTGGCGCTGGGCCGGCGAAACCTGAGCATTGCCATACAGGCCGCTAACGCCCTGACGCAGCAGCGCTGGGGTGTTGGGCATGCAGCGCACAATGGCGCGCGGGCCAAGCCAGCTTTCCAGGCTGGCGCAGCTGATGCCGGCGGCAATCGACACCACCAGCTGCTGCTCGCCGATATGCGCGGCGAGGTCTTGGCACACCTCTTTCATCACCTGCGGCTTGATCGACAGCACGATCACGTTCACCCCCTGAATGGCCTCGGCGTTGCTGGCAAAGGTTTCGATGCCGTGCTCGGCGCTGATCTTGCTGCGCTGTTCGGCGCCGCGGTCACTGGCGCGAATGGCGCTGGCGTCGATGCCCTGAGCGCGCAGGCCGCCGATCAGGCTGGCGGCCATATTGCCGGCACCGATAAAGGCAATGCGGGGAGTGGTCATAACGGGCTTCCTTAATAATGCTGAAGGCAAACTCAATCAGTTGCTGCTGTAGTCACGCGCGCCGAACAAGGCGGTACCGATGCGCACCCAGGTCGCGCCTTCGGCAATCGCCGCTTCCAGGTCATGGCTCATGCCCATGGACAA
The DNA here is from genome assembly GCF_050563605.1 of Pseudomonas peli. Lineage (GTDB taxonomy): Bacteria > Pseudomonadota > Gammaproteobacteria > Pseudomonadales > Pseudomonadaceae > Aquipseudomonas > Aquipseudomonas peli_A. The sequence continues at coordinate 253,098 of NZ_JBNXUH010000003.1, read as the reverse complement.
GGTGTCGAGGTCCAGGTTCAAGCCTTGCTGCAGCTCACGCAAGCGGGCGAAGGCGGCGCGTTGCTCGCTGGGGTCATCGGTGGGCTCGGGGATTGTCATCAATCCGCGTAGGCGCAGGTTGGGCAGTTGTGTAACCGCTTGTGCCAGTGCCGGCAGCTCGTCCGGGTTGCAGCCGGACTTGCTGGCTTCGCCGCTGACATTCACTTGCAGGCAGATATTCAGCGCTGGTAAATGCGCCGGACGCTGATCAGACAGGCGCTGGGCGATTTTCAGGCGATCCACCGAATGCACCCAGGCAAAGTGCTCGGCGATGGGCTTGGTCTTGTTCGACTGGACCGGACCGATGAAGTGCCAGGTCAGCGGCAGATCGCTCAGTTCGACCTGCTTTTCCAAGGCTTCCTGCAGGTAGTTCTCACCAAAATCGCGGGTGCCGGCAGCAAACGCCTGGCGAATCGCCTCGGCGGGTTTGGTTTTGCTCACCGCGAGCAGGCCAACAGTCGCACAATCTCGCTGCGAGGCTTGCGCCGCCTCACGGATGCGCACTCCGACCTTTGCAATATTCTCTGCTATCGTGGACATTACTTGCGCCCGCCGCCTGGGTTTCGCGGCATTCTACCTGCTTGTCTGTCATTAGGGAGTCCCATGGATATCACTGAATTGCTGGCCTTCAGCGCCAAGCAAGGTGCATCGGACCTGCATCTCTCCGCTGGCCTGCCTCCGATGATTCGGGTCGACGGTGATGTTCGCCGGATCAATTTGCCTGCACTGGACCATAAACAGGTGCACGCACTGATCTACGACATCATGAACGACAAGCAGCGCAAGGATTTCGAGGAATTCCTCGAGACCGACTTCTCCTTCGAAGTGCCGGGTGTAGCGCGTTTCCGGGTTAACGCCTTCAACCAGAACCGTGGTTCTGGCGCGGTATTCCGGACCATTCCGTCGAAAGTGCTGAGTATGGAAGACCTCGGCATGGGCGAGATCTTCCGCAAGATTTCCGATGTGCCGCGCGGGCTGGTGCTGGTGACCGGGCCGACCGGCTCGGGCAAGTCGACCACCCTGGCGGCGATGCTCGACTATATAAACAGCAACAAGTACCACCACATCCTCACCGTCGAAGACCCGATCGAATTCGTTCACGAGTCGAAGAAGTGCCTGATCAACCAGCGTGAGGTGCACCGCGACACCCTCGGCTTCTCCGAAGCCCTGCGCTCGGCACTGCGGGAAGACCCGGACATCATCCTGGTCGGCGAGATGCGCGACTTGGAAACCATACGCCTGGCCCTGACCGCAGCAGAAACCGGTCACTTGGTGTTTGGCACCCTGCACACCACCTCGGCGGCCAAAACCATCGACCGCGTGGTCGACGTATTCCCGGCCGAAGAGAAGTCCATGGTCCGCTCCATGCTCTCCGAATCCCTGCAATCGGTTATCTCGCAGACCCTGCTGAAGAAGATCGGCGGTGGTCGCGTGGCAGCCCACGAAATCATGATCGGCACCCCTGCCATCCGTAACCTAATCCGTGAGGACAAGGTGGCGCAGATGTATTCGGCAATCCAGACCGGTGGCGCGCTGGGCATGCAGACCCTCGACTCCTGCCTGAAGACTCTGGTTTCCAAGGGGATCGTCAGTCGCGAAGCGGCACGTGAGAAAGCCAAGACTCCGGAAAACTTTTAAATCGACAGTGCCCGGCCGGCAATCGCCTGTCGGGTTCCGCCCAGCGGCAATACACGCGCCTGTCGCTGGCTTTGCATAACCGCGTGATGCACATGGGCGAACAACGATGGAATTCGAAAAACTGCTGCGCCTGATGGTGGAAAAGGGCGGCTCTGACCTGTTTATTACCGCTGGCGTACCGCCGTCGATGAAGGTCAACGGCAAGATCATGCCGATCACCAAGACGCCCATGTCACCGGAGCAGACCCGTGAAACCGTGCATTCGGTGATGAACGAGCAGCAGCGCCGCGACTTTACCGAAAATCACGAATGCAACTTCGCTATCAGCGCCCGTGGCGTTGGTCGTTTCCGCGTCAGTGCCTTCTACCAGCGCAACCTGGCCGGTATGGTGCTGCGCCGTATCGAGACCAACATCCCGACGCTGGATGAGCTGAAACTGCCGGAAATTCTCAAGAAGTTGGCCCTGACCAAGCGTGGTCTGGTGCTGTTTGTCGGTGCGACCGGTACCGGTAAGTCGACTTCCCTGGCGGCGATGATCGGCTACCGCAACAAGAACAGCAGCGGCCACATTATCTCCATCGAAGATCCGATCGAATACATCCACCAGCACCAGAGCTGCATCGTCACTCAGCGTGAAGTGGGCATCGACACCGAGTCCTTCGAGGTAGCGCTGAAAAACACCCTGCGTCAGGCGCCGGACGTGATTCTGATCGGGGAGGTGCGTACTCGCGAGACCATGGACCACGCCGTGGCCTTCGCCGAAACCGGCCACCTGTGTCTGGCCACGCTGCACGCCAACAACGCCAACCAGGCGCTGGACCGCATCATCAACTTCTTCCCGGCAGACCGGCAGAATCAGGTGTGGATGGACCTGTCGCTCAACCTCAAGGCCATCGTTGCCCAGCAACTGATCCCGACGCCGGACGGCAAGGGCCGCCGGGCGGTGATCGAGGTGCTGATCAATACCCCGCTTGCTTCCGACCTGATCCGCAAAGGTGAGGTGCACGAGCTCAAGGCGCTGATGAAGCGCTCCACCGAGCAGGGCATGCAGACCTTCGACCAAGCGCTGTACAACCTCTACAGCCAGGGCGAAATCACCTACGAAGACGCGCTGCTCTATGCGGACTCGGCCAACGATCTGCGCCTGATGATCAAGCTCGGTTCTGAATCCGATGGCGATCACCTGAGCAGCATGGCCCAGGGCTTGTCACTGGAAGTCAGTGAGGAAGATCCGGGTCGGCGTTTCCGCTAAGCGGTGGCAGTTCCGCTCTGGTGTGGCGAATACGTTTGCCACCCTGGCGCGCGACTGCTTCGGCTTGGCCGTCACGCTGCGCCCCAGCGCGAGCCTGGCTCATCAGTCTAGGAATCAGCGGGCCTTCCGGTAGGTTTTTCCAGAAGCGCACGGGCATGCTGGTCTCCAGTACGCTGCGATTCAGCCGCGCCGGGTTGAAGGTGCTGCCGTAATAGGCCAGCCACAACGCCTCACCATCATCCTCGGGCGTTTGCGCCAGGCGTTGCCACTCACTTGGGCACGGCCGCTGGTAGTGCAGGCGCTGGCCATCCCAATGCACGCCGTCATCCGGTGTGGCAATCAACCAGGTGCTGCGCCCCAGGCGTTCGGCAAAGTGTCCGCTGGCGCTGGCCAGAATGTCGTGGGCGGGCTCATGCCAGGCCACCAGTTGTGGTCCTTCGGCGTTTTCGGGGCGCGGATGAAAGCGCAGAAAGGCATGTAAGTGGTGGGCTTCGCGGCGTACCGCTTTCAGCCGTTTATGCAACTGGCTGCCATCGATGTCCCCCGCCAGCATGGCGGCGCGATCACCCTGGGCGACGCGCCAGAGAATCCGATAGAGCAGGCTCCACCGATCTTCGACGCGAAAACGTGCAGCGCTTTGCAGCAGTTCCAGCAGCTGCTTGGGGATGCGTAGTGGCGGTGTCGCTGCTGGTGGGCTGCTGGGTGCCGGAGCGTGGTCGAACAGCCCGCCACTGTCGCCGTCAGTCAGCCAGGTGATCTGATGCGGTGGCACGCCTTGCTGTAACAGGCTTCTGGCGGCATCGCGCCAGCCGGCAAAGCTGCCGTCGAATGGGGCGCGGCGCATTACCAGAGCGCCATCTGTGCTGGCGTTTCGCTCAGTTGCTGACGCAGCAGCAGCGATTCGCGGCTGGCCTGGAGGGGGCGGTAATCCTGGGTGACGATAAAGGGCTTGGCTTTTTCTAGGGCACAGCGCAGGCGCGTCAGGTCGTCGAAGCGGATGCGTTTCTGTCTGCGCAGAGCCACCAGGCGCTTGGCGCTGAGCATGCCGATGCCGGGCACGCGGGCGATCATCGATGGTTCCGCGCGATTCAGATCGACCGGGAAGTGCTCGCGGTTATTCAGTGCCCAGGCCAGTTTTGGGTCGATATCCAGGGCCAGGTTGCCGGGGCCGCTAAGGAGTTCGCCCACCGCGAAGCCGTAACCACGCATCAGAAAATCAGCCTGATACAGGCGATGTTCGCGTAGCAAGGGCGGCGCTTCGAACGGCACGGTATTCGGGCTTTGCGGGATCGGGCTAAACGCAGAGTAGTAGACCCGGCGCAGGCGGTAGTCGCCGTAGAGCGAGGCGGCGGTGTGCAGGATGGTGCTGTCATCGGTGGCGTCGGCACCAATGATCATCTGCGTGCTCTGGCCAGCCGGGGCGAAACGCGGCGCACGTATTTCTGCGCGGGCTTCGCTCTCGCCCTGATGGATCGAGTGCATGGCCTGCTTGATGGTCAGTACCTTTTTCTCCGGTGCCAGGCGGATCAGGCTGCTCTCGGTGGGCAGTTCGATATTCACACTAAGGCGATCGGCGTAGCGCCCTGCCTCGGCGATCAGCAGCGGGTCGGCATCGGGGATGGTCTTGAGGTGGATATAGCCGCGAAACTCGTGCTCTTCGCGCAGCAATTTGGCCACGCGGATCAGCTGCTCCATGGTGTAGTCGGCCGAGCGGATGATTCCAGAGCTGAGAAACAACCCGCTGATGCAGTTGCGCTTGTAGAAGTCGATGGTCAGGGTCACCACTTCTTCCGGGGTAAAACGGGCGCGCGGCACGTCGCTGGAGCGGCGGTTGACGCAGTACTGGCAGTCATACAGGCAGAAGTTGGTCAACAGGATCTTCAGCAGCGCCACGCAGCGCCCGTCCGGGGTAAAGCTGTGGCAGATGCCCATTCCGTTGGTCGAACCTATTCCGCTTTTACCCTTGGAGCTGCGGTTTGGCGCGCCGCTGCTGGCGCAGGATGCGTCGTACTTGGCGGCGTCGGCGAGCACGGTGAGTTTTTCGATCAGCTGCATGATGCTGCCTGTTTAACTGGTTATGCATACAGTATTTAGCAATCGCCTGCAGGCATCAAGCGTTGATATGGCTATCGCATCGCGGATTTCCCCGGGCGGCGAACCTTGCGTAGAGTGTGGCGTCAAAGCGCTATCAAGCCATTAGGAGGCACACATATGCAGCGACAGGACACGCACAGCAAACTTATCGGCTATCTGCTGTGGATTTTCGGTTTTCTCGGCGCGCACCGTTTCTATTACGGCAAGCCGGTGACCGGGACCATCTGGTTCTTCACCTTCGGCTTGCTGTTTATCGGCTGGATAGTCGATCTATTTCTGATTCCGGCAATGGATCGCGAAGCCGATCTGCGCTTTACCGCAGGCGACACCGACTACAACGTTGCCTGGATTCTGCTGACCTTCCTTGGCATTTTCGGTGTACACCGCATGTACCAGGGCAAGTGGATTACCGGGATCATCTATCTGTGCACCGGTGGCCTGTTCCTGCTCGGTGTGCTGTATGACTTCTGGACGCTGAACTCCCAGGTGTCGATCAAGAACGCCGAACGCAGCTAAGGTTCAGGCAAAAAAGCCCGGCAATTGGCGGGCTTTTTGTTTCTGGCTGATCCTAGGATCTGTTTAGGATCTTGCGAGCTAGAGTCATGCAAGGCAAAAACAGGCGAGGAAGCGGAGTGTACTTTTGTACATGAGCATTCCGAGCCTGTTTTTAACGCCGCAGGGCCGACGCGCAGCAGATCGTAAGCAGGTTCTCAGGCCTGGTAGCTGACGTGCCCATCCACCAGGGTGTAGCGCACGGCGCTGGGCAGGCAGTGACCGATAAACGGGCAATTGGCACCTTTCGAATACCAGCGCTCACCGGCCAGGGTCGAGGCCTGTGGATCAAACAGCAGCAGGTCGGCGGGAGCGCCCACGTTCAAGTTGCCAGCAGGCAAGCGCAGCGCTTGCGCCGGGCCGCTGCTCAGGCGGGCGAGCAGGGTGGGCAGGTCGAGCAGGCCGTCCTGCACCAGACTCATGGCCAGCGGCAGCAACAGTTGCACGCTGCTGATACCCGGCTCTGTAGCGCCGAAGGGTGCGAGCTTGGCGTCACGCTCATGGGGCTGGTGGTGGCTGGAGATGGCCGAGATCACTCCACTTTTTACCGCGGCGCGAAGGCCGTCGCGGTCGGCAGTGGTGCGCAGCGGCGGTTGCACGTGATAAAGGCTGGAGAAATCGCTAAGCGCTTCATCGGTAAGGATCAGCTGATACAGCGCCACATCGGCTGTTACCGGCAGGCCGCGGGCCTGGGCTTCGGCGATCAGCTGGGCGCCGCGAGCGCTGGTCAGCTGGCTGAAGTGCGCACGCACGCCGGTCTGCTCGACCAGCAGCAGGTCGCGGGCCAGTGCCACGGTTTCCGCAGTTTCCGGAATACCTGGCAAACCGAGGAAACTGGCGGTGGCGCCCTCGTGGGCCAGGCCGCCTTCCGCTAGGTCATGGTCCTGGGAATGGAAGATCACCGTCAGGTCGAAGGTCGCTGCGTATTCCAGAGCGCGGCGCAGGGTGCGGTTATTGCGAAAGCTGTCCAGGCCGTTGCCGAAGGCCACGCAGCCGGCGTCGCGCAGGGCCACCAGTTCGGCCAGCTGCTCGCCTTCCAGGCCTTTGCTCAGTGCGCCAATGGGGAACACCTTGGTGTATCCGGCTTCGCGGGCGCGGTCGAGGATCAGCTCGGCCACGGCCGGGGTGTCCAGCACCGGCTTGGTGAAGGGCGGGCAGCACAGGCTGGTGACGCCGCCAGCCGCCGCCGCCAGGGTTTCCGTGGCGATGCTGCCTTTGCGGCTGTAGCCGGGCTCGCGCAGGGCGACGTTAAGGTCGACCAGTCCGGGTGCGGCGATCAGGCCCTGGGCGTCGATGCTCTGCTCGGCAACGAAACCGGTAGGAATCTGGCCGATGGCAACAATTTTGCCGCTTTCGATATAGATATCAGCAAGCTGATCGAAACCGCTGCTGGGGTCGATTACCCGGGCTCCGAGGATACGCATACGCATCAGTTCTGCTCCTCGGCATCTTGATTGAGTTGGCGCTGGGCGTTTTGCCCGCTCATGGTCATGGACAGCACGGCCATGCGGATGGCGATGCCGTAGGTGACCTGGTTGAGAATCACCGACTGCGGGCCGTCGGCCACTGCCGATTCGATCTCCACGCCGCGGTTGATCGGCCCCGGGTGCATGACCAGCGCATCCGGCTTGGCCAGCTTGAGGCGTTCTTCGGTCAGGCCGAACAGGCGGTAGAACTCGCCTTCGCTGGGCAGCAGGCCGCCGGTCATGCGTTCACGCTGCAGGCGCAGCATGATCACCACGTCGACATCCTTGAGGCCGGCAGCGAGGTCGCTGTAAACGGTCACGCCGTATTGCTCGATGCCGACCGGCAGCAGGGTTTTTGGCGCAATTACGCGGATATCCGGGCAACCGAGTGTCTTCAGCGCAAGCATATTCGAGCGTGCCACCCGCGAATGCAGGATGTCGCCGACGATGGCCACCGAAAGGTTCTCGAAGCTGCCTTTATGCCGGCGAATGGTCAGCATATCGAGCATGCCTTGAGTCGGGTGGGCATGGCGGCCATCACCACCGTTGATGATCGCCAGGTTCGGGCACACATGCTCGGCGATAAAGTGCGCGGCGCCGGAGTCGGCATGGCGCACGACGAAGATGTCGGCAGCCATGGCTTCCAGGTTGCGCAGGGTGTCGAACAGCGTTTCGCCCTTGCTGGTCGAACTGGTCGATACGTTGAGGCTGATCACGTCGGCGGACAGGCGCTGGGCCGCCAGCTCGAAAGTGGTGCGGGTGCGCGTGGAGTTCTCGAAGAACACGTTGCACACGGTCTTGCCGCGCAGCAGCGGGACTTTCTTCACCGCACGCGCGCCGACTTCGAGGAAGGAGTCGGCGGTGTCGAGGATTTCCGTCAGCAGCTCGCGGGGCAGGCCATCGAGGGACAGAAAGTGGCGCAGTTGGCCTTGGTCATTCAGCTGCAGCGGGCGCTTGGTGGCTATGGTCGTCATCTGGCGAGTCTCAGTTGGCAAGCGTCTGGAGTTCGAGGGTCAGCGGCGTGGGGCCGGACAATTTTACCCGCTGGTCGCCGTCCAGCGACAGGGTCGCGCCGACCACATCCGGGCGCACCGGCAGCTCGCGAGCGTTCAGGTCGAGCAGGCTGACCAGGGTTACGCTGGCCGGGCGGCCGTAATCGAACAGCTCATTGAGCGCTGCGCGGATGGTGCGGCCGCTCATCAGCACGTCGTCGATCAGCACCAGGTGCTGGCCTTCGATCTCGAACGGCAGCTCGGAGGGTTGCACCTGTGGGTGCAGGCCATTCTGGGTAAAGTCGTCACGGTAGAAGGACACATCGAGAATACCCAGCGCGTCGTCGCGGCCCAGGGCTTCGAGCAGTGCCTGGGCGACCCAGACGCCGCCAGTGCGGATGCCGATAAAGCGCGGTTCGCTGATCTGCCGCTGGTTCAGGTGGCTGGTCAGGGCGGCGGCCATTTGCGGTAGCAATTCGGCCGGGTTGGGTAAGCTCATGGCAACACTCCAGATGCAATCTCAGTGGGGCTTAGCCCAGGCAATTTTCTTCAAGCCAGCCTTGTAGGAGTAAGGCTGCGGCCAGCGCATCGACCGGGCGTTCGCGGTAGCCGCTGTTCTGCCCTTGCTGCAGGCGCTGGCCTTTGGCCTCGTAGGTGGTCAGGCGTTCGTCATGGGTGTGCACGGGCAGGTTGAAGCGGCCGTTAAGGCGGCGGGCGAATTTCTCGGCGCGGTCGCTCATCTCGCTTTTCGTGCCATCCATGTTCAGTGGCAGGCCAACGACGATGGCGTCCGGCTGCCATTCCTTGATCAGCGCTTCGACTTTCTGCCAGTCCGGCACGCCGTTCTGCGCCTTGAGGATGCACAGCTCGCGGGCCTGGCCGGTGATCACCTGGCCAACCGCAACGCCGATCTGTTTGCTGCCGTAATCGAAGCCCAGCAGCAGGCGCAGCGGTTTTGCATTCGCCTCGGCCATCAGGCGTGCCCGGCTTGTGAGGTGAGCAGGCTAAGGTTGACGCCCAGGCGTGCCGCTGCGGCATTCAGGCGCTGGTCGAAGGGCAGGTCGAAGAGGATCGCGTTGTCGGCGGGGCAGGTCAGCCAGGCGTTGTCGGCCAGCTCGGCTTCCAGCTGTCCAGCCTCCCAGCCGGCATAACCGAGGGTGATCAGGTACTTCTCCGGGCCGGTGCCATCGGCAATGGCGAACAGCACGTCCTGTGAGGTCGACAGGCCCAGCTCGCCTAGCTCCAGAGTTGCCTGAAACTGCGGGCCGCTGGGGTGCAGAACAAAGCCACGATCAGTCTGCACCGGACCACCGCTAAAGATCGGCAGGCTCTGGCACAGCACGGGTGGCTCGTCATCCGGGCGCAACTGTTCGAGTACGTCAGCCAGGTTGAGGCCGTTAGGCTTGTTGATCACCAGGCCCATGGCGCCGAACTCGTTGTGATCAATCAGGTAGGTGACGGTCTGCGCAAAATGCGGATCGGCCATGTGCGGCATGGCGATCAGGAAGTGGTGCTTGAGGTAGCTGGGGCTGGCGTCTTTCATGGGCGTTAGTTTCAGGCTTCAGGCCATTGGCTTCAAGCGCTGCGCTTGTTGCGGCCGGTAAAAGTCTGCCTGATCAGTTGCTCGACAGGCGGTCGCCGCGCTCGAAACGCCAGGTGCGGATGATTTCCAGGCGATCGACATCGGCCAGGTCGCCGGTAAACGGCGCAAACGGCGCGGCCAGGCGCACGATGCGCAGGGCGGCTTGGTCGAGCGTGCGCTGGCCGGAGGATTCCAGTACTTGCACTTCGTACAGGGTGCCGTCGCGGTTGATCGATACCAGCAAGCGCAGGCTGCCATAGATACCTTGGCGGCGCGCTTCATCCGGGTAGTTGAGGTTGCCGACCCGCTCGACCTTTTTGCGCCACTCATCTTTATACCAGGCACCTTTGTCGCGCATGGTCGAGGCGGCATTCAGGCGATGGATCTTCGGGCGCTTGGCGTATTGCTGAACTTCCTGGGCCAGTTCGGCTTCCAGGCTGGCGATTTCCGAAGACAGTTGCGCGCTGTCGAACACCGGCGCTGGCCGGGCTTGCGGAGTGGGCTTGGCTTCTTCGCGTTTGATCGGAGTTTTCTGTTGTTGCGGGGTGCGGGTGGCGACGGCGGCCTTGGGCGCTTCCTGGCGCACTGCTGGTTGCTGCGGCGCGGCGGGCGGGGTGATGCGTTTGACTTCGCTGTCCTGAAATAGCGCCTGTTCGGTGGTCTTTGGCGCTGCCTTGTGTTCCAGGGTGCCGCTGCCTTGCTGGTTGTCCTGGGCTAGGAAGTCGGCCTCTTTGGGCTTTTCTTCGCTTTTGAACGTGGACAGGGTGATTTCCAGGGTTTTGCTGATTTGGCTCGGTTCGGCCAGGGTAAAGCCCAGGCCGAGGATCAGCGCGGCATGCAGCACGGCGGCGAGGAACAGGGTAAAGCCCAGGCGGTCCGCCGGCTGGACGCCGGCGCTGGAAAGTTCAGGGAGTTGGGCTGCTGCGTTCATCGCGTTTCGGGTCTGCTCAGGTTGCCGCGCAGTCTGCCGAGGGCGCATGGAAAAGTCTATGAAGCACTGCGCGCATTGAGCTTCTCGGCAATCTTGTCCATCAGCTGCTCGCCGATGCGCGTATCGAAGGCGGCGTCGATCTCGCGGATGCAGGTCGGGCTGGTCACGTTGATCTCGGTCAGATGCTCGCCGATCACGTCCAGGCCAACGAACAGCAGGCCTTTCTCGCGCAGGGTCGGGCCGACGGCAGCGGCGATTTCACGGTCGCGCTCGGTCAGCGGTCTGGCTTCGCCACGCCCGCCGGCGGCGAGGTTGCCGCGGGTCTCGCCTGCTGCCGGAATGCGCGCCAGGCAATAAGGCACCGGCTCACCGTCGATCATCAGGATGCGCTTGTCGCCATCCTTGATCGCCGGCAGGTAACCCTGGGCCATGATCTGCTGCTGGCCGTGGTTGGTCAGGGTCTCGAGAATCACGGAAAGGTTGGGATCGCCCTCGCGGTGACGAAATATCATCGATCCGCCCATCCCATCGAGGGGTTTGAGAATGATGTCACGCTGCTCTTTGGCAAACTCGCGCAGAATGTCGGCCCTACGGCTGACCACGGTCGGCGGAGTGTATTGGCCGAATTGGGTGGCAAAGTACTTTTCATTACAGTCGCGCAGACTTTGCGGGCGGTTGACCACCAGAACGCCCGCTTGCTCGGCTTGTTCCAGCAGGTAGGTGGTGTAGACAAACTCGTTATCGAAGGGCGGATCCTTGCGCATCAGGATCACGTCCAGCTCGCTTAGCGCGATATCGTGCTCATTACCCAGTTCGAACCAACGCTGTGGGTCGTTGTATACGCTAAGCTCTGACAGTCGAGCGCGTGCTTCACCCTTGGCCTGGTAAAGATCTTTCTGCTCCATGTAGAAGAGGGTCCAGCCGCGCGCTTGGGCGGCCAGCAACATGGCCAGCGAGCTGTCCTTCTTGAAGGCGATCTGGGCGATGGGGTCCATGACAATGCCGAGGCGGACGCTCATGGCGGTGTTCTCCGTAAAATGGCAGCGATTAAAGTGTGCTAAGACGTGATGTGGCGTCAGGGTGGCGCTGACAAGTCGGGTGGTCAAGGAAAAACCTTGGCCCCGTGCGGCTTATAGATTGCATCTGGAGAGTGTGCTAAAAAGGCCCGACGATTGGGTTGTAGCCCGTCGGTGACAGGGCCTCAGGCGCACTGATATAACGCAAAAATAACGACTCACCGAGGCGATGGTAGGGCAAACATGGAACAGCATTCCGAGGGTTTGAGGGTGATGGTGATCGACGATTCGAAAACGATTCGTCGTACCGCGGAAACCCTGCTGAAAAAGGTGGGCTGCGAGGTAATTACCGCAGTTGACGGCTTCGATGCTTTGGCAAAGATCGCCGATACCCATCCGAACATCATCTTTGTCGACATTATGATGCCGCGGCTCGATGGCTATCAGACCTGTGCCTTGATCAAGAACAACAGCGCTTTTAAATCCACCCCGGTGATCATGCTGTCTTCCAAAGACGGTTTGTTCGATAAAGCCAAGGGGCGCATCGTTGGCTCCGATCAGTACCTGACCAAGCCCTTCAGTAAAGAAGAGCTGCTCGGTGCGATCAAAGCTCATGTGCCTGACTTTGTACCGGTGGAACAAGCGTCCTGACGCCTGGCTGAACAGCTGAGCGCCTTTTTAAAGTATTGGGAAACACTGGGAAACACCATGGCTCGAATTCTGATTGTTGATGACTCGCCGACTGAAATGTACAAACTGACCGCCATGCTGGAAAAGCACGGTCATCAGGTACTTAAGGCGGAAAATGGTGCCGATGGCGTTGCTCTGGCACGCCAGGAAAAACCGGATGCAGTGCTGATGGACATCGTCATGCCTGGCCTCAACGGTTTCCAGGCGACCCGTCAGCTGACCAAGGATGCCGACACCAGTCACATCCCGGTGATCATCGTTACCACCAAAGATCAGGAAACCGACAAAGTCTGGGGTAAGCGCCAGGGTGCGAAGGATTACCTGACCAAGCCGGTTGATGAAGAAACCCTGGTTAAAACCTTGAATGCGGTATTGGCCGGCTAATACCGGGTCAGTCCGCAATTAAAAAAGAATAAGGCCGCAGCTGGCATGTCGGACGCGCAAACACCTTTTCAAACCCTTCAAGATATCGACAGGCTCTGTCGTTCGCTGGCTGCTGGCTTGCCTTCGCAGCAAGCGGTCGTGCAGACCTGGAGCGGTATCGGTTTTCGTATGGGCGAACGGTTTTTCGTCGCGCCCATGGGCGAGGTTGGCGAGGTGTTGCATGAGCCGCGCCATACTCTGCTGCCCGGCGTGAAGAGTTGGGTCAAGGGCGTGGCCAACGTGCGCGGTCGCTTGTTGCCGGTGATGGACCTGTGTGGGTTCTTCGGCAATGAGTTGTCGCCACTGCGCAAAAAGCGCCGAGTACTGGTGGTTGATCACCAGGAAGTCTTTGCTGGCCTCACGGTCGATGAAGTGTTCGGCATGCAGCATTTTCCTGTGGACACCTTCTCCGAGCAGCTACCGCCGCTCGAAGCGTCCATAGCACCTTTTATCCACGGAGTATTTCAACGTGAACAGCCCTGGCTGGTGTTCAGCCCACACGCGCTGGCCCAGAACCAGGGTTTTCTCGACGTGGCGTATTAACAGTTTATCGGTGGGGCCGGCTTTGTCGGCCTTTTGGCGTTACATGGGAACCGTAGTGCGGTCGGTCCAGGCGGGGGCCAGTAAATGAAAAAACTAAATGCAGGTAATTTGTTAGCAGGTGCGCGCAGTAGCACATTGATCGCAGGGCTGTTTATTGTCCTGATTGTCTCGATCGTGTTGTTGTTCGCCAACTTCGCCTACATCAACACCCAATCCAACTACGACACGGAGTACATCGGTCACGCCGGTGAGCTGCGCGTACTGTCCCAGCGTATCGCGAAAAACTCCACCGAAGCGGCGGCCGGTACGGCCGAAGCGTTTGGTTTGCTGCGTGATGCGCGCAACGACTTCCAGGCACGTTGGGGTTATCTGACCGACGGTAACGAGGAAACCGGGCTGCCCGCAGCGCCGGAATCCCTGCAGCCACAGATTGCTGTGGTGCAGCAGGACTGGGATACGTTGCGGCAGAACACCGACGCCATCCTGGCCAACGAACAGACCGTACTGTCGCTGCATCAGGTAGCTGCCACCCTGGCAGAAACCATTCCGCAGCTGCAGGTCGAGTACGAAGAAGTGGTCGATATTCTGTTGGAAAGCGGCGCGCCGGCGGCTCAGGTATCGGTTGCTCAGCGTCAATCCTTGCTGGCAGAACGTATTCTGGGTTCGGTAAACAAGGTACTCGCCGGTGACCAGGACTCGGTGCAGGCTGCCGACATGTTTGGTCGCGATGCCAGCCTGTTCGGTCGCGTATTGAGCGCGATGCTTGAAGGCAACGCCGCCATGGAAATTACCCAGGTAAGCGACGAGGAAGCTCTCGAGCGTCTGGCGGAAATTTCCGAGTTGTTCGAATTCGTATCCGGTTCGGTGGACGAAATTCTCGAAACCTCGCCTGAACTGTTCCAGGTGCGCGAATCGGCCAACGTGATCTTCAGCGTTTCGCAGACCCTGTTGGACAAAGCTTCCGACCTGGCTGTCGGTTTTGATGACCTGGCCACCGGTCGCGCCATCAACACCCTGATCGGTTACGTGCTTGGCGCCCTGGCGCTTGGTTCGATCATCCTGATCGGCCTGGTGATGGTGCGTGAAACCAACCGTCGTCTGGCGTCCACCGCTGAGAAGAACGAACGTAACCAGGCGGCGATTCTGCGACTGCTCGACGAAATCGCCGACCTCGCAGACGGTGACTTGACCGTGGCCGCGACGGTAACCGAAGACTTTACCGGTGCCATTGCTGACTCCATCAACTACTCCATCGACCAGCTGCGTGACCTGGTAGCAACGATCAACCTGACCGCCGTTCAGGTAGCCGGTGCGGCCCAGGAAACCCAGGCCACGGCGATGCACCTGGCTGAAGCTTCCGAGCACCAGGCCCAGGAAATTGCCGGTGCTTCTGCGGCGATCAACGAAATGGCTGTGTCGATTGACCAGGTATCGGCGAACGCCTCGGAGTCCTCCGCGGTAGCGGAACGTTCCGTAGCCATCGCCAACAAAGGCAACGAAGTGGTGCACAACACCATCACCGGCATGGATAACATCCGTGAGCAGATCCAGGACACCTCCAAGCGTATTAAACGCCTCGGTGAGTCGTCCCAGGAGATCGGTGACATCGTTAGCCTGATTAACGACATTGCTGACCAGACCAACATCCTTGCACTGAACGCCGCGATTCAGGCCTCCATGGCGGGTGACGCGGGTCGAGGCTTCGCCGTGGTAGCGGACGAAGTACAACGCCTCGCAGAACGTTCGTCTGCTGCAACCAAGCAGATCGAAGCGCTGGTTAAGACGATTCAGACCGACACCAACGAAGCCGTTATCTCGATGGAGCAAACGACTTCGGAAGTGGTGCGCGGTGCTCGTCTGGCGCAGGACGCCGGGGTTGCACTGGAAGAGATCGAGAAGGTATCCAAGACCCTCGCGGCCTTGATTCAGAACATCTCCAACGCTGCTCGCCAGCAGGCCTCGTCGGCGGGCCACATTTCCAACACGATGAACGTGATCCAGGAAATTACCTCGCAAACCTCCTCCGGTACCACTGCAACCGCCAAGAGCATTGGTAACCTGGCCAAGATGGCCAGTGAGATGCGTAAGTCGGTATCCGGCTTTACCTTGCCGGGTGGGGAGCAGGCTTAATCGGGTGCCACGCGGCAGGCTGAAAAGCCTGTCGCACAAGGACTATGGCCGTGAGCGAGGGGCACGACATGCAGTCAGGCGTCTGGGCCTTGCAGCCTTTGGCAGACATGACAGCCACGGAGTTCCGTGACTGGCAGACGCTGCTCGAGGAGCGCACCGGAGTCGTTCTCAATGAACGGCGGCGGGCGTTTCTGCAAACCAATCTGAGTGCGCGGATGCGCGAGCTGGGCGTAATGGATTACGCCACGTATTACCGGCAGGTAACCGATGGTCCCCGCGGTGCGGTGGAGTGGTCGACCCTGCTGGATCGGCTGACTGTGCAGGAAACTCGTTTCTTTCGTCATCGCCCGTCCTTTGAGGTGCTCGAAAGCTATTTGCGCGAGCGTTTGCAGCAGGGCATGACGCAGCCATGGGAGCTGTGGAGCGTGGGATGCGCCAGTGGCGAAGAGCCTTACTCGCTGGCCATCAGTGCTGCTGAAGTTCTGCGTGAAAGTGAACATCCGGATCATTTCGGGGTAACAGGCACCGATATCAGCCTGAATGCCCTGAGCAAGGCGCGTGATGGCCAATATGGCGCGCGCCGTCTGGAACAGTTGGATGCCGATCTGTGCCAGCGCTACTTCCTGGCCCAGGACGATGGACGTTTCAAAGTGGTGCCGAATCTGGCCGCGCGTGTGTGTTGCGCCCGGCTCAATGTGCTGGAGCTGGCCAAGGCGCCTATGTCCGGAATGGACGTTATTTTTTGTCAGAACTTGTTGATCTATTTTCGTCGCTGGCGTCGCCGCGAGATCCTTAACCGCCTGGCCGAGCGCCTGGCGCCTGGAGGACTGCTGGTGGTGGGAGTGGGCGAAGTAGCAGGTTGGCAGCATCCGGAGTTGATCCCGGTAGCCGACGAGCGAGTGCTGGCGTTTACCCGCAAGGGATAAGGCAGAAGAGCCAAGTTTATGAGTGGAGTGGCTATGGGTGATCGGCACGATTATGTCGCCCTGGAATGGGTTAAGGGCGAGATCGCGGAAACCCTGAAACAGGCGCGTCAGGCGCTGGAGGCGTTCGTCGAGAACCCCCAGGACGCTACGCGCATGCGTTTCTGCCAGACCTATGTGCATCAGGTGCTTGGCACCTTGCAGATGGTCGAGTTTTTTGGCGCGGCGCTGCTGGCTGAGGAAATGGAACAGCTGGCCGGTGCCTTGATCGACGGCCGCGTGACCAACCAGGGTGAAGCCCTGGAAGTGCTGATGCAGTCGATTCTGCAACTGCCGGTTTACCTCGACCGTATCCAGACTGCTCGCCGCGACCTGCCGATGGTCGTGCTGCCTCTGCTCAATGACCTGCGCGCTGCGCGTGGGGAAAAATTGCTCTCGGAAACCAGCCTGTTCGCCCCGGATATGTCCGGCCGCACGCCCGCGCTGCCCCATGAAACCATTGATCAACTGCGCACCGCCGAACTGCCGGTATTGCTGCGCAAGTTGCGGCAAATGCTGCAAATGGCCCTGGTCGGAGTGATCCGTAATCAGGACCTGCCAACCAACCTGGGCTATATGGCGCGGGTGTTCGCGCGCCTGGAAAACCTCTGCAAGGATTCACCGCTCGGCCCGCTGTGGCAGATCGCCTCCGGTGTGGTCGAAGGTCTGGCCAATGGCAGCGTGGCCAATGGCACCTCGATTCGCACCCTGTTGCGGCAGGTTGATAAGGAACTCAAGCGCCTGCTCGAGCAGGGCGCCGATGGTCTTAACCAGGCCGCTCCCGACGAGCTGAGCAAGAACCTGCTGTTCTATGTGGCCAAGTCGTCGGCGCAGTCGCCGCGCGTGCGCAACCTTAAAGAGCAATACCGCCTCGACGACGCACTGCCGGACAACGATGTTGTCGACGAAGAGCGTGCCCGCCTGGCCGGCCCGGACCGCGACGCCATGCGCTCGGTGGTCGCCGCACTCTGTGAAGAACTGGTGCGGGTCAAGGACAGCCTCGATCTGTTCGTGCGCAGTGATCGTACTCAGGTCGCCGATCTGGATGCACTCGCTGCACCGCTCAAGCAGATTGCCGACACCCTCGCAGTGCTCGGCTTTGGCCAGCCGCGCAAAGTCATTGTCGATCAGCTTGATGTAGTCAACGGTCTGGCCAAGGGCCAGGGCGAGCCGAGCGATGCGGTGCTGATGGATGTCGCCGGCGCTCTGCTGTACGTCGAAGCAACCCTGGCCGGCATGGTTGGCCCCGCGCAGGACGGCGGCCGCGAAGAAAGCCATCTGCCGACCACCGACGTGGCGCAGATTCACCAGCTGGTGATCAAGGAAGCGCGCAATGGTCTGGAACAGGCCAAAGACGCGATCATCGAGTTTATCGCCTCGCAGTGGAACCACGAACACCTGGCTCGCGTACCTGAGCTGTTGACTCAGGTACGCGGCGGCCTGGCGATGATTCCGCTGCAACGCGCCGCCGACCTGCTCAATGCCTGCAACCGTTATATCCAGGAACAGCTGCTGGCGCGCAAGGCCGTGCCCAACTGGCAGAACCTCGACACCCTGGCGGACGCCATCACCAGCGTTGAGTACTACCTTGAGCGTCTGGCAGAAGACCATGCGACCCAGGGCGATCTGATTCTTGATGTGGCCGAAGAAAGCCTGGAAAGCCTGGGCTACCCGCTGAAAGAAAAGCCGTCGATTCTCGACCGTGTCGAGCCGCCTGTAGAGTCCTTCGCGCCACTGGCCGATCCACTGGACGATATGGAAGTGCTCAGCGCCGAGCCTGAACTGCCGGCTGAAATCGAGCTGAGCCTGCCGCCGGTTGCTGAAGAGCCGCTTAGCCTGGAATTGGCTGACGATTTCAGCAGCGAATTTGCCGATCTGGATTCGACCGCAATTGAAGCCACGACCAGCGATGCTGAGTGGGCTAGCGAAGCGCCGTCGGCTGATCTTGAACTGATCGATTTCAGTATCGACCTGGCCGATGCCGAGCCACTATCGCTGGCTGAAACCCAGCAAGAGCAAACTTTTGCTGGTGAAGAGCTGCAACTGGGCAGCTTTGAACTGGACGAAACCGACAGCCCCGCCAACTGGAACGAGGCCGAACTGGCCGCGCTCGAGTTGCCTGAAGTTGAGCTGCCGAGCGCTCCGCTGAGCGAAGAGCCCGCGCAACCTGCGGCCGAGAAAGCCCTGTCGATGGCCGATGTGATGGCCGCTCCCGTGCAGGCGATCAACCCGCCGGCCCACGATGTGCCGCCGAGCCTGCTGCCACCACCGGCCGATGAAGAGCCGATTGATGAAGAGCTCCTGGAAGTCTTTATCGAAGAAGTCGGTGAAGTACTGGAAACCATTGGCGACTACTTCCCACAGTGGTGCGCCAACACCGACAACAAAGAGGCCCTGACCGAAATCCGTCGTGCCTTCCACACCCTCAAGGGCAGTGGGCGCATGGTTCGTGCTCTGGTCATTGGTGAGCTGGGCTGGTCGATTGAGAACCTGCTCAACCGCGTGCTCGATCGTAGCATTCAACCTGGCGCCGACGTGCAGCAGGTGATCGCCGACGTGGTCGTGCTGATGCCAGCGCTGGTCGATGAGTTCGCCAACAAGGCGCAGCGTCAGCGGGACGATGTCGATCACCTGGCAGCGACGGCCCATGCCCTGGCCAAGGGTCGAAGCCTCCCAAAACCTCAAGCCCCGGTTGAGCTGGTAGCGGAGCCCGAGGGCAGTCCAGCCGCTACCGCCGAAGTTGTTGAGGATGAAGACGGGCTAGACCCGCAGTTGCTGGAAATTTTCCGCAACGAAGCGGAAATGCACCTCGATACCCTGGTTGGCTTCTTGGCTGACTGTGCCCAGGAGTTGCCGCAGCCGGTCACTGATGACCTGCAGCGTGCTCTGCACACCCTCAAGGGCAGTGCCTCGATGGCCGGCATTCTGCCTGTGGCCGAAATCGCCTCGCCGCTGGAAAAGCTGGTCAAAGAATTCAAAACCAACCTGATCCCGATGGATCTGGCCGAAGCGGAGCTGCTGAGCAGCGCCGAGAAGCTGTTCCGTCTGGGCCTTGAGCAGCTCGAAAGCCAGCCACTGGCCGTCCTGCCAGGTGCTGCCGAGTTCCTCGAGCGTGTACAAAAGCTGCACAGCGACCGTCTCGAGCATGCTGAAAACAGCCGCCAGAGTGAGCAGGGCGAGAAACGCGATCCGCAGATGATCAGCATCTTCCTCGCCGAAGGCATGGATATCCTGCTGGATGCCGAGGACCTGCTGCGCAAGTGGCGTGAACACCCGTCCGAGCGCCAGGAACTGAGTTCCCTGCTGGACGAGCTGACCACCCTTGGCCGTGGCGCCGAGATGGCCGAGCTGCCGCAAATTGATGAACTCTGCGAAGCGCTGCTCGACCTCTATGGTGCAGTCGAAGAAGGCCGCCTGGCAGTCAGCGAGCGTTTCTTCAGCGAGGCTGAGCAGGCCCACGAAGCCCTGATTGGCATGATGGATCAGGTGGCTGCTGGCCTGCAGGTCAGCGGTGCCCCTGAGCGCGTGACGGCCCTGCGCAATTTGCTGATGGAAGCGCTGGACCCTAATACCCTGGCACTGTTGTCCAATAACGGTGCAGCCGGTATCGAGATTGTCGAGCTGGCCGATGCCACTGCGGCACTGGAAGAACTCAGCTTGGCTGAGCCTGATGACTTGATCGAGCCGCTGGAGCTGGATGCGCCGGAAGTTGAAGAACTGCCTGCGCCTATCGAGGCCGTCAACGAGCCGCTGATCGAACCGCCAGCAGCTTCGCTTTACGAGTCGCTCGACGAAGAAATGGTGTCGATCTTCCTCGAAGAGGCCGTTGATATTCTGGAAAGTGCCGGTCAGGCGCTAGAACGCTGGTTGGCCGAGCCGGACAACAAAGCTGCGCTGTTATCCCTGCAACGCGACTTGCACACCCTCAAGGGTGGCGCGCGTATGGCCGAAATTCGTCCGATTGGCGATCTCGCCCATGAACTCGAATCCCTCTATGAAGGCCTTGTGGATCGCCGTTACAGCTTCTCGCAGCCACTGGCGAAGCTGTTGCAGCAAAGCCATGACAGCCTGGCACAACTGCTGGAACAGCTGCAGGCGCGCGCCGCCATGCATTCGCCGCTGGAGCTGATCGAAGCTATTCGCAGCTTCCGCCAGAGTGGCGGACAAAGCTTGCCTGTGACTCCAGCTTTCTCCGAGCCTGCTGCCGAAGCCGAAGCCGAAGCCGAAGCCGAAGCCGAAGCCGAAGCCGAAGCCGAAGCCGAAGCCGAAGCCGAAGCCGAAGCCGAAGCCGAAGCCGAAGCCGAAGCCTTGCCGATGATCGAGTCGTTCGACCTGGCAGAGCCCGAGCTTGCTGAGCTGCCTGAGATAGAAGAAGAGATCGACTTTGGCATCCTGGCGGATGCGCCGCAGGAACCAGTGGATATCGAGCCTTTGGCGACCGAGTCGCTGGAGATCGAATCAATCGAGCTGCCGGCTGCCGAGTTCGACGAGCAACCACTGGTCGAGTTTGGCGCTGAAGCCGAAGTTGAGTTTGCTGCGATGCCCGAGCCCGAGCCCGAGCCAGTTCCAGCGCCGGTCGCTGTTGCGGCACCTGCCGTACTTGATGACGATCGCGATCCGGAACTGGTGGAAATCTTCCTTGAAGAAGGTTTCGACATCATCGACA
Organism: Pseudomonas peli; assembly: GCF_050563605.1. Taxonomy (GTDB): domain Bacteria; phylum Pseudomonadota; class Gammaproteobacteria; order Pseudomonadales; family Pseudomonadaceae; genus Aquipseudomonas; species Aquipseudomonas peli_A. The sequence goes on along the minus strand of NZ_JBNXUH010000003.1, from coordinate 232,122 downwards.
GCGCCGGTGCGGCGCTGCAGCGCTGGATGGGCGACGTCAACAACAGCCTGGAGCTGGAATCGCTGCAGCGTGATCTGCACACCCTCAAGGGTGGCGCACGCATGGCCGAAATCCGTGAAATCGGCGATCTGGCCCACGAACTGGAATTTCTCTATGAAGGCCTTGGCCAAGGCCGTTTGCGCGCCAGCCAGGACCTCTTCACCTTGCTCCAAGCCTGTCACGACAGCCTGGCCGAGATGCTCGAAGCGGTACGCGGCAAACGCGGCGTACCGAGTGGCGAGGCGCTGATCGAAACCATCAAGCGGTTTCGCGCCAACCCGGATGAGCAACTGAGCATGCCGTCGTCGGTTGCCCTCAAGGCCGCCGAAACTCAGCAGGATGACGATGCCGAATCGGACATCCTCGACATCTTCCTTGAGGAAGGTGATGACCTGCTGGAAGCTATGGAAGTATCTATCGGCCGCTGGGAGGCTGACCGTGAAGACGGCGCCGCCATCGACGATATGCTGCGCATCCTGCACACCCTCAAAGGTGGTGCGCGACTGGCTGGGCAGAAGCGTCTAGGCGATCTGACCCACAGCCTCGAACAGCACCTGACCGAAGCACAAGCCCAGGGCGCGCCTTGGCCACAGAGCCTGTTTGTCGATGTGCAGTCAGGCTTCGAAGGCTTGCAGCAGGAACTCGACGCGCTACGTCAGCGCCTGAATGACAGCCTGGTGGCCGATACGGCGAGCCAGCAAGCGCCTGCACCCGTCGCCGAGCAAGCCGCGCGTCTGCCGGAACTGAGCACGCCGATTGTCGCGGCCAGCGTCATGCCCGCCAAGGAGCTGGTGGCCAAAGTGCTGCCATTCGTGCGCCGTGCTGAAGAAGCTGCGCAAGAAGCCGCTTCCCGTCGCGCGCCACAGGAACTGGTCAAGGTGCCGGCCGAATTGCTCGAAGGCCTGGTCAATCTGGCCGGTGAGACATCGATTTTCCGTGGCCGGGTCGAGCAGCAGGTGAGTGACTTCGGTTTCACCCTGAGTGAGATGGAAGCCACCATCGACCGCGTGCGCGATCAGTTGCGTCGCCTCGATACCGAAACCCAGGCGCAAATTCTCAGCCGTATTGAGGCTGAAGCCGAGCGTATGGGCTATGAGGATTTCGACCCGCTGGAAATGGACCGTCACTCGCAGTTGCAGCAGCTCTCGCGCGCACTGTTCGAGTCCGCTTCCGACTTGCTCGACCTGAAAGAAACCCTGGCTGCGCGTAACCGCGATGCGGAAACCCTGTTGCTACAACAGGCGCGGGTCAACTCCGAACTGCAGGAAGGCCTGATGCGTACGCGCATGGTGCCTTTCGACCGTCTGGTGCCGCGTCTGCGCCGTATAGTGCGGCAGATTTCCGGTGAGCTGGGCAAGCAGGTCGAGTTTGTTGTCGGCAACGCTGATGGCGAGATGGACCGGACCGTACTCGAACGTATCGTCGCGCCGCTGGAACACATGCTGCGTAACGCCGTCGACCACGGCATCGAAGTCGCCGATGTGCGTCGTGCTGCCGGCAAGCCGGAGCAGGGCACCATTCGCCTGGCGCTGGGCCGTGAGGGTGGCGATATCGTCCTGACCCTGGCCGATGACGGCGGCGGTATTCGCCTGGAAGCGGTGCGGCGCAAGGCCATCGAGCGCGGCTTGATGGACGCCGACTCCGATCTGACCGACTACGAAGTGCTGCAGTTTATCCTCGAGGCCGGTTTCTCCACCGCCGAGAAGGTCACGCAGATTTCCGGCCGTGGCGTTGGTATGGACGTGGTCCACTCCGAGGTCAAACAGCTCGGTGGCTCGATGAGCATCGAGTCGATCCCGGGCACTGGCACCACCTTCACTATCCGCTTGCCGTTTACCGTATCGGTCAACCGCGCGCTGATGGTGCTGTCGGGTGAAGACCTCTACGCCATTCCGCTGAACACCATCGAAGGTATCGTGCGGGTCTCCCCGTACGAATTGGAAGCCTACTACGCGCCGGATGCACCGCGTTTCGAGTACGCCGGGCAGAGCTATGAACTGCGCTACCTGGGCGACCTGCTGAACAACGGCCAGCAGCCCAAACTGGTTGGCCAGAGCCTGCCGCTGCCGGTGATTTTGGTGCGCTCCAAAGAGCACGCCGTAGCTGTGCAGGTCGACTCCCTGGCCGGTTCGCGCGAGATCGTGGTGAAGAGCCTCGGCCCGCAGTTTGCCGGTGTACACGGGATTTCCGGTGCGACCATCCTCGGTGACGGTCGCGTGGTGGTCATTCTCGACCTGCTGGCGACTATCCGCGTGCTGCATGCGCATTTGCTTACCCAGCTCACGCCGCGTCTGCTCAAACAGTCGGCAACGGCGGCAGAGATCGAAGCGGATCGGCCGACCCTGGTCATGGTGGTCGACGATTCGGTCACCGTGCGCAAGGTCACCAGCCGTCTGCTCGAGCGTAACGGCATGAACGTGCTGACCGCCAAAGACGGTGTCGATGCCATCTCACAGCTGCAGGAGCGCAAGCCCGACATCATGCTGCTGGACATCGAAATGCCACGCATGGACGGCTTCGAAGTGGCAACTCTGGTGCGCCACGATGAAGGCCTGAAAGACCTGCCGATTATCATGATCACCTCGCGTACCGGTGAAAAACACCGTGAGCGGGCCATGAGCATCGGCGTCAACGAGTACCTTGGTAAGCCTTACCAGGAGTCCTTGTTGCTTGAAACCATTCAGCAACTGGTGGGCCGCCACCCGGTAAACCGCACATGAGTGAGAAAACTGCAGCCCGTATTGCGGTTATTGCCGACACCTCGCTGCAGCGCCATGTGCTGCAACAGGCGTTGACTGGTAGCGGCTATCAGGTGGTGATGAACAGCGACCCGGCGCGCCTCGATCAGGAAACCCTGAACGCTTGCGAAACCGACCTGTGGCTAGTTGATCTGGCCCAGTCGGAAGACTTGCCGCTGGTCGACAGCCTGATGGAAAGTGCCTCGGCCCCGGTGCTGTTTGGTGAAGGCCACGCGCCTGAGCGTCATTCGGAAAACTACCCGCGCTGGGAGCGTCGGCTGTTCGGCAAGCTGAAGAAGCTGGTCGGCGACCCGTCGCAAGCAGTTGGCCCGAGCCTGGAAGCCTTGTTGGCGGAAGCGCAGCGTCCATCGCGTCTGGACCTGCCGGCTGCGCTGGCGGATACCCCGCTGGTTGCCGGCGAGCCGGCGCGGCAGGTGTGGTTGCTGGCGGCCTCCCTGGGCGGCCCCGCAGCAGTAAAAGCCTTTCTCGATGCCTTACCGGGCGGTCTGCCGGTGGGGTTTGTGTATGCCCAGCATATCGATGCGAGTTTCGAGAGCGCGCTACCGCAAGCGGTGGGCCGCCATAGCCAATGGCACGTCAATCCGGCACGGCACGGCGATGCAATACGTTGCGGTGAAGTGGTGGTCGTGCCAATCAGCCACGAGCTGGGCTTCAGCGATGACGGTCAGATGCAGATATCTGAGCGTGGCTGGCCGGAACCCTACAGCCCGTCGATCGACCAGATGATGCTTAATCTGGCCCAGCATTTTGGCGCGTTGAGCGGTGTGATCGCATTCAGTGGCATGGGCAGTGACGGCAGCGCCGCTGCCGCTTATGTACGCCGCCAGGGTGGCCTGATCTGGACCCAGCGTGCCGACAGCTGCGCCTGCCCGAGCATGCCGGATAGTCTGCGTGAAGCCGGCTACAGCAGCCATAGCGGTGATCCGCGTGAGCTTGCCGAAGCCCTGGTCAACCACCTGGCCGAGCAGTGCCGTTAATCCGGGGCCGTGCCCTGTACAGGATATTTTCATGAGCCAAGCCGTCGCCACGCAGAACAGCGCCAACAGCCTCACCGGCCTGTTGATGCCGCTGACTGACCGTACTCTGCTGCTGCCCAACGTGGCGGTTGCCGAGCTGATTCCCTACCGCGCGCCACAGGTCAGTGAAGGCATGCCCAGCTGGTTCCTCGGGCAGATTGCCTGGCGTGATCTGCGCTTGCCGCTGTTGTCGTTCGAGGCCGCCTCGGATGGTCAGGTCAGCGTAAGTCCGGGCTCTCGTGTTGCGGTGATCAACGCCCTCGGCGGCCGTCCGGCGGTTAAGTTTATTGCCGTGCTGGTGCAGGGCATTCCGCGCTCGATCAAGGTCGGTGCCGAGCTGGTACGCGCCGATGTTGCCTTGTCGCCGCTGGAGCTGGATGCGGTGCAGTTTGGCGAGGCGGTGTTGAAGATCCCAGACCTTATCGGGTTGGAGCAGAAGCTGGCAGACGCCGGATTGATCTGACCGATAACAAACAAAAAGCCCGCGTTAGCGGGCTTTTTTATGGCGCTGAAGGGGGGCTAGAAATCGCCCCACAACTGCTGCGCCACGCTTAACGCCACGACAGGCGCAGTCTCCGTGCGCAGCACGCGCGGGCCGAGGCGGGCGGCGTGGAAGCCCTGGGTCTTGGCCAGGGCGACTTCGCTCTCGTTCAGACCGCCTTCCGGGCCGATCAGAAAGGCCAGCGACTTAGGCTGCGGGTGGCTGGCCCAGGGTTCCGCAACAGGGTGCAGCACCAACTTGAGTTCGGCGGTTACCTGCCCCAGCCAGTCATTCAGGCTGATGGGCGGATGAATGATCGGCAGCACCGAGCGACCGCATTGCTCGCAGGCGCTGATCGCCACCTGCCGCCAATGCGCCATGCGCTTGTCGGCGCGTTCATCCTTGAGGCGCACTTCGCAGCGCTCGCTGACGATCAGGCTGATTTCATTGGCGCCCAGTTCGGTGGCTTTCTGAATCGCCCAATCCATCCGTTCGCCGCGTGACAGGCCCTGGCCCAGATGAATATGCAACGGCGATTCGGCCTGGCCGGCAAAGGCTTCGCGCAGTTCAACGCGCACGTTCTTCTTGCCCACCTCGATCAGTTCGCCGAGAAACTCCTGGCCACTGCTGTCGAACAGTTGCACCGCATCGCCCACGGCATGCCGCAGCACGCGGCCGATATAGTGGGCCTGGGCTTCGGGCAGCTCGTGCTGACCGAGGGAGAGGGGGGCATCGATAAAGAAACGAGAAAGGCGCATGGATTGATCGCTACAGCGGCACAGTTGAGGCGGCAAGCTTAACGCCTCAGGCGTGCCGCATACAGCCGGCTGAGGGTGAATGCCTTAGCCCGGATCGCGAAAGCCGGGGTAGTTGGCATTGCCTTGCGCCACGCTGACCGAGGTGCGGGTGGCGATGTCGATACCTTCGCTGGCTACTTCCGCGAGAAAGTCGATCTGCTCAGGGGTGATCACGTAAGGCGGCAGGAAATACACCACGCTGCCCAGTGGCCGCAGCAGTGCGCCGCGCTCCAGAGCATGCAGGAACACCTTGAGGCCGCGGCGTTCCTGCCAGGGGTAGGCGGTCTTGCTGGCCTTGTCCTGGACCATTTCGATGGCCAGGGCCATACCGGTCTGGCGTACCTCGGCGACATGCGGATGGTCGGCCAGGTGCGCGGTGGCGCTGGCCATCCGCGCGGCTAACTCCTTGTTGGCCTCGATTACATTGTCCTGCTCGAAGATATCCAAAGTCGCCAGGGCGGCCGCGCACGCCAGAGGGTTGCCGGTGTAGCTGTGCGAGTGGAGGAAGGCGCGCAGGGTCGAGTAGTCGTCGTAGAAGGCCTGATACACCTCGTTGGTGGTCAGGCACGCCGCTAGCGGCAGATAGCCGCCGGTTAGGGCTTTGGATAGGCAGAGGAAGTCCGGGCGGATGCCGGCCTGTTCGCAGGCGAACATCGTCCCTGTGCGGCCGAAGCCGACGGCAATCTCGTCATGAATCAGGTGCACGCCATAGCGGTCGCAGGCCTCGCGCAACAGCTTGAGGTAGATCGGGTGGTACATGCGCATGCCGCCAGCGCCCTGGATCAGGGGCTCGACGATTACCGCAGCGACGGTACCGTGGTTCTCGGCCAGGGTTTGTTCCATGGCCAGGAACATATTGCGCGAATGTTCTTCCCAGCTCATGCCGTCGGGGCGGTGATAACAATCCGGGCTGGGCACCTTGATGGTGTCGAGCAGCAACGCCTTGTAGGTGTCGGTAAACAGCGCCACATCGCCCACCGACATCGCGGCGATGGTTTCGCCGTGGTAGCTGTTGGAGAGGGTGACGAAGCGCTTCTTCGCTGGTTTGCCGACGTTGAGCCAGTAGTGAAAGCTCATCTTCAACGCGACTTCGATGCAGGACGAGCCGTTGTCGGCGTAGAACACCCGGTCCAGGCCTGCCGGGGTCATTTTGACCAGGCGCTCGGACAATTCGATCACCGGCTGATGGCTGAAGCCAGCGAGGATCACGTGCTCCAGCTGATCGACCTGATCCTTGATGCGCTGATTGATCCGCGGGTTGGCGTGGCCAAATACGTTGACCCACCAGGAGCTGACCGCGTCGAGGTAGCGTTTGCCGTCGAAGTCCTCGAGCCACACGCCTTCGCCGCGCTTGATCGGCACCAGCGGCAGCTGCTCGTGGTCCTTCATTTGCGTGCAGGGGTGCCAAAGCACTTTCAGGTCACGCTGCATCCACTGGTCATTCAGGCTCATCGCTCGATTCATTCCTCGGTTCGCAATCATCTGCGCCAAGCCTATCAGAAGCACCGCAGCGGATGGACGGCACAACCGCGCTCAAATACCCAAGCCTCTGCTGATCCGCTCTATCATGCCGCCTGTAGCCTGGCGGCTGAACTTTGCCGAGTGCCGCTAGACTAAATTCGCTGAGTTAAAGGGGCGAGTAACGCATCGTATTTCCCGATATTTCAAAGCGAAAATTTCCGCTTTTAGTCGATAGGTTTGTTGCTAGTCTTGCTCCACTCGCGGTCTCAGTTCTTCTTTATCGGAAAGTTTGCATGCAATGGCGCAATAGCTCTTCTCACTACGGCCTGGTCAGCATCCTCATGCACTGGCTGGTGGCGGTGGTCGTGTTCGGCCTGTTTGGCCTGGGTTACTGGATGGTCGACCTGGACTACTACAGCAGCTGGCGGCAGACCGCACCGGACCTGCACAAGAGTATCGGCCTGGTGCTGTTTGCGGTGATGCTTGGACGGCTGCTGTGGCGCTGGTTTAGTCCGCCGCCGGCGAGTTTGCCGAACCACGGGCGGATGACCCGCCTGGCCAGCAAGCTGGGCCACAGCTTTCTCTACCTGGGGCTGTTTGTGCTGATGATTTCCGGCTACCTGATCTCTACGGCCGACGGTCGCGGCATTCCGGTATTCGGCTTGTTTGAAGTACCGGCCAGCCTGACCAGCATTCCTGATCAGGAAGATGTAGCCGGATTCGTGCATGAGTACCTGGCGTGGGCGCTGGTGATCTTCGCCGGTGTGCATGCCCTGGCTGCACTGAAACACCACTTTATTGATCGCGACCGTACGCTTACGCGGATGTTCGGTCGCTAGTTCCGTTTGCTGTTTCCGGGGCTGAATGGGCCCCATCCCACACTCACAAGGAGCATGCCCATGTTGAAGAAAACCCTAGTAGCCCTGGCACTTGGTGGCGCACTGATCGGCGCTGGTCAGGCGATGGCGGCTGATTACGCCATCGACAAGCAAGGCCAGCACGCCTTCGTCAATTTCAAGATCAGCCACCTGGGCTACAGCTGGCTGTACGGTACGTTCAAGGATTTTGACGGCAGCTTCAGCTTCGACGCCGCCAAGCCGCAGGACAGCAAGGTCAACGTGACGCTGAACACCACCAGCGTCGACACCAACCATGCCGAGCGCGACAAGCACATCCGCAGCGATGATTTCCTCAACGTTAGCAAGCACCCAACCGCGACCTTCGCGTCCACTTCGGTCAAATCCACTGGCGAAGGCACTGCCGATATCACCGGCGACCTGACCCTCAATGGCGTGACCAAGCCGGTGGTGATTGCCGCCAAGTTTATCGGTGAAGGCAAGGACCCATGGGGCGGCTACCGTGCTGGCTTCGAGGGCAGCACCACGCTGAAGCTGAAAGACTTCGACATCAGCAAAGACCTGGGCCCAGCCTCGGAAAGCGTTGAGCTGATCATCTCGGTTGAAGGCGTACGCAAGTAAGCCGGCCTGCATGGGTTAGCCGCGCAGCGGCTTAACCCATCCTTGCTTAGATGCTGCACAAACGAAAACGCCGCCCAATGGGCGGCGTTTTTGTGTGCGGCTAGCTGACTATGACTCTTCGCGGTTGCGCGTCAGCAGGGCCGGCTTTTCACCGCGCGGACGTGCGCTCGCCAATTCGTCGAGCTGCTCCGGTGTCGGGAAGCGGTCCAGGCGCGAGCCCTTGTGCACGATTACCGGTTGCTTGTCGCGCGGGCTTTTAACCGCCGCTTCCTGGCGTGGCAACTCATCGCGGTTCAGCGATGTGGTGCGGGTGTCACGCGGCGGACGTGCACGGCCGGAGCCATTACGGCCCTGACCGCCCTGGCCACCAGAGCCTGAGCCCTGACGGCGACCTTGTGCGCCCGCGCCAGCATTTGCACCGCCGCCATTGCTGCGCGGCGGCTTGGCTGGACGAGCACCCAGACCGACGCCATTGCTGGCGCTCGGGCCGCTTGGCGCTGCAGGCGTACCGGGCCGACGGCCACGGTTCTGCTGCTTGTTCTGGTTCGGGCTTACATAGTCGGCACGGTTGCCGAAATTATCGATTTCATCGTCGCGGAACTCATCCGGCGCGCGGTCCGGAGGGAGTGCGGGCACGGCCGGCGCGGCAGCGCGCCCCGAGGACGAGTTGCGCGGCTGTTGGTTGCGGCCGCCCTGCGGCTTGGCTGCGCGGCTGTGTTCCTTGCCGCTGTCCTTGCCTTTGTCCTTGCGCCCGCCGCCATGGCGTTCGCCTTCTGGTTTGGCGCCGCGCGGTTGACGTGGCTTCTGCGGCTCACGTACTTCCGGGCGCTCGGCCTCGACGGTGCTGGCATCAAAACCGAGCAGATCACCGTCGCCGATCTTCTGCTTGGTCATGCGCTCGATGCCCTTGAGCAGCTTCTCTTCATCCGGGGCAACCAGGGAAATTGCTTCACCGCTACGACCAGCACGGCCAGTACGGCCGATGCGGTGCACGTAATCTTCTTCGATATTCGGCAGTTCGAAGTTGACCACGTGCGGCAGCTGGTCGATATCCAGACCGCGGGCGGCGATATCGGTGGCCACCAGGATGCGCACATTGCCGGCCTTGAAGTCAGCCAGGGCTTTGGTGCGGGCGTTCTGGCTCTTGTTACCGTGGATCGCTACAGCCGGCAGGTTGTGCTTGTCGAGGTATTCGGCCAGGCGGTTGGCGCCGTGCTTGGTACGGGTGAACACCAATACCTGTTCCCAGGCGCCAGCGGTGATCAGGTGGGCGAGCAGGGCGCGCTTGTGGCTGGCCTGAACGCGGAATACACGCTGTTCGATGCGCTCGACCGTGGTGTTCGGCGGCGTGACTTCGATGCGTTCCGGGTTGTGCAGCAGCTTGCCGGCGAGATCAGTGATGTCTTTCGAGAAGGTCGCCGAGAACAGCAGGTTCTGGCGTTTAGCCGGAAGCTTGGCGAGGACCTTCTTCACGTCATGGATAAAGCCCATGTCGAGCATGCGGTCGGCTTCGTCGAGGACGAGGATTTCCACGTGCGACAGGTCAATGGCGCGCTGGTTGGCCAGGTCGAGCAGGCGACCGGGGCAGGCCACCAGTACATCGACGCCTTTGGCCAGGGCCTGGACCTGTGGGTTCATGCCAACGCCGCCAAAGATGCAGGCGCTGACGAATTTCAAATCGCGGGCATACAGCTTGAAGCTGTCATGCACCTGGGCGGCCAGTTCGCGGGTCGGGGTCAATACCAGGACGCGCGGTTGTTTCGGGCCGTGACGCTGTTCGCGATCCGGGTGACCGTTGGGGAACAATCGCTCGAGGATCGGCAGGGCAAAACCGCCCGTCTTACCTGTACCCGTCTGGGCCGCCACCATCAGGTCGCGACCTTGCAACGCGGCGGGGATGGCCCGCTGTTGCACCGGAGTGGGTTGGGTGTAGCCGGCGGATTCGACCGCACGGACTAATGCCTCGGAGAGACCGAGGGAAGCAAAGGACATGTGTAATCCTGTCTAGTGAGGGCGCAGCCCTATGGGGTGTATTGCCTGGCTTGAATCACGCTTGGGGGGCGTAATCCCGTCCGGTACTACTGGCCTCTGGGGGCTAGCATCCGGGCGCAAGCCTGGCGGGAAGGCCCGAGTATAACAGAGCCGCTAGTTAGCGCGAGCGTCGGTCTGCTCGGCGGTCTGAGCCGGTACTTTTTGGTGATAGCGCCGCAGTATTGCTGCGTACTCGGGGCTGCTTTTGAGGCGCCGCAGTTCGCTCTCGAAGCGCGGCACCAGTGCTGCAACTGCAGGCCGTTTGCTGAAGGCGGCGTACACGCGGTCGCTGTACAGCGGTTTCGGGCTGTAAGCGATGGCATCTTCGGCGCCCATTGTCTTGGCGGTGTACAGGCCGACTGCCCGATCTGTAATGACCAGGTCAATGCGCCCCAACAGAAGTTTGCCGATGTTAGCGTCCAGAGTCGGGGCATCTTCACGGGTAAAATGAGTGCCGCTGGCGAAGGCTTGATTGCTGTAGGCGTAGCCGGGTTCAGTGCCAACCCGTAAGCCTGCAAGATCCTCTACCGAGTTGATAAGGTGCGGCCGAGCTTGTGCGTGGAAAAGCACCATCGCGCTCTCGGCCATGGCTTCACTGGGGAAAATCATGCTCTTGGCACGTTCGTCGCTGTAGAAGGCATCCAGCAGAATATCCAGCTTGCCGTCGCCCATCTTGCGCAAGCAGCGTCGCCACGGCTCCAGCGTAATGTCGTAACTGATATTCAGGTTCGTCAGCACTAGATGCAGTAGATCGGCATCAATACCGCGCACTTGGCCGTCTTCGAGGAGGGTGTAGGGAGGCCACTCATTTGTGCAGACTTTCAGGGGCTGGGCGTAACTGTTGAAGGTGCAAGACAACAGGAAAAGCAGTGCATACAACCTGGCCATGGTGCGGTGACCTCGCAGACTTCATTGCAAATACCCTGTCTCAATGTAGCTGCTATCTGCGCAGGTCGGCCGCTCATGGTTCATACAAATTTTTTCTATTAACGGCTCAGCTGGTCAGCTTGTAGCAGGGCACATAGGCGCTGTTGCCCGGTAGTTTCATCCGGTGCTGGTCGACGAAGGCCTGCAGCAATTGGTCGAGTTGCTGCATGATGTCGCGGTCGCCAGTGATCTCGTAAGGGCCGTATTGCTCGATCAGGCGGATGCCCTTGTCCTTGACGTTGCCCGAGACAATCCCGGAAAACGCCCGGCGCAGGTGAGCCGCCAGTTCATGCACCGGTTGCTGGCGCGTCAGCTTGAGGCTGGCCATGTTGGCGTGGGTCGGCTCGAACGGGTGCTGGAAGCTTTCGTCGATCTTCAGCAGCCAGTTGAAGTGGAAGGCGTCGTTATGTTCGCGGCGGAACTGTTTGACCGCCTTGATTCCTTCGGCCATTTCCCGGGCGACCTGCTCGGGGTCGTTGATTATGATGCTGTAGCGCTGCTGCGCCGCTTCACCCAGGGTCGCGCCGATAAACTCATGCAGCTGCTCGAGGTAGGCGGCGGCGCTGCGTGGCCCGGTCATGATCAGCGGGAAGGGGATGTTCTGGTTGTCCGGGTGCATCAGGATGCCGAGGAAATACAGCAGCTCCTCAGCCGTGCCCGCGCCGCCGGGGAAGATGATGATGCCGTGGCCGACGCGGACGAAGGCCTCTAGGCGCTTCTCGATATCCGGCAGGATCACCAGCTCATTGACGATCGGGTTGGGCGCTTCGGCGGCGATGATCCCCGGCTCGGTCAGGCCCAGGTAGCGGCCGTGCACGTTGCGCTGTTTGGCGTGGGAAATGGTCGCGCCCTTCATCGGGCCCTTCATTACGCCAGGGCCGCAGCCGGTGCAGATGTCCAGGCCGCGCAGGCCCAGTTCGTGGCCGACTTTCTTGGTGTATTTGTATTCTTCGGTGCTGATCGAGTGGCCGCCCCAGCACACTACGATCTTCGGTTCGACGCCGGCGCGCAGGGTGTGGGCGTTGCGCAGCAGGTGGAAGACGTAATCGGTGATGCCTTGGGAGCTGCCGAAGTCGACCCGCTTGTTCTCCAGCTCGCTCTGCGTGTAGACGATGTCGCGCAGGGCGCTGAACAGCATCTCACGGGTGCTGGCGATCATTTCACCATCGACAAAGGCGTCGGCCGGGGCGTTGAACAGTTCCAGGCGAATGCCGCGATCCTGCTGCAGGATGCGGATCTCGAAGTCCGGGTAGGCTTCCAGAATGGTCTTGGCGTTGTCGCTGTGCGAGCCGGTGTTGAGGATCGCCAGGGCGCACTGGCGGAACAGTGCATAGACACTGCCGGAACCGGTTTCGCGCAGCTGCTGCACTTCACGTTGCGAGAGGGTTTCCAGGCTGCCTTTGGGGGTGACTGAGGCGTTGGTCTTTTTTCGTGCGGCCATTGCGGCGCTCCATGGTTGTGATACCGCGTAAGCCCTACATGGCTAGACGCTTGCTGAAAGTATGGTCGTGACTGAGTACTTTGGACTATGGGTTGACCCGGTAGTGCGTTGCAAAAGGCTACCGTGGTTTGCCGGGCGAGTGGTGAAAAGGCTGCAGTGTCTGGCCAGGTGGGCCATAGCGCATGGCCGGGAAAACCATCGGCACCCGCAGGGCGCGGGTGCCGATGTGGCTGCCGTGAAGCGTTAGCGTGGCAGCTTGAGGTTGTTCCAGATCGCCAGGCTCGGTTCGGCCTGGTTCATGCTGTAGAAGTGCAAACCCGGCGCGCCGCCTTGCAGCAGGCGCTCGCACATTTCAGTGATGACCTGCTCGCCATACGCCTGGATGCTGTCGGTATCGTCGCCGTAAGCTTCCAGTTGCTTGCGCACCCAGCGTGGGATTTCCGCACCGCAGGCGTCGGAGAAGCGCGCCAGCTTGCTGTAGTTGGTGATCGGCATGATGCCCGGCACCACCGGAATATCCACACCCAGTTTGCGCACGCGCTCGACGAAGTAGAAGTAGCAGTCGGCGTTGAAGAAGTACTGGGTGATTGCACTGTCGGCGCCGGCTTTGGCCTTGCGCACGAAGTTGGCGATGTCGTCTTCGAAGTTGCGTGCCTGCGGGTGCATTTCCGGGTAGGCGGCCACTTCGATATGGAAATGGTCGCCAGTTTCTTCGCGGATAAAGCTGACCAGCTCGTTGGCGTAACGCAGTTCGCCGCTGGCCATGCCCATACCGGAAGGCAGATCGCCGCGCAGGGCGACAATGCGCTTGATCCCGGCATTCTTGTACAGGGTCAGCAGCTCGCGCAGCTCGGCCTTGCTGTCACCGACGCAGGACAGGTGCGGCGCAGCCGGGACCTTGATCTCGCCATCGAGTTGCAGCACGGTGTTCAGCGTGCGGTCGCGGGTGGAGCCACCGGCACCGTAGGTGCAGGAGAAGAAATCGGGGTTGTAGGTTGCCAGTTGGCGCGCCACATTCATCAGTTTTTCGTGCCCGGCGTCGGTCTTGGTGGGGAAGAACTCGAAGCTGTAACGGCGTTCTTGAGACATAAGGACATTCCGTAGGGTGGGTCAGCCGCAGGCTAACCCACCAGGGTTCTCGATGGGTCGGCCGCGCGGCCAACCCACCCTACGCATCAATAGCGGTAAGCGTGCGGCTTGAACGGGCCTTCGACGGTCACGCCGATGTAGTCGGCCTGAGTCTTGGTCAGCTGGGTGACGACGCCGCCGAAGCCTTTGACCATTTCCAGGGCCACTTCTTCGTCGAGCTTCTTCGGCAGCACTTCCACGGTCAGACGCTCGGCTTTCTGGGCTGGCGACAGGTCGGCGTACTTCTGGCCGAACAGGAAGATCTGCGCCAGCACCTGGTTGGCGAACGAGCCGTCCATGATCCGGCTTGGGTGGCCAGTGGCGTTGCCCAGGTTAACCAGACGGCCTTCGGCCAACAGGATCAGGTAGTCATCGTTGTGCGGATCGAAGCTGCCAGCGCCGGTGCGGTGGATCTTGTGCACCTGTGGCTTCACTTCTTCCCACGCCCAGTTCTTGCGCATGAAAGCGGTGTCGATTTCGTTGTCGAAGTGACCGATGTTGCAGACCACGGCGCGCTTCTTCAGGGCCTTGAGCATGTTGGCGTCGCAGACGTTGACGTTACCGGTGGTGGTGACGATCAGGTCGATCTTGCCCAGCAGCTGTGCGTCGATGCTGGCGGCGGTGCCGTCATTGATGCCGTCCTTGAACGGTGAAACCACTTCGTAGCCGTCCATGCAGGCTTGCATGGCGCAGATCGGGTCAACTTCGGTGACCTTGACGATCATGCCTTCCTGACGCAGCGACTGCGCTGAGCCCTTGCCCACGTCGCCGTAGCCGATCACCAGTGCTTGCTTGCCGGACAGCAAATGGTCGGTGCCGCGCTTGATGGCGTCGCTCAGGCTGTGACGGCAGCCGTACTTGTTGTCGTTCTTGCTCTTGGTCACCGAGTCGTTGACGTTGATCGCCGGGATTTTCAGCTCGCCCTTGGCCAGCATGTCCAGCAGGCGGTGTACGCCGGTGGTGGTTTCTTCGGTGACGCCGTGGATGCGCTCGAGCATCTGCGGGTATTTCTTGTGCAGGATCTCGGTCAGGTCGCCGCCGTCGTCGAGGATCATGTTGGCATCCCACGGCTGGCCATCTTTCAGGATGGTTTGCTCGATGCACCACTCGTACTCTTCTTCGGTCTCGCCCTTCCAGGCGAAGACCGGGATACCGGCGGCTGCGATGGCGGCAGCGGCCTGGTCCTGAGTCGAGAAGATGTTGCACGACGACCAGCGTACTTCGGCGCCCAGTGCAGTCAGGGTTTCGATCAGCACGGCAGTCTGGATGGTCATGTGGATGCAGCCGATGATCTTCGCGCCTTTCAGCGGCTGCTCACTGGCGTATTTGCGGCGCAGGCCCATCAGGGCTGGCATTTCGGATTCGGCGATGATGGTTTCGCGACGGCCCCAGGCAGCCAGGGAAATGTCGGCGACTTTGAAATCGTTAAAAGCGGCGCTCATAAAAAGCTCTCCATTCGTTGTCTGCGAATGGGCGCCGTTGATGCGTATGGTTAACGCCCCATCCGAGCCTGACAGGCGGAAGTTTGATTTGAATCCGCCTGATTGCATTGCTGGAATGCGAGGCTTGGGGATTCAAAACAAACTTACCGCATGCTGCAGCGCCCCTCGGACAGGTGGCGGGAGCAACCGGAGCTGTGCCGGTTGCGTGAAGCGGGGGTGATTATAGCCATGCTGGGGATTTAGCCAAAGGCTTTCCGTCGCCCCGCCTCGGCGCGGATGGTAGCCTTGCTGCATTGCGTAGTCATGGACCTGTCATGGGCAATCACAAAATCGAGATTCGCCGCCGCAACGTCGAGAAAATTCTCCTGGCCGCGGAAAAGGTGTTCGCCGAAAAAGGCCATGGCGGCACCGCCATGGGCGATATCGCCGAGCAGGCCGAGCTGCCGCGTTCCAACCTGCACTATTACTTCAGCACCAAGGACGAGCTGTACCGCGCGGTGCTGCTGGACCTGCTGGAAGTGTGGAAGCAGGACGCGCTGTGCTTCGAGATGTATGACGATCCGCGCGTGGTACTGAGTACCTATATCCGCGCCAAGATGAACCACTCGCGCAGCCGCCCGCATGGCTCCAAGGTCTGGGCCAACGAGATCATCCACGGTGCGCCGATGCTTGGCGAAACCCTGGATGACAGCCTCTACAGTTGGGCCAAGATGAAGGAAGCGAAGATCCGCCAATGGGTCGACGACAAACGCATCCTGGCCGTCGAACCGTCTGCCTTGCTGTATATGATCTGGGCCTCGACCCAGCACTACGCCGATTTCAGCCATCAGGTGAGTGTGCTTAACGATCACCAGGCGCTCTCCGAACTGCAGTTCGAGCGCGCGGTGCAGACGGTGACCAGTGTGATCTTGCGTGGGATTGGGTTGGAGCCATAACCGGTTGGTTTTCGCGGGCATAGCCCGCTCCTACGTGTTTCGTCTGTAGGAGTGGACTATGCCCGCGATCAGCGGTTTAACTGGCCACGCGATACGGATTGCGCGGGTCGTGGTTCCAGTCGAGGAAGGGTTTGCCGGTGTCCTGGGGCACCATTTCAATGCAGTTCTCCACCGGGCAAGTGATCTGGCACAGGTTGCAGCCCACGCACTCTTCGTCGATTACCTCGTACTTATGCGTGCCGTCGGCCTGGGTCAGGCTGGCGATGGCCTGGTGCGAGGTGTCTTCGCAGGCGATATGGCAGCGGCCGCAACCGATGCAGGCGTCCTGGTCGATCTTGGCGATCACTTGGTAGTTGATATCCAGGTACTTCCAGTCGGTGGTATTGCCCACTGCTTTGCCTGAGAAATCCTGCAGGCTGGTATGGCCCTGACTGTCCATCCAGCGCGACAGGCCGTCCTTCATCTCTTCAACGATGCGAAAGCCATGCAGCATGGCCGCCGTGCACACCTGCACCGCACCGCAGCCCAACGCCACGAATTCCGCCGCATCGCGCCAGCTGCCGATACCACCGATGCCGCAGATCGGCAGACCACGGGTTTCCGGGTCGCGGGCGATCTCGGCGACCATATTCAGGGCGATGGGTTTGACCGCCGAGCCGCAGTAGCCGCCGTGGGTGCTCTGCGTGCCGACTATGGGGTGGGCGACCATGCGATCCAGGTCGACGCTGGTGATCGAGTTGATGGTGTTGATCAGCGACACCGCATCGGCACCGCCGCGATGGGCGGCGCGGGCGGACAGGCGCACGTCGGTGATGTTGGGTGTCAGTTTGACGATCACTGGCAGCGAGCTGTAGGTCTTGCACCAGCGGGTGACCATCTCCACGTATTCCGGCACCTGACCGACCGCTGCGCCCATGCCGCGCTCGGGCATGCCGTGGGGGCAGCCGAAGTTCAGTTCGATGCCGTCGCAGCCGGTGGCTTCTACCAGCGGCAGGATGGCTTTCCAGGATTCCTCGACGCAGGGCACCATCAGCGAGACGATCAGCGCGCGGTCCGGCCAGTCCTTCTTCACCTGGGTGATTTCGCGCAGATTGATCTCCAGTGAGCGGTCGGTGATCAGTTCGATATTGTTGATGCCCTGCACTTGGCGGTTAGGGCCGAAATGCGCCGAGTAGCGCGACGATACGTTGACCGCCGCCGGATCTTCGCCGAGGGTCTTCCACACCACGCCGCCCCAGCCGGCTTCGAAGGCGCGGACCACGTTGTAGGCTTTGTCGGTGGGCGGCGCGCTGGCCAGCCAGAACGGGTTGGGGGCCTTGATACCGGCGAATTCGATGGATAGATCGGCCATTTATGCGGCCTCCACATTGAGCATCAGATGAGAGTGGATGGCCTCGGCGGCCAGCTTGCCGTGCTGTACGGCTTGTACGGTGAGGTCCTGGCCCAGGGCGGTGCAGTCGCCGCCGGCATACACACCGGGCACGCTGGTTTTCAGCTGGGCGTCGACCCAGATTCGTTCGCCCTCACGCTTCAGCTCGCGGGCCAGCGGGTCGCCCAGGGCTTGGCCGTCAAAGGCCTGGCCGATGGCGGTAAAGATGGCGTCGGCGGCCAGCTCGAAGGTCTGCCCGGTGCTCTGCAAACGACCATTTTCCAGGCGGGTGCGGGCGAAGCGCATGCCGCGCACCTGGCCTTGCTCGTTGAGCAGCACGGCTTCCGGTTGCGCCCAGGTCAGCAGGCGTACCTGATTGGCTTTGGCGATGTCCTGTTCGTGCTCGGTGGCACCCATTTCCTCGAAGCCACGGCGGTACACCAGGTTGACGTCGCGCGCGCCGAGTTTGCTCATCTGCACCGCCATGTCGATGGCGGTGTTGCCGGCACCGAGCACGATGCAGCGCTCGGCCACGGGCAATTGTGTCAGGTCATCACTTTGGCGCAGTTCGCGGATGTAATCGGTGGCGGCGAGCAGGCCCGGCGCATCTTCGCCCGGCAGGCCGAGGCGTTTGCTGGCGGCCAGGCCGATGCCGAGAAATACCGCGTCGAACTGCTGGTGCAGCTCGCTCAGGCTGAGGTCGTCGCCCAATTTGTGGCCGTGGCGGATCTCGATGCCGCCGATCTGCAGGAGAAAATCCACTTCGCGTTGGGCGAAATCATCCACCAGCTTGTAGGCGGCGATGCCGTATTCATTAAGGCCACCGGCTTTCTCGCGGGCCTCGAAAATCACCACCTCGTGACCGTGCATGGCCAGGCGATGGGCGCAGGACAAGCCGGCCGGCCCCGCGCCGACCACGGCGATGCGCTTGCCGCTGGCCGGGGCCCGCTGGAATGGATGCTCGCTGAACTGCGCGTTGTCGATGGCGTAGCGCTGCAACAGGCCGATCAGCACCGGCGCGCATTCCTGCGCGTTGTTACGCACGCAGGCTTGCTGGCAAAGAATTTCGGTGGGGCAGACGCGGGCGCAGCTGCCGCCAAGGATATTCGCCGAGAGAATTTTCTCCGCCGCGCCCTGAACGTTTTCATGGCTGATATTGCGAATAAACGAGGGGATATCGATCTCGCTGGGGCAGGCGTTTACGCAGGGCGCATCGTAGCAATACAGGCAGCGCGCGCTTTCCAGGGCGGCCTGGCGAGCGGTGAGCGGCGGGGCCAGATCGCTGAAGCGATCGGCCAGTTCGGCGGCGCCGGCATCCGGTCGCGGCAAATGGCTGAGGGTGTCTATCACGGTTATTGCCTCACGGTTTTGTGGCTTTTATTGGGCAGTTAACAGCGTATAAGCGACCGTCCGGCCTCTGCGGGCCGGTGTGGCGAAGACATCAGTGGTGCCTGTTTGGCGGCTTAGCGCTCGACGGCAGTCGGGCGGTTCTGCTCGGCGCGTTTATTGAGAAGGTCGAACACCGCCGGGTAGGCCGGTCGCTCGATATAACGGCCGGCGCCGCGTTCCGCGCGCAGGTCGCCATCGACCCAGACCAGCTTGCCGGCGCTGATGGTGTGGCTGGGCACGCCGCGCACGGTCTTGCCTTCGAAGATGTTGAAGTCGACCTGCTGGTGATGCGTCTTGGCTGAGATCGTCCGTGTGCCCTGTGGGTCCCAGAGCACCAGGTCAGCATCGGCGCCGACGCGCAGCGCGCCTTTGCGCGGGAACAGGTTGAAGATTTTCGCGGTGTTGGTGC
The DNA here is from genome assembly GCF_050563605.1 of Pseudomonas peli. GTDB lineage: Bacteria > Pseudomonadota > Gammaproteobacteria > Pseudomonadales > Pseudomonadaceae > Aquipseudomonas > Aquipseudomonas peli_A. The sequence goes on along the minus strand of NZ_JBNXUH010000003.1, from coordinate 213,020 downwards.
TGGTCAGCGCGACGAAGTCGGTGATCGACAGCTTGCCGCTGTTGACCCCTTCATCCCACAGCACCGCCATACGGTCCTCAATCCCTGCCGTGCCGTTGGGGATCTTGCTGAAGTCATCGCGCCCGGCGGCTTTCTGCTCGGCGCAGAAGCAGCAGTGGTCGGTGGCGGTGGTGTGCAGGTTGCCCGATTGCAGGCCTCGCCACAGCGCTTCCTGATGCCCGCGCGGACGGAACGGCGGGCTCATCACATAACCGGCGGCGGTTTGCCAATCCGGGTGGCGGTACACGCTGTCGTCCAGCAGCAGATGGCCGGCCAGCACCTCGCCGTACACCGGCTGGCCCTTGGCGCGGGCGTAGGTGATTTCATCCAGGGCTTCTTTGGTTGAGACATGCACCAGATACAGCGGCGTACCGAGGGTTTCGGCGATGCGAATGGCGCGGCTGGCGGCTTCGCCTTCAACCTGCGAGGGCCGCGACAGGGGATGTGCTTCCGGCCCGGTCAGGCCCTGGGCCAGCAGTTTCTGCTGCAGGTGATAGACCAGTTCGCCGTTTTCCGCATGCACGGTGGGCACCGCGCCCAGTTCCAGGCAGCGCTCGAAGCTCGCCACCAGGGTGTCGTCGGCGGCCATGATGGCGTTCTTGTAGGCCATAAAATGCTTGAAGCTGTTGACCCCGAACTTCGCCACCAGCTCGCCCATTTCGGCGGCGACCTGCTCGCTCCACCAGGTGATGGCGACGTGGAAACCGTAGTCGGAGGCGGATTTTTCCGCCCAGCCGCGCCAAGTGTGGAAGGCTTCCAGCAGCGATTGCTGCGGGTTGGGAATCACGAAATCGATAATCGAAGTGGTGCCGCCAGCCAGACCGGCGGCGGTGCCGCTGAAGAAGTCTTCGCTGGCTACCGTACCCATAAAGGGCAATTGCATATGTGTGTGCGGGTCGATGCCTCCGGGCATCAGGTACTGGCCGCTGCCGTCGAGCACCTGACAGCCCGCAGGGGCGTCGAGGTTGTCGCCGATGGCCTGGATCAGGCCGTCGGCGCAGAGCACATCGGCGCGGTAGCTTTCCTCATGGGTGATCAGGGTGGCGCCACGGATCAACAGCGACATAGCGAATTCCTCTCAGGCTGACCGGTGCGTGCCGGTTCTTGGTGTTATGGCCTGTCAGGCGAGGGGTCTGTATTCCTGTCATGCCTGACAGGAATTGAATCTAGTCGCTGCTATGTGATTGATCAAGATTATTTTTAAGTGCCTTTTGTAATGCATAAATTACTGATTAATAAGATAAAAATATAAAAATCTGCAAAATGGTGCAGCCGCTCACCATTTTGACGCACTTGACAAGAACCAAATATGGTCAAGATTTCCTATGCAAAATCAGGCGCTTGAACCAGGCGACGAACAGGCGGTGGTGGCAGGAAAAATATTTGCCTGCACCACTTTGAATCCTGACTAGGTAGACAGGCTTGCGCGCTGGATCGAGAACGACCCGGCAAAGCAGGTGATGCAAACCTGCTTGGTTTATTGAAAGTCTTATAAAACAAGTGATTAGCCGCTTTTACTGCGCGTGATAGATGAGCTGAACAGGTTCCCGGCACGCTTATTGATAGCCGTCGCTACCAAGCTGGCCGGCCCTGAGATGGAAATGTACTCCGGCCATCGCGAACGGCCGTTTGGCAGCGCAACCACTGCCCGGCGGCGGTTAAGCCCGGTGAGCGAATAATCAGAACAATGACTGGAGAGGCCCATGCAACAGAGCAGATCGCAAGTGACTGAACGCGATGGCTTGTACGAACTGGCCGCTGGCCCCGACGTACTCGACAGCCCGCGCTATAACCACGACATCGCCCCGACCAAGGTGCATGAGCGCACCTGGAACAAGTGGCATATCACCGCGCTGTGGGTCGGCATGTCGATCTGCGTGCCGACCTATACCCTGGGCGGCGTACTGACCGCCTACTTTGGCTTGTCTGTCGGCGAGGCACTGCTGGCGATTCTGCTGGCCAATATCATCGTGCTGATTCCGCTGACGCTGAACGCCTTCCCCGGCACCAAGTACGGCATCCCGTTTCCGGTATTGCTGCGTTCGTCATTTGGGGTCATCGGCTCCAACGTACCCTGCCTGATTCGCGCCGTGGTCGCTTGCGGCTGGTTTGGTATTCAGACCATGTTCGGCGGCCTGGCCATTCACTTGTTGCTCGGTTCGATATTCGAGGGCTGGAAGAGCCTGGGCGGCACCGGTGAGGTGATCGGTTTTATGATCTTCTGGGTGCTCAACCTGTGGGTGGTGCTGCGCGGCGCCGAGTCGATCAAGTGGCTGGAAACCCTCTCTGCGCCGCTGCTGGTGCTGGTCGGTGCCGGCCTGCTGGTGTGGGCGCTGCCCAATGTGTCGATGAGCGAACTGCTGGCGCAGCCGGCCAATCGCCCCGAAGGCGCCAGTGTTACCAGTTACTTTCTCGCCGGCCTGACCGCCATGGTCGGCTTCTGGGCAACCTTGTCGCTGAACATCCCCGACTTCAGCCGTTACGCGAAAAGCCAAAAGGACCAAATCATCGGCCAGGTGCTCGGCCTGCCGCTGACCATGTTCCTGTTTGCCGCTCTTGGCGTGGTGATGACCGCCGCGTCGGCTTCCCTGGTGGGTGAAACGGTGTCTGATCCGGTCAGCCTGATCGGTCATATCCAGAGCCCCGGCTGGGTCGCCCTGGCAATGGCGCTGATCATCGTTGCCACGCTGTCGACCAACACCGCGGCGAATATCGTCTCGCCCACCAACGACTTCCAGAACATCGCGCCCAAGCTGATCAACCGCACCAAGGCGGTGATCCTCACCGGCCTGATCGGTCTCGGCCTGATGGGCCATGAGCTGCTGAAGAAGCTCGGCCTGCTGGTCTCCGACCTGAGCCTGGAAAGCGTGTATTCCAACTGGCTGCTGGGTTATTCCAGCCTGCTCGGGCCGATCGCCGGGATCATGGTGGTGGACTATTTCCTGATCAAGAAACAGCGCCTCGACCTGGCCGGCCTGTACCGCGACGACGTGTACCCGGCGTGGAACTGGATCGGCTTTGTCGCCTTTGCCGTACCCGTGGCGCTGACCCTGCTGTCGCTCGGCAGCAGCGCCTTCAGCTGGTTCTACGACTACGGCTGGTTTACCGGCTCCTTCCTGGGCGGGCTGATCTACTTCGGGCTGTGCAGCCTACGTAGCGCGCAGCCTGTAGCGGCCAAGGCGCCGGTTTAAGGTGTAGGAGCGGGCCATGCCCGCGATTCGATCCAGCGACGCGCTCCGATGCCGAGGGCGTGTAACAGAAACTAGAAAGGCCCGAGGAGATCACCATGAAAACTGCCATCGAGGTTCTGCAATCCAGCCAGCCGCATATCAACAGCGAGCGCCTCTGGCAATCGCTGATGGAGCTGGCGCAGCTCGGGGCCACCGTCAAGGGCGGGGTTTGCCGCCTGGCGCTGACTGATCTCGACCGTCAGGCCCGCGACCTGTTCGTGCGCTGGTGTGAGGAGGCCGGCTGCTCCGTAACGGTAGATGGCGTCGGCAATATCTTTGCCCGCCGCCCCGGGCGTAACGCCGCGCTGCCGCCGGTGATGACCGGCAGCCATATCGACACCCAGCCCACCGGCGGCAAGTTCGACGGCTGCTTCGGCGTGCTGGCCGGCGTCGAGGTGTTGCGTACCCTGAATGATTTAGGCATCCAGACCGAAGCGCCGCTGGAAGTGGTGGTGTGGACCAACGAGGAAGGCTCGCGCTTTGCCCCCTGCATGATGGGTTCCGGGGTATTTTCCGAGAAATTTACCCTGGAAGAAACCCTGGCCAAGCGCGACGCCGAGGGTGTCAGTGTCGGTGAGGCATTGAACGCCATCGGCTACGCCGGCACTCGCGCGGTAACCGGTCATGCGGTAGGTGCCTATTTCGAGGCGCATATCGAGCAGGGGCCAATCCTTGAGGATCAGGGCAAGACCATCGGTGTTGTGCTCGGCGCACTCGGGCAGAAGTGGTTCGATCTGAATCTTAAAGGCGTCGAGGCCCATGCCGGGCCAACGCCGATGCACCTGCGCAAGGACGCCCTGGTCGGTGCCGCTGCCGTCGTCGCCGCGGTCAATCGGGTGGCGCTGGAGCATCAACCGCACGCTTGCGGCACGGTCGGTTGCCTGCAGGCTTATCCCGGTTCGCGCAATGTGATTCCCGGCGAGGTGCGCATGACCTTGGACTTCCGTCACCTGGAGCCGGCGCGGCTGGATTCGATGATTGCCGAGGTGCGTAGCGTGATCGAGGCGACCTGCGCCAAGCATGGTCTGAGCTTCGAGCTGACGCCGACGGCGGATTTCCCGCCGCTGTATTTCGATCAGGACTGTGTCGAGGCGGTGCGTGGCGCGGCGGTGGGGTTGGGGTTGTCGCATATGGATATCGTCAGCGGCGCCGGGCATGACGCGATTTTTCTTGCCGAGCTTGGCCCGGCCGGGATGATTTTTGTGCCGTGCGAGGGCGGTATCAGCCACAACGAGATCGAGAATGCGGCGCCAGCCGACTTGGCTGCCGGTTGTGCGGTATTGCTGCGCGCCATGCTTGCGGCCTCCGTGGCGCTGGCCAAGGGCAAACTGGCGGCATGATTGGCTGAATTGCCGCAGCATTGCCGGCGGCGGTCATGGACGCGAGCTAAGGTTGCACGCCAAGCTTCGGCTTGTTTGTCCAAACCTAGGGAGTTGCCATGACTGTTGCTTATTGGTGTGTGTTGATTGCGTTGTTTCTGCCTTACCTGTCCACCGTCACGGCCAAGGCCGTCAGCGGTGGCTTCAGCCCCAAGTACAACTATGATCCGCGGGCATTTTTGAACGGCCTCAGCGGCCTCGGCCGGCGCGCCAATAACGCCCAGCTCAACAGCTTCGAAGTCACTCCGGCGTTTTCCGCCGCGGTGATCATCGCCCACCTGGCTGGCGGTGCCGAGCAGTCGCTGATCGACCAGCTGGCAATAGCCTTTGTCGCCAGCCGCATCCTCTATTTCATCTGCTATCTGGCTGACTGGGCACCGGTGCGTTCGCTGGTGTGGTTCGTCAATATGGGGCTGATTGTCAGCTTGTTCGTAGTCTCGGCTTAACCCGGCTGGCGAGTGTGGGCACGGGTTTTGTCATCTGCGGCAAAACACCACGCTTGGCCGCTGGGTAGCGGGTGGCGATACTGTCGCCCGTTATTCACCGGTTGTTGGCTCTGAAGGTGTTATGAAGTTTAAAACCCTGTCCCTCGTTGTGCTGGCGCTGGCCGTAAGTGGCTGCGGCGGCGTCGATCCTAATTCGCCGGAAGGTCAGCGCCAGACCATCTTCAAGCAGATGCTCAAGGTCAGCGAGGATCTCGGCGGCATGCTGCGCGGGCGGTTGGCGTTCAAGGAACAGGCATTTGTCGATGGCGCGGCCAAACTCGATCAACTGACCCGCACGCCCTGGCAGCACTTCCCGCAAGTGCGCGAAGAGGGTGAGGAAAGTCGCGCCAAGGATGACGTCTGGCAGCGTCAGGCGCGTTTTCAGGAGCTGGCCCAGGCCATGGAAGCCAGCACCGCAGCGCTGGTTGCGGCCACTGCCGCACAACCGCTAACACCAGAGGCGCTGGCCGCGCCGATGCAGCGTGTCGAGGAAAGCTGCAAGGCCTGTCATGAAGAGTTTCGCGCGTTTTAATTGAGCTACTTGCCTAGCTCTTCGCGGGCCTGCTGCAGTTCTGTGCGGGCTTCCTCTAGTTTAAGTTGGCGCTTGCTGATGTCGTCCTGATCACCGTCGGCCAGGGCTTCGCGGAGATCACCTTCGCGCTCGCTCACTTCCTCATCGGCTTCTACCACCTTGGCCTCACGTTCTGCGCGCAGGCTGGCATCGTTGCAGCTGTTTTCAACTTCCTTCAGGGCTTTTTCCAGGCCGGCTTGCTGGCTGCTGTTGCCGTGGCTTTTGGCTGCCTCGATTTGCTCGCTGATGGCCTGGCGCTTGGCGGCGCAGCCGGTGAGTTGGCTGAGCTGTGTGGTGGCGGCAGTGGCCAGTGTGGCAGCCAGCAGCAGGCTGCCCAGTAGTAATGTTTTGTGCATGGTGGCTCCTGGGTGAGGGTTGCGTGCAGTCGACCGCTCGCGTTGGGCAAAGTTTATTTCTGCTCAAAACCCGGCTATCTGCGCGGCACGTAGTTGTTGCCGCAGCGCCTGTACTTCCGGGTGTTGAAAGAAGGCCCGTAACTGCGCCGCCCGCTGTGGGCCGATACCGGCGTGACGTTGCCAGTCGGCCACGCTGCGTTGCGCCAGTGTGTCCCAGTCGGCGTCCAGCGCCAGGTTGCCATTGATCGGCAGGCCGAGGGCGCGTAGCCAGTCCTGCATAGGCCGTTCGCGGGCCAGGCGGAAGCTCTGCTGCAGTGCGGCTGAGCTGCGTGGGCCGAGGCCTGGCACGCTGCTGAGCTGCTCGTTTGAGAGGTGCAACCAGTCGAGCAGGCTGTTCAGGCGTTGCGCATGCAGCAGTTTTTCCCAGGTGCCGGGTCCTACGCCCGGTAAGGCCAGGCCCTGTTTGCTGCTAAGCCAGGCCAGGCGCGCGCGGAACTGGCTGGCGCAGGCTGGGGTGGCGCGCCAGCAGCTCAAAGGGTGATAGGCCGCCGCGTCAGGCACTTGCAGTGCGGCGCGTTGCTGGGTGCGCCAGAGCACGCTGTCCAGCGCGGGGATGGTCAGGCCGGAGAGGCGGATTACCACCTGATCGCCTGGGCGAATATCCAGCGCTTGCCAGCGTTGCAGCGAGCCGGCGCTGACATATTCGATGCGCCTGTCATCCAGCTTGACCGGCTGTACGCGCAGCACCGGGGTAATGCGCCCGCTGCGGCCGATACGAAAGTCCACCGCCTGTACCACGGCCAAGGCCTGGCTCACCGGGTATTTCCAGGCCACGGCCCAGTGCGGCGGTTCGGCTTGCCAGCGCGCCGCCTCCGGGCGTTGCCCTTGGCGCAGCACCACGCCATCGGTGGCGAAGGGCAGGGCGCTGTTGTACCAGCGCTCGCGCCAATTGGCGGCTTGTTCGAGGTTTCGGATCGGCTGACTGAAATGCTGGCTGTCGGCAAAGCCCAACTCCGCCAGCTGCTGCAGGCGCTGGGGCATCAGTGCCGGGCCATCGGGCCAATCCCAGACAAACAGGCCGATACCGGCGGCTTCCTCGGTGGTCAGCGTCTGCCTGTTCATCAGCCCGGCGACCTTGCTGCGTGCGCCGAGTCCGCCGGCTTTATGCTGGATATGCGCCGGCAGACGCCAGTACAACTCGCCCTGCAGCACCAGGCTGAGCGGTTTAGGGAGCTGCGCGGGAAGCGCCGGCAGGTGGCGCGCGTGGTTGCTCCAGTCATGACCGCTGCGGCCATCGCCACGGCTGGTCAGCTGCTGCAACTGGCCGTCGCGATAGATCAGGCTGACGGCAACACCATCGACCTTGGGCTGAATCCACAAATCCTCGCGGCTGGCGATCCAGGCGCCTGCCGCATGGCTGTCGGCCAGTTTGCGCAGGCCGGTATGGGCGGTTGGGTGGTGATGGCGGCCGTTACTGGTGCTCAGCGGATCGTTAGGGGTGACTGTCGCTTTGGGGAAGCAGGCACGCCAGTTCTGCAAGTTGGCGCTGGCTTGATCATAGAGTTCGTCCGCCACCGGCGACTCGCCCTGGCGATGGTAGGCGTCGTCCCATGCTGCCAGTTGCTGGCTCAGTGCGGTAATTTCCAACTCGGCGCGTGGCGCCTGCCAGTCCGGGCAGGCGGCCCAGGCGTCGAGGGTTAGGGCGATAAATAAAAGCGCGATAGCGGCTTTCATGCTGAGCGTCCTTGCTCGGAAGCGGTTTATTCAGCGTAGCAGCTATGCTTAATGAGTCAGTTTTGGCACTTGTGTGGGGTGGTGGCTGTTATGCCAATGGGTTTGTCTCGGTTGGGCCGTGTTTGCCTGTGTTTGCTTGCCGCAGGCCTTGCGCCGTTTGCTGCGGTGTATGCGGCCGAGGATGTGGCGCCGCAGTGGCATTTTGTCCACAACGCACCGGAAACCGAGGGTGACCAGCGCTACGACTATCACTGGCGTGTATTGCGTGCGGCGCTGGAGGTTACCCGCGGCAAATATGGCGATTATCGACTTGAACCCGGCCAGCCGATGAGCGAGAAGTTGCAGGTGGTCGAGATGCAGCGCCCGCAGGTTGGCCTCAATACCCTGGTGCTGGATGCCACGCAGGCTCTGGAAGAGGCTTTGCTGCCGGTAAAGATCCCGGTCGACAAGGGCCTGCTCGGTTACCGGGTGTTCCTGATTCAGGCCGCCGACCAGCCGCGCTTTACCGGTATTCAGTCGCTTGAGCAGTTGCGCCAGCTGCGCTTTGGCCAACAGCGTGAGTGGTCCGATGTGGCGGTGTATCAGGCGGCCGGATTACCGGTGGTCACCGGCAGCAGCTATGAAGGCTTGTTCCATATGCTGATGCTGCGCCGTTTCGATGCCTTCGGCCGTGGTGTAAGCGAGGTAAGCGGCGAGCTGGCGCATTGGCGCAGGAAGTACCCGCAGATGGCCATCGAGCGCGAGTTGCTGCTGTATTACCCGTTGCCGGTGTACTTCTGGTTTGCCCGCACCGATGAGGGTCGGTTGCGCGCGCAGCGTGTCGAGGAAGGCATGCTCGCGCTGATGGCCGACGGCATTCTGGATCGACTGTTCGCCGAAGAGTACGCCGGCACCATCCAGCAGCTTGGCCTGGATCGCCGGCGCACATTGAGGATTGCCAACCCCCATCTCTCCTCCAATCATCCCTTCGACAAGCCTGCCTATTGGTTTACGCCGACGCCCTAGCGTGATGAGTAGCCAGCTGAGGCAATAAAAAACCCGCCGTAGCGGGTTTTTTCTGTAGCTGAGTTGGGCTTACAGACCAGCGGCAGCGCGCAGGTCGGCGACCTTGTCGGTCTTTTCCCAGGTGAAGGTGGTGAAGGTGTCGTCGCCGACAGTCTTCTGCTCCGGGGTGCGGCCGAAATGGCCGTAGGCTGCGGTTTCCTGGTACATCGGGTGCAGCAGGTCGAGCATCTTGGTGATGGCGTACGGGCGTAGGTCGAACACCTCGCGCACCAGCTTGATGATCTTGTCTTCGGCGATTTTGTGGGTGCCGAAGGTGTTGATCGAGATCGATGTCGGCTGGGCCACGCCGATGGCGTAGGAAACCTGGATTTCGCAGCGCTCGGCGAGGCCCGCGGCAACGATGTTTTTTGCCACATAACGACCGGCGTAGGCGGCCGAACGGTCAACCTTGGAGGGATCCTTGCCGGAGAACGCGCCGCCGCCGTGACGGGCCATGCCGCCGTAGCTGTCGACGATGATCTTGCGACCGGTCAGACCGCAGTCGCCCACCGGGCCGCCAATCACGAAGTTGCCGGTTGGGTTGATGTGGTACTGGGTGCCTTTATGCAGCAGCTCGGCTGGCAGGGAGTGCTTGATGATCAGTTCCATCACGCCTTCGCGCAGATCATTCAGCGACACTTCCGGGTTGTGCTGAGTAGACAGCACCACAGCGTCGATGCCGACCACCTTGCCGTTCTCATACTGGCAGGTGACCTGGGATTTTGCGTCCGGGCGCAGCCACGGCAGCAGGCCGGATTTGCGCGCTTCGGCCTGACGCTGCACCAGTGCGTGGGAGAAGCGAATCGGCGCAGGCATCAGCACGTCGGTTTCGTTGCTGGCGTAGCCGAACATCAGGCCCTGGTCGCCAGCGCCCTGGTCTTCCGGCTTGGCACGGTCGACACCCTGGTTGATGTCTGGGGACTGCTTGCCAATGATGTTCAGCACGCCGCAGGTGGCGCCGTCGAAGCCGACGTCGGAGTTGGTGTAGCCAATGTTGCAGATCACGTCGCGGACGATCTGCTCCAGGTCGACCCAGGCGCTGGTGGTGACTTCACCGGCAACGATTGCTACACCGGTCTTGACCAGGGTTTCCACGGCCACGCGGGCGTGCTTGTCCTGGGCGATGATGGCGTCCAGCACCGCATCGGAAATCTGGTCGGCGATTTTGTCGGGATGGCCTTCGGAGACGGACTCGGAGGTAAAGAGGGAGTATTCGCTCATCGTTCGGTTTCCTGTTGTGTACCGGTGATTGCAGCCCGTAGGCCAATGGTTACTGAAGGTTTGGCAAAGTGCCGAACCTGAATCTGAAAGCCATTGCGCAAGCCCACATAGAGGCTTTCGCAGGTGTTAAGGCCGGCTGCGACTGCCCAGCGGGCCAGGTCGTCTTGTTCGAAGCCCAGCCAGAGGTCACCGCAGGCTTCGCGGGCCCAACTCTGGTTGTGGCTGCACAGTTCGGTGATCAGCAGGCTGCCGCCTGGTTTCAAACGCTGAGCCAGCTGCTTGAGAGCCTCAGCTGGGGCGGCGAAATGGTGCAACACCATGTTCAGCACCAGGCAGTCGGCGGCTGGGTAGTCGTCGTGCAGGGCGTCGGCCAGCTGTAGCTCAACATTGCCAAGGCCTTCTTCGGCGCAGCGCATGCGCGCCAGTTCGAGCATCGCCGCGCTGTTGTCCAGAGCCAGCACATTCTGGAAGCGCCTCGCCAGCTCCGGCAAAAAACCACCGTCACCGGGGCCGATCTCTACGGCACTGGCGTCACTGGCAAAGCCCAGGGAGTCAAGCAGGGCCAGCACGCTGTCGCGGTACTGCGGCAGACCGGCGATCAGGTCCTGCTGCGCCTGGAAGCTGGCCGCGCTGCGGGCGAAGAACTCCTGGCTGGCGGCGGCGCGTTGGCCGTGTACGGCGGCAATGCGCTGCTGCACCTCGGCCGGCAGTGGCAACTGATCGACTTCTTCCAGCAGTGCGGCATGTAGGCGACTGCCCAGCTGGTCGCCCTGGGCCAGGGCGCGGCGGTAGAAGATCGCATTGCCTTCGCGGCGCGTTGCTACCAGCCCGGCCTGGGCCAGGACCTTGAGGTGGTGGCTGATACCGGATTGGCCGGTGGCGAAAATCTGCGCCAGCTCCAGTACGCCGAACGAGTCGTTAGCCAGGGTGCGCAGGATATTCAGGCGCAGCGCATCACCGCTGGCCTTGCACAGGGCGGCGAGGGCGTCGACCGGCTCAAAGGCCAAATGGGAGGCGCGCATATTCATAGGCTGGGCAGTCTAGTCGGTCACTTTTTATCCAGCAAGGGCAATATCAAAAAGTTTTGATATTGCCCTTGCTGGTGCTCAGGCCAGAAAACATTGGCTGCGCGACTATCTGTCATTGCCCCAATAGGTCCCGCTGGGCGAAAATGGCCGCCTTTTTCGACCCCCAGTTGCCAAAGCAGCCCGTAGGAGATTCAGTGATGCCCAGCCGTCGTGAGCGAGCCAATGCCATTCGTGCCCTGAGCATGGATGCCGTGCAGAAAGCCAACAGCGGCCACCCCGGTGCCCCGATGGGTATGGCGGATATCGCCGAAGTGCTGTGGCGTGACTTCCTCAAGCACAACCCGAGCAACCCGAAGTTCGCTGACCGTGACCGCTTTGTGCTGTCCAACGGCCACGGCTCGATGCTGATTTACTCGCTGCTGCACCTGACCGGCTACGACCTGGGCATCGAAGACCTGAAAAACTTCCGTCAACTGCACAGCCGCACGCCGGGCCACCCGGAATACGGCTACACCCCTGGCGTGGAAACCACCACCGGCCCACTCGGCCAGGGCATCGCCAACGCCGTCGGTTTCGCCATCGCCGAAAAAGTGCTGGGCGCGCAGTTCAACCGCGACGGCCACCAGATCGTTGACCACTTCACCTACGCCTTCTTGGGCGACGGCTGCATGATGGAAGGCATCAGCCATGAAGTCTGCTCCCTGGCCGGCACCCTGGGTCTGGGCAAACTGGTCGCCTTCTACGACGACAACGGCATCTCCATCGACGGCGAAGTGCACGGCTGGTTCACCGACGACACCCCGGCGCGTTTCGAAGCCTACGGCTGGCAGGTGATTCGCAATGTCGACGGCCACGACGCCGAAGAAATCAAGATGGCCATCGAAACCGCGCGCAAAACCAGCGACCGTCCGACCCTGATCTGCTGTAAGACCACCATCGGTTTCGGCTCGCCGAACAAGCAGGGCAAGGAAGAGTGCCACGGCGCGCCGCTGGGCAATGACGAAATCGCCCTGACCCGCGCCACCCTGGGCTGGAACCATGGCCCGTTCGAAATCCCGGCCGAAATCTACGCCGAGTGGGACGCCAAAGAGGCCGGTGCTGCCGCCGAAGCCGAGTGGGATCAGCGTTTTGCTGCTTACGCCGCCGCGCATCCTGAATTGGCCAGCGAGTTTAAGCGCCGTGTTGCCGGTGAATTGCCAGCCGACTTCGCCGCCAAAGCCGCTGCCTACATCCAGGAAGTCGCCGAGAAGGGCGAAACCATCGCCAGTCGCAAGGCCAGCCAGAACGCACTGAACGCGTTCGGCCCACTGCTGCCGGAATTCCTCGGTGGCTCGGCGGATCTCGCCGGCTCCAACCTGACCCTGTGGAAAGGCTGCAAGGGCGTGTCGGCTGACGACGCGTCCGGCAACTATATGTTCTACGGCGTGCGCGAATTCGGCATGAGCGCGATCATGAACGGCGTGGCTCTGCATGGCGGCTTCGTGCCGTACGGCGCGACCTTCCTGATCTTTATGGAATACGCGCGCAATGCCGTGCGCATGGCCTCGCTGATGAAGCAGCGCGTGCTGTTCGTGTTTACCCACGACTCCATCGGTCTCGGTGAAGACGGCCCGACCCACCAGCCAATCGAGCAACTGGCCAGCCTGCGTGGCACGCCGAACCTCGATACCTGGCGCCCATGCGACGCCGTGGAATCGGCGGTGGCCTGGAAATACGCCATCGAGCGTAACGACGGTCCGTCCGCACTGATCTTCAGCCGGCAGAACCTGCCGCACCAGTCGCGCAGCGCCCAGCAGCTGGCCGATGTCGCCCGTGGTGGTTATGTATTGAAGGACTGCGCTGGCGAGCCGGAACTGATCCTGATCGCCACCGGTTCGGAAATCGGTTTGGCCGTATCTGCGTTTGAGAAACTCAGCGAGCAAGGCCGCAAGGTGCGCGTGGTATCGATGCCGTCCACCAGCGTGTTTGACCAGCAGGACGCCGGCTACAAGCAAGCTGTGCTGCCGGTGCAAGTGGGTTCGCGGATCGCCATCGAGGCCTCGCATGCCGACTACTGGTACAAGTACGTCGGTCTGGAAGGCCGCATTATCGGCATGACCACCTTCGGTGAGTCCGCCCCGGCCCCGGCGCTGTTCGAGGAATTCGGCTTCACCGTCGAAAACATCCTGGAAACCGCCGCCGAGCTGCTGGAAGCCTGATCCGCTGCATGATGGTTGGGCCGCTCTCTGCGGCTCAGCCATCTCCGCTTCCCCATCGAGATCGCCATGTCCAAGCGCCCCTATCGAATCGCCCTCAACGGCTACGGCCGTATCGGCCGCTGCGTGCTGCGTGCGCTGCATGAGCGAGGTGCGGGGGCGCAGCTGGAAATCGTCGCGCTGAATGATCTGGCCGACCAGGCCAGCATCGAATACCTGACCCGCTTCGACTCCACCCACGGGCGCTTTCCCGGTGAGGTGAAAGTCGACGGCGATTGTTTGCATATCAATGGCGACTGCGTGCAGGTGCTGCGCCAGTCGACGCCAGAAGGCGTCGATTGGACCGCATTGGATATCGACCTGTTGCTGGAATGTTCCGGTCAGTACACCAGTCGTGCCGATGCCCAGCGCTTTATCGATGCTGGCGCGCCACGCCTGCTGCTGTCGCAACCGATGGCCAGCGAGGCGGATATCGACGCTACGGTGGTCTACGGGGTCAATCAGGATTGCCTGAGCGGCCGCGAGCTGCTGGTGTCGAACGCCTCTTGCACCACCAACTGCGGCGTGCCGCTGCTCAAGTTGCTGAATGAAACGGTGGGCATCGAGTACGTATCGATCACCACCATCCACTCGGCGATGAACGATCAGCCGGTGATCGATGCCTACCACCACGAAGACCTGCGCCGTACGCGCTCGGCCTTTCAGTCGGTGATTCCGGTGTCCACCGGTCTGGCCCGAGGTATTGAGCGGCTGCTGCCGGAACTAAGCGGGCGTATCCAGGCCAAAGCCATACGGGTGCCGACGGTCAACGTCTCGTGCCTGGATATCACCCTGCAGACCGCCCGTGATACTTCGGCGGCCGAGATCAACGCGGTGTTGCGTCAGGCGGCCGAGAGCGGCCCGCTAAAAGGCCTGCTGGCCTACACCGAACTGCCCCACGCCAGCTGCGATTTCAACCACGACCCGCATTCGGCGATTGTCGACGGCAGTCAGACCCGCGTCTCCGGCCCGCGTCTGGTCAACCTGCTGGCCTGGTTCGACAACGAGTGGGGCTTTGCCAACCGCATGCTCGATGTCGCCGAACACTTTCTTTCCCTGACTACTCCAGCCCCCGTGAAGGACTGATTACATGACCGTTCTGAAGATGACCGACCTCGACCTCGCCGGTAAGCGCGTGCTGATCCGCGAAGACCTCAACGTGCCGGTAAAAGACGGCGTGGTGAAGAGCGACGCGCGCATCCTCGCCTCCCTGCCGACCATCAAGCTGGCGCTGGAGAAGGGCGCAGCCGTGATGGTCTGCTCGCACCTGGGCCGCCCGACTGAAGGTGAGTTCAGCGAAGAGAACAGCCTGGCTCCCGTCGCCGCCTACCTGAGCAAGGCGCTGGGCCGCGATGTCCCTCTGGTTGCCGATTACCTGAACGGTGTCGAGCTCAAGGCCGGCGAGATCGTGCTGTTCGAGAACGTGCGTTTCAACAAGGGCGAGAAAAAGAACGCTGACGAGCTGGCCCAGCAATACGCCGCGCTGTGCGACGTGTTTGTTATGGACGCCTTCGGCACCGCTCACCGCGCCGAGGGTTCGACTCATGGCGTGGCCAAGTTCGCCAAGGTTGCCTGCGCAGGCCCCTTGCTGGCTGCCGAGCTGGACGCCCTGGGCAAGGCGCTGGGTAACCCGGCCAAGCCGATGGCCGCCATTGTTGCCGGCTCCAAGGTGTCGACCAAGCTCGACGTGCTCAATAGCCTGAGCCAGATCTGCGACCAGCTGATTGTCGGTGGCGGTATCGCCAACACCTTTCTCGCTGCTGCCGGTTTCCCGGTGGGCAAGTCGCTGTACGAAGCCGATCTGGTGGATACCGCCAAAGCCATCGCGGCCAAGGTCAGCGTGCCGCTGCCGGTCGACGTGGTAGTCGCCAAAGCTTTCGCCGAAGACGCCGAAGCCACAGTCAAACTGGTGGCCGATGTGGCTGAAGACGACATGATCCTCGACATCGGCCCGCAAACCGCCGCGCAGTTTGCCGAATTGCTGAAATCCTCGAAGACCATTCTGTGGAACGGCCCGGTCGGGGTGTTCGAGTTCGACCAGTTCGGCAACGGCACCAAGGTGCTGGCCCAGGCCATCGCTGAAAGCCCGGCGTTTTCCATTGCCGGCGGTGGCGACACCCTGGCGGCCATCGACAAATACGGCGTTGGTGCGCAGATTTCCTATATCTCCACCGGTGGTGGCGCGTTCCTCGAGTTCGTCGAGGGCAAAGTGCTGCCGGCTGTGGAAGTGCTTGAAGCCCGCGCCAAGGGTTGAGCGCCTAACGGGCATGATCGGCGCGTGGTCGGCGTGGCCCTGCTAGGGTGAAGGACGAGTCCCTGTATCTGCACGGGTAACCCCCGGTAGATCGGATTGTCTGAGTAACCAAGCAAGGAGTGTGACCATGGGCAGGTTTGTCGTATTGGGGGTTATCGGTCTGTTGCTGGTCGGTTGCGCTGATCATGTCCGGGAAGAGGCCTGCAAGGTCTTCAGTCCTGCGCAGATCGAGACGCCGAGCAATCAGGATGATCAGCGTATTGATAGTCAGAGCGGCAGTGGTGCCGACGGCGGAATGCCGGATCAACGCTGCTGACAGGGGAAGCGGATGGCGGGAAAAGGATGGATTGCACTGGCCGCCGCGATGCTGTTGTTGGGGGCATGCGCCAGCCAGCCGGCACCGAGCGATGAGTGGACCCGCTGGGTCTGCGACAGCCAGGCCGAGGTGCTGTGGCGCTTTACCGATAGCAGCCGCGAAGCGCTCGACCTGAGGTTGGGCGGCGGCGATATCGTTCATCGCCTGCAGCTGGAGCCTGCGGGCTCTGGCGCGCTGTACAGCGACGGTATGCTGGCGTTCCACACCAAGGGTGAGGAAGGCCTGGTGTATCGGGTGGCCGATAACGACCTGATCGGTCGCGGCTGCAAGGCGCAGTAGCGGACAAGATTGATGGCGGGCTTACGTGGCCCTCCAGGCTTTACCCTCGCGCGCCGCTGGTGTGCGAGGCGGGAAGGGCGCAACCCCTGGTCCCAGAAACTTGAACACGGCCCGCCCCTGCGGCAGGCTGGCAACGATTAACGACCCTTTGCGGGAGACAGGAAAAACATGGCACTTATCAGCATGCGTCAGATGCTCGACCACGCCGCCGAATTCGGCTACGGCGTGCCGGCCTTCAACGTCAACAACCTCGAGCAGATGCGCGCGATCATGGAAGCGGCCGACAAGACCGATTCCCCGGTGATCGTTCAGGCTTCCGCCGGTGCCCGTAAATACGCCGGCGCGCCGTTCCTGCGCCATCTGATCCTGGCGGCCATTGAAGAATTCCCGCATATCCCGGTGTGCATGCACCAGGACCACGGCACCAGCCCGGACGTCTGCCAGCGCTCGATCCAGCTGGGCTTCAGCTCGGTAATGATGGACGGCTCGCTGAAAGAAGACGGCAAGACCCCGGCCGACTACGACTACAACGTCGCCGTGACCCAGCAGACGGTGGCCTTCGCCCACGCCTGCGGTGTGTCGGTTGAAGGTGAGCTGGGTTGCCTGGGCAGCCTGGAAACCGGCATGGCCGGCGAAGAAGACGGTGTTGGCGCCGAAGGCGTGCTGGATCACAGCCAGATGCTGACCGACCCGGAAGAGGCCGCCGACTTCGTCAAGCGCACCCAGGTTGATGCTCTGGCTATCGCCATCGGCACCAGTCACGGCGCCTACAAGTTCACCAAGCCGCCGACCGGTGACATCCTCGCCATCGACCGCATCAAGGCGATTCACGCGCGCATCCCCAACACCCACCTGGTGATGCACGGCTCCTCTTCGGTGCCGCAAGAGTGGCTGGCGATCATCAACCAGTACGGCGGCGACATCAAAGAAACCTACGGCGTGCCGGTTGAGGAAATCGTCGAAGGCATCAAGTACGGCGTGCGTAAGGTCAATATCGACACCGACCTGCGCCTGGCGTCCACCGGTGCCATGCGCCGCCTGATGGCGACCAACCCGAGCGAGTTCGACCCGCGCAAGTTCTTCGGCGCCACCGTCACCGCCATGCGCGACATCTGCATCGCCCGTTACGAAGCCTTCGGCACCGCAGGCAATGCCTCGAAGATCAAGCCGATCTCCCTGGAAGGCATGTTCCAGCGTTATGCCAAGGGTGAGCTGGCCGCCAAGGTCAACTAAGCCGCAAGCACTCGCGCAATAAAAAAGCCCGCTCACTGAGCGGGCTTTTGCGTTCAGTTGCTGGTGATGGGCAGGGGCCTGTGTTCGATTTTGAGCTTGTAGAAGGTCGCGCTGCCGGCTTCGGTCTCATAGCCGCTGCTGTCTTGGGGATAGGCGCCCGCCTTGAAATACAGCAGGTGGGTGGCCCAACCCTTATTCAGGCGGGCACTCCACTTCGCGGCGTTGACGCTTATTCCCAGGGTGCCGTTGGGGGTCAGGTGGATGCTGTACTTGAGTTCCTGGTTAAGGCTCAGGCCGCTGGCCAGCTTGACGGTCTGGACGGTACCGTCGGGAATCATGCGCAGCTTGGCCACGAGGGTGCCGCTGGCTGTGCTCCCCTTGTACTCGTACTCCAGCTTGAGCATGGGCTTATCGTTTTTGTAGCCATGGATCTGGCCAATCACCATCCTGCCGGACGAGGGTACCTGAGTGACTTTGAGCGTCGCGCTCAGGTAGTTGTCGGCACTCGGGTAGGTCCAGTTGCGCAGTTTGCCATCGGCAAAGGTTTCGCGCAGTTCGCTACGGGGGTAGCTGGCATTGGGGGTGGTGCTGCCATTGACTGGCGCCCAGAAGAATATTTTGGCGGCGTCGGACTGGAAGTAGTGGTCCTGATAGCCACCCACCAGCAGGGGGGTTGAGATGACGGTAGCCGGCACGCCGACAGGGATGGTGAGGTTCCAGGTTGCGAGGTCGATCATTGACTGAGTTCTCTATTGAGAACTTTCAGTCGGGCATATCTCATCCACGAGTCAGTAGTTATGTACTCGGCATTCCGGCCTGTGCGCTCGAACTAAAAGTTAGGGCTAGGGGGAAGCGGCAGTGCTGCCACCTCGCTCGAAGACCAAGGAGCCGCCGAGCTGGGGGCTTTATACGTCTGATGGCGGGGTGTGTTAACTGTTATTTGCTGTTTTATTGGCGCCAATAAACTGCTGTTTTACTGCCTGGCCAGTATCTGGCCAGCAAAAAACACGGCACAAAAAGGTGTCTGGAAAAATCCGTGCCTTGATAACTAAGGAGAGTTTCTTGAGAAAAGCGTCAGTTTTTTGGAAGAAAAATGCTGATAAGCGGTTTTCTGCGCGGAACTATCCGACGGGCGGGCGGTCCCTGGGCGGCGTTTTATCGCGTAACGGTGCGGTTAGAACGGGGTTTATGGGCAGCCCAAGAGCGGTGCGCTACTCCCGGGTCTGCAGGCATTCCATCATCAATGCACTTCTCGTACCCGCTCTTTGTGCGTTTCTGGCCAGTTGCGCCGGGCAAGCGCCGTTGCCGTCAGCGCCGCCGAGCGCGCCGCTGCCGAACGATCCGCAGCAATGCCTTAGCCGCGCCGAATGCACCACCAAGACCTCGCGCACCCTGCTGTTTGTCTTCGACTATGCGGCGGCCGGCGCGCCGCTGGTGCAGCGTGATGGCCGGCTGCTGTTTACCCCGGCCGATGCGCCGGCCACGGACTGGCCGGCGCTGACTATCCGCCTGGCGGAGGCTGAGCAGAGCGCTTTTGCCTTCAATGCGCAGTGCCGGGTGCAGGCTTGCCGCCTTACGGCTGTGCAGCTGTTGCAGGTCTACCGCAGTTATTTACTTGGGCGGCCGTGTGCTTTCGATGTTGATGCTCGTCCCTGTGCTGTGAAGCCGCAATAAGCCCAGGCCGATGTGTAGAGGGTACGTGGTACGAACGAGTTGGCACTTGAGCTGCGATCAGTTGCGCAAATTCGGGATTAACACGGTAAAAGCCGGGCAAGTTGCGGCTAACGTGCGGTGATTGGCGTCTTCATGGTAGGGGGCTGGATAGAGTCCGCGGCCCTTACTATTCATCAAGATGATGACGCTATGTTCAGAAAAATAATCAGAAAAGACCTGCACGTCTGCGCGCTAGTCCTGGCTTTGACCCCGCTGAGCGCCGCGGTTGCTGAGGTCAACCAGGCCCCTGAAGTGCGTGGCCACAGTGAGCACATCGCAGCCGGCAAAGTGAATGCCAGCTGGATCTGGGCACGCGATGCAGAGGGCGACCGGATCACTTTTGCGATTACCAAGCAGCCCAAGTACGGCCGTATCCAGCTGGACTGGAACACTGGGCGTTATGAGTATCAGCCGACGGCCAGCGCCACTGGCCATTACGACGAGTTTGAATACCGCGCCACCGATGGCAAGAGCTGGTCGGCACCTGCCGTGGTGCAACTTAACCTGTTGCCTGCCGACGGCAGGGCCGGTAACCGTGCGCCAGAGGCCACCAGTCAGGCTCTGGCGGTGAACGCGAGTGCGCTGTTTGAAGCGACCTTGTTGGGCCGCGATGCGGACCGCGATCCGCTGACGTTCAGCATCATTGATTATCCACGCCAGGGTAGCCTCAAGCTGGATGGTAAAACCGGCCGCTACAGCTATCGGGCCTATCGCGATCAGAGCGCCGAGGACAGCTTCAGCTACCAGATCAGGGACAGCAAGCATGCCCACTCCGGTATTACCCAGGTTCGTCTGCAGCTGCGCAGCGGGGCACAGCCGCAACCGCCGGTTACACCTCCCGTTACACCACCGGTGCAGCCCCCGATAGAGCCACCGGTTGCGCCGCAACCGCCGGTGCAGCCAACTCTGCCTCCGCTGGACCCCTTGCTGCGGACTAAAGCGGATTTCTCGCCAATGGTCCGTGAGGTGCTGGATAACGAGTTCTTCGTCGAGCATTTCCAGCATGCCAAGGCTGGGCGCTTGGAGGCGGTGTTGGCCTCCATCGACTTTCTGGCCCGTCAGCAACAGATTCAGGACCCTGACCTGAACAAGCTTTTGTACTACGTGCGTGCCTATAACTACTTCCTGGGTTTCAGCAAGGCTACGCCTGCGCAGTTGAGCATGCTGGAACACGCCCTGTTCCAGGTATCGAACATGCGTGAGTTGCTGACCTACCAGAAAGCTTCCGGGCAAGTGATCGAGGGCTATGTTGTCGGTCTTGGTGCGCTGATGGCCACGCCGCAATCCAGTGCCAGCATCGTGCGGCACCTGCCGCGCTTGCAGTCGCTATTGCAGCATTTCAGCAACACCGCACAGCTGAGCAAGGAGCGCAGTTACGGTGATGCGGTATTCGAAACCCTGAACCTGTTTGACCGTTTTGGCTGGGCTGAAGGTGCATTGCGCAGTGCCTTGATCCAGGACAACCGCTTTGCAGACGCGATCGCCGAACTGGCTAGCAGCCGCAATGCGCTGTGGCTCAATCGCGATGGCTTTATCGTGATGAACGCTATTGAGGCCTTGGGCAAGCTTGCCCAGTTGAGTGATGGCATCTGGCGCGAGGGCAGCAACCGTGCGGCGCGCCAGGTGATGCAGGCGCACCTTGGGCAAGGGGTGCTGGATGATCTGGAGCTGAAGAGCAACTTCCGCAGTTATTACGTCGACTACGCCTACCGCGCAGATGTCGACGGTGCGTGTAGCAGCTTGTTCAACGGGCTGTGCTACAAGTTTGAAATTGCTCAGGTGTTGCCACAAACGCACGTTTGCGGCCCCACACTTAAGGTGCGCTCACAACCATTGAGCCAGACGCAAATGCTGGAAATCTGCCAGAGCCTGGGCAAGCAGGAGCAGGACTTCCATCGCATCATGCAGACTAACTGGACGCCGGTAGCCGATGACCTCAACGCGACGTTGGAGCTGGTGATTTTCTCCAGTCGTGAGCAGTACCAGAAGTTCGGTGGGCTGCTGTATGGCTTCAGCACCGACAATGGCGGCATGTATCTGGAAGGTAGTCCGTGGTTGGCGGGTAATCAGGCGCGCTTCTTCGCTTATGTGCAGGCGGGGCAGGTGTGGAACCTGAATCATGAGTACGTCCACTACCTGGACGGTCGCTTCAATCAATACGGGGCCTTTGGTCACTACCCGCTGAATCTGACCACCTGGTGGGCGGAAGGGTTGGCAGAATACCTGGCCTGGGGAAGCCACTTCGAGCGTGGCATGAATGACATCAGTCGAGTGGCAGCCGGCCAGCGCCCGAGCCTTGAGGCCATCACCAAGCTGAGTTACGAGAGTGGCAGCAGCATGGTCTATCACTGGTCTTACACCCTGCATCGCTACCTGCAGGAGCGCGATCCAGCCCGACATTTGGCATTGGCTGCACACCTGCGCCGCAATGACCTGGCTGCTTATCGGTTGGCGCTGGATGAGCTGAATCGGTCGCATGGCGCCCAGTATCCGCAGTGGCGCGACCAGCTACTTGCCAGCTGGCAGCAGCAACCGCGCAGTGCCGCGCAGCTGAGTGAAGTGCAGGAGATGCCTGAACATGCCACGGCGCATCAGCGTCAGCTGGACACGCGCGCAAGCTTGGCCCGCCCGCCGCGTGACTGAAGCGCAGTTGGCATAAGGCCTATGGTTTGATCTGTAACGCATGCCCGTATCCTTGGATACGGGCATTTTTTATGGGCTTGGTTGCAGCTGGGCCGCGTTGCGCGCCGGTAATGACGCAGCACTCGGCAAGGTTTTTAGGAACTGCATGATCGCCAGGCTTACCCGTGCGGTGTCTCGTGGCGAAAGAATGTCGCCGGCCAGCACGTGGTGTGACGGGTCCTGGGTGTCCTTGAGGGCGATCAGTTGCTTGTGCGCCGAGCCAAAGCGGGCAAATGCCGCTTCGATGGCTGGAGCGCTGACCACCTGATCGTCCGTCGAGTAGAGCGTGAGGATCGGTGTGTTGATCTGCTCCAGCGGCTGTTCGCGCACGTATTTCACCAGCGCCATCATTGGCAGCAGCGCCTGCACCGGGTAGCGGTGGCTCCAGTAGCGCGCCTGCTGCGGGTTGCGCGGCTGCCATTGATGCTCGGGGCCTAGCAGCAGCGGCACGAAATGTTTGGCCCAGGGCCAGGTCAGTACGGTCGCGGCCGGGTCTTTGGGGGCGAAGTTCGGCGACACCATGATATACGCCAGTACCTGCGGGTTATCGCCCTGCAGCGCCAGCCAAGTGGCGAGCGTGGCGCCGGTGGACGTGCCGATCACCAGCACCTGTTTGCCCAGGCGCTGGCCGATCTGTAGGGCCTCCTGACTGTCCTCCAGCCAGTCGTGCACGCTGGCTTCGGCCATCGCTGCACCGCTGCGGCCGTGACCGTTTAGGCGGGTGGCGAACAGGTTGGCGCCCAGTTGTTGGGCCAGCTGCTCGCTCAGCGGCGCAGTTTCCTGGCGGGTGGCCGAGTAGCCATGCAGGTAGATGATTGCCAGATCGGTCTGGCGTTGGTCCGGATGCGCCCAGACGATGGTCTTTTCTGCGCCTGGGGTGATGTCCGGATAGCGCGCTTCGCTCTCGGTCAGGTAGCGGCCGAGGTCCGTGGGCAGCTGGGTCGGCGTCAGTTGTGTATCGACTGGCGGAACCGGGCCGAGGCTGAACGCTACGGCGAGCAGCGCGAGGACAAGCGCGCAAAGTGGCAGGGCTTTTTTCATCGTGCGGTTCTTGTGTGGGTTATTGTCGGCAGGATGCTGCTGGCATTCTGCTACAGCGCTGTGACTGCGCCTATCGCCCATTTGTGTGCTTGGTAAAACCATGTAAAACACCGGCCGCATGCAGCTCGGCGCGCTGGTCCATACTCGGGCCACTGTCGTCTCTGGAAGTCCGCCCGCATGCCGAGTAAATCCCGCACTTTGCTGTACTTCCTCCTGGCTGTTTTGCTGGCAAGTGTGATGGGCAGCGTGCTGCAGACGCAGTTCAACCTGGCCAATCTGCAGGCGCTTGGTGCGCCGATGCCGCTTGGGGTGCGTGCGCACACTACCTGCCTGGATCTTCTGGGTTTCAGCCCGACCTTCGCGGTGCTGGTGATCCTCGGTTTTACCTTCGCCCTACCGGCGGCGAGCCTGCTGGCGCGTAGCTGGCCCACTGGCCGCTGGCTGTTGTTTGCCCTGGCCGGTGCGCTGGCCGTGTGGCTGGCAATGGCGTTAGCCAATGCGCTGCTGCCGATGCCGACCTTGATCGGCGCCAACCGTAGCCTGGCCGGCACCCTCGGGCTTATGGTCTGCGGCAGCCTGGGTGCGCTGTTATTTGCCCTGTTGGCGCGGCGTTCGCCGCCGGCGTAATCCTGATTTATCCCTCTGCGAACAAAAGGCCCGAACCATGTTGAATACGTCCCGCGCCCTGTTGTTGCTTGTTCTGCTTGGCAGCAGCCTGGCGCACGCCATGGATTACCGCATCGAAACCGTGACCGAAGGCCTGGAGCACCCCTGGTCGCTGGCCTTTCTGCCGGATGGCCGCATGCTGGTGACCGAGCGAGTCGGTCGCCTGCGCATCATCGAGGCGGACGGCAGCCTTAATCCGCAGCCGGTTGGCGGGGTGCCCGAGGGTTTTGTCGCCGCTCAGGCCGGGCTGATGGAGGTGCTGCTCGATCCCGAATTCGCCAGCAATCAGCAGCTTTACCTGAGCTACGCCTACGGCACCGCCCAGGCCAACAACACCCGTCTGGCCAAGGCGCGTCTGGTTGATGGCCAGCTGCAGGATGTGCAGGTGCTATTCAGCGCGCAGCCGGCCAAAGCTGGCGCTGCACACTACGGCGGGCGCATGGCCTGGTTGCCGGATAACACGTTGGTACTGACCCTGGGCGATGGCTTTGACCTGCGTGAACAGGCCCAGGACCTGAGCAACCATATCGGCAAGATCGTGCGCCTTAATCGCGATGGCAGCATTCCCAAGGACAATCCGCTGGTGGGGCAGGCCGGAGCTGCTACAGAGATCTACAGCCTGGGCCATCGCAACGTGCAGGGCATCGTCTATGACAACCAGCTGCAGCGGCTCTACAGCCATGAACACGGCCCGCGCGGCGGTGACGAGCTGAACCTGATCGAGCCGGGCAACAACTATGGTTGGCCGCTGATCACCTATGGTGTGGATTACACCGGCGCGCAGATTTCGCCCTACACCGAGCTGCCCGGCCTGCAGCAGCCATTATTGCAGTGGACGCCCTCGGTGGCGCCGTCGAGCCTGACCCAGTATCGCGGCGCACTATTCCCCGAGTGGCAGGGCGACCTGTTTGCCTCGACCCTGGCCGAACGCAGCGTGCGCCGCATCCGTTTGCAGGACGGCAAACTGGCCGGTGAAGAAGTCATGTTTGAAGAACTGGCCGAGCGCATTCGCGATGTGCGCGGCGGACCGGATGGCGCGCTGTATCTGCTGACCGACAGTGCCGATGGCCGCCTGCTGCGGGTAGTGCCGAGCCAGTAACCGCGCCGCCGAATGGCGTTAAAAGCCGCACCCTGGTGCGTGCGGCTTGCGGCATAATCCACGGCCTTACCGTGCCTGCGCCACTTTGACCATGACCCCGCTTAAATACCTGCAAGGCTACCCGGCCCAGCTGCAAGACAAGATCCGCCAGCTGATTGCCGAGCAGCGCCTAGGCGATTATCTGGCGCGCTCCTACAGTGGCAAGCATGCGATTCAAAGCGACAAGGCGCTGTACGCCTATATCCAGGGCCTCAAGCAGGAGCATCTGCGCAATGCCCCGGCCATCGACAAGGTGCTCTACGACAATCGCCTCGACCTGACCCACCGTGCCCTCGGCCTGCACACGGCGATCTCGCGGGTGCAGGGCGGCAAGCTCAAGGCGAAGAAGGAAATCCGTGTGGCCTCGCTGTTTCGCGAGGCCGCGCCGGAATTTCTGCAGATGATCGTGGTGCACGAGTTGGCGCATCTGAAGGAGGCCGAGCACAACAAGGCCTTCTACAAACTCTGCGAATACATGCTGCCGGGCTACCACCAGCTGGAGTTCGACCTGCGGGTGTACCTGACCTGGCGCGAACTGCCCGGGGCGCTCGGTGAGTTGTCAGCCCCGCAGCAGTAAGTTGAGCTGATCTACCACTTCGGCCCATTCGGCATCGGCTAGAAACTGTTGACGAAGAAAGTCGGCCTGGGCTGGGTCCCAGAACGGCGCATCGGCCAGGCGGCAGTCTTCCGGCAAGGGTGAGTGGCGCTTGATAAAGAGGTCGATGCTGATCTGGTCATGCTCGAGACCCAGTTGTTGAAACAGTGTTTCGAGCTCTTGGACATTGGCTTGCATAGCGGTCTCCCTCGAACGCTATCGGCTGATAGCCCTTTAGTCGACCGACAGATGCGCAAACAGTTGCATGAAGGTGCGTGCTCGGCTTGCCTGTCGGATTGACCTGCTAGGCTGGCAGATACCGCCATCCCATGGCTGAGGCCGCTCCCCCATGTGTTCGAACTTTCTGCGCAGGCTGTCGCTGGCATGTTGCTGCGCGCTGCTGATCGCGCCACTGGCGGGGCGTGAGTTGTTGGCCGTCGGCAGCAATTTCCCCGGGGTGTTCGAGCAGCACGGCAGTGGCTATAGCGGCCTCGCCACCAGCGTGCTGCGTCAGGCGCTGGAGCCGTTGGGCTATCAGGTCCGCTTCGAGCTGTATCCCTGGGCCCGCGCGCAGCACATGGTGGCGCGCGGGGAGGGCGATATCCTTATCGGTCCCTACAAGAACGCCGCACGTGAGCAACTCTTTGCCTTCTCTGCTCGGCCTTTCTACCGCGACCACATCGTCTTCTACCGCCAGCGCGGCAGCGTATTGCGCTGGCACGGCGACTATCAGCAGTTGCTCGGTCGGCGCATCGGCGTGGTACGTGCCTGGGCCTATGGTGAGCGTTTCGACAGCCGGCGCGGGCAGCTCGAGTTAGTCACCGTGGAAAGGGTCGAGAATGGCCTGAAGATGCTCGGTGCCGGCCGCCTGGATCTTCTGGCCAGCAATCAGCGTAATACCCAGCCGGTGCTTTTAGCATTGGGGCTGGCTGACAAACTCGAACAGCTTGAAACGCCGATCGACCTGCAGGACGGCTACTTCGCCTTTCCCCGCGATGAGCGTTACCGGCCTTTGCGTGAGGAGTTCGATCGGGCGCTGCAGCAGATGATCGAGCAGGGCCGGCTGGCGCAGTTGGCTGCGGACTGGCAGGTGGAAATTCCTTAAACGACTCGCACAATTTCCAACAGCTGCACTCCACTGGCCAGGCGCAGGGTCACTTCGTCGCCAACGGCCTTGCCAAGCAGGATCTGCCCGAGGGGCGCTTGTGGGCCAATCACCTGCACGGTCTGGCCATCTTGCAGCAGCTTCATCGCTGCGCCGTCCGGGCCGAGGAACAGGCATTGGC
Source organism: Pseudomonas peli (assembly GCF_050563605.1). Classification (GTDB taxonomy): domain Bacteria; phylum Pseudomonadota; class Gammaproteobacteria; order Pseudomonadales; family Pseudomonadaceae; genus Aquipseudomonas; species Aquipseudomonas peli_A. The sequence continues at coordinate 186,436 of NZ_JBNXUH010000003.1, read as the reverse complement.
GGCGGTCTTGGTCATCGCTCAACTCGATCAGCGCGCCGAGCTGGATGCCCAGCTGTGGGTCAAACGTGCGTAATACCAGCTGCTTCCAGTTGGACAGGGTCTGGCGAATGGCGGCGGCGCGGCGTGCCTGCCCGGTAGCCAGATAGGACGCCTCGAGGCCCAGGGTGTCGTATTTGTTCTCGGCGATATTTTCTTCATGGGTCGCCGTTTCATAGGCGGTCAGCGCCGCCTGTTGGGCCTGCCGCAGGTCATCTTCGAGGCGGGCGATTACCTGTTGCAGCAACTGGGATTTGTTCATGCTTGGTTCTTCAGTAGATGTGCGGCCAGGGTGCGCAGCGGCCCGAGTTGGCGGCAGATTAGCGCCAGCTGGGTTTGCACCAGGCGCTGCTGGTCGTCCAGGTCGTCGCTGAGTTGCTCAAGCTCGGCAGCCAGCTGTTCTTCGGCGTCACTGTGGATGGCCACCGGGCGCTCTTCGTTCAGGCAGTTGGCAATCTCTTCCAGGCTGGCGGCCAACTGGCTGGCGCTGGCCAGCAGCGGGTTGTCGCTGCCACTCAGGCTGGTTTCGCCGCGGTGCGCGCCAAGGCCTGAGAGGTAACTCAAGAGGGTGTGTGAGAGCACCAGAAAGCGGAAGCCGATATCCGCTTCCTTACGGAAATGCCCAGGCTCCATCAGCATATTGCCCAGGGTGGTCGACAGCGTGGCGTCGGCGTTGTGCGCATTGCGTCGGGCCAGGCGGTAGGCCAGGTCGTCACGCTTGCCGCTGGCGTACTGGGCGATGATCTGCTGCAGGTAGCGGCTGTTGCAGCTCAGGGTGCTGGCGAGCAGGCGATTCAGACGTCGGCCCTGCCAGTCCGGCAGAATCAGCAGCACGGCCAGGCCGGCAATCAGGCTGCCGAGCAGGGTGTCGACCAGGCGTGGAATAAACAGCCCGTAGCCATCGCCGACCTGGTTGAAGCAGAACAGCACCAGCAGGGTGATGGCGGCCGTGGCCAGGGTGTAGCGGCTGCTGCGCAGGGCAAAGAACACCACCCCGGCGACCACCGCAAACAGCGCCTGCACCAGCGGATTGGGGAACAGGTCAAACAGCGCCCAGCCCAGCAGCAGACCGAGCACCGTGCCGCTGATGCGCTGCACCAGCTTGAGCCGGGTCGCGCCGTAGTTCGGCTGGCAGACGAACAGCGTGGTCAGCAGTATCCAGTAACCCTGGGTCGGGTGAATCCAGTGCAGCATGCCGTAACCGGCCGCCAGTGCCAGCGACAGGCGCAGGGCATGACGAAACAGCAGCGAAGTCGGCGTCAGCTGCAGGCGCAGACGCTCCCAGACATCCTTGAGTGACTGCGGCTCGCGGTCGAGCAGGCTGCTGTCCTGCTGCTCCGCCATGGCGTCGGGGTTGCTGGCGTTACCCAGCAGCGTATCCAGGCTGCGCAGGTTGCCGGCCAGCGCGCCGAGGGAGCGCAGCAGGTGGCGCCAGGCCGGGTTGCTTTGCACGCGCAGGTGTTCGAGGGAGTCGTGCAAATCGTCGAGCGCCTGGCGGCATAGCTCGCGGTACTCGAACGGCTGGCGCAGTTCGATGGCCTGGGCCAGGCGCTGACAGGCTTCGCCATGCAGGCGCAGCAGGCGCTGGCAGCGGAACAACACATCGCTGTGGAAGAACGCTTCGGCCAGCTCGTTATAGGGGTAGTGCGAGGAACTGGCGCGTTCGTGAATGTCTTGGGCGAGAAAGTACAGTTTCAGGTAGCGGCTGACTTTCGGTCCCGGCCGGCCATTGCCGACCCGGTGCAGGATGATTTCCTTGGCCGCATTCAGCGCCGCCACCACCCGACCGTTCTGTTTGGCTAGGGCCAGCCGGCGTTCTTCCACATCCAGCTGACGCAGCGGCTCGAACAACGCCGCCTTGAGCTTGAGGTACTGGCCCAGCTCGCGAAACAGTCGCGCCAGGCTGTGCTGCACCGGCTGGTTGGCAAATAGCGCATTCCACAGCACCGACAGCAGCCCATACCAGGCTGCGCCTGCCACCAGCAGCAATGGCTCCTGCCAGAGGCCCGCCGCGCCGCCGCGCTGCTCCACGCCGATCATGCTGTACACCGCGAGAATCAGCGTGGCCGCGCCGAGGGTGGCGTAGCGTTCGCCGAGTGCGCCGAGCATGGTCAGGGCAAAGCTCGATAGCGCCAGGGCGCAGACGAACAGCCAGGGGTAGGGGAACAGAAATTCCACCGCATAGGCCGCCACGCTGAAGCAGCCAAGGGTGACCAGCAGCGCCACCACGCGGCCCTGCCAGCTGTCATCGGTCTCCGCCAGGGCGCTGGCGATCACCCCGAGAAATAGCGGGATCAGCGCATGCATCCAGCCCTGCGACCAGCACAGCAGCAAAGCCCCGCTCAGGGCGATAAACACCCGCAGGCTGTAGCTGAATTTGTCCTGGGCCCAGAGGCGACGAAACGAGTGGCGCAGCGCAGTGGACGGCATGGCCCGACCTTGATCAACCGTAACAGGTAGCAGCCTAACGGAGTCTGTGTCGACTTGGCAGCAGCAAGCGGCGCTCGGGCCGATTAAAATGTCGCGCTGATCGGTTGCGTGATGTGAATCACTGCGGCCGGGCTACGCTAAATCTATCCGCTCATTCGCGAGGCATCTGCCGTGTTGTACACCTGTGTGCGTGGATTGCTCTCGCTGCTGCTTGTCAGCCTGCTGTGCGTGAGTGTGCAGGCGCAACCCCTGCGCCTGTATACCGAAGAATACCCACCAATCAATTTCAGCGAGAACGGCAAGCCGACTGGCCTCGCCACCGAAGTGGTGCAGGCGATCATGCTGCGCACCGGGCAAAACGCGCCGATTAACGTCGTGCCCTGGGCGCGCGGTTATCAGCAGGCCCTGACTCGGCCCAATACCGGCCTGTTCGTGACTATGCGCACCCGTGAGCGCGAGGAACTGTTCAAATGGGTCGGCCCGCTGACGCGCAGCGTCGCCAGCTTCTACGCCCTGCGCAGCTCGTTTCTCTCGATCAAGAGCCTGGAAGAGGCGCGTGAGTACGGTGAAATTGCCGTGCCACGTGACTGGTACAGCCATCAACGTCTGCAAGCCCTGGGCTTCACAAACCTGACCCCGGTGACTGGGCCGGCGCAGGTGGTGAGTATGCTCAAGCGCGGGCGAATCAAGCTGATGGTGCTGGATAACCTGACCCTCAGCACGCTGCTGGCGCAGGGTGATATCAAGGTGGACGAGGTGCAGCTGCTCTTCGAGTTTGTGCACAGCGACAGTTATATCGCCTTCTCGCCCGACACCGACGACGCCCTGATCGCCCGCTGGCAACGTGAGCTGGATGATATGAAAAGCGACGGCAGCTTTGCCGCTATCCACCAGAAGTGGCTGCCGGGTGAGCCGCTGCCGGAGCTCCTCCCCGCACCTGTTGACGCACCCTAGGGTTGCTCGGTTCTCCCGTTTGCTGCCGCGAGTGAGCGCTGATAGTCGCTGCATTGGCCTGCTGGGCCACTCGTCGCTGTGGGCTGGTGTGACTAAGCTCGCGGGATCACGCCGAGAGCCTTGCCATGCCCAATAAAACTATCCTGATCGTCTTGCCCAATCGCGACTTTGACCCCAGTGAGGTCGCCATCAGTTGGCAGTTGCTGCGCGGCGCCGGCCACCGGGTGCGCTTTGCTACGGCAGACGCTCAGGTTGCTGTGGGTGATCCGCTGATGCTCACGGGTGAAGGGCTGGATCCCTGGGCACGCCTGCCAGGGCTGCGCCGCTTGAAGCTGCTCGGGCTGCTGCTACGCGCGCGCCGGGGCGCCCGTGACGCCTACAAGCACATGCTGGACGATGCCGAGTTTCGCCAGCCGTTGGCCTACCCGCAGTTGCAGGTCGCAGATTTTGACGGCCTGTTATTGCCCGGCGGACATTGGTCGCGCGGCATGCGCGCCTATCTGGAGAGTCAGAGCCTGCAGACCTTTGTCGGTGCGTTTTTCGCCAGTAACAAACCGCTCGCGGCGATCTGCCATGGCGTGTTGCTGGCGGCGCGCAGTCCGGGGGCGGATGGCCGCTCAGCGCTGTATGGACGCAAGACCACTGCGTTGACCTGGGCCATGGAAAAGAGCGCCTGGGACCTGACTCGTTTCTATGGCCGTTTCTGGGACCCGGACTACTACCGCACTTACCTGGAGGCGCCCGGCGAGCCGGCGGGCTATATGAGCGTGCAGGCCGAAGTCAGTCGCGCCCTGGCCAGCCCGGCGGATTTTCTCGACGTGCCGGCGGATGCGCCGCAGCGCCTGCGCAAGACCAGTGGTCTGCACCGCGACAGCCCGAGCGATAGCCGCCCGGCCTGGGTGGTGTGTGATGGCAACTATGTGTCGGCGCGCTGGCCGGGGGATGTGCATACATTTGCCCAGCGCTTTATCGAGCTGCTGGGCTAAGGATCTGCTGCGCGTCGGCGATACTGCGTTAGAAATGGCCTCGGAAAGCCGCTTGCGGCTAACGCGCTTTAGCGCGGCCCGAAGGGCGAGTGAAACGAGTACTGCTCATTAAACTCGACTCGGGCATCCTGCTTCGTTCTACCTCCTGCATCCATGCAGTCGTCCGCGCCCTCGGCCATTTCTGCCTTGTCTCGCTCTAGCTCGTGAGATCCGAAACGGCTTCTAAAGCGTGGGAGGTTAGACGTATTGCGCGGCGGCGTAACCCGAGGCCCAGGCCCACTGGAAGTTGAAACCGCCCAGGTGGCCGGTGACGTCCAGCACCTCGCCGACAAAATACAGCCCCGGCGACTTCAGCGACTCCATGGTCTTCGACGACACCTCGCGGGTATCCACGCCGCCCAGAGTCACCTCGGCGGTGCGGTAGCCCTCGGTGCCGGCTGGCACCAGCTGCCAGTCGCCGAGCTGCTCGGCAATCGCCTTGAGTTCGGCGTGGGTGTACTGCTTCATCGGTTTGGAGGCGAACCAGTTGTCCGCCAGCAGCCCGGCCATCTTTTTGGTAAACAGCTCGGCGAGCAGGGTTTTCAGCTCGCTGTTAGGGCGTTCGCGCTGCTGCTCGGCCAGCCACTCAGGCAGGTCGATATGCGGCAGCAGGTTGATACTGATGGCCTCCCCGGGTTGCCAGAATGAGGAAATCTGCAGAATCGCCGGGCCGCTTAAGCCGCGGTGGGTAAACAGGATATTTTCCTTGAAGCTCTGGCCGTTGCAGCTCACCACGCAGTCTTCCACCGAGGTGCCGGACAGCTCGTTGCACAGCTCCTTGAGCTGCGGGTCGGTGATGGTGAACGGCACCAGGCCGGCGCGGGTTGGCAGCAGCTCGTGGCCGAACTGTTTGGCCACCTGATAGCCGAAACCGGTCGCACCGAGGGTTGGAATCGACAGGCCGCCGGTGGCGATCACCAGCGATTCGCAGCGCACCGCGCCGGCGCTGGTCTGCAGCTGGTAACCACTGTCCAGTTTGCTGATTTCGCTGACCGAGGTGTCCAGTCGCAGCTCAACGCCCGCTTCATCACACTCGCTTAGCAGTAAGCCGAGGATGTCGCTGGCCTTGTTATCGCAGAACAGCTGGCCGAGTTTCTTCTCGTGGTACGCCACGCCGTGCTTGGCCACCAGGCCGATAAAATCCCACTGGGTGTAGCGCGCCAGAGCGGATTTGCAGAAGTGCGGGTTTTCCGAAAGAAAGTTGCTCGGCTCGCAGTACATATTGGTGAAATTGCAGCGCCCACCGCCGGACATCAAGATCTTCTTGCCAGCCTTGTTGGCGTGATCCAACAGCAGCACCTGACGGCCGCGCGCGGCAGCCGTCAATGCGCACATAAGTCCGGCGGCACCGGCTCCAATAATCACGACCTGGGGTGTAAGCACAGCAATTTCCTCAACCTGCGACGTGCGCCACGGCGGGCGCAAAACAGCGCGCATCTTAGCGTATGGTCAGTGGGGTGTGGCTGCGCCGGTGATCGACTAGGCTTAGCTTTCGGTTTTCTCTGGAGCCCCGTTGATGAATGGACTGCGTGCCTGCCTGCTGTCGTGGGCGCTGTTGGCACCCCTGTATGGCAGCGCTGCAGAGACCTTGCGTCTGGTGGCGGACCCCTGGCCGCCATTCAATGATCAGACGCTGCTGAACAACGGGGTGTCCTCCGACCTAGTGACCACCGCGCTGACCCGCGCTGGCTACACCACCAGTTATGTTCAGGTGCCGTGGGAGCGTGCGGTGCGGGGGTTGCAGCAGGAAATCTACGATGTGCTGATCAACGCCTGGTACACCGATGAGCGGGCCGTTTTTGGCCATTATTCACAGCCCTACCTGATCAACCGCATCCGCTTTCTGCAGCGTAAGGGCAGTCAGATCAATTTCCGCCAACTGCCGGATTTGTACCCCTACAGCATTGCTGTGGTGCGCGGTTATGCCTATTCCAGCGAGTTTGATCAGGACAGCCGGTTGACCAAGGTCGGGGTGGTCGGCTTTGAAGTGGGCGCGCGCATGCTGCAGGCGCGGCGGGTGCAGTTGACCCTGGAGGACGAGCTGGTGGCGCGCTATCACCTGGGCCGCAGCCTGGCCGGGATTCGCAACCAGCTGGAGTTTCTGCCGCAGCCGTTAAGCGAGAACGGTCTGCATATTCTGGTCAGCCGTCAACACCCGCAGCATCAGCAGATTGCCGATGCCTTCAACAAGGCGATCGAGGAAATGCGTGCCGATGGCACCTATGCGCAGATCTTTCAGCGCCACGGTTTGTAGGGCGTTGCTGTCGGTTCTGGGGCATGTTGCGCTGATCACGGGCGCACATTTTCAAAGCGCTTGCGATAGGCGCTGGGGGTCAGTCCAACCCGCTGTTTGAACAGGCGCCTAAAGGAATTGCCATCGTCATAGCCCACCTGCAGGGTGATCTGTTCAAACCCTTGCTGGCTGCTTTCCAGGAGGAACTTGGCCCGTTCAATGCGCAGGTTCTGCAAATACTCGATGGGGGTTTGTTCGGTGGCTGCTTTGAAGCGGCGGATAAAGTTGCGCATGCTCAAGCAGAACTCCTCAGCCACTTGTTCCATGACAATGCTCTGGGCCAGGCGATGTTCCAACCAGACCTGGATCTTGAGAATCTCGGCGTCGGTATGGTTTTTCTTAAAGGTGGTGCTGGCGTAAGGGGTTTGGCTGCGCACGGCGACATCGACCAGCAGCTTTTTCGCGCACTCGGCGGCCAGTTGCGGAGAGGAAAACTTACGGATCAGGTGCAGCAGCAAATCGCTGCCGCTGGTGGAGCCCCCTGAGCACAGCACCTGCCCATCGTCGGTCACGGTGCGTTCGGGTTGTAACTTCACCTTGGGAAAGCGTCGCGCGAATTGCTCGCTGAACAGCCAGTGCGTGGTGGCGCAGCGGCCATCCAGCAGCCCTGCTTGGGCGGTGACGAAGGCGCCGGTGCACATGCTGGCGATATAGCTGCCTTGCTGGTGCTGCAGCTGCAGCCATTCGACCATCCTGCCCAGGCCGGGCAGCACGCCGAGAATGTTGAACATAAAACCCGGCACGATAACCAGCTGCGGGTTGTGTACCTCATCCAGGGCTTTGTCCGGGGCCAGTTTCAGGCCGCCCGTGCAGGCCACGCTGTGGCCATCAATCGAGGCCGTTTCCAGGGTAAACAGCGGCGCGTGGTCGGATTCATGGCGCGCGCTTTTCTGGGTCGCGTAGCGGTGCAGGGCATTAGCGGTGGCGAAAAACTCCAGGGTCGCCGCCACACTGGTGGAGGAGCAGTGATCGGCCATCAGGACGGTGACGCGCATGTCTACTCTCCGGTCGGTGCGGGGCGTGCTGGTAAAAATCGCATGTTATATGTCATTTCTGCTCATAGAGGCAGCCATGCGTGCGCTCTAGTCTGTGCTTATCAGCGTCCGATCATCGATAACACAGGGATTTCCAGCATGAAAAATACGGCATACCGGCTGTTCAAGAAGCCTTTCTTCGGCCGCTTTGTACGGCCCTGGCGCTGGCCGGAAGACGTTGAGCAGAGCCAGTGGCAGCGTTTGACTGTCGACAGCCTGTCGGGGGCGCGTATTTCTGCATTGTTAGCGTCGGCGCACACCGCAGAGGCCAAGGGTGCAGTGCTGTTGGCACACCCCATGGGCGTGGCAGCCAAGGGTTTCTGGATGAAGTACGGGCATGCCGAACTGCTGCGCCAGGCGGGCTATCACGTGATGCTGTTTGACTTGAACGGCTTCGGCGAAAGCACCTCGACCACTATGGATTACCCGCTGGATGTGCTCGCCGCCGGCCGTGCCTTGCAGGCGCAATACCCGGCGTTGCCCGTGGCGGTGCTCGGTGCGTCGATGGGCGCGGCCATGAGCCTGTGCGCCCTGGCGCAGCCCGATCATCCGTTCAAAGTGGCGGTGCTGGAATCAGCCTTTCCGACCCTGCTGCACTTCTGGTCGCGTTACCCCATTCCCAAGCTGGGCATCCAACTGTCCAAGCTGGTGTATCCCGCCGGTGAGCGCAGCTTGCGCCCCACCTACGCGGCGCAGCGCCTGGTGGGCAGCCCCGAGCTGTTGCTGATCTACGGCGAGGCCGATGAGCTCACCCCGGTCAAGGACGGCAAGTTGCTGCTGCAGGCCCTGCACGGCAAGACCGCAACGGAGTTCTGGCAGGTACCGGGGGCCGAACACACCCATGCCTATGCCGCGCAGCCCAAAGAATATGCCGAGAAAGTCATAGGGTTTTTAGATCGGCATTTGCTGGAAGAGCGCTTGGCGTCTTGAGCCGGGTTACTGCTTGAAAAAACCTCAATAAGCAAAATTAAGGATGAGTGATGAACTTCAACGATGCCATGGCGGCAGTGCGGGATAGCACTGCACCCATAGTGACTATTCCAGAGCATTGGGGCCAGGGCCGCGCCACGTTTGGCGGCATGCTGGCCGCCGTGCTGTTCGAGAAAGTCGCCACACAAGTGGCCCATGACCGCCCGGTACGTTCTGTGCTGCTGTCCTTTATCGCCCCCGTTGCGCCCGGGGCAATGGAGGTTCAGGTGACGGTGTTGCGTGAAGGCAAGGGCGCCACCCAGGTGCAAGCGACGGCTTATCAGAATGACCAAGCCTGTGCCGTAATGCTGGCCAGCTTTGGCGGCGATCGGGAGTCCATGCTGAGTGTGGCGCAAGAACGGGCGCCTGCCTTTACCGCTCCGGATGAGGTACAGGCCTTTCCGTTTATCCCAGGTCTCACGCCCGACTTCACCCAGTATTTCGATTACCGCTACACGGTGGGGAAAATGCCCTTTATGGGCTCTGAGCAAACGACAATGGGCGGTTGGATCAAGCTACGCGAGGACTCGCCGCACGCCATTTCGGTAGCGGCCATTCTGGCCCTACTGGATGCCTGGCCGCCGGCAGTATTCAGCATGTTGAAAAAGCCCACCTCGGGCAGCTCCTTGACCTGGGCCATCAGCTTTGTAGCGGTGCCGGAGGCGTGCAGCGCCAATGATTGGTGGCAATACCAGGCGGATATCCAAAACTCGGCAAACGGCTATAGCCATATCGATGCCCGTCTGTGGGACAAGCATGGCCAAGTGGCTGTGCTGAGCCGACAAACCGTCAGCGTATTTGGCTAATAGGGCTTGCGGGTGGGGTGGCTACTGCCAGCAGTTGCGCCCGCGGCCCAGATTTTTGGCCTGATACAGGCGCAGATCGGCCTGGTGCAGTAGGCTTTCCAGGTCATCTGGTGCGCCATGGTAAATGCCGGCGCTGAACGACAGGGGCGGTGCGCCGATGGCATATTTCAGGCTGGCGCAGTGGCTGCGTAGCTGATCAAGGGTTTCGCTGAGGGCTGCGGCATCCTGCTGGCTGACCATGGCGAACTCTTCACCGCCCAGACGGCCGAGCAGGGCGTCGGGGAAGGCAGCGGAAAACGCGCGGGCGAAGGCAATCAGCGCCGTATCGCCGCTGGCGTGACCGTGTTCGTCGTTGATCCGTTTGAAGAAGTCCAGGTCGAGCATCGCCACGCTAAGGTCGCGACCGCCCGAGCGGGCCTGCTGGAACAGCTGCTGACCGTGCTCGTAGAACGCGCGGCGGTTGTTCAGCCCGGTCAGGGCATCAAACTGCGCGGCCTGTTTCAGTGCGCGCAGCAGGTCGCGGCGCTCCAGGGTCGACATCACCCGGCAGTTGAGCTCTTCCGGGCAGAAGGGTTTGCGCAAAAAATCATCGGCGCCGTGCTTGATAAATTTGGCGCTGAGCGAGCCTTTCACGTCCGCCGAGAGGCCGAGAATGATCAGTTCGTGGCGCTTCATCTTCTGCCGTAGCAGTTTGACCAGATCGAAACCGCTGAGCCCCGGCATGCTGTGGTCGACCACCAGCAGGTCGATATCCGGCTGTTCCTTGAGGATGCGCAGGGCTTCGTCGCCGTCGCAGGCTTCGAGAATCTGGTAGCGGTGCGGGGTCAGCACGTGGCGGATGTAATGGCGGGTGGCGTCGGAGTCCTCGGCGATGAGGATCTTCACTTCGCTGTTGCTTTCCAGGCGGTGCAGCAGGCGGAAGGCGTACTCGTAGGAGTGCTGGCTTTCCTTGAGCACGTAGTCGACCACGCCTTTGAGCAGCATCTGATCGCGGCGTTGCTCGTTGTAGGTGCCGCTGAGGACGATGCAGGGCAGGTGATAACCCATCACCACATCGACGATCTCACCGTCCGGAGCGTCCGGCAGGTTGAGGTCGACGATGGCGGCGAAGAACAGCTCGGCCGAGGTTTCCAGCATCACCTGGGCTTCGCCCATGGAGGCGCAGAAGATCGGCTGAAAGCCGGTCTCCTTGCGAAACAGATGTTCGAGAATTTTCAGCACCAGGGGGCTGTCTTCGATCACCAGAATATTGCGCAAGGGGAGGGCTCCTCTTTGCTGGCCGCATGACTGCGGCCGTCTGTTCAGTTCGCGCTGCTAGGCAACTACTTTAAGCAACTATAGGGTGCGCACGCGCAGTGTGCGGCCCTTGATCTTGCCTTCAGTCAGGCACTTGAGCGCCTGCATGGCCACGACGCGCTCAACGGCCACATAAGCCTGAAAGTCGAAGATGGCGATCTTGCCGACCTGCGCGCCGGGGATGCCGCCATCGCCAGTCAGGGCACCGAGAATATCGCCAGGGCGCAGTTTTTCTTTGCGGCCCGCGCCGATGCACAGGGTAATCATTGGCGGCTGTAACGGCGCGCCGCCCTGGTGTTTCAGGCTGCTCAGCGGATGCCAGTTGAGCGGAGCCCTTTGCAGGGTTTCGATGGCCTGGGCGCGATGGCCTTCGGCTGGGGCGACCAGGCTCATGGCCAGACCCTTTTCGCCGGCACGACCGGTACGGCCAACGCGGTGAATGTGAATTTCCGAATCGCGCGCCAGTTCGACGTTGATCACCATGTCCAGCGCATCGATATCCAGGCCGCGTGCGGCCACATCGGTGGCCACCAGTACGGACAGGCTGCGGTTGGCAAACATCGCCAGCACTTGATCACGGTCGCGTTGTTCCAGGTCGCCGTTCAGCGCGGCAGCCGAGATGCCTTTGGCGGTGAGGTGGTCGACCACTTCCTGGCACTGCTGCTTGGTAAAGCAGAAGGCCACACAGGATTGCGGTCGGTAGCAGTTGAGCAGCTTGACCACCGCGTCCATGCGTTCTTCCGGGGCGATCTCGTAGAAGCGCTGCTCGATCTGCGTATCGTCGTGCAGGGCGTCGGCTTTGACCTGCTGCGGGTCGCGCATAAAGCTGGCGCTGAGCTGCTTGATTCCGCTCGGGTAGGTGGCGGAGAACAGCAGAGTCTGCCGGCGGCTTGGGGTCTGGCCGATGATCTCGGCAATGCTGTCGTAGAAACCCATGTCGAGCATGCGGTCGGCTTCGTCGAGGACTAGGGTGTTGAGGCCGTCGAGCTTCAACGTGCCCTTGCTCAGGTGCTGCTGGATGCGCCCCGGGGTGCCGACGATGATCTGCGCGCCGTGTTCCAGCGAGCCGATCTGCGGACCGAATGGCACGCCGCCGCACAGGGTAAGAATCTTGATGTTGTCAGCTGAGCGCGCCAGGCGGCGCAGTTCCTTGGCCACTTGGTCGGCCAGCTCGCGGGTCGGGCAGATCACCAGCGCCTGACAACCGAAGAAACGCGGGTTGAGCGGGTTGAGCAGGCCGATGCCGAAGGCCGCGGTCTTGCCGCTGCCGGTCTTGGCCTGGGCAATCAGGTCCATGCCCTTGAGCATGACGGGCAGGCTCTGCGCCTGAATCGGGGTCATCTCGGTGTAACCGAGCGACTCGAGGTTCGCCAACATGGCGGCGGAAAGCGGCAGAGAAGAGAAAGCGGTGTTGGTCACGGTACAGGCCTGCTAAACGAAATGGCGTGCAGTGTAACAGGCTGCGCCCTACGCCCTGACGTTAACAGGCAGCCGGTCGTGGGCCGGCGCGGCTTAGAACCTTATTTACGATCTCGCGAGCTAGAGCCATGCAAGGAAAAAACAGGCGAGGAAGCGGAGTTTACTGGTGTAAATGAGCATTCCGAGCCTGTTTTTAACGCAGCAGGGCCGACGCGCAGCAGATCGTAAAAAGGTTCTAGAAGAGGTCGATCGGGTCTACGTCTAACGACCAGCGCACGGCGCGGCCGCTGGGCATTTGTTCGAGGGCCAGCATCCAGGTATTGAGCAAGCGGTGCAGCGGCGCGCGGGCGTTGGCCTGGACCAGCAGTTGGGCGCGGTAACGACCGGCGCGGCGTTCCATCGGAGCGGGTACCGGGCCGAGCAGTTCGATGCCGCTGAGTTTCAGCTCGGTCAACAACAGCTCGGCTTCGCTGCAGGCGTCGTCGAGAAAGCCTTCGGCCTGCCCGGGTTTATGGGCTTCGGCGCGCAGCAGGGCGAGGTGGCAGAACGGCGGCAGGCCGGCGCCGCGCCGTTCGCTCAGGGCCTGTTCGGCGAAGGCGAAGTAGCCCTGCTCGGTCAGCTGCACCAATAAAGGATGGTCGGCCAGGTGGCTCTGGATAATCACCTTGCCCGGCTCTTCCGCGCGTCCGGCGCGACCGGCGACCTGCACAATCAGCTGGGCCATGCGCTCGCTGGCGCGGAAATCGGCGGAAAACAGCCCGCCATCGGCATCGAGAATCGCCACCAGGGTCACGCGGGGGAAGTGGTGGCCCTTGGCGAGCATCTGCGTGCCGACCAGGATGCACGGCTCGCCGCGCTGCACGGTGTTGAACAGGGTGGTCATGGCTTCTTTGCGCGAGGTGCTGTCGCGGTCGACGCGCAATACCGGCACGTCGGGGAAGAGAATCTCCAGGCGTTCTTCGGCGCGTTCGGTGCCCGCACCGACCGGGCGTAGGTCGACGTTATTGCATTTCGGGCAGTTGCTCGGTTGGCGCTCGACGTGGCCGCAGTGGTGGCAGCGCAGCTCGCGTGAGCGCTGGTGCACGGTCATCCGCGCATCGCAACGCGGGCATTCCGATAGCCAGCCGCAGTCGTGACACAGCAGAGTCGGGGCGAAACCGCGGCGGTTTAGGAACACCAACACCTGCTGGCCAGCTTGTAGGGTTTGGGCGATGGCTTGTTGCATCGGGCCGGAGATACCGGAATCCAGCGGCCGGCTTTTTACATCCAGACGCAGAAAACGCGGCTGCTTGGCGCCGCCGGCGCGTTCGCGCAGGTGCAGCAGGGCGTAGCGGCCGTTGTAGGCGTTGTGCAGGCTTTCCAGCGAAGGCGTGGCTGAACCGAGGACAATCGGGATGTTTTCCTGATGCGCGCGCACCACGGCCAGATCGCGGGCGTGATAGCGCAGGCCTTCCTGCTGTTTATAGGAGGCGTCGTGTTCTTCGTCGATGATGATCAACCCCGGCCGCTGCATGGGGGTGAACAGCGCCGAGCGGGTGCCGATAATGATGTCCGCCTCGCCATCACGCGCCGCCAGCCAGGCGTCCAGGCGTTCGCGATCATTTACTGCCGAGTGCAACAGGGCGATGCGCGCATTAAAGCGCTGCTCGAAACGCGCCAGAGTCTGCGGGCCGAGGTTGATCTCCGGGATCAGCACCAGGGCCTGTTTGCCGGCCTCCAGGGTTTCGCGGATCAGTTGCAGATAGACCTCAGTCTTGCCGCTGCCAGTCACCCCGGCCAGGAGAAAGGCGTTGAAGCTGCCGAGACCCGAGCGGATCGCTTCACTGGCCGCGCGTTGTTCGGCATTCAGCGGCAGTTCCGGTTGCGCCAGCCAGTTGGCGTGGCGCTCGCTGGGTGCATGGCGGCGGACTTCGACCTGGACCAGGCCCTTTTCCAGCAGCAGATCGAGGCTGTCCTTGTTCAGCTGCAGTTTGCTCAGCAGTGGATGGGCGACGCCGTGGGGGTGCTGGGCCAGGGTTTTCAGGGCGTCACGTTGGCGCGGTGCGCGGCTCAGGCGCGGGTCATCTAGCTGCGCGCCTTCCGTTACCGACCAGAAGCGCTGCTGGCGTACTTCCGCCGGCTCGCCCTGGCGCAGCAGCACCGGCAACGCCCAGCTCAGGGTGTCACCGAGGCTGTGCTGGTAATACTGCGCGGTCCACAGGCACAGCTTGAACAGCGCGGGCGGCAGCGGCGATTGGGCGTCGAGCAGTTGTAGGGCGGGCTTGAGTTTGTCTGCCGGAACTTCGCTGTGCTCGGTCACCTCAATCAGGATGCCGATCATCTCGCGCCGGCCAAACGGCACGCGCAGCCGTGCACCTGGCTGCAAGGCGCTGCGCGGCACACCGGGCGGGGCACGGTAGTCGAACAGGCGGCGCAGTGGCGAGGGCAGGGCAAGGCGCAGAATGACGTCGGGCACGCAAAGGCTCCAGCTGGAAGGGCGCGATCTTAGCATGCAGCCAGTCGACGGCCGGCCTTGCGTCGCTGCGGTGCTCTGGTATTATCGCCGGCCTAATTCCGTGCGGTACCTGACAATAGTGTCTGGTGGCGGCACGACAGCCCTGAGGAATCACCATGAAAGCCGATATCCACCCGAACTATGTAGCCATCACCGCCACCTGCAGCTGTGGCAACGTGATCGAAACTCGCTCCACCCTGGGCAAGGCTCTGAGCCTGGACGTGTGCAACGAGTGCCACCCGTTCTACACCGGCAAGCAGAAAATGCTGGATACCGGCGGCCGTGTTGATCGCTTCAAGCAGCGTTTCGGCATGTTCGGCGCCAAGCAGTAAGCTTGCGCGCAGCGACGGAGACCCTGATGGGTTACCCCGCGCTACTGAAAAAGGCGTCCCTAGTGGGCGCCTTTTTCGTTTTCGGCGTTTATTCAGGCGTCGCTCTGGCGTTCTGCCCGGCCCCCGGCAAGCTGCCCAGTGCCAAGGTGCAGCGGGTGGTGGATGGCGACACCCTGCGCCTGGTTGATGGGCGCAATGTGCGCTTGATCGGTCTGAACAGCCCGGAAATGGGCCGCCAGGGCCGCTCTGCCGAGCCTTTCGCCGAGGCCGCTCGCAAGCGCTTGCAAGCCCTGGTAGCGGCCAGCGAAGGCCGGGTCTCGTTGCAGTACGGCCAGCAGGCCAAGGATCACTACGGGCGCGCTTTGGCGCATGCCTATGACAGCCGTGGCCGTAACCTGGAGGCGCAGTTGCTGGCCGAGGGCCTAGGCTATCTGGTGGCTGTCGCGCCCAATCTGGCGCTGGTGCAGTGCCAGCAAGCCGCCGAGCGCAGTGCGCGGCAGACGCGTACCGGGCTCTGGCAGCGTTCGCCGGTGCAAACTATCGAGCAGTTGAACAGTGGCGGCTTTGCCCTGCTGCAGGGCCAGGTCGAGCGTGTCGAGCGCAATGGCGGCGGGCTGTGGTTGGAAATGGGTGATTCGCTGGTGCTGCATATTGCTCCCCGGGCGTTGGGCAATTTTGATCTGCGTGCTGTCCAAGGTCTTGAAGGTCGCAAGGTCGAGGCCCGCGGCTGGGTCATCGACCGCTCCAAGCGTGGCGGTTTGCGCGCGGGGCAGGCGCGCTGGATGCTGCCGTTGACCGATAAGGCTATGTTGGAGGTGTTGCCATGATCCTGCGCGTACTGGCGTTGTTCGTCCTGCTGATGCAGCTGGCAGGCTGCGCGGTCAATCCGGCCACCGGCCGCAGCAACTTCGTGATGATGAGTGAGCAGCAGGAGCTCGACCTCGGCCGCCGCTACAACCAGGAAATCCTCAAGCAGAACCCACGCTACGCCGACGAGAAGCTGCAGGCCTATGTGCAGCAGGTTGGTGAGCGGGTGGCGAAGAACAGTCACCGCAACCAGCTGGCCTATCAGTTCACCGTGGTCGACAGCCCGGATATCAACGCCTTTGCCCTGCCGGGTGGTTACATCTATATCCATCGCGGGCTGCTGGCCTACCTCAGCTCGGAAGCCGAACTGGCCGCCGTGCTCGGTCATGAAGTGGGCCACGTCACCGCGCGGCACAGCGTGCAGCAGCAAAGCCAGTCCACTGCTTGGGGCTTGCTGGGTCAAGCCGTGGCGATTGGTACGGGCGTGGGTGCGGCCGCCGATGTCACCGGGGTGCTGGGCAGCGCTTTTGTGCGTGGTTATGGCCGTGATATGGAGCTGGAGGCCGACGGCCTCGGCGCGCAGTATCTGGCCCGCAGCGGCTATGACCCGCAGGCGATGATCGAAGTGGTCAAGGTGCTGAAGAATCAGGAAGACTTCGCCCGCGATCAGGCTGCCGCGAGCGGTGATGCACAGCCGGCTGGCGGTTACCACGGGCTGTTCGATACCCACCCGGATAATGATCGGCGCTTGCAGCAGGTGCTGGGCCCGGCGCGGGCCTTGGCCACCGGCCAGCAGGAGGTCAATCGCGAGGCCTTTCTCAAACGCCTGGAAGGCTTGCCCTTTGGTGATTCTGCAGAAACCGGTGTGCGTCGCGGACAGCGCTTCTACCATGCCGATCTGAACTTCACCCTGGCGTTTCCCAAGGGCTGGAGCCTGCTCAATCGCCCGGATGCGCTGATCGGTCACACCGCCGATCAGCAGGCGTTTATTGCCATGACCCTGGAAGATAACCCGCAGAACCTGACGCCGGCTGAGCTGCTGCGCCAGCGCGTCGGCGGTCAACGGCTGGTGGCCGGAGTCGAGTTGCAGCAGGCTGGCCTCACGGGTTACAGCGCGGTGATTCCAGGCAATGCCGCCAAGCGCCTGGCGGTTATCCAGCATGGTGCGCGGGTTTACCTGTTTGTCGGTGCGGTGCGTGGTAGCGCCTCGCTGGAAAGCCACGATGAGCAGTTTCTAGGCGTGATCAAAAGCTTCCGGCCGATGACCAGTGCCGAGTATCAGCAGGCGCAGCCGCTGCGCCTACACATGGTCAAGGCCAAGCCGGGACAAACCATCGAGGCGCTGGCCAAAGGCAGCAAGTTGCCGGGTGACGCGCTGAAGACCCTGCGCTTGCTGAATAACCTCTACCCGACAGGTCAGCCGCGTGCTGGCGACTGGCTGAAGGTCGTGCGCTAGGGCCTGCGTGCGCATCCGGACTTGCCAGTCTTGTGCAGCTGTATACAACTTGCGTATCCTCGGCCGCCTGCCTGTTCAACAGCCCAAAGCGGAAATGCCAACATGTCTGATTTGAAAACAGCCGCTCTCGAATATCACGCCAAACCCCGTCCGGGTAAGCTGAGTGTCGAGCTAACCAAGCCCACCGCAACCGCACGCGATCTGTCCTTGGCTTACAGCCCGGGCGTCGCTGAGCCTGTGCGCGAAATCGCGCGTGATCCGGAGCTGGCGTACCGCTACACCGGCAAAGGCAACCTGGTGGCAGTCATTTCCGACGGTACCGCTATTCTCGGTCTCGGCGATCTCGGCCCGCTGGCTTCCAAGCCGGTGATGGAAGGTAAAGGCGTGCTGTTCAAGCGCTTTGCCGGTATCGACGTATTCGACATCGAAGTCGAGTCCGAGAGCCCACAGGCCTTTATCGACACCGTACGCCGCATCTCGATCACCTTTGGTGGCATCAACCTGGAAGACATCAAAGCCCCTGAGTGCTTTGAAATCGAACGCACGCTGATCGAACAGTGCGACATTCCAGTGTTCCACGATGACCAGCACGGCACCGCTATCGTTACCGCGGCCGGCATGCTCAACGCCCTGGAAATTGCTGGCAAGACTCTGCCAGCAGCCAAGATCGTCTGCCTGGGCGCCGGCGCTGCCGCCATCTCCTGCATGAAGCTGCTGGTGAGCATGGGTGCCAAGGTCGAGAACATCTTTATGATCGACCGCAAAGGCGTGATCCACGCCGGCCGCGACGATCTGAACCAGTACAAGGCGGTATTCGCCAGCGAAACCGACAAGCGCACCCTGGCTGACGCGCTGGACGGTGCTGACGTTTTCGTCGGCCTGTCGGGTGCCAACCTGCTGGCGCCGGAAGACCTCAAACGCATGGCGCCGAGCCCGATCGTGTTCGCCTGCTCCAACCCAGATCCGGAAATCAAACCGGAGCTGGCTCATGAAGTGCGTAATGACGTGATCATGGCCACCGGTCGTTCCGACTACCCGAACCAGGTCAACAACGTCCTGGGCTTCCCGTTCATCTTCCGTGGTGCGCTGGACGTTCGCGCGACCCGCATCAACGAAGAAATGAAGATCGCCGCTGCCCTGGCTCTGCGTGACCTGGCCAAGCTGCCAGTACCGCAGGAAGTCTGCGACGCTTACGGCGGCATTGCCCTGTCGTTCGGCCGCGAGTACATCATTCCGAAGCCGATGGACCCACGCCTGATCACTGTGGTCTGCGATGCCGTTGCCAAGGCCGCGATTGAAAGTGGTGTGGCGACTCTGCCGTATCCGAAGCATTACCCGCTGCAGTCAGTAAACGAGGTGTTCAACGGCTAATCGCTTAGCTCAAGAGCAATAAAAAACCCGCTTCGGCGGGTTTTTTATTGGCGCTATTTGGGCTTTCTCAGGCGTCACGCGACTGCCGCAGAGGTTTTAGAACAGGTCAATTGGCGCTGCTTCATCGGCCGGTAGCGGGCTGCCAGGGATATACATGCCAGGCTCAAACTCGCCCATGGGTGGTGGCGAGTCCTCACTCTTGAATAGCTCGAAGTAGGCCTCTGGCGTATCGGGTGTGGCCGCGCGGCCGCTGTGTGGATCGATACGCAGGGTCAGCAGGCCTTCGGGCTCTGCCAGCAGGTGGCTAGGCTTATCCTTCAAGGCTGCGGCCATATAGCTCATCCAGATCGGCAGGGCCACGGTGCCGCCATACTCGTTGCGGCCAAGGCTTTCCGGCTGGTCGAAACCGGCCCAGACGGTGGTGATGTAGTCGGCGTTATAGCCAGAGAACCAGCTGTCTTTCGACTCGTTGGTGGTGCCGGTTTTGCCTGCCAAGTCATCACGACCCAGGGCCATGGCGCGGCGGCCAGTACCGCGTTTGATCACATCCTGGAGCATGCTGGTCATGATGTATGCGGTGCGCTCATCAATGATCTGTTCGGCAAGCACCGGCTCAGGCGGCAGTGGCTGGTCGCCGACGCTGAGTTGCAGCGCGCTGCTCTGTTCTGCGCGCTGGGCGATGCCGGTCGGAGTCTGCGCCGGGTTGGCGTTGAACAGCTGCTTGCCGGTGCGGTCCTCGATCCGTTCAATCAGGTAAGGCTCGGTCTTGTAACCGCCGCTGGCAAACACACTCCAGCCCTCGGCGATCTCCATTGGCGTAAGGCTCGCGGTGCCCAGCGCCAGTGACAGGTTGGGCGGCAGATCCTTCTTCTCAAAACCGAAGCGCTCGATATAGCTCAGGGTGCTGTCGATGCCGAGGTCCTGCAGCAGGCGAATGGAAACCAGGTTGCGTGAACGGTACAAGGCCTCGCGCAGGCGGATCGGGCCGAGGAAGGTGTTGTTGTCATTCTTCGGCCGCCATACCTGCGACAGCGCATCGTCGGCGAACACGATCGGCGCGTCATTCACCAGGGTGGCGGCGGTGTAGCCTTTATCCAACGCGGCGCTGTACACAAAGGGTTTGAAGCTCGAGCCTGGCTGGCGCTTGGCTTGTGCGGCGCGGTTGTAGTTGCTCTGCTCGAAAGAGAAACCGCCGACCAGGGCGCGAATTGCGCCGTTGTTCGGGTCCAGCGATACCAAAGCGCTCTGCGCGGCGGGCAGTTGAACGAAGCGTAGGCTGCCGTCTTCCTGAAGCTGTACGCGGATCAGGTCGCCGATCTGGCTGACATCGGCAGGCTGCTGCGGGCGTGGGCCGAGGCTATTGGTGTTAAGGAAGGGCCGCGCCCATTTCATGCTATCCCAGGCCACGACGTGCTCTTCGCCGTTACGCAGCAGGACCATGATCCCGCTTTTCTCAACGCCCGTGACAATGGCTGGCTCCAGGCCGCCGAGAGAGGTTTGCTTGCTCAGCTCGATCTGCCAGTTTTCCTTGGTCATACCCGGCAGTCGGCTTTCCGGGCCGCGATAACCGTGACGCTGATCGTAAGTAATCAGGCCTTCACGGACGGCGCTATTGGCCGCCAGTTGCAGGTCGCTTGGCACCGTGGTGGTGACGTTAAAGCCCTCAGTGTACGCCTCACTGCCATAGCGACCGACCATCTCGGCGCGCGCCATTTCAGCAATATAGGGTGCTACCAGCTCAGGCGTCGGGACGTGGTAACTGACATTAATCGGCTCGGCCAGTGCTTCTTCATAGCGCTGCTGGTCTATGCGCCCAAGGCTGTGCATGCGCCCGAGAATCCAGTCGCGGCGTTCAAGGGCGCGGGTGGGATTGACCAGTGGGTTGAAGCGCGAAGGCGCTTTCGGCAGGCCGGCAATCATCGCCATCTGCGAAAGGCTGACGTCGCGAATGGATTTGCCGTAATAAACCTGTGCGGCCGCTTCGATACCGTAAGCGCGATTACCGAGGTAAATCTTGTTCACATAAAGTTCAAGAATTTCGTTCTTACTGAGCTCCCGTTCAATTTGCAGAGCCAGAAGTATCTCGTTGATCTTGCGCGAGAAACTTCTTTCGCTGGTAAGGAAGAAGTTCTTCGCTACCTGCATGGTAATGGTGCTGCCGCCAGTTTGAATCTGCCCGCTTTTCAAGATTTGCGTTGCAGCGCGCATCAGGCTGGTAAGGTCGACGCCATAATGATTGGCAAAGTTGTCGTCCTCGGCGGCCAGCAAGGCGCTGATGAAGTCCTGAGGGATGTCCGCGAAAGCGATTGGCGAGCGGCGCATTTCACCGAATTCGGCAATCAGCTTGGCGTCGCTGCTGTAAACGCGCAGAGGAATCTGCAGCTGAATACTGCGCAAAGATTCGACGGATGGGAGGCTAGGGCTAAGATAGAGGAAGGCCCCGCTGAAACTGAGCACCAGGCCACAAAAAGCGGCGAGGCCAGACCAGCAGAAAAAACGCAAAAGACGCATCAAGATTTTTGGATTTCCAGATAAAAGAACGAGTTAAGCGGAACACAAGGTTAAAAGAGAAAAACTGATCACATTATAAGCGGTTTTTTTGCTGGGTAGCCATTTGCGCTTCTGTCAAGACTGTTATTTAATGTGAAAAAACATAAATAGTCCGTAAGTCGCGGATGCCAATAGGAAATCGGTCGTGCTAGGGCTCTTCAATAAGAAAGCGAATACGCTACTCGGGATCGATATCAGTTCGACCTCCGTCAAGCTCCTCGAATTGAGCCGCTCCGGAAGCCGCTACAAGGTAGAGGCTTACGCAGTCGAGCCGCTCCCGCCAAACGCGGTGGTCGAAAAGAACATCGCCGAGCTGGAAGGGGTAGGGCAGGCCCTTTCACGTGTGCTCGCCAAAGCCAAGAGCGGTGTGAAAACCGTTGCTGTGGCGGTGGCGGGGTCGGCAGTGATTACCAAGACCATCGAAATGGAAGCCGGTCTTTCCGACGATGAGCTTGAGAATCAGCTGAAGATTGAAGCCGATCAGTACATTCCCTATCCGCTGGAAGAGGTCGCTATCGACTTCGAGGTCCAGGGCGCCTCTGCGCGTAATGCCGATCGTGTCGAAGTGCTGCTTGCCGCTTGCCGCAAGGAAAACGTTGAAGTTCGCGAGGCCGCTCTGGCGCTCGCCGGTCTCACCGCCAAGGTGGTTGATGTCGAGGCCTATGCGCTTGAGCGGGCTTACGGCTTGCTGATCGATCAGCTGGGTGGCGGTCGTGATGAGCTGACTGTTGCGGTTGTCGATATTGGCGCAACCATGACCACTCTCAGCGTTCTGCACAACGGCCGCACTATCTACACCCGTGAGCAGCTATTCGGTGGCAAGCAGCTCACCGAAGAAATTCAGCGTCGTTACGGGCTGTCCGTTGAAGAAGCTGGCCTTGCCAAGAAGCAGGGCGGCTTGCCGGATGACTATGACAGCGAAGTACTGCAGCCATTCAAAGAGGCTGTGGTTCAGCAGGTTGCTCGTTCGCTGCAGTTCTTCTTCGCAGCCGGTCAGTTCAATGATGTCGACTACATCTTGTTGGCTGGTGGTACCGCATCGATTCCTGATCTTGATCGTTTGATTCAGCAAAAAATAGGCACCCAGACATTGGTCGCCAATCCATTCGCTGAAATGGCGCTGAGTGGCAAGGTCAACGCGGGCGCGCTCGCCAGCGATGCGCCGGCCTTGATGATTGCCTGTGGTCTGGCGATGAGGAGTTTCGACTAATGGCGCGGATTAACCTTCTACCCTGGCGCGAGCAGCTACGCGAAGAGCGCAAGCAGCGCTTTTTGGTGACGCTTGCGGGTGTATTTGTGATTGCAGCAGGCGCTGTATTTCTTGGGGATCAGTATCTCAATGGAGCAATTGAGCAGCAGGATGCCCGGAATGATTTTGTCCGCAAGGAAATTGCTGTTTTGGATGCGCGGATTAAAGAAATCAGTGAGCTAAAAACCCGTCGCCAGCAGCTCCTTGAACGTATGAAAATTATTCAAGACTTGCAGGGTAATCGGCCGATTATTGGGCGTGTCTTTGATCAATTGGTTAGAACATTACCTGATGGTGTTTATTTCACTGGTGTAAAAATGACCGCGAAAAATATCGCTATTGTTGGTTCGGCCGAATCAAATAATCGCGTATCAAACCTGATGCGGAACTTGGATGCGTCTGAATGGCTAACAGCGCCAAACCTAACTGAAGTTAAGTCTGTAACAGCTGGAGCGGTTGATCAGGCCAACGTTTTTCAACTGAGCGTACAGCAGACCCAGCCGGAGCTTGCGGCAGAGGAGGCTAAGCAATGAGTCTTAATGATTCTTTAGAAAGCCTGCGGCAGATCGACTTAAGTGATCTTGATTTTAACAACGTTGGCTCTTGGCCCGCAGCAGTAAAATTTATTACTGGTGTTCTTTTGCTTGTGGCAGTTATTGCCTTGGGATACAACTTTCACCTTAAAGATTTACAGGTTCAACTGGAAGCGAAACAGACTGATGAGGTTTCTCTAAAAGAGCAGTTTTCAAGTAAGGCTTTCCAGGCTGCAAATCTCGATGCTTACAAAGAGCAGATGCAGGAGATGGAGGTTTCATTCGGTGCGCTTTTGAAGCAGCTGCCAAGTGATACTGAGGTCCCCGGGTTGCTTGAGGATATAACTAGGACAGGCTTGGGGAGTGGTTTGGAGTTTGAAGAGATTAAACTTTTGCCTGAGGCTGCTCAGCAGTTTTATATAGAGCTTCCAATACAGATTACTGTTGTGGGTGCGTATCACGATCTAGCGACATTTGTCAGTGGTGTTGCAAGTCTTCCTCGGATTGTTACGCTGCATGACTTTGACCTGATTTCAGCTGGCGATGATGCTTCGTCTAAGTTACGAATGAGTATACTGGCCAAGACTTATCGTTATAACGATAAAGAAGGGGCGCAGTGATGCTTTTTAGGTCTTTATTAGTCTTTTCTATCGTGGCTCTGTCTGGTTGTGACGGCAGTGATTTTTCTGATCTTCAAGTCTATATGGATGAGGTGCGTGCTCGCCCTAAAGGTGAAGTTGAGCCGCTGCCGAAGTTTCAGCCATATGAAAGCTTCGCATATAGCGCCGCAGCGCTAAGGAGTCCATTTCAGCCTCCTGTTAAATTGGAAGTGGCAGATAGGCAGAAAGGCTCTAAAGATGTTAAACCGGACGAGACTCGTACGAAGCAGTTTCTTGAAGGGTTTAATATAGAAACGTTTGTAATGGTTGGTACATTAGCTAATGACTCCGGTGCTTTTGCTCTGGTGAGTGGCGCTGGAGGTGTTCACCGGGTTCGGGTAGGCGACTATCTAGGCCGAAACCATGGCCGAATACTTGCCATAGATGAATCCAAAGTCGATGTAATTGAAATCGTTCCGGATGGTGAGGGTGGTTGGTTGGAGCGGCCGCGCAGCTTGTCCCTTAAGGAGCGCTCTTAATCGGAGCGGAATGAATATGAAAAAAAATAACCGATCTGCTCAGTGGAATATGATTATGAACATATCCCCCTCTTTTTTGGGGCTTTCTCTTTTGGCAGTCCTTTTTTCGCCATCGTTGACGGCTGCTGAATTGATGGCGCTTGATGTTGCTGCTTTGCCGGGGGATCGCGTCGAGTTAAAGCTGACTTTTGATGAGCCAGTGCTTGCTCCTCGTGGCTATACAATCGAGCAGCCCGCCCGTATTGCGCTTGACCTGCCAGGTGTATCGAACAGGCTAGGTGTTAAAAATCGAGAGCTTGGTGTTGGCAATGCTCGTAGTGTTACCGTGGTCGAGGCTAAAGATCGTACTCGGCTTGTGATTAATCTGACGAGCCTCTCCCCCTATTACACCCGTGCGGAGGGAAAAAGCCTTTTTGTTGTGGTTGGTGAGGGCGCAATAAGCTCTGTTGCACCTACTGCTTCTATTGCTACTAAGGTGGTTGCTCCTGCGAAGAAGTACTCTCCGCAAGTTAGGATGATTAATAATATAGACTTTCAGCGTGGCGAGCAGGGTGAGGGAAATGTTGTTATTACTTTGTCTGACGCATCTGTAAGTCCCGATATACAGGATCAGGGAGGTAAAATCCGATTGGACTTTGCCAAGACACAGTTGCCGGAATCTCTTCGCGTAAAGCTTGATGTGAAGGATTTTGCGACCCCGGTCCAATACGTAAGTACTACTGGGTTATCTGATAAGGCCAGTATCGTAATTGAGTCATCTGGTGTTTATGACTACTTGGCGTATCAAACAGATAATAAGCTGACTTTAAGTGTTAAACCATTGACCCAGTCTGAAGCCGAAAAGCGCAAGGCTGATAGTTTTGCTTATGCAGGTGAGAAGCTCTCTCTTAATTTCCAGGACATAGATGTTCGTTCGGTCCTGCAGTTGATTGCTGACTTTACGGATCTTAATCTAGTTGCTAGCGACACTGTCACAGGAAATATTACGCTTAGGCTGCAAAATGTTCCCTGGGATCAGGCTTTGGATCTTGTTCTAAAAACGAAGGGGTTAGATAAACGTAAAATAGGAAATGTACTTTTGGTAGCTCCAGCAGATGAGATAGCCGCGCGTGAAAGGCAGGAGCTTGAATCACAAAAACAAATTGCTGAACTTGCGCCTTTGCGTCGTGAGCTGATTCAAGTGAATTATGCTAAGGCCTCGGATATTGCAAAACTCTTTCAGTCAGTGACAAGCGCCGATGGCGCGTCGGATGATCGCGGGTCTATAACAGTCGATGATAGAACCAATAGTATTATTGCCTATCAAACACAAGCCCGTTTAGATGAGCTTCGTCGTATAGTTTCCCAATTGGACGTTGCTGTTCGTCAAGTCATGATTGAGGCGAGAATTGTTGAGGCCAATGTTGATTACGATAAGGCGCTTGGAGTCAACTGGCGCGGCGCTAGTGTAGGCGACTCCAATTATGTTTTCGGGGGGCGTGGGTTGACGCGTCCTAGTGCTCCGGGATATGGGCAGAATGCAGGTGTTCAAAACCCGTCAACAGTTCTTGGGAACTTTGTGGATCTTGGGGCTACGGGTGCAACCTCGGGGTTGGGGATAGGTTTCATTACGGACAATGCAATTCTCGACCTTGAGCTTTCCGCTATGGAGAAGACTGGTAACGGGGAGGTTGTATCTCAGCCAAAAGTTGTTACTTCAGACAAGGAAACAGCTAAAATTCTGAAAGGCTCTGAGATTCCCTATCAAGAAGCAAGCTCTAGTGGTGCAAGTACCACTTCCTTTAAGGAAGCGGCTTTGTCCCTTGAGGTTACTCCACAGATTACCCCGGACAATAGAATAATCATGGAAGTTAAGGTTACCAAGGACGCCCCTGATTTTGGTAATGCGGTTAATGGTGTTCCTCCAATCGATAAAAATGAGGTCAATGCGAAGGTTTTAGTAAGTGATGGTGAAACTATCGTGATCGGTGGCGTTTTTTCCAATACACAAACTAAATCTGTTGATAAGGTTCCATTCCTCGGGGATCTTCCATATGTCGGTCGTTTGTTTAAGCGCGATGTCGTCAAAGAGGAAAAGTCTGAGCTGTTGATTTTCTTGACTCCGCGCATCATGAACAACCAAGCCGTCGCGGTGAGTCGTTGATTCAGTGCGGAACTTGATCTTGGTTGGCCCGATGGGAGCTGGTAAAAGCACCATCGGGCGTTTGCTTGCTAAAGAGTTGCGGTTGCCGTTCAAGGACTCTGATAAAGAGATTGAGCAGCGCACGGGCGCGGATATTCCTTGGATCTTTGATGTTGAAGGTGAACAGGGGTTTCGTGAGCGTGAGCAGGCGGTAATCGCAGAGCTTTGCGATGTTGACGGCATGGTCTTGGCTACCGGTGGTGGGGCGGTAATGCGCCCCGAAAATCGTGTTGCGCTAAGGCGTGGTGGTCATGTGGTCTATCTGCATGCTTCTGTTGAGCAGCAGGTGGATCGCACTTCGCGTGATCGCAATCGCCCGCTGTTGCGTGCAGCGGATCCGGGTAAGGTTCTGGCTGAGTTATTGGCTGTTCGCGATCCGCTTTACCGTGAAATCGCCGACGTTGTGGTTGAAACCGACGAGCGTCCGCCTCGTCTGGTGGTGCAAGAGATCCTTGAGCGTCTTGAGGCGCTTTCTCCCCGTTAAAGCGCAGGCTGAACTGCGCTATCCTAGGCCCCTTTGTAACCTGGGGGCTTTATGCAGACTCTAAATGTCGATCTTGGTGAACGCAGCTACCCGATCTATATCGGTGCCGAGCTGTTAGCTCGTGGTGATTTGCTGGCTACCCATATAGTGGGCCGACAAGTCGCGATAGTGACCAATGAGACAGTGGCTCCCCTTTATCTAGCTGTACTTGAGCGTTCGCTCGCTGGCTGCGCCATTACCTCTGTAGTTTTACCGGATGGTGAGAGCCATAAAACCTGGGAAACCCTGCAGCTGGTTTTTGACGGGTTGCTGGGTGCGCGGCATGACCGGCGCACGACTGTGATCGCTTTGGGTGGCGGTGTGATTGGCGATATGGCGGGGTTTGCAGCCTCCTGTTATCAGCGCGGTGTGAACTTTATCCAGGTGCCAACCACGTTGCTGTCGCAAGTTGATTCATCGGTTGGTGGCAAAACCGGTATCAACCATCCGTTGGGCAAGAACATGGTAGGTGCTTTTTATCAGCCGCAAGCAGTGTTGATTGATACCGCTACGCTGGCTACCTTGCCTGCGCGTGAGTTGTCCGCAGGTTTGGCCGAGGTGATCAAGTACGGCTTGATCTGTGATGAGCCATTCCTGTCCTGGCTTGAGGAACATATGCCTGCGTTGCGTGCCCTCGATCAGGAGGCGCTGACTGCAGCAATCGCTCATTCTTGTGCGGCCAAGGCTCGCGTTGTCGCGGCCGATGAGCGTGAATCGGGGGTGCGCGCTACCTTGAATCTTGGCCACACCTTTGGACATGCCATCGAGACGCATCAGGGTTATGGCGTCTGGTTGCATGGTGAAGCAGTGGCGGCTGGTACCGTTATGGCGTTGGATATGTCCGAGCGTCTGGGCTGGATTAGCGCGGCTGAGCGTGAGCGGGTCGTCAGGCTGTTTGTCGCTGCCGGTTTACCGGTTGTTCCGCCCGCGGATATGACGCCTGAGGATTTTATGGAGCATATGGCGGTCGACAAGAAGGTTCTCGATGGCAAGCTGCGCCTGGTGTTGTTGCGCGGTTTGGGTGAGGCGGTTGTAACCGGTGATTTTCCCCGGGAAATTTTGAATGCCACGCTGACCGCAGACTATGCGGCGCAGCTGGCTCAGCTTAAAAATTAACGAGTGTCCCATGACAAGTTTGCATGCTGACGAGGCGTTTCTCGATCACTACCAGTTCACTCATGACCCCTTCGCTTCGCGGGTTCCGGGGTTCAAATTCTTCCCGGCGCAGCGCAAGCCAGTGCTTGGGCAGTTGCACCATTTGGCGCGCTACAGCCAGCTGTTGCTGGTAGTCAGTGGGCCGGATGGCAGTGGTAAAACCCTGCTGCGCCAGGCGCTGGTAGCGAGCACCAATAAGCAGGCGGTGCAAAGTGTAGTGGTGTCCGCCAAGGGCGCTTCTGATCCCGCCAGTATTCTGCGCCAGGTCGCCCAGGGCTTGCAGGTGCAGCGCCCTGAGCTGCCGGCCATTCTTGCTCAGGTCGGCCAGTTGGCTCTGACCGGGCAGGAAGTTTATGTGTTGGTTGATGACGCTGAGGATCTCAGTGACGCCGCGCTGACCAGTCTGTTGAGCTTGGCGGTGGGTAATGCTGAAGGCCGCCCGCACGTATTTCTGTTTGCCGAGTCGCAGCTGCTGTCGCGCCTTGAAAATGTGGCAGCAGGCGATGAGTGTTTTCATGTCATCGAGTTGCAGCCCTATAACGAGGAAGAAACCCGCGAATATCTGGCTCAGCGCCTTGAAGGTGCGGCGCAGGGGATTGAGGTATTCAGCGATGAGCAGATTGCCGATATTCACGAGCAATCTGCTGGCTGGCCGGGTGTAATCAATCAGGTTGCGCGTGAGTCGCTGGTTGAAGCGATGTTGGCGCAGCGTGGTGCGGCGAGTCGCGGTGGTTTTGCCTTCAATTTGCCGCGCAAGCATCTGCTGGCATTGTGCGTGGTCGCTATCGGGGTTCTGGCTGCCTGGTTTATGCAGGGGCGCGTCGTTGAAGATGTTGATGCGCCTGTTATTGCGCAGCTGCCGCTTGATGAGGTTGCGCCGCCTGCAGTGGTTGCGCCGCCAGCTGATGCTTCGGTTGCGCCTGCGATTCAGTTTGAAGGCGCAAACCAGCCGCTGCCGCTGCCTTTGGTGGGCGAGGCGCAGCCGGTTATTCGCGAGCCTTTGGCTCAGGCGGCTGGCTTGAGTGGCGCAGAAGAGGCTGACTCTGAGGGGGCTTCTGGGGCCGCAGATGTAGCGCCTGAACCAGCTCCAGTCGTGTCGGCGAGTGCTCCGGTTGCGCCTGTGGTTTCTGAGCCGATCAAGGTGGCTCCTGTGGTTACTCCGCCAGTTGCTCCCGTGGTCAAGCCGGTTGCGCCAGTGACGGCTGCAGTGCCGCCGCCAATTAAGCCACAAGCACCGGTTGCTGCGGCCAAGCCTGCTGTTGGTGGTGATTGGTATGCCGCGCAGGCGGGCTCGCGTTATACCCTGCAGATTCTTGGGGCTCGGTTGGAAAGTGGCGCGCAGGCTTTTGTAAAAGCCAATGGCGCGGATTACCACTATTTCAAGAAGCAGCATCAGGGCAAGCCGCTGTACGTGGTCACCTATGGCAGCTTTGCCACGCGTGATGCGGCGCAGGCGGCCTTGCGTACCCTGCCTGCAAAGGTGCAGGCTGGTAAGCCATGGCCGCGTAACTTTGCCGGCATTCAGCAAGAGATTGCCCAGGCGCGCTAGCTGATACACTTCAGCGCTTGCGCTGACCGGTCGGTCGCTACCACGACCTTCCGGTCTTATCCTTCGTTTTCGCGACATATTTTTTCAAGGCTTCGTCACTAAGGTTTGTGACGGCCTAGGCGGGTATGTACAATGACTGCCCTTTCGCCTGCGCAAAGCTGGGGCTTAGTCCTGCGCGCATGGTAAGTGGTTGAATTAGAAAGTAATTGCCTTGTGATAGGCCGTCTGGTGAGAGTCCCTATGAAAGCAGGTTTGTACCGTCCTGATGAGTTCAAGGATAACTGCGGCTTCGGCCTTATCGCCCATATGCAGGGTGAGGCTAGCCATCACCTGCTGCAGACCGCGATTGAAGCCCTGACATGCATGACCCACCGTGGCGGGATCAACGCCGACGGTAAAACCGGTGACGGTTGCGGTCTGCTGATCCAGAAGCCTGATGCTTTCCTGCGGGCTATGGCCCAACAGCACTTTGCCGTCGAGCTGCCCAAGCAGTACGCCGTGGGCATGGTGTTCTTCAACCAGGACCCGGTGAAAGCCGAAGCTGCCCGCGAAAACATGAATCGCGAGATTCTCGCTGCCGGCCTGAGCCTGGTCGGCTGGCGTAAGGTGCCAATCGACACCAGCGTGCTCGGCCGTCTGGCGCTTGAGCGTCTGCCGCAGATCGAGCAGGTGTTTATCGGTGGCGAAAGTCTGTCCGATCAGGAATTTGCGATCAAGCTGTTCAGCGCCCGTCGTCGTTCCTCGGTGGCCAACGCCGCTGACAGCGATCACTACATTTGCAGCTTTTCGCACAAGACCATCATCTACAAAGGCCTGATGATGCCGGCCGATCTGCAGCAGTTCTACCCGGACCTGGGTGACGAGCGCCTGCAGACCGCCATTTGCGTATTCCACCAGCGCTTCTCCACCAACACCCTGCCGAAGTGGCCGCTGGCTCAGCCGTTCCGTTTCCTCGCGCACAACGGTGAAATCAACACCATCACCGGTAACCGCAACTGGGCGCAGGCCCGTCGCCTGAAGTTCGCCAACGACCAGATCTTCGATCTGGAAGAGCTCGGCCCGTTGGTCAACCGCGTGGGTTCCGACTCCTCGAGCATGGACAACATGCTCGAGCTGATGGTCACCGGCGGCATCGACCTGTTCCGTGGCGTGCGCATGATCATTCCGCCTGCGTGGCAGAACGTCGAAACCATGGACGCCGACCTGCGCGCGTTCTACGAATACAACTCCATGCACATGGAGCCCTGGGATGGTCCGGCCGGTGTAGTACTTACCGATGGCCGCCATGCCGTGTGCCTGCTCGACCGTAACGGTCTGCGTCCGGCGCGTTGGGTCACCACCAAGAACGGCTACATCACCTTGGCCTCGGAAATCGGCGTGTGGAACTACGCACCCGAGGACGTATTGGCCAAGGGTCGCGTTGGCCCTGGGCAGATCCTGGCGGTGGACACCGAAACCGGGCAGATCCTCGGCAGCGATGACATCGACAACCGTCTGAAGTCGCGTCATCCCTACAAGCAGTGGATGCGCAAGAGTGCCCAGCGCATTCAGGCGACCCTGGAAGACCGCGACCACGGTTCGGCGTTCTACGACGTCGACCAGCTCAAGCAGTACATGAAGATGTACCAGGTCACCTTCGAGGAGCGTGATCAGGTATTGCGTCCGCTGGGTGAACAAGGCCAGGAAGCAGTCGGCTCCATGGGCGATGACACGCCGATGGCCGTGCTCAGCCAGCGCGTGCGCTCGCCGTACGACTACTTCCGCCAGCAGTTCGCCCAGGTCACCAACCCGCCGATCGACCCGCTGCGTGAAGCCATCGTCATGTCGCTGGAGATCTGCCTCGGTGCCGAGCGCAATATCTTCGAAGAGTCGCCTGAGCACGCCGCACGGGTGATTCTCAGCAGCCCGGTGATCTCGCCGGCCAAGTGGCGCGCCTTGATGAACCTGGATCGCCCAGGTTTCGAGCGTCAGCTGATCGACATGAACTACGACGAGTCGATTGGCCTGGAAGCTGCTGTGCGCAACATGGCCGATCAGGCTGAAGAAGCGGTGCGTGCCGGTAAGGTGCTGCTGGTTCTGTCTGACCGCCACATTGCTCCAGGCAAGCTGCCGGCTCACGCCTCGCTGGTCACCGGTGCGATTCACCACCGCCTGACCGAAAAAGGTCTGCGTTGCGACTGCAACATCCTGGTCGAGACTGCGACTGCCCGCGATCCGCATCACTATGCGGTGCTGCTCGGCTTTGGCGCGTCGGCCGTTTACCCGTTCTTGGCTTACGAAGTGCTGGGCGACTTGATCCGCACTGGCGAAGTGCTGGGCGATCTGTATGAAGTGTTCAAGCACTACCGCAAAGGCATCTCCAAAGGCCTGCTGAAGATCCTGTCGAAGATGGGTATCTCCACTGTTGCTTCTTATCGTGGTGCGCAGCTGTTTGAAGCAGTCGGCCTGGCCGATGACGTTACCGAGCTGTGCTTCCGTGGTGTGGCCAGCCGCATCAAGGGCGCGCGCTTCGTCGATATCGAAAACGAGCAGAAGCTGCTCGCGGCCGAAGCCTGGAACGCGCGCAAGTCGATCCAGCAAGGCGGCCTGCTCAAGTTCGTTTACGGCGGCGAGTACCACGCCTACAACCCGGATGTGGTCAACACCCTGCAGGCGGCTGTGCAGCAGGGCAGCTACGAGAAATTCAAGGAATACACCACGCTGGTCGACACCCGTCCGGTGTCGATGCTGCGCGACCTGCTGAAACTGAAGCTGGCAGACCAGCCAATCGCACTGGATCAGGTTGAGCCGCTGGGCGAGATTCTCAAGCGTTTTGACTCGGCAGGTATCTCGCTGGGTGCATTGTCGCCTGAGGCGCACGAAGCCATTGCCGAGGCGATGAACCGTCTGGGCGCGCGCTCCAACTCCGGTGAGGGCGGTGAAGACCCGGCCCGTTACGGCACCGTGCGCAGCTCGAAGATCAAGCAGGTGGCAACCGGCCGTTTCGGTGTAACCCCGGAATATCTGGTCAACGCCGAAGTGCTGCAGATCAAGGTTGCTCAGGGCGCCAAGCCCGGTGAGGGCGGCCAGCTGCCGGGCGGCAAGGTCAACGGTCTGATCGCCAAACTGCGTTACGCAGTGCCGGGCGTGACCCTGATTTCGCCACCACCGCACCACGACATCTATTCCATTGAAGACTTGGCGCAGCTGATCTATGACCTCAAGCAGGTCAACCCGGCCGCGCTGGTGTCGGTCAAGCTGGTGGCGGAAGCCGGTGTCGGCACCATCGCCGCCGGTGTGGCCAAGGCTTACGCCGACCTGATCACCATCTCCGGTTACGACGGTGGCACCGGCGCATCGCCGCTGACCTCGATCAAGTACGCCGGTGCGCCGTGGGAACTCGGCCTGGCCGAAACCCACCAGACCCTGCGCGGTAACGACCTGCGCGGCAAGGTGCGGGTACAGACCGACGGCGGCCTGAAAACCGGCCTAGACGTGATCAAGGCGGCTATCCTCGGCGCCGAAAGCTTCGGCTTCGGTACTGCGCCGATGATCGCTCTGGGCTGTAAATACCTGCGCATCTGTCACCTGAACAACTGCGCCACCGGCGTGGCCACGCAGAACGACAAGCTGCGCAAGGATCACTTCATCGGCACCGTCGAAATGGTGATGAACTTCTTCACCTATGTCGCCGAAGAAACCCGTGAGTGGCTGGCCAAGCTGGGTGTTCGTAGCCTGGAAGAGTTGATCGGGCGTACCGATTTGCTGGAAATGCTGCCGGGCGAAACCGCCAAGCAGGGGCATCTGGACCTGACGCCGCTGCTCGGTAGCGACCACATTCCGGCCGACAAGCCGCAGTTCTGCCTGGTTGATCGCAACCCGCCGTTCGACGAAGGCCTGCTGGCCGAGAAGATGGTCGAGCTGGTCAAGCCGGCGATTGAGGCAGCCAGCGGTGCTGAGATTGATCTGGAAATCTGCAACTGTGACCGTTCCATCGGTGCCCGTGTCTCCGGCGAAATCGCCCGCAAACACGGTAACCAGGGCATGGCCAAGGCGCCGATCACCTTCCGCTTCAAGGGCACTGCGGGCCAGAGCTTCGGTGTGTGGAACGCCGGTGGTCTGAATCTGTACCTGGAAGGCGACGCCAACGACTACGTCGGCAAGGGCATGACCGGCGGCAAGCTGGTGATCACCCCGCCGAAAGGCAGCCCGTTCAAGACCCAGGACAGTGCCATCATCGGCAACACCTGTCTGTACGGCGCCACTGGCGGCAAGCTGTTCGCCGCCGGTACTGCGGGCGAGCGTTTCGCCGTGCGTAACTCCGGTGCGCACACTGTGGTTGAAGGCACGGGCGACCATTGCTGCGAATACATGACCGGCGGCTTTGTCTGCGTACTGGGCAAGACCGGCTACAACTTCGGTTCCGGCATGACCGGCGGTTTCGCCTACGTGCTCGATCTGGATAACAGCTTCTACGACCGCGTTAACCACGAGCTGGTGGAAATTCAGCGGATCAACAATGAGTCGATGGAGGCTTACCGTAGCCACCTGGAGCGCGTACTCGCCGAGTACGTCCAGGAAACATCGAGTGAGTGGGGCGCGACCCTGCTGGAAAACCTGGACGACTACCTGCGCAAGTTCTGGCTGGTCAAACCGAAGGCGGCAAGCCTGAAGTCGTTGCTCTCCAGCACACGTGCCAACCCGCAATAAGAATGCGCCTGAAGTGGTTTGATGAGGTATTGCAATGACTGAACGTCTGAATAACGACTTCCAGTTCATCGAAGTCGGGCGCAAAGACCCGAAGAAGAAACTGTTGCGTCAGCGTAAGAAAGAGTTCGTCGAGATCTACGACAACTTCAAGCCTGCGCAAGCGGCCGATCAGGCACACCGTTGCCTGGGCTGTGGTAATCCCTATTGCGAATGGAAGTGCCCAGTGCACAACTTCATTCCCAACTGGCTCAAGCTGGTGTCCGAGGGCAACATCCTCGCCGCCGCCGAACTTTCGCACCAGACCAATACCCTGCCGGAAGTCTGCGGCCGCGTGTGTCCGCAGGACCGTCTGTGCGAGGGTGCCTGCACCCTCAACGACGGTTTCGGTGCGGTGACCATCGGCTCGGTGGAGAAGTACATCACCGATACGGCGTTCGCCATGGGCTGGCGTCCGGACATGTCGCGCGTGGTGCCGACCGGCAAGCGCGTCGCCGTCATCGGTGCCGGCCCTGCTGGCCTTGGCTGCGCCGACGTACTGGTGCGCAACGGCGTGACCCCGGTGGTGTTCGACAAGAACCCGGAAATCGGTGGTCT
This sequence comes from Pseudomonas peli, assembly GCF_050563605.1. Taxonomy (GTDB): domain Bacteria; phylum Pseudomonadota; class Gammaproteobacteria; order Pseudomonadales; family Pseudomonadaceae; genus Aquipseudomonas; species Aquipseudomonas peli_A. The sequence continues at coordinate 151,552 of NZ_JBNXUH010000003.1, read as the reverse complement.
GCTGACCTTCGGTATTCCCGAGTTCAAGCTGGAGAAGAGCGTGCTGAGCAATCGCCGCGAAGTCTTCACCGGCATGGGCGTCGAGTTCCGCTTGAACACCGAGATCGGCACAGACATCACCATGCAGCAACTGCTGGATGAGTACGATGCCGTGTTCATGGGTATGGGTACCTACACCTATATGAAGGGCGGCTTCCCTGGCGAAGACCTGCCGGGCGTTACCGATGCGCTGGATTTCCTGATCGCCAACGTCAACCGCAACCTCGGTTTCGAGAAGAACGCGGAAGATTTTATCGACATGAAAGGCAAGCGCATCGTTGTCCTCGGCGGCGGCGACACCGCGATGGACTGCAACCGCACCTCGATCCGTCAGGGCGCCAAGTCGGTCACCTGTGCCTATCGCCGCGACGAAGAAAACATGCCCGGCTCGCGCAAGGAAGTGAAAAACGCCAAGGAAGAAGGGGTGAAATTCCTTTTTAACCGTCAGCCCATCGCCATCGTCGGTGAAGACAAGGTTGAAGGCGTGAAAGTGGTCGAGACCCGTCTCGGCGAGCCGGATGCCCGTGGCCGCCGCAGCCCTGAGCCGATTCCCGGTTCCGAGGAAATCATCCCGGCGGAAGCCGTGCTGATCGCCTTCGGTTTCCGTCCAAGCCCGGCTGCCTGGTTCAGCGATTTCGAGATCGAAACCGACAGCCAAGGCCGTGTGGTCGCGCCGGAGCAGAGCCAGTTCAAGCACCAAACCAGCAACCCGAAGATCTTCGCCGGTGGCGATATGGTCCGCGGTTCTGATCTGGTAGTGACGGCGATCTTCGAGGGGCGTAATGCCGCCGAAGGTATCTTGGATTATCTCGGCGTCTAAGCGCCTGCGTGATTGGCTCGGCCCTTTGGCCCGAGGCAAATCGTCGCAATAGACAAAAGGCACGGCACTCGCCGTGCCTTTTGTTTTGCGCTCTGCGAAAATACCCGCACTTTTTCTGCGTCACGGTGCGCGGTGCGCCTGTGACCCAGGAGCCCGCCTGGAGGAGGGGGACGCCACTGGCCGACTCCCGCACAATCCTTCGTCGTGAAGCTTCCTTGCCGAATTTCCAGGAATCCTGCCGATGTCCGTCCTGAAGAACGACCGCTTCCTTCGTGCTCTGCTCAAGCAACCTGTCGACGTCACCCCTGTGTGGATGATGCGCCAGGCTGGTCGTTACCTGCCGGAGTACCGTGCCACCCGCGCCAAGGCCGGTGATTTTGTCAAGTTGATGAAGAACCCGGAACTGGCCTGCGAGGTCACCATCCAGCCGCTGGATCGTTACCCGCAGCTGGACGCGGCGATCCTCTTCTCCGACATCCTCACCATCCCCGACGCCATGGGCCAGGGTCTGTATTTCGAAACCGGTGAAGGCCCGCGCTTCAAGAAAGTCATCAGTTCGATGGCTGACATCGAGGCGCTGCCGATCCCCGATCCGGAAAATGACCTGGGTTATGTGATGGACGCCGTGCGCACCATTCGCCGTGAGTTGAACGGCCGCGTGCCGCTGATCGGCTTCACCGGCAGCCCCTGGACCCTGGCCACCTATATGGTCGAAGGCGGCTCAAGCAAGGACTTCCGCAAGTCCAAAGCCATGCTCTACGACAACCCGCAGGCCATGCACGCGCTGCTCGACAAGCTGGCGCAGTCGGTCACCGCCTACCTCAACGGGCAGATCAAGGCCGGTGCGCAGGCGGTGCAGATTTTCGATTCCTGGGGCGGTTCGCTGTCGGCAGCGGCTTATCAGGAGTTCTCTCTGGCCTATATGCAGAAGATCATCGATGGCCTGATCCGCGAGCACGACGGTCGCCGTGTGCCGGTGATTCTGTTCACCAAGGGCGGCGGCCTATGGCTGGAGTCGATGGCCGACAGCGGCGCCGAAGCCCTGGGCCTGGACTGGACCTGCGATATCGGCAGCGCCCGCGCCCGCGTCGGCAACAAGGTGGCGCTGCAGGGCAACATGGACCCGAGCGTGCTGTACGCCAACCCGGCGGCGATCCGCGCTGAAGTGGGGCGTATTCTCGCCGCTTATGGTCATGGCAGCGGCCAGGTGTTCAACCTCGGCCACGGCATCACCCCGGAAGTCGACCCTGAACATGCTCGCGCCTTCTTCGAAGCGGTGCATGAGCTGTCTGGGCAGTACCACAACTAGAACCGGTCTCGGATCTGCTGCGCGTCGGCGATACTGCGTTAAAAACAGGCTCGGAATGCTCATTTACAGCAGTAAACTCCGCTTCCTCGCCTGTTTTTGCCTTGTCTTGCTCTAGCTCGCGAGATCCGAAACAGGTTCTCAGACAAACTCTGCACAAAACAAAGGCCGCTAATGCGGCCTTTGTTTTATCTGCGTGCTGTTCAGGGCTTACGCAAATCGCGTACGGCATTTAGCAGCGCCAGCTGTTCGGCTTCGCTGAGTTTGTCGGCGTAGCCGGGCATGGCACCGGGACCGTCCTGAATGGCTTCGAGGATGTCGCTGTCGCTGTTGTTGTCCTGCCACTTGGCTTTGCTCAGGTTCTGCGCAAAGTACAGCCAGCCGCGCATGGTGTTGGCGCGGCCGTCTTCGGCGTGGCATTTGGCGCAGTGCTCACGGTACAGCTGCTGGCCATCCACTTCTGCAAGCGCGGGCAGGCTGCCGAGCAGGGTTAGTGCGCCTAGCAGGCCGAGCAGCGCCGGCTTATTTGACATTGGCCAGGTTTCCCTTGAGTGCTACGCCCGCCATGATCGCGCCGGCGTGGCATTCGTACTTCTGGCTGTCCTTGTACTCGACGTTCTTGTAGTTGCTGGCCAGGTCGACCACGGCGTTGGCACCGGCGGCCTTGGCAGCGTTCTGGAAGCGGATCAGCGCGGATTGCAGAGCCCAGCTGCAGGCGGCTTCGTCAGTCTTGTTGAAGGCGTTGGTTTTCTGGCTGGTGGTTACGCCGGATTTAACCACGCTGACCGCGCCGGCCGGCTTGTTGCCCGCCAGGTAGAACTTCACGCTGCCGTCGAGGCGGCCGGCATTCAGGGCTTCCTGCACAACCGCGTCGAACGGCAGAAAGTGGGTGGTGTCACGGGCCTGGCTAACGGCCGGGAACAGGCTGATGCAGGCTGCTGCGAGAATCCAGGATTTGGCGTTCATGAGTTGCTCCTTGTTATGAGGCTTTTCTGGGAACTGCTTGTGGGTTGCGCAAAGGTGTTACTGCCGCAGCAAGTGTAATCCAGCTGCTTTCTAGCTCCAGCGTTTGAAGATCAGCGACGTATTCACTCCGCCAAAGGCGAAGTTGTTGTTCATCACGTACTGGTGACTCATCTGACGGAATTCACCGCGCAGGTAGTCCAGTTCGCCGCAGGCCGGGTCGATATTTTCCAGGTTCAGGGTCGGCACATAGCTGTCCGCGTTCATCATTTCGATGCTGAACCAGGACTCCAGCGCTCCACAAGCCCCCAGGGTGTGGCCGAAGTAGCTCTTCTGCGAGCTGATCGGCATCTGGCTGCCGAACAGTTCCTGAGTGGCCTGGGTTTCCGCGACGTCGCCCTGGTCGGTGGCGGTGCCGTGGCCGTTGACATAGCCGATGGCGGAGGGCTGTAAACCGGCATCCTGCAGCGCCAGCTCCATTGCCCCGCGCATGGTCGCCTGCACCGGTTTGGTGGCGTGCTGGCCGTCGGAATTGCAGCCAAAGCCGACGATTTCGGCATGGATGGTCGCGCCACGGGCCAGGGCGTGTTCCAGCGCTTCCAGAACCAGAATGCCGGCGCCTTCGCCGATTACCAGGCCGTCACGGCCGCTGTCGTAGGGGCGCGGCGAAGTGTGCGGGGCATCGTTTTTCAGGCTGGTGGCGTACAGCGCATCGAAGACCATGGCTTCGGTCGGGCACAGCTCCTCGGCGCCACCGGCGAGCATCATCGGCAGGCGGCCGAACTTGATCGCTTCATAGGCATAGCCGATGCCCTGGCTGCCGCTGGTGCAGGCGCTGGAGGTGGGGATCAGGCGGCCTTTGAGGCCGAAGAAGATGCTGATATTGGCCGCCGTGGTGTGCGGCATCATGCGGATATAGGAGTTGGCGTTGAGGCCATCGGCCACCGAATTCAGCAGCATATTGCCGAACGCCTTGATCTCGTCGGTGCTACCGGTGGAGGAGCCGCAGGCCACACCCATGCGGCCATCCTGAATGCACGGGTCGCCGAGCAGGCCGGCATGTTCCAGTGCGCGTTCGGCGGCGTACACCACGAGTTTCGAGACCCGGCCCATGCTGCGCGTCTGCTTGCGGTTCCAGTGTTTGGGTTGCACGAAGTCATCCACAGGGCCGCCGAGGCGGGTGTTCAGCTCGCTGAATCTGTCCCACTCGTGCATATAGCGGATACCGCTCTTGCCGGCCTTGAAGTTCGCTTCAATCGTAGGCCAGTCGCTGCCCAGCGAGGTCACGCCGGCCATGCCGGTGACTACAACCCGTTTGCATCCGTTCATCAGCACAACCCACCGTTCACCGCGAGGACCTGGCGGGTAATGTAGGCCGCCTCCTCGGACATCAGAAAATTCACCGCACCGGCCACTTCTTCCGGGGTGCCCATGCGCTGCGCCGGGACCATCTTGAGGATTTCCTCGATAGGCACATCGGCATCAAGGATCTCGGTGTCGATCAGCCCTGGCGCCACGCAGTTGACCGTGATCTTGCGCTTGCCCAGCTCAATCGCCAAGGCCTTGGCCGCGCCGATAATGCCGGCCTTGGAGGCGCTGTAGTTGACCTGGCCGCGGTTACCGATCAGCCCGGACACCGAGGTGATGCAGACGATGCGCCCGGCCTTGCGCCGCCGCACCATGGGCATGGTCAGCGGGTGCAGGACGTTATAAAAACCGTCCAGATTGGTGCGCATGACGATGTCCCAGTCCTCCTCGCTCAGCGCCGGGAAGGCGCCGTCGCGGGTCAACCCTGCATTACACACCACCCCGTAATAGGCACCGTGCTGCTCGACATCGGCCTCCAGCGCCGCGCGGCAGGCGGCGCGGTCGGAGACGTCGAATTGCAGGATGCGCGCCTGTTGGCCCAGCTCAAGGATCTGCGCCTGCACCACTTCTGCTTCCTCACGGCGGGCGCGGCAGTGCAGCACGATGTCATAGCCGCCCTTGGCCAGACGCAGGGCAATCGCCCTGCCGATGCCACGGCTGGAGCCGGTGACCAGAATGGTTTCGCTCATGGCTGTTATTCCTGAAAGTCTTCTTGAAGATAGCTGGCCACCTGGGGTGGACGGAATACGTTAAGGCGGGCCAGGGCCTCGATGCCGGGACCGCGCAGCTGGCATTCGAACACGCCCATGCCGTTGTCATCCTGCAGCGAGCGGCTGGCATGGATATGCAGTTCGGCTCCGGCCGGGAAGCGCTCGACATTACATTCGTACTTGCGTGTGCCGAGCAGAAAGCCCAGCTCCACTGGCTCGCCGCGTAGGCGCGCCTGGCAGCCAGCGTAGGCGGCGACGCTCTGCGCCATCAGCTCGATGCCAACCCAGGCCGGCAGGCTGCCGTCCTCCAGGTTAAACAGGCCGCCGTTGCGGATGGTCAGCTGGGTTTCGATGTCCTCATCGCCAAAGCGCAGCACCTGGTCGATCAGGATCATGTCGCCGGCGTGGGGAATCAGTTCGGCGATTGGCCATTGGCTCATGAGTGCTCTCCTGGCGCTTCACCGAGAAGCAGGCTGATATTGTTGCCGCCAAAGGCGAAGGAGTTGCTCATCAGCCGGCGTGGGCGGGTGTTGCTCAGGCGGGTTCTGGGCTGTACCAGATTCAGTGCTGGCAAGGCCGGGTCAGCCTGGCCGTCCCACAGGTGCGGGGGTAGCAGCTGCTCTGGGTTGTATTCGCTTAATGTCAGCCAGCAGAAGGCCGCTTCCAGCGCACCGGCTGCGCCGAGTGTATGACCGACCATGGGCTTGCTGGAGGAGCAGGCCACGCCACTTGGGAAGATTGCCTGCACCGCCTGACTTTCCATGGCGTCGTTGTGGGTGGTGGCGGTGCCATGCAGGTTCAGATAGTCGACCTGATCAGCGCTGATCCCGGCTGCAGCCAGGGCTTTGCGCATCGCCGCCTGGGCACCAAGGCCGTCGGGTTGCGGTGCGGAAATATGGTGGGCGTCCGAGCAGGCGCCGCCGCCAAGTAGGGTGATTGGTACACCACTGCGGGGGCCTGGCTCTCTGGTCAGAAGAAAGAGCGCCGCAGCCTCGCCGATATTGATGCCGTGGCGATTCACGGAAAACGGGTTGCAGCGCTCGGCCGAGACCGCTTCCAGGGCGGAAAAACCATTCAGGGTCAGGCGACACAGGCTGTCCACGCCGCCGCAGATCACTGCATCGCACACGCCTAGGTTAAGCAGGCGCTGAGCGCTAAGCAGCGCCCGTGCGCCCGAGGTACAGGCGGTGGAAATGCTGAAGCACGGCCCGCTCAGGCCCAGCCAGTCATTGAGGAAGTTCGCCGGTTCAGCCAGCTCCTGTTGCGCATAGTGATAATGCGCCGGCAACTCGCCCTCTTTGAGATAGGTGGCAATGCTCTGGCTGGCTTCTTCGATGCCCGAGGTGCTGGTGCCGAGTACCACGGCGATACGCTCGGCGCCGAAACGGCTGATGGCGGCGCGCAGTTCTGGCTCGATCTCCAGCGCGGCCGCCAGCAACAGCTGGTTATTGCGGCTCGGCGGATGGCCCGGCAGCTCGGGTAAATCAGGCAGGCTGCCCGGCACGGCACCGACGGTCAGCGCGCGCTCGGCCACCCAGCCGGTTTGCGCCTGCATGCCGCTGCTATCGCCGGCAAACAGCGCTGTCGCCACCGCCTGCTTGCCTTGGCCGAGGGCGCAGTTAAGGCCCAGTGCGTTGAGGTAGACCGGCATCAGGGAATCTCTTCGTCGGCGAGGGCATAGACCCGGTAACTCAGTATCTGGCCCTGGCTCAGGGTGAAATCCAGCGGCGCGTGGTAGTCGATCAGCCAGTGCGGATTAAGCCGGCGCTGACCGTCGGCCAGTTGCTGCCAGGTGTCCGGCGCATAGCTGGCGGGCAGCTTGTCGATCGGGGTGAGGGCGAACAGCAGGGCGGCGAACAGTTCCTGCGCCTCGCTATTGGGCGGCAGCAGGCCATCGGCGCGCCACTGGCCATTCTCCAGCAGCTGCCGCGCCAGGGGCACGCCGAGTGGATCGAACAGCGACCAGCGTAGCGCCGATTGTTCGGCCTGCACCACCAGCCACCAGGTCTGCTGATCGTCGCCTTGCTGGCGTTCGACGCGCAGCGCGGCGGGCAGTGGCGCACCAAAGGTCGGTGCGCTGAGCGGCAGCGGGGTGCGCGCGGCGCAGGCGCTGAGTAGCAGGCCGAGGCCGAGCAGGACGAGGCGTCTCATGCCGGAGTTGCCTCCAGCGGCTTGCGCGCCACCACATTGACCAGGGTTTCATTACGTTGGCCGACCGGCTTGGGCTTTAGCAGCCCCCAACGCTCCAGCAGGCCGAAGTCCTTGGAGCGGCTCCACCATAGATAGGGGTAGGAGACATTCTGGGTTTCGAACTCGAAGCCCTGGCCGCGCAACATCTGCAGATAACCTTCGGCGCTTTTCTGCACATGCATGGGGTGGCGGAACAGCCAGCGGATCACCCAGGTATCGATATAGAACTGGGTCGACTCGGCGAACAGCAAGCGACCACCCGGCTTGAGCACGCGCCAGAACTCGGCGAGGGCCTGTTCCTGCTCAACCAGGTGGTGGAAGGTCTGGTGACAGAACAGCAGGTCGACGCTGGCATCCGGTAGCTCGATGGCCGCGCAGTCGCTGGCGATCAATTGCACATCCAGGCCCAGGCGCTCCGCCTCCGCACGCGAGCAGTCAAGGCTGTGCGGGTCGGCATCCAGACCGATTATCCGCGCAGGCGCAAACGCCTCGGCGAGCAGGCCGAAGGACTTGCCCTGGCCGCAGCCGGCATCCAGCAGCACTGGCGCTTCTGGCAACGGGCCGGCGAACAGGCCGCGCAGGTCATTGATCGCCACGCGCAGCACATGGTGCTGCCAGACGTGGCTCTGCAAGAACCAGAAGCCGAAGCGGGTTTCCTCGACGTAGGTGGCGGCCGGGTTGCTCATAAATATCCTTATTGACTAGTGGCGCAGAGTTCAGCCAGCACACGCAGGCGCCGCTTCGGTTCGGCGACATAGGGGTTTTTCTCATCCCAGGCGTAGCCGGCGAGGATCGAGCTGATCATCCGGCGGATTTCTGGTTGGGCCTTCTCGAAATAGATCACGTCCTGGAAGCTGCCGTCGTACCAGCCCTCGACATACACGCGGAAGGTGTCGACGCCGCGCTTGAGTGGGATGGCGAATTCATTTTCCCAGTCCACCGTCTCGCCGCTTAGCTGACGGTGCAGGACGCCGGCGGCCATGCTTGCCGAACGCATGGCGATGGTCACTCCGGAGCTAAACACCGGATCGAGGAACTCCGCCGCATTGCCGAGTAGGGCAAAGCCTGGGCCGTGCAGGGTTTTTACGTTAGCCGAGTAACCGCCGATGGTGCGCGCCGGGGTGTCCCACACGGCATTCTTCAGCACCTTGTGCAGACTGGGCGTCTCTTCGATAAATTGCTTGAGGCAGGCATCCAGATCTTCCGGGCGACCCTGATAGCGGCTGGCATCGGCCACCACGCCGACCGAGCAGCGGCCGTTGCTGAACGGGATGGTCCAGAACCACACATCGCGCAGGGTCGGGTGGGTGGTGATCAGAATCTTCTCGCGGTCGAAGCCGGTGCCCTCGCTGCGGTCTTCGACGTGGGTAAACACCGCCTGGCGCACCGGGAAGTTGGACGGCGTGTCGAGGTCGAGCAGGCGCGGCAGCACGCGGCCGTAGCCACTGCCGTCGAGAACGAAGGCGCATTCGACCTGATATTCGTGGCCATCGGCTAAACGACGCACGCTTAGGCGCGGGCATTCGCCGCTGAAATCGACGGCGAAGATTTCCTCTTCATAGCGGATTTCCACGCCCTGCAGTTCGGCCTGATCGGCCAGCAGCTTGTCGAAGTCGGCACGCAGCACCTGATAGGTCGAACCCTGACCCTTGGTGAAGGTGTCGCGGAAATCGAATTCGGTGTAGCGCTCGCCCCAGCCAAAGGCCGCGCCATGCTTGGTCTGAAAACCTGCCGCACGCACCGCGTCGAGCATTCCGGCTTCTTCGACGAAGTCCAGGCAATGCGACAGCAGGCTTTCGCCAATCGAGAAGCGCGGGAAGCGCTGGCGCTCCAGTACCAGCACGTCATGGCCATTACGCTTGAGCAGCGCCGCGGCAATCGCCCCGGAAGGGCCGGCGCCTATGACTACAACCTGGCGTTGTTCGACTTCAAGAGACTTCATGGCGGCTTCTTGCCTCGTTAATGGCATGGGTGGCTGGGCGCGTGCCGAGCAGGGCTGGCAGCAGTGTGGAAAACAGGCTCATCAGCAGCAAGCTGAAATACACCAGGGCATCGATCAACTGCAATTGCAGCAGCAGGTTGAGGAAGACGATTTCGGTCAGCCCGCGAATATTCAGCAGCAGGCTTTCCTGCCATTTGATCTGGCTTGAGGCCGCCGGGTCGGCCCAGTGCAGACCCAGCCAGCTGCCCAGCACCTTGCTCAACACCGGCAGCACCAGCAGCGCACCGAGGTAGAGCCAGGAATAGTGCGCGCCGATATTGTGGAAATCCACGCGCAGCACGCCGTAGGTAAGAATCAGCGGCACCGCCAGGCCATTCAACAGCAACTTCCAGTGCCGCGCCGGCAACGGCAGGCAAAACGGCTGCTTGAGCCAGGCCAGGCAGAGCATATAGGCGATGCCGAACACCAGGGCGTTGAGCCCCAGTTGCTGGAACAGCAGCATCAGGGCAAAGAACGGCAGGCTGTAGAGCAGGCCGTGACGCAGTTTCAGCGCGCGCAGCAGCAGCGGCAGGCCGGCGGCCAGCAGCGGCCAGAGCAACGTGGCCGGGTTGCTGCTGCCCTGGGCCAGGCCGAACAGGCTCCAGCACATAAAATCCATCAGGATCGCCGCGTGCAGCAGGCGTTTGGTCGCCTCCAGCGGGTAGCCGATGCTCTGTAGAAACAGGTACAGCACCGGGATCGCGGTGATAGAGAACAGCAGGCCGATGCCCACCGCGCTCAACCAGTCGCGCTCGCCGGGCAGCAGCCAGACCGCGCAGGCCAGGCCGGCGAGCATCGGCACCAGGAAACTCGGCAGGGCGATTTTCAGGCTGGCGGCATTCACCTCCAGGTCGATCACATCACTGAGGATGTAGCCCAGCAGCAACGCGAAACACAGGCCGTAGGCCAGGTTCAGCCATTCCGGCGCGAGCAGCTGCTTGGCGCTGAGCTGCCAGTGCGGCTCGACCCACAACAGCAGCAACGCCGGAATCGCCAGGCTGGCGACCAGCAACTGGCCGACGATGGGAATCAAGCGGCGGCCGCCGACCCATGCCACCAGCGCATAGATCGCCAGGGCCAGCAGCCAGAACCCGATAACACTCATGACGCTATTCCTTGATTACGAATTGGCGCGCTCACCTGTTGGGTACCGGCCCATGGCGCGAGCAGGAAGCAGAACAGCAGGCCAAGGCTGATCGCCAGGCCGAAGTTGGCAATCGCCGGGGTGTCGCTAATCAGCAGCAGGCCGAACGACAGCCAACTGGTCAGCGCCGAGAGCAGGGTGCCGAGCAGGCTGACTGCCGGTCCGCCGATGTTTTCGCGCATCAGAATGGCGTAATCGACGCCGATGGCGGTGATCAGCAGTAGGCCGAACAGGCTGAACAGCGTCAGCGGCTGGCCCAGCCAACCGAGGCAGGCCAGCGCCGCTAGCGCCGCCAGCAGCGGCAGGCAGACCACCCGCAGTGCGCCGCCGAGGCCGAACGGCAGGCACAGCAGCAAGAGGATCGCCACGCTGGAGATGAGTTTTAATTCTGCGGCGCTAAGTTGGGTGGCGCTAAACAGCGCATTGAGTTCGCTGATCCGATCCACTAGCTGCACCCCCGGCAGGCCCTCGACCAGCGGCTTGAGTTCGCTGCTGTTGCTAAGCCCCTGCAGGCTGACCAGCCCGGCTACAGCATCTGCCCCGTTCTTGCTATGAGCTCCCAGCCATAGCGGTCGCCAGGCCTCGCCCAAGGGGCTGGCCAGGGCTTGTTCAAGGCTCGCCTGGTTGTTCTGTTGCAGTTCCAGCAGTTCGTTATGCAGCGCGGCTGGCGGAATGCCCAGGTCGAGCAGCGGTTGCCAGTGCTGCGGCAGTGCGCCCAGCGCAGCGCGCAACTCCTGCAGCTGACTGTCGGGAGCGACCAGTTGGCTCAGGGCGCGGTAGTCACGTAATTGACCGTTTTGCACTGCCTGATCCAGACGCTGGCTTAGCGCCGCCTGGCGCTCCAGCAACTGCTGTGGGTTAGCGGCGCGCACCAGAAAGAACTGGCTGGTGGGCTGTTGTCCGGTCAGCTCGGCGATGCGCTGGGCCTCGGTCAGCAGCTCCGGTTCCTGGCCCAACCACTGGCGTAAATCATTCTGTGTATGCAGCTGCCACAGCCCGCCGGCGCAAAACAGCAGCAGTAAAGCCAGCAGTGGCGCGCTGCCGACCTTGGCCAACAGGCGTGTCCGACCGGCCAGCAGGCGTTGGCTAAGGCTCAGCAGCTGCGGCGATGGGCTTAGCCGCAGGCCACGTAGCCAGGCCGGCAGCAGGCAGACCGAGCACAGATAGGCGGCAATCAGCCCAGCGGCGGAGAACAGCGCGACCTGGGTCAGCGCCGGAAACGGGGTAAAGGCCAGCGCCAGGTAGCCGATCAGATTGGTGCCCAGGCTCAGGCTCAGGCCCGGCAAGGTGGCGCGCAGGGCGCCCCAGCTAGTCCAGCCGTCCGTTCCTTCAGCGTTACTCCAGCTCTTACTTAGGTAGTGCTGCGGGTAATCGGCGGCGACCCCGACCAGGCTGGCGCCCAGTACCAGGGTCAGAGCGTTGATCTGGCCGAACACCAGCACGCAGGCGGTGCAGCCGGCCAACAGCGCCATGCCAATCGGCAACAGGCTGACCAGCACCCGCACGCGGCGGAAGGCCAGCAACAACAACAGCAAGGTGCCGAGGGTGGCGCCGCCGCCAATCAGGCTGATTTCGCGGGTGGCCTTGGCCTGCCCAGCGGCGGCATACAACACGCCACCGGCCGCCAGCAGTTGGCCGCCGGCTGTTTCGATCTGTGCACGGGTAGCGGCGACCTGTGCGGCAATCAGCGGCGGCTCCTGCATATCGAAGGCGCTGCCCTGGGCGCTGGCACGCAGCAGGGCCCAGGTCATACCCGGCTCTTCCAGCAGCAGCGCACCGCTGCTCAGGTCGGCCTGGATGCGGCTGCCAGGGTTCAGCGCCTGTTGCGCACGGACGCCAAGGCCCAGCCAATCCTGTTCGATGGGAAGCAGGCTGAAACTCGCGAAGGTGTCGAATAGCTGGGCGGCGCGTTGTTCGATCAGTTGTTGCGGTCGTTCCAGCAGCAGCTGGCGATCTGCTGTCGGCAGCAGGGCCAGGCGGTTGCTGCGCAGGTAATCGCGCAGCGCAGCGAGGTCGCTGTCGACGCTCCACTGCACCTGGGCGAAACGGCCGCTGCCGCGCCATTGCTCGCCCACCTGCTGCACCAGGGCAATCGCCTGGTCGCGCTGCGGGTGGCCGATCAACAGCAGCAGGTCGCGATTGAGCGGCTCCTGCATACGTTGTTCGGCCTGCTGCACCAGGGCATCGCCGCTACCGGCCGGCAATAGCGCGAGCATATCCGCGGCTACGGGCGGGCCGTTGCGCCACTGCCAGGCGGCAAGCGCCAGCAGCGCCGCGAGCAGCAGCAGAAAGCCGCGCGGCAGCCAGCGTTCACTGGGCAAAGTCGCGCCGCTCCTGTTCGCTCAAGGCATCGCCTGCCTGGCTTTCGGGTAAGCGCAGCACGCTGTGGTCGCCCTGGGTTTCATGCAGCTCGATGCGCTGCACCAGGGCGCCGCCATCGATCTGGATGCGGCTGAAAATCTGTTTGAGCAACACCGAGTTCGGCACCAGGCGCAGTTGCCAGGCCTCGGCGGTGCCACTCAGTTGCAGCTGGAAATCTTTGGACAGGCCGCTATGGTCGCCTTTGAGCACGGCGAGAAACAGCCGGCTCTGCTGGGCGGCGACATCCTGTCCCGGCTGTTGTTGCCAGCCGCTGGGCGTGAGTTTGGCGATGCCCTGGCCGTCGATGCGGTAATCCTGCTTGAGTGGGCTTTGCAGCTGCCAGAGCAGGCCGAGGTCGCGGCTCAGTACGAACTGGCCACGGCTGGTCAGCGGCTGCGGCAGGGCGCGCAGGTGTTTTTCCTGAATCAGCGGGCCGCGTACCACGGCGGGCTTGGCCAGCTGGGCGCTGAGCTGGTCGAGGTCAAAGGCCAGCGCATTCTGGCTCAGCAGCCAAAGGCCGAGGCCTGCCAGCAGGCGTTTCACGCCAGCACCTTTGCAACGGCGTCGATCAGCACTTTGGGCGAAGCGAACTGCATCTCGCGGGTGGCGATTTCCACCGCCACCTGCACGCTGCTGCCCCGGGTCATACGTTCGCCTGTGGTGGAATCCGTGATCAGGTAGTTGATCTTCAGACGGTTTTCCCACTCAACCAGATCGGCGCGCACGATGATCTTCTGGCCGAACTGCGCGCCACGGATATAGCGCAGCTGCAGGTCGATCACCGGCCAGGCGTAGCCGGCGTCACGCATCTGCACGTAGTTGTGGCCGAGCTTGTCGAGCAGGGCGCAGCGCGCCTCTTCGAAGTATTTGACGTAGTGGCCGTGCCAGACCACTTCCATCATGTCGACGTCGAAGAACGGCACCTGCAGTTCGATTTCCGCCTGCAATACGCCTTTGCTACGCATAGAGCCTCCAGTGCTGCGCGCGGATACGCACCAGGCACAGACGCAGCTCGGCTTCCAGGGCGCGGTCTTCGATCACCGGGTGGAAGTCCACGGCCAGCTGTTCACGCATGGCGGTGATCGGCGCGGGGATGTCGTTCTTGCCGTCGCGCTGACGCAGCCACACGCCCTGGTTGGCGGCCAGCAGGGTGGCGGCTGCGACCTGCTCGGTCAGCTCCAGGCTGCGCAGGGCGTCGCGGGCGGCGATGGTGCCCATGCTCACCTTGTCCTGGTTATGGCATTCGGTGGAGCGCGAGAACACGCTGGCTGGCATGGTGTTTTTCAGGGCCTCGGCGGTCCAGGCGCTGGTACCAATCTGCACGGCCTTGAAGCCGTGGTTGATCATCGCGCTGACGCTTGGCGCGCCGGACAGGTTGCTCGGCAGGCCGTGGTTGTAGCGGGTGTCGACCAGCAGGGCGAGCTGGCGGTCGAGCAGATCGGCAACGTTGCCCACCAGGTTTTTCAGGCTGTCCATGGCGAAGGCGATATGCCCGCCGTAGAAGTGCCCGCCGTGCAGCACGCGCTCGGCTTCGGCGTCGATCAGCGGGTTGTCGTTGGCGCTGTTCAGTTCGATCTCGATAAATTGTCGCAGCAGGCCCAGGCTGTCGGCCAGCACACCGAGCACATGGGGTGCGCAGCGCAGCGAGTAGCGGTCCTGCAGGCGGTGCAGTGGCGCGGTCGGCGCGTCGATGGCCAGATCCTGACGCAGCCAGGCGGCGACTTGCATCTGCCCTGGGTGCGGCTTGGCGGCGAACAGGCGCTCGTCGAAGTGCTCCGGATTGCCCTCCAGCGCCACCACGTTAAGCGCGGTGATACGGGTGGCCAGCTTGAGCAGGTAATCGGCACGGGAGAACGCCTGGCAGGCCAGGGCGGTCATCACTGCGGTGCCGTTCATCAGCGCCAGGGCTTCTTTTGGGCGCAGGGTCAGCGGCGTCCAGCCGAGTTCCTTATGCACATCGGCGGCGCTGCGGCGCTCACCTTTAAACATCACTTCGCGTTCACCGCTCAGGGTTGCGGCGACATAGGACAGCGGCGTCAGATCGCCGCTGGCGCCCACCGAACCTTCTTCCGGAATCAGCGGCAGCACATCAAATTCGAGAAACGCCTGCAGGCGTTCCAGCAGCTCGACGCGCACGCCGGAAACGCCCTGACACAGCGACTGCAAACGTGCAGCCAGGACTGCGCGGGTGCTGGCTTCATCCAGCAGCTTGCCTAAGCCGCAGCCGTGGAAGGTGTAGAGGTGACGCGGCAGCGCCTCGACTTGATGCAGCGGCACAGCCACCACGCAGGAGTCGCCGTAGCCGGTGGTGACGCCGTAGATCACGCCTTCCTTGTCCAGCAGGCTGTCGAGAAAACGCGCGCCCTTGGCGATTTTTTCGCGGTAGGCGGCATCGCTCTGCAGTTGCGCCGGGGCGCTGCGGCTGGCCAGGGCGACAACCTGCTCGATGCTAAGGGGGCGTTCGCCGAATACGATGGGATCAGGCTGATTTGTCGTCATCTTCATTCCAGAACGGGTAGAAATTGAACCATTGCAGGGGCGCATCCAGGCAGCGTTGCGCGAGCTGGTCGGCGTAGCGCTGGGTCCAGTGGCGGATCACCTCATCCCGTTCGCTGCGCTTCCAGTGCAGGCGCTCGGCGAAGGGTTCGATGATCACCTGATAGCGTTTGTCGATTTTCAGGCAGTGAATCAGGTTGACCGGGCATTGCAGCAGCCCGGCCA
This sequence comes from Pseudomonas peli, assembly GCF_050563605.1. Taxonomy (GTDB): domain Bacteria; phylum Pseudomonadota; class Gammaproteobacteria; order Pseudomonadales; family Pseudomonadaceae; genus Aquipseudomonas; species Aquipseudomonas peli_A. The sequence goes on along the minus strand of NZ_JBNXUH010000003.1, from coordinate 135,949 downwards.
GCAACCACGGGCCTTGCGGGAAGGCGGCGGGCTTGCCGAGGAAGTTCACGCTGACCTTGCGGCTGCCCTTGAGCGGTACGCGGTCACCGGCAATCGCCAGCCATTCGCCGCGCTCCAGACGCTCGGACAATTGCAGCATGATTGCCGCGTCCAGCTCACTGACCTGAATCAGGCGCAGGTGGGTGGCACCGGCCTCGCCGAGCAGGCGGTTGAACTGTTCGGCGTGTTTGGTGTGCACCAGCACGTTCATCGTCACCTGCTCGCCGAGTTCGGCCAGGGCGCGGCAGACTTCCAGATTGCCCAGGTGCGCGGCCACCAGCATCTGGCCACGGCCTTGCTGGTGCAGCTGAGCGCAGGCATTGCCTGGGTCGATCAGGGTCACCTGTTCCAGACCGAGTTTGCCGTTCCACACATCGAGCTTGTCCAGCAGGGTGTCGGCGAAGCTCATGAAATGACGAAATACCGACTGGCGAGTGGGCTGCAGCTCGGCGCGGCCGCTCCAGTTGGCCAGGTTGCGCTGGTACTGACGGATGCTGCGCCGCGCCTTGGCACCGAACAGGTAGAAATACAGCACGATCAGGTACAGCAGCGGACTGATCAGCCGACGGCCGAGCAGGCGCGCCAGCAGCGCGGTGAATTTCATCAGGATAAAACTGCCGCGCTCGCGCTGCCCGGCCCAGTGCTGCTGGCCACTCATGCGCGGCACCTGCGCCAGAGAATCTGCGGGGCGCGCAGCAACATGCCGAAGAACAGCTTGGCGTGCATCTTCGAGATCAGCACGTTGTCGTGCCACAGGCGAAAGTGCGAGAGGCCGTCCAGCGGGTAGTGCACCTTGGTCGGCAGCCAGTGCATCGGCTGATTGCGCCAGGCCAGGCGCACCAGAATCTCGGTGTCGAAATCCATGCGCTTGCCGATGTTTACCATGTCGATCAGCGCCAGGGTGGCGGGCAGCGGGTACACGCGAAAGCCGCACATGGAGTCGCGAATGCTCAGCGATAGAGTGTTGATCCACACCCAGACGTGGGTCAGGTAGCGCGCGTAGAGGCGGCCTTTCGGCACGCTCTCGTCGTACTGCGGGTAGCCGCAGATCAGCGCTTGCGGTGCGGCTTGCGAGGCTTGGATAAAACGCGGTAGGTCGCTGAGGTCGTGCTGGCCATCGGCGTCCACCTGCAGCGCATGGCTAAAGCCCAGACGAGCCGCTTCACGCAGACCGGCCATTACCGCGCCGCCCTTGCCCTGATTGACCGGCAGGCGCAGCAGGTGGGTATCGGGCTGTGTGGCCAGCTGATCCATTACCGCTGCGCAGGCTGGGCTGGAGGCATCGTCCACCAGCACGCAGGGCAGACCCGCCGCGCGCAGAGCATCAACCACCACGGGCAGCGCGTGTTCGTGGTTGTAGACCGGGATCACCGCGCAGGGCCTATGCACTGGCAGCCCCCAGCAAAATCCGCCCGGACGAGCAGGGTGCTTCGCCGTTGCGGAAGGCGAAGTACAGCTTGCCGCGCGCGGCGTCGAAACGCAGGGTCAGTTGCAGCTGATCGCCGGGGCGTACCAGTTGCTGGAATTTCAGCACTTCCATGCCACTGAAGCGCGGCGGCAGGTCTTTTATCAGGCTGCGCGCCAGTTGCTGCGCCCAGTCGACCTGCACCACGCCGGGCAGTACCGGGGTCTGTGGGAAGTGCCCGGTGAAGTGGGCGAGATCCAGCGGCACCACCAACTCCAGCTGCCATTCGCCGTCCTGTTCGACAGCCGACAACGGTTCCACCTGGGTCGGCCGTGGCGCGGCGAGCAATGCTTCGACAGTGGCTTGCGCCAGTTTGCCCTGGTTGTTGTAGGGCAACTGGGCGAGCAATCGCCAGCGGCGGGGCAGGGCGATGGTTTCGCAATGGCCGGCCAGATGGCGGCGCAGGGCTTCGGTGACGGTCTTGCGTCCCTGGTTGCGCAGCGCATGCAGGCCGGCCGGGCTCAAGGCCACCAGCGCGCCGAGGTAAGCGCGGCCTTCCTGCACCACGCCGAGGCGTGCGTCGCTGAGCCATTCGTGGCTGCTCAGCGCCTGTTCGAGCATGGGCAGGGAGATACGTTTTTCTTCCAGCTTGATAATCCGGTCCAGGCGGCCGCGCAGGGCAAAGCGGCCATCGGTCTGTAGCTCGACAGCATCGGCGGTCTGCTCGCGGTGGCCGGCCGGTAGGTAGGGCGACGTCAGGTGCAGCGCACCTTCGCCGTTCTGTCCCAGTTCGACACCGGCAAAGGGCGTCCACAGCTCGCCGCCCTGGCGCCAGGCGATACCACCGGTTTCCGAGCTGCCGTAGATTTCCGTGGGCCATTGGCCGAGCAGGGTCTGCAGTTCGGCGGCGGTTTCGGCTGGCAGCGCGCCGCCGGAGGAGAACACCTGACGCACCGCACGCAGCGCTGACCAATTAAGGTTGTCGCCCATGCGTTTCAATAGTGCTGGGCTCGCGATCCAGGCAAAATCAGTACCGCTGGCCAGGCTTTCGCGCTGTAAATCTTCGGGGAACGGCTGGGCGCGGCGCAGAAAAGCGCGGCCGGCGCACAGTGGCCAGAGCACGCGAAACAGCAGGCCGTAGATATGCTGGGTGGCGACGCTGCCGAGGATGGTCGCACTGCCCAGTTGTTCGCCCCACAGTTGCTCCAGGGCGGTCACTTCATTGGCCAACTGGCGCAGGGATTTGTCGATCAGTTTGGCTTCGCCGCTGGAACCGGAGGTGCACAGGGTTAGCTGGCACTCGTCGAGATCAAGCGGGGCCGCTGGCAGTGCAGCGTTTTCGGGGCTAAGCAGGTCATTCAGGTTGTCCAGCCACAGGTCACACTGCGTACTCATACGCTGGCGGGTCTGCGGCTGGGCATCGGCCGGCAGCAGTACGGCAATCCCGGCGCGCCAGGCGGCCAGCAGGACGATGGCCAGCTCACCGGCGTCGTCGAGGTACAGCGCCAGGCGTTTTACGCCACGGCCTTGCAGCTCAGCCGCCAATTGCAGGGCGTGCTGGCGCAGTTGGGGGTGATCCAGGTCTGCGGTTACTGCGCGACCGGGGTGGGCTTCGAGCAGCAGATGCTCGAGGGGCAGCCAGTTCATTCATGTCTCCTTACACGCTGGCGCACCAGCCACTCGCCGGCAAACAGCAGGCCCATCAGGCCGTAGGCAATCAGCCCGGTATACAGCGTCCACCAGCTCAGCGGCGCCCAGAAATTCAGCGCCACTACCACCAGGCCGTTGGCCAGGAAGAACCAGGCCCAGACGGCGGTAACCAGGCGCGTATAGCGGATCGCCACTTCTGGCAGCTGCGGCTCGGTCAGGCGCGCCAGACGCTCGATCAGCGGTGGGCCGAATTTCAGGCTAAGGCCGAACAGCGCCAACAGCAGGCCGTTGAGCAGCACCGGATACCAGCGCAGCAGCTCAGGCTCACCGGCGAGGCCCAGCAACAGGCAGAACCCCAGGGCCACGGCGGTCATCCAGCGGTTGCCGGGTTTGCCCCACTGGCTTAGCGCACGCACCAGCCACAGGCCGCCGAGCACGGCGGCGAACAGGCGTGGCGACAGATGCTCCATGCCGTAGTACACGGCAAAGGGATAGAGCAGCCCGGCCAGCAGCAGGAGCAGGCCAAATAGACGACTCATTATTCGCTGGCTGGGGCGTTGACCAGCTGCAGCACCGCCTCGACCACGTCACCGACGGTGCGCACAGCCTTGAACTCCTCGGCTGCGAGCTTTTTGCCGGTCTGGCGCTTGATATGGTCGATCAGGTCCACAGCGTCAATGCTATCGATCTCAAGGTCCTGATAGAGGTTGGCTTCCGGCGTAATACGTTCGGCGTCCAACTCGAACAACTCGACCAGCGCGTCGCGCAGGGTGTCGAAAATCTCTTCACGGGTTTGCATCGGCGGCTTCCTCAGGCGGTCTGTTGCGATGACACGAATGCCGCCAGGCTGGCTACGTTGGCAAAGTGCTTGCGGGTGTCTTTGGCTTCGGCGTCGATCTTGATACCGAAACGTTTCTGGATGGCCAGGCCGAGTTCCAGGGCGTCTACCGAGTCCAGCCCCAGGCCTTCACCGAACAGGGTCAGGTCGGCGGCGATGTCTTCGGCAGCCATGTCTTCGAGGCCGAGGGCGTCGATGATCAGGTTCTTAATTTCCAGCTGCAAATCGCTCATCTTTGGCGAGCTCCTTCATAAAGTGTTGGTGCAGAAAATCGTTGAGTTTGCGTGAGGCTATCGGCGGCGGCCCCATGGCATTGAACTGTTGTGGGTCAATATCCTCGCCTACGCGCAGACGAATGTGAAAACGGCGCGACGGAATGCTGTACCAGGGCTCGGCCTTGGTCAGGGTGGTGGGGCTGACGCTGATTGCCACCGGGGTGACGATACGCGCGCCGCGAATGGCGATAGCTGCTGCGCCGCGATGAAATTCCGGTGCCTGCCCCGGCGTGGTGCGCGTACCTTCGGGGAAGATCACCAGGGTCTGGCCGCTTTGCAGCGCGCCGGCCGCTTCATCGAGCATGTCCATGCTGCCGCTGTTGCTGATGTAGTGGGCCGCGCGCAGGGGCCCGCGCATGCTCGGGTTATCCCACAGGCTCTGTTTGACCACACAGTTGGCGTCGCGAATAAAGGCGATCAGCACCACCACGTCGATCAAGGAGGGGTGGTTGGCGATGACCATCTGCCCTGGCTGGCCGAGGCGCTCGATGCCTTCGACCTCGTAGGTCAGTACGCCGCTGCGGTACATAAAGCGCACGAACAGGTAGAAGGTCTTACTGACCACCGCGCGAGCGCGGGTGCGCCGGCTCAGAGCATCACCCGGAAGCAGGGCCAGCAGCGGGAAGATCAGCACGCGCAGCAGTACGCCGCCGATGCCGAACAGGCTGAAACTCAGGGCCGTGGCAATCAGCCGCCAGACATAGGGCGCGCTGTAACGGCTCAGGCCTTGTTGCGTGACCAGGTCCATTGTCGGCTCTTCCAGTGGTGCTGCAGGGTCGGCTGGTCGCTGCACAGGGCGCGGACCAGGTTGAGAGCGTGGGGCCATTCGCTACCGGCGCCTTCGCCCCGGTTTAGTTGCAGCTGCCAGTCATCACCCGGCGTTAGCAGCAGGCCAACGGCATAGGGAAACGGCACGTCATCGATAAAAGGCGCGTAAAGCTCGGGTGGGGTTTCCTCGGCAATCACCAGCAGCACCGCAGGTGCGCCGTCGTGGAGCATGCCGCAGGCTTCCAGTATGGCGTTTTCCAGGCCATCACCGGCGCCGGCCAGGGCGGTCATTTCGCTATGGTCGCCGCGCTGGATCGACCACAGGCCGATGATCGCGTTATGCACCGAGAGGCTGAACTGGGTCGGCGACAGCGGCTCGCCATGCGCCAGGTCGGTCAGAATCGTCAGGGTGCGTGGGGTTTCGCCATGCCGGCTGGCGAACACCATGGGCAATTGCGGGTGCGCTTCGGCCAGTGGCCAGGCGACGTGAAAGGCCATTCGCGCCAGACGGCTCAGGCGCCGGCGCTGCATGGCCGGCAGTGCGCTGACATCCGGTTGCTGGCCAGCATCCACCAGGCGCGAGGGTGCCTGATGCCAGGCGCACCAGTCAGCCGTGCTGTCCAGGCCAGGAGCCCAGGCACGCCATTGTTCGATCCTGAAATGTGTCACGCGGTGCGCGTCCGTGTCGGCTACAGCCAGCCGCAACCAGCGAAGGGCTTGGCAGCAGGTGTGGCGAAGTGCTGGCATTATCCAGACCGCGTGGGTCGTGCGCAAATCCGCCGCCTGCTGTTCTGACCGGAGGCGGCGCGGGTTTGCCGAAAATCTCGCCCTTGTCACGTAGTTTGCATAGAATCCGGGACCATTTCGGGGTTTATGCAGGATTCAGGGGGTATTTCATGCGGCGCGTGATCTTCAATCAGAAGGGCGGTGTGGGTAAGTCCAGTATTGCCTGCAACCTGGCCGCGGTAAGCGCTTCTCAGGGCTATCGCACGCTGCTGATCGACCTGGACGCCCAGGCCAATTCGACCCATTACCTCACCGGCCTGACCGGTGAGGACATCCCCATGGGTATTGCCGAGTTCTTCAAGGGCACGCTGTCATCGGCTCCGTTCGGTAAGAAAGGCAGCGTGGATATCTACGAAACGCCGTTCGAAAACCTGCATGTGGTCACCGCCACCGCCGAACTGGCCGATCTGCAGCCCAAGCTTGAGCAGAAACACAAGATCAACAAACTGCGCAAACTGCTCGAAGACCTCAGCGAGGATTACGAGCGCATCTATCTCGACACACCGCCGGCGCTGAATTTCTACACCGTCTCCGCGTTGATCGCCGCTGACCGTGTGCTGATCCCGTTTGACTGCGACAGCTTCTCGCGTCAGGCGTTGTATGGTCTGCTGCGCGAGATTGAAGAACTCAAGGAAGACCATAACGAGGGCCTGGAGGTCGAAGGCATCGTGGTCAACCAGTTCCAGCCGCGCGCCACGCTGCCGCAGCAGCTGCTCGATGAACTGGTCGCCGAGGGCTTGCCGGTGCTGCCGGTCAATCTGATGAGTTCGGTGAAGATGCGCGAATCGCACCAGGCCTGTACGCCGCTGATCTACCTGGACCGCAGCCACAAGCTGACCCAGCAGTTTGTCGAGCTGCATGATTTGCTCAACGCCAACTGATCGTTACGCGACAAACAAAAAAGCTGCCTAGGCAGCTTTTTTGTTGGGCGGAGAAAACCTAACGGACGACGTAAATGTCGCAGGGCGCCTTGTGCAGGAAGTGCTGCGCCAGGCTGCCGAGTAGGGCTTGCGACAGTGCGCTGCGGCCGTGGCTGCCGAGTACCAGCAGTTCGGTGTTGGTGCTTTTCAGGCGCGCTTGCAGGCAGCGCAGGATGCCGCCTTGCTCCACCGAGTGAGTCAGGGTCGGGCCTTTCTCCGGCAGGTTTTGCGCTTCATCTTCCAGCAACTGGTTGATCAGGGCTTTCTGCGTGTTCAGTTGCGCTTCGACCTGCTTGGGCGTGCCCTTGTCCGGTTCGAATACATGCAGGGCGTGCAGCTCGGCGGCTTCCGGCAGCAGGCGGTAAGCCTGGCCGAGGGCGCTGCAGGCGCAGAGCGAGAAGTCGATGGCGGCCAAGGCGCGCTCATATGGGTTCGAATCGTTACGCGCGACCAGCAGCAGCGGCACCGGGCAATTGCGCGCAATGCGGTCGAGGCTGGTGCCGGAGAAGAAGTCGTGGCGCTGGTGATGGCCGCCGAGTACCAGCAGGTCGCAACCCAGCTCATTAAGCTGCTGCAGCACCACTTCCGAGGGTTTGATGCCGGTGCGGATCAGCAGCTGGCTGCCGGCCGGGGCGTACTGGGTCAGGCTGCGGTCCAGCGCCTGCTTGGCCTGCTCATGCTCCTGGCTGCTTTTGCTCGGGTCGAGTACATGCAGGATGGTCAGTTTGGCTTTGAATTGCTTGGCCAGCTGCGTGGCGCGGCACAGCGCCATGTCGGCAGTGTCGCGCAGGTCGTGGGCAATAAGGATGTGACTGGGCATGGTCGGCGTTCTCCTGCCGATGCATGTCGGCACATTTATTGTGACCTCGAGTCATAGCTGGACTTTTGACCCAGGGCAAGGTCAGGCGTCAGCGTGCGCGTAATTGGTACAAGCCGCGACTCTCGACCACTACTTCACCACTCTCATCGGTTAGCTGCAACTGTAAAACATACTCGGCTTTGCCGAGTTCTGTTGCCTGCTTTTGCAGCTGCTGGATTTCTTCCGCTGTAAGGCGCGCTTCGACCCGAATATCGCCGGTTGCTGGGCGGCGAAAGCGCAGGTTCATTTCCTTGATGATGGGGTAGAAACGCTGGGCATCGAAGCTGGTGAGAAACAGCGCGCCGCCGGGAATTTCCGCCAGGGTGAACAGCGCACCGGCGTACATGCTGCCGATATGGTTCTGGTTACCCGTCAGTGGCATCAGCAGACGCACGTGACCAACTTCCAGCACTTCGGCCTTGAGTCCGCTGCGCTGGACAAAGGCAATCTGTTCTTCGGTGAGCTGGCGCACCAGTTCGATAGGCATCGTCATGCTTGGCTCCACAATTGTTGTTGTGCAGCCAGCCTAAGGGTTGGTCGATGGCAGGGTAATGACCGCAGTGGCGGTGCGAGATTGACCAATCCGCTCAGCGCGGTCTGTTAGATACCCTGCTGACGCAACCAACCGAGCAATTGCGGCAAGGGCAGTGCGCCGCTCTGCCGGGCAACTTCCACACCGCCCTTGAGCAGTATCAGCGTCGGGATTGAGCGGATGCCCATTTCGGCGGACAGCTGTGGGTTGGCTTCACTGTCCAGCTTGCTCAGGCGGCAGTGGCCCTGTAGCTGCGCGGCGGCCTGTTCATAGATTGGCGCAAAACTACGGCAGGGGCCGCACCAGCTCGCCCACACATCAATCAGCAGCGGCAGGTCACCCTTGTTCTGCGCATCGAAGTTGGCTTGGGTCAGGTCGAAGGGTTTGCTGGGTAGCACTTCCGATTTGCAACGGCCACAGCGTGGCGCATCGCCCAGGCGCTCGGCGGGAATGCGATTGAGACCGTTGCAGTGTGGGCAGGGGATCAGCAGGGGGTTAGACATGGGCGACTCCAGAGGCGGTTATCCCTTATCTGGAGTCGCTTGCGCGGATATCAAGGGCGATCAGCTCGCCGCAGCGTCCAGTGCCTGGGCCAGGTCGGCGAGGATATCGTCGCTGTGCTCGATGCCGATCGACAGGCGCACCATGTCACGCGGCACGCCGGCGCGTTCCAGCTCTTCGTCATTCAGCTGGCGGTGCGTGGTCGAAGCCGGGTGGCAGGCCAACGATTTGGCATCGCCGATATTGACCAGGCGCACCACCAGCTGCAGCGCGTCGATAAAGCGCGCGCCGGCAGCCTGGCCGCCGACGATGCCGAAGGAGAGGATCGAGGCTGGCTTGCCGCCGGTGTAGCGCAGGGCCAGCTCATGCTCGGGATGATCCGGCAGGCCGGCGTATTTCACCCAGGCCACCTGCGGGTGGTTCTGCAGGTAATGGGCGACCTTCAGCGCGTTCTCGCAGTGGCGCTCCATGCGCAGGGCCAGGGTTTCCAGCCCCAGCAGGATAAGGAAGGCATTGAACGGCGACAGCGCCGCGCCGGTATTGCGCAGCGGCACCACGCGGCAGCGACCGATAAAGGCCGCCGGGCCGAAAGCTTCGGTGTAGGTCACGCCGTGGTAGGACGGGTCCGGGGTGTTGAGCAGCGGGAAGCGCGTCTTGTTGTCCGCCCAGGGGAACTTGCCGGAGTCGACGACGATGCCGCCGATGCTGGTGCCGTGGCCGCCGATGTACTTGGTCAGCGAGTGCACGACGATGTCGGCGCCATGCTCGAACGGCCGGCAGAGGATCGGCGTGGCCACAGTGTTGTCGACTATCAGCGGCACGCCATGGCGGTGCGCGGCAGCGGCCAGGGCGGCGAGGTCGACTATATTGCCGGCCGGGTTGCCGATGGATTCGCAGAACACGGCTTTGGTGCGCTCGTCGATCAGCGCTTCGAGGGCGGCGATGTCGTCATGAGCGGCAAAGCGGGTCTGGATGCCGAAGCGCGGCAGGGTGTGGGCCAACAGGTTGTAGGTGCCGCCGTAGAGTTTGGCCACCGAGACGATGTTGTCGCCAACCTCGGCCACGGTCTGGATCGCGTAGGTGATGGCGGCCATGCCCGAAGCCACGGCCAGCGCGCCGACGCCGCCTTCCAACGCCGCCACGCGCTCTTCGAGCACAGCGTTGGTCGGATTCATGATCCGCGAATAGATGTTGCCGGCAACCTTCAGGTCGAACAGGTCGGCACCGTGCTGGGTGTCATCGAAGGCAAAGGAGCTGGTCTGATAGATCGGCACTGCCACCGCCTTGGTGGTCGGGTCGGGGCTGTAGCCGGCGTGGATGGCCAGGGTTTCCAATTTCATGCGCGCGTTCCTTCAGGGCAGATTGAAGGTTGGCAGCATGGGCAAAGCAGCAAGGCCCGGTCAATGCGCTGGAGCAATGAAACGGGCCTTGGGTTAGATCGATATATTCGCCGCTTATGCCGCTAACAGGCCGCTGAAAACTACCTGCGTTGCCATCGCGGCGTTAAAAACAGGCTCAAAATGCTCATTTACAGCTCGTAAACTGCGCTTTTTCGCCTGTTTTTGCCTTGCGCTGGCTGCCTCGCCTACGTTTTCAACGGCCTGTTAAACCGGTGTTAGCGGGAAGAACCAGGGAATGACGAAGCTGGCGACCACCCACAGCAGCAGGTTGAGTGGGATGCCGACCTTCATAAAGTCGGTAAAGCGATAGCCGCCGGCGTTGTAGACGAAGGTGTTGGTCTGATAGCCGATGGGCGTGGCGAAGCTGGCGCTAGCGGCGAACATCACCGCGACCACGAAGGCGCGCGGGTCGACGCCCAGGTGCTGGGCCATACCGATGGCAATCGGCGTGACCAGCACGGCCACCGCGTTGTTCGACAGCACTTCGGTGAGGATCGAGGTGAACAGGTAGATAAACGACAGCATCAGCAGCGGCCCGGCCCACGGCATCAGGCCCATGACATTGCTGACCATCAGGCTGACCAGGCCGACCTTGTCCATGGCGATGCTGATGGCCAGCATGCCGAAGATCAGGCTGAGGATCTTCCAGTCCACCGCCTTGTAGGCGTCTTCCACATCCAGGCAGCGGGTGGCCAGCACAGTCACCGCGCCGATGATCGCCAGACCCTCAATGGGCATTACGCCGAAGGCCGCCAGGACCATCACCGCCATGGTGGCGATGATCGCAATCGGCGCCTTGTCGCGGCGGAAGGCGCGTTCCTGCACAGCGTTGAGGCTGATCAGCTCGCCGTTGTCGGCAAAGCGCTTGATCTGCGTCGGCGTGCCTTCGACCAGCATCACGTCGCCGAACTGCAGTTCGAAGTCATCCAGGTTGCCCTGGATGTTCTCGTCCTGACGGTGCACGGCGAGCACGGCGATGCCGTAGCGCGCGGTAAGGTCGAGGTCGCGCATCGGCCGGTGGCTGTAGCGCGAGTTACGCCCGACTATCGCCTCGGCGAGGATCACGTCGTGGCTGCTGATGGTTTCGAAGGCGTCGCTGCGGTTGAACGTCAGGTGGCCGCTTTCGCGCAGCTCCACCACATCCTTGACCTGTCCGTGCAGCACCAGTTGGTCGCCGGCGAGCAGCAGGGTATCGTGGGCCGGCTCGGTGAGCTCCTGCTCGTCGCGGAAGATCTTCAACACCTGTAAGCCGCTGCCGCCGTTGAGGTTGGCTTCGTGCAGGGTCTTGCCGATTACGGGCGAGTCATGCGGCACCAGCAACTCGGTCATAAAGGTGCGGTCGAGGTTCGGGCGCAGTTGCTTGGACAGGGTTTCGCGCTCGGGCAAGAGGCGATGGCCGATGGTCAGCAGGTAGGCCATGCCGAAGGCGGCCATGATCAGGCCGGCACCGGTAATTTCAAACATGCCAAAGGGTTCAAGGCCGGCCTTGCGCGCCACGCCGTCGACCAGAATATTGGTCGAGGTGCCGATCATGGTCAGGGTGCCGCCGAGGATGGTGGCGTAGGACAGCGGAATCAGCAGTTTCGACGGCAGCGTGCCGGCGCGCCGTGCCAGGGAAATTGCCACCGGGGTGAGAATGGCCACTACCGGGGTGTTATTCAGGAAGGCGGAAATCACCAGGGCGGTAACGGTCAGGCCGGTGAGCACGCGGATCGGGCTGGTGCCAACCAGGTCGCCCAGCCAGTTGCCCAGGGCATCGATGCAGCCGGTGCGCTCCAGCGCGGCGGAGAGCACGAACATGCAGGCGATGGTCACTGGCGCCGAGTTGCTCAGCACGCTGAGCACTTCCCCAGGCGTCAGCAGCTGGGTAATCAGTAGCGCCGCCACGGCGATGGCCGCGACGATGTCCGGGCTCCACTTCTCGCGCACAAAGGCGTACAGCACCCAGATCAGCAGGGCACCGACAAACAGCAGGGGCAGGGGAAGAGAGTCCCAGAACATGAACATCCTTAGCGTGCGAATCTCGTGTGAGGTATCGGGCGCGGCGAATCCAGACGGCGCGGCCACGCAAGGCGGAGAAGATAAGGGTTGCTGCTTAGAGAGTCTAAGAATGTTTGGAAAGGTTTATATGCCTTTTCGATTTAATAGATAAGGCTGTACCGACCGCTCTGCCGCGCACTGTGCCTGTGCGCTGGGGCTGTGGCGGATTAGGCTCAAGGCTTTATCGAGCAGGAGGGGATATGCGTCAGCTAGGCATTCTGGGTGGCATGAGTTGGGAGTCCACGGCCAGCTATTACCGCTTGCTCAATCAGGGCGTGCGCGAACAGTTGGGCGGCCTGCATTCGGCGCCGCTGCTGCTGCATTCGGTGGACTTTGCCGAGATCGCCGAGCTGCAACGCCGCGCTGACTGGCAGGCCGCAGGTGAGCTACTGGTCAAGGCCGCGCAAGGCTTGCAGCAGGCTGGGGCAACGGCCTTGCTACTGGCCACTAACACCATGCACAAGGTGGCACCGGCTATCGAAGCGGCGGTGGATATTCCCTTGCTGCATATCGGCGATGCCGTGGGCCAAGCCCTGCAGCGTCACGGTGTGCGCCGCGCGGCCTTGCTTGGCACGCGCTTTACCATGCAAGAAGACTTCTACCGCCAACGCCTGGCCGAGCGCTTCGCGATTGAGGTAATTACCCCGGACGCGGCGCAGATGGCGGAAATCGACCGGGTGATCTTTGCCGAGCTGTGCCAGGGCCAGTTTCTGCCGCAGGCGCGGGCGTTCTATCTGGACTGTTTGCGCGCCCTGCAGGAGCAGGGCGCCGAGGTGGCCATCCTCGGCTGCACCGAGATTGGTTTGTTGCTCGATGGCCTGGATGCCCCGCTGCCGCTGCTCGACAGCACCGAGCTGCATGTGACCATGGGGCTGGAGTGGATGTTGGCACTGCGCTAGAAGTTGAGGGCCTGATCGGTTTGTTGCGGGCTCAGGTATTTGAGGAATATGCCCCGCAGCGTGCCATCGGCTTTCATCTCGTCAATCAGGCCTTTCATATTCAGGTAGGCCTGTTCTGAGAAGTGCGCCTTGCTCAGGATCAGATTGTGCGCAATCGGCGCGCGCTCGGGTTCCCAGTCGTGGACGATAACGCTGTTGTTGAGCCCGAGTTCATTCAGTTCTTTGGCATAAAAAACCGGCAGAGAAACGATCAGGTCTACCCGGTTACCGGCTTTGAGCATGAGGAACAGATTGTGAATCGTCGGTACTTCATGCACGCGGCCTTTGGTGCGCAGGGTGTCGATCAGGCCATCGAAATAGTCGCCGTGTTTAAAGCCGCGAACAACCGCGGCAGTCGCGCGTTCATCCTCGATCAAACGGTCGGCGGTGGCGTATTTGGCATCGGTGACCAACGCCATGTTCTTCTGCGCGATGTAGGGGATGAAGAAGGCAAACTTATCGCGCTCGGCCGTTCTGATGCCGGATACGCTCATGGGCAGCGAACCCTCCTCGAGCCCCTTCCATATGCGTGCGCGGGGCCGTTCGATGTAGTCGAAGCTGTAACCGCCTCTGTTTTTCAGCTCATCGATCACGTCCTTGTCGATGCCGGCGCCGTTTGAGTAAAGGTAGCCAGCTTCGTAAAAGGCGACCTTGTAGGTGCTGTCGAGCAACTCCTGCGCTGCGGCATGGCTGATGACAGGCAATATCGATACGCAGCAGATCAGGACTCTGAGCCACAGGTTACGTATTGTCGGAGCTGCCATGCAGTTCGCTTCCTTGGAATGCTCGCAGGGAGGAGTGCGAGCGAAGTGAACTGCAGTGTAGTAGGCATCTACAGGCTGTTATGCCAGGCATCGTATGGCCGGTTTTACGATGAACAGCTGATTTCCAGATGCTTGCCCCACTCCGGTGGGCGCTGGGCGTAGCGTTCGAAGCCGGGTTGTTCATCGAAGGGCCGGGACAGCACGGCGTGCAGCTCGCGCACCGGGGCGTAGTCGCCCTGCTCGGCGGCTTCGATCACTTGCTGCGCCAGGTAATTACGCAGGATGTATTTGGGGTTGGCCGCGTGCATGTGCGTGCGGCGTTGCGCCTGGTCGTCGCCATCCTGAGCGCTGCGCGCCAGGTAGTCGGCGGCCCAGGCGTCGAAGCCGGCGAGGTCGGTAAAGTCGTCACGCAGGCGCGCCACGGCTTGCGCTGCCGGGCTGTCGCCGAGTTCGCGGAAGAACAGCGTGTAATCCACCGCGCTGCTTTGCATCAGTTGCAGCAGGCGTTGCACCAGGGCTTCGTCGCCTTCATCGGCGCTGAGCAGACCCAGACGTTTGCGCATCAGGTCGAGGTAATGCGCCTGGTACAGCGGCAGGAACAGGCCGAGCGTCTCACGCAGCGCGTCTACATCGACCAGCGGCACCAGGGCCTGGCCAAGGGCGGCGAGGTTCCACTGGGCGATCGGCACCTGATTGCTGAACGAGTAACGGCCGGTGTCATCGGAGTGGTTGCAGATATGTTTGGCGTCGAAATCATCGAGAAAGGCATAGGGGCCGTAATCGAAGGTGATGCCAAGGATCGACATGTTGTCGGTGTTCATCACCCCATGACAGAAACCGTAGGCCTGCCAGTAGGCGATCATCGTGGCGTTGCGTTCGATGATCTCGCGGAACATCGCCAGGTACGGCTGCTCCTGCTGCAGGCAGTCGGCGTAGTGGTTGTGCAGCACATGCTCGGCCAGCTGTTTGAGCTGCTCATGCTGCTGGGTGTAGTAGAAGTATTCGAAGTGGCCGAAACGCACATGGCTGGGCGCCAGGCGCAGCACCATGGCCGCGCTTTCCTGCTTCTCGCGCCACACTGGCGTGCTGGAACCGGTCACGCACAGCGCGCGCGAGCTGGGGATGCCGAGGGCGTGCAGATGTTCGCTGGCGAGAAATTCGCGGATCGATGAACGCAGCACCGCGCGGCCGTCGCCCATGCGTGAGTAAGGCGTTTGCCCGGCGCCTTTCAGATGGAGGTCCCAGTACTCGCCGGCCTCGTTAACCACCTCGCCGAGCAGCAGGCCACGGCCATCGCCCAGGCGCGGGTTATAGCCGCCAAACTGATGCCCGGAGTAGACCATGGCGCGCGGCTCGGCGGTGCTCCACAGCTTGTGTCCGGCGAAGATCTGCGCAAACACCTCGCTGTCGGCTTCGCTTGGCTGCAGATCGAGCAACGCCATGGCGGCTGGGCTGGCTACGACCAGGCGCGGCTCGGCAATCGGCTCGGGCAGCACGTGGGTGGAGAAAGCGTCGCCGAGGCGGGCAAAACGGTTGTCGAACTGCAGCTCGATAAGCGACTTCACGGTCAGGCTCCAGCCGGGCAGGTGCGGCCCGGCAGTGGTGAGGTGGCGGCCCGCACCAGCGGGCCTGGCGGCAAGTTACTGTGGGTCGATTGCCGGCGCCGGCGCGGTCGGTGGCAGTTGCCCCTGTTGCGCATCGGCCGCCGCAGTGGCTGCAACCATTTGCCCGCTGGTCAGGTTGAGTTCCTGGCCGTGCAGGTTCTTGATCATCACCTCGACCTGGTTGAAGGCCATTTCCACGTTGTTTTCCCGGAAGGTCAGCGCGATACGCGTAAGGATCTCGTCGGTGGCGGCGTTGCGGTCGCCCAGTTCGCGCACGTGGAAACGCAGCTCGTAGTCGAAGGTGCTGGCGCTGATGGTCAGGAAGAACAGCAGCGGCTCCGGATCGCGCAACACGCGCGGGTTCTCGATGGCGGCCTGCATCATCAGCTTGCGCGCCAGAGGCAGGTCGGTTTCGTAGGCTACGCCGACCTTGATGATGACCCGGGTAACCGTATCGTTGAGCGACCAGTTGATCAGTTGGTCGGTGACGAAGGTCTTGTTCGGCACGATGATTTCTTTGCGGTCGAAATCGGTGATGGTGGTGGCGCGAATGCGGATCTTGCTGACCGTGCCGGACAGGTTGCCGATGGTCACCACGTCGCCGATGCGCACCGGGCGCTCGAACAGGATGATCAGGCCGGAGATAAAGTTGGCGAAGATCTCCTGCAAGCCGAAGCCCAGGCCCACCGACAGTGCGGCTACCAGCCACTGCAGCTTGTCCCAGCTGACCCCTAGGGTCGACAGGGTGGTGACAAAGCCGATGGCCACGATCAGGTAGGACAGCAGGGTGGTGGTGGCGTAGGCACTGCCTTGGGCCAACTTCAGCCGTGACAGCACCAGCACTTCAAGCAGGCCGGGCAGGTTGCGCCCTAGGGCGATGGTGATGCCGATGATGACCAAGGCGCCGAGCACATCACTGAGGCTGATCGGCACCAGAGTGGCGGCATCGCCGGTGCCGCTGCTGTATTCGTATAGGGCGATATTGTCGAGGTAGGCGAATACCGAAATCAGGTCCGCCCAGACCCAGTACAGACCGGCGATAAAGGTACCGAGCAGGGCCAGGCGGATCAGGCGCAGCGACTGCTGGTTGACCTGTTCGATATCCAGGGTCGGTTCCTCGACCACGGTTTCCGTGCCTTCGCCGCTGTCCTTGCTCTGCGCCAGGCGTTTGGCCGTGGCGCGCTGGTAGGCCAGGCGGCGTGCCGCAACGCCCAGGCCGCGGATGAAGGTAGCTTCAATTACCAGCCAGATCACCAGCAGGTAGAGGGTGTTGATCAGGCGGTCGCTGAGTTTCAGCGCGGTGTAGTAGTAGCCGAGGCCGACCGCGACGATCAACGCCAGTGGCAGCAGGCTCAGGGCCATGCCGATCAGCATGCGGAAGGCCGAGGCATGTTCGCGGGCCGGGCCAGTGAGCAGCAGCTTGTGCAGCAGCCAGACCATCAGCGCGTAGCAGGTCAGCACCACGGCCAGGCCGATCACGTCATCACCCAGGCCGGCCGGCTGGTGTTTGGCCACCGTCACTACGGCCACCATGGCCATGACTACCAGGCCCAGGCGGCGTACTTGGCGGTGCAGGAAGGCCACCTGCGAGCGGCCCCAGCGGAAGTGCAATTCGGCCACGCCGCCGTCGGCGAGGATGCGATACAGGGTGTAGAACACCAGCCAGGCCTGGGCCATCTGGAACAGCGCCTCGCCCAGGTTGGCGTTCTGCCCGCGGGCGTCCATCTGCAGGGCAAAGCCGCACAGCGCCAGGAACAGCGTGCCGGGTAGCGCCAGCAGCACGTTGAGCATGATCGCCATCGGCGTGTGCAGCTGACTGTCACGTTTGAAATGGCCGATGTCCTGATGCAGTTCGGCGAGCTTGCGGTACAGGTAGCCGCGGCGCCACAGCAGCACGCCAATCAGCAACAGCAACGGCAGAAACAGCAGCGGCCGCTCGGTCAGGCCGGCACCCAGCTGGCGCACGTTGGCGCCCCAGGGCAGTTCGGCAATCTGCCGCTCCAGCAGGCGCGGGACGGATTTGAACCACTCCAGATCCAGCGGCTTGTTGCTGGGTATCCAGAACATCTGTTCGTCGAGAGTGGCGCGCAGGGCGTCGGCGGTGGTTTTCAGTTGCTTCTGATTCAGTTGCAGGGTGATCGACTCGTTGAGCAGAGCGTTCAGCTCACGGTTCAGGCGGTCGATCAGTTCACGGCGGGTGTTGATGATTTCCAGCAGGTCGGTGTGCAGCGCCTGGTTATTCGGCTCACTGGCCTGGTTGCTGAGCAGGGTGTCGACATACACGCTGGGGTTGTTGATGGCTTCGCGCTGCTGGTTGAGCTCGAACTGGTACAGGCGCAGGTCGGCGATCTGGTCGGGCAGGTTGCTGTCGAGCTTCAGCGTCGGCAGGGCCTGCTGCTGCTTATAAAGGATGCGCGAGAGCAGCAGGCTGCCTTGCAGCACGCTGATCTGCTCTTCCAGGGCCTGGTCGCTCTGGCTCAGGCTGTCCAGTTGCTGCTTGGTTTGCAGGTTCAGGCGGGTCAGCTCATTGAGCCGGTCGGTGGCGCGCAGCAGGTAGTCGGAGAGCTTCAGGTTGAGTGCACTTTCCTGCGCCAGCAGGCTGTCGGTGCCGGCCTTTTCGGCCTCGCGGGACTGTTCGGCGAGGGTCTGTTCGGACAGGTTGCGGCGTTTTTCGTTGATCAGGTTCTGCAGGTCGAGCAGTTCCTGTTCGAGGCGTTTGATGCGCTCTTCCAGCAGGCTGCGGCGGCTGTTGCCGAGGTCCTGCAGCAGGTTGTTGCCGGCCAGTTCCTGGCGCCGCAGATTGGTTTGCGCATCGAGCTTGGCCAGTTCGGCATTCAGTTGGTTACGCCGCTCGCTGCTCAGAGGTTTGCTGGCGTCGCGGCCGCTTTTCAGGGTGTTGTTGATTTCCTGGCTGCGGGTCTGGTTGCCGCTGATTTCTGCCTGGGCGCGCTCCGGGCGGGTCTGCGCGGTGATCACCAGGCTGTTGGCGTCGATGATCTGCTTCTGCCACTCGTTGAGTTGTGCGTTGCGTTCGGCCAGCAGCTGTTCGAGCTGCGGCAGCGCGCTTTTGCCGTAGCGCAGGCTGACCTGGGTGGGCGTGCTGTTTTTCAGCCGTTCGTAATCGCGCTGCGCCTCGCCAATCAGGCGTGGGGCTTGCTGCAGCTGCTTTTGAAGGTCGGCCAGACGCTTTTCGCTGTCGGCTTTCTCATCCAGCAGCGCCAGGGTTTTCTCTAGGGTCTGCTTGACGGCCAGCTGCTCGGCTTCCGGCAGCTTGCGATCGGCCAGGCTGTCCAGGCTGCTTTGTATGTCATCGCGGCTCGGCGGCTCGGCGGCATGTAGCAAGGGGGCGCTCAGGCACAGCCCGAGCAGGGCGACGGCAAGATAAGTGCGAAGAGAAGGCATAGTAACGATCGTTGGCTCGAAAAGAAGCTGAGTTTAACAGGCGCCTGGCTAAGCGCCTGTGCCGCGTATAACGGCTATTAGAGTCGGTTTACGATCTCGCGAGCTAGAGCCCTGCAAGGCAAAAACAGGCGAGGGAGCGGAGTTTACTGCTGTAAATGAGCATCCCGAGCCTGTTTTTAACGCAACAGGGCCGACGCGCAGCAGGTCGTAAACAGGCTCTTAAAGGAAGAGCCCTGGTCCTGGGCGACTCCCTTCGGGGAATCTGACGCCGACCTTGCGGATCTTGTTCCCTTCCATGGCGGCCACGGTCCAGGTCAGGCCTTGCCATTCCACCTGGTCGCCGATTACCGGCGAGCCGCCAATCTTGTGGGCGATAAAGCGGCCCAGGTGCAGCTGGCCCTCGGCGCCTTCCAGTTGCAGACCATAGAGTGCGGCGATGGCTGCCAGTTCGGCATCGCCTTCGAGCACGAAATCACCGAAGAAGCGCAGGTCCTGACCGCGGGTTGGCGCCTGGCTGAACAGCTTGCCGAGGCCGGGCAGGTCGTGTTCATGGCCGACCACGCAGAGCAGGTCGCCGGCTTCCAGGGTGGTACTGCCGGAAGGGTGGAGCAGCTCCTTGCCACGGAACAGCGCGGCGATGCGCGTGCCCTCGGGCATCTTCAGCTCGCGCAGGGGCGCGCCGATGCACCACTTTTCCGCGCCGAGGCGATAGATAAACAGTTCCCACTGGCTGGTCGGGTGAACGTCTAGACCTGCGCGCGATACCGGCGCCGGCTCTGGCGGTACGGTGACGCGCAGTAGCTTGGCCGCCCACGGCAGGCTGGTGCCTTGCAGCAGCAGCGAGACCAGCACGATAAAGAACGCCACGTTGAAGAACAGCTGGGCATTCGGCAGGCCGGCCATCAGCGGGAACACCGCAAGAATGATCGGTACCGCGCCGCGCAGGCCAACCCAGGCGATAAAGGCGCGTTCACGGTCATGGAACGCCTTGAAGGGCAGCAGGCCGATGAAGATCGACAGCGGCCGAGCAAACAGAATCATCCACAGCGCCAGGCCGAGCGCGGGCAGGGCGATCGGCAGCAGCTCGTGCGGGGTGACCAGCAGGCCGAGGACCAGGAACATGCCGATCTGCGCCAGCCAGGTCAGGCCGTCGAGCATATGCAGGATGCCGTGACGCGAGCGGATCGGCCGGTTGCCCAGCAGCAGGCCGCACAGGTAGATCGACAGGATGCCGCTGCCACCGACGGCAGTGGTGATGGCGAAGATGATCAGGCCACCGCTGACCACCAGTAATGGGTACAGACCATTGGCCAGTTCCATGCGGTTGATCAGGTTGAGCAACAGCCAGCCGCCACCTAGGCCGAACAGCGCGCCGATACCGAACTGTTGCAGCAGTTGCACCAGCAGTTCCCAGCTCAGACCGTCCTGGCCGCTGGCGAGCATGGCGATCAGGGTAACGGTGAGGAACACCGCCATCGGGTCGTTGCTGCCGGACTCGATTTCCAGGGTGGCGCTGACCCGTTCGTTCAGGCCGCGCCCGCCGAGCAGGCTGAATACCGCGGCCGCATCGGTGGAGCCGACGATGGCGCCGATCAGCAGGCCTTCCATCCAGCTCAGGTCGAACAGCCAGGCTGCGGCTACGCCGGTCAGGCCGGCAGTGATCAGTACGCCGACGGTGGCCAGTGAGAGGGACGGCCACAGGGCCACGCGAAAGCTGGATACCCGCGTGCGCATGCCGCCGTCGAGCAGGATGATGGCCAACGCCAGGTTGCCGACCAGGTAGGCCAGCGGGTAGTTGTCGAAGACGATGCCGCCAGGGCCGTCGGTGCCGGCGAGCATGCCGACGCCGAGAAAGATCACCAGAATCGGGATGCCGAAGCGCGAACCGAACGCGCTGACCAGGATGCTCATTGCTACCAGTAAGCCACCGATCAAAAACAGGTTATTGATGGTGCTGGCATCCAAGGCGCGTACTCCGTGCGGGTTGGTTGAGTGCGCCACTATGCATGGCGCGTGCCAGAGATTCTAACCGCAGACCGGTTTTGCCGCTGAAAAAAAACGCCCCGCGTTCAGCGGGGCGTCAGGGTTACGGATACGCGGGTGGGATCAGAACCAGGCGTCCTGCATGCTCAGGCAGGTATCGTCGCGAGCTTCGAGGATGGCCAGGTCGTGGTGGCAGCTCGGCACTTCCCAGGTGAGGAAGTAGCGTGCGGCCTGCAGCTTGCCCTGGTAGAAGTCGGCATCGGCACTGTTGCCGCGCGCCAGGCCTTCTTCAGCGCGGATCGCCTGTTCCAGCCAGCGCCAGCCAATCACCATATGGCCGAACACCTTGAGGTACAGCGCCGAGTTGGCCAGGCCTTGGTTGACCTTGCCGCTCATCAAATCGCCCAACAGTGCCAGGGTCACGGTTTGCAGGCGTGCCAGCAGTTGCTCCAGCGGCTGGCGCAGGGCGGTCAGCGAGGCATGGGCTTCGGCGCGCTGGCAGGTGCCGTGGATCAGCTTGAGCAGCTGCTTGAGCGCCGCACCGCCGTTCATCGAGACCTTGCGCCCGAGCAGGTCGAGGGACTGGATGCCGTGGGTGCCTTCGTGGATCGGATTCAGGCGGTTGTCGCGGTAGTACTGCTCCACCGGGTAATCGCGGGTATAGCCGTGGCCGCCGAGAATCTGGATGGCCAGCTCGTTGGCCTTGAGGCAAAACTCCGACGGCCAGGATTTGACGATCGGGGTGAGCAGATCGAGCAGCTCCAGGGCGATACGGCGTTCGTCTTCAGTCGCCAGGGTCTGGGTGTCGTCGAACAACCGCGCCGCGTACAGGCCGAGGTCGAAAGCGCCTTCTACATAGGCTTTCTGGGTCAGCAGCATGCGCCGCACATCGGCGTGCTCGATGATCGCCACCTGGCTGGAGGCCGGGTCCTTGCCATCGGGCAGACGACCTTGCGGGCGCTGGCGGGCGTAGTCGAGCGAGTAGAGGTAGCCGGCGTAGCCGAGCATCACCGCACCCATGCCGACGCCGATGCGCGCTTCGTTCATCATCTGGAACATATAGGCCAGGCCATGGTGCGGCTTGCCGACCAGATAGCCGACGCAGTCGCCGTTATCGCCGAAGTTAAGTGCGGTGGAGGTGGTGCCGCGCCAGCCCATCTTGTGGAACAGGCCGGCCAGTACCACGTCGTTGCGCTTGCCCAGGCTGCCGTCATCGTTGACCAGAAACTTCGGCACGATAAATAGCGAAATGCCCTTCACCCCGGCGGGGGCGTCCGGCAGCTTGGCCAGGACCATATGCACGATGTTTTCCGACAGCGGATGGTCGCCACCGGAGATAAAGATCTTGTTGCCCTTGAGCCGGTAGGTGCCGTCTTCGTCAGGTTCCGCGCGGGTGCGGATATCCGACAGCGAGGAGCCAGCGTGCGGCTCGGTCAACGCCATGGTGCCGAAGAAGCGCCCGTCGATCATCGGCTGCAGAAAGCGCTGCTTTTGCTCATCGCTGCCGAAAGTTTCGATCAGGTTGGCCGCGCCCATGGTCAGGAACGGGTAGGAGGTGGTCGCCGCGTTGGCCGACTGGAAGTGGGCGAAGCAGGCCTGCGATAGCAGGTTGGGTAGCTGCATACCGCCGACGTCGAACTCGCGGGTGGCATTGAGAAAGCCTGCCTCAAGGAAGGCGTCCACCGCCGGTTTGACCTCGGGGATCAGCACCGCTGCGCCGTCGACATACTCCGGCTCGTGCTCGTCGTTCTTGCGGTTGTGCGGGGCAAACAGGTTTTCCGCGATGCTGCGGGCGGTGTCGATGGCCGCGTCAAAGGTTTCGCGGCTGTGCTCGGCGAAGCGCTCGCGCTGGGTCAGGCCTTCGGCGTCCAGCACTTCGTAGAGCTCGAAGGCCAGGTTGCGGGAGCTGAGCAGGGACTCGGACATGGGTGTGCCTCCGGTGGCGATGCGCCGAGTCTAGAACCTGTCTCGGCTCTGCTGCGCGTCGGCGATACTGCGTTAAAAACAGGCTCGGAATGCTCATTTACAGCTCGTAAACTCCGCTTCCTCGCCTGTTTTTGCCTTGTCTCGCTCTAGCTCGCGAGATCCGAAACAGATTCTAAGCAGCCGCGCGCGTGGCTCCCAGCACTATCAATAAGCGTGATAGAGGCTCAGCTAGCAAAGCCACGGGCCAGTTCGGCTGTCAGCTCGGCGGCGCCGATGCTCTTGCAACCACTGACATTCTGCCCGGCCCACAGCGGCGAGAAGTCGCCGCTGCCCTGGCTTTCCGCCTTGGCCCGTAGCGGCGCAATGGCCGCGGTGGCCAGAGGGAACTCCGGCGCAAGTGAGCTAATCGGCCCCAACTCACGCATCAGCCGATTGACGATGCCGCGTGCCGGCCGACCGCTAAACAGATTGGTCAGCGCCGTGTGCTGCGCGGCCGGGCTGTGCAGGGCGGCGCGGTGGATAGCGCTGGTGCTGGCCTCATCGCAGCACAGGTAGGCTGTGCCGATCTGCACCCCGGCCGCGCCGAGGGCCATGGCGGCGCGCACGCCTTGGGCATCTGCAATGCCGCCGGCGGCAATCACCGGCAAGCGCACAGCCTGGACGATCTGCGGCAGCAGGGCAAAGGTGCCGAGCTGGCTGCTCAACTTATCGGTGAGAAACATGCCGCGATGGCCGCCGGCTTCCAGGCCCTGGGCGATGATTGCATCGGCGCCGTTGGCTTGCAGCCACAGCGCTTCCGCCACCGTGGTCGCCGAACTGAGCACCTTGGCCCCGCAGGCTTTAACCCGTGCCAGCAGCTCGGCCGAGGGCAGGCCGAAGTGAAAGCTCACCACCGCAGGTCGAAACTCATCAAGCAGGTCGGCCATCTCGGCGCTGAACGGCAATCGGCCGGGGCCGCTGGCGATAGTCGTCGGGTCGATGCCTAGCTCTGTGTAGAAAGGGCTTAGCGCCTCGCGCCAGGTTGCTTCGCGAGCAGCATCGGCGGCTGGCGGGGTGTGGCAGAAGAAATTCAGGTTATAGGGTTTGCTGGTTTTCTCGCTCAGCGCCTGCAGCTCCTTGCGCAACCCGGCCGCGTCGAGCATGGCGCAGGGCAACGAACCCAGCGCGCCGGCATTCGACACGGCGGCGGCCAAGCCATGCAGCTGCACGCCGGCCATCGGTGCCTGAATCAGGGGCAGTTCGGTGCCCAGTAGGTCTTGCAGTTGCATGTTGGTTCTCCCTTGCCAGGCGGCTCAGTGGCCACCGTACTGATCCATCTGGCGCATGGCAAACGCCGCCACCCTGTTAAACTGCTCGGCCACAGGAGCCCGCCCAAATGAACTACCGCCACGCCTTCCATGCCGGCAACCATGCCGATGTGCTGAAACACTATGTCCTCAGTCGCCTGATTGCTCTGCTGTCTCGCAAGGAGGCGCCGTTTGCCTACCTCGACAGCCATGCTGGTATCGGTCTGTATGACCTGCGCGGTGACCAGGCCAGCCGTACCGGCGAGTGGCTGGAAGGCATCGCCCGGCTGTGGCAGGCCACCGATGTACCGGACCCGCTGCTGGACTATCTGGAAGTGATCCGTGCGATGAATCCGGATGGCGAGCTGCGCCATTACCCAGGCTCACCGGAGCTGGCGCGCCTGCTGACCCGTGAGCAGGATCGCCTGCACCTGAACGAGAAGCACCCGGAAGACGGGCGCTTGCTCAAGGAGAATATGCGCGGTGATCGCCGCGTTGCCGTGCACCTGGGCGAAGGCTGGTATGTGCCGCGCGCCCTGCTGCCGACCCGTGAGAAGCGCGCGCTGCTGTTGATCGACCCGCCGTTCGAGCAGGTGGATGAGATGGAACGCTGCGCCCAGTCCCTGAGCGAAGCCATCGGCCGTATGCGCCAGGCCGTGGTAGCGATTTGGTACCCGATCAAGGACCTGCGCCAGCTGCGGCGCTTCTACAGCGACCTGCAGAAGAGCAAGGCGCCCAAGCTGCTGCGTGTGGAGCTCTACGTACATTCCACCGATGAAGCCGCGCGCCTGAACGGCTCCGGCCTGGTGATCAGCAACCCGCCATGGGGCCTGGAGGATGAACTCAAGCAGATCCTGCCATGGCTCGCCCAACTGCTCGGGCAGAGCCAGGGCGGCTGGCGTATGGATTGGTTGATTGAGGAAGCGCCGGCTGGCTGATCCAGGTGACTGGGCCGTAGGTCTGTACGCGTCATATCCGTCACA
Organism: Pseudomonas peli; assembly: GCF_050563605.1. Classification (GTDB taxonomy): domain Bacteria; phylum Pseudomonadota; class Gammaproteobacteria; order Pseudomonadales; family Pseudomonadaceae; genus Aquipseudomonas; species Aquipseudomonas peli_A. The sequence continues at coordinate 111,050 of NZ_JBNXUH010000003.1, read as the reverse complement.
CCACTCATAGCGGTGGCGGGTATGCGCCGCGGCTAACGTTGCTGCTGAAGCTGCGCCTGCTTGGCGCGTTCGACATAGTGCTTGTACTGGGGAATAGCGATGGACGCCAGGATGCCGATCACGGCAACGAATATGAATACGCAGACTATCGCCATCACTGCGCTAGAGCCGCTTCTGACGTTGCCATACTTGCGTTGCCAGTTGCTCTCGTTGCTGCAGAAAAACACGATGCTTTCAATCAGGGAAACGACAGAAGGAATCCCTGTTCCCCAAAACAGCAAATAGAACACCCCCCACCATTGCCCCAGATAGAACCGATGAATACCGAGGCCGCCCAAAAAAAGCGCCAAAACGCCAGCGGTGACTCTGCTTTTAGGATTGAGGTTTTGACTGGCCTGACAACTCGGGCATTGGTTGGCATCGGCGGCAATTTTGCTGCCGCACTGGCGGCAAAAGACGCTGGCAATGGTCAAGTCGGCCTGAGGGGCCTGATAGGGCTGGGCATCCATGATTGAAGTCTTCCATTTTGTGTGGGGGCGCACTCTATCAAGGCTATTTGATATCGCCAATGAGGGTGGATAAGAGCCATCTGTTTCAGCGATGCAGCTAACGGCTTTGGCTGGGCTCGACAAAGTAGCTGAGTTGCTGGCGCGGGTTGAGGTATTCCAGCGCCTCGCGCGGCAGCTGCGCCGGGCGCAGGCTGGCGGCGATGCTTAGGCGCGGCTCCTGTTCCAGGTCGATGATCAGCGCCTCGTTCTTGGGTACGGCGGCGTCATAGACAATCAGCGTCGGTTTCAGCGGCTGGCTCGGGTTCATACCGAGAATCAGGCCGTAGCGCTGATCCTCCAGCTGCACCAGGCTGCCCGGCGGGTAGATGCCCATCACCCGGATAAAGGCCTTTAGCGCCACCGCATCGAAGCGCGCGCCATGTTGCTTGAACATCAGCGCCAGGGCTTCGTGCGGGCTGAGGCCATCACGCGGATTGAGCGGGTTACACAGGTTGTCGAACTGGTTGGCGATGCACACCAGGCGGCTTAACCGGCCGATGGCGGCCTCGCGCAGCTGACGCGGGTAGCCGCTGCCGTCGCAGTACTCGTGGTGCTCATTGAGGATGCGCAGCACTTCGTCGTCGAGCATCAGCTTCTGGCCCATGCGCAGGCCGAACTCGCAATGCAGTTGCAGCAGCTGTTGTTCCGGGCGGGTCAGTGGCTCGCTTTTCAGTAGCACCTTGCTTGGCACTTCCAGCTTGCCGACATCGTGCAGCAACGCGCCGAGGCCGAGGATATGGCAGTCCTCGCTGTCCAGGCCGAGTTGGCGACCGAGCAGCAAGGCCAGCACCGTGACGTTCAATGAGTGAAAGTAACTGTCTTCGGCGGCCTTGCTGTTGATGCTGTGCAGCACCACGCCGCTGCCGCCGAGTAGGGTTTCGACCATCGCACCGACAATCTCTCCGGCCTGCTTGATGGCATCTTCCGGACGGCTGCGCAGCGTCTGGTTAAGTGTCTTGACCTGCTGGCTGGCCTGGACGAACTTGCGGTCGACCTCGGCCAGGCGCTTGCGCAGCGCCTTGAGCTTTTCCGCCCGGGCCAGGCTGGCCTGTTCGGCCGGGCTGGGCATCGGCGCTGCTACGGGCTCGGCCGCAAGCGGAGCGGGACTGGTGGCCAGGGGCGGGCAATCGCTGCGCGCCGGGTCATAGCGCAGGCGCTCCAGGCCTAGGGCGCGCAATGCGCTGATCTGCGCTTCATCCTTGATCTTGAAGTTGCTGAAGGCAAAGTTGTGTTCCCACCAGGCCAGTTCGAGCTGGATATACAGGCCGACGCACAGCTGATCGGGGGATATGTAGGCGGAGGTCGCAGGCATGCGGGTATCGGCACTGGTGGCTATTGGCTTGCAGTCTAGCGGTTTGCCTATGACCTGGCAGTAATCTGCAATTAGTTCTGCGGGGCTTAGTTTTTCCGCAGTTCCTGTTCGACTTCATCGGCCCAGGCCAGCCAGGACTGTTCGCCGAGTATGCCGCGACGCAGGGTCAGGTAGGGCAGGCGCAGTGCCTGGCGTTGCTCATCTGGCAGGGCCTGGTAGTCACGCTCGATGCTCAGCAGGCTGTCCAGGGTTTTGCGGTGCACGGCCACATGGCGCTGCATTTCCTCGCGCAGGTTGGCGGTCGAGGTGTGCGCGCCGGCATAGAGTTTGACCAGCAGTGCATCGTTGATCTTGTTCGGCTGCACTGGTTCGCCCAGCCAGCGCAGCAGCTCGGCGTGGCCGGCCGGGGTCAGGCGGTAGTTTTTCTTGTCCGGGCGGGTGTCCTGGGCCTGCGCCTCGAATTCCAGCCAGCCGGCTTCACTGAGCTTTTTCAGCTCCAGGTAAACCTGTTGGTGCTTGGCGTTCCAGAAGTAACCGAGGCCATCCTTGAAGCGCTTGAGCAGGTCGTAGCCGCTGCCGGGTTCGCTTTCCAGGAGGATAAGGATGGCGTGCTTGAGCGACATAAGCGGGTTTCACCGGCTGCTATTAGAAGTGCGCCGCAGTATACGGATTATGCAAAAAGTTGCATGGACTCCAGTCGCTGGCTAGTATGCAAAAAATTGCATAACAAGAATAACGCAGGAGCTCCCCATGAAACGCACCGGTACCCGCTTCCGTCCGCGCCTGGTTCAGGGTGATTACGACGCCATCATCATCGGCTCCGGTATCGGCGGCCTGACCACCGCCGCGCTGCTGGCCAAGCTCGGCAAGCGCGTGTGCGTGCTGGAACAGCACTACACCGCCGGCGGCTACACCCACAGCTACGAGCGCGAAGGCTACGAGTGGGATGTGGGGGTGCACTATATCGGCGAGGTGCACAAACCCTGGTCGGCGATCCGTCGGGTGTTCGATGTGATCAGCGATGGCAAGCTGCAGTGGGCACCGATGGATGCTCACTACGACCGTATCGTGATCGGCGAGCAGACCTACGACTACGTGGCCGGGCGTGAGGAGTTCAAGGCGGAGATGGCGCGTCATTTCCCGGGGGAAACTGCGGTGCTTGAGCGTTACGTCGACCTGCTCAGCGAGGTCAGCGCCAAGGTGCCGCGCTTCTTCGCCGGCCAGGCGCTGCCGCGTTCATTGGGCATGCTCTATAGCAAACTGCGGCGGTTGTGGCTGCCGGATTACTTCTTCAAGACCACCCGCGAAGTGCTCGAAGGCCTGACCGACAACCAGGAACTGATCGGCGTGCTCACCGCGCAGTGGGGCGATTACGGCCTGCCACCGGCCGAAGCCGCCTTCGTTATGCACGCGATGGTCGCCAAGCACTACATCACCGGCGGCAACTACCCGGTGGGCGGCGCGACGAAGATTTCCGAAACCATCATCCCGGTGATCGAAGCGGCCGGCGGCCAGGTGTTCACCTATGCCGGGGTCGACAAGATCCTGGTGGAGAACGGGCGCGCGGTCGGCGTACGCATGCAGAAGGATGGCTTCGAGATCCGCGCGCCGCAGATCGTTAGCTGCGCCGGCCTGGTGCCGACTTATACCCGCCTGCTCGACCATCAGGTGGCCAGCGAACATGGCCTGCTGGAGCAACTGCCCAAGGTCAAATTATCGGCCGCCACCCTGTGTCTGTACGCCGGTTTCAAGGGCAGCGCCGCCGAGCTGAAGTTGCCGAAGACCAACTACTGGGTCTATCCGACCCATGATCACGACCACAACGTCAGCAGCTTTATGGCCGGGCAAAATCCGGCGATGCCGCTGATCTACATCAGCTTCCCCTCGGCCAAGGACCCGGCCTGGGATGCCCATTACCCGAACAAGGCCACGGTGGAAATCGTCGCGCCGACCCAGCCGCAGTGGTTCGCCAAGTGGAAGGGCACGACCTGGGGCAAGCGCGGCGCCGACTACGAGGCGTTCAAGGCCGAGTTGACTGCGCAGTTGCTGGAAACCCTCTACCAGCATCAGCCGCAACTGCGCGGCGCGCTGGATTTCTGCGAGCTGGGCACGCCGCTGTCCACCGAGTGGTATCAGTGGAACGAGCAGGGCGAGATCTATGGCATCGACCACACGGTAGAACGCTTCGAGCAGCACTGGATTCATAGCCAGACGCCGATCAAAGGCCTCTATCTGACCGGCGCCGATACGGTGACCGCCGGGGTTGGTGGCGCGCTGATGGCTGGCGTGCTGACGGCCTCGCGCATGCTCGGCTGGCGCGGCTACAAGGTGGGTAAGCTATTGAAAAGCTGGAAGGCGGAAACTGCCGCCGATGGCAGTGCGGCGGCGGATGTGGCTGGCTAAATCATCACGTCGACGCTATTGCCCAGATTGGGCGGATTGCTCGACGTGCTGGCTGGCGTGGCGGCCTGCACCAGGCCGCCGATGCTGGCAGCCTGCAGTTCCAGGGTTTTGCGCAGCAACAGCAGTGAGGCCAGGGCAGAGGCCTGAGCCGCTGCCTGGGTCGACACCTGATTGGTCAGGCTGCTGAGTTCCATCGTGCTATCTCCTCTCTATCAGCCCGGCAGGCAGGCTCCCGTGCCGCCCAGGCCGCAATAGCCGCCGGGGTTCTTCGCCAGGTACTGCTGGTGATAGGCCTCAGCGTAGTAGAACGGCGGCGCCTCGCGCACTTCGGTGGTGATGGCGCCGAAACCGGCTTTACTCAATTCGGCCTGGAACTGCGCCTGCGTGCTCTTTGCTGCCGCCAGCTGTTCAGCGCCGTAGCAGTAGATCGCCGAACGGTACTGGCTGCCCGTGTCGTTACCCTGGCGCATGCCCTGGGTTGGGTTATGCGCCTCCCAGAACACTTTCAGCAGTGCGGCGTAGCTGGTGACCTGCGGATCAAACACTACCAGCACCACTTCGGTGTGGCCGGTCAGGCCCGAGCAGGCTTCTTCATAGGTCGGGTTCGGCGTATGGCCGCCGGCATAGCCTACCGCCGTGCTCCACACGCCCGGTTGTTGCCAGAAGCGTCGTTCGGCGCCCCAGAAACAGCCCATGGCGAATACCGCCTGCTCAAGCCCGGCGGGAAATGGCCCCTGCAGCGCATTGCCGTTGACGAAGTGCGCAGCCGGCACTGCCATGGCTTCGGGGCGGCCAGGCAGGGCCTGCTCGGCGGTGGGCAGTTCGAGTTTGTGGGCGAGAATTTGCGAGCGCAAAACCATGAGCCATTTCCTCAGCAGAAGCATGTGTGTCATAGACCGTCAAAGGGCGAGCTTGTTACAGCTAGCCTCGGTTTGGATAGCGCTTGAGGCTTTCCAGCAGGTCGCGGCTGGCGATGGGTTTGTCGAACAGGTAGCCCTGGCCGATATCGCATTGCTGACGGCGGAGAAAGTTCAGCTGCGCGGCGGTTTCGATGCCTTCAGCCACCACCTTGAGTTTCAGATTGTGCGCCATGGCGATCACCGCAGAGGTGATTTCCATGTCGTCCTGGTTCTCCGGGATGTCCTTGATAAAGCTGCGATCGATCTTGATCACGTCGATGGGGAATTTCTTCAGGTAGCTGAGCGAGGAGTAACCGGTGCCGAAGTCGTCCATGGCCAGGGTCAGGCCCAAGCTTTTCAGGCGGCTGAGCTGATGGCGGGTGTCTTCGGTGGCTTCCAGCAGCAGGCTTTCGGTCAGCTCCAGTTCGAGCAGGGCCGGGTCGAGCTGTTCTTCGTGAAGGATGGCGGCGATCTCGCCGACCAGGTCCGGATCGGAGAATTGTTTGGGCGACAGGTTGATTGCCATCTGCAGTGGCTTGTGGCCAATCGCGATCAGCTGCGTACTCATGCGGCAGGCCTGGCGGGTGACCCATTTGCCGATGGGGATAATCAGGCCGGTTTCTTCCGCCACGCTGATAAATTTGTCTGGGCTGATCATGCCCTTGTCCGGGTGGTGCCAGCGCAGCAGCGCTTCCAGGCCCAGCAGGCGGCCGCTCTTCAGGCACAGCTTGGGCTGGTAGAAGACTTCCAGCTCGTTCTGCATCAGCGCGCGGCGCAGGTTGCTCTCGACGAACAGCTTGTAGTGCGCCTCGGCATTCAGCACATCGGTAAACACCTGCAGCTGGTTTTTGCCGTTGGCCTTGGCTTTGTGCAGGGCCAGGCCGGTGTGCTTCATCAGGGTTTGTGGGTCATCGCCATGCTCGGGCGCGCAGCCCAGGCCGATGGAGCCGGTGACGCTGATCAGCTGATTGTCGACGAACAGCGGCTTGTCCAGGGTGTGCAGCAGCTTTTGCGCCACCAGCTGGCTGTCGGCCTGGTTGGCCTCGAGCAGTACGGCAAATTCGTTGCTGGCAAAGCGCGCCAGCACACTGCTTGGGGTCAGGGTGTTGCGCAGGCGGCGCGCCAGGCTGACCAGCAGTTTGTCGCCGGTCTGGTGGCCGAGGCTGTCGTTGATCCGCTTGAAGTTGTCGATATCCACCAGCAGCAGGCTGATCGGTTTGCCCGGGTGCTCGCTGAAGTGCTTCTCCAGCGAGCGGATAAAGGCGTAGCGGTTGCCCAGCCCGGTCAGGTTGTCGCGAAAGGCCAGGCGCTCGATATGCTGCTGCGCCTGCTTGCTCGCGGTAACGTCTTCGTAGATGCCGATGTAGTGGGTCAGGCTGCCATCGTCGGCATGCACCTTGGACAACGACAATTGACCCCAGTAAGGGTCGAGGTTCTTCCGCCGGCTCTTGAATTCGCCCTGCCAGCTGTTGTGTTCAGCCAGGCTGGAACGGGCGTCGAACAGCAGGTCGCTGAGGTTCTCCAGGGCAGGGATTTCTGACAGGCGGCGGCCCTGTACTTCGCTGGCGCTGTACAGGGTGATGGCGGTAAAGCTCGGGTTGACGTATTCCACCAGGCCATCGCGGTCGAGCAGGATAAAGGCGCTGGAGCTCTGCTCGACCGCGCGCTGGAACAGGTACAGGGCATTGGTCGCGGAGCGCCGTTGCTGGTTGGTCAGCACCTGGGCGTATTGGTCGGCCAGCTCGCCGGCAAAGGCGATTTCGTCGGCCTGCCAAGTGCGCGGTGCGCCGATATGTTCCAGGCACAAAACGCCCACCACTTCACCGGCGATACGGATGCTGGCATCGAGCATGGCGGTGATGCCCATGGGCTGCAGGTAGCTGCTGCTCAGCTCGCAGGTGCGTGGGTCCTGGTGGGCGTCATGCGCGTCCAGGGCACGGCCGCTGTGCAGCGCCTGCAGGTAGGCGGGGTAGGGGCTGGCATCGATATCCGCCTGGGCGACATGCCGGCCCTGGTCCTGTTGGTAGAGGGCCACCGATTGCAGCACATGCTCATTGAGATTCCAGATGCCGACGCGGCTGACGCCATACAACGCGCAGGCGCTTTTGCTGATCAGCTCGGCGGCTTCGCGCAAGGGATCGCTGTCGCCGTAATGATGGCGCGCGAGGGTCACGATCAACTGTTGCTGAGCTTGGGTGCGACGCTGCTGCGCCTGCAGTTCGGCTTGGCTACGTTGGTAGAGTTCGAGGGTCTGTGGCGAGGGAGCGCTTTGCTCGTTCATCACCAGCAGGTAGCCGCGTAGCAGGTGCCGGCCGCGTTGCTTGAAGGCTTCGCCCACTTCCATCAGCGTCAGGCTGCCGCGTGGGGTGTGCAGGCAGTACTGCACGCTGTAGTGCCGACGCTCAGCAAGCTGTTGCGCAATGCTGTCATGCAACTGGTGGCGAACCGCGGGTTCCATCAGGCTGGCGTAGGGTGCATCGAGCAGGGAGCAGAGCTCGTGAGCCGGCAGGCCGAACTGTTGTTCGCAGCCCGAATCGAGGTACAGCAGAGCCCAGCTGGCTTCATTCAAGCGCTCGAAACGCAGCAAGCCAAGGCGCGAAGGCACTGGCAACTGCGTCACAACCTCGGCCGCTAAACGACTCGCGGCATCGGGATGGCTTTTCATTCGGTGGCTGGCTTCCAGTATGCTGATCGAAGCGGCAATCGACTCACTTCATTTATAGCGTCGGGTAAGGGTGCATCATGCAATTGCGACTGACAAGAAAACTAATATCCGCAGTGCTGCTGAGCAGCTGTATGGCCGCCTCGCCGGTGTTCGCCGCTGAGCCTGACACGGGTTTGAGCAGTGCCGAACAGGGCAATTATCTGCTCGAACTGAAGCGCCTTTATCTGACCCAGAATGACCGCCAGGCGCTGTTGGCGCACTGCAACGATCTGCTGAAAACCTACGCCCTGCGCGCCGCCTATCAGGTCGGTCAGGCGCAGCGCCAGGACCTGCTCTATCAGCTGCGTCAGGGTGAGTCCGGCGAGCTGTTGCTGCGTGAGGAAACCCGTGGCCAGCAGGGCACCGATATTGCTGTGCGCAACCAGCGGGTGCCGCTGTTTGGCGTCGACCCTTTCGTGCGTTACGAGTGCCCGAGCAGCGGCATCAGCTGCGTGCTGCACAACCCCAACGACGGCAGCCCAATGCTGACCATCGTGCGCGATCACAAGGGCGCCGCCGAACTGGCTAAGGCCCTGAGTTTTCTGATTCGTAATCTGCAGAAGGGCTGATCAGCCTTTCTCATTCTCGCCGCTATCGTAGAGCCAAAAAAAACCCCGCCTAAATGGGCGGGGTCGAGGGTACGAGCGTGGCTGCTCGAAAGTTGATGCGTTACAGCAGCATGGTGCGGATGTCCGCCAGTACGTCACCCAGGCGCTTGGTGAAGCGCGCCGCAGCGGCACCGTTGATCACCCGGTGGTCGTAGGACAGCGACAGCGGCAGCATCAGCTTGGGCTGGAAGGCTTTGCCATCCCAGACCGGCTGGATGGTCGCTTTGCTCACACCGAGAATTGCCACTTCCGGCGCGTTGACGATCGGCGTAAAGCCGGTGCCGCCAATGTGGCCGAGGCTGGAGATGGTGAAGCAGGCGCCCTGCATATCGTCGGCCGACAGCTTCTTGCTGCGCGCCTTTTCCGCCAGTACGGCGGCTTCGGCGGCGAGCTGCAGCAGGCTCTTCTGATCGACGTTCTTGATCACCGGGACCAGCAGGCCGTCCGGGGTGTCCACAGCAAAGCCGATGTGCACGTATTTCTTGCGGATGATGGCTTTGCCGCTCGGCGCCAGTGAGCTGTTGAAGTCCGGCAGTTCCTTGAGCAGGAAGGCGCAGGCCTTGAGCAGCAGCGGCAGCACGGTGAGTTTGACCCCAGCCTTTTCCGCCACGGCTTTCTGCGCCACGCGGAAGGCTTCCAGCTCGGTGATATCGGCCGAATCGAACTGAGTCACGTGCGGCACGTTGAGCCAGCTGCGATGCAGGTTGTTGGCGCCGACCTGCATCAGGCGGGTCATCGCCACTTCTTCGATTTCACCAAACTTGCTGAAGTCCACCACCGGGATCGGCGGGATACCGGCACCGCCGGTTGCACCGGCGGCAGGGGCTTCCTTGGCCTTCTGCATCATGGTTTTGACGTAAGCCTGCACGTCCTCTTTGAGCACGCGGCCTTTCGGCCCGGTGCCCGGTACGGCGGACAGCTCGACGCCGAACTCGCGAGCGAGCTGACGCACAGCCGGGCCCGCATGCACCTTGGCGCCGTCACGCTTGGGGGCGGCGGCAACGCTCGCGGCGGCTGCTGCCAGCGAGGCAATCGCGCTGACTTCGGCGGCGACCGCTGGGTGCGCACCGGCCGGAACCTTGTGTACGTCACTTGCGGGTGCAGCTGCCGGTGCTGGCGCTGCTGCTGGAGCCGCAGCGGCGCCGGCCACTTTCAGTTTGAGGATAAAATCACCGGTGCCGACTTCGTCTTCCAGTTTGACGCTGATGCTTTCCACCACGCCGGCAGCCGGCGAGGGGATTTCCATGCTGGCCTTGTCCGACTCCAGGGTGATCAGCGACTGATCGGCTTCGACGCTATCGCCGACCTTGATCAGAATTTCGATGACCCTGGCTTTGCCGTCCGAACCGATGTCCGGCACATGCACGTCCTGCACGCTGCTGGCCTGCGCGGCTGGCGCAGGTGCGGCTGGCGCAGGTGCGGCGGCCGGAGCGGGAGCAGCAGCTGCTTTAGGTGCTTCTGCCGGTGCTGCGGCCGGCGCCGCTGGTGCTGTTTCGGCAGCGCCTTCGGCTTCCAGCTCAAACAGTTCGTCGCCTTCTTTCAGGCGGTCGCCCAGCTTTACTTTCAGGCTTTTCACCACGCCGCCTTTCGGCGCGGGGATTTCCATGCTGGCCTTGTCCGACTCCAGGGTCAGCACGCTCTGATCGGCCTCGATGCGATCACCGACCTTGACCATCAGTTCGATTACTTCACCCTCACCACCACCGATGTCGGGTACGCGAATCAATTCACTCATCGTTTCGCTCCTTAGCAGTCCAGTGGGTTGAGTTTTTCCGGGTTGATGCCGAACTTGACGATGGCCTCGGCCACCACCTTCGGTTCGATATCACCACGGTCGGCGAGTGCTTCCAGGGCAGCCAGGACAACCCAGTTGCGGTCCACTTCGAAGAAGTGGCGCAGCTTCTTGCGGCTGTCGCTGCGGCCGAAGCCGTCGGTGCCCAGCACCTTGAATTCCTTGCTCGGCACCCACTGACGAATCTGTTCGGCAAACAGCTTCATATAGTCGGTGGAGGCAATCACCGGGCCTTTACGACCGCTCAGGCATTCTTCCACATAGGTCTGCTTGGGCTTCTGGCCCGGGTGCAGGCGGTTGCTGCGTTCCACGGCCAGGCCGTCGCGGCGCAGTTCGTTGAAACTGGTCACGCTCCATACGTCTGCAGCGACGTTGAACTCGTCACGCAGAATCTTCGCCGCTTCGCGCACTTCACGCAGGATGGTGCCGGAACCGAGGAGCTGCACGTGGTGCGCGGCTTCCTTCTTGTCCTCTTCGAGCAGGTACATGCCCTTGATGATGCCTTCCTCGATGCCGGCCGGCATGGCGGGCTGCTGGTAGGACTCGTTCATCACGGTGATGTAGTAGAAGACGTCCTGTTGCTGCTCGGTCATCTTCTTCATGCCGTCCTGAATGATCACCGCCAGCTCGTAGCCGTAGGTCGGATCATAGGTGCGGCAGTTGGGGATGGTCGCAGCGAGCATGTGGCTGTGACCATCCTCGTGCTGCAGGCCTTCGCCGTTCAGCGTGGTACGCCCAGCGGTGCCGCCGATCAGGAAGCCACGGGTACGGCTGTCGCCAGCGGCCCAGGCCAGGTCGCCAATACGCTGGAAGCCGAACATCGAGTAGAAGATGTAGAACGGCAGCATCGGCTGGTTATGGCTGCTGTACGAAGTACCAGCAGCAATGAACGAACTCATGGCGCCGGCTTCGTTGATGCCTTCTTCGAGAATCTGGCCCTTCTTGTCCTCGCGGTAGAACATCACCTGGTCTTTATCCACCGGCTCATACAGCTGGCCGACCGAGGAGTAGATGCCGAGCTGGCGGAACATGCCTTCCATACCGAAGGTACGTGCTTCGTCCGGGATGATCGGCACGATGCGCGAGCCGATGTCCTTGTCCTTGACCAGCTGCGCGAGGATGCGCACGAAGGCCATGGTGGTGGAGATTTCACGGTCGCCCGAGCCGTCGAGGATGGCCTTGAGGGTGTCCAGCGGCGGCGTCGGGATGCTGAAGCTCTTGGCGCGGCGTTGCGGCACGAAACCACCGAGGGCGGCGCGGCGTTCGCTCAGGTAACGGGCTTCGGCGCTGCCTTCTTCCGGCTTGAGGAACGGCAGATTTTCCAGCTCGTCATCCTTGACCGGGATGTCGAAGCGGTCGCGGAACTGCTTGAGGCTGTCGACATCGACCTTCTTGGTGTTGTGCGCGGTGTTCTTCGCTTCACCGGCGCCGGTGCCATAACCTTTGACGGTCTTGGCCAGGATCACGGTCGGCTGCTCTTTGTGGTTGACCGCCTGGTGATAGGCCGCATAGACCTTGTACGGGTCGTGGCCGCCACGGTTGAGCTTCCAGATCTCGTCGTCGGACAGATCGGCAACCATCGCCTTGAGTTCCGGCGAGTTGAAGAAGTGCTCGCGGACGAACGCGCCGTCCTTGGCCTTGTAGTTCTGGTATTCGCCGTCGATGACTTCGTCCATGCGGCGTTGCAGGATGCCGTCGACATCCTTGGCCAGCAGTGGGTCCCAGAAGCGGCCCCAGACCACCTTGTTGACGTTCCAGCCACCGCCACGGAACACGCCTTCGAGTTCCTGGATGATCTTGCCGTTGCCGCGTACCGGGCCGTCGAGGCGCTGCAGGTTGCAGTTGATGACGAAGATCAGGTTGTCCAGCTTTTCGCGGCCAGCCAGGGAGATCGCGCCGAGGGATTCCGGCTCGTCGCACTCGCCGTCGCCCATAAAGCACCAGACCTTCTGCTTGCCGGCCGGGATAAAGCCGCGTGCTTCCAGGTACTTCATAAAGCGTGCCTGGTAGATCGCCTGAATCGGGCCCAGCCCCATGGAGACGGTCGGGAACTGCCAGAAGTCCGGCATCAACCAGGGGTGCGGGTAGGACGACAGGCCTTGGCCATCGACTTCCTGGCGGAAGTTGTTCATCTGGTCTTCGGTTATGCGGCCTTCCATAAAGGCGCGGGCGTAAACGCCGGGCGATGCGTGGCCCTGGAAGAAGATCAGGTCGCCGCCGTGCTCCTCGGTAGGAGCCTGGAAGAAGTAGTTGAAGCCGATGTCATACAGGGTCGCCGAGGACGCGAAGCTGGAGATGTGGCCGCCCAGGTCCGAATCTTTCAGATTGGTGCGCATCACCATGGCCAGCGCGTTCCAGCGTACCAGCGAGCGAATGCGGCGTTCCATAAACAGGTCGCCAGGCATGCGTGCTTCGTGGGTCAGCGGGATGGTGTTGCGGTAGGGCGTGGTGATCGCATACGGCAGCTGTGAACCACTGCGGGTGGCCAGCTCGCCCATACGGGTCATCAGGTAATGTGCGCGGTCTTCACCCTCGTTATCGAGGACGGACTCAAGGGCGTCCAGCCATTCCTGGGTTTCGACGGGATCGAGGTCTTGCATGGCTTGCTCCAGGGCGGAAAGGCTTCCAGAATCGGAGGCCAGGTTTCGTGGCCGACTTCGTGAGTGGCCGCGTGAATTCTTGGATTGACCGGGGGTAGGACCGGCTGCGTGTAGTTTTACTACATTCCGACGCCGATTTCAGCCTTTTGGATACAATCTTTGGTAGTAAAACTACAATTATTTTTCTGTCAGTGATCCGCCCAGCTCTAGAGTGGGTGTTTGTCATCCGTGATCGCTGCACTGGCAGATCGCTAAAAAGGATAGACCATGAGCCTGCCCGCGCTGGCCTCTTTACCTGCTGCCCTGGCCCACCTTGTTCCCCGTGCTGAACAGTTTCTGCAGCAGGCGTTTGCCGCGCTTGGCGGCGAGGCTGCGGCGGCTTTTGCGGGTTGGCCGAGCGAACGACTTGCGGCCTGGCAGCGAGTGGCTGCGGCCAGTGATTTTGTGGTGCAGCAGGGCTCGCGTGACCCGCAAATGCTGCTCGCGCTAGCCGCCAGCGGTGAGCTGGAACGCAGTCTGGGGGCGGGCGAATTGCGCGGCCAATTGGCCCAGGCGCTGGAGGAGTGTGCCGATGACGACGAGCTGGGGCGACGCCTGCGGCGCTTCCGTAACCGTCAGCAGCTGCGGATTATTTGGCGCGATATCAGCCGTCAGGCCGACCTCATCGAAACCTGCCGCGACCTTTCCGATCTGGCCGATGCCTGTATCGACCTGGCTTATCAGTGGCTGTATCCACGCCATTGCACGCAGTTCGGCACGCCCATCGGCCGGCGCAGCGGCCAGGCGCAGCATATGGTCATCCTCGGTATGGGCAAGCTGGGCGCGCATGAGCTGAACCTGTCCTCGGACATCGACCTGATCTTCGGCTATCCCGAGGGCGGCGAAACCGAAGGGGTGAAGCGCCCGCTTGATAATCAGGAGTTCTTTATCCGTCTCGGTCAGAAGCTGATCAAGGCGCTGGACGTGATCACTGTCGACGGCTTCGTCTTCCGCACCGACATGCGTCTGCGCCCGTACGGCTCTTCCGGTTCGCTGGTGTTCAGCTTTAACGCCCTGGAGCAGTACTACCAGGATCAGGGTCGCGACTGGGAGCGCTACGCGATGATCAAGGCGCGGGTTGTCGGCGGCGATCAGGTCGCTGGCGCGCAGCTGCTGGAGATGCTGCGGCCGTTCGTTTACCGGCGTTACCTGGATTTCTCGGCAATTGAAGCGCTGCGCGCCATGAAGCAGCTGATCCAGCAGGAAGTGCGGCGCAAGGGCATGGCCGAGAACATCAAGCTGGGTTCTGGTGGCATCCGCGAAGTGGAGTTTATCGCCCAGGCCTTCCAGCTGATTCACGGCGGTCGCGACCTTAGCCTGCAGCAGCGCTCGCTGTTTGCCGTACTGAATACCCTGCGTGATCAGGGTTACCTGCCGCCGGCGGTGACCGATGAGTTGCGTGACGGTTATGCCTTCCTGCGTTATGCCGAGCATGCACTGCAGGCCATCGATGACCGGCAGACGCAGATGCTCCCGGACAACGATCAGGACCGTGCGCGTGTGGCCTTTATTATGGGCTTCGACAGCTGGCAGGCGTTCCACGAGCAGCTGATGCACTGGCGCGGCCGGGTGGATTGGCACTTTCGCCAGGTGATCGCCGACCCTGATGAAGAGGAAGGTGGCGAGCCGGTCGAAGAAGCCGTGGGCTGCGAATGGTTGCCGCTCTGGGATGATGTGCAGGACGAAGAGGCCGCGTGCCGGCAGCTGGCCGAGGCCGGCTTTGCCGAGCCGCAATCGGCCTGGCAGCGCTTGGCAGGGCTGCGCAACGGCAATCAGGTGCGCGCCATGCAACGCCTCGGTCGTGAACGTCTGGATGCCTTTATCCCGCGCCTGCTGGCGCAAGCGGTGGAGCATGAAAATCCCGACCTGGTGCTGGAGCGCGTACTGCCGCTAATCGAGGCCGTGGCGCGGCGTTCGGCCTATCTGGTGCTGCTCACGGAAAACCCTAGCGCACTGCAGCGTCTGCTGACCCTGTGTGCGGCCAGCCCGTGGATTGCCGAGCAGATCACCCGCTTCCCGCTGCTGCTCGATGAGCTACTTAATGAAGGGCGGCTGTTCAAGCCGCCACTGGCCCCCGAGCTAGCCGCCGAGCTGCGCGAGCGGCTGATGCGCATTCCCGAGGAGGATCTGGAGCAGCAGATGGAGGCGCTGCGTCACTTCAAGCTGGCGCATCGCCTGCGCGTCGCCGCCTCGGAAATTGCCGGCACTCTGCCGCTGATGAAGGTCAGCGACTACCTGACCTGGCTGGCCGAGGCGATTCTCGATCAGGTGCTAGCCCTGGCCTGGAGCCATACGGTGAGCAAATACGGCGCGCCGCGTCGTCCTGACGGCAGTATCTGCGACCCGGATTTTGTCATCGTCGGCTACGGCAAGGTGGGTGGCATCGAACTGGGCCATGGTTCGGACCTCGATCTGGTGTTTATCCACGATGGCGACCCGCATGCGGAAACCGATGGCGAAAAGTCCATCGACGGCGCGCAGTTCTTCAACCGCCTGGGTCAGCGCATCATTCACCTGTTGACCACCCAGACCAACTCCGGCCAGCTCTATGAAGTCGACATGCGCCTGCGGCCTTCCGGCGCGGCGGGCCTGCTGGTCAGCTCGCTGGGCGCCTTCGAGCGCTACCAGCAGGGCGAGGCCTGGACCTGGGAGCATCAGGCGCTGGTGCGGGCACGGGTGCTGGTCGGCTGTGCGCGGGTTGGCAAGGCGTTCGAGGCGGTGCGCGCCGGCGTGCTGGGGCGTGAGCGCGACCTGGCCACCCTGCGCACCGAGGTCAGCGAGATGCGCGCGAAGATGCGCGACAACCTCGGCAGCAAGGCCACGGCGGCTGGTACGGCAGCGAATGCCTTCGAGGCCACCGCGCCGTTCGACCTCAAACAGGACGCCGGAGGTATCGTCGATATTGAATTTATGGTGCAATACGCGGCCCTGGCCTGGTCGCGCCAGTACCCGGAATTGCTTGAGTTCACTGACAATATTCGCATTCTGGAAGGGCTGGAGCGGGTTGGCTTGCTACCGGGCGAAGATGCCCGCTTGCTGCAGGATATCTACAAGGCCTACCGCTCGGCGGCGCACCGCCAGGCCCTGCAAAAGCAGCCTGGGGTGGTCAGCGGTGATCAGTTTGCCGATGAGCGGCGCACGGTGATGCGCATCTGGCAGGAACTGGGCTTGAGCTGAAGCAGGCTGAGCTGAATTTGAGGATGTCGGGTACCCAGGGTGGCCGGCCAATGTTGTACCAATCGAGTTTGAGGAGCAGGCAACTATGTCGATGGCCGATCGTGATGGCGTGATCTGGTATGACGGCGAGCTGGTGCCGTGGCGCAACGCGACCACCCACGTGCTGACCCATACCCTGCACTACGGCATGGGCGTGTTTGAAGGCGTGCGCGCCTACAACACCCCGCAAGGCACGGCGATTTTCCGCCTGCAAGCGCACACCGACCGCCTGTTCGACTCGGCCCACATCATGGGCATGAAGATCCCGTTCAGCAAAGACGAGATCAACGAAGCTACCCGCGCTGCCGTGCGTGAGAACAACCTGGAAAGCGCCTATATCCGCCCAATGGTGTTCTACGGATCTGAAGCCATGGGCCTGCGCGCCAGTGGCTTGAAAACCCAGGTGATCGTTGCGGCCTGGAGCTGGGGCGCCTATATGGGCGACGAAGCCCTGCAGGTTGGCATCAAGGTGCGTACCAGCTCCTTTACCCGCCACCACGTGAACATCTCGATGACCCGCGCCAAGGCCAACGGCAATTACATAAACTCGATGCTGGCGCTGCAGGAAGCCATCTCCGGCGGTGCCGACGAGGCCATGCTGCTGGATACTGAAGGCTACGTGGCCGAGGGCTCGGGCGAGAACATCTTCCTAGTGCGTAACGGCGTGATCTATACCCCGGAAGTCACTTCCTGCCTGAACGGCATCACCCGCAACACCATTCTGACTCTGGCAGCCGAGCATGGCCTGGAAGTGATCGAGAAGCGCATCACCCGCGATGAGGTGTATATCGCCGATGAAGCCTTCTTCACCGGCACCGCCGCCGAAGTCACGCCGATTCGTGAAGTCGATGGCCGGCAAATCGGCGCAGGCCGTCGTGGCCCGATCACCGAGAAGCTGCAAACCGCCTATTTCGACCTGGTAACAGGTAAAACCGATGCCCACGCTGAGTGGCGCACCCTGGTTAAATAAGCTGCTCGCGTGTGCCGGATGGGGTTCCATCTGGCGATGCAGGCTAGGCTGATAGTCGAGCGTTGAGTCTGTCCGGGAGGCGAAAGCCTCCTTGGTCGTTTCTGGAAGTGGCATGAAAATACTGATCGTAGGCCCCAGCTGGGTGGGCGACATGGTGATGGCGCAGACGCTGTTTCAGTGCCTGCAACAACGCCATCCCGGTTGCGCAATCGATGTGCTGGCCCCCGAGTGGAGCCGGCCGATTCTCGAACGCATGCCCGAAGTGCGTCAGGCCTTGAGCTTTCCGCTCGGCCATGGCGTGCTGGAATTGGCGACGCGGCGCAAGATCGGTAAATCCCTGGCCGGCCAGTACGACCAGGCGATTCTGCTGCCCAATTCGCTGAAATCCGCGCTGGTGCCGTTTTTCGCCGGTATCCCCAAGCGCACCGGCTGGAAGGGCGAGCTGCGCTATGGCCTGCTCAACGACATGCGCACGCTGGACAAAGAGCGCTACCCGCTGATGATCGAGCGCTTTATGGCGCTGGCCTTCGAGGCCGGTAGCGCGCTGCCGCAGCCCTATCCGCGTCCAGCCTTGCAGATCGACTCGCAGAGCCGCGACGCCGCCCTGGCCAAGTTTGGCCTGAGCCTGGATCGCCCGGTGCTGGCGCTGTGCCCAGGAGCTGAGTTCGGTGAAGCCAAGCGCTGGCCGAGCGAGCATTACGCCAAGGTCGCCGAGCTGAAGATCCGAGCCGGCTGGCAGGTGTGGATATTCGGCTCGAAGAATGATCACCCGGTCGGTGAGGACATTCTCAGTCGGCTGATTCCTGGCCTGCGTGAGGAGGCGGTGAACCTGGCCGGCGAAACCAGCCTGGCTGAAGCCATCGATTTGCTGTCTTGCGCCGGCGCCGTGGTGTCCAACGATTCTGGCCTGATGCATGTGGCGGCAGCGCTGAATCGCCCGCTGGTGGCGGTCTACGGCTCGACTTCACCGGGCTTTACCCCGCCGCTGGCCGAACAGGTGGAAATCGTCCGTCTGGGTCTGGAATGCAGCCCGTGCTTTGATCGCACCTGCCGTTTTGGCCACTACAACTGCTTGGGCCAGCTCAAGCCACGCCCGGTGATCGAGGCGCTGGATCGCCTGGTCAGCGACCCGGTCGAGGTTGAATAGCTTGCGGGTACTGTTGATCAAAACCTCTTCGCTGGGCGATGTGGTGCACACCTTGCCGGCGCTGACTGATGCTGCGCGGGCGATTCCCGGCATTCAGTTCGACTGGGTGGTGGAGGAGGGGTTTGCCGAGATTCCCGCCTGGCACCCGGCCGTGGCGCAGGTGATTCCGGTGGCCATCCGCCGCTGGCGCAAGCACCTCTGGCAGACCCTGAAAAATGGTGAGTGGAAGCGCTTTAAGCAGCGGCTCGGCGAAACCAAGTACGACCTGGTCATCGATGCCCAAGGCCTGCTGAAAAGCGCCTGGCTGACCCGTTACGTCAAGGCACCGATTGCCGGTCTGGATCGTGATTCAGCGCGTGAACCGCTGGCCAGTCGCTTCTATGATCGCTGCTATAGCGTGCCGCGCGAGCAGCATGCCCTTGAGCGTACTCGCCAGTTATTCGCCCAGGCGCTGGGCTATGCGCTGCCAGCGGGCGTCGGCGACTACGGCCTGAATCGCGCGCAACTGGCCGATCACGCGCCGCAACCTTACTTGCTGTTTCTGCACGGCACCACCTGGCCAAGCAAGCATTGGCCGGAAGCCGATTGGCGTGCGCTGGCCGAGCAGATGAGTGCACAAGGCTGGGCTGTGCGCCTGCCTTGGGGCAATGCAACCGAGAGAGCACGCGCCGAACGGATCGCCGCCGGCATTGAAAACGCCGCGGTGCTGCCCAAATTAAATCTTGCAGGTGTGGCTAAAGTGATTGCCGGCGCCAGTGCCTGCGTGGCGGTGGATACCGGGCTGGGCCATCTGGCCGCTGCGTTGGATGTGCCGAGTATTTCCCTGTACGGCCCGACCCTGCCGGGGCGCGTAGGTGCCTATGGTCGTGGTCAGGTGCACCTGTGCGCCACAGGGCCGAATGCTGGCTCGGGTGATCGACACAAAGCCTGTTTCGATGGTCTGGATGCCGAGCGTGTCGCCACACAATTGCAGGCCCTGTTGCTGGCCGAGGACGTTGTCTGATGCAGCTCGCGTTTATCCTCTACAAATACTTCCCGTTCGGCGGCCTGCAGCGCGACTTTATGCGCATCGCCCTGGAGTGCCAGGCGCGCGGCCATGCCATTCGCGTCTACACGCCGATCTGGGAAGGTGAAGTGCCTGCGGGCTTCGAAGTGGTGGTGGTGCCGGTCAAGGCGCTGTTCAACCATAAACGCAATGAAAAGCTTACCGCCTGGGTCGAGGCTGACCTGGCCAAGCGTACGGTGGATCGGGTGATCGGCTTCAACAAGATGCCCGGCCTGGACGTCTACTACGCCGCCGATGGTTGCTATGAAGACAAGGCGCAGACCCTGCGAAACCCGTTGTACAAACGCTGGGGGCGTTACAAGCACTTTGCCGATTACGAGCGGGCGGTATTCGCCCCCGAATCGAAGACCGAGATTCTGATGATCTCCGAAGTGCAGCAGCCGCTGTTTATCAAGCATTACCACACCCCGCTGCAGCGCTTTCACCTGCTGCCGCCGGGCATCGCCGCAGACCGTCGCGCGCCGGCCAATGCGGCCGAAATTCGTGCCGAGTTCCGCGCCGAGTTCAAGCTGGCGGAAAACGACCTGCTGCTGGTGCAGATCGGCTCCGGCTTCAAGACCAAAGGTCTGGATCGCAGCCTCAAGGCCCTGGCCGCCCTGCCGCGGGAGCTGAAGCAACGCACCCGACTGATCGCCATTGGTCAGGACGATCCGCGTTCGTTCCAGCTGCAGGCCAAGGCGCTGGGCGTGTCCGATCAGGTGCAGATTCTCAAGGGGCGCAGCGATATTCCGCGTTTTCTGCTCGGTGCCGATCTGCTGATCCACCCGGCTTACAACGAGAACACCGGTACCGTGCTGCTGGAGGCGCTGGTCTCCGGTTTGCCGGTGCTGGTGACTGATGTCTGCGGCTATGCCCACTACATTGCCGAAGCGGATGCTGGGCGGGTGCTAGCCAGTCCGTTCGAGCAGGAGCGGCTTAATCATCTGCTCGCCGATATGCTCGCCGACGATCAGCGCCGCGCCTTCTGGGGGCGCAACGGTTTGGCTTATGCCGACAGCGCCGATTTGTATTCCATGCCGCAGCGTGCGGCCGACATCATTCTGGCGACACGTCCATGAAATTGGTACTGGCTGGACCCTTTAAAAGCCTGTGGGCCGGTAAAGATCCCTTTGTTGCCGTCGAAGCTCTGCAGGGCCAGGTGTACCGCGAACTTGAAGGCCGCCGCACGCTGCGTACCGAGGTCGATGGGCGCGGTTACTTCGTCAAGATCCACCGCGGCATCGGCTGGGGTGAAATCGTCAAAAACCTGCTCACCGCCAAACTGCCAGTGCTCGGCGCACGCCAAGAGTGGCAAGCCATTCAGCGTCTGAAAGAAGTCGGCGTTGCAACCATGACCGCCGTGGCCTACGGCGAGCGCGGCAGTAACCCGGCGGCGCAGCATTCCTTTATCGTCACCGAAGAACTGGCGCCGACCACCGATCTCGAACAACTCAGCCTGAACTGGGCGCAGCAACCGCCCGAGCCACGGCTGAAGTGGGCGTTGATCAAGGAAGTGGCGAACATTGTCGGCAATATGCACCGCGCTGGGGTCAATCACCGCGACTGCTATATCTGCCACTTTCTGCTGCACACCGATAAACCGATAACCGCCGACGATTTCCGCCTGTCAGTGATCGACCTGCACCGCGCCCAAGTCCGTAATCAGCTGCCCTTGCGCTGGCGCAACAAGGACCTGGCCGCGCTGTACTTCTCCGTACTGGATATCGGCCTGACCCAGCGCGACAAGCTGCGCTTTTTGCGCGCTTATTTTCAACAGCCATTGCGCCAGACGCTCAGCGCCGAGCACACGCTGCTGGCCTGGCTGGAGCGCAAGGCAGAGGCGCTGTATGCGCGCAAGCAGCGTTATGGAGATGCGCTCTGATGGCAGGTTGGACTCTCGTTCAGCAGTACCAGGCGCTGTCTGCTGACTTCGGTGATCTGGATGCAGTATTCGCCTTGAAAGGGGAGCGCTTGACCAAGGATCCACTGTCAGAGGTTATCCGTGTTGAGCGGGGCGGCGTGCGCTACTACGTCAAGCGTTACTGGGGCGCAGGCAAGGGTTTGCGACGCTATATCGGTCGGCCGCGGGTCAAGGCTGAATGGCAAAACCTGAAAAACTTCGCCAAGTGGGGCGTGCCGACGGCGGCCATTGTTGGCTATGGCTTGGAGCGTGAGCTCGGGTGGTTTGTCCGCGGTGCGTTGATCACCCGCGAATTGGACAGCACCGAGGACCTTGCACTGTTGGCCACGCGTGATGACCCGCGCTTGCGTGATAACGCCTGGGTCGGTTCCGTCAGTTGCCAGTTGGCGCGCTCAACACGTGCGCTGCACGATCATCACTTCACCCATAACGATCTGAAGTGGCGCAACTTACTGGTCAATGACCAGGGAGAGCTGTTTTTTATTGATTGTCCGACCGGCTCATTCTGGTGGGGGCCGCTCTTGCGCTACCGCATCATCAAAGATCTTGCCTGCCTGGATAAAGTTGCTAAGTACAAGTTGTCGCGCAGCCAGCGTCTGCGCTTCTACTTGCAGTACTGCGAGCGTGAGCGCTTGAGCTGCACTGACAAACGGCGGGTGCGGCAGATAGTGAAGTTTTTCGAGGGCAGGGAATGAGTGACTTTATTGCGGCGCAGGATCGCGCCTTGCTTGAGCGGCATGGGCTGACCAGCTTCGAGGCGTTATGGACGCTGCAACTGGAAGCGGTGGATGAGCCCAATACCGAACGTGGCGGCTGGAGTAGCGTATATCGGTTGGATCTCGACGAGGCCGCGTTTTACCTCAAGCGCCAAAGCAACCACCTGACCCGCAGCTTGTTGCATCCCTTCGGCGAGCCCACCTTTGCCCGCGAATTTCGCAATATTCGCCGTTATGCGGCGCTGGGTATTCCCGCGCTGCAGGCGGCGTTTTTTGCCGAGCGCAAATTGCCGGGTGAGCGGCGTGCTGTGCTGCTGACTCGCGCTCTGGATGGCTGGCAGGATCTGGATGCCTGGTTACCCGGTTGGGCTGCGCTCGAAGAGGCGCGTCGTGCGGCAATTCTCAAGGCCTGTGGTGAGCTGGCGCGGCGTCTGCACCAAGCTGGGCAGATGCATGGCTGCTTTTACCCCAAGCATATTTTTCTGCGCGAGAGCGCTGAAGGCTTCGTGGCACAGCTGATTGATCTGGAAAAGACCCGCCCATTGCTGTTCGGTCAGCGTGATCGAGTAAAGGATCTGGAACCGTTATTGCGCCGCGCCAGTGTGTGGAGCGAGGCGGAGGTCGGCGTGTTGCTGGCGGCCTATCTCGGCGAAGCGGTTGATCTCGGCGGCTGGAGTGAGCGTCTCGGTGCCCGCAGGCGTCACAAGGAGGCGCGGCGATGAATTTGGCGGGTCTCAGTCAGGCTGGCCGCGCGCCAGCGTTGCCGCTGACCATCGAGTTGGCTGATGCGGCTGGCTCGGCTGAGCTGACCCTGCAGCGCCTGCTGCGCGTATTACCCGGGCAGCGCTATGTCGCCCAGGCCGAATGGCGCGGGCGGCCGGTGCTGGCTAAGTTGCTGGTCGGCGACAAGGCTGCACGACATTTTCAGCGCGAGCGTGATGGTGCGCGCGTGCTCGCCGAACTAGGGCTGAATACGCCGCTGCTGCTGGCCGAAGGTTTGCGTGATGGTGAGGGCGGCTGGCTGCTGTTCGAGTACCTGGAGGGGGCGCAGAGCCTGTGGGACGCTTGGCGCGCTGTGGAGCATCAGCCGTTGCTCAGCTCCGATCAACAGACGGTGCTGGCCGATGCGTTGGTCAGCATCGCGCAGATGCATGCCAAGGGGCTGTGGCAGGCGGATCTGCATCTGGACAATCTGTTGCGGCATAGCGGCCAGTTGTTCGTCATTGATGGCGGCGGTGTGCAGGTCGAAACGGCCGGCCAGCCGCTGTCGCGCGGCAAGGTGCTGGAAAACCTCGGGGTGTTCTTTGCCCAGCTGCCAGCTGAGTTGGCGCCCTTTATCGAAGAGTTGCTGGTGCATTACTTGCTGGCCAACGGTGAGCATGCATTGCCGCTGGAAGCGTTGCTCAAAGAAGTGGACAAGGTGCGCAAATGGCGTTTGCGCGATTATTTGCGCAAGATCGCCCGCGATTGCAGCTTGTTCGCGGCGAAAATCGGTGCATTTGGCCTGCAGGTGGTGCGCCGGGACAGTCAGGCCGAGCTGCAGCCGCTGTTGAATAACCTGGACCTACTCACCGAGCAGGGCCATATCTACAAGACCGGTGGTGCGGCCACCGTGGCGCAAGTGCAGCTGCAAGGCCGGCCGCTGGTGGTCAAACGCTATAACGTGAAGAGCTTCGCCCACTGGCTGAAACGCTTCTGGCGGCCCAGCCGCGCCTGGCACAGTTGGGCTGAGGGCAATCGCCTGCAGTTTTTGGGTATCGCCACCCCGCAACCATTGGCCGTGCTAGAGCGGCGCTGGTGCTGGCTACGCGGGCGTGCCTACCTGATTACCGAATACTGCGGCGGGCAGGATATAATCGCGCGCTTTCAGCCATACCAAGATAGAACACCCCCGGAAACCGAGCTGTTGGCGCTGGATCGTTTGTTCGCTGCCTTGTTGCGCGAACGCATCAGCCACGGTGATTTCAAGGGGCACAATCTGTTTTGGGATGAAAGCCTGGGTCGCTGGTCGCTGATAGACCTCGACGCCATGCAGCAGCACCGCAGTGCGCGCAGTTTCGCCAAGGCCTATGCCCGTGACCGCGCCCGTTTCCTGCGTAACTGGCCCGCCAATTCGGCGCTGCACCAGTTGCTCAACCAACGTATACCGCTGACGCCCGCCGTCGGCTCAGCAGACTAGAAGAGGCAAAACCAGTGGCACTGACCATTCTCGGCCTGTCCGGCGCCCTCAGCCATGACCCTTCCGCCGCCCTGTATATCGACGGCAAGCTGATCGCGGCCGTCGAAGAAGAGCGCTTCGTGCGCGACAAGCACGCGAAGAACCGCATGCCCTATGAATCGGCCAAGTTCTGCCTGGAACAGGCTGGGATCAAGCCGTCCGACGTCGACGTCGTGGCGATTCCATTTGCGCCAATCAGCATCTTCGAGAAGGCCCGCTGGCAGTATGCCAAGCGCTATTGGTATGCGCCGGATCGCGCGATTGACGCCATCCTCATGGGCAACCGCCGCTACAAGCGTTACTACAAACATATCCAGTGGTGCCTGCAGCAACTCGGCTTCGACCTGAAGAAGATCAAGATCGAGCCAGTCGAGCACCACCTGGCCCACGCCGCCAGTGCTTATCACTGCTCGGGCTTCACCGAGAAAACCGCGATTCTCGGCATCGACGGCAAGGGTGAATACGCCACCACCTTCTTCGGCTACGGCGAGAACGGCAAGATCCACAAGATCAAGGAGTTCTACGATCCGGATTCGTTGGGCGGCCTGTACGGCGCGATCACCGAATTCCTCGGCTTTGAGATGCTCGACGGCGAGTTCAAGGTCATGGGCATGGCGCCCTATGGTGATGCCAGCAAGTACGATTTTTCGCGCCTGGCCAAGTTCGAGAACGGCGAGCTGATCATCAACACCGAGTACGCCAACGTCATCGGCCTGCGCCGTTATAAAGAGAACGGCAAGGGCTTCTACTTCTCCAAGAAACTGATCGAGTGGCTGGGGCCGAAGCGCCAGGGCGATATCGCCGATGATCCTTACATCCACTACGCCGCTAGCATGCAGGCGCTGTTCGAGAAGCTGGCGCTGCAGATGATGGAGCACTACCTGGGCGACATCATCCGCGAGACCGGCAAGATCGCCTTCGCCGGCGGCTGCGCGCTGAACGTAAAGCTAAACCAGAAGATCATCGCCCGCGATGATGTGAAGGAATTGTTCGTCCAGCCGGCTTCCGGCGACGCTGGCACCGCAGTTGGCGCGGCTGCCTACATCTCGCACCAGCGCGGTGTGCCGGTGGAGAAGATGGAGCACGTTTACCTCGGCCCGTCTTATTCCAACGAAGATGTGATCGCCGCCTGCGCTCGTCACCCGAGCAAGCCAGTGTTCAAACAGATCGACAACATGCCGCAGCGCATCGCCAAGATCATGGTCGATGCCAACCCGGTGGCCTGGTTCCAGGGCCGCATGGAGTTCGGCCCGCGTGCCCTTGGCGGTCGTTCGATCATCGGTTGCCCGAGTATTCCGGGAGTGGCAGACCGTATTAACGAACAGATCAAGTTCCGCGAGCGCTGGAGGCCTTTCTGCCCGTCGATGCTCGACACCGTTGGCCCGCAGATGCTCAAGGTCGATCACCCGAGCCCGTTTATGACCTTCACCTTCGAAGTCAACGAAGAGTGGAAGACCCGCGTCGGCGAAGTGGTGCACGAAGATGGCACCTCGCGCGCCCAGGTGCTTAAGCGCGAATACAACCCGCGCTACTACGACATGATGCTGGAGCTGGAGAAACTTACCGGCAACGGCGTGTCGCTGAACACCTCCCTGAACCGCCGCGGTGAGCCGATGATCTGCTCGCCGACTGACGCGCTGAACATGTTCTACGGCTCCGACCTGCAGTACCTGATCATGGAAGACATCCTCGTGGTCAAGGACGGCAAGGATTGGTATGACAATGTCTGAGGTCGCTGGGGCTGGTCAGCCGTGGGTTTTGCAGTTCTGCCACGGTTATGACGGTCCCTTCCTCGACTGTGCGCGGCAGTACGCCGCGCTATTTGTCGGTACGCCTTACAAAGTGTGTACGGTCTATCTGACTGGCAAACCGAGTGCAGAAGTCGAGCAAGGCTCGGCCTCTGACGAGGTGGTTTTTCTCGACTATTCCAGTCGGCAAGTGCGTGGCCTCAAGCTCAAGGCGATCCGCGATCTCAAGCGCATCGCCGCCTCGCGCGACTTCAAGTTCTGTATCGCCCACCGCTTCAAGCCTATCTACGTCGCCCTGCTGGGCAGCGATCTACCGGTGATCGGCGTGCATCATGCGTTTGGCGACTACAAACGGCGTACGCGTCAGCTGTTCGCCAACCTCTTTCGCAAACGCCTGGCTTTGCTCGGGGTCTCCAATGCCGTGCGCGATGATATGCGCGCCTGCTTGCCGAACTGGCCGACCGAGCGTATCGAGACGCTGTACAACCGCATTGATATTGCCGCGGTGCAGGCCGAGCAGGTTTCTCGTGAGGCCGCTCGAGCGCACCTCGGGTTGCCGCAGGATGCCTGGGTGGTTGGCAATGTTGGCCGTCTGCATCCAGATAAGGATCAGGCCACGCTGATTAAAGGTTTCGCCCAGGCTTTGCAGCAATTGCCGGTCGGCAGTCTGCTGGCAATCATGGGAAGCGGGAAGCTGGAAGAGTCATTGAAAAGCCTTGCCAGTGAGATCGGGGTGAGTGATTCGGTGCGTTTTCTTGGTCAAGTGGTGAACGGGCGTAACTATTTCAAGGCGTTCGATGTTTTCGCTTTGACGTCTGATCATGAGCCGTTTGGCATGGTACTGCTGGAGGCCATGGCTGCTGGCGTGCCGGTGATTTGCAGTGATTGTGGTGGCGGGCGCGAGGTGGTGATCGACAGTGGTCGGCTGTTCCCGTTAGGCGCTGCTGCGGCTCTGGCGCAGGCGTTGATAGAGCAGGCCCAGACCACCGATAACTTGGCGATGCTGCAACAGCGGATGGTGCAGCGCTTGCAAGCAGAGTTTTCCGATCAGGCCGTGACCCAGCGCTTCAGGGCGCTGCCGTTGCTCAACTCGGTTATGTGAGCCTGCCATGACCCATGATGTTGCTGCCAACCCCTGGCTGGAAAAGGCCCGAGCCCTGGATCGCTATCGCTGGCTGTTGCTGCGTGAGCGCCACGGGGTGTTTGCCAGTGCCTTGCGTTTCGCCCGTGAAGCCCTCGGCGACTGGTGGTTTGGTCTGCGCGCCAAACGACGCCTGGCGGCCACTGTTGTCGCCGAGCCTTGTGATTTCCTGCTGCTGCAATCGGCTCCCAAAGTCATCGCCTTTCAGCGCAAGAAGCTATTGATCGAAGAGTTGCGCAGGCGTGGCCATCATCTGGTCGAGACCGCGCTGCTGGAGCCGAAACAGATACTGCAGCAGCGGTTGTTAAAGGTACCGCCTTTTACGGTGTCGACCCGCTACTTCGGTCTGGCGGCCTATGCTGAATGGTTGGTCGAATGCCACCAGCCGCGCATCCTGCTCAATGACCGCAATGGCAGCTTGTATGCGCCGTTTCTGCGTCTGTCGCTAAACGCCCGTCAACGTCTGTTGGTTCATCTGGCTCATGCCTCGACCGTGGAGAGTTCGCGGCGTTTGGGCATGAACGATTACGACTATTACTTTCTGTTTGGGCAGAGTTCGCTGGAAGCGCTGCAAGCGCGGACGTTACGTTTTGGTAGTTCGCAGGCTGTGCTGGCGGGCTCGCATATGATTGACAGCGCTTACGACCTGCCGCCGGCTGAGCCGTCCCTGCGTACTGTGCTGATTCTCGGCGTTGGCCCGGACAAGGAGAAGGAGGCGGGCTATCAGGCCACCTACGCGCTGCTGCGCGACTGGGTCGCCGCGCACCCTGAGTATCAGGTGTTGGTTAAGGCTCATCCACGTAGTCAGGTGCCGTTCTGGCAGCAGGCCGCCGCTGCGTTGGCTAACCTTCAGGTTTTACCCGCCAACTGCACGCTAGCCGAGGCCCTGGGGTGTGCATCACTGGTGATCAATATTATGTCCAATGCGGTGATTGAGGCCGCTCTGGCACAAAGGCCGCTGATCTATGTAAATGCTAGCGGCGAGTCAGACATCTTTGCTCAGGACAGTTTTTTCGGCGAGCGTGTCGAGTGTGCTGACCAGTTGCAGCAAAGGATTACGGACATTGCGGTTGACTACGTAAGTAGCCTGCAGCAGTCAGCCCGATTTGCCGACTATCACTTGGCTCAGGGTATCGCTGGGCTGGAGCAGACATGCGCCTTGCTCGAAGGCTTGCTGCGTAACGAGCGTATCAAGAACCTACCTCTGGCACAGAGTCTGGTTGCTGAATAACTACTAAAAGCAGGTTGCTGCCGTTTGAGTGATGCCATGACCGAATTGTGTTTTGAACATGCATTTGTCATCAATCTTGATCACCGTACTGATCGTTGGGCGAGGATGACCGAGAGTTTGGCGCAGGTCGGTATCGCTGCTGAGCGCTTCTCCGCTATCAGTGTTCGTGATCTGATCGGTGATCAGCCATCTGTGGCACTCAAGAGTTTTCTCCAGCGAGTTGATGGCCCTAGTCCTTCTGCAGAGCACAAACTGCAGACGACCTGGGCATGCATGCGCAGTCATCTGGCGATTATTCGCATGGCGCGTGATTCAGGCTGGCCGTCGGTACTGATTCTTGAAGATGACTGCGAGTTTGAGCCCTATACCCGCACTGTGCTGAATCGGGCCTGCAAACAACTACAGGGGCGTGAGTGGGGCGTGCTTTACCTTGGTGGTACCTTGAAGAAGGGTGGCAAGAAAGTTGCCGTCTCCGCGAACCTCTCGGCTGTCAGCCGTATTCGCCTAGCTCATGCTTATGTGGTTAACGCCAGTCTCTATGAGCGGATCCTGCGCGAAGCACCAGAGTCGGGATTACCGCTCGACTGGTACTATTCGGAAGTTCTGCAAGCTTCATCCAATACTCTTATGGTGCGGCCGACTCTGGCGTATCAGCGTTTATTTGATATGAGTGATATTGAACAGGTCGAGCGTAGGCCTAAGTACAAAACACGCCAGATGCTTCAGCGCTGGTGGGCAAGAACTCGTTACGGCCGCTCGTCGTACTAATGGAGCAACTATGAACCATTCATTGCCAGCCTCGCGCTTGCCCAAAGTTTTGACGCGATGGCTTGCCTTTGGCTTCGCATGGCTATTGCTAGGTATGTTCTTGCTACCGACCAGCAAGCTCTATCAGCAGGGGCTGATCCTGTTTTTCTGGTTGCCGGGTCTGTTAGCGGTATTTGCCATCCCGGTTGTACGACGGTCGTGGGATTGGGTGCTGTTGTTCCTGTTTGCTCTATCAGTATTCTGGGCTGGGCTATCGATAATCTGGGGAGGCGAGCCGGACCGACTTAAGGAGTTGCTCTATGTCTGCCTTGCGGTTAATGCAACGGTAGCCTTGGCAGCGCTAAACCCGCGCCTGCTTTGGCAGGTCCTGTTGGGTTGTGCTGTGCTGGGGGCGGCATTAGCCTGGTGGTCGCTCTTCTACTTTTATGTTTGGCAGGGGCAGTCCCTGGATATGCGTATTGTGGCCACTGGTCTACTTAATCACACGATCCTTGCCTCCCATGTGATGGGGGTCATGGGGCTTGTACTGCTATTTATGCGCGGCTGGTTGCCTCTGCGTTTTCAAGGCTGGCTATGGGTATTAGCGTGCCTCGGCTATCTCGCCTTTATGGTGATGTCACGGAGCAAAGGTCCTATCATTGCGTTGGTGGCGTGTTTGGTGCTTTCCGGTCTGTGGTCGAACTCTCGAACGGCATGGTTAACCGGTGGTTTTGCCGTGCTTACAGCGGGCTTGGGTGCTTGGCTATTGCCCGATCAACTACTGCGTGGCGGCTTGTCCTATCGGCCACAGCTGTTGGAGCAGGCGTGGGGGTTATGGTTGATAAATCCTTGGCAGGGTTTGGGGGTCGGCGCGGAATACAAATTGTCGATTGTTGAGTTGGGCCGAAGTTTTGAACATGCACACAACCTTTACATGCATATTGCTGTGCAATTGGGCATGGTGGGGTTGCTGTTATGGCTTACTCTGCAGTCGGGCGTAGCCTGGCGTGCGTGGTCTGCGAGGTCGGGGGCACCAGGGCGAACGCTCTGCGCCCTTTGGTGTTTCGCGGCAGTGGCCTTGCTGACCGATGGCATTGGCCCATGGGTTAAGCCTCGTGAGGAGTGGTTTACAGCCTGGCTGCCAGTGCTTTTGGGGTTTGCGCTGTTTACTGCGCGTTATGACGAGCCATCGCCTGCACCACGCTCCGAATAGCTGTTGGCTGCGAGTGCTGTTGTAGTGTGGTGGTTGCGCTAATGGTATTAAGGGGGTACGGGTGCTGACAGGCCGCCGCATTACAGATACTCAGTCTTTCGAAACGTTACGAGGCATGCATTCGGGGCCTTTATTTCTTGTCGCTTCGGGGCCTTCCGTGGGAGCGTTTCCACTAGAGCGCTATGCGCAATACCCCATGATGGCGATGAATGGTTCTGTATGCCGATTCGCCAATACCGGAGTAACCCCGTTTTTCTACATTTGTGATGACAGTGCCTTTGTGCGGGATCGCTTATCGCTGATTCTGCAGGGGGTGGAGTTTGCCGAAAGCCTTGCTTTCAGCCCAAGGGTGATCGAGGCTCTAATTGCCCAAGCGCCTGATGCTCTTGTTGGACGCTCTGTTTATGGTTTTGAACGTGCCAATCGGCCTGTCGACGGGCGTGAGCCGATGGGCGATCGTCAGTTTGCCTGGGCTGCTCGCAAGGATGCCGATTTCGAGTGCGATTTCTCGCTGTTTCGCCAGAAACGCAATCGCATTGGTTTCAGCCGTAATATCGATAAAGGCTATTTCAGTAGTCGCACAATCCCCTACACCGGAATCCAGTTGGCCTATCACTTGGGGTTCCAGCAGGTCTTCGTAGTTGGGATGGACTTGGATTCGAGCAAAGGCCGTTTCTACGAGCAGGGTGATGATGCAGTTGGTAGCCGACTGGATGGCGATTACGAGGACTACATTCTGCCGTGTTTCGAGCTGATGGCTAAACGGGTGGTTAGTCCAGCTTTCCAAGTCTACAACCTGTCGTTAGAAAGCCGTCTACCAGGCACTGTGCTACCCAAGCTGCCTCTGGATCAGTTAGATGCCTTGCTGGCCGCCTTGTAGGCGGCCAGTAGTTCCTCCCACGGAAAATTATCCACCTTGCGCCGCTGCAGGTAGTTGCGCAGGTGCTGGAAGTTGCGGCGAATCAGCATGCGCCCCAGTGGTCGGCTTTTGAAACGAATATCGAGAAAATCGATCAGGCCGAAGTCGCCCTCTGGAGTGCGCAGAATGTTGCCTAAATGCAGTGAGCGGAAGTAGATGCCACGCTGATGCAGGCGGTAGATATAGGCGGCCAGTTGCGGTAGTAGCACGTCGAATTGTTCGCGGTTTTCGCGAAATAGGCGGTCCAGCGGCTGGCCGGCGAGCGGTTCGTAGAGGCAGGCGCTGACAAGTGTACTGCGGTCGATCCAGCATATTTCGCAAATCGTTGGTGTGTGTATACCTGCAGCCTGCAAGCGGCCGGCTCGATCATCGAATCGTGCCGCGTCGGGGCGCAGGCGAGCAAGCAAGGGCAAGCGGCGGCTGCGGAAAATTTTCAATAATTTGCCATCGGCGAGGCGAATTACCTTGGCACCATGGCTGTCTTTTTCCAGTACCTCGCCATGGCTCAGCCAATCTTGGAATTCTTTCGCTGTTACAATCCGCATCTTATTTCTCTAGTCGTCGTACGAGGCGTGCCGAATGGCCAATTCTAACCAGCAATCGAGTATCAAGGTTTATTTGCGATTGCTGAAATACGTGGTCCCTTACTCGGGTCTGTTTGCCATCAGTATCCTTGGGTTCATGATTTTCGCCTCAACCCAGCCTATGTTTGGTTACATCCTCAAATATTTTGTGGATGGATTGGCCAATCCCGATGTAAATTTTTTTGCTGCTGTGCCCTACCTGAAAGATGTTCCATTTCTGGTCAATCTCAAGCTTATGCACGTTGTGCCGCTGCTGATTGTGTTGATTGCGCTCTGGCAGGGCATTGGTTCCTATCTAGGTAACTATTTTCTAGCCAGAGTCTCGCTGGGGTTGGTGCATGACCTGCGCGTTTCATTGTTTAACAACCTGTTGGTGCTGCCTAATCGCTATTTTGATACTCACAACTCGGGCCACCTGATTTCGCGGATCAGCTTTAACGTGACCATGGTCACGGGGGCCGCCACCGATGCGATCAAGGTTGTGGTGCGCGAGGGTATGACAGTGATTTTCCTGTTCGCCTCGCTGTTGTGGATGAATTGGAAGTTGACCCTGGTGATGCTGGCAATTCTGCCGCTGATCGGCCTGATGGTCACCAGTGCCAGTCGCAAGTTCCGCAAGCAGAGCAAGAAGATCCAGGTGGCCATGGGGGATGTGACCCACGTGGCGTCCGAGACGATTCAAGGCTATCGGGTTGTTCGCAGTTTCGGCGGCGAGTCATACGAGCAGACCCGCTTTCTCAGCGCGAGTAACAGCAACCGCGAAAAACAGCTGCGCATGACCAAAACCGGTGCGGTGTATACGCCGATGTTGCAGCTGGTGATTTACAGCGCCATGGCAGTACTGATGTTCCTTGTGCTGCTGATGCGTGGTGATGCGTCGCCGGGTGATCTGGTGGCCTATATCACCCTGGCGGGCCTGCTGCCTAAGCCGATTCGTCAGCTGTCCGAAGTCAGCGCCACGGTGCAGAAGGGCTTGGCCGGCGCCGAAAGCATTTTCGAGCAGCTGGATGAGGACCAGGAGGTCGACCACGGTACCGAAGAGCGCGACCGAGTCAGTGGCCGCCTTGAAGTACGTGATCTGAGCTTCCAGTATCCGGGCGCCGAAAAACCGGTGCTCAATAACATTTCCTTTGTTGCTGACCCTGGCCAGATGGTCGCTTTGGTGGGGCGTTCGGGCAGTGGCAAGTCCACCCTGGCCAGCCTGATCCCGCGTTTTTATCACCACGAGCATGGCCAGATCCTGCTCGATGGTCTGGATGTCGAGCAATACCGTCTGCGCAACCTGCGTCAGCACATTGCGCTGGTGACTCAGCATGTAACCCTGTTCAACGACACCGTGACCAATAATATTGCCTACGGTGATCTGGCCGGTTCGCCGTTTGAGGATGTGCGTAAGGCGTCTGAGGCGGCCTACGCAGCCGAGTTTATTGAGAAGCTCCCTGAGGGCTACTCCACCCTAGTCGGTGAGAATGGCGTACTGCTCTCCGGCGGTCAGCGCCAGCGTTTGGCAATCGCTCGTGCGTTGCTGAAGAACGCGCCGTTGCTGATCCTCGATGAGGCTACTTCAGCACTCGATACCGAGTCGGAGCGGCATATCCAGGGGGCGCTGGACGAAGTGATGAAGGGGCGTACGACGCTGGTTATCGCGCACCGTTTGAGCACCATCGAGAAGGCTGATCTGATTCTAGTGATGGATCAGGGGCAGATTGTCGAGCGCGGCACCCACAGCGAGTTGCTGGCGATGAATGGTTACTACGCACGCCTGCATGCGCGTGACTTCGTCGAGGCCGAAGACCTGGTCGCGGAGCCTGATGCCTGATGCTCAGTCATTTACGTGCCTGGCGTGAGCGTGGCTGGACGCCGATTGATGCTGCCGCTTATGCCGCTGCCTGGCAGCGGTTCGGCGGCAGCGTCGCCACCCATCCGCAGGTGATCGAACGTCTGGCAGGGCTGGCCGGTTTGCCGGTGCGATACCTGGGCTGGTTTGAGCGGGACGAGTTGCGCGCTGCGGTTCCGACCTGGGGGCGGCATCTGGCGCTATCCAAGGATGTGCTGAAACAGCAGGGCAAGCGTGGCCTGTTCGATTTGGGCAATGCCGAGATCATCCTGCCGCTGGCAAGCGACGCGCGCGTGCCGCTGCGCCACAAGGTGCGCTACCTGTCGGCTCTGAATGCCGAACAGGTGCTCGGTCGTCGTGAGCAGCCCGAAGGCCTGGCGTTGGCCCGCGAGCCTGAGGAGTACAGCAAGAAGTTTCGCTACAACCAGCGCCGTGAGCAGCGCTTGCTGGAAGAGGCGGGCGGTGTTGTACGACCGATGCTGGAGTTGTCCGCCGACGAGCAGGCGGTGATCTACGCCGATCTGTTTCAGCGTCGCTGGGGCTTCGAGGCGACCGGTAAAACGCATTTGGCCGAGGTGTTCAGCCTGATGCGCGACTTTATGACAGGCTCGCTGATCTACCTGAACGACCAGCCAGTGGCGATCCAGGTGCTCTACCGCGTCGAGGCTCCGCAGTGGGTCAGTCTGGAATACATCAACGGCGGCGTTGACCCGCAAAACCGCGAGTTCAGTCCCGGCAGCGTGCTCAGCTTTATCAACACCCAAACAGCCTGGGCTGAAGCGCGGGCTATCGGCAAACCGCTGCGCTATTCGTTTGGTCGGGCCGACCGCGAATACAAAGACCGCTGGTGCAATCGTATGCCGGTTTATCAGGTCTGATTATGTCCGCACGCAAGCAAGCCCTGCTCAAACAGCATCGTCGGCAAAAGCGCATTGCGCTGTTGGTGGCGCTGGTGCTGTTGTGCCTGCTGGGCGTATTTGCCGCCTGGTGGTGGGTGACATTGCTTTTGCTGGTGGGCTGGATAGCCCATGAGGCATGGTTTGCCGACCATCTGTTTTACGCCCCGGATGACGACTACAGCTATGAGTTTGCTCAGGATGTACCTGCATTAGCAGGGCGCATCGAGGCAGGGCGCCTGTCGCTGGATGGCGACATTGGCGCTGCCGATACCCTGGTTTTGCAGGTGCAGCTCAAGGCCAGCTGGCTTGGGCGTTGGTTGGACCCCTATGTGCTGATCGGCACTGACCGTCAGGATTTCGAGCGGGGCGTGGATGGTCGTCGCTACCTCAATCTGTCCGGCCAGCAGGATGCTTTGGTCGGCGGGACGCTGCAGCTGCGTGGCTGCTTCTGTCGCATTGAACCGGCCGTTGCCCTATTTGCCCTAAGCAATCCGGATTATGCCGAGCAGCGCCTGATGATGATTGCGCCCCATGCCGACGATGCTGAACTTGCAGCCTTTGGCCTGTATAGCCGGGCGCGTGATGTCAGCATCGTGACCCTGACTCAAGGCGAAATCGAGGCTGAGACCTATCAGGCGCTGAAGCTGGACAACGCCGCCGCTGCCCGGCTTAAAGGGCGCCTTCGTGCATGGGACAGCTTGGCCGTTCCGCTCTGGGGCGGTGTGCCGCAGAGTCAGTGCCTGCAGCTGGGGTATTACTGCCTGCAGTTGCCCGCGATGCAGGCGCAACCCGAGGCAGCTTTTGCTTCGCGCGAGTCGGGTGAGGGCGATATTCGCAGCGTGCGCGCCGCTAATTCAATTCAGCTGCCAGGCGATGCTGATGGCTTGCCCAGCTGGCGCAATCTGCTGGCCGATCTAGTGGCGGCGCTTGAGCACTTCCAGCCTGAGGTGGTGGTAACGCCGCACCCGCAGCTGGACCCGCATAGTGATCATGTAGCCAGTACCCAGGCGCTGCTAGAAGCGATTGAGCTGAGTAGCTGGAAGCCGAAAACCCTGCTGCTGTATGCCAACCATCTGCACGACAACGACCGCTGGCCCATGGGCCCGGCGGGCTTTGGCATTGCACTGCCGCCAGCTATTGAAGCGCTGCCGGCGGATGGCGTGTGGAGCCCTGGGTTGGATGCCGCGCGGCAGCTGGATAAGGCCATGGCCTTGGCCATGCAACACGATTTGCAAGGCGCATTACCGCTTAAACGGCGCATCCGCCGGCTGATCCAGCGCCTGCTGGTCGGGCGGCGCTGGCCGGCAACCGGTGAGGATGAGTTCTTCCGCAAGGCGGTGCGCCGTCACGAACTGTTCTGGGTGCGTACGCTCGACGGTTGATCAGCGTATTTACCTGCCAATGTTATGATTTGCGGCGATTCGTTTTAGCCGCTTCTGGAGTGTTTATGAAATTGTCCATGCCGCGTTTCGACCAGGCCGCCGTTCTGGTGGTGGGCGACGTTATGCTCGACCGTTATTGGCATGGCGGCACCTCGCGGATTTCCCCGGAAGCGCCGGTGCCGGTGGTCAAGGTTGAGCAGATCGAAGATCGTCCGGGCGGCGCGGCCAACGTCGCGCTAAACATCGCCGCCCTCGGCGCGCCGGCTACATTGCTGGGCGTGACCGGGCAGGATGAAGCCGCTGAAAGTCTGCGCAACAGCCTGCAGGCGGTTGGTGTGAAAACCTTTTTTCAAACAATCAAAGATCAGCCGACCATCGTCAAACTGCGGGTGATGAGCCGCCATCAGCAGCTGCTGCGCATGGACTTTGAAGAACCCTTCCGCACCGATAGCGCGGCATTGGCGACCAGTGTTGAATCGCAACTGGACGGCATCAAGGTGCTGATTCTCTCGGATTACGGCAAAGGCGCGCTGCAGAACCATCAGGCATTGGTGCAACTGGCGCGTAGCAAAGGCATTGCCGTGCTGGCCGACCCTAAAGGCAAGGATTTCTCCATCTACCGTGGCGCCAGCCTGATCACCCCGAACCTGCACGAATTCGAAACCATCGTCGGCCCTTGCCACGATGAGGCCGAGTTGGTGGCCAAAGGCGCGGCCCTAATGAGTGAGCTGGATCTGGGCGCGCTGCTGGTGACCCGCGGCGAGCACGGCATGACCCTGTTGCGCCCAGATCATCCGGCTCTGCATCTACCGGCGCGTGCTCGTGAAGTGTTCGATGTCACCGGTGCCGGCGATACAGTGATCTCCACCCTGGCCGCCAGCCTGGCCGCCGGCGAGGAGCTGCCGCATGCCGTGGCCCTGGCCAACCTGGCCGCCGGTATCGTGGTCGGCAAACTCGGCACTGCGGCCATCAGCGCGCCGGAACTGCGCCGCGCGATCCAGCGTGAAGCGGGCTCCGAGCGTGGCGTGCTGAGCCTCGATCAGCTGCTGCTGGCGATCGAAGATGCCCGTGCCCATGGCGAGAAGATTGTTTTCACCAATGGCTGTTTCGATATTCTGCATGCCGGTCATGTGACCTACCTGGAACAAGCGCGTGCCCAGGGCGACCGACTGGTGCTGGCGGTGAATGACGATGCCTCGGTTAGCCGTTTGAAAGGCCCTGGTCGGCCGATCAACGCAGTGGATCGGCGTATGGCGGTGCTGGCCGGCTTAGGTGCGGTGGACTGGGTGGTGAGCTTTAGCGAAGACACCCCGGAAAATCTGCTGCGTGCGGTCAAGCCGGATGTGCTGGTCAAGGGCGGCGACTATGGCATTGAGCAAGTGGTCGGTGCCGATATCGTCACGGCTTATGGCGGCGAAGTGCGCGTGCTGGGGTTGGTGGAAAACAGCTCGACCACCGCCATCGTCGAGAGAATCCGCAGTAAGTAAACCTCCACGGCGACTGGCTGTTTTGCCAGTCGCTGGCGTCGGCGCGGTCATAGGCGCTTGCCCTGACCGCGCGCATGATCATAGGCATTCCCCGCATGGAGCGAGATGCCATGACTTCCGACGTACAGGGCCGTGCCCTGGCAATGCTCAACCGGGTCGCCCAGGCTGACTGGCCGGACCGCTTGAAGCTGCGCAAACCCTTCGAAAAACTCATCTACACCGGTAGCCGCGCGAGCTTTCGTGCGGCGGCGCAGCGCGCGGGGAAAGTCGCCAAATTGCCGCGCCCGGCTGATCCCGATGCCTTGTTCGATCTGTCGCTGTCCGATGAGCAGCTGATGCTGGTGGAGATGCTCGAAGCCTTCGCCAGTGAAGTGCTGCGCCCGCTGGCCCATGACGCCGATGAGCAGGCTGCGCTGCCGGCCGCCTTGCTCAACCAGGCCCATGAACTGGGGCTAACTCACTACGCGGTGAGCGAAGCCCAGGGCGGCATGGCCGGCGAACGTACCACGCTGAGCAATGCGCTGATCGCCGAGGCGCTGGGTAAAGGTGATCTGTCCCTGGCCGCGGCCTTGCTGGTGCCGTTGTCGGCGGCCAACTGCATTCGCCGTTGGGGCAATGCCGCTCAGCAGGCGCGCTGGCTGCCGGCCTTTGTCGGTGAGGAGCCTGCGCCGGTAATGGCCATTGCGGTCAATGAACCGACGCCGCTGTTTGATCCGCACAAGCTGGAGACTCGGGCGCGTAAGCGCGGTAAGCATTACGTACTCAGCGGTGAGAAGAGCCTGGTGTTGCGCGGCCTGGATGCCAGCCAGCTGATCGTTGCGGCGCAGGCTGCGGACGGCCCGGCGCTGTTTATTGTTGAGGCGGGGGACAAGGGCCTGCAACGCAGCCCGCAACCGGCCATGGGGCTGAAGGCCGGCAGCACGGCGCGCGTGCGGCTCAATGGCGTCAAGGTGCCGGTTGAGGCGCGACTGGCTGCGGAGCATTTCAACTACCAGAGCTTTCTCGATTACGCCGGACTGACCTGGTGCGCCCTGGCGGTGGGTACGGCGCAGGCCGCGCTGGATTATGTTGTGCCTTACTGCAATGAGCGGTTGGCCTTTGGTGAGCCGATCAGCCATCGCCAGGGCGTGGCTTTTATGGTCGCGGACATGGCCGTAGAAATCGATGCCATGCGCCTGATGGTCTGGCGCGCCTGTGCGCGTGCCGAGCAGGGTTTGTCGTTCCAGCGCGAAGCCTATCTGGCGCGCCTGCTGTGCAGCGAAAAGGCCATGAAGATCGGCACCGACGCGGTGCAGTTGCTCGGTGGTCACGGCTTTACCAAAGAACATCCAGCCGAGCGCTGGTACCGCGATTTGCGTGCGCTGGCGATTATGGCCGGCGGTCTCCAGCTTTAAGGGCGCCTCAAAATGAATCTGGAAACCCCAAAGAAATTCCGTGGCTTGGTCAATCAGGCCCATCAGGTGGCGGAGAGTTACTTTCGTCCGCTTTCGCGCAAGTACGACAAGGCCGAGCACGCCTATCCCAAGGAGCTGGACCTGCTGGCCGCGCTGCTCGATGGCATGAACGCCGGCTCGCCGGACGCCATCGGTGCCACCTCGGCAAGCAAGCGTGGCGCGGCCCGTGAGCAGCAGGAAGGCATCAAGAATGGCGGAAATATGTCCGCACTTTTGGGCGTGATGGAGCTGTGCTGGGGCGATGTCGGTCTGCTGCTGGCGATGCCGCGTCAGGGGCTGGGCAACGCGGCGATTGCCGCGGTGGCCAATGATGAGCAGCTGGCGCGCTTCGGCGGCACCTGGGCGGCTATGGCGATTACCGAGCCGGGTTGCGGTTCGGACTCGGCGGCGATTCGCACCACGGCGATCAAGGATGGCAATCACTACGTGCTCAACGGCGAGAAGATTTTCGTCACTTCCGGCGAGCGTGCGGATGCCGTAGTGGTCTGGGCCACCCTGGACAAGAACCTCGGCCGTGCGGCGATCAAGTCCTTTGTGGTTGAGCACGGCACGCCGGGCATGACGGTGACGCGCCTAGAGAAGAAGCTTGGCATCAAGGCTTCGGATACGGCCTCGATCAGTTTCACTGATTGCCGGGTGCCGGCAGCCAACCTGCTGGGCAATCCCGAAATCGATGTGCAGAAGGGCTTTGCCGGGGTGATGGAAACCTTCGACAACACCCGCCCGCTGGTCGCTGGGATGGCGGTAGGCGTGGCCAAGGCCTCGCTGGACCGCACCCGCGAACTGCTGAAGAAAGTCTGCAAGCTGGATTACCGCACGCCGTTGCTCAGCGTCAGCCACGCCGAGGCAACTCTCTATCGTCTGGAAGCTGAATGGGAAGCCGCACGCCTGTTGACGATGAAAGCCGCCTGGATGGCCGACAACAAACTGCCCAACTCCAAGGAGGCCTCCATCGCCAAGGCCAAGGCCGGGCGGGTGGCCAACGAGGTGACGCTGAAGTGTGTCGAACTGGCCGGCGCGTTGGGCTACGGCGAGGATGAGCTGCTGGAGAAGTGGGCGCGCGACTCGAAGATTCTCGACATCTTTGAAGGCACCCAGCAGATCCAACTGCTGATCGTCGCCAGGCGATTGCTGGGCAAGAGCTCCAGCGAATTGAAGTAGTTGTTCACGCGGGCTGGGTGAATCCAGCCCACTTGCCTGAAATCCCTTTTTGCCCTGCTTAGGTGGGGCTTTTTTGCGTCTGCACCAGCCAATCTTTCCAGCGAATACGCTCATCGCGCACCAGCCAGCCATCCTGTGGCGCAAAGCTCTCCGCCAGCCACAGACCGCGGGTGCTGGCGGGTGAAAGCTGGCCTTGCTTCAGGGTCAGCAGCTCGGCAGTTGGCCGGCCCTGATCCAGCGGGATCAGAAACAGATCGGGGCGGGCACGATTGAGGCGGGCGATCAGTTGGCCGTCTTCCAGGTGTTCGTCGACATGCAGCAGGCTGAGCTGGCGCGTCTCCTTGGGCAAATCCAGGCGCAGGTCATACACCAGCTGCAACGAGGCGGTCGGTAGGTGCACGTAGGCACGCGGGCGTTCGAGCAGCTTGAGGTTGCCGCATTGCACTGGGCGCGCGGCGCCGGACAGCGGGCTTAGGCTGAAGTGCGCGGTTTCCCGGTAGCGCAGGCTGCTCTGGTAGGGCGTTGGCAGCCAGGTGTCGCCATAGCGCCCGCTTAGCCAGCCTTCCGGGGTTTCCAGCAGGCATTCTTCGGCCACTTCCTGAATCGCGGTGAGCAGCGGCAGGTTGAGCTCATGGGCCGGCACGTAGCCGGAGATCAGCTTGAGCACCACGTCGCCGCGATCCGCGCGACGCTGGCGCACCAGTACCCAGTATTCGCGGCTCTGCCAGCTGAGGGTCAGACGCACCGAAACGCCCAGGTTGGCCAGCTCCACGGCAAAGCGCTGAGTATCGGCCACTGCCACAGGTTTGCGCTTTTCCAGCATCTGGCTGAAGTTCAGCGGCATGCCCAGGCCCTGGTAACTCAGGCCTTCCGGGCTGGCTTCGACAAACAGTTGTAGGGTCTTGAAGCTGCTGGGGTCTTTGCGGATCAGGGTGCGCGGCATTGCAACTCCTCGCGGGCATGGGCGTAGGCATGGCCTCAGAGCTTGGCACAGATCGCCGGGTGAGACCCGTCAGGCAATATCCTGAATTACAGCGGCGGCCGTGGCGACGTTATGCGCCAGGTGCTGCGGGTTGATGGTGCCGATAATCGCGCTGCACGCCGCCGGGTGGCTGAAGATCAGCTCGAAACTGGCGCGCACCGGGTCGACGCCCGGCGCCAGGCAGGCGTGACCGCTGGCCAGGGCCTTCTTGATCAGGATGCCTTTGCCGTGCAGTTCGGCGTAGTCGAGCACGGCCTGCTCGCTTTGCTCATTAAGGTTGTAGGTGACCATCGCGCAGTCACCGTGTTCCAGTGCCAGCAGGCCGCCTTCGACGGTTTTGCCGGAGAGGCCGAAGCCGCGAATTTTGCCTTCGCGCTTAAGCTCAGCCAGGGTTTCGTACACGCCACTGTCACGCAGGATGGCCACATCGTTGCCGTCGGAATGCACCAATACCAGGTCGATAAAATCGGTTTCCAGACGCTTGAGGCTGCGTTCCACGGAGAAACGGGTGTGCGCCGGGCTGAAGTCGAAGCGCGATTGGCCGTTGTCGAACTCTTCACCAGCCTTGCTGACGATCACCCACTGCTGGCGATGGCCGCGCAGCAGCGGGCCGAGGCGGGTTTCGCTGGTGCCGTAAGCGGGTGCGGTGTCGATCAGATTGATGCCCAGATCATAGGCCTGGGCCAGCAGCTCGCGTGCGGCGGCGTCATCGGGGATGGTGAAACCGTTGGGGTATTTCACCCCCTGATCACGGCCCAGCTTGACCGTGCCCAGGCCCAGCGGCGAAACCAGCAGCTCGGTGGCGCCCAATGGGCGATGCAGGTTGTGCAGGCTGTGCAGTGGATGCATCAGAACAGTTCCTCCCAGGCGGCGGGGGCGACGGTCGGGCGCGGTAGCGCGGGCAGTGGTGCGTGCTGCGCCGGCTGAATGCCGTCACGGGCCAGCGCCGCCAGCACGCGGTCGGCAAAGTCCGGGGCTAAAGCCAGTTTAGTCGGCCAGCCGACCAGCAGCTTGTCCTGCTCGTGCAGAAAGGCATTGTCTGGGCGGACCAGGCCGGATTGCGCCGGTTCGGCGCGTTCCACCCGCAGCGTCGCCCATTGCGCGGCGGACAGATCGACCCAGGGCAGCAGCTCGCTCAGCTCTTTTTTCGCCGCCAGGATCTGCGCCGCTTCGTCACGGGCCACGCCATCGGCCTCGGCCAGGTCACCACCGAGGTACCAGACCCACTGGCCGTCGGCAGCCGGGTGGGTGGTGATGGTTACGCGCGGCTTCGGCCCGCCGCCCAGGCAGTGGGCGTACAGCGGTTTTAGCGTTGGGCATTTGACTAGGGCCATATGCAGCGGGCGCAATTGCTGGGCCGGCTGACTCAGGCCAAGGGCACTAAGTAGCTCGGCATTGCCGCGCCCGGCGCTGAGGATGATGCGTTGTGCGCGAATCTCGCGACCATCGATGATCAGGCCGACCAGCTCGCCATTTTCCCGCAGCGGTTCGATGCGCTCGGCGGCCAGCAAACCATCGCCGGCCAGCTCGCTCAGGCGGCTGATCAGGCTTGGCACATCCAGCACCAGTTCGGCCAGGCGGTAGACCTTGCCTTTGAATTTGGGGTGCTGCAGGGCTGGCGGCAGTTGCTCGCCCTTGACCTGATCGACCCGGCCGCGCACCGCCTTGCTGGCAAAGAAACTGGTGATATTGCCGGCCAGGCTGCCGGGGGACCACAGGTAGTGGGCATCGGAGAGCAGGCGCACGCCAGTGAGGTCCAGTTCGCCGCTGCCGGCCAGGGCTTCGCGCCAGCGCCGTGGCATATCGGCGATGGCTTCGGAGGCGCCGGTCAGCGCGCCATGCAGGGCGTATTTGGCGCCGCCATGGATGATGCCCTGGGATTTCACGCTCTGCCCGCCGCCGAGGCGGGCATTTTCCACCAGCACAGTGGCAAAGCCCTGACGGCGCAGGCGCGCATTCAGCCAGAGGCCGGCGATGCCGCCGCCCACGATCAAAACATCAGTGCTTAACGCCTGGGACATGCATGTGTCTCACCGGGAAAACAGGCGCGCAGTATAACCCGCCCGCGCTAGCGCGCCTGCGCGACTCAGCCGCTCAGTGGCCGACGCTTTGCGAGAACAGCTGAATCACTACGACGCCGGCGACGATCAAGCCCATGCCGAGCATGGCAGGCAGATCCAGGCGCTGCTGGTAGAGAAATACCGCGGCGATGCTCACCAGGACGATGCCCAGACCCGCCCATACCGCGTAAGCGACGCCGACCGGGATGGTCTTCACCACCAGGCTGAGCATC
Organism: Pseudomonas peli; assembly: GCF_050563605.1. GTDB lineage: Bacteria > Pseudomonadota > Gammaproteobacteria > Pseudomonadales > Pseudomonadaceae > Aquipseudomonas > Aquipseudomonas peli_A. The sequence continues at coordinate 67,834 of NZ_JBNXUH010000003.1, read as the reverse complement.
CAGAACGAGATGGCGTAGCCGACCACAACCAGCAGCAGGGGCAGGGGTTTGTTGAAACCATCCAGGGCCTTCATCGAGGTGGTGGCGATGACTTCGGCAGTGATGGCAATAGCGAGGTAGAGATAGCCGCCCATGATGTGGCCTCCTTGGTGGTCTGGCGGCCATTCTAGTGATCTGGCGGATGGGATAAAGTGATTACCTATCTGATATGGAGATGGGTTATGCAGTGGAGCCTGGAGCAGATTCGCCTGTTTGTCAGCGTCGCCGATGGCCAGTCGTTCTCCGCCGTGGGCCGACAGATGCAGCGCGCGCAATCGGCGGTAAGCAATGCGATTGCCTTGCTAGAGGCCGACCTTGGCGTGCGTCTGTTCGAGCGCAGCAGCGGCCGTCAGCCGCGCCTGACCGATGCCGGCACGGCCTTGTTGGAAGAGGCCCGCGAGGTGTTGCGCCAGTGCCAGCGTCTGGAAGGGCGTGCGCTGGGTCTGGTGCGCGGTGAAGAGGTGCGCTTGCGCCTGGCACAGGATGAGGCTATGCCCTATCAGCCGGTGCTCGACAGCCTGGAGGCGCTGGCTCAGCAATTCCCGCTGCTGGAGGTGCAGTTGGCCAGCGGTGCCCAGGGCGATGTGGCGCGCAAGCTGCTGGAGCACCGCGCCGACCTTGGCCTGCTGTTCCACCACGAACAGATGCCCGACGCCCTGGAGCGCCAGCGCCTGGGTACCATCGAGATGGTTACGGTGTGCGGGGCGGGGCACGCTCTAGCGGGAGCTGGGCATGTCGACCGGCGTGAGCTGGCGCGCCATCGACAACTGCTGATGGCGCCGCAGGACAGTCACTATCCCGGCGGCGAGCAGCTCAGCCCGTCGGTCTGGCGTACCGACAGCTTCTACGCCATGGCCGAGCTGCTGATGCGCAACCTCGGCTGGGCCTGGCTGCCGCGCCATGTGGTGCAGTACCCGACTTATCAGAGCCAACTGGTGGAGCTGAGCAGCGACTGGACGCCACCGCCATTGGTGGTGGAGCTGGTCTGCCGCCGCGATGAAGCGCTGGGCCCGGCGGCGTTGTGGTTGGCCGAGTGCTTTGCTCAGCATCTGCAGGCGATTGGCTGATGCAGGCCTGCGCGTTACTCGACGAGTTTTGCCAAAGTGCATAAGCTGCGCGCCATGAATAGAAGCCTCTACACCCTGCTGTTTCATCTCGGCCTGCCGCTGGTGGCCGGGCGTCTGGCGTGGCGCGCCTGGCAGGCGCCGGCCTATGCCAAGCGCATTGGCGAGCGCTTTGCCCTCGGCTTGCCGCCGCTCAAACCGGGTGGCATCTGGCTGCATGCGGTGTCGGTGGGTGAAAGCATCGCCGCCGCGCCGCTGGTACGTGAGCTGCTGGCGCGCTATCCGCAGCTGCCGATCACCATCACCTGCATGACGCCGACCGGGTCGGAGCGTATCCAGGCCATGTTCGGTGGCGCGGAGTACGCAGGCCGCGTGCAGCATTGCTACCTGCCGTATGACCTGCCCTGGGCGGCGGCGCGTTTTCTCGATCAAGTGCAGCCTAAGCTGGCGGTGATTATGGAAACCGAGCTGTGGCCCAACCATATCCACCAGTGCGCCAAGCGTGGCATCCCCGTGGCGCTGGCCAATGCAAGGCTTTCCGAGCGCTCTGCGCGCGGTTATTCGCGCTTTGCCAAACTGACGGCACCGATGCTGGCTGAGCTGGATTTGCTGGCCGTGCAAACGGCGTTAGAGGCCGAGCGCTTTCGCAGCCTGGGCGCGCGCGCTGAGTGCGTCGAGGTCACCGGTTCGATCAAGTTTGATCTGACGATTGATCCGGCATTGTTGACCCGCGCTACAGCCTTGCGTGAGCAATGGCAGGCGACGCAGCGCCCGGTGTGGATCGCCGCCAGCACCCATGCCGGTGAGGATGAAATCGTCCTCGCTGCTCACAGTGAGCTGCTCAAGCAGAATCCTGATGCGCTGTTGATTCTGGTACCGCGCCATCCCGAGCGTTTCAATTCGGTGTTCGAGTTGTGCCAGCGGCAAGGCTTCACTACCCGGCACCGTTCTACCGGCGAAGCTCTGCAGGCGGCTGATCAAGTGCTGCTTGGCGACACCATGGGCGAGCTGCTGTTTCTTTATGCCCTGGCCGATATCGCCTTTGTCGGTGGCAGCCTGGTGGCCAATGGCGGGCATAACCTGCTGGAGCCTGCGGCGCTGGGCAAGCCGGTGTTGAGCGGCCCGCACCTGTTTAACTTTCTGGAGATTGCCGCGCAGTTGCGTGCTGCCGGTGCGTTGAGCGAGGTGGTGGATGCCGACGGTCTGGCGCAGCGAGTCGCGCAACTATGGCGTGAGCCTGAGGCGGCGCAGGCCATGCGTGATGCGGGGTTGGCGGTGATGCAGGCCAATCAGGGCGCGCTGGCGCGCTTGCTGGCAGGCCTGGGGCGATTATTAGCGGGTAGGCTTTAACAGGCCCCTGCAAATGGATGCGCCATAAAAAAGCCCGCTGAATTCAGCGGGCTTTTTCGTCTTACTCAACTCAGTACTGCGGGTTGCCACGTAGCTGGGCTTCGGCGGCTTTGGCCAGGTCCGGCGGGAGGAAGTCTTCATCCGGGTTGTAGTCGGATTTCAGGTACTGCTCCAGGGCAGCCAGGTCGTCCGGGCTGAGGGTGCCGGCGGCCTGCTTCAAACGCAGGTTGTTGAGGATGTAGTCGTAACGCGCGTTGTTGTAGTTGCGCACCGAACTGTACAGCTGGCGCTGGGCGTCGAGCACGTCAACGATGTTACGCGTGCCTACCTGATAGCCGATTTCGGTGGCTTCCAGGGCGCTCTGGTTGGAGATGATCGACTGCTTGCGCGCTTGCACGGTTTCCACGTCGGTATTCACCGCGCGGTGCAGGTTGCGGGTGTTCTGCACCACCTGACGGCGCAGGCTTTCACGCAGCTGCTCGGTCTGGTTCAGGCGCTGGTAGGACTCGCGCACCTGGGAGCTGGTCAGGCCGCCGCTGTACAGCGGGATATTCAGTTGCAGGCCAATTGAGCGTTGCTCGACATCACCACTGAAGCGCGCCTGGCCGGGTGCGCCGGAGTTGCTGAAGCCGAGGCTGTCGTTGTCGCCCTTCTGGTAGCTGGCAACTGCATCCAGCGTCGGGGCGTGGCCGGATTTGCGCTGGCGCAGGGTTTCTTCGGCGGCGTCAACGGCGTAGTTGCTGGCTTGCAGATTGAGGTTCTGCGCGGCGGCGGTGTCGACCCAGGCCTTGGCGTCATTCGGCGTTGGCGCGAGGATCGGCAGGCTGTGTTCGATGCCTTCCAGGGCGGCGAAGTCCCGATTGGTCAGGGTGATCAGGGCCTCGAAGGCGTCTTCCACCTGTTGCTGGGCGATGATGCGGTTGGCGCGGGCGGTGTCGAAACCGGCCTGGGCTTCCAGTACGTCAGTCTTGTCCGATAGGCCGACATCGAAGCGCTCGTTGGCTTGATCCAGCTGACGCTTGAACGCGGCTTCTTCGGCCTTGGTCGAGGCCAGGTTGTCCTGGGCGCGCAGTACCGCGAAGTAGGTTTCGGCGCTCTGCAGAATCAGGTTCTGTTCGGTGGCCGACAGTTCTAGCGCAGCTTGCTCGTTGGTCGCTTCAGCGGCCTGCAGCTGGAACCAGCGGTCAGCGCGGAACAGCGGCTGGCTGAGGTTGGCCTGGTACACCATGCCGCTGCGCGAGCTGGTGTTGGCGGGCGAGTCGACCTGGGTACGGGTGTCGCTCAGGTTGGCGCCGGCAGACAGGTTCGGCAGCAGGCCGGCACGGGCCTGGGGTACCACTTCGCTGCGCGCTTCATAATCAGCACGGGCGGCGGCCAGGTCGGCATTGTTGGCGGCGGCTTCCTGGTAAACCGTGACCAGGTCAGTTTTGGTGGACAGCGGGGCTTGTTCAGCAGCCCAGGCCATTCCGTTGGACGCGGCGGCCACAGCGAGAGCCAGAGAGAGTCTGCGCAACATGAGGGTGATCCTGATTTTGGCGGTAATCGGCAAGGCTAAGGGGCGCTGCCGAGAGGGTCAAGATTTGTCTGGAGCTGAATGAGTGTAGATTGCAACAATCCGTGGCGTCTTCTACGTGCCGGGGTATTTGTAGTGGGTGCTTTCGTCACTTTCCGACGCATGGGTCATGAGAAATTGACTCCCGAGTTGGTTTTATTGGCTGGGGTTGATTAGACTGCTCGCGTTCTTGTCGGGGTGCCCCAATTGCGGGGCTGAGATTGGCAGCTGCCGGATCCCGTTGAACCTGATCAGGTTAAGGCCTGCGTAGGGAACAAGATGTGCTCGCCCTCCCTCCGGCGAGCCTCTGGCACCGCCCCTGGTGCACCTTTCGCCGCTCATCCGTCCAGGTTCGCTCCGACATATAGCCCTGGAGAGCCGCCGATGAGCACACAAGAAAAAAACCTCAATCCGATCCTGAGTGAATCTGCCCAGGTCGACCAGCAGTCGATCCAACCTTTCCCGCGTTCGCAGAAAGTTTATGTGCAGGGCTCGCGCCCGGACATCCTGGTGCCGATGCGGGAAATCAGCCTGGACGTTACGCCCACCGACTTCGGCGGCGAGATCAACGCGCCCGTGGTGGTTTACGACACCTCCGGCCCGTACACCGATCCCAAGGTCATCATCGACGTGCGCAAGGGCCTGGGCGACGTGCGTTCACCGTGGATCGAATCCCGTGGCGACACCGAGCGCCTGCCTGGCCTGAGCTCCAACTTCGGCCAGCAGCGCCTCGCCGATGCCGAGCTGACCAAGCTGCGTTTCGCCCACGTCAACAACCCGCGCCGGGCCAAGGCCGGGGCCAACGTCAGCCAGATGCACTACGCGCGCAAAGGCATCATCACCGCCGAGATGGAATACGTTGCCATCCGCGAGAACATGAAGTTGGAAGTGGCGCGCTCCGCTGGTCTGCTCGATCAGCAGCATCCCGGCCACAGCTTCGGCGCCAGCGTGCCAAAAATCATCACTCCCGAATTTGTTCGTGAAGAGATTGCCCGCGGCCGCGCGATCATCCCGGCCAACATCAACCACACCGAACTGGAACCGATGATCATCGGCCGTAACTTCCTGGTGAAGATCAACGGCAATATCGGCAACTCGGCGCTGGGTTCTTCGATTGAAGAAGAAGTGGCCAAGCTGACCTGGGGCATTCGCTGGGGTTCCGACACGGTCATGGACCTGTCGACCGGCAAGCACATTCACGAAACCCGCGAGTGGATCATCCGTAACTCGCCGGTCCCGATCGGCACCGTGCCGATCTATCAGGCCCTGGAAAAAGTCGGCGGCGCGGCCGAAGAACTGACCTGGGAACTGTTCCGTGACACCCTGATCGAGCAGGCCGAGCAGGGCGTGGACTACTTCACCATCCACGCCGGCGTGTTGCTGCGTTATGTGCCGATGACTGCCAAGCGCGTCACCGGTATCGTTTCGCGCGGCGGTTCGATCATGGCCAAGTGGTGCCTGGCGCACCATAAAGAGAACTTCCTCTACACCCATTTCGAAGACATCTGCGAAATCATGAAGGCCTACGACGTCAGCTTCTCGCTGGGTGATGGCCTGCGTCCGGGCTCGATTGCCGACGCCAACGATGAAGCGCAGTTCGGCGAGCTGGAGACCCTCGGCGAGCTGACCAAGATCGCCTGGAAACACGACGTGCAGACCATGATCGAAGGCCCTGGCCACGTGCCGATGCAGTTGATCAAAGAGAACATGGACAAGCAGCTGGAGTGCTGTGACGAGGCGCCGTTCTACACCCTCGGCCCGCTGACCACTGACATCGCGCCGGGTTACGACCACATCACCAGCGGCATCGGTGCGGCGATGATTGGTTGGTTCGGTTGCGCCATGCTCTGCTACGTCACGCCCAAGGAGCACCTTGGCCTGCCGAACAAGGATGACGTGAAGACCGGCATCATCACCTACAAGATCGCAGCCCATGCTGCGGACTTGGCCAAAGGTCATCCGGGCGCGCAGATTCGCGACAATGCGTTGTCCAAGGCGCGCTTTGAGTTCCGCTGGGAGGATCAGTTCAACCTTGGCCTCGACCCCGACACCGCGCGCAGTTATCACGACGAAACGTTGCCCAAGGACTCGGCGAAGGTGGCACACTTCTGCTCCATGTGCGGGCCGAAGTTCTGCTCAATGAAGATCACCCAGGAAGTTCGCGTCTATGCTGAAGAGCAACGCATCGCCGCACTCGACCTGGATGCCGAGGCGGGCATGCAAGCCAAGGCAGAGGAGTTCAAGGCGCAGGGTGCGCAGCTCTACCACAAGGTCTGATAGAGCTTTTGCTGTGTCATGTTTCGGCGCAGCATAGAGTGTAACCAGGACGGGCCTTCGGGCCCGTTTCTGTTAATTAGGGGGCGTTATGCAACGAGAAGATGTCGAAGTGATTGAGCGCGAGGCCTGCTTCAGCGGCTTCTACAAGCTCGATCGGCTGCGTTTACGCCATCGCCAGTTTGCCGGTGGCATGGGCCCGGAGCTGAGTCGCGAATTGTTCGTGCGCCACGATGCGGTGTGCGTGTTGCCCTATGACCCGCAACGCGATTGCGTGGTGCTGATCGAGCAATTCCGTGTTGGCGCGATGGAGAAAAGCGCCAATCCCTGGCTGATGGAGCTGGTCGCCGGTTTGATCGACAAGGATGAACAGCCGGAGGAAGTCGCCCGTCGTGAGGCGATGGAAGAAGCCAATCTGCCGCTGACTTCGCTGTGGCCAATTACCCAGTACTACCCGTCACCCGGCGGCTCGGATGAGCGTGTGCATCTGTTCGTCGGTCGTTGCGACAGTGAAGGCGCCGGTGGCGTGCATGGCTTGGCGGAAGAGGGCGAGGACATTCGCGTGCACGTCTGGCCGTTGGAAGATGCCCTGGATGCGCTGAAAGACGGTCGCATCGACAATGCTGCGAGCATCATCGCCCTGCAGTGGCTGGCGCTGAACCGCTCCGAAGTGCGGGGGCTGTGGTCGTGAACCTGCTGCGCGAGCGCTATCGGGTCGACCTGGTCGAGCTGCAAGCCGCTTGCGAAGCCAACTATGCGCGCCTGATGCAGTTGCTGCCGGAAATGCGTGAGGGGCCGGATGCCTACCGGCAGACGCGGCGTGTGGGCATGAGTCAGGGTGAACAGCAACTGGGCGTGCTGGCGCTGGAAGTACTGGAAACCTGCCCCTATACCTCGACCCTCTCCGTGCGTCAGGAGCACAGCTTGCCCTGGCTGCCGGTGCCGCATATGGAGGTGCGCGTGTACCACGATGCGCGTATGGCGGAAGTTATTGGAGCGCAGAGCGCGCGGCGATTTCGCGGCATTTACCCCTATCCCAATGCTGCTATGCACCAGCCGGATGAGAAGACTCAGCTCAACCTGTTTCTCGGCGAGTGGCTGAGTCACTGCCTGGCCTGCGGTCACGAACTGGCTCCCGTGCGTTAGGTTTTTCCACGTTCTGCCGCTAATCAGTCGCAGGCGCATTATTCCGATACGCGCTAGCCTTAGGATGGGCGTTGGATTTACAGCGGGCGTTCTGTGATCTATTCCCCTTTCGCGGGTTTACCGCCCGCAGGGCTAGCCAGCATAATTCACGCATTCCGCTCAAGGAGAAGGTCTTGCCGGGCGCGCCGACTAAAACCACTGCTGATGATCGCTCGGTACTGCTTGTGCAGTTGTCCGATAGTCACCTGTTTGCCGACGGGGCAGGCAAGCTATTGGGCATGGATACCCAGGACAGCTTGCAGCGGGTGATCGAGCGTGTGCTGCAGGAACAACCGCAGATTGACCTGATCCTGGCCAGTGGCGACCTCTCGCAGGACGGCAGCGCTGAGTCCTACCAGCGTTTCCGCGAGATGACTGCCGCCATCCCCGCGCCTGCGCGCTGGTTTCCCGGTAACCATGATGAAGTGCCTGCCATGCAGGCGGCCTGTGTCGGCAGTGATCTGCTGGAGCCGGTGATCGACCTGGGCAACTGGCGCGTGACTTTGCTCGACTCTTCGATCCCCGGTGCCGTGCCCGGTTACCTCAGTGAGCAGCAGCTTGCCTTGCTGGAGCGCGCACTCAGCGAAGAACCAGATCGTCATCACCTGATCTGCCTGCATCACCACCCGGTGTCCATCGGCTGCAAATGGATGGAACCCATCGGTTTGCGTAACCCGGATGCCTTGTTTGCCGTGCTCGAGCGTTTCAGCCAGGTGCGTGCGGTGCTCTGGGGGCATATCCACCAGGAACTCGATCAGCAGCGCGGTCCGATCCGCCTGCTGGCGTCGCCCTCTACCTGCGTGCAGTTTGCGCCGGGCAGCGAGGAGTTTCAGGTCGATAAAACCGCGCCGGGCTATCGCTGGCTGCGTCTGTTCGACGATGGCCGCCTGGAAACCGGTGTGTCGCGGGTTACCGGGATCAAGTTCGAAATCGATTACACCATCAAGGGCTATTGAGTCGCTCGGCTAACCGGTTGCAGCCGGTCGCCGCAACCGGTTAGCCTCCCGCCCCATGACCACATCCATTCTCTATATTCACGGGCTTAACAGCTCGCCGGCGTCGCTCAAGGCCAGCCAGTTACAGCGCGCCATGGCACAGCTAGGCATGGCCGCGCAGCTGCAAGTACCTGCCCTGCATCACCACCCACGCCAGGCGATGGCTCAGCTCGAAGCGCTGATAGCCGAGCTTGGTCGGCCCGTGCTGGTTGGCAGCTCGCTGGGCGGCTACTATGCGACCCACTTGGCCGAACGCCATGGGTTGCCGGCGTTGTTGATCAATCCAGCCGTGCGCCCGCATCTGCGTTTCGACGGCTACCTGGGCCCGCAGAAGAACTATTACAGCGACGAGACCTGGGAGCTGACGGCCGATCACGTATCGGCCTTGGCCGAACTAGATATAGCAATGCTGCAAGACCCGGCGCGCTATCAGGTGTGGTTGCAGACCGCCGACGAAACCCTCGATTACCGCGATGCTCAGAGCTATTACCGCGCCTGCGCCTTGCGTATCCAGGCTGGCGGCGATCATGGCTTTCAGGGTTTTGCCGAGCGTCTGCCGATGCTTTTCGTTTTCGCCGGTATTCCTCGCCATCTGTGGCAGGATATCGACTTTTCCGCTCTCAATTGACGAACAAGAGACCCCATGGCCCAGCAAGGTTCTAGCTCTTACAACGCCGATGCCATCGAAGTCCTTTCCGGCCTCGACCCGGTGCGCAAACGCCCGGGCATGTACACCGACACCAGCCGGCCCAACCACCTGGCCCAGGAAGTCATCGACAACAGCGTCGACGAAGCACTGGCCGGGCATGCCAAATCGATTCAGGTGATCCTGCACGAGGACAACTCCCTGGAAGTGCTCGACGACGGTCGCGGCATGCCAGTGGACATTCACCCGGAAGAGGGCGTGCCAGGGGTTGAGCTGATCCTCACCAAGCTGCACGCCGGCGGCAAGTTCAGCAACAAGAACTACCAGTTCTCCGGCGGCCTGCATGGCGTGGGCATCTCGGTGGTCAACGCGCTGTCGACCAGCGTGATCGTCACGGTCAAACGCGACGGCAACGAGTACCAGATGAGTTTCGCCGACGGCTACAAGGCCAGCGATCTGGCCGTGGTCGGCACCGTGGGCAAGCGCAACACTGGCACCAGCGTGCATTTCTGGCCAGATGCCAAGTATTTCGACTCCTTCAAATTTTCGGTCAGCCGCCTTAAGCACGTACTGAAAGCCAAGGCGGTTTTGTGCCCGGGGCTCGCGGTCAGCTTCGAGGACAAGGCCAGCGGCGAGAAAGTTGAGTGGATGTATGAAGATGGCCTGCGTTCCTACCTGGTGGACGCGGTCAGTGAATTTGAACGGCTACCCAATGAACCCTTCTGCGGCAGCCTGGCGGGTAACAAGGAAGCGGTAGATTGGGCGCTGCTGTGGCTGCCGGAAGGTGGCGACGCGGTGCAGGAAAGCTACGTCAACCTGATCCCCACCGCCCAGGGCGGCACCCACGTCAACGGCCTGCGTCAGGGCCTGCTGGATGCCATGCGCGAGTTCTGCGAGTTCCGCAGCCTGCTGCCGCGCGGGGTCAAACTGGCGCCGGAAGATATCTGGGAACGCATCGCCTTCGTTCTGTCGATGAAGATGCAGGACGCGCAGTTCTCCGGGCAGACCAAGGAGCGCCTGTCGTCCCGTGAGGCTGCTGCCTTTGTCTCCGGCGTGGTCAAGGACGCCTTTAGTCTGTGGCTTAACGGTCACCCGGAACTCGGTCAGCAGCTCGCCGAACTGGCGATCAGCAACGCCAACCGCCGCCTCAAGGCCGGCAAGAAGGTCGAGCGCAAACGCATCACTCAGGGCCCGGCGCTGCCTGGCAAGCTGGCTGACTGCGCGGGCCAAGACCCGATGCGCTCCGAGCTGTTTCTGGTGGAGGGTGATTCCGCCGGTGGTTCGGCCAAGCAGGCGCGGGATAAAGAGTTTCAGGCGATCCTGCCGTTGCGCGGGAAGATCCTCAACACCTGGGAAGTCGATGGCAGCGAAGTGCTGGCCAGTCAGGAAGTACACAACATCGCCGTGGCGGTTGGCCTCGATCCGGGTTCCAGCGACCTCAGCCAGCTGCGCTACGGCAAGATCTGCATCCTCGCCGACGCCGACTCCGACGGTCTGCACATCGCCACCTTGCTCTGCGCGTTGTTCGTCCAGCATTTCCGCCCGCTGGTGGATGCGGGGCACGTCTATGTCGCCATGCCGCCGCTGTACCGCATCGACCTGGGCAAGGAGATTTTCTACGCCCTGGATGAAGCCGAGCGCGACGGCATTCTCGACCGTCTGGTGGCCGAGAAGCGTCGTGGCAAGCCGCAGGTCACGCGCTTTAAAGGCCTGGGTGAGATGAACCCGCCGCAGTTGCGCGAGACCACCATGGACCCCAACACCCGGCGTCTGGTGCAGCTGACCCTGGACGATTACCCCGGTACCCAGGAAATGATGGACATGCTGCTGGCGAAGAAGCGCGCCGGCGACCGTAAATCCTGGCTGGAGTCCAAGGGCAACCTGGCCGAGGTGCTGCTCTGATGCAGCGGCTGTTGGCTGTCTGCCTGCTGCTCTGCTCACCCTTGCTGGCGAGTGCGGCGGCATTGGAGGAGCTGAAACTGCTCAACGAGCAAGCGGTCAGTGGCGTCAGTGGCGGCAATCTATCTGGACTGGCCTGGTGCGATAACGCGCTGTGGGTGGTTTCCGATCGGGATGATCAGCAGCTTTATCGCCTGGAGTCGGATGAGTCGCAGTGGCAGGCCACGGCCGAGAGCTTTGTCGCGCCGCCTGCGCCGGATGTGCGCTTGCCCTGGGGGCTGCGCATGCGCAGCTGGGTCGCCGGCCTGGTACGCGGTGGTGAGCTGGATTTCGAGGGCATCAGTTGTGACGACGCTGGCAACCGCTACCTGGTCAGCGAAGCCAAGGCGGCCGTGCTGCAGTTACCGGTGGTCGGCGAGCCTAACTGGCTGAAATTGCCTCAGGGCCTGCTGCGCCAGGCGCGCGCCAGTGGCATGGCGCTGCATTACAACTCGCTGTTTGAAGGTATTGCCGTCGATCCTGCCGGTGAGCGCCTGTACCTGGCGGCTGAGCGTATGCGTCGCGGCTTGTTGGTGGCGCACAAACAGCGCGCGATCTGGCGTTGCACTGGTGGCTGCGTGTTATTCAGCGAGGCGGGCACGGAAACGGGCCCCGAGCAGCTGGGCGGCAAGCCGCAGCCTCGGGATTTCTCGGGTCTGGCCTTCCATAACGAAAAGCTCTTCACCCTTGAGCGTCAGGCGCACCGTATCTGTCGGCGCGACCTGAACAATGGTCAGGTCGAGAAGTGTTGGTCGTTTGCCGCCGAGGCACTGACCCCAGAGCGGCTCTATGCACCGTCCTATGGCCTGGCGGAAGCGCTGTGGGTGGATCAGGATGGTGCTTGGATCGGTGTCGATAACGGCAGCTTCAGCCGTGCCGACGGTGAGTCGCGGCCGATTATCTGGCGCTTTGCCGCACCCCAAGGCGGCTGGGGCAGCAAGCCGTGAGCGAGCAGCCAGCGGGTAAACGTGCTGGTCGGATGATGCTGGTGCTGGCCTGGGGTGCAGCGCTGTTGCTGGCGACCAAGTTCTTCGGTGACTGGGAAGATGCCCAGCGCAATCCCAATCGCGCGCCTGAGTCGCTGCATGGCAGCGGCTATGTCGAAGTGCACCTGGCCAGCAGCCGTCAGGGCCACTATATGGCCGGCGGCAAGATCAATGGCGAGGAGGTGACCTTCCTTCTCGATACTGGTGCGACGCAGGTCGCGGTGCCGACCGAGGTGGCGCAGCGCCTGGGTTTGCAAGCCGGCGCGGCAATCACCATCAGCACCGCCAATGGTCGCGCCACAGCCCATCGCACGCGGCTGGAACGCTTGCAGCTGGGCGATATCGTATTGACCGATGTAGACGCTTTGATTGCCCCCGGCATGGGCGGCGATGACGTATTACTGGGCATGAGTGCCCTGAAACAACTCGAATTTACCCAGCGCGGCGGCACGTTGATGCTGCGCCAATCCACCTTGCAATGAGGCACGCATGAGCGAATCCCTCGATTTGAGCCTGGACGGTGTTGAACGCCGTTCCCTTGCCGATTTTACCGAGCAGGCTTACCTCAATTACTCCATGTACGTGATCATGGACCGCGCGCTGCCGCATATCGGTGACGGCCTCAAGCCCGTGCAGCGGCGCATTGTCTACGCCATGAGCGAACTGGGCCTGGACGCCGACTCCAAGCACAAGAAGTCGGCGCGTACCGTCGGTGACGTGCTCGGCAAGTTCCACCCGCACGGTGACAGCGCCTGCTACGAAGCCATGGTGCTGATGGCGCAGCCGTTCAGCTACCGCTACACCCTGGTCGACGGCCAGGGCAACTGGGGTGCGCCGGATGATCCGAAGTCCTTCGCCGCCATGCGTTACACCGAGGCGCGCCTGTCGCGTTACTCGGAAGTCCTGCTGACCGAGCTGGGCCAGGGCACCGTGGACTGGGTGCCGAACTTCGACGGCACCATGAATGAGCCAGCGACCCTGCCGGCGCGCCTGCCGAATATTCTGCTCAACGGCACCACCGGTATCGCCGTGGGCATGGCCACCGACGTGCCGCCGCATAACCTGCGTGAGGTCGCGACGGCCTGTATTCGTTTGCTAGACGAGCCGAATGCCACGGTCGAGCAGCTCTGTGAGCATATTCTCGGCCCGGATTATCCGACCGAAGCGGAAATCATCACCCCGCGTAGCGATCTGCTGAAGATCTACGAAACCGGCAAAGGCTCGGTGCGTATGCGCGCCGTGTACCGCGTTGAGGACGGCGATGTTGTCGTCACCGCGCTGCCGCATCAGGTTTCCGGGGCCAAGGTGCTGGAGCAGATTGCTGCGCAGATGCAGGCGAAGAAGCTGCCGATGGTCGCCGACCTGCGCGACGAGTCGGACCACGAGCACCCGTGCCGCATTGTGATTATCCCGCGCTCCAACCGCGTGGATGCCGATGAGCTGATGCAGCACCTGTTCGCCACCACTGAGCTGGAGTCCAGCTACCGGGTCAACACCAACGTGATTGGCCTGGACGGCAAACCGTCGGTGAAAGACCTGCGTACCCTGCTCACCGAGTGGTTGCAGTACCGCGTCGGTACCGTACGCCGTCGTCTGCAGTTCCGTCTGGACAAGGTTGAGCATCGTCTGCACCTGTTGGAGGGCCGCTTGATTGCCTTCCTCAACCTCGACGAAGTGATCCGCATCATCCGCACCGAGGATTCACCCAAACCGGTGTTGATGGAACGCTTCGGCCTTACCGAGATTCAGGCCGAGTACATACTTGAGACCCGCCTGCGCCAGCTCGCGCGGCTTGAGGAAATGCAGATCCGTGGCGAGCAGGAAGAGCTGGCCAAGGAGCGCGACAAGTTGCTGGCCCTGCTCGGCAGCGAAAGCAAGCTGAAGAAGCTGGTGCGCCAGGAAATTTTGGCCGACGCCGAAAAATACGGCGATGACCGTCGTTCGCCGATCGTTGCCCGCGCCGAAGCCAAGGCGCTGAGCGAAACCGAGCTGATGCCGACCGAGCCGGTCACCGTGGTGATCTCGGAAAAAGGCTGGGTGCGCTGCGCCAAGGGCCACGATATCGACGCCACGGGCCTCTCGTACAAGGCTGGCGATGGCTTCAAGACGTCTGCGCCAGGCCGCTCCAACCAGTACGCGGTATTTATCGACTCCACCGGGCGCAGCTACTCGCTGGCTGCGCATTCGCTGCCATCCGCCCGTGGTCAGGGCGAGCCGCTGACCGGACGCCTGACGCCGCCACCGGGGGCGACCTTCGAATGCGTGCTGCTGCCCGATGACAATGCGCTGTATGTGATCGCCTCCGACGCCGGCTACGGCTTTGTGGTCAAGGGCGAAGATCTGCAAGCGAAGAACAAGGCCGGCAAGGCATTACTCAGCCTGCCAACTGGCGCGCTGGTGGTGCCGCCGAAGCCGTTGGCCAATCGCGAAGAGGACTGGCTGGCCGCAGTGACCACCGAAGGTCGACTGTTGCTGTTCCCGGTGCGCGATCTGCCGCAACTGGGCAAAGGCAAGGGCAACAAGATCATTGGTATTCCCGGTGAGCGGGTTGCTTCGCGCGAGGAATACCTCACTGACCTGGCCGTACTGCCGGTCGGCAGCACCCTGGTCTTGCAGGCTGGTAAGCGCACGCTGTCGCTCAAGGCCGATGACCTGGAACACTACAAAGGCGAGCGCGGTCGGCGCGGTAACAAGCTGCCGCGCGGCTTCCAGCGAGTCGACAGTCTGTTGGTTGAAATCCAGGGTTAAGCTTCAGAGCTGGGCTCGGATACATGCCGCTAGAGTGCCGCGCTGGAGTCGCGGGTGGCTTTCAAGGATGATACGCAGCCGCAGGGTGGGGCGCGCAAGCGGCCCACTGGCACCTAATTTGGTATGCACGCCGGCAACCTGGCCGGCTGGATGAGTGAGATGACTGTTCTGCGTTTTCCCGGAATTCTGCTGCTGGCCGGCGTGCTTGGCCTGGCGGGTTGTACGCGCTATCAGCAAGCGCCGCTGTACCAGCTTGATAGCGGCGATGTTCGCGTACCCGCAGCCGAGCAGGGCATTGCCGTGCTGCTTGGGCCGGTGGCGATTGCTGATTACCTGCAGCGCGAGGCGCTATTACAGCGCCAGACCGACGGTAGCCTGACCGCCGCCGAGGATGCGCGTTGGGCTGGTAGCCTGGCCGCCGATATCGATCAGCAGCTGTTGCGCCAACTGGCCTCGCGTCTGGACAGTCAGCGCCTGGTGCTGGCACCAGCCGCCGCCGGTTTTGTGCCGCAGGTGCGTCTGGGGCTGTCGATTACCCGTCTGGATTCCGGCCCGCAACGCCCAGCTGTGTTGGAAGCGCAGTGGCGGCTGACTGGTGTCGACGGCAAGCTGCTCGACGGGCGCCTGGTGCGACTTGAAGAAGCCCACAGCGGCACCATCGTCGATCAGGTGCGTGCGCAGAGTCTGGCGGTGCAGCAGTTGGTCGAGCAATTGGCCGTAGCCATCGAAACGCACGGCGCGCCTGCGCCGGTAGTGCCAGAGCCGCCGCGCAAACCCGCGCAGGTAAAGCCCG
This sequence comes from Pseudomonas peli, assembly GCF_050563605.1. Classification (GTDB taxonomy): domain Bacteria; phylum Pseudomonadota; class Gammaproteobacteria; order Pseudomonadales; family Pseudomonadaceae; genus Aquipseudomonas; species Aquipseudomonas peli_A. Next base: position 52,264 of record NZ_JBNXUH010000003.1, on the reverse strand, counting down.
CACCGCCCACGCCGCCACGTATCCCGGTAGTTGAGCCGATGCGTGATGAAGGCGAAGTGTTCCGCTTCTAAGCGCCGCCAACAAAAAGCCCGCCAATCAGGCGGGCTTTTTGTTGGGTCGGATTAATGGTTTTCGTGCATGCGCGCCAGCTGGTGCTCCAGCAGCGATGGGTAGGGTTCCAGCAGACGTTCCACACAGCAAGCGCCTTGCGGGCTGGCGATGGCGCGAATGCGCGCGCGCTGGCTTACCAGTGGATCGTCGGCAATGCTGCGCTCGACCAGCAGCAGGTTGCGGCTGTGTTGTGACAGCGCCAGGGCATTCTGCGCCGTTTCGCTGAGCAGCAGGTCTCCCTGGCTGAGCTCGCTAAGGTTTTCACCCAGAGTCAGGCCAAGCTGCAATTGCAGGGTGATGCCGCTGTCCGCCACTTCAATCTGCAGGGCATGGCCGAGGGCGCGCATCAGCTCGCCACAGCAGATTGCGTGGGTCAGATAGTCCTCACCAATATCCAGCTGGTGGAACAGCATCAGGCTGCTGCCGTCGCTGAGGGTGTGCAGCTCGCCCTGATACAGGCTGGCCGCGCGGTCCAGACAGTCGCGGTAACGCTGCAGCAATTCCATCAGGCGCGCGCGCGGCAGGCGGCGCAGTTGCTCCTGGGCACCCAGCTGGATAGCCAGCACGGCACTGGGCTGCGGCTGCTGTATCGCTGGTGCAGGTGCTGCTACGGGCTCGTTTTCGGGCTGATCGCGCAGCTCGGAGAAGGGGTCATCCACTGCACTGCCCGCGTAATGCTCGGCGTCGGTGGTATGCAGGGGGTCTACTGGTTCGTCCTGCTCATCGAAGCGTTCGTCATGCAGGTCGCGGACTTCGAAGTCCGGCTCATCCTCGAACGACTCCGGTAGATAGTCGTCATCGTCCTGGGCGACTGGCTCGTCGTCGTAGAACGGTTCTCCCTCTTCTTCTGGCAGTGCAGGCTTCTCGGGCACCAGGCGCGCTTGCAGCTGGCGCGCCAGATCGCCGATCTCATCCTGACGACCAGCGCCAGGGGCCGGGTCATCCGGGTCGCGCAGCCATACCCGCAGCTGCAGCAGCGGGGTGGAGATATGCCGGCCCAGGCGCATGCTCAAGGATAGGGTCAGGGCCAGCAGAATCAGGCTGAGAATGCCCATGCTCTGCAGGCTGATGGTCATTGGTTGCTGAAACTGCTGCATATCCAGGCTGATGCGCAGCTGCCCGGCGATCACCTCCTGGAAGGTGATGGGCGTCGAATACAGCCCCTCGGTTTCCCCGAGCATGCTCTGGCTGGGGCGTGAGCCGGCCTCGGCGAGGATGCGGTTGTCCACGCTGTAGATGGCTGCGTGGGCCACCAGCGGGTTCTTTACCAGATTATTGAGCAGCACGTTGAGGCTGAGGATGTCGTTGGACACCAGCAGCTCGGTCGCCGAGGCGGCCGTCTGGGTAATCAGGCTGGTGCCCAGGGCTTCGGCCTGTTGCTGCATAGCGTGCTTGAACTGCATGCCAATCACCCAGCCATAGATCACCAGGGCCAGGGCCACCAGCAACAGGCTATGGCTGACAATGCGCAGCGCCAGGGGTATGCGCCGTTGGCGCAGGGCCTGGAACAGCAGCAGGAAGAAATTATCGGGCTTTACGGGGGCGGGCCGGTTCACAGAGCTCGGCTCATGTCGACTGTAGTTGGCGCGCAGTATAGCGGTGCCCCCGCGGTGGGCAAAGCGCCGTGCGTGGCTGTTTACCCGTGAAAATGGGTAGAATGTGCGCCTTTTCCACGGCTTGTGACCCGTTCAGCAAGCCGCTGCCCCTGACGCTGTACTGGAGACCGAGCCTTGCGCGAAATCGTCCTGATCAATATCACCGGCGAAGATCGCCCCGGTTTGACTGCCGCCATCACTGGTGTGCTGGCCCAGGGCGGGGTGAATATCCTCGATATTGGCCAGGCGGTGATCCATGACACCCTGTCGTTCGGCATCCTGGTGGAAATCCCGGATACCGAGCGCGCCTCCTCGGTGCTCAAGGACATTCTCTTCACCGCCTACAAGCTTGATCAGCAGGTGCGCTTCACTCCTGTCTCTGAGGCGGATTACCAGCAGTGGGTCAGTGGTCAGGGTAAGGCTCGGCATATCGTCACCCTGCTGACGCGCAAGGTCACGGCCGAGCAACTGCAGCGCGTCAGTGCAATTACCGCGCGTTATGACCTGAATATTGACCATATCGACCGTCTTTCCGGGCGCATGCCGCTGGATATGCCGGCCGAGCAGGGCAAGGGCTGCATTGAGTTCTCGGTGCGGGGCGAGCCGGCCGACCCAGCCGCCTTACGTGCCGAGTTCCTTAGCGTGGCGCAGGAATTGAACGTTGATATCGCCTTCCAGCGCGATTCGCTGTTCCGCCGTAATCGCCGCCTGGCGGTGTTCGACATGGATTCGACACTGATCGAGGCTGAGGTGATCGACGAGCTGGCCAAGGCTGCTGGCGTCGGTGAGCAAGTGTCGGAAATTACCGAGCGCGCGATGCGCGGCGAGCTGGATTTTGCTGCCAGCTTTCGCGAGCGCCTGGCGCTGCTCAAGGGGCTGCCGGAAACCGTACTGGCCGATATCGGCGCCTCGCTGCGCCTGACCGAAGGCGCCGAGACACTGTTCAGCGAGCTGCGCCGCCTGGGTTACAAGACCGCGATCCTCTCTGGTGGTTTTACTTACTTTGCCAAGCAGCTGCAGGCCAAGCTGGGTATCGACTATGTGTTTGCCAACGAACTGCAGATCGTCGATGGCCTGGTCACCGGTGTGGCGGTCGAGCCGATTGTCGATGCCCAGCGCAAAGCTGATCTGCTGCGCGAACTGGCGGCCAAGGAAGGCTTGCGCCTGGAGCAGACCATCGCCGTGGGTGACGGCGCCAATGATCTGCCCATGCTGGCCATCGCGGGGCTGGGTGTGGCGTTCCGTGCCAAGCCGCTGGTCAAGCAGTCGGCCAAGCAGGCGATCTCGACCCTGGGGCTGGACGGCATCCTCTATCTGCTCGGCTTTCGCGATCGCGACGGTTTGGAGTAAATAGCAGGCAAACAAAAGCCGCCCTCGGGCGGCTTTCTTGTACCGGTACTGCTTACTCGTCGCCGGCCGAGAAGTCGTAGTCCATTGACTGGCTCGGGCCCTGCAGGTAATGCCCCTGGATATAGTTGACCCCGGCCTGCCAGAGGGTGGCCAGCACGCTGGCGCTCTCGACAAAGGGCACGATGGTCAGCTTGGCCTGGGAGTGCAGGCTGGCCAGCAGGGTTTTCAGCGCTTCCTGGTTTTCCGCCTTGCTCAGGTCCTGGGAGAAGGAGCTGTCGACTTTGACGAAGTCGATATGCAAGTGCTTCAGCGTGTTGAACGGGTTCAGCGAGCAGCCGAACTGGGTCAGTGCGGTTTTGCAGTGCAGTTCGTTGAGGCCCTGGGTGATGGCCTTGGCCTGCTTCAGGTAGGCAATCGCATCCGGTTCGCTGAACTGGAACACCAGCGAGTCAGACGGCAGGCGTGCGGCTTTCAGGGCCACGCTAAGCCACGGCAGCAGGGTCGGATCTTGCACGCTGGCAGTCGACAGGTGCACGAACAGGCGGGTGTTGTGGCCCTTGCTGCGGTGGTCGGCGAGCAGTTTGATCGAGTTGAGGATGACCCAGCGATCGATCTTCTCGGCAAGCCCGGCATCTTTCGCCGCGCTGAACAGTTCCGCCGGCGGGATTTCCTCGCCCTGCGGGCCGATCAGGCGTAGCAGCGCTTCATAGTGTTCAAAGCTGTCGCCGCGCAGGCTGATGATCGGCTGGAACAGCAGGCGGAAGCTGTTCTTTTCCAGTGCCTGTTGAATCATGGCGACTATGTTGCCGCGGCTCGCGGCAGCGGCCAACTCATCAGCCGGGTTGAATACCTTGATGGCGTTGCCGTCTCTCAGCTCGTCAGCACAGCGATGGGCGCGATCGACCACTTCCTGGGCTTTGGCGGTTTTTTCGTTAAGCCCGGCAACCCCAATCGACAGGGTGCTTTGCACGGTGCGGCCGCTGACGTCGAACAGGTGGCTTTCGACTTTTTTCAGCAGGCTGTTCAGCTGCTCGAGGGTGCTCTCCGGGTTGACGCCGGGTTGCAGTACGGCAAACACGTCATCACCAAAGCGCGCCAGTTGTGCGTCGGCACTGAAGTGCGCGCGCAGCAAATTGGCCAGATCGGTGAGAAGGATGTCGATGCCTGCCAGGCCGATATCGGCGAGTAGGCTGGCGTAGCGGTCGACGCGGATGTAGGCGAGGCTTGAGGGCTGGCCGGCATTTACCGCGCGCTCGGCGGCGCTGTCCATCAGTTCGAGGAAGTGCGTGCGGTTGAACAGACCGGTGACCAGATCCTGGCTGCTGATCTCGCGCAGCTTTTCTTCCAGTTCGGCATTACCAGTTTCGGCGCGAATCACCACCTGGATGCACGGCTCTCCATCGTAGGTGGCGGGGGAGAAGCTCATCTGCGCCGGGAAACTCTGGCCGTTGGCCTTGATGCCGGCACAGTTGAGCTCGGCGCTGCCTTCGGCACTTTGATAATTCTTCAGGAAGTCCTTGAAGCTGGACTGGTCGCTGCTGCCGATCAGGTCGATCATCGGCATGCCTTCCAGTTCGTCGGCATCTTCGTAGGCAAACAGCTCCAGATAGGCGCGGTTGGCGTAGATATGCATGCCGTCGTGCACGTAGGTGATGGCATCGACGGAGCTGTCGAGCAGCAGCTGGCAGCGTTTTTCCGCTTCGCGCAGGGCCACTTCGGAGGCGCGGCGTGCGCGGCGCTCTTCCAGATTGGCCAGCTCACGCTTGGCGACTAGTACCAGGCGTTCGTCTTCACCTTGCGGCAACGCGTCCTGAGCGCCGAGCATCAGCGCTTCGGTGACGCTGTCGGAGTCGTTGTCAGCGAGCAGTTGAATAACCGGAATGTCCTTGGCCTGGCGGCGAATCGCGCCAATCGCCTCACTCGGAGCCAGTTGTTCGCTGCTCGGCGCGCAGATCAGCAGATCCCAGCTTTGCTGCAGGGCCTCGTTGAGGTCATCGCTGGAGCTCAGACGATGCACACGGGTTGCCCGCCCGGCGTTGCGGAACAGGCTGACCAGGCGCTCGGCCTCATTCTGCGAGTCTTCGAGTATCAGTAGCCGTATGGTTTTTTTTTCAATGGCCATGGTGTGGTATCAAATCTGCGCCGAACGGGCGCGAAAAGGCGACAAAAGGGAGTGCGTCGGCAATCTACAGCGACTTCCAAAGTGAGTCAAAGTCTTCCTCCCCGCCTGGCGTGCGGCTTTTCGGCGCTGTGACAGGCTTCCCGTGCTCACTGCTGATCTGCTCGACGCCGCGGTACTCGAACTGGTTGAAGCTGCCAGTGCTGGTTTGCCGCCGGCTGAGCACCGCACGATGCTCGTTGCCGTTCAGGTTGATGCTGACCTTGTTGCCTTCCTGGAACGGTAGGCGCGCAGTGATCACGCTGGCCGGGCGCGAAATGGCGCTGATTTCCGGCAGCAGCAGGGCGCGCAGGTATTGGCTGTTCTGTTCGGCTTTGCGCACCAGCTGCAGGCCGCAGGCTTGCGCATGCGGTGCGATCAACTCAATGCCCATCTGGGTGCCGCCGCCACGGACCTGGCGAATCCAGCGCACTACGGCAATGCTCCAGCCTTGTTGCGGCAGGCCCTGTACGCCGAGCAGTTCGCCGGCCTGCAGCTGGCTGGGTACGTCCTTCGGCCACGACAGGCAGTAGCCGCCGGGGCTGATATTGACGATGGCCACTTCGTAAGTCGGATAGCTTTCTTGGCCGCTGGGCACGTTAGGTTCATTGGGCTGGTTCGGCTTGTTGTACTGAATTTCTTCGAAGGGTAGGCCGTTTTCCCACTGGTTGCTCTTCTGCGCATCGAAGGCGTTCGACCAGACATCCGGTGCCCCTGTGTTGGCCTTAAATACAGCTGCATTGGTCGTCACGGGCAGTTGCAGTACGTCGTTGAATGGACGTTTGCCGGCCAGGTAAAAATGCAGTGCGCTCATACCAATGCACAGGGTCAATGCGCCCTGGCCCTGGCTGCGCTGAAAGGTGCGCTCAGCGATATCGCCCCAGGCGGCGGCCAGGTGCTGCAGCATGTCGTGGCTGAAGCCTTCGGGGACGGTCAGGCGCGACTGAGCAATGCTCTCGGCCGGCAGCAGCAGATGTTCCTTGATGGCGTCCACCAACTGGCTTGGGTCGATGCCTACGGCGTTGTGCAGCTGGTTCTGCTGGAACAGCGAGATATAGCGGGGCGGGCCATCCAGTTGCGGGGCCATGGCGAACAGGCTGGAGGGCGCATCGCCGGCCTGCAGTGTTGCTAGTGCGCTCCAGGGTTCGAGCACTTCGGCCAGGCGGGCAATAGCGCTCTGACGCATCTGGTTGCAGCGCGCGCAGCCGAGCAGCAGAGCAACCAGATAGCTCTGTTCGGTGCTCAGGCCTTGGGTGCGCAGGGCCTGACTATCACGAATCAGGGTCTTGTGCAGGCCGCGCGCCAGGGCGATCTGGTACAGCTGATGCAACTCAAGCCAGAGCCCTTCGGGAACGGGGCAGTACAGCTGGCTAGCGCGAATCAATGGACCGCACAGGCTGTGGGTGGCGCGCTGTAGGGCGACGGCAAGCAGTTGATGGCGTTCCCGGCCCGGTTGCGCCGCCAGGCGTGCAACGATCAGCTTGTAACCGACGGCCAAGTGGTTCTGCAGGGCCTGGCAGAGGTTGGCGACCTTGCGCGGCCGCTCATCGAGAACGATGGCCTGGTTAAGGAAGTGTTTTTCCAGCTGCTTGCAGACGAAATAGATTTCAGGGCGAAGGATTTCCAGCAGTTGCAGGCGATTTTCCGAGGGTGTCAGCAGTTGATTGAGTTCGACCAGCGCCTGGTAAAGCTGGCGGGCGGTTTCACCGATATTGGCTTTGGGCAGGCCATCGACCCATTTTTTCAGATCACGAGGACTGGCTTCGCAGAATGACAGGCTTTGCTTATCCGGCGTGGTGACGCGCAGTAGCAAGTGAGAATTCTGTTTATCCATCTAAATCGGATACTCCACAGCACACGGGCAAGGCAGGTGAGTCTAGGAATTATGTTTCGACTCTAGCAGCATCTCGCGCCCCCCGCAGCCATGTCCTTGGCTGGATTGCCAAGCTGGCGCGGCACACTAATCATCTGGAAGTCATTGTTGTGACAGGTTTTCATGCCCAGAGGTTCACTCTGGGTAGGCGTCCCAGCACTGTTAGCGGGCGCTGACAGTGCTGGCTTGGCGGGGTTAGCTGCGTGGGGCGCCGAGGCGCTGACCCATCTGCACCGGGCTGTTGGCGGCCAATTCTTCGGCCCACTGCACTTGTTCCGGGCCAAACAGCACGATGGCCGTGGAGCCCAGCTTGAAGCGCCCGAGCTCTGCGCCTTTCTCCAGTACGATTGGCGCACGCGCAGCCTCATCGTAACTGAATGTTTTCAGTGTGCGTTTGGGTGGCGTGATCAGACCCGCCCATACGGTTTCGATCGAAGCCACGATCATCGCGCCGACCAGTACCACGGCCATTGGGCCGCGCTCGGTTTCAAACAGGCAGGCCACGCGCTCGTTGCGGGCAAACAGCTCGGGCACATTCTCCGCGGTGGTCTGGTTGACCGAGAACAGCCGGCCCGGCACATAAACCATCTCTTTCAGGGTGCCGGCCAGCGGCATGTGCACGCGGTGGTAGTCCTTGGGCGAGAGGTAAATGGTGGCGAAGTCACCGCCCATAAAGGCCGCAGCGCGCTGGCTGTCGCCGCCCAGCAGTTCGATCACGCTAAAGCTGTGGCCCTTGGCTTGAAATACTCGGCCTTGTTCGATCTTGCCGAGCTGGCTGACTGCGCCATCGGCGGGGCTGAGCACTGCGCCAGGCGTGCTGTCGAGCGGGCGCGCGCCGTCTTTCAGGGCGCGGGTAAAAAAGTCATTGAAGTGGGCAAAGGCCGTCAGGTCTTCGACCTGGGCTTCGCTCATGTTGACCTGGTACTGCTTGGCGAACCAGTCGATCAGGCGATTCTTGAACCAGCCGGCGCGGCATTCCGCGGCGCAGCCGATCAGGCGCGAGAGCAGGTGATGCGGCAGCAGGTACTGGATGAGGATGAACAGGCGATCTTTCATTGGCGTTCCTTAAAAGTGACTGGCGGTTTGGCGCGTGCTTAACGCTCGACCGGGGTATCCGGGTGGTTGCCCCACTCGCCCCAGGAGCCGGCGTAGGCTTTTACCCGTGGATAGCCGAGCAGCTTGGCGACCAGGTAGGTAAAGCCGGAACGGTGGTGGGTCTGGCAGTGGGTGATGATTTCTTTGTCGGCCGTGATGCCGATGCTGTTGAGCTGTGCCTGGATGTCCTGACGAATGCGCAGAGCCCGCGCTGGGTCCATGCCCGCAGTCCATTCGAAGTTGATGGCGCCGGGGATGTGCCCGGCTTTTTGCGCGAGGGCTTTTTCACCGCTGTATTCGCCTGGTGCGCGGGCATCCCAGATCGCCAGATCGGCGGCGCCCAAGCGGCTTTGCAGGTATTCGCGAGTCGCGGTCGGCGCGGCCTGCAGGTGCAGCTCTACAGCATGCGTGCCAGCATTCGGCACTGCGGTGCTGAGCTCGCGCTCCTCCGCTAGCCAGGCTGGCAGGCCGCCGTCCAGGTAGTGATAGCGTTGGTGGCCGATCACATCCAGCAGCCAGATAAAGCGTCCGGCCCAGCCGCCGCCTTCATCGTCATACACCACATACACGGCGTTGGGGTTATGCCCGAGTTCGCCGAACAGCTGTTCAAGCTGAGCCTGCTCTGGCAGCAAGCCTGGGGCTGGTGGCTGGCCAAGTTGGGTGCGCTTGGGGTCGACAAAACGGGCGCCAGGGATATGTCCGGCGGCGTAGCGGGCGCTGCTGGTCAGGTCAACCAGGATCAGCTCGGGCGCATCCAGGCGGCTGGCCAGTTGGGCCGGTTCGATCAGCAAGGGCAACTCAGCGAAGGCGGTCATGCCGGGCCTCTTTTGACGGGAAAGGGACGGATTGTAGCGGAAAGCCTAGCGCCCGCGGTTGGCAAAGCTGGCCAGGGCGCGCTCAATGCATTGCACGGTTTTGCCGAAGCCCTGCACGCTGGCATCGCTCAGCGCTCGACCGTTCTGGTCGGCGAAGATCAGCATGACTACGCGATTATTGCTGGCGATCGAGCGAATCAGCAGGTGCTCGCTGGGGAACAGGCTTTTCAGTGCGCCGGGCAGCATGGCGGAAAACTGCGCGATATTGGCCGGGCTCAGTTTTAGCTGCGCCGGTGCGCTGAGTAGGCGGCGCAGCACTTGGCTTTGCTGTGGGTCAAGGCTGAGGCTGGCGGCGGCTTTGTCCAGGCCGCTCTGTTGCTGGGCGATCAGGCGTGTGTGGTTGCGGTCGGCCAGCAGGATCAGTACACGCTGCATGCCGCAGGCCTGGAGCGCCTGATTGGCGCAGGCGGTGAGCTGCAGCACGTTGGTGAACGCGCTGGGTTGGGCGAGCAGTTGCGCGCATTGCTGGCGCCATTCGCTGACGACGGCGGGTTTGGGCTGTTCGACTGTGATTTGCAGGTGCCGCGCCTGCCACGGCCAGAGCAAGGCTTCGGCCGGGTGCCAGAGGTCGGTGCCAGGCAGTTGGCGGGCGCTGCTCACAGCGTTCTGGTGCAGCAACTGCTGCAGGTTATCGAGCGGCAGTTGCAGGAATAAACCGGTCAGACGCTGCCAGCGCAGGCTGTGCGGACTGTTCCAGGCATAGTGCGCGGAAAGCGCCAGGCCGTTGGCCAGCAGAATGCTATTGGCCGGCTGGGTCAGCCAGCGGCGCAGATTACTGTCGGCGTCGAGAACTTGTTGCTGATGCAGGGGATGTTCATTGTCGCGGGCGATATGCAGCGCCTTGACCAGCAGGCGGCGGTCGCTGACCAGCAGGCGATAGCCCTGGGTGACCCATTCCGGCAAGTGCCACTGCTCGCTCAGGGCCAGGCACAGTTTGAGTAACGGTACGCCCAGCAGCTCCTTTTCGACCTTGGCTGCCGCCTCACCCTTGACCAGCACCCGCTGCTCCCACACCTCGAATAGCTCGGGATGGGCTGCAAGCAGGGTCCAGATCGGCGCGAGAAACAACAGGCTGCCCCAGTGCACTTCCTGCCACAGTCGCGCCAGACGGCCGGCAAACAGCCCGTTGGCCTGGTGGCTGGCATGCTGGCTGATCAGTTGAATTTGCCGCAGGGCTTTGGGCAGTTCCTGCTCAGGCAGGGCGGGCAGGGCATTAAGCAGGTCTTCGGTGCGTTTGATGCCTAGGCGGCTGATGGCGGCTTCGAGGCTTTCGGTTTGCTCGCTGAGCCCACTGCTCTTGCGGTTTGCTTCGCGCAAGACGCTGAGCGCCAGCGCTGGGCAGCCCTGCATCAAGTCCGCCAGCTCGCGCATCGAGCGATTGCTGTCCGCCAGGGCGCGCCGCAGCTTTTGCTGACTGTCGATGGAAGCGGGCAATAGCTGGCTGTCCAGCTGCTTGAGCCAGTCGGTCAGGGTGCGCGGATAGTGGACGGGCTTTGGCATGCGGGTTGAGACAAGCTGGCTTTTGACCTTAACTGGCTATAGTCTCGCGCAAAACTTCCGATAAATAGAAGGGTTGTTTTGCAAAGCCCCTTTCTACCCTCTCTGGCAAGTCTCTTTCTATGGCAAAAATCATCGGCATCATTGTTGTATTCGCCAGCGTATTGGGCGGTTTTATCCTTTCCGGTGGCCAGTTTATGGCGTTGGTGCATCCCTTCGAGGTGATGATCATCGGTGGTGCGGCGCTGGGGGCTTTCCTCCAGGCCAACCCGGGTAGCGCTTTCATGCACGTGTTCAAGAAGTCGCTGAGCATGTTCAGCTCGCGCTTCACCCATGCTTACTACCTCGATGTGCTCAAGCTGCTTTACGAGATTCTCAACAAGAGCCGCCGCGAAGGCATGATGGCCATCGAAGCCGACGTCGAAGACCCTGCCGCCAGCCCGATTTTCAGCAAGTACCCCGGCATCCTCAAAGATCAGCAGATGACCTCTTTCATCTGCGATTACCTGCGCATCATGTCCTCCGGCAACATGGCTCCGCATGAGCTCGAAGGCCTGTTCGACATGGAAATCGCCAGCCTTAAGGAAGAACTCGATCACCCAGCGCATGCCGTGGCCAAGGTGGCCGACGGTATGCCGGCCATGGGTATTGTGGCGGCGGTACTGGGCATCGTGATCACCATGTCGATTCTCGCCGAGGCAGACAACGCGGAGATCGGCCAGAAGGTTGGTACCGCGCTGGTGGGTACCTTCCTCGGGATTCTGGCTTCCTACGGCTTCTTCGGCCCGTTGTCCGGTGCGCTGGAGCACGACGCCAAGGAAGAGTTGAACGTCTATGAGGCGATCAAGGCCGGTCTGGTGGCTTCGGCCTCGGGCATGCCGCCATCGCTGGCTGTGGAATTTTCCCGCAAGGTGCTGTTCCCTGCGCACCGTCCGAGCTTTACCGAGCTTGAACAGGCCATGCGTGGGGGCTAAGGCATAGCATGGAAAACAACCAGCCGATTATCGTTAAGCGGGTCAAAAAGGTTGCTGGCGGCCATCACGGTGGTGCCTGGAAAATCGCCTTTGCTGACTTTGCCACGGCGATGATGGCGTTCTTTCTGGTGATGTGGCTGATGTCGTCGGCCACGCCAGAGCAGAAGAAGTTGATTTCCGGTTATTTCCAGGACCCCGTGGGCTTCTCGGAAAGTGCCAGTCCTCATGTGATTGACTTGGGTGGTACGCCGACACCATCGCCTGATCGCACCCTCAACGATGAGCCGCAGGAAGAGCAGTCCCCGGCCGAAGATGCGCAGGCGGACGTGGATAAGTTGCAGGCCGAGTCGATAGCCGAAGAAGTCGAGCGCGAGCGGCTGGAGTTGTTGCTGCAGGAGTTGCAGAACAAGGTCGAGGAAAATCCTCAGCTGCAGAACTTCAAGGATCAGATCCTCTTCGAAATCACCCAGGACGGTCTGCGTATCCAGATCATGGATGCCGAGAACCGGCCGATGTTTGCTTCGGGCAGTGCGCGTCTGCAACCGTATTTTGAAGACATCCTGCTGGCCATGACCGATACCATCGCCGCAGTGCCGAACAAGATCAGCGTCAGCGGCCATACCGACGCTCAGCCCTTTGTCGGCCGTGGTGGCTATGGCAACTGGGAGCTGTCCGCCGATCGCGCTAATGCGGCGCGGCGTGTATTGATTGCTGGTGGCTATGACGATGAGCAGGTCGCTCGGGTGGTGGGCTACGCGTCCTCGGCGTTGTTTGACCGGGAGAATCCGCTCAATCCGGTCAACCGGCGCATCGATATCGTGGTGCTGACGAAGAAAGCCCAGCGCGCCATCGAGGGTGAGCAGAGTGATGGGGCCGCAGGCGATGCGCCTGCTGACCCTGCTGCGGCGCCTATTGCACCGGATGCGGCAGTGCCCGTCGCCCCCGGTGAGCCGCTGCCCGATGGGCAGTTACGCGAGCGCTTGAATATCTTCGAGGAAGGCGTGCTGGAGTTCGATCAGCCCGCTGAGTAAGCGGCAATCGCCAGCCAAAGGCCGCGACTTGTCGCGGCCTTTTTTGTTGATGGCCTGCCATCCCTGGCGGCCACCCTGCGGGCCGTCGCAGCGCGACGTTAAAAATCGCTCCCGACGATTTTTTCAGTACTCGGCTTCTGGCAGGCTCGCCAGGATTTGCCGGTAACTGGCCATGCGCTGTGGGTGCAGGCGACCGTCTTCCAGGGCCTTAAGGAGAGCGCAGCCCGGCTCACGATCGTGTTTGCAGTCGCGAAAGCGGCATTGTCCGATCAGCTCGCTAAACTCGATGAAGCCAGCTTCGACGTCATCACGGCTGACATGTACCAAGCCGAATTCGCGAATGCCGGGTGAGTCAATCAGCTCGCCGCCGCCTGGAAAGTGAAACAGCCGTGCGGTCGTCGTGGTGTGAGTGCCTAGGCCGGACTGCTCCGAAAGCGGCCCAACGCGGGTGTCGACATCGGGTAGCAGGCTGTTCACCAGCGAGGATTTACCCACGCCGGATTGCCCTACAAACACACTGATATGCCCGTCAAGCTGCTGCTTGAGCTGCTCCATGCCATCACCCTGATGCGCAGATACCTCGAGCAGCTGATAACCCAGCTGGCGGTAAACGCTGAGCATGGCGTTGAGTGCCACGCCATTTTGCTCATCAATCAGGTCGGCTTTGTTCAACAGCAACAGCGGGCGGATACCCGCATGCTCAGCCGCCACCAGGTAACGGTCGATCAGGTTGGCGTGGGGCTCGGGCAGCGGCGCGAAGACGATCACGATCAGGTCGACGTTGGCTGCTACCGGCTTGAGCTGGCCACGGGTGTCCGGGCGGCAGAGTTCGGTGCTGCGTGGCAGTTGCGCGACGATTACGCCAATGCCCTGGTTGCCAGCGCGCCACACCACCTGGTCACCGGTGACCATGGTCGGCAGGTTGGCGCGCAGGTGGCAACGGAATACCTGGCCGGCCAATTCGCCATCCAGTGCTTCAACTTCGATCTGCACGCCGAAGTGAGCAATGACCAGGCCGGTCTGTTCCGGGCCGAGGTCACCGCCTTCAAGAATCTGTACAGCCTGCGACTCGCGTTTGGCGGCGCGGGCGGCACGCTCGCCCTGGATTTTTTCGATACGCCAGTTTTGCCGGCGGTTGAGTTGGCGTTTGGCCATGGGTCTTCCGAGAGTTGAATTGCGCAATAAACGGTCGCGAGTCTAGCACGGGCTGCCTATTGAGCTGCTGGCACGGCTAAACTGCGGCGCATCATTGGTCGGACGGTTCAGGAGTCTGCATGCTGCGCGTTGTCCGGCAATACCCGGCGTTGCGGGCCTTGTCTGCCCAGGTAGGCGCGACTTTGCTGGTCGGCCTGGCGCTGTATCTGACGGCTCAGCTGTCACCCTGGCGACCGACCTTATTGGCCGCCGGCTTGCTGCAAGGTTTGCTGGCTGCCACTCTGGCGCGCTACCTGGGGTTGTCACGCTGGTGGTGCGGATTGAACCTGCTGTTCGTCCCGGCCTTGCTGTTGGCCGGTGGCGCGCCACTGCCGTCCTGGGTGTTTCTCGGTGGGTTTGTCCTGCTGTTGCTGCTCAACTGGAACAGCTTTGGCGAGCGGGTGCCTCTGTACCTGACTGCTGCCGGTACGCGTCAGCATCTGCGTGCGGTGCTTGACCAGCAGCCCGCGGAGTTTCGCTTTATCGACCTGGGTTGCGGCCCGGCCGGCACGTTGCTGAGTTTGGCCCGCCACTACCCGCAGGCGCAGTTTGTTGGGGTGGAAACCGCGCCGTTGTCATTTGCTATCGCCTGGTTGCGTGCCTTGCCTCAGCGCAACTGTCAGATTCGCTATGAAAACCTCTGGCGCACCGACCTGACGCACTTTGATGTGGTGTATTGCTTTCTGTCTCCAGCGCCGATGCCTGAACTGTGGGCCAAAGCCTGTGCGCAAATGCCCGCCGGTAGCCTGTTTATCAGTAATACCTTTGAGGTGCCGGGGCAGCCGGCGGATCAGCAGATCGAGTTGCACGATTGGCGTAAGTCACGCCTGTTCGTGTGGCGCATGCGCGGCTGATTTATTCGTTAAACTGTCGGCCTTAGCCGAGGAGCCCCGCATGCAGAACCCGCAGAACCTGATCTGGATCGACCTGGAAATGACCGGTCTGGAGCCCGAAACGGATGTCATCATCGAGATGGCTACCATCGTCACCGACAGCGATCTGAATATCCTCGCCGAAGGCCCGGTGATTGCCGTGCACCAGAGTGATGAGCTGCTCGCCGGCATGGATGAGTGGAACACCCGCACCCATGGCCAGAGCGGCCTGACCCAGCGCGTACGGGAAAGCAAGATTGGTCCGGCCGAAGCGGAAGCCATGACCATTGCCTTCCTTGAGCAGTGGGTGCCGAAGGGCAAATCGCCGATCTGCGGTAACAGCATCGGCCAGGACCGGCGCTTCCTCTATAAGTACATGCAGAACCTGGAAGCCTACTTCCACTACCGCTATCTGGATGTCTCGACCCTGAAAATTCTCGCCGGCCTGTGGGCGCCGCAGGTCAAGGAGTCGTTCCAGAAGCAGGGCACGCACCAGGCGCTGGATGATATCCGTGAATCCATCGCTGAGCTGAAGCACTACCGTCAGCACTTCCTCAAGGTCTGACGTATAAAAAAGCCCGCTACTGCGGGCTTTTTTCTGTGTTCGGTTAGAGACCGTGGCGCGCCAGTGCCCACTCGACATGCTCGCGTACCAGCTCCGAGGGGTGCTCGCGGCGCGCTTTGAGTGCTTCCAGTACCGGGATGCTTGAAGGCGCGTTGCCCAGGCCGACGGCTAGGTTGCGCAGCCAGCGCTCGTAACCGGCGCGGCGCAGCGGTGAGCCCTCGGTGCGGTTAAGAAATTCTTCTTCGCTCCAACAGAACAGCTCGGCCAGCTCGGCGTTGTCCAGGCTGTGGCGCGGTTGGAAGTCGTTCTGCTCCGTGGGTTTGGCAAAGCGGTTCCAGGGGCAAACCATCTGGCAGTCGTCGCAGCCGAACACTCGGTTGCCGATGGGCGCGCGTAGCTCCTCAGGGATAGAGCCCTTGAGTTCGATGGTCAGGTAGGAAATGCAGCGCCGCGCGTCCAGCACATAGGGGTCGACAAAGGCTGCGGTCGGGCAAATATCCATGCAGGCCGTGCAACGGCCGCAATGTTCGCTGGCGTGAGGCGGGTCCACCGGCAGCGGCAGGTCGACAAACAGCTCGCCGAGGAAGAAGTAGCTGCCGGCCTTGCGGTTGAGTACCAGGGTGTTCTTGCCGATCCAGCCGAGGCCAGCCTGTTCGGCGATGGCCTTCTCCAGCACGGGGGCACTGTCGACAAAGGCGCGGTAGCCGAACTGACCGATCTGCTGCTGGATGCGTTCGGCCAGTTGTTGCAGGCGTTTGCGGATCAGCTTGTGATAATCGCGGCCCAAGGCGTAGCGCGATACGTAGGCCTTCTCCGGCTGGGCGAGGCGCTGGGCCATCTGTGTGTCGCCGGGCAGGTAGTCCATCCGCAGCGACACCACACGCAGGGTTCCGGGCACCAATTCATCCGGATGGGAACGTTTGCTGCCGTGGGCGGCCATATAGTCCATCTCGCCCTGGTAACCAGCGTCCAGCCAGCGCTGCAGGTGCGCCTCGTGTTCGCCCAGTTGCACATCGGCAATCCCGACCTGCTGAAAGCCCAGCTCGCGGCCCCAGTCTTTGATCGACTGGGAGAGGGCGATAAGGTCGAGGGTGTCAGTGTTCATATGAGGGCGGGTAACCAGGGCACAGGTGGGTATAATTCTGCCAGACATCGGAGCCGACGCATGCTGCATTCGCCTGACAATCTTCCTCTGCCGCTGTACAGCGCCGCCCAGGTGCGTGAGCTGGATGCGCGATTGATCGCAGCCGGCGCGCCGGGTTTCGAGCTGATGAGTCGCGCCGCGCATGCTATCTGGCGTGCCCTGCGCCGTCGTTGGCCGGATGCAGGCGTGCTGACGGTGCTGGCCGGGCGCGGCAACAATGCGGGTGATGGCTATCTGGTGGCGGCCCTTGCGCTGCGTGCGGGTTGGCGGGTGCAGGTGCTGGCGGTCGGCGATGCGGCGCAGTTGCAGGGCGATGCCGCGTTGGCCCGTGACCATGCGATTGCTGCTGGTATGTCGATGCAGCCCTGGAGCGAATGCGCCGAGCTGCAGGGCGTGGTGCTCGATGCTCTGCTCGGCACGGGCTTGCAGGGCGCGGTGCGCGAGCCTTACGCCCAGGCCATCCGGCTGTTGAATGCCAGTGATCTGCCGGTGCTGGCGGTGGATATTCCGTCCGGGCTCTGCGCTGATACCGGCCAGGTGCTGGGTGTTGCCGTGCGTGCAGAGCTGACGGTGACCTTGATCGGTCTGAAGTTGGGGCTGTTTACCGGGCAGTCGGCGGATTATCTGGGTGAATTGCAGTTTGATGATCTGCAGGCCGATGCGGCCCTGGTCGCTGCTCAAGCCTTTACCGCGCAGCGCCTCGCACCTGCCAGTTTGCCGCAGTTGCCGGCGCGTTCGCGAAGTGTGCACAAGGGCCAGTTGGGTCATGTGCTGGTGGTGGGCGGCGATCGTGGTTTTGCCGGGGCTGGCCTGCTGGCGGCGCAAAGCGCGCTGCGTTCCGGTGCCGGGTTAGTCAGCCTGGCAACCCGTGGCGAGCATTTACAGGCAGCGCAGGCGCGCCTGCCCGAGGTAATGGCCGTCGGCGTGGCGTCGGCCAATCAGCTGCTGGCTTTGGGCGCTAATGCCAGCGTCTGGGTGGTTGGCCCAGGTCTGGGGCAGGGTGCATGGGGTCGCAGTCTGTTATCGGCGGTTGCGGTCAGCCGCGCTGTGCAAGTCTGGGATGCCGATGCGCTGAACCTGTTGGCGCAAGCTGTAGTCCAGTTGCCTGCTGCGGCGGTGCTCACTCCGCACCCTGGTGAGGCGGCGCGCTTGCTGGGCATCAGCACTGCAGAGGTGCAGGCCGATCGCCCAGCGGCGGCACGTGCCTTGGCCCAGCGCTATCAGGCGGTGTGCGTGTTGAAAGGTGCGGGTACCTTGATTGCCGCGCCGGATGGCGGTTTGTGGCTATGTGATCGGGGCCATCCGGTCATGGCAGGCGCTGGGCTGGGCGATGTGCTGGCCGGGCTTATCGGCGCATTGTTGGCTCAGGGGCTGTCTGCGCTGGAGGCAGCTCAACTAGCGGTCTATCTGCATGCCTGCGCCGGCGAGCGGCTGGCGCTGCAGGGCCGTGGCCTGGCGGCCAGTGATTTGTGTGCGGTTATTCGTGAATTGTTGCAGGAGCAGTCTGCGTGTCTGAATTAGAACTGTTTGCCGCCGATGAAGAGGCGATGCTGGCGCTGGGCGCACGCATCGCCGAGGCGACCGGCGGCGTTGGCGTGATCTATCTGCATGGCGACCTCGGCGCCGGCAAAACCACCCTGTCTCGAGGCATTATTCGCGGCCTGGGGCATGTCGGCGCGGTGAAAAGCCCGACCTTTACCCTGGTGGAACCCTACGAGATTGGCGCGTTGCGTGCCTTTCACTTCGACCTCTACCGTCTGGTAGATGCTGAGGAACTGGAGTACCTGGGGATTCGTGATTACTTCGAAGGCGATGCGCTGTGCCTGGTCGAGTGGCCGCAGCGCGGTGCAGGCGTTTTGCCAAAGGCTGACCTGGACATTACCATTAGCCCGCATGGGGCTGGCCGTGCGCTGCGTTTGCACGCGCAAGGCGAACGCGGCACCACCTGGTGCGCCGCTTTGGCCGTCGGGGCATGAATCAATTATGGGGTTGGCTATGCGCATAGGCGCGCGTTTCATCGCAATTGGAGTGGCATTGGTGGGCTTGGCCGCCGATGTAATGGCCGCTTCGGATGTGCGCAGTGTGCGGCTGTGGCGTGCGCCGGATAACACCCGTCTGGTGTTTGACCTGTCCGGCCCGGTGCAGCACAGCGTTTTTCTGCTGTCCTCGCCCAATCGCATCGTCATTGATGTCAGCGGTGCCAAGCTAGCCACCAGCTTTAATCAACTGACCCTGAGTAACACTCCGATCACCGGCGTACGCTCGGCGCAGCGCACCCCCGAAGACCTGCGCGTGGTGATTGACCTGTCGGCAGCGGTGACGCCGAAAAGCTTTACCCTCGCCCCCAATCAGCAGTACGGCCATCGCCTGGTGGTCGATCTGTTTGACCAGGAAAGCGGTGCCGCACCCAGCCTGCCAACCACTACCGTGGCTACTGCGCCGCAGGTGCCGGTGACGCCAACCCAGGCCCCGCCGAAGCTGACGCCTATCCCCAACGGCAAGCGCGATATCGTGATTGCCATTGATGCGGGCCATGGCGGCGAAGACCCCGGCGCGCTGTCGCCGGTTAAAGGCCAGTATGAAAAGCACGTGACCCTGGCGATTTCCAAGGAGCTGCAGCGGCAGATCAATGCCGAGAAGGGCTTCCGCGCCGAGCTGGTGCGTACCGGCGACTACTTTATTCCGCTGCGCAAGCGCACCGAGATCGCCCGCAAGAAGGGCGCCGACCTGTTTGTCTCCATCCACGCCGATGCGGCGCCACGGGCGGCGGCATTCGGTGCCTCGGTGTATGCGCTGTCGGATCGCGGCGCCACCTCTGAAACCGCGCGCTGGTTAGCGGATGCGGAAAACCAGTCGGACCTGATCGGCGGTGCCGGTAATGTCAGCCTGGACGACAAGGACCGCATGCTGGCCGGCGTGTTGCTCGACCTGTCGATGACCGCCTCGCTGTCATCCAGCCTGAACGTCGGCAACAAGGTGCTGGGCAATATGGGCCGGGTGACTCCGCTGCATAAACGGCGGGTGGAGCAGGCCGGCTTTATGGTGTTGAAGTCGCCGGATATCCCGTCGATCCTGGTGGAAACCGGGTTTATCTCCAACCCCAATGAAGCCCGCAAGCTGTCCAGTTCCAGCCACCAGCAGGCGCTGGCGCGCTCGATCGTCACGGGCGTGCGGCAGTTCTTCCATGAAAACCCGCCGCCTGGCACTCACGTGGCGTGGTTGCGCGACAACGGCAAGATTGCCCTCGGCCCGCGCGAGCATGTGGTCAGCTCCGGCGAAAGCCTGGCGCTGATTGCTCAGCGTTATCAGGTCAGCCTGGCCGTACTGCGCAGTGCCAACTCTCTGAAAAGTGATGTGATCAAGGTCGGTCAGCGTTTGCAGGTCCCAGCGACTGCTCTGGCTGGGCAGCCATGAGTGAAGCGGCGCGTATCCAGCTGCTCAGCCCGCGGCTGGCGAACCAGATTGCTGCCGGTGAGGTGGTTGAACGCCCGGCCTCGGTGATCAAGGAACTGTTGGAAAACAGCCTGGACTCCGGTGCCAAACGCATCGAAGTGGATGTCGAGCAGGGCGGCGTCAAGCTGCTCAAAGTGCGTGATAACGGTAGCGGCATCTCTCCGGACGATCTGCCCCTGGCTTTGGCGCGCCACGCCACCAGCAAGATACGCGAGCTGGAAGACCTGGAGCAGGTGATGAGTCTGGGCTTTCGCGGTGAGGCGCTGGCGTCGATCAGCTCCGTCGCACGTCTGACCCTGACCTCACGCACCGCTGATGCCGAGCAGGCCTGGCAGGTGGAAACCGAAGGTCGCGATATGCAGCCGCGGGTACAGCCCGCGGCGCACCCTGTCGGTACCTCGGTAGAAGTGCGCGATCTGTTCTTCAATACCCCGGCACGGCGCAAGTTTCTCAAGACCGAAAAAACCGAATTCGATCACCTGCAGGAAGTGATCAAGCGCCTGGCCCTGGCGCGCTTCGATGTGGCCTTCCATCTGCGCCACAACGGCAAGACCGTGCTCGGCCTGCATGAGGCTCCAGATGAACAGAGCCGCGCGCGCCGGGTGGCCTCGGTTTGTGGCCCAGCCTTCCTAGAGCAGGCGCTGCCGATCGATATCGAACGCAACGGTCTGCACCTGTGGGGCTGGGTTGGCTTGCCGACTTTTTCCCGTAGCCAGGCTGACCTGCAATATTTCTATGTGAATGGTCGTATGGTGCGCGACAAGCTGGTCGCCCACGCGGTGCGCCAAGCTTATCGTGACGTGCTGTTCAATGGTCGTCATCCGACCTTTGTACTGTTTCTGGAAATCGATCCCTCGGTGGTCGATGTCAACGTGCACCCGACCAAGCATGAAGTGCGCTTCCGTGATGGGCGCATGGTTCATGACTTCCTCTACGGCACCCTGCATCGCGCATTAGGCGAGGTGCGTCCCGAGGATCAGCTGGCTGCCCCGGCGACGGTTAACCAGATGCTGCGCCCCACCGGCCAGGTGGCGGGCGAGTTCGGCCCGCAGGGTGAAATTGGTTTGGCCGCCAGCCTGCTGCAGCCTGCGCCCAACGCCTCGGTGTGGCGTTCGCCAGGTGCAGGCTATCAGGGCGCTCGTCCGGAAGCGGCCTTGCCTGCGGCCGAAGCCCAGGGTGCCTATCGTGAATTCTTCTCGCCGATGGCCACTGCGCCGGCTCCCGCTGGCCTGCCGGATGCGCAAGGTGATATTCCACCCCTGGGCTATGCGATCGCCCAGCTTAAGGGCATCTACATCCTCGCCGAAAACGTCCAGGGCCTGGTGGTTGTGGACATGCATGCAGCCCATGAGCGCATCACCTACGAGCGGCTTAAAGTTGCCATGGCCAGTGAAGGCCTGCGCGGCCAGCCGCTGCTGGTGCCGGAGTCGATTGCCGTCAGTCAGCGTGAAGCGGACTGCGCCGAAGAGCATGCCGAGTGGTTCCAGAGGCTTGGCTTTGAATTACAGCGCTTGGGCCCGGAAACCCTGGCTATCCGGCAGATTCCCGCATTGCTCAAGCAGGCCGAGGCCACTCGCCTGGTGCAAGATGTGCTCGGTGATCTGCTCGAATATGGCACCACCGACCGCATTCAGGCGCACCTCAATGAGTTGCTCGGCACCATGGCTTGCCACGGTGCCGTGCGCGCCAACCGGCGCCTGACCCTGCCGGAGATGAATGCCTTACTGCGCGATATGGAACACACCGAGCGCAGCGGCCAGTGCAACCATGGGCGGCCGACCTGGACGCAGATGGGCATGGATGACCTGGACAAGCTGTTTCTGCGCGGCCGTTAAGCGCCGCGCCATTTAGAGAATTTTTAAGCATGTCCGAGCGCCTGCCTCCGGCGATTTTCCTCATGGGGCCAACTGCGGCCGGCAAGACCGATCTGGCCATCGAGCTGGCGCGGGTGCTGTCGTGCGAGCTGATCAGCGTCGACTCCGCGCTGATTTACCGTGGTATGGACATCGGCACGGCCAAGCCGGATAAAGCCACGTTGGCCGAGTTTCCTCACCGCTTGATCGATATTCGTGACCCGGCCGAGAGCTATTCGGCGGCCGAATTCCGCCATGATGCCCTGGCCGCCATGGCCGAGATCACCGCGCGCGGACGTATTCCGCTGTTGGTGGGCGGCACCATGTTGTATTTCAAAGCGTTGCTTGAAGGCCTGGCTGAAATGCCCAGCGCCGATGCGGCGTTGCGCGCCGAGCTAGAGGCGCGCGCCCAGGCCGAAGGTTGGGAGGTGTTGCACGCCGAGCTGCGTGCGGTCGACCCTGAGTCTGCTGTGCGTATTCACCCCAATGACCCGCAGCGCTTGATTCGCGCCCTTGAGGTCTATCACCTGAGTGGTGCCAGCATGACCGTTCATCGCCAGCGGCAGGCGGCAGAAAATACTGCCGGTGGCGCATCGGCGGCGCGCCAATTCCCCTATACTGTGGCGCAATTGGCCATTGCCCCGGCGCAAAGGCAGCTGTTGCACGAGCGAATTGCCCTGCGATTTCGCCTGATGTTGGAACAGGGGCTGGTTGCCGAGGTCGAACGTCTGCGCCAGCGAAGTGACTTGCACGTTGGTCTACCGTCTATACGAGCGGTGGGTTATCGCCAAGTCTGGGATTATCTGGATGGCAACCTCGACGCCGAGCAGATGCAGGAGCGCGGCATTATCGCCACGCGCCAGCTGGCCAAGCGACAGTTCACCTGGTTACGTGGTTGGCAGCAGGATGTGCACTGGCTCGATAGCGCCGACTGCGACAATCTGCCGCGTGCCTTGAAATACCTGGCAGCGGTCTCCATATTGACCTGAGACCTTGCCGTTGGCCGTCTATCCTTGGGGGTATGACGGCTTTAAGCCGTTCGTTGGTTTACTAAAATTATTGAAAATTGATCCTTAAAGGAGTGCGGCACATGTCAAAAGGGCATTCGCTACAAGACCCTTACCTGAATACCTTGCGTAAGGAACGCGTCCCGGTTTCTATTTATTTGGTTAACGGCATCAAGCTGCAAGGCCAGATCGAATCTTTCGACCAGTTCGTGATTTTGCTGAAAAACACTGTCAGCCAGATGGTCTATAAACACGCCATTTCCACTGTAGTGCCTAGCCGTCCGGTGCGTCTGCCGAGCGCCAGCGAAACCGAGCAAGCTGAAGCTGAGCCTGGTAACGCCTGATTTAGGAGGCTGCATTGTTCTTCGAGCGCCATGAAGGTGGAGAGCGGGCCATTCTGGTACATCTGGACGGCCAAAATTCCGAGGCGCGCGAGGATCCGCAGGAGTTTCAGGAGCTGGCCATCTCGGCCGGTGCTGAAACCATCGCGTTCCTCAGTGTTCCGAGCAATCGGCTGACGGCCAAGTACCTGATCGGCAGTGGCAAAGTTGAAGAGCTGCGTGATCAGGTCAAGGCCGCCGAGGCTGATCTGGTTATCTTCAATCACGTTCTCACACCTAGTCAGGAACGTAACCTTGAGCGTGCTTTCGAGTGTCGAGTATTGGACCGTACCGGTCTGATCCTCGACATTTTTGCTCAGCGCGCGCGTACCCATGAAGGCAAGTTGCAGGTCGAGCTGGCCCAGCTCGACCACATGAGTACGCGGCTGGTGCGCGGCTGGACCCACCTTGAGCGGCAGAAGGGTGGTATCGGTCTGCGCGGCCCGGGTGAAACCCAGCTGGAAACCGACCGCCGCCTGTTGCGCGTGCGGATTCGTCAGATCAAACAGAAGCTCGAGAAGGTGCGCAGCCAGCGTGAGCAGGCGCGGCGTGGCCGTCAGCGTGCGGATATCCCTTCGGTGTCGCTGGTGGGTTACACCAACGCCGGCAAGTCGACCCTGTTCAATACCCTCACTACTTCGGACGTTTACGCGGCCGATCAACTGTTCGCCACCCTCGATCCCACTCTGCGTCGTCTTGAATTGGATGATCTGGGGCCGATCGTGCTGGCCGATACTGTGGGTTTTATCCGGCATTTGCCGCACAAATTGGTTGAGGCGTTCCGCGCCACGCTTGAGGAATCAAGCAACTCCGACCTGTTGTTGCACGTGATCGACTCTCACGAGCCTGAGCGTGATCAGCAGATCGAGCAGGTGTTGGCAGTGCTGGGCGAGATCGGTGCTCATGAGCTGCCGATGCTTGAGGTGTATAACAAGCTCGACCTGCTTGAGGGCGTGGAGCCGCAGATTCAGCGCGATGCCGACGGCAAACCGCAGCGGGTCTGGCTGTCGGCGCGTGACGGGCGTGGTTTACCGTTACTGCGTCAGGCGATAGCCGAGCTGTTGGGCGATGACCTGTTTGTCGGTACATTGCAGCTGCCGCAGCGTCTTGCGCGCTTGCGCGCACAATTTTTCGCCTTGGGTGCGGTGCAAAGCGAGTCCCACACCGAGGACGGCAGCAGTCTGTTGGCGGTGCGTTTGCCGCGCATCGAGCTGAATCGGCTGGTCAGCCGTGAAGGCTTGAAGCCGCAGGAATTTATTGAGCAACACACTTTGCAATAAAGCCTGCATCAGCGGCTTTGCCGCTGGTTGCATGCATTCTGTAGCATTGGCGGGCGCGCCGTGGGCGCGTCTTTGCTTTATCAGATGGAGAGCGCTATGGCTTGGAATGAGCCGGGTGGCAACTCGAATAATCAGGACCCATGGGGTGGCCGTAAGAACGGTGATCGCAAGGGGCCGCCGGATATCGATGAGGCCTTCCGCAAGCTGCAGGAGAGCCTTAATGGGCTGTTCGGTGGCGGCAAGAAACGAGGCAGTGAGACTGGCTCGGGCAATGGCGGCGGCTTCGGCTTGCTGTTCGTGGGCCTGGGGCTGCTGGCTGCAGTCTGGCTGTACAGCGCGATCTATGTCGTTGATGAGCAGGAGCAGGCCGTGGTGCTGCGCTTCGGCAAGTATTACGAAACAGTCGGCCCGGGCCTGAATATCTATTTCCCGCCGATTGATCGCAAGTTTCAGGAAAACGTCACCCGCGAGCGTGCTTACAGCAAGCAGGGGCAGATGTTGACCGAAGACGAAAACATCATCGAAGTGCCGTTGACCGTGCAGTACCGGGTCAGCAACTTGCAGGATTTCGTCCTCAACGTCGATCAGCCGGAAGTCAGTCTGCAGCATGCGACCGACAGTGCCGTGCGCCACGTGGTGGGTTCCACTGAGATGGACCAGGTGCTGACCGAAGGCCGTGAGCTGATGGCCAGTGAGGTCAAGGATCGCTTGCAGCGCTTCCTCGACAACTACCGCACCGGTATCACCGTCACCCAGGTCAACCTGCAGAGTGCGGCCGCGCCGCGCGAAGTACAGGAAGCCTTCGATGACGTGATCCGCGCCCGTGAAGACGAGCAGCGTGAGAAGAATCAGGCGGAAACCTACGCCAATGGTGTGGTGCCGGAAGCCCGTGGTCAGGCGCAGCGTCTGATTGAGGATGCCAGCGGTTACCGTGACGAAGTGGTTTCTCGCGCACAGGGTGAGGCGGATCGCTTCACGGCATTGGTGACCGAGTACCGCAAGGCGCCTGAGGTCACTCGCGAGCGTCTGTATTTGGACACTATGCAAGAGCTGATGAGCAATACCAGCAAAGTGCTGGTGACTGGCGACAAGGGGCAGAACAACCTGCTTTATCTGCCGCTGGACAAGATGATCGATGGCCGCAGCACATCTGCGCCTAGCTCGATATCTGGCGCTGCGGGTACTGCAGACGCCGGCTCGCGGGTAACCATCGATCCGCGTCAGGTTGAACTGCGTACAAGGGAGAGCCGTTGATGAGCAATAAATCGCTGATCGCCCTTATTGTTGGCGTGGTGCTGGCGCTGGTCGCCTGGAACAGCTTCTATATCGTGTCGCAAACTGAGCGTGCGGTGCTGTTGCAGTTTGGTCGTATCGTCCAGCCGGACGTGCAGCCGGGTCTGCATGTGAAGATTCCGTACGTCAACCAGGTGCGTAAGTTTGATGCGCGTCTGCTGACCCTGGACTCCACCAGCTCGCGTTTCCTCACGCTGGAAAAGAAAGCGCTGATGGTTGATGCCTTCGCCAAATGGCGAGTGCTGGACGCCGAGCGTTTCTACACCGCGACGTCCGGTATGAAGCAGATTGCCGACGAGCGTCTGGCGCGTCGTCTTGAGGCGTCGCTGCGTGACCAGTTCGGTAAGCGCACCCTGCATGAGTCGGTGTCCGGTGAGCGTGATGCGCTGATGGCGGATGTAACCGCCTCTTTGAATCGTGCTGCGCAGAAAGAGCTGGGTATCGAGGTGGTGGATGTGCGCGTCAAGGCCATCGACCTGCCGAAAGAAGTCAATCGCAGTGTGTTTGATCGCATGAGCTCCGAGCGTGAGCGTGAGGCTCGTGAGCACCGCGCCAAGGGTAAGGAACTGGCCGAAGGTATTCGCGCCGACGCCGACCGTCAGCGTCGCGTGTTGCTCGCAGATGCCTACCGTCAGGCTGAAGAGCTGCGTGGTGCGGGTGATGCCCAGGCTGCCGCGATCTATTCCAAGGCGTATGGCATGGACCAGGAGTTCTATTCGTTCTATCGCAGCCTGAGGGCTTATCGCGAGAGCTTCGCTGATAAGCGTGATGTGTTGGTGCTGGATCCGAGCAGCGACTTCTTCCGCTATCTGGAGAAGTCCAAGCCTTAAGTCATCACCCCGGCGGGCAGCCGTCGGGGTGATCCTTGTGGAAAACGTGGTATCATGCGGCAGCCGGGAAAATCCCGGCTTTTTTGCGTCTGTGGGAAGCATGTGGCAGGAATTAGGCATCGCGTTGTGTCTCGTGCTGGTGCTGGAAGGCATCCTGCCCTTCCTATGTCTGCGCCATTGGCGTGACACGCTTTTACAACTGGCGCAGTTGTCTGACAGGCAGCTGCGTCTGCTGGGGTTGGCCAGCATGTTGCTGGGAACAACCGTCCTTTATTGGCTTCACTGAAGGCTTGTGCCGCCCGGTTCAAGAGGGGAATGGCGAAATGGCAACGGTAGACCGCTGGCTGCTGCCAGATGGCATCGAAGAAGTACTGCCACCGTACGCAGGGCGTATTGAAGTGGCGCGCCGCCAGGTGCTGGATCTGTTCCAGCGCTGGGGCTATGAATTTGTGGTCACCCCGCATATCGAGTACCTGGAGTCGCTGCTGACTGGCGCAGGCCAGGACTTGGATCTGCGCACCTTCAAGGTGACCGATCCGTTGTCTGGCCGGCAGATGGGCTTTCGTGCCGACATCACGCCGCAGGTGGCGCGCATTGATGCGCATACCCTGCGCCGCGAGGGGCCAAGCCGTCTGTGCTACGCCGGTAGCGTGGTGCATGCCCAACCGCGTGCGCTGACAACCTCGCGCAGCCCGATCCAGCTGGGTGCCGAGTTGTATGGCGACGCCAGCCCGGCCAGCGATGTGGAAGTGATCAGCCTGCTGGTCAACACCCTTGAGCTGGCTGCGGTGCCGGATGTGCACATGGATCTTGGCCATGTCGGCATCTATCGCGGTCTCGCACGTGCTGCCGAGCTGTCTGGCGAGGTCGAGCAGCAGTTGTTCGATGCGCTGCAGCGCAAGGCGATGGATGAGGTCGTTGAGCTGACCGAAACCCTGCCGGATGACCTGCGCAAGATGCTGCGCGCACTCAGCGAGCTGTGCGGCGGTCGTGAGGTATTGGATCTGGCCCAGGCTTGTTTGGTCGATGCGCCGGACGATGTGCATGCGGCGCTGGATGACTTGATGGCGATTGCCGATGCGCTGAGCTTGCGCTACCCGGAATTACCGCTGTACTTCGATCTGGGCGAGCTGCGCGGCTATCACTACCACACTGGTGTGGTGTTTGCGGCGTATGTTCCGGGTGTGGGTTATGCCATCGCCCAGGGCGGCCGTTATGACGACATTGGCGCCGATTTTGGCCGGGCGCGTCCGGCGACAGGCTTCTCCACCGACCTGAAAACCCTGGTAAGCCTTGGGCAGATGCAGTTGGGTGAAGAGCCTGCCGGTATCTGGGCTCCGGATAATCATGATGTGTTTTTGTGGCAGGCGATTGTGCGCTTGCGCCAGGACGGTCAGCGCGTAGTTCAGGCTCTGCCTGGGCAGGTCGCGGCTGACGCCGAGGCTGCAGGCTGTGATCGTCAGTTGCTGTTGCGTGATGGCCGCTGGCAGTTGGCTGCGTTGACAGCCTGAGCGGTCGTGCGAAAAGTTTCCGTCGGCTATGGCCGGCATCAAGTTTGCGAAGAGGGTTAGTGTTATGGGTAAGAATGTCGTAGTCCTGGGCACCCAGTGGGGCGATGAAGGCAAGGGCAAGATCGTCGACCTGCTGACCGAACAGGCTGCAGCTGTTGTGCGTTACCAGGGTGGTCACAATGCTGGCCACACCCTGGTGATCGACGGCGAAAAAACCGTTCTGCACCTGATCCCCTCCGGCATCCTGCGTGAAAACGTGCAGTGCCTGATCGGCAACGGCGTGGTGGTCGCGCCCGATGCGCTGATGCGTGAAATCATCAAGCTGGAAGAGAAGGGTGTGCCGGTGCGCGAGCGTCTGCGTATCAGCCCGTCCTGTCCGCTGATCCTGCCGTACCACGTGGCTCTGGATCAGGCCCGTGAGAAAGCCCGTGGCGATGCCAAGATCGGCACCACCGGCCGTGGTATTGGCCCGGCTTACGAGGACAAGGTGGCGCGCCGCGGTCTGCGCATTGGTGATCTGTTCCATCGTGAGCGTTTCGCCGCCAAGCTCGGTGAGCTGTTGGATTACCACAACTTCGTACTGGTCAATTACTACAAAGAGCCGGCCATCGACTTCCAGAAGACGCTCGACGAGTGCATGGAATACGCCGAGCTGCTCAAACCGATGATGACCGACGTGACCGCTGTGCTGCACGACATGCGTCGTGAGGGCAAGGACATCATGTTCGAAGGCGCCCAGGGTTCGCTGCTGGATATCGACCACGGCACCTACCCCTACGTCACCAGCTCCAACACCACAGCGGGCGGTATCGCTACGGGTTCCGGTTTTGGTCCGATGTACCTGGATTACATCCTCGGTATCACCAAGGCCTACACCACTCGCGTGGGCTCGGGTCCGTTCCCGACTGAGCTGTTCGATGAAACCGGCGCGTTCCTCGCCAAGCGTGGCCACGAATTCGGCTCCACCACTGGTCGCGCGCGTCGTTGCGGTTGGTTTGATGCCGTGATCCTGCGTCGCGCCATCGAGATCAACAGCATCTCCGGTCTGTGCCTGACCAAACTGGACGTGCTCGACGGTCTGGAAACCATCCGTATCTGTGTTGGCTACAAAGATCAGAACGGCGACGTGCTGGTTGATGCGCCGACGGATGCTGACAGCTATCTGGGTCTGCAGCCGGTTTACGAGGAGCTGCCAGGCTGGAGCGAGTCGACCCTGGGTGCGAAAACCCTGGAAGAGCTGCCAGCGGCTGCGCGTACTTACATCAAGCGTGTGGAAGAGTTGGTCGGTGCGCCGATTGATATCGTTTCCACCGGCCCGGACCGCAACGAGACTATTGTGTTGCGCCATCCGTTTGCCTGATAGTCACAGGCAGTGCACAGAGGGTCGCCAATTGGCGGCCCTTTGTCGTTTCTGGTCCATGTAAAAATATCCGAGCTAGCCTTTATAAATCAGCTTTCCCGCCGCTATAGGCATTACCGTTGTCAGGAGTGTCTGCCGTGTTTGCCATTATTTCTGTGTTGCGCAGTCGCCTGCTGTTGCCGGTGTTTCTGGCGCTGGGCGTGGCCTTGCTGGTGCAGGTTGTCGTGGCGGTGGCGTTGACCCGTACCACGGTGGCAACGCTTGAGGCCGATCTGGCCAGAGGCATGCAAGCCGATACGGCGCGTCTGGTGGATGAGCTGGCCAAGGCCGGCGATGAAGTGCGCGGCGGGCTGGACAGTCTTTCCGCCAGCACCCAGGCGCAGTTGGCCAAAGGCCTTTCCGCCCGGCTGGCTGAGGAGCAGGCGCAGATTCGCGGTGTGCTGGATAGCAACCTCAAGCGTTCCGCTGATGAGTTGGCGCAGCTGCTATCGGCTGTTGCGCCCAAGGCAATCTGGGATGCCGATGTGCCTGCGCTGACTGAATTGGCGCGTGGCGCGCATCGCAATCCTGCCGTGTTGTTTGCGGTGTACCTCGATGCACAAGGCGCGCGGCTGACGCGGCACCTCAATCGGCAGGACTCCCGCGTGCGGGCGCTGATGGCCAAGGGCGAGGGCGATGGCGCGCTGGATAAGGTGTTGCAGGCTGCTGCCAATGATCCGGGTGTGTATATCGCCGAGGCGACGATCAGTCCGATGGGTTCTGATATCGGCAAGGTCCTGCTGGGGGTTTCCACGGCGTCGGTGGATGAGGAGCTGGCGAAGCTGGATCAGCGTTTCGTCAGCCTGATCGACAGCAGTGGGCAGTTGGTTTCCGACAGTTTGAGTGGTGCCGCCACCAGCAGTGCGGACGCTCTGGCGGCGCGGTTGAGCGTGGCGCGTGAGGCGGCCGGCGGCATGGAGCAGAGCAGTCGCGAGGTGGTGCAGCAAGCTGCAGCCGGTTTGCGCTGGAACATCAGCATGGGTCTGGTGGTGGTCGCGGTGGTGATTCTGCTGGTGTTGGCGCTGGTGCTGGGGCAGCGAGTGGTCAGCAAGCTGCATACATTGATTGCGGTACTGAATGACTGGGCGGCGGGTGAGGGTGATTTGACTCGCCGAGTAGAGCTCAATAGCCGCGATGAAATTGGCGATATGGCGGCGGCAGTCAATCGCTTCGTCGCCAAGCTGCAGCCGATTGTGCGAGAGGCGGGTGAGGTGGCATCGCTCACCGGGCAGGAAATCGGCAATCTGGCCTCGCGCAGTGCGGCTGCCGAGTCGGCTGCCGAGCGTCAGCGCGATGAAGTGGCGGGCAGTCTGCAGGCTTTGGCGGAAATGGCCGGTGAGGCGCAGGCGGAAAGTCACGCCATGCGCGAGGCGTTGCAGCGCGTCGGTGCGATTCGTCAGGCTGCGGATGACAATGCCGCCATTGCGCTGCGCGTGGGTGGCTCGATTGAGGAATTGGTACGGCGTGTGGAGACCGGCTCGGCGGTAATCGAGCGGCTGGCCAAGCAGAGTGAGCAGATTGAAGTGGTGCTGACAGTGATTCGCTCAATCGCCGAGCAGACCAACCTGCTCGCCCTGAATGCGGCAATTGAAGCGGCGCGTGCGGGTGAAAGCGGTCGTGGTTTTGCTGTGGTCGCGGATGAGGTGCGTGCTCTGGCCAGTAAGACGCAGCAGTCCACCGGCGATATCCAGACTCATATCGGGGCGTTGCAGCAGGGCGCGCGCGAGGCGGTTGAGGCGATTGGTCAGGCGGGCAAGCAGGCGGATCAGGGCTTGGCGGCATTGCGCGAAAGTGCGCGGGTGCAGCAGTCGGTGCGTGAGGCGGTGGAGGAGGTGCATGGTGCAATCAATACCGCGACCGAAGCAGCTGCGCACCAGGCTGAGGGGGCGGATGCTGTGCGTGGCCGTGTCGAGGTGATTCATCGCGAGGCGCAGCGGGCGGCGGAGGCTGTGGCGGCGACGGCGAATAGCGGCCGGGTGCTAGATGGTTTGGCGAAGAAACTCAAGGCCAGCCTGGGGCAGTTTCGCGTTTAAGCGGATTCAGGGCGGGCATGCGTAAGTGCCCGCCGGATTGGTTGCGCTGCGACGGGTTAAATCGCGGGCAATAAAAAACCGAGCCAGTGGCTCGGTTTCTTGAATTGGTGCCCAGGAGAAGACTCGAACTTCCACGACCGTAAGGTCACCAGCACCTGAAGCTGGCGTGTCTACCAATTTCACCACCTGGGCATTGATTGCAAAACTTGCTTATTTGCTATCAACTACAACTCGGTTAACTTCGTTTCCCGTTGTTGTGGCGCGCATAATACGGACCGAGTTTTTACTTGTAAACCCCTGTTGTTAAAAAATTTTATTCTGTGTGCCGGGCTGACCTGGACAGTGGTTTCGCGCTTCAATAGGCACATGGCAAACCGAACTTGTGTAGATAAGGTGAATTACCTCTAATGGCCGATTGGCAATCCCTCGATCCCGAGGCCGCTCGTGAAGCGGAAAAATACGAAAACCCCATTCCAAGTCGCGAGCTGATCCTGCAGCACTTGTCTGACCGTGGCTCCCCGGCGAGCCGTGAAGAACTGGCCGATGAATTTGGCATGGCCACTGAAGAGCAGCTCGAAGCGCTGCGTCGTCGTCTGCGCGCCATGGAGCGCGATGGTCAGTTGATCTATACCCGTCGCGGCACCTATGCCCCGGTCGACAAGCTCGACCTGATCCTGGGCCGCGTCAGCGGACATCGCGATGGCTTTGGCTTTCTGGTGCCGGATGACGGCAGCGATGACCTGTTCCTGAGTCCTGCGCAAATGCGCCTGGTGTTCGATGGCGACCGTGCGCTGGCGCGGGTTTCCGGCCTCGATCGTCGTGGTCGTCGTGAAGGTGCCGTGGTTGAAGTCATCTCCCGCGCCCACGAAAGCATCGTTGGTCGTTATTACGAAGAAAGCGGTGTCGGTTTTGTCGTCGCTGATAACCCGAAGATTCAGCAGGAAGTGCTGGTAACGCCAGGGCGTAATGCCGGCGCCAAGCAGGGCCAGTTCGTTGAGGTGAAAATCACCCACTGGCCGACTACGCGCTTCCAGCCCCAGGGCGATGTGGTTGAAGTGGTTGGCAACTATATGGCGCCGGGCATGGAGATCGACGTTGCTCTGCGTAGCTACGATATCCCCCACGTCTGGCCCGAAGCTGTAGTGAAAGAGGCGCGCAAGCTCAAGCCGGAAGTCGAAGAGAAGGACAAAGAAAAGCGCATCGATCTGCGCCATCTGCCGTTCGTTACCATCGACGGTGAAGACGCCCGCGACTTCGATGACGCCGTGTATTGCGAGAAAAACGGCAGCAACTGGCGGCTGTTTTCCGGCGGCTGGAAGCTCTATGTCGCCATCGCCGACGTTTCCCATTACGTGAAAATCGATTCGGCGCTAGATGCTGAAGCCCAGGTGCGTGGCAACTCGGTGTACTTCCCGGAGCGGGTTATCCCGATGCTGCCCGAAGAGCTGTCCAACGGCCTGTGCTCGCTAAATCCGCATGTCGATCGCCTGGCCATGGTTTGCGAGATCAGTATCTCGAAGACCGGCAAGATGACCGATTACCAGTTTTACGAAGCGGTGATCCATTCCCACGCGCGTCTGACCTACAACAAGGTCAGCGCCATGCTTGAGCAGCCCAAGGGTAGCGAAGGCAAGGCCCTGCGTGGCGAATACAAAGAAGTACTGCCGCACCTTAAGCAGCTGTATTCGCTGTATCAGGTGCTGTTGGCTGCGCGCCATGAGCGCGGCGCCATCGATTTTGAAACCCAGGAAACTCGGATCATCTTCGGTGCCGGTCGCAAGATTGCGGAGATTCGCCCAACCCAGCGCAACGATGCGCACAAGTTGATCGAAGAGTGCATGTTGGCCGCCAACGTGGCCACCGCCGCCTTTATGCAGAAGCATGAAATCCCGGCGCTGTATCGCGTGCATGACTGCCCGCCGCCGGAGCGTGTGGAAAAGCTCAAAGCATTCCTTACCGAGCTGGGCCTGTCGCTGCACCGTGGTAAGTCGAAGGATGGTCCGTCGCCTAAGGATTACCAACTGCTGCTGGAAAGCATCCGCGAGCGTCCGGATTACCACCTGATCCAGACAGTGATGCTGCGCTCGCTTAGCCAGGCTGTTTACAGTGCCGACAATCAGGGCCACTTCGGTCTGAATTACGAGGCGTACGCGCACTTCACTTCGCCGATTCGTCGCTATCCGGATCTGTTGATCCATCGGGCGATTCGCAGCGTGGTCCGTTCCAAGCTCGATACCCCGCACGTCAAGCGTGCCGGTGCGACGATCATGCCGCGTGCGCGGATCTACCCATACGACGATGCGATTCTCGAGCAGCTCGGCGAGCAGTGCTCGATGTCCGAGCGCCGCGCCGATGAGGCGACCCGCGATGTAGTGAACTGGCTCAAGTGCGAGTTTATGAAGGATCGCGTCGGCGAAACCTTCCCGGGTGTGATTACGGCTGTGACTGGTTTTGGCTTGTTCGTCGAGCTGAAGGACATCTACGTCGAAGGCCTGGTGCACGTCACCGCCTTGCCTGGCGATTACTACCACTTCGACCCCGTGCATCACCGTCTGGCGGGCGAGCGTAGTGGTCGCAGTTTCCGCCTGGGCGATAGCGTTGAGGTCAAGGTCATGCGCGTCGATCTGGACGAGCGCAAGATCGACTTTGAGTTGGCTGAAGGCAAAACGGCTATGCCGGCCGGTCAGCGCCGTGGTGGTTTTGAATCGGCTGCGGGTAAAACCGGGCGTCGCGGCGAGCGTGCCGCGCCAGGCAATACCGACGTAGAAAAGAGTCGCGCGCTGAAAAAGTCGCTGCTCAGTGATTCGAAGGGCAAAACCAGTAAAAGCTCGTCCGCCAAGGGTGACTCGGCCAAGCCGGCCAGCAAGGCTGGCAAGCCGGGTGCGCATCGCAAGGGCGCGCCTGCAGGTGGTGCGCCGGCTTCTGGTGGTGCGCGCAAGCGTAAGGCGAAGTCATGAGTCAGCTGGAAAAGATCTATGGCGTGCATGCCGTAGAGGCGTTGCTGCGTCATCACCCGAAGCGGGTCAAGCAGATCTGGCTGGCCGAAGGGCGTAATGATCCGCGGGTGCAGGTGCTGCTGGCGTTGGCTGCGGATGCGCGGGTTGCTGTCGGTCAGTGCGAGCGCCGCGAGATGGATGCCTGGGTCGAGGGTGGTGTGCATCAGGGCGTCGTCGCCGATGTCAGCCCCAGCCAGGTCTGGGGCGAGGCGATGCTCGACGAGCTGCTTGATCGTACCGAGGGCGCGCCCTTGTTGCTGGTGCTCGACGGCGTGACCGATCCGCACAATCTCGGTGCTTGTCTGCGGACCGCCGATGCGGCCGGTGCGCTGGCGGTGATTGTGCCGAAGGATAAGTCCGCCACGCTCAACGCTACCGTGCGCAAAGTCGCCTGCGGTGCGGCTGAAGTAATTCCGCTGGTGGCTGTGACCAACCTGGCGCGTAGCCTGGAGAAGCTCCAGCAGCGCGGCCTGTGGGTTGTTGGTACGGCCGGTGAAGCGGAGATGGAGTTGTACGAGCATGATCTGACCGGGCCGACCGTGCTGATCATGGGCGCTGAAGGCAAGGGTATGCGTCGCCTGACCCGTGAGCACTGTGATTACCTGGTCAAACTACCGATGGCAGGCAGCGTCAGCAGTCTCAACGTGTCGGTTGCTACCGGTGTGTGCCTGTTTGAGGCCTTGCGCCAGCGCAAGGCTGTCGGCAAGAAGTAACTGTGTGGCGGGCGCCTTGCCGGTGCCCGTTGCTGCTGAGCCTTCGGCAGCGTCTTTTCTTTCCGCGCATTCGCTGCGGGTTGTTCAAATAATCACCAGTTCACCTTGCGTGTGGCGGGGGGCTTCACTAGAATGGCGCCCCTTGCCGCGACGGCAGGCGCTTTTGCGCCTTTCTGTTTCAGCAAGACAAACAAGTGAAATTCACTCCTTGCCTGACCGCATTTGGCGGCAGGCTACAACCCGTAAGGAGCATTTATGCGTCATTACGAAATCATCTTTCTGGTTCACCCGGACCAGAGCGAGCAAGTCGGCGGCATGGTTGAGCGTTACACCAAGCTGATCGAAGAAGACGGCGGCAAGATTCACCGCCTGGAAGATTGGGGCCGTCGTCAGCTGGCTTACGCCATCAACAACGTCCACAAAGCTCACTACGTGATGCTTAACGTTGAGTGCACCGGTAAGGCCCTGGCTGAGCTGGAAGACAACTTCCGTTACAACGATGCCGTGATCCGTAACCTGGTCATCCGTCGCGACGAGGCCGTTACTGACCAGTCCGAGATGCTCAAGGCCGAAGAAAACCGCAGTGAGCGCCGTGAGCGTCGTGACCGTCCTGATAACGCCGATTCTGTTGATGGCGATGACAGCGACAACAACGACAGCGACAACGCTGACGAGTAATCCACGGATCTATTGAGGAGCCACTCTCATGGCACGTTTCTTCCGTCGTCGTAAATTCTGCCGTTTTACTGCAGAAGAAGTGAAAGAGATCGATTTCAAAGATCTCAACACGCTGAAAGCTTACATCTCGGAAACCGGCAAGATCGTTCCTAGCCGTATCACCGGTACTAAGGCTCGTTATCAGCGTCAGCTGGCTACCGCTATCAAGCGCGCCCGCTTCCTGGCCCTGCTGCCTTACACCGACAGCCACGGCCGCTGAGACCGGATGTTCGACAAGAAGTAAGGGATAGATCGCATGCGCGCCATAGCTGAATTCATTATGCGCGGCCGTATGCAGGCCACTCTCGTAGTGGTGGTTTCTGCGGCATTGCCGCTGTTGTTCTGGTTAAGTGCTGCCGCTGGAAGCCTGGTGCTTCTGCGGCGCGGTTGGAGTGATGCCATTGGCATCCTCGCCTGGGCCCTGCTACCGGCCATTGGCTGGTGGTATTTCGGTGAGCCGCGCACCCTGTTGGTGTTGCTCGGTGCGCTGGGATTGGCGTTGTTGTTACGCGCCAACCTGTCCTGGAATCGTGTGCTGCTGTGCAGCGTGGCATTGGGCCTGGTGTATGGGCTGGTTTTGGGCGCGGTGTTCCGCGAACCCATCGAGGCAATGGCGCTTGAGCTGCAAAAGCTTATGCCGCAAATGCTCGATGGGGTTCACCAACAGATGTCGGTGGATGAGCGAGCGCGTCTGGATAGCCTGATTGCACCGGTACTGATCGGATTGATCGCGGCGTTGTTGCAGATAGTCAGCCTGTTGAGCCTGATGCTTGGGCGCTTCTGGCAGGCGCAGTTGTATAACCCGGGTGGTTTTGGCCGCGAGTTTCGCGCGCTACGCCTTCCGACCCCGCTGGCGATGTTGCTGCTGGTTGGCATGCTGTTGGGGCCCAATCTGGGTCCGCAAATGGCCATGTTGACGCCGTTGTGCAGTGTGCCGTTAGCGTTTGCGGGGATCGCCCTGTTGCATGGGATGGTGGCGCAAGGTCGGCTAGGTAAGTTCTGGCTGGTCGGGTTGTACATCACGCTGTTGCTGTTTATGCAGCTGACTTATCCGTTACTGGTGGTTTTGGCCATTGTCGACAGTCTGCTTGATTTTCGTGGTCGCTTTGAGCGCAAACAAGGCTCGGGCCCCGCGAACGGTGAAGGTTAAAAGTTAAGAGGTTATTACCAAATGGAACTGATCCTGCTGGAAAAAATCGCCAACCTGGGCAACCTGGGCGATAAAGTGAATGTTAAGTCCGGTTACGGTCGTAACTTCCTGCTGCCGCAAGGCAAAGCCACCGCCGCTACTCCTGCAAACGTTGCTGCGTTTGAAGCGCGTCGCGCCGAGCTGGAAAAACTGGCTGCCGAGAAGAAAGCTTACGCTGAATCCCGCGCTGCTCAGTTGGCTGAACTGGAAGTCACCATCACCGCTACCGCGGGCGATGAAGGCAAACTGTTCGGTTCGATCGGTACTCACGACATTGCTGAAGCCCTGACCGCCTCCGGCGTTGAAGTGGCCAAAGCTGAAGTGCGTCTGCCGAACGGCACCATTCGCCAACTCGGCGAATACGACGTAGCCGTGCACCTGCACAGCGACGTTGAAGCAACCGTTAAGGTTGTCGTAGTAGCAGCCTAATAAGCTCGCGACTAAGTGGACTTGCACTCAGGTGCTTGGCCGCTAACAATCAGGCACGACATTGCGCAAGCGATGTCGTGCCTTTTGTTTTGTGAACACAGAATTTTGCCCAGAGCCTTATGAACGACATCAGCCTGCCCGAACAGTACGACCTGCAAACCTCCGCCCTGAAGGTGCCGCCGCACTCGATCGAGGCGGAGCAAGCCGTACTGGGCGGCCTGATGCTCGACAACAATGCCTGGGAGCGGGTGCTCGATGCGGTGTCTGATGGCGACTTCTATCGACACGATCACCGCCTGATCTTCCGCGCGATTTTCAAGCTGGCCGAGCGCAACCACCCCTTCGACGTGGTGACCGTATCCGAGCAACTCGATCAGGAAGGGCAGCTGTCGCAGGTCGGCGGCCTGGCCTACCTCGGCGAGCTGGCGAAGAACACGCCCTCGGTGGCCAACATCAAGGCCTATGCGCAGATCATTCGTGAGCGCGCCACGCTGCGCCAGTTGATCGGCATCAGCGGCGAAATTGCCGACAGCGCCTATATGCCGCAAGGCCGTACCGGCGCCGAGATTCTCGACGAGGCCGAGCGCCTGATCTTCCAGATTGCCGAGGCGCGGCCGAAGACCGGCGGGCCGGTGGGGATCAACGATATTCTGGTCAAGGCCATCGACCGTATCGACACCCTGTTCAATGCCGGCGACGCGATCACCGGCCTGTCTACCGGCTTTACCGATCTGGACAACCTGACCAGCGGCCTGCAGCCGGCCGACCTGATCATCGTCGCCGGCCGACCGTCGATGGGTAAGACCACCTTCGCCATGAACCTGGTGGAAAACGCGCTGATGCGCAGCGACAAGGTGGTGATGGTGTACTCGCTGGAGATGCCTTCCGACTCCATCGTCATGCGTATGCTCGCCTCGCTCGGGCGTATCGATCAGACCAAGGTGCGTGCCGGTCGCCTGGACGACGACGATTGGCCGCGTCTGACCTCGGCGGTCAATCTGCTGAATGACCGCAAGCTGTTTATCGACGACACCGCCGGTATCTCGCCCTCGGAGATGCGCGCACGCACTCGCCGCCTGGCCCGTGAGCACGGCGAGATCGGCCTGATCATGGTCGACTACCTGCAGCTGATGCAGATTCCTGGTTCCAGCGGCGACAGCCGAGTCAACGAGATTTCCGAAATCTCCCGCTCGCTCAAAGCCCTGGCCAAGGAATTCAACTGCCCGGTGATCGCCCTGTCGCAGCTTAACCGTGGCCTGGAGCAGCGCCCGAACAAACGCCCGATTAACTCCGACTTGCGTGAATCGGGTGCGATCGAGCAGGACGCCGATATCATCATGTTCGTCTACCGCGACGAGGTGTATCACCCTGAAACCGAGTACAAGGGCGTTGCCGAAATCATCATCGGCAAGCAGCGTAACGGCCCGCTGGGTACGGCGCGGCTGGCGTTTCTCGGCAAGTTCTCGCGTTTCGAAAACCTCGCACCGGGTAGCTATCAGTTCGACGACGAGTGATCCCGCGTGCTCTAAGCCGCGCTCTTCAAGCGTTTAGCTTTTGTACAACGG
Organism: Pseudomonas peli; assembly: GCF_050563605.1. Lineage (GTDB taxonomy): Bacteria > Pseudomonadota > Gammaproteobacteria > Pseudomonadales > Pseudomonadaceae > Aquipseudomonas > Aquipseudomonas peli_A. The sequence goes on along the minus strand of NZ_JBNXUH010000003.1, from coordinate 13,282 downwards.
CGCGGTGGCGTGTTCACCTAGATAGGGTTTGAGGTAGTCCTCCAGGCGTTGGCCCTCCACCGCTGCAAAGGTCTCCGCACGGTCCTGCAGCTGTTCCACGCGGTCTATGCGGAAGTTGCGAAAGTCGTTGCGCAGCTCACACCAGCTGCACAGGGTCCAGGTTTGCCCCCAGAAGAACAGCCCTAGCGGCCAGACGCAGCGTTGACTGGTCTCTCCGCGCTCATCGCGGTAGCTGATCAGCAGTTTGTGGCGCTGGCGAATGGCCTGGCGTAGCTGGCCGAGCCAGTGCACTGGATACGGATTGGTTTCGGGGGCAAACAGCTGGTTGCGATTGAGCTCATCACGCAGCTCGTTCGGCAGCACGCTGTGGATCTTCGCCAGTGCCGATTCGGCGGCCCGTTGTAGTTGTGGGTCCGCCCAGGCTTTGACCATGCGCGCGCCCACCAGCAGTGCCTCAATTTCTTCGCGCTCGAACATCAAGGGCGGTAAATCCATCGGTTGGCGCAGCACGTAGCCGACGCCGGCTTCACCTTCCAGGGGCACTCCGGAAAGGGAGAGGTCTTGGATGTCGCGATAAATAGTGCGCACCGATACTTGCAGGCGTTCGGCCAGCCACTGGGCTGTGGTCAGGCGACGGCTGCGCAGGAACTGCACGATTTGAAATAGACGGTCGGCGCGTCTCATGTTGTCTCAGCTGTTCTCGCTCTGGATTACCGGGCGCGCTGACGCACGCCCGGAATGCCGGGTTTAGGACATGCTGTGCAGGCCCACTTCATTACCTTCGCTGTCTTTTATCACAGCGATAAAGCCATGCGGCGCGATGGACATCTTGCTATGGATGATCACGCCCCCTGCCGAGGGAACCCGGTTCACCACAGCATCCAGTTGTCCCTCGACGTTCAGGTAGATGCGGGTGCCGCCAATGCCGCTCTGTTGCTCTGCAGACTCGCTCAGGCAGCCACCGACACCGCTTTCCTGTGCATAGGGGAACAGTGCCATGCGCCCGCCAATGCCCTCCATTACCTCCAGCGGTGTCGCCAGGGCGCGTTCATAGAAGCCACGGGCCCGCTCGAAGTTGCTGACAAATAGTTCGAACCAGTTGATCGCATTCATTTTCTCTCTCCTTGAAGGTTAGGGTGCGACAGGCAACGGCAGTATCTGACGGCGCGTTTTAGCCTGTGGAACCCACTCTAGGGGAGTGCTACTGACAGCTTAATGTCAGTAGCTTTTGCCTCGTTGCGATTAAATTTGCGTCGCGCGCAGCGGCATCGCAGGTGTATGGCTTGTGCAGGGCTACCTAGCGCTTGCAGCTCGGGAGCTGAGGGTTAAGATGCTCGGCTTTAGCCTGCCGTGGAGCCCTGTCATGCGTCCTCTTGTTGCCACCATCGATCTGTCAGCCATCGCCCATAACTACGCGGTGGCCAAGCGTTGCGCGCCGGGGCGGCAGGCGTTTGCGGTGGTCAAGGCGAATGCCTACGGGCATGGCGTGCGTGAGGTGGTGACGGCGCTGCACGATGTCGCCGACGGCTTTGCCGTGGCCAGCCTGGAGGAGGCTGCCGAGGTGCGTGCGCTGCACGGTGAGGCGCGGATTCTATTACTCGAGGGCTGCTTCGAGGCGGACGAGTATCGGTTCGCCGCGCAGTTGGGGCTGGATGTGGTGTTGCACAGCGAGCAGCAAGCGCAGCATTTGCTCGCCGCCAGCCTGGCGCGGCCGCTGAATCTGTGGCTGAAGCTGGACAGCGGCATGCATCGCCTGGGCTTCAGCGCAGCCGCCGTGCGTGAGTGGCACGGCCGCCTGCAAGGAGCGGCGCAGGTAGCCGAGCTCAACCTGCTCAGCCACTTTGCCTGCGCCGATGAGCGCGGCAGTGAAACCACTGAGCTGCAGCTTGAGCAGTTTCTCGATTTGCTGGATCTGGACTTTGCCCAGCGCTCGCTGGCCAACTCGGCGGCGATTCTGACCATCCCGGCTGCTCATATGGATTGGCTGCGTCCGGGCATCATGCTCTACGGTGCTACGCCTTTTGCTGACCTGGGTGTGGCTGGGCTGGGCCTGCGCCCGGCCATGAGCCTGACCGCGCAGCTGATTGCCTGCCGCGATGTGGCGGTGGGTGACGCGGTTGGCTATGGCGGCACCTGGCGCGCTGAGCGGCCGTCGCGCATCGGCACGGTGAGTTGTGGTTATGCCGATGGTTACCCGCGGCATGCGCCGGCCGGCACGCCGGTTATCGTCCGTGGCCAGCGAGTGGCACTGGTCGGACGGGTGTCCATGGATATGCTGACGGTCGATCTGACTGATCTGCCCGCTGCCGCTGTGGGTGATGCGGTCGAGCTGTGGGGCGCGCAGTTGCCGGTGGATGAAGTGGCGCAGGCCGCTGGCACCATTGGCTACGAGCTGCTCAGCAAGGTCACTGCACGGGTGCCACGGCGCTACCGCAACAGCTGAGTCAGAGCAGGCCGCTGGGCACGCTGAGTACATCCAGGTGCAGGCGTGCACTGCTGCTCAGTTCACCGTCTTCGCCGCAAACGGCCGAGCCTGAGCGGCCGCGGGTCTTGACTCGGTAGAGCATCTCGTCTGCCGCCTTGTACAGCGCGGTAAAGGTGCCGGCGTGTTGCGGGTACAGCGCCACACCAATGCTGATGGTCACGGTCAGCCGTTCGGCGCCGTACATCACCGGCTTGGCCAGCTCGGCGAGCAGGCGGTTGGCGATTTCCCGGGCGTGTTCTTCGGCATCGGCACCGCACACCAGTACGGCAAACTCATCGCCGCCCAGGCGCGCCACAGCGTCGCCCGAGCGCACATGCTCACGCAGGCGCAGGGCTATCTGCTGCAGCATCAGGTCACCGGCATCGTGGCCGTGTTTGTCGTTGATCGGCTTGAAGTGATCGAGGTCGATCAGCAGCAGGGCAATCGCTTCGCTGTGCCGGCGGGCGTTGGCCAGTGCGGTTTCGCAGCGCTCGACCAGATAACGGCGGTTCGGCAACTCGGTCAGGGGGTCGTGAAACGCCGCGTGTTGCAGCGCTTGTTCACGTTGGCGCAGGCGTTCATTGGTGGCGGCCAGTTCGGCCGTGCGCAGATCAACCGAGCGCTGCAGGTCGGCGGCATTGGCTTGAGCCAGAGCCAGGCGCGCGGTTTTTTCGCGGTCGGCCTGGAGGATCGCATCGGCCTTCTCCTGCTTGAGAATCTGGATGCGGTAGGCCAGGGCGAAGGAGAACAGGATCGCTTCAGCCGCGACGGCCAGTGGGAACAGGTAGGCGGTGGACTCGCCCGGCTGCACCACGCCAGCGGCGCGCAGCACCAGAATCACAAAGCTCAGCAGTACGCTGCCGTAGCCCAGCAGATAGAACAGCGCCGGGGTAAAGCCCTGTTTCCAGCGGATGGCTGCGCTAAGCAGCAGGGTGGGCACGGTAATAATCGGGATCAGCCCGATCAGCATGCCCGTTTCGCTGCGATAACCCGCCAGATTGACCGCCAGAGCCAGCAGGTACACCGCGATACAGCCGTTGAGGATGTGGTGAGCAATGCGTAGCGTGGTGCGGGTGGATAGCAGCTCCTGAGCAAAACGCAGGATGCCCAGGCTGACCAGAATGGGCAGGGTGATGCGATCCAGCCAGGTGGGCACCGGGCCATCGGGCCAGAGGTACTGGAAGCCATGGCCGCTCATGCTGGCGATAAACACCAGCGAAGCCGCCATGGTCAGCACATACCAGAGGTACGCCGGGTCGCGCAGGGCCAGCAGAATAAACAGGTTGTACAGCAGCAGAGCGAGGATCACCCCGTAGATCAGGCCGAGCACCAGGTGCTCGCGCTTGGCCAATTGTTCGAGGTCGTGCAGCTGCCAGATACGCAGCGGGAAGGAGTTGCCGGCTGGGTCGTAGGTGCGCAGGTAAAAGGTTTGCGGCTGCTCGCTCAGCGGCGGCAGGCTGAATACCGCGCGGCGGTAATCGTGGTCGCGGCCTTCGGCAAAACCGACGCGTTCACCGGCCTGGCGCAGCTGCCATTGGCCCGGGGCGCTGGGCAGGAAGATCTGCAGGTCGAGCAGGGTGACCGCGCCGACTTCTAGCCACCACTGCGTAGGGGCGTCACTTGCGCGTTGCAGGCTGAGCTTGATCCACCAGGGGTTGCTGCTCTGGCCAACGCTGGTACGCCCGGCGGCCGGCTGAAAACGGCTTTGCACGGCTGGGTCGGCCATGTCGGCGATGCTCAATTGGCCGCCCACATCTTCCAGCAGTTCGATCTGGCCATTGAGCACGCTGCCGCTGCTTGGCGCGCTCAGTAGTACCGGGCTGGCAACGCTCAGGCCGCTAAACAGGCTCAGCAATAGGAGGGTGGCTAAGGTTAGGCGCTGCACTGCGGACTTCCCGATGTCGAGTGGCGTTTTTCGCGAGTATAGGCGCAGCTGTGTGATCGTTCACAGAAGTTGCCGGCCAGGCATTAGTTTGGCGATAACCGGGCCGCCGCTACCTTTAAGTAATCAGCTCAGGCCACTGGGTACATTCAGCACATCCAGTTGCAGGCGGGCGCTGCTGCTCAGCTCGCCGTCCTCCCCGCAAACGGCCGAGCCAGAGCGGCCGCGGCTCTTGACCTTGTAGAGCATTTCATCGGCAGCCTTGTACAGCGTGGTGAAGTTGCTGGCGTGACGTGGGTACAGCGCCACGCCGATGCTGATGGTCACGGTGAGGCGGTCAGCGCCGTAGGCCACCGGCTTGGCCAGCTCGTCCAGCAGGCGGCGAGCGATGTCGCGGGCATGCTGCTCGGCATCTTCTCCGCAGATCAGCACGGCAAACTCATCACCGCCCAGGCGCGCCACTGCGTCACCCGAGCGTACGTGCTCGCGCAGACGCTGGGCGATGCTTTGCAGCATCAGGTCGCCAGCGTCGTGGCCGTATTTGTCGTTGATCGGTTTGAAATGGTCGAGGTCAATCAGCAGCAGGGCGGTGGCTTCACTGTGCCGACGAGCGTTGGCCAGCGCCGCTTCGCAGCGTTCGACCAGAAAACGACGATTGGGCAGCTCGGTTAGTGGGTCATGGAAGGCGGCGTGCTGTAGCTCGATTTCGCGCTGCAGCAACCGTTCATTGGTGGCTGCGAGCTCGGCTGTGCGTTGTTCGACCGAGTGCTTGAGTTCCGCCGCATTGGCTTGCGCCTGAGCCAGGCGCGCGGTTTTTTCGCGGTCGGCCTGTTGCAGGGCTTGGGCTTTTTCCTGTTTGAGCGTCTGGATGCGGTACGCCAGTGCGAAGGAGAACAGAATTGACTCGGCCGCCACCGACAGCGGGAACACATAAGCATTCCAGGTGGCCGGTTGCACCAGGCCGGTGGCGCGCATCAGCGCCAGGCTGATGCTGCCGAGAATCAGGCCATAGCCGCAGAGATACAGCAGGGCGGGGAAGTAACCCTGGCGCCAGCGGATCATGGCCGAGCCCAGCGCTGCCGGGATGCTGGTCAGCGATAGCAGGGCGATGATCCAGGCAGCGGTAGGCCGCTGGCCCAGACCGTCCAGGGCGACCGCCAGTACATAGCAGACGCAGGCCAGGCTCAGCAGGTGGTGGGCCCAGCGCACGTGACTGCGGGTTTGCAGCAACACTTGGGTGAAACGGCAAGCGCAGAAGCCCCACAGCGACGGCAGGGTGATGCGGTCCAGCCAGAAGGGCACGGGATTGTTTGGCCACAGGTACTGGAAGCCATGACCGCTCATGCTGAGGATCATCAGCAGAGCGCCGGCGGTGGTCAGCACGTACCAGAAGTAGGCCGAGTCGCGCAGGCTGAAAAAGATAAACAGGTTGTACAGCAGCAGGGCGGCGATGATGCCGTAGACCACGCCGAGGGCGAGGTTTTCTTCTGCGGCCGCTTGGGTCAGATGATCCAACTGCCAGGCGCGCATCGGGAAGGAGTTGCCGGCCGGATCATAGCTGCGCAGGTAGAAGGTCAAGGGTTGTGGATTCAGCTCCGGCAGCTTGAACAGCATGTGGCGAAATTCGTGATCGCGGCCTTCCTTGTGGCTGACCAGCTCGCCTGATTGGCGCTCCTGCCAACTGCCATTCTGGCCTGGCAAGTACAGTCGCAGGTCGAGTTGGGTGACCGAGCTGACTTCCAGCCACCACTGGCTGGGGGCATCGCTGGTGCGCTGCAGGGTAACCTTGATCCACCAGGGATTAAGACTCTGACCTACGCTGGCGCGGCCATTGGCTGGCTTGAAGCGACTCTGGATGGCCGGATCGGCCATATCGGTAATGGTCAGTTGTTCGCTGCTGTCTTCCAGCAGCTCGATGTCGGTGTTCAGGGAGGTGCCACTGCTGGCGGGCGTTAGCGTGATGGCTGCGCTCGCCAGGCCAGGCAGCAGGGCTAGGCTCAGCATCATTAGGATTGAAAAAGCTAAGCGTTGCACCACGTTCACCCCTTGTCCCGGCTATTGGCGACCGATGTTATGCGCCCGAGTATAGCTGTAAGCCACTACGCTGCTGCTACAGCGCTAGGGGGATTTCAGTCATTAAACCTAGCGCCGAAGTCGGGTTTGGTTAAATTTTGTGCTATATTCCGCGCCCGCGATTTTCCATCCTGTTCGCCTACGCCGGTCACTTTCCATGTCCATGCAAGCCGCCAAGCCGTTATTCGATTATCCAAAGTACTGGGCCGAGTGTTTCGGGCCCGCGCCTTTCCTGCCGATGAGCCGGGAAGAGATGGATCAGCTTGGCTGGGATAGCTGCGACATCATCATCGTCACCGGTGACGCCTATGTGGATCACCCCTCCTTCGGCATGGCGATCATCGGCCGACTGCTGGAGTCGCAAGGCTTTCGCGTCGGCATCATCGCCCAGCCGAACTGGCAGTCGAAAGACGACTTTATGAAGCTCGGCGAGCCGAACCTGTTCTTCGGCGTCGCGGCCGGCAACATGGACTCGATGATCAACCGCTACACCGCTGACAAAAAAATCCGTTCCGACGATGCCTACACCCCCGGTGGCATGGCCGGCAAACGCCCGGACCGCGCCAGCCTGGTGTACAGTCAGCGCTGTAAAGAAGCCTATAAAAACGTGCCGATCGTCCTCGGCGGTATCGAAGCCTCGCTGCGCCGCATCGCCCACTACGACTACTGGCAGGACCGCGTGCGCAACTCGATCCTGATCGACGCCAGCGCCGACATCCTGTTGTACGGCAACGCCGAGCGCGCCATCGTCGAAGTGGCCCAGCGTCTGTCCTACGGCCACAAGATCGAAGACATCACCGACGTGCGCGGCACCGCGTTTATCCGCCGCGATACGCCGCAGGGCTGGTATGAGGTGGACTCCACCCGCATCGACCGTCCGGGTAAGGTCGACAAGATCATCAACCCGTACGTCAACACCCAGGACACCCAGGCCTGCGCCATCGAGCAGGAGAAGGGGCCGCAGGAAGACCCGAACGAAGCCAAGGTGGTGCAGCTTCTCGCCAGCCCACGGATGACTCGCGACAAGACGGTGATTCGCCTGCCGTCCATGGAAAAGGTGCGTAACGACCCGGTTCTGTACGCCCACGCCAACCGCGTGCTGCACCTGGAAACCAACCCGGGCAACGCCCGCGCGTTGGTGCAGAAGCATGGCGAAGTGGACGTGTGGTTCAACCCGCCACCCATTCCCATGACCACCGAAGAGATGGATTACGTGTTCGGCATGCCCTATGCGCGTATCCCGCACCCGGCGTACGGCAAGGAAAAAATCCCGGCCTACGACATGATTCGTTTCTCGGTAAACATCATGCGTGGCTGCTTCGGCGGCTGCACCTTCTGCTCGATCACTGAGCACGAAGGACGGATCATCCAGAACCGTTCGGAAGAGTCGATCATTCGCGAGATCGAAGAGATCCGCGACAAGGTGCCAGGCTTTACCGGGGTGATTTCCGACCTCGGCGGGCCGACCGCCAACATGTACCGCATCGCCTGCAAAAGCCCGGAAATCGAGTCCGCGTGCCGCAAGCCGTCCTGCGTGTTCCCTGGCATCTGCCCGAACCTGAATACCGATCACTCGGCCTTGATTCAGCTGTATCGCAGCGCCCGTGCCTTGCCGGGGGTGAAGAAGATTCTGATTGCCTCGGGCCTGCGTTACGACCTGGCTGTGGAGTCGCCGGAGTATGTGAAGGAGTTGGTCACCCACCACGTCGGTGGCTACCTGAAGATCGCCCCGGAGCACACCGAGGAAGGCCCGCTGAATCAAATGATGAAGCCGGGCATTGGCAGCTATGACAAGTTCAAGCGCATGTTCGAGAAGTACTCGAAAGAAGCGGGCAAAGAGCAGTACCTGATCCCGTACTTTATCGCTGCGCACCCGGGCACCACCGACGAAGACATGATGAACCTGGCGCTGTGGCTGAAGGGCAACGGCTTCCGTGCCGACCAGGTGCAGGCGTTCTACCCGTCGCCGATGGCCACCGCCACGGCCATGTACCACTCGGGCAAGAACCCGCTGCGCAAGGTCAGCTACAAGAGCGACGGCGTGACCATCGTCAAGAGCGAAGAGCAGCGCCGTCTGCACAAGGCCTTCCTGCGTTATCACGACCCGAAAGGCTGGCCGATGCTGCGCGAAGCGCTGACCCGCATGGGCCGCGCCGACCTGATCGGGCCAGGCAAGAACCAGCTGATCCCGCTGCACCAGCCGGCTACAGACAGCTACCAGAGCGCACGCCGCAAGAACTCGACGCCGGCCGGTAGCCACAAGGTCGCCAAGGACACCACCAAGAGCAAGCCGATGCTGACCCAGCACACCGGCTTGCCGCCGCGTGACACCGGTGCTGCGGGTGGTAACCCCTGGGACAAGCGCGAGCAGGCCAAGGCGGCCGCGCAGGTGCGTAACCAGCAGGCGGCCAAGGAGCGTGCCGACGCGGCCAAGGGCAAAGGCAAGAAGCCGGTGAAGAAACCGGCGGTGCCGCGCTGATTTTGCAGCAATAAAAACGCCAGCTTCGAGCTGGCGTTTTTTATGGTGGCCGGGCGCTGCTCAGCCGTAGCGCTTTTTCGCTTCGATGGCCAGGCCGCTACCGATGCTGCCGAAGGTGTTGCCTTCCACGTGCTGGGCATTGGGCAGCATGGCCGCGACGCTCTGGCGCAACGCGGGAATGCCGCTGGAACCGCCGGTAAAGAACACCGTATCGACCTGCGCAACGCTGATGCCGGCATCGCTGAGCAGCTGGGTGACGCTTGCGCGCACGCGCTCCAGCAGCGGTTCGATGGCACCTTCAAACAGCTCGCGGGTCAGCTCGGCGACCAGGCCATCTTCCAGGCGGCTGAGGTCGATGGGCCGTGCATCCTGCTCGGTCAGGGCGATCTTGCTTTCTTCCACCTGCATGGCCAGCCAGTGGCCGTCGCGGCGTTCGATCAGCTGGAACAGACGATCAATGCCCGTGGGGTCGACGATGTCGTAGCGCATGCTCTGCAGCTGGCGCTGGGATTGTGCCGAGTAGACCGCATTGATGGTGTGCCAGGTGGCCAGGTTCAGGTGGGTGCTGGTGGGCATCGGCGCATCGCTCTTCATTCGGCTGCCGTAGCCAAACAACGGCATCACGCCGGCCAGGGAGAGCTGCTTGTCGAAGTCGGTACCGCCGATATGCACGCCGCCGGTGGCGAGGATGTCGGCATGGCGGTCGGCCACTGTGCGGCGCTCGGGGGCCAGGCGCACCAGAGAGAAGTCCGAAGTACCGCCGCCGATATCGACGATCAGCACCAACTCTTCGCGCTCAATGCCGGACTCGTAGTCGAAGGCCGCGGCAATCGGTTCGTACTGGAACGACACATCCTTGAAGCCGAGCTTGTGCGCCACGGCCACCAGGGTGTTTTGCGCTTCCAGATCGGCCACCGGATCATCGTCGACGAAGAACACCGGGCGGCCCAGCACCACTTCCTCGAATGGTCGGCCTGCGGTGTTTTCCGCGCGGGTTTTCAGCTCGCCGATAAAGAAGCCGAGCAGGTCCTTGAATGGCAGGGCGCTGCCGAGCACGGTGGTTTCGCTTTTCAGTAGCTTGCTGCCCAGCAGGCTTTTCAGCGAGCGCATCAGGCGGCCTTCGTAGCCTTCCAGGTATTCCTGCAGGGCCAGGCGGCCGTAGACCGGGCGGCGTTCTTCGAGGTTGAAGAACACCACCGAGGGCAGGGTGATCTTGCCGTCTTCCAGTGGAATCAGGGTTTCGGCGTCGGGGCGCAGCCAGCCGACGGTGGAGTTGGAGGTGCCGAAGTCGATGCCGCAGGCGCGGGCGGGAGTGGAGAAAGTCATGCGGCGCGCGGTTCCTGAACAATTACCGGAGGTTGTTTGGCGTCGCATCGCGACGACCCAGAGGGTGACCGCCATGCTGGGCAGGGTCACAAAAACGGCCGCGCATTCTATGCGAGTGTGCGGCGCAATGCTGCCCCCGGTTATCCGGTGTTTGTTCGGCTCAGGGTAGTGGCGGGTTGTCTGAGGTCGTGCGTCGGCTCTGCCACTGCGTCCACTCGAAGCCCAGCACCACCAGCAGAGACAGGGCAAACGGCAACAGCAGGTAGAAGCAGCGGAACACGATCAGCGCGGCGAGAACGTCCGCCGCTGGCAGCTCGGGCATCGCCGCGAGGAAGGTCACTTCCAGTACGCCCAGACCGCCAGGGGCGTGAGACAGCAGCGCCAGGGAGAACGAGGCGAGGAACACCCCGAACACCACCAGATAGCCAGGGTTGTGCTCTGCCGGCAGGGCGAAGTAGATGATCGCCGCCGCGCAAGCCAGCTCCAGCGGGCCGGCCAGCAACTGGCGGCCGACAATCCCCAGGCGCGGGTATTCGAGATGCAGTTTGCCCCAGTGCCAGGGCTTGAAGTGGCGCCAGGAGCCGAGCACATAGAGCGCGACCAACAGCAGCAGGAGCACGCCGATGATTTCGGATACCAGCGGCGTGACCTTGGCCACGCGGTGGATCAGGTCCGGCTCCAGCACCAGTACGCAGCCGCTGGCGAGGATGGTGCCGAGGGCGAAGGTGAAGGAGCAGAAGACGATCAGGATGCCGATTTCCTGCGGCGTCATGCCTTTGGTGCGGTAAGCGCGGTAACGCACCAGGGCGCCGGAGAACACCGATGCGCCGATGTTGTGGGCCAGTGCATAGGTGGTGAAAGAACACAGGCTGATAAAGCGCCAGGGGATTTTTTTGCCCAGATGCGCCAGGGCGATACGGTCGTACCAGGCCAGGGCGCTGTAGGCGCCGAGGGTAGCGACTGCGGCCAGCAGCCAGTCCAGGCGCGGAATGGCGCGCAGGCTGTCAGCGATTTCATCCAGGGAGATATTGCGCACTTGGTGATAGAGCAAGTAGCACGACAGCAGAACAGCTCCAAGACCCACCAGGGTCCAGATCAGATCGCTCCTTTTCATCACGGATGCAGCTCCACTGAGATCACTCCTTCGCTCTGCGATTGGCCCCGCACACGGCCGTTGCGAAGGCTGCGCAGTATCGCGGAGGCATGGCCGATGCTCAACCTCGGACTTGCTGTTGGCGTTACGGCGTGTGTCGCGTGCGACTCAACTCCAGCCAAGGGTCAGGGCTGCCAATACAGCATAGCGGGCGGTTTTCGCCAGGCTGACGATCAGCAGGAATACCCACAGGCGTTCGCGCATCACCCCGGCTACCAGGGTTAGCGGGTCGCCGATGATCGGCATCCAGCTCAGCAGCAGTGACCAGCGGCCATAACGCGCATAGCCGCGCTGCGCCTGCTGCAGGCGCGCATCGCTGACCGGGAACCAGGGTTTATGGCGAAAGTGTTCGAGGTAACGGCCGAGCAGCCAGTTGAGCAGCGAACCGAGGATATTGCCGACGCTGGCTACCGCCAGCAGCGCCCAGGGTGAATAGGCGCCGCTGAGCAGCAGCGCCACCAGCACGCTTTCCGATTGCAGCGGCAGCAGGGTGGCGGCGCCGAGGGCCGAAAGGAACAGGCCCAGGTAGGCGGAGAGCGTCAGCATCCGTGGCGCGCCAGTCAGCGTCGCTTAGGGCTGCTTTTCCTGCTCGGCATTGGCCATCACGTCTTCCAGCTTGAGGCCGGTGAGACCGTGAATGGTGCGCCAGAGGTAATAGAAGATGGCCATCAGCATGATCATCGACGGGATCGCGATCATCGGGTAGCTGAGCAGGTTCATTCGCCCCAGTTCGGCGTTGAAGGCTTCGCTGCCGGCCGGGCTGATCACGATCCACTTGGCCAGCACGTAGTTCATCGCTGAGGAGAAGAAGAAGGTGCCGCTCAGCCAGTAGGTGGCGCGGAGCAGGCGCGTCTCGAACAGCTCGGTATTGCCGGCCTGCTCCAGGCGCTCATGAATCTTGTCGACGTTGAGCACGGTCTTGTTGAACAGCATGGTGCGGATCAGTGGGTAGCGGGTGCGGGTCGATACCAGCACGGCGATGCCGATCAGCCCGGGAATGGCAGCTTCCTTGATCGCCAGCCACTGGTTGTCCAGCTTGAGCAGGCCGATGCCGCCGGTAAGCAGCACGCTGACCAGGCCGAGCAAGGCGATAAAGTTGAATTTGCGGTACTTGAGCAGCTCGAAGCTGCCCCAGCCCAGCGGGAAGGCCAGCGCCAGCATCAGCGCACCATCGGCGCCGAGCCTGGCTTCGCCGCTGAGTTTCATCAGAATCAGTGAGGGAATCAGGATGCTGACCAGTAAATCGATCAGTGGGCGGGGTTTGTGCGTGGCCTGAGTGCTTTGCGTGATATCGGTCATGTCATTCAAGGTGCAGGAAAGAGACGCGATCATCTCCTGCCTGAGCGGCGGCTGCCAGCCCAGCCGTCGCTTGGAGTGTGAAAAATAATTACCCGGAGCGATTTTTAACGGTGCGCCACAACAGTTCGGCGGATGGTGCTCAGTCAAGGTTGTTCATAAAAGCTGTAGCAGATGCAGGTGTTGCTATTTTGGCTCACGGTTTTCTGACAGATGACCGCTAATCCTCTGCCCGGCGAGGCTAATAGCCTGATGCTAAAGTGATATTGAAACTCTACGGTGACGCCTGCGTCCTGTTCTATGTGTTGCATGATGCGGCCACGTTTTGGGAGTGATGCTGATGTACAGCCGATGCCAATCGAGCTCTTTGCTACTGCTATTAGTTGTGTTGACCAGTTGGGCTACTCAGGCGTTGGCAAAGGACTGTATCGGTGTAGTCGCGGCGGGAGCCACGCCCTTCTGGGTGCAGGTGGAGGCGGGGGGGCGGCAGGSGGGGGGGGGGGCTTGTTTTGGNGGGGGNNTTTTTTNCGGGGCCGNGGCCGGGGGGGGGGGGGGGGAAACCCMCCGSMRRRGRHYAAATTGGGGGGGGGGGGCGGGTGCCAAGCGCCG
>NZ_JBNXUH010000039.1:0-382 GCF_050563605.1 Pseudomonas peli | reverse complement strand
AGATAATAGAAGAAAGAATTTTTTTTTTTTAAAGCAGAAGCCGGCATAAGAGATCGTTCAGTTCGTCTCGTGGGCTCGGGGGGGTGTATAGGAGAGAACTAGAGGCATAATCCGCCGCCGCTGGCGCTCTGTAACAGCAGGGCGCGGATATGCGCTTCCTGTTCGGCGCGGCAGACCACGGTAATCAGATACTGCTGATCGTCTTCGCGGTGCGCCTCGGGCTGGCGGTTGATAACCCCCGCCAGTGGCCGTAGCAGCACATTGGCAATGAGGATCAGCGCGCTGACCAGGGCAGCGACCAGCAGCTGCCCGGCACCAGCGAGCAAGCCAACGGCGGCCGCGCACCAGAGCGTGGCCGCGGTGTTCAGGCCGCGAATATGCA
>NZ_JBNXUH010000038.1:0-410 GCF_050563605.1 Pseudomonas peli | reverse complement strand
TAACGACGATACTCCAGCTGTATCGCTTGACGACCATAGAGCATTGGAACCACCTGATCCCATCCCGAACTCAGTAGTGAAACGATGCATCGCCGATGGTAGTGTGGGGTTTCCCCATGTGAGAGTAGGTCATCGTCAAGCACCTATACCAAAACCCCCGATCAGGAAACTGGTCGGGGGTTTTACTATTAGTACAAGCATGAAGTTTTTGAGCGATCAAAAACTACTGCTGACGAGTTATGTAATGCAAGTGGTTGAGTAGAAAGAACTTCTTCGGAAATAACTTCGAAATCACTTGACGGAAGATGAGGCTGCTGTAGAATGCGCGCCTCGGTTGAGACGAAAGAATCAACCACCCGCTCTTTAACAACTGAATCAAGCAATTCGTGTGGGTGCTTGTGAGGTAAGAC
>NZ_JBNXUH010000037.1:0-994 GCF_050563605.1 Pseudomonas peli | reverse complement strand
TACGAGATCCCTCATTTCGTCTCGTGGGTTCGGAGATGGGAATAAGAGACGGAAAAGGACCGGCAATGACGGGAAAGATCGGCCGGTTGTGGGCGTCGACTTCTCNGGTGYGTTGACTGCCACCGACGGTGATGGYGACCCTCTGGTGGGCGGCTTCCCTGCTGGCAGTTTTGCGATTGATATTGAAGATGACGTGCCGCAACTGGCCAGTGGTGATGAGCAAGAGTTCATTCGTGTGCTTGGCAGTGTTCAGGAAGACGCCCTGACCACGGGAGCCGGCGCGCCCCATGATGGCAATCCAGAAGGTGGGCAGAGCACCACCGTCAGCGGCCCGGCCGGAACCTTGTCGGCCCTGGTCAACTTTGGTGCGGATGGCCCTGGCAGCTTTGGTCTGTCCAGCGATGTCAGCTCTATGAACTTGCAGGCGCTGACTTCTGGCGGTGTCGCATTGACTTACGCCGTGGTTGGCAATGTGCTGACCGCTACTGCGGGCGCTGAGACTATCTTCACCCTGACGGTGAACCCTGATGGCAGCTACGAGTTTGTACTCAGCGGCCCAATCGATCATCCGGATATGGACGGCAATGACAGTGAAGATCTGCCTGGTGTAGGCGTCGACTTCTCCGGTGTGTTGACTGCCACCGACGGTGATGGCGACCCTCTGGTGGGCGGCTTCCCTGCTGGCAGTTTTGCGATTGATATTGAAGATGACGTGCCGCAACTGGCCAGTGGTGATGAGCAAGAGTTCATTCGTGTGCTTGGCAGTGTTCAGGAAGACGCCCTGACCACGGGAGCCGGCGCGCCCCATGATGGCAATCCAGAAGGTGGGCAGAGCACCACCGTCAGCGGCCCGGCCGGAACCCTGTCGGCCCTGGTCAACTTTGGTGCGGATGGCCCTGGCAGCTTTGGTCTGTCCAGCGATGTCAGCTCTATGAACTTGCAGGCGCTGACTTCTGGGGTGTCGCATTGACTTACGCCGTGGTTGGCAATGTGC
>NZ_JBNXUH010000036.1:0-16754 GCF_050563605.1 Pseudomonas peli | reverse complement strand
GAAAACGTGGTTGTGGGTCGTCTGATCCCAGCCGGTACCGGTCTGGCTTATCACAGCGAGCGCAAACGCAAGCGTGAAGCGGCCCAGCCGGTACGTGTTAGCGCCAGTGAAGTGGAAGCTGCACTGACCGAAGCGCTGAACTCCAGCAGTAATTAAGTACAAAGCCCCGCTAGTTCGCTAGCGGGGCTTTGTCTTGACTGGGGCGGTGAGTCTCTTTAGACTCATGCACCCCTAAATTTGGCAGGGCACGTGCTCTGCCATTTTGTTTGTAGGGCAATAGCGTCGCAAGACAACAGTGGAGCTTAAGATGGCAACTATCAACCAGCTGGTACGTCAGCCGCGTAAGCGCATCGTCGAGAAATCCGACGTGCCTGCGCTGCAGAACTGCCCGCAGCGTCGTGGTGTGTGCACTCGCGTGTATACCACTACGCCGAAAAAACCTAACTCGGCACTGCGTAAAGTATGCCGCGTGCGCCTGACCAACGGTTTCGAGGTTTCCTCGTACATCGGCGGTGAAGGCCACAACCTGCAAGAGCACAGCGTCGTACTGATTCGCGGCGGCCGTGTAAAAGACTTGCCAGGTGTGCGTTATCACACCGTGCGCGGTTCGCTGGATACCTCCGGCGTTAAAGACCGTAAGCAGGGTCGTTCGAAGTACGGTACCAAGCGTCCTAAGTAATAGGCGCCTGAAGTGCCCGGTGCTTGCACCGAATTGCAGTTTTTTATTTATCTGAGTCGATAAGAGTAAGGTCGGGCATCCATCTAACGATGCAGTCCCGGGCTAACCTGAAGACCGTTTGAGGGCTTATCAAATGCCAAGACGTCGTGTAGCAGCCAAGCGCGAAGTGCTTGACGATCCAAAATACGGAAGCCAAATCCTGGCCAAGTTCATGAACCACGTGATGGAAAGCGGCAAGAAAGCCGTTGCCGAGCGTATCGTTTATGGCGCCCTGGACAAGGTTAAAGAGCGTAAGAACAGCGATCCCCTGGAAATCTTCGAGAAAGCTCTCGACGCCATCGCTCCGCTGGTCGAAGTGAAGTCGCGCCGTGTAGGCGGTGCTACTTATCAGGTTCCGGTCGAAGTTCGTCCGTCCCGCCGTAACGCTCTTGCCATGCGCTGGCTGGTAGATTTCGCCCGTAAGCGTGGCGAGAAGTCTATGGCTCTGCGTCTGGCTGGTGAGTTGCTGGATGCCGCTGAAGGCAAAGGTGCTGCAGTTAAGAAGCGTGAAGACGTGCACCGTATGGCTGAAGCCAACAAGGCTTTCTCGCACTACCGCTTCTAATTATCGCGCTTCTAAATTTGCGAGGGCTTTATGGCTCGTACTACACCGATTAACCGGTACCGTAACATCGGTATCGTGGCTCACGTGGACGCGGGTAAAACCACGACCACTGAGCGTGTGCTTTTCTACACTGGCAAAAGCCACAAGATGGGCGAGGTGCATGATGGCGCCGCGACCACCGACTGGATGGTGCAGGAGCAGGAGCGTGGTATCACCATTACTTCTGCTGCTATTACCGCCTTCTGGAAAGGTTCCGAGAAGCAGTACAAAGATGAGCACCGCTTCAACGTAATCGATACCCCCGGCCACGTTGACTTCACCATTGAAGTTGAGCGTTCGCTGCGTGTACTCGACGGCGCGGTCGTTGTGTTCTGCGGTACCTCGGGCGTTGAGCCTCAGTCGGAAACCGTATGGCGTCAGGCCAACAAGTACGGCGTTCCGCGTCTTGTTTACGTAAACAAGATGGACCGTGCCGGTGCTGACTTCCTGCGCGTGATTGGTCAGATCAAGCAGCGTCTGGGTCACACTCCGGTGCCGATCCAGCTGGCCATCGGTGCAGAAGACAACTTCCAGGGTCAGATCGATCTGATCAACATGCAAGCTGTCTACTGGAACGATGCCGACAAAGGCATGGTCCCTGTTCGCAAGGACATTCCAGCTGAATTGCTGGAAGAGGCCGAGAAGTGGCGCGGCAACATGGTTGAGGCTGCGGCCGAAGCCAACGAAGAGCTGATGAACAAGTACCTTGAAGGTGAAGAACTCACCATCGAGGAAATCAAGGGCGCTCTGCGTCAGCGTACTATCGCTGGTGAAATCGTTCTGGCTGTTTGCGGTTCTTCCTTCAAGAACAAGGGTGTTCCCCTGGTTCTCGACGCCGTTATCGACTTCCTGCCTGCGCCAACTGACATTCCTGCTATCAAGGGTACCGACCCGGATGACGAGGAAATTCAGCTGGAGCGTCATGCTACCGACGACGAGCCGTTCTCGGCTTTGGCGTTCAAGATCGCTACCGACCCATTCGTGGGTACCTTGACCTTCGTCCGCGTTTACTCGGGCGTGTTGGCATCCGGCGACGGCGTGATCAACTCGGTTAAAGGCAAAAAAGAGCGCGTGGGTCGTATGGTGCAAATGCACGCAAACGCCCGCGAAGAGATCAAGGAAGTACGCGCTGGCGACATCGCGGCCTTGATCGGCATGAAGGACGTCACCACCGGTGAGACTCTGTGCAACGCTGACAAGCCAATTATCCTGGTTCGCATGGACTTCCCGGAGCCGGTTATTTCGGTTGCCGTAGAGCCTAAGACCAAGGACGACCAGGAAAAAATGGGTATCGCTCTGGGCAAGCTTGCTCAGGAAGATCCATCTTTCCGCGTCAAAACTGATGAAGAGACTGGTCAGACGATCATCTCCGGTATGGGTGAGTTGCACCTGGACATCCTGGTCGACCGCATGCGCCGCGAGTTCAACGTTGAAGCCAACATCGGTAAGCCTCAGGTTTCCTATCGTGAGCGCATCACGAAGAGCTGTGAAATCGAAGGCAAGTTCGTGCGTCAGTCCGGTGGTCGTGGTCAGTTCGGTCACTGCTGGGTTCGCTTTGCACCTGCTGACGAAGGTCAGGAAGGTCTGCAGTTCGTGAACGAAGTAGTGGGTGGTGTGATTCCGAAGGAATACATCCCGGCTATCCAGAAGGGTATCGAAGAGCAGATGAAGAACGGTGTTGTCGCCGGCTATCCGCTGATCGGCCTGAAGGCTACCGTGTTCGATGGTTCCTACCACGACGTCGACTCCAACGAGATGGCGTTCAAGGTGGCTGCTTCCATGGCGACCAAGCAACTGGCCCAGAAGGGCGGTGGTGAGTTGCTCGAGCCGATCATGGCGGTAGAGGTTGTTACCCCAGAAGACTACATGGGTGATGTGATGGGCGACCTTAACCGTCGTCGTGGCATGATCCTGGGTATGGAAGACACGATCTCCGGCAAGGTGATTCGTGCTGAAGTTCCGCTGGGTGAGATGTTCGGTTATGCGACCGACGTCCGTTCCATGTCTCAGGGTCGCGCAAGCTACTCCATGGAATTCAAAAAATATAATACGGCTCCGTCGCACATCGTCGAGTCGGTAACCAAAAAACAAGGCTGATTCAGCCCCTTTAAGCTAGGAGTTAATTGTCGTGGCTAAAGAAAAATTTGAACGTAACAAACCGCACGTCAACGTTGGCACTATCGGTCACGTTGACCACGGTAAAACCACTCTGACCGCTGCTCTGACCCGTGTCTGCTCCGAAGTATTCGGTTCGGCCAAGGTTGACTTCGACAAGATCGACAGCGCCCCAGAAGAAAAAGCTCGCGGTATCACCATCAACACCGCTCACGTTGAATACGATTCGGCCGTGCGTCACTACGCACACGTTGACTGCCCAGGTCACGCCGACTACGTAAAAAACATGATCACCGGTGCTGCGCAGATGGACGGCGCTATCCTGGTTTGCTCCGCTGCTGACGGCCCGATGCCGCAAACTCGCGAGCACATCCTGCTGTCCCGTCAGGTAGGTGTTCCGTACATCGTGGTCTTCCTGAACAAGGCTGACATGGTTGACGACGCCGAGCTGCTGGAGCTGGTGGAAATGGAAGTGCGTGACCTGCTCAGCACTTACGATTTTCCGGGCGACGACACTCCGATCATCATCGGTTCCGCTCTGATGGCTCTGAACGGTCAAGACGACAACGAGATGGGCACCACTGCCGTCAAGAAGTTGGTTGAGACTCTGGACAGCTACATCCCTGAGCCGGTTCGTGCTATCGACAAGCCGTTCCTGATGCCAATCGAAGACGTATTCTCGATCTCCGGTCGTGGCACCGTGGTAACTGGTCGTATCGAGCGCGGTATCGTCAAGATCCAGGAAGAAATCGAGATCGTTGGTCTGCGTGATACCACCAAGACCACCTGTACCGGTGTTGAAATGTTCCGCAAGCTGCTCGACGAAGGTCGTGCTGGTGAGAACTGCGGCGTTCTGCTACGCGGCACCAAGCGTGACGACGTAGAGCGTGGCCAGGTTCTGGTCAAGCCAGGTTCGGTTAAGCCGCACACCACCTTCACTGCAGAAGTGTATGTGTTGAGCAAAGAAGAAGGCGGTCGTCACACTCCGTTCTTCAAAGGCTACCGTCCTCAGTTCTACTTCCGTACTACTGACGTAACTGGTAACTGCGAACTGCCGGAAGGCGTTGAAATGGTAATGCCAGGTGACAACATCCAGATGACTGTCACTCTGATCAAGACCATCGCAATGGAAGAAGGTCTGCGTTTCGCCATTCGTGAAGGCGGTCGTACCGTCGGCGCCGGCGTCGTAGCCAAGATCATCGCGTAATCGATTGATCTGTTTTGATCGGGCCGGCATAATGGTCGGCCTGATTCAGTTTTTAGGTCAGTAGCTCAATTGGCAGAGCGACGGTCTCCAAAACCGTAGGTTGGGGGTTCGATTCCCTCCTGACCTGCCATTTTCCCTAGAATTTGGCGCGTCTTTTTACAGGATATTAGTAGATGAATGTTAAGGCTGAAGCCAAAGACTCACGCTTCGATCTGCTTAAGTGGCTCGTAGTTGCTGCTCTGGTAATCGCAGGCGTGGTCGGTAATCAGTATTTCTCTGCTGAGCCTATTCTGTATCGCGTTCTGGCCTTGCTGGTTATTGCCGCATTGGCTGGTGTGATTGCCCTGCAAACATCAAAAGGTCAGGCCTTTTGGGTGTTGGCAAAAGAAGCTCGCGTTGAAATTCGCAAGGTCGTTTGGCCAACTCGCCAGGAAACCACGCAGACAACTTTGATCGTTGTGGCTGTTGTTTTGGTTATGGCGCTGTTGTTGTGGGGTTTAGATTCCCTGCTTGGTTGGCTTGTTTCGTTGATTGTCGGCTAAGGGTGTCCCGTGGCTAAGCGTTGGTACGTTGTGCATGCTTACTCGGGTTACGAGAAGCATGTTATGCGCTCGTTAGTCGAGCGTGTGAAGCTCGCTGGTATGGAAGACGTTTTTGGCGAGATTCTGGTCCCCACTGAAGAAGTAGTGGAGATGCGGAACGGTCAGAAGCGCAAGAGTGAGCGTAAGTTCTTCCCAGGTTATGTCTTGGTGCAGATGGAAATGAGCGAGGCGACTTGGCATTTGATCAAGAACACGCCGCGCGTCATGGGCTTCATCGGTGGTACTGCAGATAAGCCTGCGCCGATCACTGAAAAAGAAG
This sequence comes from Pseudomonas peli, assembly GCF_050563605.1. Classification (GTDB taxonomy): domain Bacteria; phylum Pseudomonadota; class Gammaproteobacteria; order Pseudomonadales; family Pseudomonadaceae; genus Aquipseudomonas; species Aquipseudomonas peli_A. Next base: position 11,249 of record NZ_JBNXUH010000036.1, on the reverse strand, counting down.
CTGATGCCATTCTGCGTCGTGTTGCCGATAGTGGCGACAAGCCGAAGCCGAAAACATTGTTCGAGCCGGGTGAGATGGTGCGCGTGACCGATGGTCCGTTTGCCGATTTCAGCGGTGTTGTTGAAGAAGTTAATTACGAGAAGAGCCGCATCCAGGTGGCAGTGACTATTTTTGGTCGCTCTACGCCGGTCGAGCTGGAGTTCAGTCAGGTCGAAAAGGCATAACTGACATAAGCATCCCTTACCCCGCAGCCATAGGCTGCGGGGTTTTGTCGTCACTGGGATAAATAGGCAATAACTGGGGAGCCGAAAGGCGCTAGAACCCAAAACTGGAGTAGCTCATGGCTAAGAAAATTACGGCTTATATCAAGCTGCAAGTAAAGGCTGCACAAGCCAACCCGTCGCCACCTGTCGGCCCAGCTCTGGGTCAGCACGGCGTGAACATCATGGAATTCTGCAAGGCGTTCAACGCCCGTACCCAGGGCATGGAACCTGGTCTGCCGACTCCAGTGATCATCACTGTTTATAGCGACCGTAGCTTCACCTTTGAAACCAAAAGCACCCCTGCTTCGGTTCTGCTGAAGAAGGCTGCTGGCCTGACCAGCGGTTCGGCTCGTCCGAACACCGTTAAGGTTGGCACCGTGACTCGTGCTCAGCTGGAAGAGATCGCCAAAACCAAACAGGCTGATCTGACTGCCGCTGATATGGATGCAGCTGTGCGTACTATCGCCGGCTCCGCTCGTAGCATGGGCCTCAACGTGGAGGGTGTGTAATGGCTAAGTTGACCAAGCGTCAAAAGGCAATCGCTGAGAAAGTTGAAGCTGGTAAGGCTTACAACTTTGTTGAAGCGGCCGCTCTGCTGGCTGAACTGTCTGCAGTTAAGTTCTCTGAGTCGGTAGATATCGCCGTCAACCTCGGTGTTGATCCGCGTAAATCCGATCAGGTTGTACGTGGCGCCACCGTTCTGCCGAACGGCTCGGGCAAAAGCGTTCGCGTTGCCGTGTTCACCCAGGGCCCAGCTGCTGAAGCTGCTCTGGCTGCCGGCGCTGATCGCGTAGGTATGGACGATCTGGCTGCTGAAATGAAAGGCGGCGACCTGAACTATGACGTAGTAATTGCCTCCCCGGATGCAATGCGCGTTGTTGGTCAGTTGGGTCAAGTGCTCGGCCCGCGCGGTCTGATGCCTAACCCTAAAGTCGGTACCGTTACCCCTGACGTTGCTACAGCTGTGAAGAATGCTAAAGCTGGTCAAGTACGTTTCCGTACTGACAAGAACGGCATCATCCACGGTTCCGTCGGCAAAGTTGGTTTTGACGCCGAGAAGCTGAAGCAGAACGTTGAAGCGCTGATTTCCGACCTCAAGCGTCTGAAGCCATCGACTTCGAAAGGCATCTACGTCAAGCGCGTAACCCTGAGCACCACCATGGGCCCAGGTCTGATCATCGATCAAGGCTCGCTCGACGCGTAATACATAGAAGCAGCGCAAGCGATTGCGCTGCTTCGAAACTTTGGGGTCCCTGCTTTGCGGGGGCTATCCAAGACCGTAGGTGGCGCAAGCCTTAAACCCTAGGAGAAATCTTAGGCCGCCTACGCAGATGGTGCTCCCGATTCTTACCGAATCAGACACCAAAACGACATCCGGCTTCGGCCAGATGAAACGGTAACAAGCAGGAGTTTTACCCGTGGCAATTAAACTCGAAGACAAGAAGGCCATCGTCGCTGAAGTCAACGAGGCTGCCAAAGGTGCCCTGTCCGCTGTCGTGGCTGATGCCCGTGGTGTGACTGTAGGCGCTATGACCGGACTCCGTAAAGAGGCCCGCGAAGCTGGCGTGTACGTACGTGTTGTACGTAACACCCTGCTCAAGCGCGCCGTTGAAGGCACCGAGTATTCGGTTCTCAACGACGTGTTCAAAGGCCCGACCCTGATTGCATTCTCCAAGGAACATCCGGGCGCTGCTGCTCGTATTTTCAAAGAGTTCGCCAAGGGTCAGGACAAGTTCGAGATCAAGGCAGCTGCGTTTGAGGGCAAGTTCCTCGCAGCAAACGAGATCGACGTGTTGGCTTCGCTGCCAACTCGCGACGAAGCTATTGCGAAGCTGATGAGCGTGATCCAAGGCGCTACCAGCAAGCTGGCTCGTACTCTGGCGGCCATTCGCGACCAGAAAGAAGCTACCGCTGCTTAAGGCATCGCAAACTCTTTCAAAATCATATGTTTAATTTGATGGCTGCGTAGGCTGTCACCCCAATACAGGATTTAAAGTCATGTCTCTGACTAACGAACAAATCATCGAAGCAATCGGCCAGAAAACCGTTCTGGAAGTTGTTGAACTGATCAAAGCAATGGAAGAAACCTTCGGCGTTACCGCTGCTGTTGCCGCTGCTGGCCCAGCTGCTGCTGCCGCTGTTGTTGAAGAGCAAACCGAATTCAACGTGATGTTGCTTGAAGCCGGCGAGAAGAAAGTAAACGTGATCAAGGCAGTTCGTGAACTGACCGGTCTGGGCCTGAAAGAAGCCAAGGCTGTAGTTGACGGCGCTCCTGCCATGGTTCTGGAAGCTGTTGCGAAAGACGCAGCTGACAAAGCCAAAGCTGCTTTGGAAGAAGCTGGCGCCAAAGTCGAGCTCAAGTAAGCGACGACCTTGCGTCTACAGCCCAAGCGTTAAGCGAAAGGCTGATGGCTGGTGGCTTTTGCCACCGGCCTTTTTCCGTTCTAGGTCGGCTAATCATTGGCTGGCCTGGGGCGCGAAATACCCGCCCGATGTGGCGGCGCAAACCTAGGGTTTGCAAGAGTTTCTGGCAACTCCCGTCGGAGGGGCCAAATAAGCAGGTGACCAAGCTGGGGAACGCTGATGGCTTACTCATATACTGAGAAAAAACGTATCCGCAAGGACTTTAGCAAGTTGCCGGATGTCATGGATGTGCCTTATCTCCTGGCCATCCAGCTGGATTCGTATCGCGAATTCCTGCAGGCAGGAGCGACCAAGGACCAGTTCCGCGACATTGGCCTGCATGCGGCCTTCAAGTCTGTTTTCCCGATTATCAGCTACTCCGGCAATGCTGCTCTGGAGTATGTCGGTTATCGCTTGGGCGAGCCGGCTTTTGATGTCAAGGAATGTACGCTGCGTGGCGTGACCTATGCCGTGCCGTTGCGGGTAAAAGTCCGTCTGATCATTTTCGACAAAGAATCGTCGAACAAAGCGATCAAGGACATCAAAGAGCAAGAAGTGTACATGGGCGAAATTCCGCTCATGACCGAGAACGGTACCTTCGTTATCAACGGTACCGAGCGCGTTATCGTCTCCCAGTTGCACCGTTCCCCAGGTGTGTTCTTCGACCACGACCGTGGCAAGACTCACAGCTCGGGCAAGCTGCTGTACTCGGCGCGGATCATTCCTTACCGCGGCTCCTGGCTGGACTTCGAGTTCGACCCGAAGGACGCCGTGTTCGTGCGTATCGACCGTCGTCGCAAGCTGCCGGCTTCCGTGCTGCTGCGCGCGCTGGGTTACAGCACTGAAGAAGTGCTGGACGCGTTCTATGCGACCAACGTTTTCCACGTTAAGGGCGAATCCCTCAACCTGGAACTGGTTCCGCAGCGTCTGCGTGGTGAAATTGCCGTCCTCGACATCAAGGACGACAAGGGCAAGGTCATTGTTGAGCAAGGCCGCCGTATTACCGCGCGCCATATCAACCAGCTGGACAAGGCCGGTATCAAAGAGCTGGAAGTGCCGATCGATTACCTGATCGGTCGCACCTCGGCCAAGGCCATCGTGCACCCGGCTACCGGCGAAATCATCGCTGAGTGCAACACCGAGCTGAACACCGAGATCCTGGCCAAAGTGGTCAAGGCTCAGGTCGTACGCATCGAGACGCTGTACACCAACGACATCGATTGCGGTCCGTTCATCTCCGATACCCTGAAGATCGACAGCACCACCAATCAGTTGGAAGCGCTGGTCGAGATCTACCGCATGATGCGTCCTGGCGAGCCGCCAACCAAGGATGCTGCCGAGACCCTGTTCAACAACCTGTTCTTCAGCGCCGAGCGTTACGACCTGTCGGCCGTAGGCCGGATGAAGTTCAACCGTCGTATCGGTCGCACCGAGATCGAAGGTTCGGGCGTGCTGAGCAAGGAAGATATCGTTGCGGTCCTCAAGACTCTGGTCGATATCCGTAACGGCAAAGGCATCGTCGACGACATCGACCACCTGGGTAACCGTCGTGTTCGCTGCGTAGGCGAAATGGCCGAGAACCAGTTCCGCGTTGGCCTGGTACGTGTTGAGCGTGCGGTCAAAGAGCGTCTGTCGATGGCCGAAAGCGAAGGCTTGATGCCGCAGGACCTGATCAACGCCAAGCCGGTTGCGGCGGCGGTGAAAGAGTTCTTCGGTTCCAGCCAGCTCTCGCAGTTTATGGACCAGAACAACCCGCTCTCCGAGATCACCCACAAGCGCCGTGTTTCGGCTCTTGGCCCGGGCGGCCTGACCCGTGAGCGTGCCGGCTTCGAAGTCCGTGACGTACACCCGACCCACTACGGCCGTGTGTGCCCGATCGAGACCCCTGAAGGTCCGAACATCGGTCTGATCAACTCCCTGGCAGCCTATGCTCGCACCAACCAGTACGGTTTCCTCGAGAGCCCGTACCGTGTGGTGAAAGACACCCTGGTTACCGACGAAATCGTGTTCCTGTCCGCCATCGAAGAGGCCGATCACGTGATCGCCCAGGCGTCGGCGACCATGAACAACAAAGGTCAGCTGGTTGATGAGTTGGTGGCTGTACGTCACCTCAACGAATTCACCGTTAAAGCGCCTGAAGACGTCACCCTGATGGACGTATCGCCTAAGCAGGTAGTTTCGGTTGCCGCTTCGTTGATCCCGTTCCTCGAGCACGACGACGCCAACCGTGCGTTGATGGGTTCGAACATGCAGCGTCAGGCTGTACCAACCCTGCGCGCTGACAAGCCGCTGGTAGGTACCGGCATGGAGCGCAACGTAGCGCGTGACTCCGGCGTTTGCGTCGTGGCTCGCCGTGGCGGTGTGATCGATTCCGTCGATGCCAGCCGTGTTGTAGTTCGGGTCAATGACGACGAAGTTGAAACTGGCGAAGCCGGTGTCGACATCTACAACCTGACCAAATACACCCGCTCCAACCAGAACACCTGCATCAACCAGCGTCCGCTGGTGAGCAAAGGTGACAAGGTTGAGCGCAGCGACATCCTGGCCGACGGCCCGTCCACCGATATGGGTGAGCTGGCTCTGGGTCAGAACATGCGCGTCGCGTTCATGCCGTGGAACGGTTACAACTTCGAAGACTCCATCTGCCTCTCCGAGCGCGTGGTGCAAGAAGATCGTTTCACCACCATCCACATTCAGGAACTGACCTGTGTGGCGCGTGACACCAAGCTCGGCTCGGAAGAAATCACTTCCGACATCCCGAACGTCGGTGAATCTGCGCTGAACAAGCTGGACGAAGCAGGCATCGTGTATGTCGGCGCTGAAGTGGGTCCAGGTGACATTCTGGTCGGTAAGGTCACGCCAAAAGGCGAAACCCAGCTGACTCCAGAGGAGAAGCTGCTGCGTGCGATCTTCGGTGAGAAGGCGTCTGACGTTAAAGACACCTCCCTGCGTGTGCCGACTGGCACCAAAGGTACCGTTATCGACGTGCAGGTCTTCACCCGCGACGGCGTTGAGCGTGATGCTCGTGCTTTGTCGATCGAGAAGAGCCAGCTCGACGAGATCCGTAAGGACCTCAACGAAGAGTTCCGCATCGTTGAAGGCGCAACCTTCGAGCGTCTGCGTTCCGCTCTGGTTGGCAAGAAAGCCGAAGGCGGCGCTGGCCTGAAGAAAGGCGCAGAAGTTACCGACGAGTTCCTCGACGGCCTCGAGCGCGGCCAGTGGTTCAAGCTGCGCATGGCTGACGATGCCCTGAACGAGCAGTTGGAAAAGGCCCAAGCCTACATCTCCGACCGCCGTCAGCTGCTCGACGACAAGTTCGAAGACAAGAAGCGCAAGCTTCAGCAGGGCGATGACCTGGCTCCAGGCGTGCTGAAGATCGTCAAGGTTTACCTGGCAATCCGCCGCCGCATCCAGCCGGGCGACAAGATGGCCGGTCGTCACGGTAACAAGGGTGTGGTCTCGGTGATCATGCCGGTTGAAGACATGCCGCACGACATCCACGGTACTCCGGTGGACATCGTACTGAACCCGCTGGGCGTACCGTCGCGTATGAACGTCGGTCAGATCCTTGAAACCCACCTGGGCCTCGCGGCCAAAGGTCTGGGCGAGAAGATCAACCGCATGCTCGAAGAGCAACGCAAAGTCGCCGAACTGCGCAAGTTCATGCAGCAGATCTACAACGAGATCGGCGGCCGTCAGGAAAACCTGGATGAGCTGAGCGATCAGGAGATCATGAAGCTGGCGCACAACCTCAAAGGTGGTGTGCCAATGGCCACCCCGGTGTTCGACGGTGCCAAGGAAAGCGAAATCAAGGCCATGCTGAAACTGGCAGACCTGCCAGAAAGCGGCCAGATGCGCCTGATCGACGGCCGTACTGGTAACCAGTTCGAGCGTCCGACCACCGTTGGCTACATGTACATGCTGAAACTGAACCACCTGGTGGACGACAAGATGCACGCGCGTTCCACGGGTTCCTACAGCCTGGTTACTCAGCAGCCGCTGGGTGGTAAGGCGCAGTTCGGTGGTCAGCGCTTCGGTGAGATGGAGGTCTGGGCACTGGAAGCTTACGGCGCCGCCTACACCCTGCAGGAAATGCTGACCGTGAAGTCGGACGACGTGAACGGCCGTACCAAGATGTACAAAAACATCGTGGACGGTGATCACCGTATGGAGCCGGGCATGCCCGAGTCCTTCAACGTACTGATCAAAGAGATCCGTTCGCTGGGTATCGACATCGATCTGGAAACCGAATAACACGTGACGCGAATCGAGAGCGGGGCTACCTAGTCCGCTCTCTGCTCCGCCAGGAGGAAAGGCCTTGAAAGACCTACTGAATTTGCTGAAAAACCAGGGTCAAGTCGAAGAGTTCGATGCTATTCGCATCGGCCTTGCTTCGCCTGAGATGATCCGTTCGTGGTCGTTCGGTGAAGTTAAAAAGCCGGAAACCATCAACTACCGTACGTTCAAGCCTGAGCGTGACGGCCTGTTCTGCGCCAAGATCTTTGGCCCGGTAAAGGATTACGAGTGCCTGTGCGGTAAGTACAAGCGCTTGAAGCATCGCGGCGTGATCTGCGAGAAGTGCGGCGTTGAAGTTGCGCTGGCCAAGGTTCGTCGTGAGCGCATGGCGCACATCGAGCTGGCTTCGCCGGTTGCCCACATCTGGTTCCTCAAGTCGCTGCCGAGCCGTATCGGTTTGCTGATGGACATGACCCTGCGTGATATCGAACGCGTTCTCTACTTCGAGAGCTATGTCGTTATCGACCCAGGCATGACCACCCTTGAAAAAGGCCAGCTGCTGAACGACGAGCAGTACTTCGAAGCCCTCGAAGAGTTCGGTGATGACTTCGACGCCCGTATGGGTGCTGAAGCCGTTCGCGAACTGCTGCACGCGATCGACCTGGAGCACGAGATTGGCCGTCTGCGCGAAGAAATTCCGCAAACCAACTCGGAAACCAAGATCAAGAAGCTGTCCAAGCGTCTGAAGCTGATGGAAGCTTTCCTCGGCTCGGGCAACCTGCCTGAGTGGATGGTGTTGACCGTTCTGCCGGTTCTGCCGCCAGATCTGCGTCCGCTGGTTCCGCTCGACGGTGGCCGCTTCGCGACTTCGGATCTCAACGATCTGTATCGCCGCGTGATCAACCGTAACAACCGCCTCAAGCGCCTGCTCGATCTGTCCGCACCGGACATCATCGTGCGCAACGAAAAGCGCATGCTGCAGGAAGCGGTCGACGCCCTGCTCGACAACGGCCGTCGCGGTCGCGCCATCACTGGCTCGAACAAGCGTCCGCTGAAATCCTTGGCTGACATGATCAAGGGTAAGCAAGGTCGTTTCCGTCAGAACTTGCTCGGTAAGCGCGTGGACTACTCCGGTCGTTCCGTAATTACCGTGGGCCCGACTCTGCGTCTGCACCAGTGCGGTCTGCCGAAGAAGATGGCTCTCGAGCTGTTCAAGCCGTTCATCTTCGGCAAGCTAGAAATGCGTGGTCTCGCGACTACCATCAAGGCCGCGAAGAAGATGGTCGAGCGCGAGCTGCCAGAGGTTTGGGACGTTCTCGCCGAAGTGATTCGCGAACACCCAGTGCTGCTCAACCGTGCACCAACCCTTCACCGTCTGGGCATCCAGGCGTTTGAACCGGTTCTGATCGAAGGTAAAGCGATTCAGCTGCACCCGCTGGTCTGCGCCGCGTACAACGCCGACTTCGACGGTGACCAGATGGCTGTGCACGTGCCGCTGACGCTGGAAGCCCAGCTGGAAGCGCGCGCACTGATGATGTCGACCAACAATATCCTGTCGCCTGCCAACGGTGAGCCAATCATCGTTCCTTCGCAGGACGTGGTACTGGGTCTGTATTACATGACCCGCGAAGCGATCAACGCCAAGGGCGAAGGGCGGGTATTCGCTGACCTGCAGGAAGTTGACCGGGTTTTCCGTGGTGGCGAAGCCTCGCTGCATGCTCGCGTAAAAGTGCGCATCAACGAAGTGATCAAAGACCGCGACGGCACCATCACCAAGAACACCCGTATCGTCGACACCACTGTCGGCCGTGCGCTGCTGTTCCAGATCGTGCCGGATGGCCTGTCGTATGACGTGGTCAACCAGTCGATGAAGAAGAAGGCGATCTCCAAGCTGATCAACCAGTGCTACCGCACTGTTGGCTTGAAAGACACCGTGATCTTCGCTGACCAGCTGATGTACACCGGTTTCGCTTATTCGACCATCTCCGGTGTGTCGATCGGTGTGAACGACTTCGTTATCCCGGATGAGAAGGCGCGCATCATTGACGCCGCTACCGAGGAAGTTAAAGAGATCGAATCGCAGTACGCCTCCGGCCTGGTAACTCAGGGCGAGAAGTACAACAAGGTGATCGACCTCTGGTCCAAGGCCAACGACGAAGTGTCGAAGGCGATGATGGCCAACCTGTCGAAGGAATCTGTCGTCGATCGTGATGGCAAGACCGTCGAGCAGGAGTCGTTCAACTCGATGTACATGATGGCTGACTCCGGTGCTCGTGGTAGCGCCGCTCAGATCCGTCAGCTCGCTGGTATGCGTGGTCTGATGGCCAAGCCAGACGGCTCGATCATCGAAACGCCGATCACCGCGAACTTCCGCGAAGGTCTGTCGGTTCTGCAGTACTTCATCTCGACGCACGGTGCTCGTAAGGGTCTTGCGGATACCGCGTTGAAAACTGCCAACTCCGGTTACCTGACTCGTCGTCTGGTAGACGTGGCGCAGGATCTGGTCGTTACCGCAATCGATTGCGGCACCGAGCACGGCCTGCTGATGACACCGCACATTGAAGGCGGTGACGTAGTTGAGCCGCTGGGTGAGCGCGTACTGGGTCGAGTGATTGCCCGTGACGTGTTCAAGCCAGGCACCGAAGAAGTCATCGTTCCAGCCGGTACTCTGGTGGACGAGCAGTGGGTTGAATTCATCGAGCTGAACAGCATCGACGAAGTGATCGTGCGTTCGCCGATCAGCTGTGAAACCCGCTACGGCATCTGCGCCAAGTGCTACGGTCGCGACCTGGCTCGTGGTCACCAGATCAACATCGGTGAAGCAGTCGGCGTTATCGCTGCTCAGTCGATCGGTGAGCCGGGTACCCAGCTGACCATGCGTACGTTCCACATCGGTGGTGCGGCGAGCCGGACCTCGGCTGCTGACAGCGTACAAGTGAAGAACGGCGGTGCGGTTCGTCTGCACAACCTGAAGCACGTTGAGCGTATCGACGGCAACCTGGTAGCGGTTTCCCGTTCCGGCGAGCTGGCGATTGCCGATGAGTTCGGTCGTGAGCGCGAGCGCTACAAGCTGCCGTACGGTGCTGTGATTTCCGTGAAGGAAGGCGACAAGGTCGACGCTGGCGCCATCGTCGCCAAGTGGGACCCGCACACCCACCCGATCGTTACCGAAATGAAAGGTACCGTGACCTACGTGGGCATGGAAGAAGGCATCACCATCAAGCGTCAGACGGACGAATTGACCGGTTTGACCAACATCGAAGTCCTCGATCCGAAAGATCGTCCGGCTGCCGGCAAGGACATCCGTCCTGCGGTGAAGATGGTTGGCGAAGATGGTAAGGATCTGCTGCTGCCAGGTACCGACGTACTGGCTCAGTACTTCCTGCCGGCAAACGCCCTGGTGGGTGTGGCGAACGGTGCGAAGATCGCGATCGGTGATGTTATCGCTCGTATCCCGCAAGAAACTTCGAAGACCCGCGACATCACCGGTGGTCTGCCGCGCGTTGCCGACTTGTTCGAAGCGCGTCGTCCGAAAGAAGCCTCGATTCTGGCTGAAATCAGCGGCACCATCGCGTTCGGTAAAGAGACCAAAGGCAAGCGCCGTCTGGTCATTACCCCGAACGACGGTAGCGATCCGTACGAAGAGCTGATTCCGAAGTGGCGTCACCTGAACGTGTTCGAAGGTGAGCAGGTCAACAAGGGTGAAGTTATCTCCGACGGTCCGAGCGACCCGCACGATATCCTGCGTCTGCTGGGTGTCAGCGCGCTGGCCAAGTACATCGTCAACGAGATCCAGGACGTGTACCGCCTGCAGGGCGTGAAGATCAACGACAAGCACATCGAAACCATCCTGCGCCAGATGCTGCGCAAGGTTGAAGTGGCTGAGTCGGGCGATTCCACCTTCATCAAGGGCGACCAGATGGAGTTGACCGCGGTACTGGGCGAAAACGAGCGTCTGGCTGCAGAAGACAAGTTCGTTGCCAAGTACACCCGCGTGTTGCTGGGTATCACCAAGGCGTCGCTGTCCACCGAGTCGTTTATCTCGGCGGCCTCCTTCCAGGAAACCACCCGCGTTCTTACCGAAGCCGCCGTTACTGGCAAGCGCGACTACCTGCGTGGCCTGAAAGAAAACGTGGTTGTGGGTCGTCTGATCCCAGCCGGTACCGGTCTGGCTTATCACAGCGAGCGCAAACGCAAGCGTGAAGCGGCCCAGCCGGTACGTGTTAGCGCCAGTGAAGTGGAAGCTGCACTGACCGAAGCGCTGAACTCCAGCAGTAATTAAGTACAAAGCCCCGCTAGTTCGCTAGCGGGGCTTTGTCTTGACTAGGGCGGTGAGTCTCTTTAGAC
>NZ_JBNXUH010000035.1:0-8571 GCF_050563605.1 Pseudomonas peli | reverse complement strand
CGGAGATGTGTATAAGAGACAGGCGCTGCACTGCTGCACTAGGACCTTGCGGCAGGTGTCGTTGTCGTCCACCACCAGCAGGCGCGCGCCTTGCAGCGAGGCGTCGAGGTCGGCGGTTGGCTGTTCCAGGCGGGTGGCGTCCAGCGGCAGKGCMTGCCCCAGGCGCTGCACTGCTGCACTAGGACCTTGCGGCAGGTGTCGTTGTCGTCCACCACCAGCAGGCGCGCGCCTTGCAGCGAGGCGTCGAGGTCGGCGGTTGGCTGTTCCAGGCGGGTGGCGTCCAGCGGCAGGGTCAGCCACAGGGTCGAGCCCTGGCTGCCGCCGCTCTGGATGCCGAACTCGCCTTCCATCAGGCGTACCAGCTGGCGGGCGATGATCAGGCCGAGGCGGCCGCCGAGTTTGGTGGCGGCGAGGAAGTCTTTGCTGTGCAATTCGGCATTCAGCAGCGCATCGCGCTCGCTGGCGTCCAGCGGTTTGCCGCTGTCCTGCACGGCAATGCGCAGGCGTGGTTGCTCGGTGTTGGTGTCGAGTGCGACTACCAGGAGGATTTCGCCTTCGTCGGTCTGTTTGAAGGCGTTGTCCAGCAGGCTCAGCAGGGTCTGGCGCAGGCGCGTGGGGTCGCCGCTGATTACCCGTGGCACTTGCGGCTGCATAAAACTGATCAGCTCGACCTTCTGCTGCTCGGCCTTGGCGCGGAAGATATCCAGGCAGTCTTCGATCAGTGCGTTGAGGTCGAACTGCACGTCATCCAGCTCGATTTGCCCGGATTCGAGCTTGGAAATATCGAGGATTTCGTTGATCAGGGTGAGCAGTTCGTTGCCCGAGCTGTGGATGGTTTGTACGTAGTCGCGCTGCTTGGCCGACAGCGGAGTGCCGAGTAGCAGCTCGGTCATACCCAGCACGCCATTCATCGGGGTGCGAATTTCATGGCTGATTTTGGCGAGAAATTCCGCCTTGGCCTTGAGTTCGGCGGAGCTAGCGGCGAGGGCGCGGCTGGTACTGAACTGATCCTGCATGATGCGTCGCTGTCGCTCACTCAGTGCCATGCTGAGGATAAAACCGCTGACAACGGTGACTGCGAGCAGGCCGTAAGCCATCCACTCGCTCTGCACCGCCCAGTAGCCGAACAGGATCGGCAGAGCGCCGATAAAGGCCGCGCAGAACAGCAACACCGCCAGGCTGAACAGCCGTGCCGGTTTGTAGCCATGGCGCCAGTGCGTCAATGCAACCATGAGGATGCTCAGGCCGGCGACGGCGTTGAGCAGGTAGACCAGTTGATTGAACTGCAGATTGGTCGCCACCAGCAGAGCCACACAGACCAGGCTGATCACCACCACTTCGCCGGTGAGCAGGTGGTTCAGCGGCGTACTCGGGCAGACCTTGTGGAAAAAGCTGGCGGTAAAGCACAGGGCGCAGAGTGCGGCCAGCAGCATCGACAGGTTGGCGATTTGCGGCTGCAGACTTTGCCATTCACTAAGCCAGGGCGTGCTGATGCCGAGCAGGCTGACCACCGCCACCAGCTGGAAGACCTGGGTGGCCGCCAGCCACAGGCCGCTCAGGGCGCGGGTGTAGGCAAAGCGCACAAGGTTGTAGGCCACCAGCATGCCGAGGCAGCCGAGCAGCAGGCCGAACAGCAGGGGACGGTTGTCATCGGCGACCATGGCCTGCGCGCTTTGCAGGCTGATGCTGGGGCGCAGTGAATGCTCCGAGGCTAGGCGCAGGTAAATATCCAGCGGCTGTTCGGCTTTAGGCAGTGGCAGAAGGAAATCGCGGCTGGCCAGGGGGCGGCTGGAAAACGGCAGGTTGCTGCCGGTGTGTGCCTGCTCGATCAGCGTATCGCCTTGCAGCACGTACAGGTCGAGGTAGGCCAGGTAGGGGGCGAACACTCGCAGCATCTGTGCATCGGTGTTGGCCGGCATGCGGTGATGCAGCCACAGCGCGCTGTTGCCGCCGGGGGTGTAAAGCTGGGTGAGATCGGTGGGGCGGAACTGTGCTTGGCGCTCGGGGCTGCTTACATCATTGAATTGCAGCTCGGCGGTCGGGTCGGTGAGGCTTGACCAGGATGCCTGAGCCCCTGCCTGAGCTGACGCTACGGTGAGCGCCATCAGCAGCGTGCTGAGTAGCAGGTAGGTGGCAATCCTCAGCCGGCGCACAGTGAAGTCCCTTCAGAAATAAGTGGTCGGATTATAGCCAAGCTGTTCGCGAGGGAAATATGACAAAGGTGGCCAATTGGCCACCTTTGTCGTGTTTTACCCTTTATTTACCTTCACTTATCCCCGCGTTCGCGGGCAATTGCGCGGTAACCGATATCGTTGCGGTAAAAGCTACCGTTCCAGCGGATTTTCTCTGCCAGGCGATAAGCCTGCTGCTGAGCTTCTTCAACCGTACGACCGATGGCGGTGGCGCAGAGTACGCGGCCACCTGCGGTGACGATCTGGCCGTCCTTCAGAGCGGTGCCAGCATGGAAGACTTTACCTTCCAGTTGCGCTGCAGCATCCAGACCTTCGATCACATCGCCCTTGGCGTAATCGGCTGGATAACCACCGGCGGCGATCACTACACCCACGGTCGGACGCGGGTCCCAGGTGGCTTCGACCTTGTCCAGCGCCTTGGCCAGTGCAGCTTCGACCAGCAGCACCAGGGAAGATTCCAGGCGGCACATGATCGGCTGGGTTTCCGGGTCGCCGAAACGGCAGTTGAACTCGATAACCTTCGGCTTGCCGGCCTTGTCGATCATCAGTCCGGCGTAGAGGAAGCCGGTGTAGACGTTGCCTTCGCTGGCCATGCCGCGCACGGTCGGGTAGATCACTTCGTCCATCACCCGCTGGTGCACCTCGGCGGTGACCACTGGGGCTGGCGAATAAGCGCCCATGCCGCCGGTGTTCGGGCCGGTATCGGCGTCGCCGACGCGCTTGTGGTCCTGGCTGGTGGCCATCGGCAGCACGTTGGCGCCGTCGACCATAACGATAAAGGAAGCCTCTTCTCCATCCAGAAACTCTTCAATGACCACCCGCGAACCGGCTTCGCCAAAGGCATTGCCGGCGAGCATATCGCGCACGGCGTCTTCGGCTTCAGCCAGGGTCATAGCAACGATCACGCCTTTACCGGCGGCCAGGCCGTCGGCCTTGATCACGATCGGTGCGCCGACCTTTTGCAGGTAGGCCAGGGCCGGCTCGACTTCGGTGAAGTTCTGGTAATCGGCGGTAGGGATCGCGTGGCGGGCGAGGAAGTCCTTGGTAAAGGCCTTGGAGCCTTCCAGCTGCGCAGCGGCGGCGGTAGGGCCGAAGATATCCAGCTTGCGCGAACGGAACAGATCAACCACGCCCTTCACCAGAGGCGCTTCCGGGCCGACGATGGTCAGCTGCACGTTCTGCTCAGCGAAGTCAGCAAGCTGCTCGATGGCTAGCACGTCGATGTTGACGTTCTCGCACTTGGGCTCAACGGCGGTGCCAGCGTTGCCGGGAGCTACGAAGACTTTAGTGACGCGGGTGTCTTGCGCCACTTTCCAGGCCAGGGCGTGTTCACGACCGCCGCTGCCGATGATCAATACGTTCATGGGGTATCTCCTGACCGTAGCCCGGATGCAATCCGGGGCTTTTGAGTGGGGTGTTCCCGGATTTCATCCGGGCTACAAAAAACTTGGCGACTCGGTGCTAGGTCGCAATGAAGCCGGTAGATGCAAGGCGCCCTGGGTTTCGACAAGCGGAGTTGCCTAGTGGCAATGAGCATTGGCGGAACCCGGGGCAACACAGCAGATGCCGGTTTCAGTGCGGCCGAAATCAATGCCTAAAATGGCGCATTCCGGTGAACACCATGGCGATATTGGCTTCGTCGGCGGCGGCAATCACTTCCGCATCGCGCATCGAGCCACCCGGCTGGATCACCGCGGTTATGCCATTGGCAGCAGCGTTGTCCAAGCCGTCGCGGAACGGGAAGAAGGCGTCGGAGGCCATTACCGAACCAGCAACCTGCAGGCCAGCGTGCTCAGCCTTGATCGCGGCGATACGCGCGGAGTTGACGCGGCTCATCTGGCCGGCGCCGACACCGATGGTCTGGCGGCCCTTCGCGTAGACAATGGCGTTGGATTTGACGAACTTGGCCACTTTCCAGGCGAAGATCAGGTCATGCACTTCCTGCTCGCTCGGCGCGCGCTGGGTGACGATCTTCAGGTCTTCTGCCTTGATCATGCCGATATCGCGGCTCTGTACCAGTAGGCCGCCATTGACGCGTTTGAAGTCCCAGCCGGCGCTGCGCTCGGCCGGCCATTCGCCGCACTCAAGCAGGCGCACATTGGCTTTGGCGGCTACTACGGCGCGGGCTTCTGCGCTGATTTTCGGCGCGATGATCACTTCGACAAACTGACGCTCGACGATCGCTTGAGCGGTGGCGCCGTCCAGTTCGCGGTTGAAGGCGATAATGCCGCCAAACGCGGACTCGGTGTCGGTGGCGTAGGCCAGCTCATAGGCCTGGCGGATGCCGCCTTCGCTGTCCAAAGCCACGGCCACGCCGCACGGGTTGGCGTGCTTGACGATCACGCAGGCCGGCTTGACGAAGCTCTTCACGCATTCCAGTGCGGCGTCGGTGTCGGCGACGTTGTTGTACGACAGCTCTTTGCCTTGCAGCTGGATGGCGCTGGCGACGCTGGCCTCGCCTTTCTGCGCTTCCACGTAGAACGCCGCGCTCTGGTGCGGGTTCTCGCCGTAGCGCATTTCCTGGGCCTTGATGAACTGGCTGTTGAAGGTGCGCGGGAAGGCGCCGCGCTCTTCGGTGGACAGGGTGTCGCGGCTCTGGTCGATGGTGCCCAGGTAGTTGGCGATCATGCCGTCGTAGGCCGCGGTGTGCTCGAAGGCTTTCAGGGCCAGGTCGAAGCGCTGGGCGTAGCTCAGGCCGCCGGCTTTCAGCGACTCGACGATGCCGGCGTAGTCGCTGGCGTTGACCACGATGGCCACGTCTTTGTGGTTCTTCGCTGCAGAGCGAACCATGGTCGGGCCGCCGATATCGATGTTCTCGATGGCGTCGGCCAGGTCACAACCCGGCTTGGCTACGGTGGCGGCGAAGGGATAGAGGTTGACCGCGACCAGGTCGATTGGCTTGATGCCGTGCTCGTCCATTACCGCGCCGTCGATGGCGCGACGGCCGAGTATGCCGCCGTGGATCTTCGGGTGCAGGGTCTTGACGCGACCGTCCATCATTTCCGGGAAACCGGTGTAGTCGGCCACTTCCACAGCAGCGATGCCGTTGTCCTTGAGCAGCTTGTAAGTGCCGCCGGTGGAGAGGATTTCCACATTCAGGGCGACGAGCTCGCGGGCAAACTCGAGGATGCCGGTCTTGTCGGAAACACTGATCAAGGCGCGGCGAACGGGGAGGCGGGTGGTCTGGTCGGTCATTTCAGAATCCATCAGAGCAGAAGTATTGGCAAAGGCGTTATCAGCAAAAAAGGCGGCTCATGTGGGCCGCCCTTTTCGGGAGTTCGGGGTTACAGCAGGTCGTATTGCTTTAGCTTCTTGCGCAGGGTGCCGCGATTCAGGCCGAGCAGCTCGGAGGCCTTGGTCTGGTTGCCCTTGACGTAGTTCATCACGGTTTCCAGCAGTGGCGCTTCCACTTCGGTGAGCACCAGGTTGTACACGTCACTGACGTCTGCGCCCTCAAGATGGGCGAAATAATTGTGCAGAGCCTTCTCAACGCTGCCGCGCAGGGTTTGCCCCTCTTCGCTTGGCGTATTGAGATGCTGCTTCAAGCTGCTGTTGTCACTCACGGGAGCCATTCCACTTCCTAAAGTCTCAGTCAACATCGTCATGCGGCCACCCCTTCTCCATTGTTATTACGCTCGCTGAAGAACTCGCGAACGTTGGTGCACTGCGCGTCCGTACTGTCCAGACGATTGAATTGGGCGCGGAACTCCCTGGCGCCCGGCAAGGTTGCGAGATACCAACTGACATGCTTGCGGGCAATGCGAACGCCCATTACATCGCCGTAGAAGGCGTGCAGTGCAGCCAGATGTTCAAGCAGAATGCGTTCCACTTCGAGCAGGCTGGGTGCCGGGAGCTGTTCACCGGTACGCAGGTAGTGCTCGATCTCACGGAATATCCACGGCCGGCCCTGAGCCGCGCGACCGATCAACAGGCCATCAGCGCCGGTGGCGGCCAGTACGGCTTTGGCCTTCTGCGGCGAATCGATATCGCCATTGGCCAGCACCGGAATCGACACCGCCTGCTTGATCGCGGCAATGGTGTCGTACTCGGCTTCGCCCATATACAGGTCGGCGCGGGTGCGGCCATGCACGGCCAGCGCGACAATGCCGGCGTCTTCGGCGATCTGCGCCACGGCAATGCCGTTCTTGTTCTCACGGTCCCAGCCGGTGCGAATCTTCAGGGTCACCGGCACATCTACGGCGGCGACCACGGCCTGAAGAATCTCGCGAACTAAAACTTCGTCTTTCAATAGGGCGGAGCCGGCGGCCTTGTTGCAGACCTTCTTGGCCGGGCAGCCCATATTGATGTCGATGATCTGCGCGCCCATTTCCACGTTGCGCCGCGCCGCCTCGGCGAGCATCTCGGGATCACCACCGGCGATCTGTACCGAGCGTGGCTCGGGATCACCGCTGTGCATCATGCGCAGGCTCGACTTGCGGGTGTTCCACAGGCGCACATCGCTGGTGACCATTTCCGACACCACCAGACCCGCACCCATACGCTTGCACAGCTGTCGAAACGGCTGGTCAGTGACCCCCGCCATAGGGGCGAGAATCAGCGAATTTGGCAATGTATAGGGGCCGATGCGTAGCGCCGACATAGGGCTTCCCTGCTCAAGAGACCTGCTGTTGAACAAATAGGAGAGTGCGAAAAAGGGTGGGCATGATACCCGCTCTGGATGACCGGAGAAAGGCTGTTTTGAACAAATTCTGAACAGCTCTGGGCTTATCGCGAAGGGTTTGGTTGCGGCGGATTCTCAAGCAATCCGCTGCGTGCAGCCTATTCCGGCGAGTGGAAGCTCAGGCTGTAATTCACCGCCTGGGTGCCCGGGTCGAGGATGTCCAGGGATATGTGAATAGGCGTCTGCGGCGGCATTTCCGCGTTGCCGGCCAGCTCGCCAGCGAGGTATTCGCTGGGCTTGAAGCGGCGGCTGGCGAGCAGTTGGCCGTTGATGTCGGCAAAGCGCATTTCCAGCAGCGGGAAGGGTTGCGAAAACGCCGCGCGGTTGTAGAGGATGGCGTCGACCACCAGGGCGCCGCTGAATTCCGGGTGGCTGCGCACCACCAGATTGCTGCTCTTGACCTGGGTGATGTCGACCTTGGACGGCAGCTGGCAACCGACTGCCGGACACAGCTGCTCGAACCAGGGGCGGTACTGATCCTGGCGCGCTAGTTCATTGAAGTGGTACGCCACGTACTGCCCGGCCAGCGCGGCAGCGCCGAGAAAATTCAGCAGACTCCAGCCGATCCAGCGACCCCAGGGCTTCTTCGGTTGTTGCCAGTCCAGTTGCAGTGGCTCGTCATCCAGCTCGAACAGGTGTTCGTCACGCAGTTCGGGCTCGCTGCGCGCGGCTTTTTTTGGCGCCGCTACGGCGGGCTCTTCATCGACCGGGCTGTCTGCCAGCGCGCCAAAGGGCTCGCGCTCGGCATGCAGCTCAATGTGCTCGATTTCCGGCTCAGGGTGGCGGCGGTCAAGGGCGTTGAGGTCGAGCGCTGGTTCGTCATCGGGCTCGTTGACTGGCTCGGGCGCTACGGGGGCAGGTGGAAGCTGCGGAGTAGGCCGCACAGGGGGCGTCAGCGGCTGAGGTTTGACGCTTAGGCTGGCCGCTGGCTTGCTCAGTTCATCCTGCAGCAGGGCTTCGGCCCAGCGCTCGTCGTGCGGGTCGTGCTCAATCGGCTCGGGCGCCAGAAAGTTTTCGGCGTACTTCGGCGCGCTATCAATCGCCAGAAACTGCTTGGACAACTGCTGTTCCTGGGCTTCGAGCTTGGCCAGCTCCTCATCCAGATCGAGGCTGTCGAGGTCCAGGTCGTCATGAATCCACAGCGTATCGCCGGTTTTACTGCTGGCAGGCGCAGCCGGTATTGCGGGCGCGGCGCTGGGCATAGCTGGGCGTGGCGCGGGCGGTACGGGTGGTTTGCTCGGCTGTGGGGCCGGTGTTGGCGCAGCTGCTGGCGTCGCCGGGTCGGGCAGTTGCTGGCCCTGCTCACGCAGCTGTTGCGCGGCATTGAACACATGCAGGCAGGCTCCGCAGCGCACGGCACCATGGGCGGCACCCAGCTGCGTGAGGTTCACGCGAAAGCTGGTGCGGCAATGGGGGCACTGGGTGACGAAGCTCTGGGTCATGCGGCGATCCGGCTAAACGAGGCGGCTAGTCTAACGCAAGTGCTTGGCAATGCAGCAGCTGTGCGCACTGGGGCGGTTAGCGGCGTACGCCGCTGATGCGCACCCAGCCGTCTTTATCGGCGGNGCGGGNGCGGGGGKAAAAGGGGCGGTGTAGGGGGSGCGCCCCCCYTCCNGCCYGCNCCGGCMAGGRAGGCCCCMCARCGCCCGGCGCCCCCCCCGCCTKRCCCGGCCCGTCTCTTATAAACAACTGACGCTG
>NZ_JBNXUH010000207.1:0-201 GCF_050563605.1 Pseudomonas peli | reverse complement strand
AAAGCAAAAGMSGSCATACGAGCCCGCTCATTTCGTCTGGGGGGCTGGGAGATGTGTAAAAGAGACAGGNCACCCCCCCCTGCTCGCCCTGCGGGAMAGTAAAAMCGAGYTWTTTCCCGCTAACCGCCGCTACAGCGAAGTGCGCTTTAGCGAAGAGTTCTCGATGTACCGGGTAACCGCAGCGATGGGTGACTTGTTGCG
>NZ_JBNXUH010000206.1:0-201 GCF_050563605.1 Pseudomonas peli | reverse complement strand
GGCKYCGCCGSCGGCGTCAGWTGTKTATAAGAGMCACCCCGGCCCSCCACGGTGCCGAACAGCACCACACCGGCACCACCCAGCACCGCCGTTGGCACGGCTGCCACCAGACGACCCATCACCGGCAGCAGGCCGAGGGTCACCAGAATCAGTCCGGCCGAGGCCACCACATAGCGGCTGTCTCTTATACACATCTCCGAG
>NZ_JBNXUH010000203.1:0-211 GCF_050563605.1 Pseudomonas peli | reverse complement strand
ATATGCGGGCGCGGGCGAAACCCCTGCTGCGCCCCATRCCACGGCCCYGGGATACCGCCCGGGTTTTTTCCGATCCCCCYTCCMADGACCGGWTTRGGGGGCGGGGAATGTCCCCCYCCCCGCCACGCCACACCGCCAGCAGTGCCGAGCAGCAAGGCGCCGGCGCGCACACCGATTACGGCTGCATCACCCTGCTCTACCAGGACGATGC
>NZ_JBNXUH010000202.1:0-212 GCF_050563605.1 Pseudomonas peli | reverse complement strand
AAAGAAAAGGGGGWACCCCCGAAAACCCCAAAAAANCTTGRCSCCGGAATYCKGCGAAAAAASCCCSAAACCCCCCCCCCCACCCTTGCCCAGACSCCWTTGCCCCGCCTGCGCCACGCTCACCGCCAGCAACGCGGCAACCCCCAAGAGCAGCCCTGTAAACCGCACCATCATGCCTCCGGCAGCCGATAACCCTGGGTACAGTATCAGAC
>NZ_JBNXUH010000201.1:0-208 GCF_050563605.1 Pseudomonas peli | reverse complement strand
CGGAATCCGATATCGCTCATTCCGTCTCGGGGGCTGGGATATGTATAAAAGAGACRCCCATGTACGTATACGACCAGTACGACMAAAAAATCGWCGAAGACCGCGTCAAGCAGTATCGCRATCAAMCCCGCCGTTACCTCGCTGGTGAACTGAGCGGTGAAGAATTCCGCCCGCTGCGCCTGCAGAATGGCCTGTACATCCAGCGCAT
>NZ_JBNXUH010000034.1:0-9710 GCF_050563605.1 Pseudomonas peli | reverse complement strand
TCGCCGACACCCTGATCTTTGCCCTGCAAAGCGAAGGCTTTACCACCACCTGGCTAAGCCTGGCCGAGCAGGCTCTGGCCGAACAGCAGCGCAGCCCGGCCGATCTGTTGATTCTCGATGTCGGCCTGCCGGATATCAGCGGCTTCGAAGCCTGCAAGCGGTTGCGGCGGTTCTCCGAGGTGCCGGTGATTTTTCTCACCGCGCGCAATGAGGAAATCGACCGCGTGGTGGGCCTGGAAATCGGCGCCGACGATTATGTGGTCAAACCCTTTAGCCCGCGGGAAGTGGCCGCGCGGGTCAAGGCCATCCTCAAACGCATGGCGCCGCGTGAAGCGCCTGTCGCCAGCCCTGCAAGCGCTCCGTTCCAGCTGGATATTGAACGGGTGCAGATCCACTACCATGGCCAACTGCTGAGCCTGACTCGCCACGAGTTCCGCCTGCTGCAAAGCCTGCTGGCGCAACCCGAGCGGGTGTTCTCCCGAGAGCAGTTGCTCGATGGCCTGGGTGTAGCCGCCGATGTTGGCTACGAGCGCACCATCGACAGCCATATCAAAAGTCTGCGCGCCAAGCTGCGTCAGGTGGCCGCTGCGGCTGAGCCGATCCAGACTCATCGCGGCCTGGGTTACAGCTACTCGCCGAGGCACGCCTGATGCCGTTGGGGATTCGCATCTTCCTGGTGTACTTCCTGTTTGTCGGGCTGGCCGGCTGGTTTGTATTGAGCACGGTGATGGACGAAGTCCGCCCCGGCGTGCGCCAGAGCACCGAGGAAACCCTGGTGGATACCGCCAACCTGCTGGCGGAGATCCTGCGCGATGAGGTCAAGGCTGGCCGCCTGCAACAGAGCCGCCTGCCCGCCTTGTTGCAAGCCTACGGCCAGCGTCAACCGCAGGCGCAGATCTGGGGCGTGGAGAAAACTCAGGTCAACCACCGTATCTATGTCACCGACGCCAAGGGCATTGTGTTGCTCGACTCCACAGGCGCGGCGGTGGGCCAGGATTATTCGCGCTGGAACGATGTGCTGCGCACCCTGCGTGGCGAGTACGGTGCGCGCTCAACCAAGGAAGACCCGAACGACCCCGACTCCTCGGTGATGTACGTGGCCGCGCCGATCATGGACGGCGCGCAGATTATCGGCGTGGTCTCGGTGGCCAAGCCTAATCGCACCTTGCAACCTTATATAGAGCGCTCAGAGCAGCGGCTGGCCTGGCTCGGCGGTGGGTTGATTGTGCTGGGTCTGTTGATCGGCGCGCTGCTGTCTTGGTGGCTCAGCGCCGCGCTGCGCAAACTGACCCGCTACGCCCAGGCCGTCAGCGCCGGGCAGCGTGCCGAACTGCCCAGCGTGCGCGGCGGTGAGCTGGCGCAACTGGCCGAAGCCATCGAGCGCATGCGTACCGAGCTGGAAGGCAAGGCCTATGTCGAGCGCTATGTGCACACCCTGACCCATGAGCTGAAAAGCCCACTGGCGGCGATTCGTGGCGCAGCGGAACTGCTCGATAGCGAGATGCCGTCGGCGCAACGGCAGCGCTTCGTGGCCAATATCGAGCAGGAAAGTGCACGTATGCAGCAGTTGATCGAACGCCTACTGCACCTGGCCCAGGTCGAACAGCGTCAGGGGCTGGAAGAGCAGGTGGCGGTGCCATTGGGGGCGCTGGTCGACTCCCTGCTGCAGGCGCAGATGGCGCGCATTGAAGCGGCCGGCCTGCAGATTGAAAACCATATTGGCGCTGAATTAAGCGCGCGCGGTGAGGCTTTTCTGCTGCGTCAGGCGCTGGCCAATCTGCTGGACAACGCCCTGGATTTCACTCCGCCAGGCGGGCTGATCCGCTTTAACGCTCAGGCCCTTGGCGGTCAGATCGAGCTGCGCCTGTTTAACCAGGGCGAGGCGATTCCCGATTACGCCCTGTCGCGCCTGAGCGAGCGCTTCTACTCCCTGCCGCGCCCCGGCAGCGGGCGCAAGAGCACCGGTTTGGGGCTGAATTTTGTCGAGGAAGTGATGCAGTTACACGGTGGCGCATTGCACATCGGCAATGTCGACGGCGGGGTAGAGGCGCGGCTGAGTTTGCCGCTATTTCAGAGCAACTGACGCGTTGCTTGGCACCGACCTTGCTGGCCTGCAATGGTTGCGCTGAACGCGCGCAGATGCTCTGATCGGGTCATCGGGTTGGCCCGCAACGGCCGCCTCGCGCACTATCCTCAATGCCAATAAGAAACAGAGCAGGAGCCACTGCATGAAAACAGTTGCCGAGATCCTCCGCGCCAAGCCACAGGCCGCCGTGTACAGCGTTACGCCCAGTACTTCGGTCCTGGATGCAATCAAGTTGATGGCCGAGAAAGGCATTGGTGCACTGGTGGTGCTGGATGACAAAGGCCGCCTGGCCGGCATCGTCAGCGAACGTGACTATGCGCGCAAAGTTGCACTGCTGGAGCGCTCCGCATTCAGTGCGATGATCAGCGAAATTATGACAGCAGATGTCATAACCGTCGGCCTGCGTGACACCTCGCAGCACTGCATGCAACTGATGACTGACCGCCATCTGCGTCATCTACCCGTATTGGCCGAAGGCGAGTTGATCGGTCTGCTGTCGATTGGTGACCTGGTCAAACACACCATCGCCGAACAGGCCAGCCTGATCCAGCAACTGGAACAGTACATTCGCGGCGAGTAAGGCCGCGCGCAACAGGGATAGGTTGATGGACATCCGTAGTGTCGGGGCCGGCGAGCTGGATGCGCTGCTCGCCCTGTATGAGCATTTACATCCAGATGATCAACCGCTGCCCGCGCGCGATCAGGTTGAAGTGGTGTGGCAGGCGATCATCGCCAACCCCGCGCACCACTGTTTTGGCCTGTACCGCGAGGCGCGGTTGGTGGCCAGCTGCAGCATCAATCTGGTCGCTAATCTGACGCGCGGTTGTCGTCCCTTTGCCCAGATCGAAAACGTGGTGACCCACAGCGAGCATCGCGGGTGCGGCTACGGTCAGGCGTTGTTAGCGCACGCCCAGGCGTTTGCCTGGGGCCAGGGCTGCTACAAGGTGATGCTGATGACCAGCAGTAAGGATCCTGCAACCCTGCGTTTCTATGAGGCCGCCGGGTTTGATCGGCATGACAAACAAGCCTTTATCGCCAAGCCGCCGGCTTAGCTCGCTTCGCGGCGCTGCGGCTGATCCTGATGCAGAAAGCGCGTGTAGATATCCCGCGGCGGTGCCAGTTGCTGTTGCGCCATGATCCGGCCGACCGCGCCACGGTGGTAGCCGCCGTGGGTGACGATATGCGCGAGCATCTCCTCGCGGCTCATGCTGCCGTGGTCGCCGTCGACAAAGTTGAAGTGCAGGCGCTCCGCCAGCTGCTCGGCGCTTAGCCCCGCAACATAATCCAGATACCAGCGATCAGTGTCCTGCACCGCTTGCTGCAGTGCCTCCAGCGTGGGCGTTTCCGGGGTGTTGGTGGCGCTGTAGCTGTGGTTGATGCCTTGCAGGTTGGCGACAAATATCCGCTCGACCACGTGGATATGATTGAGAATGCGCAAGGCAGCGTGCAGCTCGCTTTGCTGGGTAATGGGGTCAAGGCGTTGCAGCTCAGCAAAGAGTTCCTGGTTGGCCCAGGCCTTGTACTGCAGCAGTGAGGTTAACAAGCTGGCGGTGCTCATAAAGGGCCTTCAATACGCGGATTGGCTAAACAGGCTGATGGGTTGATTACGGCTCGACCGCTGGATAGTGCTGTGCGCTTTGGGCGTGGCGCGCATACTGGCGGTTCAATAACTCTAACTCTCAGGTGACGATTATGACCCTTGCCCTTACTCCACTGATTTCGCTGATCGCCGGTATTCTGATTCTGGTAATGCCGCGTTTGCTGAACTACATCGTGGCGATTTATCTGATTGTGATTGGTCTGGTCGGCATCTTCGGCACAGGCAATTTCAATCTGAGCTTTTAAGCGTTGAGCAGCCCGGTTCTCCGGGCTGCTCCGTGCCATCAAGCTGTAGTTGAGGCGCTATCCTGCGGCGCTTTGCTACCTGTATCTAGGGCCTTGAGTACCAGATACAGCAGCGGCCCGACTGATACAAAGATCGCAGTCAGGGCAAAGAACGGCAGCAGGTAGGCCAGCGACTTGCCCCGTGCGCGGCCGTCGCGGTACATCCAGATGCAGGCCAGTGCCGCGAGTATGTAGAGGTCGATCACCACCTGGGCGGTGTCGGCGCTGGACATCAGCTGCATGCCAAATTGCAGCAGCGATTGCTGCGCATGCATCATCACATAAAGCGTGTAGGCGCTGAACGCCAGCAGGGTGATCAGGGGCAGTGCGAGCTTTTTCATGGTGTCGTCCTTGGGTCGTTTTAAGTCGAAGCGTGTGCGCTTTATGGCGTTATCACCCGGCCGCTCGGGTTGCTGAGGTACTGAGCTGTACTGCCGCCATCACGGCTTCAGCGTTCTCCAGCAGGCAGGAGTAATGCGCTTGCTCGGTGCAACGGATCACCGCGCTGGCATGGCGCAGATGCTCCTGCAGGTAAATGGACATGGCAATGGGCGCCCAGTTATCTGCGTCGCCATGCCACAGGCTGACAGCCGCCGTGACTTTTTCCAGCTCCGTGGCCCAGGGCTCGACGTAGAGTTTTACGTCGCGCACATAGTTGCTAGTCCCATGCTTGAAACACGTGCGCTGAATATCTGCCAGCCATGCCTGGGTGTCGGCCTGGCGCAACAGTTCTGGGTCTTTGCCGCCGGCACCGGCAAACAGCAGGTTCAGCAGCAGGCGTGGGCTGATTTTTACCAGCAGCGCCTGATACCAGGCAAAGGCCCGAAACAGCCTTGGATAATGCTGCGCCCAAAGGAAGGTATAACGCCCCGCGCCCATGCCGACGCTATTGCTGGGAATTTCCAACGGCGCGGCGGCGGAGAGCAGGTACACCTCAGCCACCTGCATACCCAGCAACGCGGCGACCCGCAACGCCAGGCAGGCGCCGATGGAAAAACCAAGCAGGCGAATCGGCTGGCCCGCCGCGCGATCACTGATCTGTTGCGCGAGCTGTTGCAGATAATCCGCGCTGCCCAGTTCGCCCGGCAGATTGCGCTCCACCACCAGCAGCTTGATGCCGTGCGCCAATGCCGCCTGATGCAGCATCGCCGCCTCAACCGCCGCGCCCGGCACACCATGGAAATAAAACAGTGGCTGCCCATCGGGACAGCCGTATGCAGTTGGATTCACGCCTTATCCCCTCGCACCAGCCGTTATGGTTAAACCGCACCTTCTTGTCGTAGTCGATGTGGCCTTGTGGCGTTACTCGCTAAACCGCGGTTGGCAGCGTATTTCGGACTTCACCGAGTTGGCGATAAAGCACTCCTCGTGGGCCTGATGGTGCATGTGCTCAATCTGTTCGTGGCTGGGCACGCGCTCACCAGAGAAGCTGACCGCAGGGCGCAAGGTGACTTGGGCGATAAACAGCTTGCCGGCAGCGTTCGCCTGCATCAGCCCACTGGCATTGTCACGGTAGTCATCGACGCAGAAGCGGCGCTTGGCGGCAATGGAGAGAAACCAAAGCATGTGGCAGCTGGCGAGTGAGGCGACAAAGGCCTCCTCAGGGTCGACGGCGCTTGCATCCGACATCGGCAGCGGCACTACATGGGGTGAGGACGAACCGGCGACCTCCAGGCCGCCATCAAACCGCAGCAGATGTTTGCGGCTGTAACGGTTGCCGAGAAAGTCCTGCTCACCGCGTTGCCAGATCACCTCAGCGACATATTCCGTCATGTCATTCTCCTGATGCAGTTGGATTGAGGCTTACCACCAGCCGTTATCGTTAAGCAGCATCTTCTTGTAGTAATCGATATTGGCGCGCGTGGCGAATACCGCACTGATGCCGTAGCCCAGCGCGTTGGCGATTTTGCTGTAACCGAGGTAGTCCAGGCCGATGCCGAGGATGATCACCACCACTGCGCAGACCAGAAACAGTGACAGGCCCTTTTTCCACATGCCCTTGATGGCGTAGTAGATCGGCCCGAAGAAGAACGCCAGAAAGTTGAAACTGAAGGCCTTGCGCCGCTCCTCGGCGGGCAGCTGCTTGAACTTGGGCATCTTGATGCCGCCGGCATGATGGATCGCGCTAAAGCGCTGCTTCCATTTATCCGAGATGGGTAGTGCGGCGATCTGCTCGTCGGATACCAGTGATTCTGCGTCGACGACGCTGGCTTGCGGGGTGGCGTAGGGGTTGTGCTGAGTCATGGCCGTTCATCCTTAATTGGCGATCAGCGGCACGCTACGCATTTCTGTAAATACTGTCCATTTGCGCCGGGATGATTTGCGCAATCTTGTGATCTTTTCAGCGTCACTCCATGCGCGCCTGGCTGAGGTATTGATAGCTGTACAGGGCGAGAGGCCCCGGGCAGTTGCCTGCCTCGGGGCCGGGCGAATTACTCGTAGCGCCAGTAGAGGGTCACACCGGAGAAGCTGGAATAGCCCCGTACACCGATATGCCAGGTGCCGGCTGCAGGATTTTCCTGGGTGCAGGTTTCCTGGTTGCCGTCGAGGTAGGGGCGGCAGGTCCATTGGCTGGTGCTGGGTTGGCTGCCCAGGCGGGTGTAAAGGTCGGCATCACCGCTGCCGCCACTGATTCGCACGGTCAGACGCTGGGCGCCGCTTGGCACGACCACGTTGTAACGTACCCAGGCGTCTCGCGCGCCGGAGAGGTTGGGGTAGGTCTGTTCTTCGCCATTGCCGCCACCCGTGGCATCACAGCCGCGCTGGGCGATCAGGTCGCTGGCCCGTTTGGCTTTGACGATACCGTAGCCGTAGTAGGGGTCGCGGCCTGCAGTGCCACGGTCTTCGGCGGTGCTGTTGATTACCTTGCGAATCTGCGCAGGGGTGCATTGGCGGTGCTGACTCCACACCAGGGCGTAGACCGCTGACACATGCGGTGTGGCCATCGAGGTGCCGTTGTAGTTCGCATAGTTGTTGCCAGGCAGGGTGGAGCGCACGCCAACGCCGGGAGCGGCGACTTCGACCTGATTGTTGTATTGCGAGAACGAGGCACGATTGCCGCTGCTGTCGACCGCCGCGACCGATACGACCGAGTCGTAGGAGGCGGGGTAGGAGAGGGTGCTCGTGCCACTGTTACCGGCAGCTGCGACGACTAGCACACCATTCTGGTAAGCCGCATCCATGGCATTGCGTTCGGTTACCGACGAGGCGCCGCCGCCCAGGCTCATGCTGATCACCGTTGAGCCAGCCGCGCGGCACTGCTGGATGGCCATCACCAGATCAGAGCCGTAGGCCCAGCTGCCGCTGTTGTTGAACACCTTGACGATATGCAGGCCGAGGTTGCCCGATGGGCTGACGCCGACTACGCCGAGATCGTTGCCACCCAGTGCGGCGATGGTGCCGGCAACGTGGGTGCCGTGGCCATCGCCATCCTCGTACCAGTTGCCGCTGTCGACGCTGCCGTAGCCGTCGTTACCGGTGATGCCGGCTGATGGCAGATCCTGATGGCCGAGGTCGTAACCGGAGTCGACGATGCACACCTTCATATTGGAAATGGCGTTATCCGGTAACAGGTCGGCCTGCACCATGGGGATGCCATAGGGCACTTGTTCGGCCATCAGGTAGCGGCGTGGGTCGAGCTCGATATAGTCGATCGCCGGGTTGGCCTGCAGCTGTTTGAGTTGCGCCGGGCTCAGGTGCGCCACGCTGGCGGCCTGGCTGTCCAGGTGCATCAGCGGTTGTACCTGTGCCTGGCTAAGCAGACGCTGGGCGGCGCGGCTTTCGAACTGGCCGGCGCTTAGAGGTTGCGGCTGGTTGGACTGACTCATTGGTGAAGGCGTCAGCTCCTTGTATTTGATGATGTAGCGCGGTGACTGCTGGTCATCGACGGCGATCTGCGCCTGGGCCGCGAAGCTGGGTTTTTCGTCGGCCTGGGCGTAGGCCCAGCCTGCGCTGAGCAACAGCAGTAAGGCGGTGGTGCGTTGGAATCCTTGCATGGTTATCTCCCAATTGTGTGCCGCGTAGTGCAGCTGCCAGAACCCTAGGAGACTGTGCCGAAAAGCCAAGGCCGTTCGTCGTTTTTCATCTATAAAAATCAATAAAATCAATTATTTAAGTCGATATTTAGCCGACCTTTCGGATGCCCAAAAGGGGATGTGAAACGCTGCTGCTGACACCTGGCCCAGGGCTGCGGTTACACCGGCGTGGGGAGGGTGGTGATGCGCGCAACGCTGGCGGCTAGGGGCTATATGTCAGTACCTGGGCATACCTGCGGCTCCACATAGACGAACGCCAAGGCGCAGTGCATGCGCCTGTGCCGTACGTATTCTCAGGGGGTATAGGGTGGCCGCGCCGGCCAAACAGCTCGGCTGGCGCGGCGCTTATCTCAGTCGGCTATCCAGGCGTCTTGCCAATGGCTGCCGATACCGGGCTCGAACTGGGTCGAAGCGGCTGACCATTGCGTGCAATAGCCACTCTGCGGAAAGGGACGACACTGATACAGCTGTCCCGTCTTGGGTTGCAGCACCCGGGTGCCGGCCGTGTAACTGCGCAGGCCATCCGGGAAGGTGAAGTCGTAGTTGGCGCTGCCGTCGTCTGCGACGAACATCATGTCGAAGGTTTTCTGCAGCACTTGCTCGCTGCCAGCGACCTTGCCACTGACCACCAGTTGGTGATGACCGGGCGCAGGGCTATCGACATTGATGCTCAAGGGCCGGCTGTTGTTGTCCAGTTCGGCGGCAGCAAAGCCTTTGGCATTGCCGTCGTGGTCGTAGACGTAGCTGCTGATCTGCAGCGCGCCCACGGCGGTGACGTTGAACTCGATGCGCAGCTGGCCGCCACGGATGCGATAGCTGGGCTGCAGACCATCGACCAAGAGGTCGTGGTCCGGCGCAGTGGCTTTGTCTATCTGCACCTCGATGCGCTGGATGCCACTGTCTGCGCGAGCAAACAGGCTGTTCTGGCCGTACACCGGCTGAATTGCGCCGTCGCTGCCGCGCTGACCGGCCTTGAGCTGGCTCTGCTGCTGGTTAATGCGGCTGGCCAGCAGGTAGGTCCACTGGTTGCGCTGGCCCTGCTCGCTGGTTTCAACCTGTAGGCGAGTCTGCAAGTCACTGCGCTCGCCGCTGGCATCGAATACTCGGGTCATCGCCTGGTCGCCGACTTGCAGATCCACCGAGGGGTAGAGCATGCCTTTGGCTTGCCAGGCGGACGGATCGGGTGGCGTTGTCACATCGCCGAACATCACATCCATCACGTTGTAGAAACTCATCGGCGTATCGCCCACTTCCCAGACCCCGAGGATGACCTGGTAGCCCTCGCGCGGCGGTACATCGCAGTTATGGGTGACCTCCTGCGGCGGCTGTTGCATGCCGCCATCGACCACGCAGAACGGTACCGGCTCAAATGCGGCACGGTTTAACGGCTGATTGGCCAGCCAGTCAGGGCGGGTGATGTAGTAGCGCCAGTTGCGTGTGGCGTGGTTGGCGGTAAAGCGCCAGGTGAAACTCGTCGGGCCTGCAGTGATTGGGCGTTTGGCCCAGCGGCTGACGGTCTGTTCATTAAGGGGGGAGAACTGCGCCAGGCCGGCGCTGGCGATCTGGCCATCGGCGGGGGCGGTTTTYGGGGAGSCGGGGGAGSCCNTCCNCGGCTTTKCGGGTTCCCCTTTCNCCGGCACCCCCYTGGCTGTTTTTWCCCCACTTKCACARAAAACCGCGNGGCTTCAGGGTGTTTTTTTTATMCC
>NZ_JBNXUH010000200.1:0-209 GCF_050563605.1 Pseudomonas peli | reverse complement strand
GCTCGGAGATGTGTATAAGAGACAGATCTAACCTGTCGATAAGGTGCTGCATCGATGNTCAGATGTGTATAAGAGACAGCTGTTGCTAGGCCTACTGCTGCCGGTTGTGGCGGGTGCGGCTGAGTTGTACCGCTACGTCGATGACAAAGGCACCACGGTGCTCAGCCGTCAGGGCGTGCCGCCGGAGCACATCAGCAAAGGGTATGAAG
>NZ_JBNXUH010000199.1:0-215 GCF_050563605.1 Pseudomonas peli | reverse complement strand
GGCTCGGAGATGTGTATAAGAGACAGAGGTGGAGGCGGGGGCGCGACAGGCGGGTCGGGCGCTTGATCTGGACGTGCATTTTCGCGGGCCGAGCCGTGAGGGGCGGGTGGAAACCCAGCTGCAGATGATCAATTGGGTGGTGGCGCATGGCTGCAAGGCGCTGGTGGTCTGTCTCCTATACACATCTGACGTTGCCGACATACCCCTACGAGTCG
>NZ_JBNXUH010000198.1:0-212 GCF_050563605.1 Pseudomonas peli | reverse complement strand
CCCCTCATTTCGTCTSGGGGGCKGGGAGATGTKTAAAAGAGACMGCAGTCATYCCGCGCCTGGTTCCAACCGGCCCCTGGCGAGCCGCTCAGCCACCCCGCCGATAGCGAAACTACGACGCTGGATGCGCTCGCTTAGTAACCGCTGCAGCGCTTCTTCCTAAGCCTTGAGCCAGTCACGCACCTCGGCGTAGGGACTGTCTCTTATACACA
>NZ_JBNXUH010000196.1:0-221 GCF_050563605.1 Pseudomonas peli | reverse complement strand
CCGATGGCCTGTATGACTGGGAAAACACCGACCCGCTGCCGCTGGCGCNTGCATTTTTTTTTTTTTTTTTTATGTGGCCCCGCCCCCGCCCATCATCCCCCCTCGGGGGGCGTCGCCGGCAGCGCCATATTTTTAAAAGAGACGGGTTCTGCCCGCCGTTCCCGATGGCACCGCCGATGGCCTGTATGACTGGGAAAACACCGACCCGCTGCCGCTGGCGC
>NZ_JBNXUH010000194.1:0-222 GCF_050563605.1 Pseudomonas peli | reverse complement strand
CGGGCACCGAAGAGTCCACCGCTGGGGGGGGGTCGCCGGCAGCGTCAGATGTATAAAAGAGACAGCCAAGGGGTCGGGCGGATMCCGTCCACCAGCCATAACCAGATAATTGCCATCGCCACATACCCCCCGCCATAAGCGGCATACACACGACCGGCGGCGGTCGGGTGCAGGGTCAGCAGCCAGGCGAACAGCGCCAGGGCTGTCTCTTATACACATCTG
>NZ_JBNXUH010000033.1:0-21497 GCF_050563605.1 Pseudomonas peli | reverse complement strand
TATCGGTGTAGTCGCGGCGGTAGCCACGCCCTTCTGGGTGTCGGTGGAGGCGGGGGGGCGGCAGGGGCGGCCGGGGCGGGGTCCCTTTTAAATACCTGCCGCGCGGCGCCGCCCCCCCCCGCGTTCCATTCGTCGGTGTGTATAAGAGAYCTTTGCTACTGCTATTAGTTGTGTTGACCAGTTGGGCTACTCAGGCGTTGGCAAAGGACTGTATCGGTGTAGTCGCGGCGGGAGCCACGCCCTTCTGGGTGCAGGTGGAGGCGGGGGCGCGACAGGCGGGTCGGGCGCTTGATCTGGACGTGCATTTTCGCGGGCCGAGCCGTGAGGGGCGGGTGGAAACCCAGCTGCAGATGATCAATTGGGTGGTGGCGCATGGCTGCAAGGCGCTGGTGATCGCCCCCAGCGGCCCCGAGATTGCGCCGCGCGTGCAGCAGTTGGCAGTCAGTGGAATCAATACCGTGTATTTCGACCGTGATCTGCCCGGCAGTGCAGTGCGCGGTGTGATCGCCACCGATAACTTCCTTGCCGGTGTGCAGGCTGGCCAAGTGCTGGCGGCAGCCCTCGGCGGGCAGGGCAAGGTTGCGTTGTTGCGCTTGCAGACCGGTGTGCCCTCGACCAGCGAGCGCGAGCGAGGCTTTCGTCAGGGCGCGGAAGAGGGCGGACTGAATATTCTGATTGATACCTATATCGGCGATGACAGTCAGGCCGCGGTGGATGCGCTACGTGAGCAGCTGCCGCAGCTGGCCGGTGTGTTTACCCCCAACAGCACCAGTTCGCGCGCGGCCCTGGCAGCGCTGCGTCGGCTCGGCAAGGCGGGGGCGTTACTGCATGTCGGCTTTGATGGTGATCAGGTGCTGATCGAGGCGTTGCGCAAGGGCGAGATCCACAGCCTGATGATTCAGCAAGCCCACGCCATCGGTTATCAGGCCGTGCAACTGGCGGCGCAAAGCTTGCGTGGTGAGCTGCTGGCGCAACCGGTGAGCGTTGCGCTGCAGGTCAAGCAGGTCAATCGCGAGAACCTCGCGCAATGGCAGCGCGCCCGCGAGTTTGAGCTGTCCGGCAACCCATAGCCCTCGCGCTGATTTGCCGCAGAGCTGGGCTGGCTGGTAGGCCGATGGCTGTTTATCATCCTGCGTTTCGGCCCGTTGCTCTTATGTTTTGCAGGTATTGCCCAATGCGGTTGAAGTCCTGGTTTGCTGTGTTGTTGCTTGGCTGCTGTACCTCGGCGCTGGCGGTTGAGCTGCGCCTGTATACCGAGGAATACCGGCCGCTGAGCTATTTCGAGAATGGCAAGCTGACCGGTATGGCGGTGGAAGTGGTCGAGCTGCTGGTGCAGCGTACCGGGCAGGACACGCGCATAGAGCTGGTGCCCTGGACGCGGGGTTACCATCAGGTGCAGCGTGAGGCTAACAGCGGCTTGTTCTCCACGGTGCGTACCGCCCGGCGCGAGGCGCTGTTCCAGTGGGTCGGGCCGATTGCCCGCGGGCATACCAGCTTCTATGCGCGGCGCGGTGCTGGGTTGAATGTGCGCACGCTGAAGGATGTCGAACGGTTCACCACCCTGGCAGTACCCAAGCAGTGGTACTCCTATGAATACCTCAGCGACCGGGGCCTGAAGAACCTCTACGGCGTACCGACGCCCCAGCACATGATGAAGATGTTCAAGCACGGCCGTGTCGAGTTGCTGGTGGCCAACAACCTGGCCCTGGATGACATGCTCGCGCAGCAAGGCATGCGCCGTGATGAGGTCGAGTTGCAGTTCACCCTGATGGGCAACAACTCTTATATCGCCTTCTCCAAAAGCACCGATCCGGCCCTGGTCCAGCAATGGCAGCAGGCCCTCGATGAGCTGCTGCGCGACGGTAGCCTGGAGCGCATTCACCAGCGCTGGTTTGCGCAACCCTTCGCCATGCCTGCGCCTGGCGAGCCTTTGGCGCAGTAACGCGGCTTGCCCTGCACTGAGCTAGTCTGAAGCCAGTACCGGGAGAACCCATTTTGCTGAAACCATGCCGCGCGCTGCTGCTCTTGCTGCTGGCCTGTCTGGCCGGGCCGGCGTTTGCCGAATTGCATTTGCTCACCGAGGAAGCACCGCCGACCAGCTTTAGCCGTGATGGCGAGCTGCACGGCCTGGCCGTGGATGTGGTGCGCGCGCTGATCGAGCGTACCGGTGATGCCGGCACGATTGAGCTGCTGCCCTGGACGCGCGGTTATCACCTGGCTCAGCAGGAGCCCAATACGGCGATCTTCTCCACCGTGCGTACGCCAGAGCGTGAGGCCAAGTTCCAGTGGGTCGGTCCGCTGCTGATCGGCACTACCAGCTTCTACTCGCTGAAATCGCGCAACCTGCGTTTCGACAATCTGCAGCAGGCGGCCGAGAGCGGGCCGCTGGCGGTGCCGAAACAGTGGTACACCTTTGAGACCCTCAGTGCGCGCGGCTTCAAGAATCTCTACGGGGTCGCCAGCTCGAAGAATATGGTGACCATGCTCAAGCATGAACGGGTGCAATTGATCGCCACCGAAGACCTGACCCTCAAGGACGAACTGGCCAGCGGCGGTTTGCGCCCGGATCAGGTGCAGGCGCATCTGCCTTTTATGCGTTCGGCCTACTACATCGCCTTCTCCCCGCAAACCGATGCTGCGCTGGTCGAGCGCTGGCGGCGCGCCCTCGATGCCATGCATCAGGACGGCAGCTTTGCGCTGATCTTTCGCCGCTGGTTGCCGTATGCCGAGTTGCCGACGGCCACTGAATAGTCCGCTGCTCCGGGCTGCGCGGCCTGCTAACCTGGCGGCTGTTGTGTCGTTCCCATCTCGCTGAGCCTGCCTATGCCCGCGCCACGTCCTGTCATGCTTGATTTTGCTGCGCGCGCGCAGTTGTTCAGCCATCTGGCGGCGATGGAAAAAGCCGGTGTGCCGGTCGAGCGGGCGCTGCTCAGTATGCAAGTGCCGGCGTGCGCCAGGGCTGCGCTGGCCAGCCTGCAAACGCAGATTGCGGGCGGTAGCGATATGGCCAGTGCCGGGCTGCGCAGTGGCTTGTTTACCCAGCTGGACAGCACTCTGTTGCGCGCCGCCCAGGCCAGTGGTTGCCTGGCGGCGATCTACCAGCGGCTGGCCGAGCGTTATAACCACCGGGCGCAACAGGTTGCCGCCGTGAAGTCGCGCCTGCTGATGCCGGCGGCCGTGCTGGTGCTGGCGCTGTTTATTCAGCCGCTGCCGGCGTTGGTCGGCGGTCAGCTGAGCATCGCTGGTTATCTGTGGGGCGTACTGTGGCCGTTGCTGGTGCTGGGGGCTCTGTATGGTCTGGGCCGTGGGCTTTATCTGCGGCGTGAGCACGCGCCGGCTGGTGCGGCTTCGCCTCTTGATGGTCTGTTGGCGAGCTTGCCGATCGTCGGCCCCGCGCTGCTGCGGCGTAATCTGCGGGATTTCTTCGACAGCCTGGGACTGATGCTGGAGGCTGGCATGCCCATGCTTGAGGCCTTGCTCAAGGCCTGCGCGGTGATCAGTCATGCGCCGCTGCGCAAACGCTTCAGCACAGTGCAAATGGCTATTCAGCGCGGCCAGGGGCTGGCTCAGGCGCTGGCGTCTGTGGATTTTCCTGGCCAGGGGCTGGCGCTTGGCTTGATCCGCACGGGCGAGGCCAGCGGCACCCTGCCGGCCAGCCTGCTTAACTACGCCGGGGTGGAAACCCAGAAGCTGGATAGCCTGACCGAACAGCTGGCCACCTGGTTGCCACGTTTGCTGTATGCCGGCGTGATGCTGTGGATGGCCTATGGGCTTTTAACTGGTGCAGGCTTTGGGCCACGTTTGCCGGCAGAGTTGCTTTAGGGGCTGGTTGTTCGCGGACTGAAAGGCGGGTGCAAGGTTGCTGGTCGACTATGTAGTTTTACTACATGACTGTATTTGTAGTTTTGCTACATAATTGCTTGCCCAGAACTGACCCTGACCGATGGTGCATTTTATGCAAAGAGCCTCGCATCACGACCTTCGCGCACAATTCCGCGCGCTTCTTGCTTCGAATAGCTGCTATCACACGGCTTCCGTGTTCGATCCCATGGCTGCGCGAATTGCCGCCGACCTGGGTTTTGAAGTGGGCATCCTGGGCGGTTCTGTAGCTTCACTACAAGTTCTGGCAGCGCCGGACTTCGCCCTGATTACCCTGAGCGAGTTTGTCGAGCAGGCTACCCGTATTGGCCGGGTCAGCCGTCTGCCGGTGATCGCCGATGCCGACCACGGCTACGGCAATGCACTCAACGTGATGCGCACCGTGGTCGAACTGGAGCGCGCCGGGATTGCCGCGCTGACCCTCGAAGACACCCTGCTACCGGCGCAGTTCGGACGCAAATCCACCGACCTGATTAGCGTGGAAGAGGGCGTTGGCAAGATTCGCGCAGCCTTGGAGGCGCGAGTTGATCCGGACCTGGCGATCATCGCTCGCACCCATGCCGGTGTACTGGATGTCAGCGAGGTTATTCGTCGTACCCAGGCTTATCAGGCGGCTGGTGCCGATGCCATCTGCATTGTCGGGGTCGAAGATTTTGCTCACCTGGAGCAGATTGCTGCGCACCTCAGCGTGCCGTTGATGCTGGTGACTTACGGCAACCCGTCGCTGCGCGATAACGCCCGCCTAGCCAGCCTCGGTGTGCGCATCGTGGTCAACGGTCACGCCGCCTACTTCGCGGCGATCAAGGCGACTTACGACTGTCTGCGTGAGCAGCGCGGCGTCGATGCCTGCGACCTCAACGCCTCGGAACTCGCGCTGAAATACACCCTGCCCGAGGAGTATTTCGTCTGGGCCGAAAAATTTATGGACGTGAAGGAATAGTCCTACGTCAGCCGCCGCTGGTCAGACCTGCTTGTAAACCAGGCTCGAGCGGCCCATACCTGCGTTAAGCGTGAATTATCAGCGGAGGTTGCCATGGCCGGTGGCTGGGCAAATGACGGCGCGGTACAGGAACAGATCGACAGCAGCATCGAGGATGCCATCCAGCGTGCGCGCAGCCAGCTGCCGAGCGGCGAGAGCCTGATGCACTGCGAAGAGTGCGGCGCGGCAATCCCCGAAGCCCGGCGCAAAGCCATCCCCGGCGTGCACCTGTGCGTGGCCTGTCAGACCGAGCACGACAAGGAGCAGGCCAAATTCAGCGGCTACAACCGCCGGGGCAGCAAGGACAGTCAGCTGCGCTGAGGGCTCGCGCCGCAAAGTCTACGACCCAACCAAACCTAGGCGCGAATATCCACGCTGCCGGTCTGGCTGTGCATGATCGACATGGCCGACTGCAGCATTTTCAAAGTCGCCGCGTCGTTACGCGCTGCTGCGCCTTCAATGCCGGCGCGGGTCTTCTGCGTAAAGTCGTGGCGCGTGCTGTCGCTTGCGGCCGGCAGTTCACCACCCTGGCCGCCCCCTACCGGTATTTTCATGCTCATGGCCATAAACGCTCGGCTGTCATCGAGTGACATTGCCCCGCTGCGAATTTGACCATTGGTCCAATCGCGCAGGTCCTGGCGGGTCATGCTGCTGAAGTCAGTTGGTGTGCTCCCGCTCACCGTGGTTTGCGTCGCGCTCGAGGCGGTTGTAGCAAGCACCGCCGAGAACGACGCGTCTGCGTTTCTGCCTGGGTTAGGCGTTTGCGCGCGCGGGTTGGCGGATGGGTAAGTTGCTCCTGCATCAATTCTCATGGCGGCACCTTTCGACATGGTCAATGTGCCCAGTGCAGAGCAAAACTTGCGCCAAATTGTTAACTCACTGAAACAGAAGACTTATTGCCACGAGAGGCTAGCAATCTTGCCGGATAAGGTTCGCTATCCGGCAGCGGGTTGCCGGTAAAAAGGTGATTTTTTGCCGGCTTCGGCCTGGAGTGGTTTCTACGCATGCCTATTCAGGGGGTAACTGAATAGCCACGGCCGCTCATGCAGTTGGCGTAGGCCTGACTTGCGTTGCTCTGAGCCTGGGCGGTTGCATCGGCGTTGCGCCGGTCTTCGCGGCGGTCCTGACGCTGGCGCGAGCCGCCGACTACCACGCCGACGGCGGCGGCATCGCGGGCCTTATTCTGCCGGTACTCCTGCTTGATATCGTCATCCACTCGGTCATAGATCTCGTCATGCCGGTTGCCGCGTATCTGCGCCGCTGCTGCTCCGACCGCCGCGCCTTTGGCAGCGCCGCGTAAGCGCTCGCCGCCGCGGTCGTCGCTGCTGCTGGTCGTTGTGCTGCTCGGGGTGGTGCCGGCCTGGGCCTGGCAGGCGGCGATATCGCTCTGGATCTGTTGCTGGTTCTGGCCCTGCAAGGGCGTCACGGTTTGCGCCTGCGCGAGTGGCAGGCTGAGCAGCAATAGGTAGCCGAATAGGCTCGGCTGTGTCGATAACCGGTACATGGGGCACCTCCCGCGCGAGTACTGGATTTTTCAGTCTAGCCGCGCGCGGTGATTGCCCCGTGCCGCAGGTCAGAAAAGGAAATAGCGCTGCGCCATCGGCAGTACGTCGGCCGGTTCACACCAGAGCAGCTGGCCGTCGGCCTTGACCTGATAGTTCTGCGCGTCCACCTCGATATTCGGCAGGTAGTCGTTGTGGATCAGGTCGGTCTTTTGCACCTCGCGGCAGCCTTTGACCACGCCAATCTTCTTCTTCAATCCGAGCTGCTCGGGTACGCCGGCATCAAACGCCGCCTGGCTGATAAAGGTGATGCTGGTGGCGTGACGGCTGCCGCCATAGCTGGCGAACATCGGTCGGTAGTGCACTGGCTGTGGCGTCGGGATCGAGGCGTTGGCGTCGCCCATCAGGCTCGCGGCAATCGCACCGCCTTTGAGAATCAGCGTCGGTTTAACGCCGAAGAAGGCCGGGCGCCAGAGCACCAGATCGGCCCACTTACCCACTTCGATGGAGCCGACTTCATGACTGATGCCGTGGGTGATCGCCGGGTTGATGGTGTATTTGGCGATATAGCGTTTGACCCGGAAATTGCTGTTGCCGGGGCCGTCGCCTTCCAGTGGGCCGCGCTGTTTGTGCATCTTGTCGGCGGTTTGCCAGGTGCGGGTGATCACCTCGCCAACGCGGCCCATGGCCTGGCTGTCGGAGCTGATCATCGAGAACGCACCGAGGTCATGCAGGATATCTTCGGCGGCAATGGTCTCGCGGCGGATACGGCTTTCGGCAAACGCCACGTCCTCGGCGATGCTTGGGTCGAGATGATGGCAGACCATCAGCATGTCCAGATGCTCGTCGATGGTATTGCGGGTAAAGGGTCGGGTCGGGTTGGTCGAGCTCGGCAGCACATTAGGGAAGCCGCAGGCCTTGATGATATCTGGCGCATGACCGCCGCCAGCACCTTCGGTGTGGTAGGTGTGGATGGTGCGGCCCTTGAAGGCGGCCAGGGTGGTTTCGACAAAACCGGACTCGTTGAGGGTGTCGGTATGGATCGCCACCTGTACGTCGTATTCATCGGCCACGGAGAGGCAGTTGTCGATGGCCGCCGGGGTGGTGCCCCAGTCTTCATGCAACTTGAGACCGATGGCGCCGGCCTTGACCTGCTCGATCAACGGCTCCGGCAAGGAGGCGTTGCCCTTGCCGGTAAAACCCAGGTTCATCGGGAAGGCGTCGGCGGCCTGCAGCATGCGCGCCATGTGCCAAGGCCCGGAGGTGCAGGTGGTGGCATTGGTGCCGGTGGCCGGCCCGGTGCCGCCGCCGATCATGGTGGTGACGCCGCTCATCAACGCCTCTTCGATCTGCTGCGGGCAGATAAAGTGGATATGCGTGTCGATGCCACCGGCGGTGAGGATCATGCCTTCACCGGCGATCACTTCGGTGCCGGCGCCGATGGCGATGGTCACGTCGGGCTGGATATCCGGGTTGCCGGCCTTGCCGATGGCGGCAATACGCCCGTCCTTCAAGCCGACGTCGGCCTTGACGATGCCCCAGTGGTCGATGATCAGCGCATTGGTGATCAGCGTATCAACCACGTCCGCCGCGCAGAGCTGACCCTGGCCCATGCCGTCACGGATCACCTTACCGCCGCCGAACTTCACTTCCTCACCGTAGGTGGTGAAGTCCTGCTCCACTTCGATCCACAGCTCGGTATCGGCCAGGCGCACCTTGTCACCGACGGTGGGGCCGAACATATCGGCATAGGCTTGGCGGGAGATTTTCATGGGTTCGCCTTCAGATTCAATTGGGTTTGCAACCGTTCGCTGAGCTCACTTTCGCGGGCAAACCCGCTGCTACCGGTGAGCGCATTCCCCTGTGGGTGTGCTTAATCCAGCTCGCCCATCACCCGTCCGGCAAAGCCGAATACGCGGCGATGGCCGGCCAGGTCGACCAGTTCGACTTCGCGGCTCTGCCCCGGTTCGAAGCGCACGGCGGTGCCGGCCGGGATATTCAGGCGCATACCTCGCGCGATGGCGCGGTCGAAGGTCAGGGCATCATTGGTTTCGAAGAAGTGATAGTGCGAGCCGACTTGAATCGGCCGGTCGCCGCTATTGGCCACGGTCACGCGCAGGGTACGGCGGCCGGCGTTGAGTTCGATCTCGCCGTCCTGAATCTGGTATTCGCCGGGAATCATGACTGTGGCCTCGACAAGGTTTTGTAGTAGATGGCGTTTGCGCGGTACTGCCCGTCAGGGCCGCAGGCGTAGTCAGGCAGGCCACCGATGCAGGTGTAGCCCTGGGCCTGGTAAAAGGCTTCGGCGTCGCTGCCGGCTTCGGTGTCCAGGTACAGCAAGCCGCGTTGCAGCTCGGCCGCTTCGCCTTCCAGGCGCTGCATCAGGCTGTTGGCGATGCCACGGCGGCGGGCGTTGCTGTGTACCAGGAGCTTCTGCACTTCGGCGCGGTTGAGGCCGTTAGGTTTCTGGCACAGCACTAGTTGCACGCTGCCCAGCACCTGGCTCTGCTCACAGGCCAGCCAGAGCAGGTGAGTGCCCTCGCGTATGCCTGTCAGGACTTGGTCGAAATAGACGTTGGCCGCGTCAGCATCAAGATCGGCGAGAAAGCCCACCGAGGCGCCATGCGCCACGGAGTCGAGCAGCAGGGCCTGCAGGCCTTGGCGATAAGACTCAAAGTCAGCCGCGTCGAGGCGTTCGATGCTCAGCATCAGGGCGCACTCCTTTCGGGGCTCAGCATCAGCTGCATAAACGTCAGGTCCAACCAGCGGCCGAACTTGCGGCCGACCTGGGGCATTTGCCCGGTGATGCTGAAACCGAAACGCTGGTGCAGGCCGATGGAGGCGAGGTTACCGCTCTCGATGGCGGCAACCATCACGTGTTTGCCGCCGGCCTTGCCGCGTTCGATCAGCGCGCCGAGCAGCAGCACGCCGAGGCCACGGCCGCGTTGGTCGGCGCGCACGTACAGGGAGTTTTCCACGGTGTTGCAGAACCCGTCGAAGGGCCGCCAATCGCCGTAGGCGGCGTAGCCGAGCACGCTGTCGTCGGCGTCTACCGCCACCAGCACCGGGTAGCCTTGCTGGCGGCGTGCGGCCAACCAGGTCTGGCGGTTGGCCAGGTCGACGATGTCGTCCATCCAGATCGCCGTGGTGTTGAGCACGGCGTCATTGAAGATGGCGCGGATGGCTTCCAGGTCGTCGTCGCGGGCATCGCGAATAATCATTCTTCGTGTCTCCAGGAAGTCGTCCAAGACCGTAGCGAGCGCCGCTCAGGCAAGGCGCAAGTCGGCGAGGATGCGGAGTTGACGTCTGTCAATGAGCAATCCGAGACGGCTTGCAACGCCGCATGGGCAAGCGCAGTAGGCATTGGGTAATTTCCTCAGGCAATCGGCTGATGGACGGTTACTAGCTTGGTACCGTCCGGGAAGGTGGCCTCGACCTGGATTTCCGGGATCATTTCCGGGATGCCTTCCATCACCTGTTCGCGGCTCAGCAGGGTGGTGCCGAAGTGCATCAGCTCGGCCACGGTCTGGCCGTCACGCGCGCCTTCGAGCAAGGCGGCGGAGATATAGGCCATGGCTTCCGGGTAGTTGAGTTTCACTCCACGGGCCAGGCGCCGCTCGGCGACCAGGCCGGCGGTGAAGATCAGCAGTTTGTCTTTTTCTCTCGGGGTCAGGTCCATCAGGTACTCCAGATACGTGGGGGCACGGCGGTGCGGCCGAGCAGGGCCGGGCGCAGCAGGTGCCAGAGTTCGATCAGCCAGGCGCGGGCGTGCAGGGTCTCGCTGGCCAGGCAGCGGGCCACCAACAGGCCAGGTAATTGGGTCAAATCACCGCGCACCTGAGTGTTCAGGCTGCGGCAGTGCTCCAGTAGTTCGCTGTCGATTTCGCCGGTTATCAGCAGGGTGGCGAAGACCGGTTTGCCGTCCAGGCCGATGGGCGAGTCGAGCAGACCATCGCCGCCGACCACGCGCTGGCGTTCGTGCCAGAGCAGCTGGCCGTCGCGGCGGATATTCAGCTGGGCCTGGAAGTGTCCGCTATCGAAGCGTTCGCCACTGGCCGGGCGGCCGAGGGCGACGATATCCCAGTAGAGCAGTTTGGCATCGCCGTGCAGCTCGATATCGGTGGTCAGTTCGGCCTGGGCGGCGGCGTAGACGATGGTTTCCTGCGGCAGCCATTCCAGGGTGGCCCCGGCTTCCACGCGCAGTTTCAGGCTCTGGTAAGCCGGGCCGGCGGCGCGGTACCACTTGGCTGCGCCGGGGCTGGTCAACTGTGCCCACGCACCGCTGCCAACGCTGGCCGAGATATCCAGGCGATCGCCACCGGCGATGCCGCCGGGGGGGTGGACGATGATGTGCTGACACACCTCGGGGCCTTCGGCATACAGGTGCTTCTGCACCCGCAGCGGGCCTTTATGCCGGCGCAATGTCGGCCGCGTGCAGTCGCCATCGCGGCCATAGCCCAGCTCCAGCTCGGCGTGCCAGCTGGGGGTAAATACGGTGGCGGGTGCGTTCACGCCGCGACCCTGCTGCTGCGACGGCGCCAGGCCTGAACTGCGGAATAAGCGCTCAGCAGCACCAGCCCGAGGCTGACCACTAACCACCATTGCAGGTGCATGCCGTAGTAGGGCGGGGCATGCAGAATTCCTTGGATCCAGAACAGCGCCAGGCCCAGGGCAAGCACACTGGCACACAGGGCGCGGCCCCAGGAGCGGCAATAGGATCGCGGGCGCAATACCGCCAGCAGCACGCTGCATTCGGCCAGAACGATGGCGCAGAAGATCAGCACCGGCTTGAGCGGATACACCGCTTCGCTACCGACCGGCATGGCGCGCAGCATCCAGTAATCCGGCAGGCTACCGGCCCAGATCAGCAGAGCGATGCCGGCCAGTGCGGTAAGCGGGAGAAGAAGCGTGCGCAGGGGTGGCATTGGGGCCTCGAGTCCATGAGCGAAAGCCTGATTATGCGCAAAGTGCAGGTGCGGCGTCGCCATTCAGATTGCGACCAGGCCACGAACACCGTCGGTTTCCATGGTCTCGCCACGGCCCTGCTGGACGATCTCGCCCCGGCTCATTACCAGGTACTGATCGGCCAGCTCGGCGGCAAAGTCATAGAACTGCTCGACCAGCAGAATGGCCATATCACCGCGCTCAGCGAGCTTCTTGATCACCACGCCGATTTCCTTAATCACCGAGGGCTGGATGCCTTCGGTGGGTTCATCGAGGATCAGCAGGCGCGGCTTGCTCGCCAGCGCGCGGCCGATGGCCAGCTGTTGCTGCTGGCCGCCGGAGAGGTCGCCGCCACGGCGTTGCTTCATCTCGCGCAACACCGGGAACAGCTCGTAGATAAACTCCGGCACCACCTTGGCTTCGCTGCCGGGGAAGCGTGAAAGCCCCATCAGCAGGTTTTCTTCCACGGTCAGGCGGCCGAAGATTTCCCGGCCCTGGGGCACGTAGGCGATGCCGGCGTGCACGCGCTGGTGCGGTTTGAAGGCGGTGATCGGCTGGCCTTCCCAGTTGACTGCGCCTTGTTTGGCCGGGATCAGGCCCATCAGGCATTTCAGCAGGGTGGTTTTGCCCACGCCGTTGCGGCCGAGCAGGCAGGTAACTTCGCCGACCTTGGCCTCGAACGACAGGCCGCGGAGGATATGGCTGCCGCCGTAGTACTGATGCAGTTGCTCAACTTGCAGCATGTTCAGGCTCTCAATTCTGTGGAGTTTGGACGGTCGTCATCGCGGCGTTAGCGGCCCAGATAAACCTCAATCACCCGTTCATCAGCCTGCACCTGCTCCAGCGAGCCTTCGGCCAGCACGCTGCCCTGGTGCAGCACGGTGACGTGGTCGGCGATGCTGCCGACAAAGCCCATATCGTGCTCGACCACCATCAGCGAGTGCTTGCGCGCCAGGGACTTGAACAGCTCGGCGGTGAACTCGGTTTCGGCGTCGGTCATGCCCGCCACCGGCTCATCGAGCAGCAACAGTTGCGGGTCCTGCACCAGCAGCATGCCGATCTCGAGGAACTGCTTCTGGCCGTGGGACAACAGCCCGGCCGGGCGATTGCGCGAGGTGTCGAGCTTGATCGTCTGCAGCACTT
Organism: Pseudomonas peli; assembly: GCF_050563605.1. Taxonomy (GTDB): domain Bacteria; phylum Pseudomonadota; class Gammaproteobacteria; order Pseudomonadales; family Pseudomonadaceae; genus Aquipseudomonas; species Aquipseudomonas peli_A. The sequence goes on along the minus strand of NZ_JBNXUH010000033.1, from coordinate 9,050 downwards.
CATCGATGCGGTCTTTCTGCTCTCCGCTGAGTTTGGCGCGCAGGCTGGCCCATACCGACTTGTTGGTTTTCTGCGCCAATTCGAGGTTTTCGAACACGCTGAGCGCTTCGAACACAGTCGGCTTCTGGAACTTGCGACCGATGCCGGACTGGGCAATTTCCACTTCGCTCATCTGCGTCAGGTCGAGGGTTTCACCGAAGTAGGCGACGCCGTTGTCCGGGCGGGTCTTGCCGGTGATCACGTCCATCATGGTGGTCTTGCCGGCGCCGTTGGGGCCGATGATGCAGCGCAGTTCACCGACGCCGATATACAGGGTCAGGTTAGTCAGCGCCTTGAAGCCATCGAAGCTGACGTTGATATCTTCCAGGGTCAGGATGGTGCCGTGACGAACGTTCAGGCCCTTGCTCGCCAAGGTGCTTGCCCCTATCGCATCGCGGCCGCTGCCGGACGGGTCAAAGGCGGGTTCGAGCATAAATTCGGGTACCGGAGTGGCGCGCATCATTGCTCTCCTTTTTTGCGTAACAAGCCGATCACGCCTTTAGGCAGGAACAGCGTCACGACGATAAACAGAAAGCCCAGGGCGAACAGCCAGTACTCGGGGAAGGCCACGGTAAACCAGCTCTTCATGCCGTTGACCAAACCGGCGCCGAGCAGCGGGCCGATCAGTGTGCCGCGTCCGCCGAGGGCGACCCACACGGCGGCTTCGATGGAGTTGGTGGGCGACATTTCGCTGGGGTTGATGATGCCCACCTGTGGCACATACAGCGCGCCGGCCAGGCCGCAGAGCACTGCGCTAAGCACCCAGATAAACAGCTTGTAGCCGCGCGGGTCGTAGCCGCAGAACATCAGACGGTTTTCCGCATCGCGCAGCGCTGTCAGCACGCGGCCGAACTTGCTGCGCGCCAGCGTCCAGCCCAGGTACAGACTGGCAACCAGCAGCGCCACGGTGGCGAGAAACAGCACCGCGCGGGTGTGCGCCGAGGTGATGTCGAAGCCCAGAATCGTTTTGAAGTTGGTAAAGCCGTTGTTGCCGCCAAAGCCGGTTTCGTTGCGAAAGAACAGCAGCATGCCGGCGAAGGTCAGCGCCTGGGTCATGATCGAGAAGTACACGCCTTTGATCCGCGAGCGGAAGGCGAAGAAACCGAACACCAGCGCCAGCAAGCCAGGGGCCAGCACCACCAGGCATAGCGCCCAGAGGAAGTTGCTGGTGCCGTACCAGTACCAGGGCAGCTCGGTCCAGGCGAGGAAGCTCATAAAGGCGGGCAGGCCGTCACCGGCCGCTTCGCGCATCAGGTACATGCCCATGGCATAACCACCGAGGGCGAAGAACAGGCCGTGGCCGAGCGACAGCAGGCCGGCGTAACCCCAGACCAGATCGAGCGCCAGGGCGACGATGCAGTAGCAGAGGATTTTGCCGACCAAGGTGAGCGTATAAGCCGACACATGCAGGGCGTTGTCCGCCGGCAGCAGGTGCAGCAGCGGCATGGCGATCAGCAGGGTAAGCACCAGCAGGCCGATGGCGATGGAGACTTGCGGGCCGAGCTTGGCGCTGGCGCGCGCCAGCAGGGTTTGGTTGAGGGGCATAGTCATCAGTCGATCACCCGTCCTTTCAAAGCAAACAGACCTTGCGGGCGTTTCTGAATAAACAGAATGATCAGCGCGAGGATAAGGATCTTGCCGAGCACGGCACCGATCTGCGGTTCGAGAATCTTGTTGGCGATGCCTAAGCCAAACGCGGCCATTACGCTGCCAGCCAATTGGCCGACACCGCCGAGCACCACCACCAGGAAGGAGTCGATGATATAGCTCTGGCCGAGGTCCGGGCCGACGTTGCCGATCTGGCTCAGGGCCACGCCGCCGAGACCTGCGATACCGGAGCCGAGACCGAAGGCCAGCATGTCTACCCGGCCGGTCGGCACGCCGCAGCAGGCCGCCATATTGCGGTTCTGGGTCACGGCACGGACGTTAAGGCCCAGGCGGGTCTTGTTCAGCAGCAGCCAGGTCAGCACCACCACAAACAGGGCGAAGCCGATGATCACGATGCGGTTGTACGGCAGCACCAGGTTCGGCAGCACCTGAATGCCGCCAGACAGCCAGTAGGGGTTGGCCACTTCAACGTTCTGCGCGCCGAAGATCACCCGCACCAGCTGGATCAGAATCAGGCTGATGCCCCAGGTAGCGAGCAGGGTTTCCAGCGGGCGACCGTAGAGGTGGCGAATCACCGTGCGCTCAAGCGCCATGCCGATGGCGGCGGTGACGAAGAACGCTACCGGCAGCGCTACCAGCGGGTAGAGCGCCAGGGCTTCCGGGGCGAAACGCTGGAACAGCACCTGCACCATATAGGTGGAGTAGGCGCCGAGCATCAGCATCTCGCCGTGGGCCATATTGATCACGCCGAGCAGGCCAAAGGTGATGGCCAGGCCCAGCGCGGCCAACAGCAGAATCGAGCCGAGCGACAGGCCGCTAAAGGCCTGGCCGAGCAGCTCACCAATCAGCAGTTTGCGTTTGACCTGGGCTAGGCTGGTTTCGGCGGCGGTGCGTACCGTCGGGTCACTTTCCACGGCCGGGTCTAGCAGGGTTTCCAGGCGGGTGCGGGCCAGCGGGTCGCCGGTTTCACCGAGCAGGCGCACGGCCGCCAGACGCACGGCCAGGTCGCTGTCGACCAGCTGCAGGTTGGCCAGGGCCAGGGTCAGGGCATCACGCACCGCATCATCGGTTTCGCTGGCGACCTGGGCGTTAAGCAGTTGCAGCTGCGCCGGCTTGGCGCTCTTCTGCAATTGCTGCGCGGCGGCCAGGCGCAGCGCCGGATCGTCGGCCAGCAGCTGGTGGCTGGCCATGGCGGTGCTGATCAGGCCGCGCAGGCGGTTATTCAGGCGCAGTTTGCGCGGTGTTTCAGTGGGCACAGCTTCGCCTTCGGCTGGCTGATAAACGCCACTTACTTCGATAAAGGCGGTTTTGGTGCTGTCGGCGGCGACGCGGCCTTGTTGCAGGGCTTCGAGTAGCGGCAGGCGCGCAGCATCCGGCGCGGCGGACCAGCTCTCCAGCAGGCTGGCCTGCTTGGCCGGGTTGGCGGCGACAAAGTTCTGGGCGTCACCTGCTTGCGCGGCCATAGGAAGCAGCAACAGCAGGCTCAGCAGAATTCGGGTAAAGGCAGTGGGCATAGGGCAGTCCTTTGGGAATGCCCTCCGCAACGTGCCGCTGCGGAGGGCAAGCCTTGGCCCGGATGCGATCCGGGCAGGGCGTTCCCGGATTACATCCGGGCTTACTTGCAGGTGCTTAGTTCGACTTGACCGCGTAATCCGGCTTCTTGTCGTTGCCTTCGATATACGGGCTCCACGGCTGGGCGCGGACCGGGCTGCTGGTTTCCCAGACCACGGAGAACTGACCGTCTTCCTGGATTTCACCGATCATCACCGGCTTGTGCAGGTGGTGGTTGGTCTTGTCCATGGTCAGGGTGTAGCCGCTTGGCGCGGCGAAGGTCTGGCCGTAAAGGGCGGTACGTACTTTATCGACGTCGGTGGTGCCGGCTTTTTCCACGGCCTGGGCCCACATATGGATGCCGACGTAGGTGGCTTCCATCGGGTCGTTGGTTACGGCCTTGTCGGCGCCTGGCAGGTTCTTGGCTTTGGCGTAGGCCTTCCACTTGGCGACGAACTCGGTGTTGACCGGGTTTTCCACGGACTGGAAGTAGTTCCACGCGGCCAGGTGGCCGACCAGTGGCTTGGTGTCGATGCCGCGCAGTTCTTCTTCGCCCACGGAGAAGGCCACGACGGGAACGTCGGTGGCTTCCAGGCCCTGGTTGGCCAGCTCCTTGTAGAACGGCACGTTGGAGTCGCCGTTAACGGTGGAGATCACCGCAGTCTTGCCGCCGGCAGAGAACTTTTTGATGTTGGCGACGATGGTTTGATAGTCGCTGTGACCGAACGGGGTGTAGACCTCTTCGATGTCTTTTTCAGCTACGCCCTTGCTGATCAGGAAGGCGCGCAGGATCTTGTTGGTGGTGCGCGGGTAGACGTAGTCGGTGCCGAGCAGGAAGTAGCGCTTGGCTGCGCCGCCGTCTTCGCTCATCAGGTACTCGACCGCCGGAATGGCCTGCTGGTTTGGCGCTGCGCCGGTGTAGAAGACGTTCGGCGACATTTCTTCGCCTTCGTACTGCACTGGGTAGAACAGCAGGCCGTTGAGTTCTTCATAGACCGGCAGTACGGATTTGCGCGACACCGAGGTCCAGCAGCCGAAGGTGACGTCGACCTTGTCCTGGGTCAGCAGTTGGCGACCGCGTTCGGCGAACAGCGGCCAGTTCGAGGCTGGATCGACCACTACCGGCTCCAGTTGCTTGCCGAGTACGCCGCCCTTGGCGTTGATTTCGTCGATGGTCATCAACGCCATGTCTTTCAGCGAAGTTTCCGAGATGGCCATGGTGCCGGACAGCGAGTGCAGGATACCGACCTTGATGGTCTCGGCGGCTTGCACGGTCCAGGTCATGCCCATGGCGGCGATGGAAGCGGATAGGGTAAAGGCCTTGATCAGATTGCGACGTTGCATGGTGCGATCTCCATTCACGAACTTAAGTGTTTGAGCTGCTGGTTTTTAGTTGTTTGTCTGGCAGTTAAAACAGGTTCCGCCCCCTAGGGTCTTCACCTCAGGTCTTCACCTCTGGTGCCGGCATGGTGCGCTGACGCGCGCTATGCAGCATGTGCAGGGTGATCTTGCGCACTTCCGCCTTGCTGACCTCTATATGGGTCTTGAGCAATAGCTGTGCCTCTTCGCATCGGCGCGACAGAATCGCCGCGAGAATTTGTCCGTGTTCGTCGTAAGTGGCCGTCACGCGCGGGCCCTGGGTGAAGTCCAAGCGCCTGATAATGCGGATTTTCTCGCTGACCTCGGCGTGCAGGCGGGCCATCTCGCGGTTGCCGGTGGCCTCGACCAACAGGCAATGAAAACGCTCATCCAGGTGCGAAACCTCGCGCCCGTCCTGCAAGCGCTGCTCGGGTTGCACCAACCAGGTGCGCTTGAGTTGCTCCAGTGCGGCGGATTGCTCGTCTTGGGGGCGTTCACACAACCGCCGCACGGCTTCCATTTCGAGGACGATGCGCACCTCGTACAGCTCCTCGAAATGCGCAAAGTCGAACGGCTTGACCTGCCAGCCGCTGCGGAAGTACACCTGCAGATAATCCTCGCGCTGCAGCCGATACAGCGCCTGGCGCACCGGCGTACGGCTGACCGCCATGCGTTCGGCGATCTCGCCTTCGGAGAAGCGATCACCGGGCAGCAGGCGGAACTCGAAGATGTCGTCCTTGAGCTGCTGGTAGATGCGCTCGGCGAGGTTGTCCGGGCGCTCCTTGCCGGTGCTGGGTGTGCCGCTCAGCTGCATGGATTCAGCCCTGCTGCTGGCTAGCGATAAACGCGCGCCAGCCGCCGAAGCTGGTGATATCGCGGGCACCCTCAAGCGCGTACGGCTCGCAGATAAAGCCTTTGACCCAGCGGCCATCGGCCAGCTGCAGATTGCCGATACCCAGCGGCGTGGGGATTTCTGCGACAAATTCGCCAAAGCGCGCCTGGGGGATATCCCACAGCTCGACGATGATCGCCGCGCCGTCCTCGGCCACCCGCGCCAGCCCCGGTTTTGGCGGTACGGTGCCGGGCAGGGCGTACAGGCGATACGTGGCGGCGCTGGTGGTTTGCTCAACCAATACGGCGTCGCGGCTGGTGAGTTGGAAGTTCAGCGGCATACCGGTCAGGTGCGCGCCGACTACGGCGACGCGCACGCTGCCGGGGGCTGATTTGTCGCTCGGCGTTTGTGCGGGCAGCGCTTTGCCGGTGGCCCCCAGCGGCAGGTTGAGCGCCTGCTGCCAGCGCTGGCCAAAGGCGGCGAGTGCCTGGTCGTGCCAGGCTGGGGCGATCAGGGTGATACCGGCAGGCAGGCCGTCGGCGCGCAAACCGGCGGGTACAGCCAGGGCCGACAGGTCGGCGAGGTTGGTGAAGTTGGTGTAGGTGCCGAACTGGCTGTTGAACAGCACCGGTTCGACTTCCATCTCGGCGAGGCTGCGAATGGTTGGCGAGGTTGGTACGACCAGGGCATCGAAGCCGGCCAGGATATCGTTGATCTTCCGGCTGAGTTCGGCGCGGATATATTCGGCCTTGTAGGCATCGCAGGCGCTGTATTTATGGCCGTTCTCGACGATGCCGCGCACCACCGGGTTGATATGGTCGGGATTAACGCCTTCCACCGCCACCGTGCGCTCGGCAACCCAGCTGCCGTAATAGAGCTGCTCGGCCAGTTGCTGGAAGGGTGCAAAATCAATCTCTACCAACTGCACATCCAGCTCGCGCAGTTTGCCCAGGGCCTGCTCGAACACCGCCTGGTTCTGCGTATCGCCAAAGAACTCGGGGTTGCTCGGTACTGCCAGGCGCGGCTTGGCCGGCATACCGACCTTGGCGCTGTTGGGGTTCTTGCGGCTGTAAGGATCGGCTGCGTCATAGCCTCCGGCGATCTGCGCCACGCTCAGGGCATCGCTGACGGTCAGGGCAAATACCGAGATGCAATCGAGGGTCTTGCAGGCCGGCACCAGGCCATTGTTGGACAGCCAGCCCTTGCTCGGCTTGAGCCCGACAATATTGTTGAAGCCGGCCGGCACACGGCCGGAGCCGGCGGTGTCGGTGCCGAGCGAGAAGGGCACCAGACCGCGCGCCACCACGCTGGCCGAGCCGGAGCTGGAACCGCCGCTGACGTAGTCCGGGTTAAAGCTGTTGTTCACCGCACCATAAGGCGAGCGAGTGCCGACCAGGCCGGTGGCGAACTGGTCGAGGTTGGTCTTGCCGATCAGAATGGCGCCAGCGGCGCGCAGCTTGGCCACCACCGTGGCGTCGGCCGCAGCGGTGTAGGCGAACTCCGGGCAGGCGGCGGTGGTGGGCCAGCCGGCGGCATCGATATTGTCCTTGATGGCAAAGGGCACGCCGTACAGTGGCAGCTTGCTTAGCTCGCCGTTGGCGGCTTCGAGTAGCGCTGACAAGCTATCGAGCTGGGCATTGAGCTGCGCTTCGTTGGCCAGGGCGATCCAGGCGTTATCCGCCGTACTCAGCTCGAGGCGCAGGCTATGCAGCAGCTCGGCGGGCGATTGGCCGTCGCGGTAGGTCTGTTGCCAGTCGGCGAGGGTGAAGGCGATAGGGGCGTTGGACATGCTCTGAATTCCATCTTGTATCCAAGTAATGGAATGGCCAGAGCAAGCCCGGTGCCAGGTTTGCCAAGTTGATCTATTTCAATGGCTTAGCCGCTTGCTGCGGCTTTTCAGAGGGCGGCGCAGGACGGTTTGTGCACCGCAGCGGGGCCGGTTGCCAGCTTATGGTGCAGCCCGAAGCGCATCCGGGCGAGGTCAGAGGCCGAGGTAGTTCTTTACCCCGGTAAAGATGATCTGCGCGGCCAGGGCGCAGACAAACAGACCCATCAGGCGGCTGACGATCTGCAGGCCCTGATCGCCGAGCAGACGCTCGAACTGGTTGGACATATACAGCACCACGCCCACAGTGAGGCTGGCCAGGGCGATGCCCAGCAAGGCCACGGCCTTGTCGCCCCAGTCGGGTTGGCTGGCGCCCATCAGCAGCAGCGCACCGATGGTGCCGGGGCCGACGGTGAGCGGGATGGTCAGCGGCACGATGGTCACGTCCTGCTGCACGTTGTCGCTTTGCACCACCGACTTGCCCTGGGCCATGCCGAGGGCCGAGATAAACAGCACGCTACCCGCGCCGATGCGGAAGGCGTCGATGGTGATGCCGAACAGGGTGAAGATGTGTTTGCCGAACAGGTACAGCAGCACGCTGGCGATCAGCACGCCGAGCGCGACTTTCCAGGCCAGGCGCTTGCGCTCCTTGACGGTGTAGCCGCGGCTCAGGCCGATAAAACACGACAGCACGAAGAATGGGCTATAGAGCACCAGCAGTTTCAAATACAGGCTGAACAGCGCGGACGCCATGGAAAGGACTCGTCTCGATAAAGATGGTTGGCAGGGTAAGAGTCTAGAGGCTGCCGGGCAATCCCGGCCGTATCCTCAGGAAGGCAGGGCGTCGCGTTGGCGGCGGATTTCCCGTTCGGCGACCCAGTGTTCGATCAGCTCGCGCAGTTGCGACATTTCCACCGGCTTGGACATATGCCCGTCCATGCCAACCTGGCGCGCGCGCTCTTTGTGCTCATTGAGGATGTGCGCGGTGAGCGCCACCACCGGGGTGCGTGCGCGCTGTTCGGCGGCTTCCCAGGCGCGCAGCTGCTCGGTGGCGGAGAAGCCATCGAGCACCGGCATTTCGCAGTCCATCAGCACCAGGTCGTACTGCTGGGCCTTCATCGCGCTGAGGGCCTCTTCGCCATTGCTGGCAGTGTCGGGCTGCAGATTGAGCTTGCCGAGCATGCCGCGGATCACCTTGGTGGAGATGGTGTTGTCTTCGGCCACCAGAATGCGGAAGTCGCCGGGTACGTTCAGTGGCGTGCTCTGTGGCGCCGGGCTGAACATTGGCGAATCGCCCTTGCCGCGCTGTGCGAGCTCATCGGCCAGGGTGGTCTTCAGGGTGTAGCCGGCCACCGGCTTGGCCAGGATGCGTTTGATCCCGGCGTTGCGCGCGATGATCTTGCTCGGCGCATTGCTGATGCCAGTGAGCATGATCACCAGAATGTCGTGGTTGAGGTTGGCGTCTTCCTTGATCCGCGCGGCCAGCTGCATGCCGGTCATGCCGGGCATGTCCTGATCGAGCAGTACCGCATCGAAGTACTCGTGCAGATGCGCCTTGGTGCGCAGCAGGGCCATGGCTTCCTTGCCCGACGGCACGGCGCTGACCTGCATGCCCCAGGCGCTGCACTGCTGCACTAGGACCTTGCGGCAGGTGTCGTTGTCGTCCACCACCAGCAGGCGCGCGCCTTGCAGCGAGGCGTCGAGGTCGGCGGTTGGCTGTTCCAGGCGGGGGGSGGCCMGCGGCMGGGGCMGCCCCAGGGGCGRGCCCCGGCKGNCYGCCGCYCTGGGYGCCGNRACTCGCCCTCCCWCAGGGGKMCCAGCTGGCGGGGGGAGAAC
>NZ_JBNXUH010000191.1:0-205 GCF_050563605.1 Pseudomonas peli | reverse complement strand
CCCCCGCGACCCGTATACTTCCACCGTGGTGGCGGGTGGGCGACAGCGTCARATGTKTAAARGARACRGGCKWARAACAGGTGGCGGCAMCGCCGAAGTTTGTGGTGCTTAAAGCGATCAAATAAGCACCGCCGTTACGGCGTGCCCATCCCCGCCGCCTGCATAAACAGCCGCAGCAGATAGGACACCGCGCCCAGGGCCAGCA
>NZ_JBNXUH010000190.1:0-227 GCF_050563605.1 Pseudomonas peli | reverse complement strand
GACCCCCCCCCTCCTGAACTCCCCCCTCGTGGGGCGTCGYCGSCGGCKTCAGTTGTTTATAAGAGACAGAATCTACAGAGCGCGCACMCCGCTGCCTTTATGACCGCATTCGTCGGCATCAACAGCCAGCACCCGCCGCTGGATCAGCCCGCCGTGCGCCAGGCGATCAACCTGGCTTTCGATAAGGTCAGCTACCTCAAGGCCTGTCTCTTATACACATCTGACGC
>NZ_JBNXUH010000189.1:0-221 GCF_050563605.1 Pseudomonas peli | reverse complement strand
CKCGGGGGGCGTCGCCGGCAGCGTAAGATGTGTAAAAGAGACAGGCATAGGCGCCCCTGCCCCGCGGCAACCCTCACTGGCTTCTACAGATACGACTGCACTGSCCTACTGCTRAAATTCWTGTGCYCMCCCGCCGTAATGCCACTGCGGCAGCCACAGGGCGATCTGCGGGAAGACCATGACCAGCACCAGCGCCAGGACCATGATCAGCACGAATGGGG
>NZ_JBNXUH010000188.1:0-137 GCF_050563605.1 Pseudomonas peli | reverse complement strand
TCCCCCYCCGCCCGCCAGTAAGCCGAGGGTCATGCACAGCGAGAGCAGGGCGGGCACCTTGACGATATCGTGGAGAAAGATCTTGCCGCCAATAAACATCAGCACCAGTGCCAGGGCGTACTTGAGGTAGATAAAAC
>NZ_JBNXUH010000187.1:0-230 GCF_050563605.1 Pseudomonas peli | reverse complement strand
GGGGGGGCCCGGCGGGCGGGGAGAGTTGTAMAAAMGGSRCKCCBCCCCCCCCSCCCCCCCCGCCGSCCCCAACCCGCCCCGCCCGCCGSGGGGCGCMCCNTGTCCCCCGCCACTCGATACCCGGCAGGGCGCGATCATCCTCGATGTCCTTGAAACCGCCTAGGCGCTGCATATTGGCGCGCACCTGTTCGATCAGCTGATCGGCCTTGGCCGGGTCCAGCGAGCTGACC
>NZ_JBNXUH010000186.1:0-235 GCF_050563605.1 Pseudomonas peli | reverse complement strand
GTGTATAAGAGACAGGCCCACTCGTGGCTGGCGGCGTAACGCAGATCGGCGGGGATATTGCTCATGTGTCGTTCCTCATCTGACATGACGGCGACCACGCCGTCATGGAAATTTAGCAGGCCTTGGCCATACCGRAAGAAAGTCTTTAAAACATATTGAGCCGCCCCAAAACGGGCGCTCTCGACTATCCATGGCCCTGTCTCGTATACACATCTGACGCTGTCGCCGCCGCCCC
>NZ_JBNXUH010000185.1:0-233 GCF_050563605.1 Pseudomonas peli | reverse complement strand
TCCTTCTGGTGGCCCGGGAGTTGTTTAWAAGAGACAGGGGAGGGGGAGCAGTTACCCGGCCCCCCCCCVAAACCCCCCCTCTCCCGGGAACRGCGCTWWCCGGANMAAGCCGCTACTTCCCGCCGATGCCGCGCAACGCGCCGAGGTACTGGAGCTGGAAGAGCAGTTCGACCGCCTGGGCGTGCACGTACGCCGCTGGCTGTATGGCCAGATCAAGCAGTGGGACTCGGTGA
>NZ_JBNXUH010000183.1:0-228 GCF_050563605.1 Pseudomonas peli | reverse complement strand
CCCCTACACCGATCCGCCGCCCTTGCTGCCGAAGATCGACTACATGGACCACCAGCAGGGCTGGCCRGAGATGGCCGCGATGTTTCCTGGCCTGAGCAAGGACCAGCTGCCGGGCGACGAGTCCTGGGCGGCCGGCGCCCTAATTATAACCACCAAAACGGGAACGACCAGGGAGCAACCCGGGAACTACGCCTGAACCGGCCCCTATTAAACATTTCCAACCCAACG
>NZ_JBNXUH010000182.1:0-246 GCF_050563605.1 Pseudomonas peli | reverse complement strand
GTTTTCCCCCSGGGCGGAGAAAAAACGGGGGGNGGGKCMAGCGGGGGMCCCRGCGSCCGGCCMCGGAGGSCGGGGTTTTGGGGGTTTTCCCCCGCCTCGCCGACCAGGGCGAGCCGGAAACCCGCCAGTGGACCTACCTGCGCAATAATGGCGAGCAGCGCATCGTCAACCTCACGGTCAGCGCCATGCGCGATGCCGAGGGGGTGATCACTGGCTACTTGCTGTCTCTTATACACATCTGACGCT
>NZ_JBNXUH010000032.1:0-40244 GCF_050563605.1 Pseudomonas peli | reverse complement strand
TTCTAGGCGCGACAGGGTCAAGACATATCAAGCAAGCATGGAGAAGCTGCCGAAAATGACTGCATCCTGTGCCCGGGACCAGGGCCCGGTATAGATGATGTCCACCACCACGCCCAGCTCTTTGGCCAGGTGCTGCAGCAGGTCGGCATTGGCGCCGATCAGCTGTTGAGGATTCTGCGGGTCACGCCAGAGATATGGCGGGTACTCCGGATTACCGGTCGCCACCAGGCGTTCGCACTTGCCTGCGGCAACGGCTAAAGCCGGCATCAGCAGCGCTGCGAACAACAGGAGAAACGACCTATATAAACCACGCTCAAGCATTGGCGACTTCTCGACTTAACCTTGGATGGGCGTCTGCGGCCACACATCGGGAGACATCTGGAATCATGCTAGCTTAATACGCATCCATACGAATTCGCGATAAAGACTATCCATGAAAAAACTGATCGCAGCCTTAATGCTACTACTCGCCGGCACCGCAGCCCTGCTCTACCTCTCACCCGCCGCCTTGTTGACGAGCATACAGCTGGTGGAGCGACAGCGCGCCGGGCTGAGTCTCAAGCAGATCAGCGTGGGCGATCTTAGCATTCATTACTACGAGGGCGGCCCAAGCAGCGCACAAACCGTCCTGATGGTGCACGGCTTTGCCGCCAACAAGGACAACTGGCTGCGTTTCGCCCGCCACCTCAGCCAGGATTACCGGGTTATAGCCCTCGACCTGCCAGGCTTCGGCGCCAGCGACAAACCGGCCGGCAGTTACGATGTAGGCACCCAGACCGAGCGCCTGGCCAGCGTGATTGATGCACTGGGAATCGAGCAGCTGCACCTGATCGGCAACTCCATGGGCGGGCATATCAGCGCGCTGTATGCCGCACGCTATCCGCACAGAACCCGCTCTCTGGCACTACTCGACAATGCCGGCATCACATCGCCGCAGCCTAGCGAGCTGATGCAACGGCTGCAGCGCGGCGAGTCCAATCCGCTGGTGGTGAAAAGCCCCGAGGATTTTCAGCGCTTGCTGGACTTCATCTTCGTGCAGCCGCCCTATCTGCCGGAATCGCTCAAGGGCTATTTCGCCGAGCAGGCCATCGCCAACAGCGCCCACTATGACCAGGTATTCGCCCACTTGATCGAACGCTATATCCCGCTGGAACCGGAGCTACCGAAGATCCAGGCACCGACGCTTATCATCTGGGGCGCAGAAGATCGGGCGCTGCACGTATCCAGCGTCGAGGTCATGCAGCCCCTGCTGCGCAAGCCCAGCGTAGTTATCCTGGCGGATACCGGCCATGCACCAATGATTGAGCGGGCGGAACTGACCGCACAGCACTACCGGGCCTTTCTCCAAACATTGGTGGATTAGCGCAAAAATGCAGGCAAGAAAAAACCCGCTCAGTGAGCGGGTTTTTTCTGCACTAGGGAAGCCGGCTTAAACCAGTTTCTCCAGCTCAGGTACTGCTTCGAACAGATCAGCTACCAGACCGTAATCGGCTACCTGGAAGATCGGCGCTTCTTCGTCCTTGTTGATCGCAACGATCACCTTGGAGTCTTTCATGCCGGCCAGGTGCTGGATCGCGCCGGAGATACCGACGGCGATGTACAGCTGTGGCGCAACGATTTTGCCGGTCTGGCCGACCTGCATATCGTTCGGTACGAAACCTGCGTCGACTGCGGCGCGCGATGCACCTACAGCAGCGCCCAGCTTGTCAGCCAGGGCGTACAGGTGCTTGAAGTTGTCACCGTTCTGCATGCCGCGGCCGCCGGAAACGACGATCTTGGCAGCGGTCAGTTCAGGACGATCGGACTTGGCCAGTTCTTCACCAACGAAAGCCGATTTGCCAGCGTCAGCTGCGCCGCCCACTGCTTCAACAGCAGCGGAACCGCCTTCAGCGGCAACCGGATCAAAACCAGTGCTACGCACGGTGATGACTTTAACGGCAGCCGAGGACTGCACGGTAGCGATGGCGTTACCGGCATAGATCGGACGCTTGAAGGTGTCGGCGCTCTCAACGGAGATGATTTCCGAGATCTGATCAACGTCCAGCGCAGCAGCAACGCGCGGCAGGATGTTCTTACCGTTGCTGGTGGCAGCAGCCAGGATGTGGCTGTAGCCCTTGCCCAGTTCAGCTACCAGCGGCGCGACGTTTTCCGGCAGCTGGTGAGCGAAAGCGGCGTTGTCAGCAACCAGTACCTTGGCCACGCCAGCAACTTTGGCTGCGGCTTCGGCAGCTGCGCCGCACGCGGCACCGGCAACCAGAACGTGGATGTCGCCACCGATTTTCGCGGCAGCAGCCACGGTGTTCAGCGTGGCAGGAGCCAGAGCGGCATTGGTGTGTTCAGCGATAACCAGGATAGTCATTTAGATTACCTTCGCCTCGTTCTTCAGTTTCTCGACCAGTTCAGCCACGGACTTGACCTTGATGCCAGCGCTGCGGGTAGCAGGCGCTTCAACTTTCAGGGTCTTGACGGTGGAAGCGGTGGAAACGCCCAGATCAGCCGGGGTAACAGTTTCCAGCGGCTTTTTCTTGGCTTTCATGATGTTCGGCAGCGACGCGTAGCGCGGCTCGTTCAGACGCAGGTCGGTGGTCACGATAGCCGGCAGGCTCAACGCAACGGTCTGCAGACCGCCGTCGATTTCGCGGGTTACGTTGACCTTGTCGCCTGCCACTTCCACTTTGGAAGCGAAGGTGCCCTGGCCGAAACCAGTCAGCGCGCCCAGCATCTGGCCAGTCTGGTTGTTGTCGCTGTCGATGGCCTGTTTGCCCATGATCACCAGCTTCGGCTGCTCTTTATCGACCACTGCTTTAAGCAGTTTGGCCACAGCCAGAGAGTTCAGCTCGTCGGCCGACTCAACCAGAATGGCACGGTCAGCACCCAGCGCCAGCGCGGTACGCAGCTGCTCTTGAGCAGTGGCCGGGCCGATGGTTACGACAACGATCTCGCTCGCCACGCCTTTCTCTTTCAGGCGTACAGCTTCTTCCACGGCGATTTCGCAGAAAGGGTTCATCGACATCTTGACGTTGGCAAGATCAACGCCGCTGTTGTCCGCTTTGACGCGAACTTTAACGTTGTAGTCGACCACTCGTTTGACAGCTACAAGAACCTTCATGGATTCCTCGTTACTCTCCGGTGAATAAGAATGTCGCCAGAAGCGAACATGGCGGGAACTACAGACCGGCCGGAACCGGGAGTCGACCAATAACGGCAGACACAAAACCGCCCGTATCTTGACCGCACGACCTAGACTGGTCAATACAACGAACCGGCCAATCGTCAGCGATGTAGTAAGATTCTAACAGCCCTACAGAAAATTCAAACAAACGTTTGTATTGGCCCATCCGAAGGGTCTGGATATAATGCGCCAGCATCGCTCATGGAACGAGCTCGATCGCCAAATAAAATTAGAGAGCCCTGAGTAGGAGATTGCCTGTGGAACGCGAATTTATGGAATTCGACGTCGTCATCGTCGGCGCCGGCCCTGCTGGTTTGTCCGCCGCCTGCCGACTGAAGCAGAAAGCCGCCGAAGCCGGCAAAGAAATCAGCGTCTGCGTGGTCGAAAAAGGCTCCGAAGTCGGCGCGCACATTCTTTCCGGTGCGGTGTTCGAGCCGCGCGCATTGAATGAACTGTTCCCAGACTGGAAAGAGCTCGGCGCCCCGCTGAACACTCCGGTCAAGCGCGATGACATCTACGTGCTCAGCAATGCCGAGAAGGCCACCAAGGTTCCGGACTTCTTCGTGCCCAAGACCATGCACAACCATGGCAACTACATCATTTCCCTGGGCAACCTGTGCCGCTGGCTGGCGCAGCAGGCGGAAAACCTTGGCGTAGAAATCTACCCAGGCTTCGCCGCTCAGGAAGCGCTGATCAACGAAGAAGGCGCGGTCTACGGCATTCTCACCGGCGATCTGGGTGTTGACCGCGAAGGTCACCCGAAAGAGGGTTACTACACCCCAGGCATGGAACTGCGTGCCAAGTACACCCTGTTCGCCGAAGGCTGCCGTGGCCATATCGGCAAGCAGCTGATCAAGAAATTCGACCTCGACTCCGAAGCCGACGCTCAGCATTACGGCATCGGCATCAAGGAAATCTGGGACATCGACCCGGCCAAGCACGAGCAAGGCCTGGTGGTACACACCGCCGGCTGGCCACTGGATATCGTTGCTAGCGAAAACACCGGCGGCTCCTTCCTCTATCACCTGGAAAACAACCAGGTGGTAGTCGGCCTGATCGTCGACCTGTCGTACAGCAACCCGCACCTGTCGCCGTTCGATGAGTTCCAGCGCTACAAGCATCACCCGGTAATCGCCCAGTACCTGGAAGGCGGCAAGCGCGTCGCTTACGGTGCTCGCGCCATCTGCAAAGGCGGCCTCAACTCGCTGCCGAAGATGGTCTTCAACGGCGGCGCCCTGATCGGTTGCGACCTCGGCACCCTGAACTTCGCCAAGATCAAGGGCAGCCACACTGCCATGAAGTCCGGCATGCTCGCTGCTGACGCCGTGGCTGACGCGCTGTTTGCAGGCAAGGAAGGGGGCGACCAGCTGACCGGCTACGTCGACGCATTCAAGGCCAGCTGGCTATACGACGAGCTGTTCCGCACCCGTAACTTCGGCCCGGCGATGCACAAGTTCGGCCCGCTGATGGGTGCCGGCTTCAACTGGATGGACCAGAACATCTTCGGCGGCAAGCTCCCCTTCACCCTGCACGACACCAAGCCGGATTACGCCTGCCTGAAGCCGGCAGCAGACGCGCAGAAGATCAGCTACCCGAAGCCCGACGGCAAACTCAGCTTCGACAAGCTCAGCTCGGTATTCCTCTCCAACACCAACCATGAAGAGGAACAACCCTGCCACCTGAAGCTCACTGACCCGAGCATTCCGCTGAGCAAGAACCTGCCGATGTACGACGAACCGGCGCAGCGCTATTGCCCGGCTGGCGTTTACGAAATCGTCACCAAGGAAGATGGCGAGCAGAAGTTCCAGATCAACGCGCAGAACTGCGTGCACTGCAAAACCTGTGACATCAAGGACCCGGCCCAGAACATCAACTGGGTGGCCCCTGAAGGTACAGGCGGGCCTAACTACCCCAATATGTAAGACGCAAAAAAGGCTCCCTCGGGAGCCTTTTTTATTGCGCTGAATACAACTGCTACAGGGAGAGAAGATCAGTCCGGCTGCGGGCCGATGGGGAAAAACTCTCCACTGCTCCACACACCCAGCCAGGTCTTGCCATCGATCTCGCGCGGCACCGCCAGCTCGACCAGCTGATAGAACACATTGCGGTGAATCAGCGCTTCAAGGTTGCTCCGCACATGCACGTAGGGCGCCGGCTCATCGGTCAAGGCGTCCAGCTCAACCCGTAGCGGATGCTCGCTGCCGGCCACCACCTCATCCTCAACATTGGTGACAAAGCGCAGCACCTGCGCCTCGCCCTCACCGTCCACCTGCAGGCTGACCGCCACAAAGGGCGCGTCATCAACCTGGATGCCGACCATCTCCACCGGTGTCACCAGCACGTATTTATCGCCATCACGGCGAATGATGGTGGAGAAAAGCTTGACCATCGGCTTGCGCCCGATCGGCGTACCCAAGTAGTACCAGGTGCCATCGCGGGCGATACGCATGTCGATATCCCCGCAGAACGTCGGGTTCCACAGGTGCACCGGTGGCAACCCTTTGCCTTCGCCTTTGGGTATTTGCGCCAGCAGATCGCCGGCCTTGCCTGAATCAGTCATCAATCAATGCCCCAAGCCCAACAAACGCCGCGCGTAATCCTGCAGCGCCGGACCGATCAGGTCCTCTGGCTTAGCATCATAAAGCGTCAGGAGGCCTCCGCGGCTACGAATGCGCGTGGTATCGACCAAATAGCGGGTATTGGTCTCGATCAGCATCAACTGAATCACCCCGCGATCGGTACCCAGGCGATCCAACGCCTCCTGGTCCTCCCACTCTTCCACCGTGCCGATACGGTCATCGGCATAGGCAAAGCGGCTGTACAGCAGGTAATGCGCCCCGGCTTCACGAGCCGCAGCAAGAGACTCCTCCAACCCTAGCGGCGCCTTGGCGCGACGCACCATGGGGAAATACTCGATAAAGCCCTTGTAGGCCTCTTCGGCCACCACATTGGGCCGCGGATAGGCTGAGCCCGGCGGCACGAAATGGCCTTGGGCGATATAAATGAACGAATCGGCCTGCAAGCGCCACGAGCTGGCGCGGCGCGTCTGGCTATGATCGAGCACGCCGACATCGCCCAGTTGATAAATCGCCTCATCCGCCAGATCACTGGCCTTCATGCAGCCGCTCAGCAGCACCATACCCACTATCAGCAACAGACTACGCATCACGCTTCTCCCGCAGCCGGTGACAAAAAACCGGCGGATAGCGCATAGATGCAGATTTCACGCCAGCGCGGCGACATTACAAGCCGCGCTGCCACTCCTGACGTAATCGCGCCTGTTGCGGCTGCTCGATCGCCTGTCGCACCTGTGCCAGCAGGCGCTGTTTGTCAGCGCCAAGAGTGCCCTTAAGCACCAGATAGTTGGAGGCATGGTCACTGCGAAATACCGTATCGCGCAGCTCCAATCCCTGCAGCAGACGCTCCACCTCAACAAACAGCTGCTGCTGACCGAGCGGCTGGAAGTCGGCAAAACCTTCGCGAAACCGCGCCTCGCCCGTGGGGAAACTCACCACCAGGGTCGAGAGAAATTCCGGCTGCGCCTCATTCATCAGACGCGCCGAGTTATCCGCGTGCTGCTCGCTCAAGACCGTCCCACCCAGACCGTTGAGGATCATCACCGAGCGGGTGATGCCGGCCTGCCCAAGCTTGTCCAGCGCACTCAAGCTGGACTCATAGGTCTCGCCCTTGTTGACCCGCGCCAGCACCTCGTCATCACCGGATTCGCAACCGACATAGGCCATACGCAGCCCGGCGTCGGCCAGCTCCTTGAGCTCATCTACGGACTTCTTGCGCAGGTTGCGCGGCAGGCAATAACTCGATACCCGCTCGACTTCCGGCATGTGTTCACGAATCGCCTGCAGGATGGTCAACAGACGCCGCGTCGGCAGCACTAGAGCGTCACCGTCAGCCAGAAACACCCGCTGCACGATCATCCGCTCACCGGTCAGGCGAATCTCTTCGAGCACCTGCGCCTCATCACGGGCGCGGAATTTCTTCTGCTCCTGAGTGTACATTTCACAGAACGTGCACTTATTCCAAGAGCAACCATTGGTCACCGGCAGAATCAGCGAGTGCGCCTCACTGGGCGGACGAAATACCGGTTCGATATAGCTGATGGGGAAATCTTGCATGGTCTTCACTCAAGGCAGGCGGCTGTCTTAGCCGCCAATAATCTTCATCACAGTCGCGCCGCCGGAGAACGCCACATCCTGTTTATCACCCAGCGCCTTGACCAACAGGCCCTGCAGCGCAGGTAAGGCCTGGTGGCGCGGCTTGTCGAGCAGGTCGCCGATGTAGTGGCGATTGCTCGATGACAGGCAACCATGCAGCCAGCCGGTCGAGGACAGGCGCAGCCGCGAGCAGGTGCGGCAGAACGGCACGCTTTCATTGGCAATTACGCCGAAGTGGCCCACGCCGGGAATGGCGTAGCGCAGCGCAGTCGCATCCAGCGGGGCATGTGCCTGAATATAGTCGTAGCTGCTGCCGATCAGCTCCAGCAGCTCGGGCATGCCGATAAACTGACGCTGGAAGCTGTTGCCGTCGCGGGCCAGGTGGCCCATGCGCATCAGCTCGATAAAGCGCAGCTCGAAGCCATTGGCCAGGCAGTAGTCGAGCAGCGGCAGCACCTGATCAAGGTTCTGCCCGCGCAGTGGCACCATATTGACCTTGATCTGGATACCCGCCGCCCGCGCCTGCTGCAGGCCATCGAGCACTGTCGCCAGATCACCGCCACGAGCAATGGTGCGGAATGCCGCAGCGTCGAGGGTGTCCAGGGAAATATTCAAGCGGCGGATGCCGCATTCCAGCAGCAGCGGCAGCTTGCGCGCCAGCAACTGGCCGTTGCTGGTCAGGCTGATATCGGCCAAACCGAGCTGGCTGACGCCGCGCAAAAAAACGTCGAGCTTAGGGCTGACCAGCGGCTCGCCACCAGTGATGCGCAAGCGCTCAATACCGGCGGCTTCGATCAGATAGGCCACGCCACGCAGCATGGCTTCGGCCGAGAGCTCGTCCTGAGCTGCTACCAGCCGCTTACCATCGGGTACGCAGTAGGTGCAGGCATAGTTGCAGGCGGCGGTCAGGCTGATCCGCAAATTGCGAAAGCGCCTGCCCTGGCGGTCAACGATCATGCATGACTCCAGCAAAGGTAAGCGCCGAGTATAGGGGCGCCGCCAGCGCAGCAGATTCGTTATCCACCCGCTGAATACCTCAGCTAGCCGGGGTGTCGCCCTCACGCTTACGCTTGTTGCCCATGCGCACACCGATATCCATGAGGAACTGGAAGAAACCTTCCTGATCTTCCAGCACGTTGCTCCAGAATGGCGAGTGATACAGCGCCACAGCGCCGTGCACCAACGCCCAGGCGGCGCAGTAATGGAAGTACGGCGGCACGTCTTCCAGCTTGCCTTCGGCGATGCGGCCCTTGATCAGCTGGGTCAGACGTTCGAAGTTGGAGGCGCGGATCTTGTGCAGCTGCTCGACCATCTCCGGCACTTGATTGCCCTTGACCACCTTCTCTTCCAGGCGATCAAACAGACGATAGCGCTGCGGGTCGCGCATGCGGAACTCAAAGTAAGCACGCGACAAGGACTCCTTGTCGCGGTCGATATCGGCCGAGTGCAGCAGTTCGTTGAGATCGCGCTCATAGTCGAGCATCAGGCGCAGGTAGATCTCCGCCTTGGATTTGAAATGTTTGTAGATGGTGCCTTTGCCAATACCAACCGTGTCGGCAATCATCTCCACAGTCACGCTGTCTTCACCCTGGTCGAGGAAGAGTTTCAGTGCTGTGTCGAGAATTTCCTGTTCGCGGCGGCGAAACTCACGGACCTTGCGGGGTTCTTTATGCATAAAAGGACTACGGGGTCAAAAAATCGAAGGCGCGTATTATGCCTAACTAACGGCAAATTGCACGGATCATCCGACCATGTACGCAGTTCATGACGAGTTTCCGCAACTTCCCGGCCTGCGTTATCTGAACCACGCAGCCGTTTCACCTTGGCCACAGCGGGCAGTCGATGCGGTTAGCCGCTTCGCTCTGGAGAACGCTCAGCAAGGCGCACGCAACTACCCAGCCTGGCTGCAGGTAGAGCGCCGCCTGCGCGAGCGCCTGCAACGCCTGCTCAACTCGCCCTCCCATAGCGATATCGCCTTGGTGAAAAACACCTCTGAAGCCTTGTCCTTTGTCGCCTTCGGCCTGGACTGGCGAGCAGGCGATCAAGTGGTGATCAGCGACGAAGAATTCCCCTCCAACCGAATTGTCTGGGAAGCGCTCGCGCCTCAGGGCGTCGAGGTCGTGCAGGTCAATCTGCATCAGGGTGATGCCGAAGCAGCCCTGCTCGCTGCCTGCGGTCCGCGCACCCGACTGATGGCGATTAGCGCGGTGCAGTACGCCAGCGGCCTGCGGTTGGATCTGCCGCGCCTAGGCCAGGGCTGCGAGGCGCGCGGCGTGCTGCTGTGCATTGATGCGATCCAGCAGCTCGGTGCCCTGCCCTTCGACGTGCAGGCCAGCCAGTGCGCCTTTGCCATGGCCGACGGCCATAAATGGTTGCTCGGCCCGGAAGGACTTGGGGTGTTCTATTGCCGCAGCGACCTGCGCGCGCAGCTCAAGCTGCATGAATACGGCTGGCATATGCTCGAACATGCTGGCGACTACCAGCGCAGCACCTGGGAGCCCGCACGCAGCGCCCGACGCTTTGAGTGCGGCAGCCCGAACATGCTCGGCGCGATGGCGCTGGAAGCCAGCCTGTCGCTACTTGAGGATGTGGGCATGGCAGCAGTCGAAAGCGCCCTGCAGGAACGCATGCAGTGGCTACTGGATGGGTTGGGCAAAATCCCTGGTGCACATCTGCACAGCGCAGTGGAGCGTCAGCAGCGCGCCGGCATCCTGACTTTCAGCCTGGACGGCTGGGACAACTCGGCCTTGTTCAATCAGCTGAAACAGCAGCAGGTGATCTGCGCGCAGCGCGGTGCGGGCGTGCGCCTGTCGCCACACTTCTACACAGAACCCAAGGTTATTGAAGAGACACTGGCGCTGCTGCAGCAGCTGGCGACTGCTTGAGGACTCAGCAGCGCGATCTGTATTCCAAATACGTTTAAGAATACCGGTAAACGACCTGGACGTTCGGCAATCTTCACCAATACTGATGAGTACTGGTGTGCGGCGTATCCCCCAAGCGCCCCGCCAGGCAAGGTACCGTGGACCGCGTACCTTGATTTACTCCTAATGGTCTTAACCCGGTCTCATCCCCCAGAGGCCGGGTTTTTTTTGTGCCAAGTTTTATCAAGCAATAGCGATCAAACAACACGGGCCAAAGGGAACAAGCGCTTGAAGTTGGCCGTGGTCTGCTCCGCCAATTGCTCGAAGCTGACGCCGCGCAGCACCGCTAGGTACTCGGCCACATCACGCACGTACTCCGGCAGGTTCGGCTTACCGCGATGCGGGATAGGCGCCAGATACGGCGAGTCGGTTTCCACCAACAGCCGATCGACCGGCACCTGGCGCGCCACTTCACGCAGCGCCTCGGCATTGCGGAAGGTGACGATACCGGACAGCGAAATATAGAAGCCCATATCCAGCGCGGCCTTAGCCATTTCCCAGTCTTCGGTAAAGCAGTGCAGCACGCCGGCTTGGGGTAGCGCCGCCTCACGCAGCAGCGCCAGGGTGTCGGCACGCGCCTCGCGGGTATGCACGATCACCGGCTTGCCGGTAATCCGCGCCGCATCCAGGTGCAAACGAAATGACGTTTGCTGCAGCGTCGCGGACTCTGGCTCGTAGTGGTAATCCAGCCCAGTTTCGCCGATGGCCACCACCTGCGGGTGGTTCAACTCGCCGAGCAGCCAATCCAGCGCCGGGGCCGCACCGGGCTCAAGGTCCAGCGGATGCACACCGACCGAGCAATCGACATCGGCATAACGCTCAGCCAGGCCTTTGACGGCTGCGGCGTTGCCTGCGCTGACGCCGATGCACAGAAAATGACCAACGCCGCGCGCGCGCGCAGCATCCAGCGCCGCGTCGAGCGAACCGCCATAGGCGGCCAGATCGAGGCGGTCAAGGTGACAGTGGGAATCAACCAGCATGGGGAGCAATCACTTGAGAGTCGCTGCTCCCACAGGAGCAGCGCAAAGGGGAACGGCTAATTACATGGTGTGCGTCGGGCGATCCGAGGTCAGCGCACCGGCCAGGTAGGTTTCGATCTTGTTGCGCGCGGTGTTGTCGCCATCATTGAACTGCACACCTACACCGGCGGCGCGGTTGCCCTGGGCACCCTTGGGGGTGATCCAGACCACCTTGCCGGCGACCGGAATCTTTTCCGGCTCGTCCATCAGGTTGAGCAGCATGAACACTTCATCGCCGAGCTTGTAGCTCTTGTTGGTTGGAATAAACAGGCCGCCATTCTTGATAAAGGGCATGTAAGCGGCATAGAGCACGGATTTGTCCTTGATTGTCAGCGACAAAATTCCGTTACGCGGGCCCAAGTTAGGAGGCAGACTCATGCGGCATTCCTGATTTTATTCACTTAATGGCCGATTCTAGCCCGGTCCGGGCAAGCTTGCCCACTGCACCAGCAAGGCTTCGAGAAGCAAGACACGGTTAAGGTTAGCCTTGCCGAGGACTTTCTGACGCTGCGCCAGCAACCAATCCTGCATGTTCAGCACTTTCGCCTGCGGAGTTTTATCCGCCAGGTACTGCACCACCTTGCGCATATCAGCCTGCCCCAGCCCCTCTTCGTCACGGGTCAGTTGGTAGCGCAGCATCAGCTGCGACCACTGGCAGAACCAGTCGAACAGCAACTGTAGGGACACCGCATTCCAGCTTTCGGCTAGCTGGCTGGGCGCAACCTGCTGTTTGAGCAGCTTCTTCACCCCCTCAACCACCTGCGCGCGCTGAGCCATAACGCCCTGCTCATGCATCTTCAGCGCCGCCAGCGGCGAGCCGGCGGCAAGGAATAGCAGCTCGCGATGCTCTTCGGCGCTGCAGCCCGGCAACGCCTGCTGCAGCCACGCCAGGCTCATCGCCTCGCTTGGCAACGGACAGGCCTGCTGCACGCAGCGGCTTTTCACCGTTGGCAACAGGCGGCTGGGTTGATGGCTGATCAATAGCAGCACGGTATTGCCGGACGGTTCTTCCAGACTTTTCAGCAGGGCGTTGGCGGCGTTGACGTTCATCGACTCGGTCGGCTCGACCAGCACTACTTTGCGCCCGGCCAGCTGTGCGGTCTGCACCACAAAGCTGACCAAATCACGCACCTGATCAACTTTGATCGCCTTGTCGGCTTCTTCCGGTTCCAGAATGTAGTTATCCGGGTGGGTGCCAGCCGCCAGCAAATGGCAAGACTTGCACTGGCCACAAGCATCCAAGCCAGCGGGCTGCTGACACAACAACCGTGCCATCAACCGCTCAGCCAGCGCGCGCTTGCCAATGCCGGCCGGCCCGTGCAGCAAATAGGCATGGGCATGCTGCGCGCGACCCGCCAGTTGCTGCCAAAGAGAATCCTGCCAGGGGTAAGCGTCAGCCACGCTGCAGCTCCAGCAGTTGCGGCAGCAACTCATCCAGCGCACGCTGAACCTGGCTCAGAGATTGCGAGGCATCAAGGATGCGGTAGCGCTGCGGCTGCGCAGCCGCGCGACGCAGGTAGGTCTGGCGCACGGCATCGAAGAACTGTCGGCCTTCCTGTTCGAAGCGATCCAGCCGACCGCGCGCCGCAGCACGGGCCAGGCCCACCTCAATCGGCAGATCGAACACCAGCGTCAGGTCCGGGCGGAGCGAACCCTGAACGAACTCCTCCAGCAAGGCAATACGCACCTCGGAAAGCCCCCGACCGCCGCCCTGATAGGCGTAGGTTGCATCGGTAAAACGGTCACAGAGCACCACAGCGCCACGCGCCAAGGCCGGACGAATCACCTGCGCCAGGTGCTGGGCGCGCGCGGCAAACACCAGCAGCAGCTCGGTGTCGGCCGCCATCGGTTCATCACTGGGCGCCAGCAGCAGCTCACGCACCCGCTCGGCCAACGGCGTGCCACCCGGCTCACGGGTCAACAGCACATCGATACCCTGCTCGCGCAAAAGCGCGGCAAGGTAGTCACGATTGGTGCTCTTGCCTGCGCCTTCCGGGCCTTCCAGGGTGATAAACAAACCGCTCACAAGCTGTCCTTACTGATTATTGGGCGCGACTGGGGCCGGGCTCGAACGATAGTCCGCACGGCGCTTGAGCTGATACTCGCGCACGGCCCGGTTGTGCTGATCCAGAGTGTTGGAAAATACATGGCTGCCATCGCCACGGGCAACGAAATACAGACTGCTGCCGGCCACCGGATTGAGCGCCGCATGAATCGCTTCACGGCCGACCAGAGCGATAGGCGTCGGCGGCATGCCGTCGATGGTGTAAGTGTTGTAGGCCGTGGGCTGACGCAGATCATCACGGGTAATGCGGCCGTTGTAGCGCTCGCCCATACCATAGATCACCGTCGGATCGGTCTGCAGGCGCATGCCGATACGCAGACGGCGCACAAAGACCCCGGCAATTTCACCACGCTCTTGCGGCACGCCAGTTTCCTTCTCGATCATCGAGGCCATGATCAGCGCGTCATAAGGTTCTTTGTACGGCAGGTCCTTGGCTCGCTGCGCCCATTCCTCGGCCAGCACCTGTTCCAGTCGCGCATGGGCCTGTTTGAGCAGCTCAAGATCGCTCATGCCACGCACAAAGCTGTAGGTATCGGGGAAAAAACGCCCCTCCGGATTCTGGCCTGGCAGGCCGAGCTTGTTCATCAGCTCGGCATCGCTCAGCTCACTCAGGGTCAGCTCGAGACGGGTTTCGCGCGCCAGTGCCGCGCGCACCTGACGGAAATTCCAGCCTTCAACCAGCGTCAGGCTGTATTGCAACACTTCACCGCGCCGCCACTGGCCGAGCATATCCAACGCCGTGGCGCCGGGCATCAACCGATATTCGCCACTGTGCAGGGGTTGATTGCGCAGATTGAAGCGCCAGTAAAGGCGCAGCCAGAAGGCCTGATCGAGGATGCCATCGGCCTCAAGACGATTGAGCACGCCACCCGGCGTCGCGCCTGCCGGCACATCCACCAGATACTCTTCTGTCAGGCTCAAGGGCTGGTGCAGCGCCGTATGCTGTTGCCAGGCGGCAAACGCAACCAATAAGCCAGCCAGCAGCACGCCGCCTTCCAGCAGCAGCAAAAATTTGCGTATCACGAATCAGCAGTCCAGTAGATCGCGGGCAATGGCCTGCAGTTTACGGGTGAGCGGGCCGACCGACCAGTCGTGTGCAAGCAAAGCGCGAACTGGCCACACGCCGTAGACGCTGTTGCACAGCATGACTTCATCAGCCGCCAGCAACTCGGCGTAGCTGATATCGCGCACCTGACACTCGATCCCAAGCGCGGCCGCCTGGGCCAGCAGCTCGGCGCGCATCACACCGGCAACCCCACAACGCGACAGGTCAGCGGTCACCAGTACACCAGCGCTGACCAGCAACAGGTTGCTGTAAACGCCCTCGATCACCCTGCTACTGGTGTCCAGCATCAGACCCTCGGCATGCTCGGCGCCCTGCCATTCGCTGCGCGCCAGCACCTGCTCCAGTCGATTGAGATGCTTCAGGCCAGCCAGCAACGGCTGCTCGGCCAGGCGCGTGGCGCAGGCAAATAGGCGCACACCCTGCTCGGCATAGGCTGCGGGATAAACCGGTTTGGCAGTTGCCTGCAGAATCAGCCGCGGCTGCGCTGGCTGTGGCAGCGCATAACCACGCGGCCCATCACCACGAGTGAGGATGAGCTTGGCCACGCCCTCACCCAGCTGCTGACTGAAGGCCAGCAGCTGGGTGCGTACAGCGGGTAGGTCGAGGGGGATTTTCAGCCGCACACTACCTTCGGCCAAACGAGTCAGATGCCGCTCCAACAGCACCGGTTGCCCGGCGTTTACGGCAATGGTCTCAAACAGCCCATCGCCGTAGGCCAAACCGCGATCCTTTACAGACAGCAGCTCGGCCGGTTGGCCATCGACCCAGCTCAGCATCAACCGGCGAACCGGCGGAACACCAGCGAGCCGTTGGTGCCGCCAAAACCGAAGGAGTTGGAAAGAACTACGTCCAGCGCCATGGCCTTGGCCTGGTGCGCAACGAAGTCCAGATCACAGCCTTCGTCCGGGTTATCCAGGTTGATGGTGGGCGGCGCCACCTGATCACGCAGCGCGAGGATGCTGAAGATCGCCTCCACCGCACCGGCAGCGCCGAGCAGGTGGCCGGTCATGGATTTGGTCGAGCTAACGGCCAGCTTGTATGCATGCTCGCCGAACACCGACTTCACCGCCGCTACTTCAGCCTTGTCGCCGGCCGAGGTCGAGGTGCCATGAGCATTGATGTACTGCACCTGCTCAGGATTCAGCCCGGCATCACGCAAGGCGTTGGTCATGCAACGCGCCGCGCCGGCGCCATCTTCCGGTGGCGAGGTCATATGGTAAGCGTCGCCGCTCATGCCAAAGCCGATCAGCTCGGCATGGATGGTCGCGCCACGTGCCTTGGCGTGCTCCAACTCTTCCAGCACCAGCGCGCCAGCGCCATCGGAAAGCACGAAACCATCGCGATCCTTGTCCCACGGACGGCTGGCCTTACCCGGCTCGTCATTGCGGGTCGACAGCGCACGAGCAGCACCGAAGCCGCCCATACCCAGGCCGCAAGCGGCCATCTCGGCGCCGCCGGCAACCATCACATCGGCCTCGCCATAAACAATATTGCGCGCAGCCATGCCGATGCAGTGCGTACCGGTGGTACAGGCCGTGGCGATAGCGTAGTTAGGCCCCTGCAGCCCCAGATGGATCGACAGAAAGCCGGAAATCATATTGATGATCGAGCCAGGCACGAAGAACGGCGAAATGCGCCGCGGCCCTTGCTCATGCAGCGACTTGCAGTTGTTCTCGATATTGGTCAGGCCGCCGATACCGGAGCCCATGGCCACGCCGATGCGTTCACGATTGGCATCGGTGACCTCCAGGCCGGAGTTGCGCACCGCCTGAAAACTGGCAGCGAGGCCGTACTGGATAAACAGATCGAGCTTGCGCGCCTCTTTGGCGGACAAGTATTCCTCGACGTTAAAACCCTTTACCGCACCACCAAAACGTGTGGAGAAAGCGGAAAGATCCATATGCTCAAGCAGGCCAATGCCACTGCGGCCAGCCAAAATGCCCTGCCAGCTACTCGGCACATCGTTACCCAATGGCGACAGCATGCCCATACCGGTAACCACGACGCGTCTACGCGACACAGCAATCTCCTTTTCTAGTTATCAACGCCTGGAAAGCGCTTAAAGAAAAGCCGCACGCCTGATGAAGGGAGTGCGGCTTTTCCGAGTCGGGATCCGACGATTACGTTTTACGCGTGAGCGGTAACGTAGTCGATCGCTTCCTGAACGGTGGTGATCTTCTCGGCTTGTTCGTCCGGGATCTCGGTCTCGAATTCTTCCTCGAGAGCCATCACCAGCTCAACGGTGTCAAGAGAGTCGGCACCCAGGTCTTCAACGAAGGAAGCGCTGTTGGTTACTTCCTCTTCTTTGACGCCCAGTTGCTCGGCAACGATTTTCTTGACGCGTTCTTCGATGGTGCTCATACGTTGTTCTCACTCCTAATGGGACAAATCTTGGCCACTGTGCTGCGGCCAAGTGTATAGAAAGGGTTTTTAGCATTTCAAGCTGAATGCCGGGGTGCCCCACAAACACTTCAACGACCTGCCTACAAACCTGTTGCAGCTTTATAACGGATTTTAGACAGCATCTATGACAGTTTTCTGAAGCCATCCGTCACATTCAGCTCATGTACATCCCGCCGTTCACAGGGATAGTAGCGCCTGTAACGTAAGCCGCGCCATCAGAAGCGAGGAAAGCGACCACTTTTGCGATCTCTTCGGCCTGCCCCAAACGGCCCAACGGAATCTGTGTCAGCAGCGCATCACGCTGCGCTTCCGGCAATTCACGAGTCATATCGGTGTCGATAAAACCCGGTGCCACAGCGTTCACGGTAATCGCCCGGGAACCCACTTCACGCGCCAACGCACGGCCAAAACCTTCAAGACCGGCCTTAGCAGCCGCGTAGTTGACCTGGCCACCGTTGCCCATGGCACCCACCACCGAACCGATGTTGATGATGCGCCCGTAGCGCGCCTTGGTCATACCACGCAGTACGGCCTTGGTCAGCCGGTACAGGCTGCTCAAGTTGGTATTGATGACATCAAACCACTCGTCATCTTTCATGCGCAGCATCAGGTTATCGCGGGTGATGCCGGCGTTATTGACCAGAATCAACGGCTGACCAAGATGTTGCTGGATATGTTCGAGGGTGCTGGCGACCGATTCGCTGTCGCTAACATCGAGTACCAGACCGGCCCCTTCAATGCCATTGGCTTTGAGGGTTTCAGCAATACGCTCAGCCCCCGAAGCGGTGGTAGCGGTACCGATAACCACGGCACCCTGACGTCCCAACTCCAGGGCAATCGCCTGGCCAATACCGCGGCTTGCGCCGGTGACCAATGCAACCTTACCTTGCAGGCTCATAACGTTTCTCCTTAATCAGACCAGGGCCGCGTTCGCAGCAGCGAAGGCGTCCGGGGTGTCCAGGTTATGGGTATTGATGCCTTTGACGCAGCGTTTGTTCAAACCAGACAACACCTTGCCCGGACCGCACTCAACCAGATCCGTAACACCTTGCGCAGACAGGCAGACGATCGACTCGACCCAACGCACTGGACTGTAAAGCTGAGCCAGCAGGTCGCGCTTGAGCCCTTCCAGATCGGTCACTGCCGCAGCGCTGACGTTCTGTACCAAAGCGATTTGCGGAGCCTGCCAGTCAATTGCCGCTACTGCTTCGGCAAAGCGCTCAGCCGCAGGGCGCATCAGCGCGCAGTGCGACGGCACGCTAACCGGCAATGGCATCGCGCGCTTGGCGCCACGTGCCTTGCACGCCTCAATGGCGCGCTCAACGGCAGCAGCGCCGCCGGCGATCACCACCTGGCCCGGGGCATTGAAATTCACTGCGCTGACCACTTCACCCTGCGCAGCTTCGGCGCAGGCAGCCAATACATCAGCATCTTCCAAACCGAGAATCGCTGCCATGCCGCCCTGCCCGACTGGAACAGCCTGCTGCATCAGCTGGCCGCGATGCTCAACCAGCTTGACCGCCGCGGCCAAGGACAGGCTACCGGCAGCAACCAGCGCCGAGTACTCACCCAAGCTGTGCCCGGCGACAAAAGCCGGACGCGCGGCGCTTTCAGCAAGCCAGGCACGCCACAACGCAACAGAGGCGGTGAGAATAGCTGGCTGAGTCTTGTCGGTTTGATTGAGTTGTTCTTCAGGACCTTGCTGGGTCAGCGCCCAGAGGTCATAACCAAGGGCTTCGGAAGCCTCGGCGAAGGTTTCGAGGATCAGCGGTCGCTGTGCACCATGCTCGGCGAGCATGCTCAGCGACTGGGAACCCTGACCCGGAAAGACGAATGCGAGAGATGCAGACATGGAAACCTGTTCCTAATGATCGTGATCGTCGGTAATACGCGCTCAGCCTAGCCAAGCGCAAGAAACTGACAGTTGGATGACAGGCTGCCCGCTGCGGTCACATTCTAAAGCAGGTGCTCGCCCAGGCGACCATGCAAGCGCTGCGGCAAATCCTCTTCAATCTCCCGCAAAGCTCGGCGAATAGCGCTTTTAAAGTCGTCAGGCCCGGCCGCACCATGGCTTTTCACCACAATGCCCTGCAGCCCGACAAAACTCGCTCCATTGTGCTGCGCCGGGGCCAGCTCACCCTGCAAGCGCCGCAAAAGCGGTAACGCTAAAACCCCCACCACTCTCGCCGCCAGGCTGGATTTAAACAGCGCCTCAATCCGCCCAGCAATCATTGCCGCCAGACCTTCGCTAGACTTGAGCAGGATATTGCCGACAAAACCGTCGCACACCACGACATCGGCCTCACCGCGATACAGCCCATCGCCCTCGACAAAACCGATGTAGTTCAGGCCATCCGCTTGCTGCAGGAGACTGGCCGCCAGCTTGACTTGCTGGTTGCCCTTGATGTCTTCAGTGCCGACGTTCAGCAACGCCACCCGCGGACGCACCGTACCCAGCGCCTCGGCAGTAACCGAGCCCATCACGGCAAACTGGTAGAGGTGCTCGGCGCTGCAATCGACATTGGCACCCAGGTCGAGCAGATGACAGAAGCCCGCCTGCGTCGGAATGGCGGTGACCATGGCCGGACGATCAATGCCGGGCAGGGTTTTCAGCACATAGCGCGACAACGCCATCAGCGCCCCGGTATTGCCGGCACTAACGCAAGCCTGCGCCGCACCACTGCGCAGTAACTCAAGACTGATACGCATCGACGAATCCGGCTTGCCACGCAGCGCCTGGGCCGGCCGCTCGTCCATGGCGATAATTTCGCCCGCATGCTCAACGCGCAGACGTGCACGATCGACGCCAGGATAGCGGGCAATCAGAGATTCAAGCAGAGAGGATTGGCCGACGAGGACCAGGTGCAACGAAGGGTATTCAGCCAGGCAAGAGATGCAGGCTGGAACAATGCAGTGGGGACCGAAGTCCCCACCCATTGCATCAATCGCGATGATCGGAGCGGACAAGATTTACTCGTCAGCGCCCTTATCGATCACTTTACGACCACGGTAAACGCCTTCTGGCGATACGTGGTGACGCAGGTGGATTTCACCGGTGGTTTTCTCGACCGACAGAGTGCTGGCCTCGAGGGCATCGTGCGAACGACGCATGTCACGGGCGGAACGGGATTTTTTGTTCTGCTGAACAGCCATAACTAATTAACTCCTAAACGTTTGGGTCACGCTTTAACTGCGCCAATACACTGAACGGGTTGGACCGCGTTACCTCGTCCTCGCTCGACTCGGGCTCTTCGAGGCCGGTCGGCTGCTGGCAATCTTTAGGGTCATGAGCCGGGACAATGGGCAAGGCAAGCAGAAGCTCCTCCTCAACCAGCGCCAGCAGATCCAATGGGTCTTCACCCAACTCAATCACGTCATAGCCTTGCGGCACTGACTGGGTATTCGCACCCTCTTTCACCACAGCGTAATCACACGCACTGTGGATCGGCAAAGTGACCAGCTCCAGACAACGCTGGCAAACCATCTTGACTTCAACCTCAAGCTCGCTGTGAAAAACTACAGCATTGCGCTCGTCGCGCTCGAAGAAGAACTTCGTACGCACCATGCCTTGGTTATCGGCAAGCGGGCCGCAGAGTCGCTGCAAATCTGACAGTTGCAGCTCACCCTCGAGGGTGGCGCTGCGATCGGCTAATTTGCGCGGATCAACGTGAGGTGGAATCGGGCCATTTGACATAGGCGGCGCATTTTAGGGATGCAACCCGCCGCTGTCAAAGGAAATTCGGCCTGTCCAGCATATGGGCCGACAGCTAGAATCGCCCACCCTCTGCAAACTCCTATATAGAAGGACATCGCCGTGCTGCCTCTGGTGCTCGCCTCCAGCTCACCCTACCGACGTGAACTGCTCACCCGCCTGCGCTTGCCCTTCACCTGGAGCGCTCCGCAAATCGACGAATCACGGCGACCTGATGAAGACGCAGAAGCCCTGGTGTGCCGGCTTTCGCGGGAAAAGGCCCAAGCACTGAGCACTACCCACCCGCAGCACCTGATCATCGGCTCAGATCAGGTGGCAGTACTCGGCTCGCAAATCATCGGCAAACCACACACCCTGGAGCGCGCTCGCGAGCAGCTAATGGCAGCCAGCGGCAACAGCGTGACCTTTATGACCGGCCTCACGCTGCTTAACAGCGCCACCGGCCAGCAGCAAACCGACTGCGTACCCTTCACCGTAAATTTCCGCCTACTCAGCGAAGCGCAAATCATGCGCTACCTGACAGCCGAACAGCCCTTCGACTGCGCGGGCAGCTTCAAGGCCGAAGGCCTGGGTATCAGCCTGTTTCGCAGCACCGAAGGCAGCGACAGCAACAGCCTGATCGGCCTCCCCCTGATCCGCCTGGTGGACATGCTGCTGACCAGCGGTATCGATATCCCCTAAAAACAACAAGCCCGATCAATGACCGGGCTTGTTTGCAACAGCTCCAGACCTTAGCGCAACGCCGGCCCCTGGAACCCCATCAACAGGGCAATGCGCTCAGCCATGCTGGCACCCAGGGTTTTCGCGAAACGATCGAAAGGCGATTCCTGCACCGTGAAATCAACGATTTCCTTCTCGCCAATCACTTCCCGCGCCACGTAGCTGGTATTGCCCAAGGCATCGACCAACCCTAGTTTTAAAGCCTGCTCGCCCGACCAAACCAGACCCGAGAACAGCTCAGGGTGTTCGGCATCTTTCAAGCGCTCGCCACGCCCCTGCTTAACGCTGGCAATAAACTGACGATGGGTGGTTTCCAGAACACCCTGCCAGAATTTGGTCTCTTCGGCCTTTTGCGGCTGGAACGGATCGAGAAACGCCTTGTGCTCACCGGAGGTATACACGCGGCGATCAACACCCAGCTTCTCCATCACCCCCACAAAACCAAAGGTTGCCGCAGTCACACCGATGGAGCCGACCAGACTGGCCTTGTCGGCATAGATCTCATCAGCCGCGCTGGCGATGTAATAGGCACCCGACGCACCCAGATCGGTGATCACCGCATATAGCTTGATCGCCGGGTATTCGGCGCGCAGGCGGCGAATCTCGTCATAGATGTAGCCCGACTGCACCGGACTGCCGCCTGGGCTATTGATGCGCAGGATCACACCTTTGGTGTTGGCATCCTCAAACGCCGCACGCAGGCTGCTGACAATATTGTCGGCACTGGCCGACTCCTGATCGGCAATCATCCCGCGCACTTCGATCACCGCAGTATGACTGCCGGTGGTCGCGCCTTTTTTCATCGCCAGCATGGGCGAGAACAACGCCAGCGCACCGAAGATATAAATGAAGGTCAGCAGCTTGAAGAAAATCCCCCAACGCCGCGCCCGACGCTGTTCCTGCACACCGGCCAGCAGGGTCTTCTCCAGTAGCTGCCAGCTTTTACCGTCGCCATCAGCAGCCGCCGACGCCTTCCATTCATCTGCCATGCAAAACCACCTCAACTGACTGATTAGACGCACGCTGACCTAGCCAGGCGCGCAACTCGGTGAAACATTCTATTGCCAGCGTTGGCTGACACTCACGCAACGCCTGCAAAGGCTGCGCGCCATAGCCGACCGCAACACAATCCATGCCAGCGCGCTGCGCCATCAACAGATCGAAGGATGAGTCACCCACCATCAGCGCCTGACTGGCAGCAACGCCGCTTTGCGCAAGAATCTCGTGCAACATCAGCGGGTCCGGCTTGCTCGCCGTTTCGTCAGCGCAGCGGCTGTAGTCGAAATAATCCAGCCAGCCCCGATCCGCCAATACGCGCTGCAAACCATGCCGCCCTTTGCCAGTCGCTACCGCCAGACGATAGCCCTCAGAACGAAATGCCTCCAAACCTTCAGCAACGCCATGGAACAGCGCCGAAGGCTCGGACTCAAGAGCCAGGTAGTTTTCGCTGTAGCTTTGCCGCAGACGCTGCGCACGAAGCGCGTCATGCATATCCGGATAAAGACAACGAATCGCTTCAGGCAAACCCAAGCCGATAATGCCGCGCACCTGATCATCCGTGCAGCGCGGTAACTCACAGGCATCGGCAGCCATATGCATCGCCGCGACAATCCGACCGATGGAATCAACTAGCGTACCGTCCCAATCGAAGATCAGCAGCTGGTAGCCACGCATCTGAGAATCAGGCACCGAGACGCACCATAGTCCGCGCCCACACCTCATCGACTGGAGCTTCAAGCTTGAGCTGACCACCCTCAGGCAGCGGCACAACCAACTCATAGGCATGCAGAAACAGACGCTTGCCGCCTAGATCGCGAATTTCCTTGGTGAAATCGTCATCACCGTACTTGCTGTCACCGGCAATGCAGTGCCCGGCATGCTGCGCATGCACACGAATCTGGTGGGTACGCCCGGTAACCGGCTTGGCCTCAACCAGCGTGGCAAACTCGCCAAAGCGGCGCAGCACACGGAAGATGGTCAAAGCTTCCTTACCTTCAGGATTGACTTCCACCATGCGCTCACCGGAACGCAGATTGCTCTTCAACAGCGGCGCATTGACTTGCTTCTTAGCCGTCGCCCAGTTACCACGCACCAACGCCATATAACGCTTGTCCACACCATCGCCACGCAAGGCTTCGTGCAGGTGACGCAACATGCTGCGCTTCTTGGCAATCATCAATAGGCCCGAAGTATCACGATCCAGGCGGTGCACCAGCTCCAGATCCTTGGCATCCGGACGCAGCTGACGAAAGGCTTCGATAACCCCGTAATTCAGGCCACTACCGCCATGCACGGCGATGCCAGCCGGCTTGTTCAGCACGATCAGCGCCTTGTCTTCATAGACAATTGCAGTCTCAAGGCGCTGCAAAAGCCCCTGAGCCAGCGGCTCGGGCTCATCGCGCTCAGCCAAACGCAGCGGCGGTACGCGAATGATGTCGCCGGCCTGCAGCTTGTACTCGGGCTTGATCCGACCTTTATTCACGCGCACTTCGCCTTTACGCAAAATTCGGTAAATCAAAGTCTTGGGCACGCCTTTAAGCTGGGTGCGGAGGAAGTTATCGATGCGTTGGCCGGCAAGTTCCGGCGCAACCTCGAGCAGCTGGACGCCGGAGGTTGGAGGGGAAGGATTTGTCATCGCGCAATCATAACAATTTTTTATGGAATTGAAGCACTTAATCATTGCTGCTATAGTCGGGAACGCCGCCAAAAGCGGCCTGGTTTGCGGATGATCGCCAAAACTGCCATCCCCAACCAACGCAACCCATTCGGGACGTGAGGCCGTCCGACGGGTTATTCAACGAAAGAAAAGCCTCCAAGGCTGTGAATAACTCGGAAATAAAGCCTTTAAGCCATGATGCGCAGCCTGCCCCTTTGGACGGTTGCGGTAATAGTTAACCCGCTGCGGATTTTCGCGAGCGGCACCCGAGTTTCAGCGATACGTGTAGGGTGGAGATGTACAACTGTTGGTCCGCGTAGCAGCTCGCTTTACCAAGACGCCTCATCTCGTCCGCTACCAACAGCTGATTCCTCCTCCTGACTTAGTGCTTTCTGTTATCACAGCGAGCAGGAGACGTCCGTCGCGGCCCAGCACAATTGGCTGACCGCCGCTAGACACTGGAACGCTTTACGACCGTTCCTGACGCACCTGACACCGACCCCTGAAGTCGTGTGTGCCGAACGCCGCTTCCGCCAGCACCGGAAACCGACGGTACTACATGAAAAGAATGCTGATTAACGCAACTCAGCCCGAAGAGTTGCGTGTTGCCCTAGTAGATGGGCAGAAACTCTACGACCTGGACATCGAGTCCGGCGCCCGTGAGCAGAAAAAATCCAACATCTACAAGGGTAAAATCACCCGCGTAGAACCCAGCCTCGAAGCCGCTTTCGTCGACTTCGGCTCTGAGCGCCACGGCTTTCTCCCGCTCAAAGAAATCTCCCGCGAATACTTCAGCAAGGCTCCAGAAGGCCGCGTCAATATCAAAGACGTGCTCAAGGAAGGCCAGGAAGTCATCGTTCAGGTCGAGAAAGAAGAGCGTGGCAACAAGGGCGCAGCCCTCACCACCTTTATCAGCCTCGCCGGCCGTTACCTGGTTCTGATGCCAAACAACCCGCGCGCCGGCGGCATCTCGCGTCGTATCGAAGGCGAAGAGCGTAATGAACTGCGTGAAGCACTGAACGGCCTGGTCGCACCAAGCGACATGGGCTTGATCGTGCGCACTGCAGGCCTGGGCCGCTCCAGCGAAGAAATGCAGTGGGACCTCGATTACCTGCTGCAACTCTGGACCGCGATCAAAGAAGCCTCACTGGACCGCGCTGCGCCCTTCCTGATCTATCAGGAAAGCAACGTGATCATCCGCGCCATCCGCGACTACCTGCGCCAGGACATCGGCGAAGTACTGGTCGACAGCATCGAAGCGCAGCAGGAAGCCCTGAGTTTCATCAATCAGGTGATGCCGCAGTACGCCAGTAAGATCAAGCTGTATGAAGACAGCGTTCCGCTGTTCAATCGCTTCCAGATCGAAAGCCAGATCGAAACCGCCTTCCAGCGCGAAGTGAAACTACCGTCCGGCGGCTCCATCGTCATCGACCCGACCGAAGCCCTGGTGTCCATTGACATCAACTCGGCGCGCGCCACCAAAGGCAGCGACATCGAAGAAACCGCCCTGCAGACCAACCTGGAAGCGGCTGAAGAAATCGCCCGCCAGCTGCGTCTGCGTGACATCGGCGGCCTGATCGTTATCGACTTTATCGACATGACCCCGGCCAAGAACCAACGCGCCGTGGAAGAAAAAGTCCGCGAAAGCCTGGAAGCCGATCGTGCCCGCGTACAAGTGGGTCGCATCTCGCGCTTCGGCCTGCTGGAAATGTCCCGTCAGCGCCTGCGCCCGTCCCTGGGTGAAAGCAGCGGTATCGTCTGCCCACGCTGCAACGGTCAAGGCATCATCCGCGACGTCGAATCGCTGTCGCTGGCCATTCTGCGCCTGATCGAAGAAGAAGCCCTGAAAGACCGCACTGCTGAAGTTCGCGCCCAAGTGCCAATTCCAGTTGCAGCCTTCCTGCTCAACGAAAAACGCAACTCGATCACCAAGACCGAACTGCGTACCCGTGCGCGCATCGTTATCGTGCCGAACGATCACCTGGAAACCCCGCACTTCGAAGTCACCCGCATCCGTGACGACAGCCCGGAAGCTCAGTCCACTCAATCCAGCTATGAAATGGCGACCATTGAAGTGGAAGAAGAGAAGCAGGCCGCCGCAACGCGCACCCTGGTTCGCCAGGAAGCCGCGATCAAGACCGCGCCGCAGCGCACTGCGCCAACCCCGGTTGAAGCAGTAGCCGCACAGCCTGTAGCTGCCGCTGAACCAAGCCTGTTCAAGGGCCTGGTCAAGTCGCTGGTCAGCCTGTTCGCTGGTAAGGAAGAAGAAAAGCCTGCCGTCGTCGAGAAGAAAACCAGCGAACGTCCACAGCGCAGCGATGAGCGCCGCAACGGTCGCCAACAGAACCGCAGCCGTGGCGGCCGCAACAATGAAGAGCGTAAACCGCGCGAAGAGCGTGGCCCACGTGAAGAACGTGCACCGCGTGAAGAGCGCCAGCCTCGCGCAGCCCGTGAAGAACGTGCTCCACGTGAGGAACGCGCACCGCGCGAAGAGCGTGCGCCCCGCGAGGACCGCGCACCGCGCGAAGAACGCAGCCCGCGTGACGTTGTAGAAGTTCGCGAGCCGCAGGAAGTGCGTCAGTCGCGCCCACCGCGCGAAGAGCGTCAGCCACGCGACCGCAAGCCACGTGAAGAGCGCCAGCCGCGCGAACTGCGTGAGCCACTGGATGCCGCACCTGGTGATAGCGCAACTGTCAGCGAAGAAGCCCGTGCCGAACGTCCGCAACGCGAACCGCGCCAGCCGCGCGCACCGCGTGAAGAGCGCCAGCCACGTGCCGAACAGGCCGCAGTAGCCGCCGATGAAGAAGTACTGAACGCTGAAGAAGCACTGCAGGACGATGAGCAGGAAGGCAGCGAAGGTGGCGATCGCCCACGTCGCCGCTCCCGTGGCCAGCGTCGCCGCAGCAATCGTCGCGAGCGCCAGAACGATGCCAACGGCAACCCGATCGAAGGCAGCGAAGAAGGCGCAGAAGCCCCAGTCGATGCCGACAACGCAGTAGTAGCAGCAGTAACCGCCGCCGTTATCACTGGCGCGGACGAAGCAACCCAAGCAACAACTGAAGCAGCACCGGTAGTTGTTGAGCAGGAGCAGCCACGCGAAGTCGCTGCAGCTGAAGCACCACAAGCCGTTGTTGAGACCGTAGCTGTAGAAGCAGTAAGCAGCCCGGTTGTCGAAGTCAGCGAAGCACCTGTATATGCCACCGAAGTCAGCGAAGCTGCACCGGCACCTGCTGTTGTAGAGGCGCCAGCCCCGGTTGCAGAGCTTGTTGAAGCGCCTGCCGTGGTTACCGCACCCGAGCCGGTTGCCGAAGCCGTAGTAGCTGAAGTTGTAGCAGCCGAAGCTGCCCCTACGGTCGCCATCAGCAGCACCGGTCGCGCACCTAACGATCCGCGCGAAGTGCGTCGTCGTCAGCGTGAAGCCGAGCGCCTGGCCCGCGAAGCCGCCGAAGCACCAGCTGCCTCCGTACAGGTTGAAGCTGCTGCACCGGTAGCTGAAGAGCCGCCTGCAGAAGTGGTTGCCGAAGCCGTAGTTGAAACTGCAGCCGAAGCTCCTACGAGCATCGAAGCAGTCGAGCCCAAGGCCGAAGCCGCAGTGCACGCAGAAGCAGAAGTAAGCCAGGAGCCACAAAGCTCGCTGTTTACTGAAGTAGAAGCTGACGAGCAGGATAAAGAAGCGGTCAAACCGCAGATCTGATCCGCTAGGCAATAAAAAAGGGGATGCTTCGGCATCCCCTTTTGCGTTCTGGCTTTTATTACAGTGCGATCAATACGCTGTTCGCTAGCTTCCGCCAAAACGCCTTAGAGCACGTTTGGCTCGATCTCCAGTTCCACCGCAAAACGCTGGGCGATATCCGCCTGGATACGCTGCGCCAGCGCCAACAACTGCGCACCGCTGGCGGAGCCGTAATTGACCAATACCAACGCCTGCAAGCGATGCACGCCTGCATCACCCTCACGAAAGCCCTTCCAGCCCGCCCGCTCGATCAACCAGCCGGCGGCCAGTTTGACCTGCCCGTCCGCCTGGCCATTCACCACCTGAGGATAGGCCACCAGATCGGCATGCTCAGCGCGCAAGCGCTGCGCTAGCTCAGCCGATACCAACGGGTTTTTGAAGAAGCTGCCGGCATTGCCTAGCTCAGCAGGGTCAGGCAATTTTTCACTGCGAATGGCGCAGATGGCATGGCTGACATCCAGCGCCGTCGGGGCACTGATGCCCTGCTCCGCCAGACGCTGACGCACCGGGCCGTAATCCAGATGCAGCGCAGCAACACGGCTCAAGGCAAAGCGCACTCGCAGGATGACCCAGCGCCCGCTTTCGCGCTTGAACAAACTATCGCGGTAGGCAAAGGCGCAGTCATGCAGAGAAAACTCACGCAGCTCGCCACTCTGTCGATCCAAGGCCGTCAAACCGGCAAACAGATCCTTCAGCTCAACGCCGTACGCGCCGATATTCTGCACCGGAGCAGCGCCCACTGTGCCGGGAATCAGGCTGAGGTTTTCCAGGCCGGCAAAGCCCTGCGCCAGCGCCCACTGCACAAACGGATGCCAGGGTTCGCCCGCCTCTGCCTCGATCACCACACGCTCGCCGTCATCGCTGAGCACGCGAATACCGCGACTGGCCATACGCAGCACCAGCGCCTCGACGTCAGCAGTGAGCAGCAGATTGCTGCCGCCCCCGAGCAACAACAGCGGCAACTGCTGCGTTTGCGCATAGCTCAGCGCTTCGCGCACCTGCTGATCATTCTCAGCCTCGGCAAAATGGCTGGCCTGAGCCTCGACGGCAAAGCTGTTATAGAGCTTCAGCGATACCTGGGTGCGCACCTGCAAGCTCATAAACGCCCCTTGAGTTCGAGCACCAGGGCATCACAGGCCTGCTCGATCAAATCCAGCACCTGGGCAAAACCGGCCTCGCCACCGTAATAGGGGTCCGGCACTTCATCCAGCTCCAGCTGATAACGGCGCAGAAACAGGTCCAGCTCGGCCGCATCATTGCCCGGACGCAGCTGCTGCAGGTCGTGCAGGTTGCTGTTATCCATCGCCAGAATCAGGTCGAAGGCGTGAAAATCCGCCGCCTTGACCTGCCGGCCACGCAATGCCGAAAGGTCATAGCCACGCTGCTGCGCCGCCTGGCGCGTGCGGATATCCGCCGCCTTGCCCACATGCCAGTCGCCAGTACCGGCCGAGTCGACTTCGACGCGCCCTTCCAGCCTCGCCTCACGCAGCTTGTGGCGCAACACGCCTTCGGCCGTGGGCGAGCGGCAGATATTGCCCAGACAGACAAACAGAACGCGCATCAGGCCCCCAGCAGGCGACGAACCCGCTCCAGGTCTTCCGGCGTGTCGACGCCCGCAGGGGGGGCGTCCAGAGCATCGGCGACATGGATACGCACGCCATGCCAGAGCGCGCGCAGCTGCTCCAGGCACTCGGTGTCTTCCAGCCAGCACGGACCCCAGACGACGAAGTCATGGAGAAACTGCGCACGGTAGGCGTAGATACCGATGTGGCGACGATACGGTACGCCTGCTGGCAGCTCGTCACGGCTCTTGGCAAAGGCATCCCGCGCCCAGGCCAGCGGCGCGCGGCTGAAGGTCAAAGCCAGGCCCATCTTGTCGCTGACCACCTTGACCACATTGGGATTGAACAGCGCCTGTACATCCTCGATCGGCTCAGCCAGGGTGGCGATGGCCGCCTGCGGATTCGCTGCCAAGTTGGCCGCCACCTGATCAATGATCGATGGCGGAATCAGCGGCTCATCACCCTGTACGTTGACCACGATGGCGTCAGCAGCCAGGCCCAGAGCCGTGGCTACTTCAGCCAGGCGGTCGGTGCCGGAGTTGTGGGAGGCGTCGGTCAGCACCACCTGCGCACCAAAGCTGCGGCACACCTCAACAATGCGTGCATCGTCGGTGGCCACCACCACCTGTTGGGCGCTGCTTTTGCACGCCTGTTCCCAGACATGCTGGATCATCGGTTTGCCGGCAATATCCTGCAGCGGCTTGCCCGGCAGGCGGCTGGAAGCGAAACGCGCCGGAATCACAACGGTAAAGGCAGTGCTCATTTACTTGTCCAGGCGCTCGTCGACGTTGAGGGTGCGGGCTTCAGTTTCCAGCATCACCGGGATGCCATCGCGAACCGGGAAAGCCAGTGCGTCGGCCTTGCAGATCAGCTCGCTCTTGTCAGCGGCGAGCTTCAGCGGGCCCTTGCACAGTGGGCAGGCGAGAATGTCGAGTAGTTTCGGGTCCATGGGAGATCCTTGATAGGAAGCAGCTGCTGGGGCGGACGAGGCCGCCGAATGATCAGAACAGTCAGGCGCGCGGCACAAGACGCTGCAATTGCTGATCAAACCAGGCGACAAACGCGGCCGAAGGCTCGGCATCCACCGCCAGGTACCACCAATCGTCAGCCGCAAAGGCACGGCACTTGACCGCATCCTTTTCCGTCATCAACACCGGCAGCGCCGGGCTGAAATTCAGCAGCTCGGCGCTATACGGCGCATGGTCGGCAAAGGCATGCGCGACAGGCCGCCAGTGTAGCCCTTCGAGGGTATTGAAGAAACGCTGCGGGTTGCCAATACCGGCGACCGCATGCAGGGCCTGACCGGCAGGGAAGTGACTGAGCGGGTGCTGCTGACCACTGCGCAGATTGACCAAGGTACGCGGCTGCAGGGTAAAGCCGTAGCCATCGTGCGGATCGCTCGACGCGCCGTTATACAGCAGCGCATCGACACTCTGCAGACGCTCGACCGGCTCACGCAGCGGGCCGGCAGGCAGGCAATGGCGATTGCCCAAGCCGCGCGCGGCATCGATCAGCACCAGTTCGAGATCTCGGGCCAGACGGTAGTGCTGCAGGCCGTCGTCACTGAGGATCAGGTCCAGCTGTTCGGCCGCCAGCAAGGCCGCTAAGGCGCGGCCGCGATCAGGATCAATCATCAGCGGTACGCCGCTACGCTGCACGATCAGCAAGGGTTCGTCGCCGGCCACGCTAGCGGCCTGATCGGCCTGCACGCGCCAGGGCAGCTGCGGCGGCTGCGCACCATAGCCGCGACTGACCACACCGACGCGCAGCCCTTGGCGGCGGCAATGCTCGATCAGCCAGAGAATCATCGGGGTTTTGCCGGTGCCGCCGACGGTGATATTGCCGACCACCACTACCGGCACGGGAGCACGGTAGATCTCGCCCTCACCCGCCAGAAATCGCGCACGCTTGCGCTGCACCACCGTGCGATACAGCCACTCCAGCGGACGCAGCAGACCCAGCGCCGGATGACCGGAGTACCAGGCAGCAGTGAGGCGTGCGGACAGGCTCATCAGTGGGCAACCCTCAAGGCGCGGCTTGCGCCTCGATGGTGGTCATGCGCAGATGGGCAAAACCCAGTTTGCCGGCCGCATCCATGGCGGTAATCACCGCCTGATGCTGCGCCTTGGCATCGGCGCTGATGATCAACGGCAGGCTGTTATCACCTTCCGATTCCTTCTGCAGCGCTGCCATCAGGCTTTCCAGATCGCTTTTCAGCAACTGTTTGGCATTCAGCGAGTAGCTGCCATCGGCAGCAATCAGGATTTCCAGCTGCTTCAGTTCGGTCTGCTCCGGCGGCGTGCCAGTGGCGGCCTCCGGCAGATCGACCTTGAGCTGGGTCTCACGGGTAAAGGTGGTGGTGACCACGAAGAACAGCAACAGGATAAACACCACGTCGATCAACGAGGCCAGGTTGATCTCGACGTTCTCCCGCGGTTTGCGCCGGAATTTCACGCCTTGTCCTCGCCCATGTCGACATCACGGTCGCCCTGCACCACTTCCACCAGGCGAATCGCCTCCTGCTCCATGCCGACCACCAGCTCATCGACGCGGCGTTGCAGGTAACGGTGGAAGAACAGTGCCGGAATGGCCACCATCAAGCCCGCCGCCGTAGTGATCAGCGCCTTGGAAATACCGCCGGCGAGCAAAGACGCATTGGCCATGCCCGAGCCCATAAAGGAGCTGAAGATTTCGATCATGCCCAGCACGGTGCCGAGCAAACCCAGCAGCGGCGCGATACCGGCGATGGTGCCCAGGGCATTCAGGTAGCGTTCCAGGTCGTGGATCACCCGGGCGGCAGCTTCCTGAATGCACTCCTTCATGATCTCGCGACCATGTTTGGAGTTGGCCAGGCCGGCTGCGAGGATCTGCCCCAACGGCGAGTTGGCGCGCAGTTCCTTGAGCTTCTGGTTATTGAGTTTTTTCTCTTTGATCCACTTCCACACCTGACCGAGCAGGTTGGGTGGGGTGATGCGGCTCGGCCGCAGCGTCCACAGGCGCTCGGCAATGATGCCGGCCGCAGCGATAGAACACAGAATGATCGGCAGCATCATCCAGCCGCCAGCTTTAACCAGTTCCCACACGGTGGCAGATCCCCTTCACAAAAGTGGCGCCACTCTAGCATAGGGTCGCGGCCTCGCCGACCGCCGCCGTTCTCATTTTTCCCGCCAAAAACGTGCTCGATAGCGCAAACCCTGCGCCTGCTCGAATGCGCCCAGTTGAATCCGTACCGCGCCGTGCTGGGCCGTGTCATAGGGCTGCGCCGCCACCGCGCGAT
The DNA here is from genome assembly GCF_050563605.1 of Pseudomonas peli. Lineage (GTDB taxonomy): Bacteria > Pseudomonadota > Gammaproteobacteria > Pseudomonadales > Pseudomonadaceae > Aquipseudomonas > Aquipseudomonas peli_A. Next base: position 7,763 of record NZ_JBNXUH010000032.1, on the reverse strand, counting down.
AACGCGCCATTACTTCCGCATGTGGATGGCCAAAGCTATTGTGCGTGCCCCGGGAGATCAACACTGCAGCCGGTTTAACCTGTGCCAATAACGCCGCAGACGAAGAGCTGCGGCTGCCATGGTGCGGCGCCAGCAGCCACTGCGCCGGCATTCCAAGACCACTATCGAGCAAGGCTCGCTCAGCGTGGCTGTCGATATCGCCAGTCAGCCACAGCCGCTCACCGTTGGCCTCGACTCGAAGCACACAGGACGCCTGGTTCCCATCGGTAGCGCCCGTCCAGCGCCAAGTGCTGAACTCAACACCGTCCCACTGCCAGCGCTGCCCACTGACGCAAGCTGTAGCCTGTAATGAAGACGCTAACTTATCCGGCTCGCCACTGAGTATCTGCCTGACCGGCAGACCGCGCTTGATCGCTACGGCGCCACCGGCGTGATCGTTATCAGCATGGCTGATCAGCAGCAGATCGAGCCCACGCACATCCAGCGCACGTAAAGAAGGCAGCACTATCCTCTCGCCAGTATCGAACTCACCAAAGCGCGGGCCTGCGTCATACAGCAGATCATGCTCCTGAGTGCGTACCAGCACCGCCAGGCCCTGGCCGACGTCCAGCATCCACACCTCGGCTCGCCCGTACTCAGGACGTTGCTGCGGGCTGAACAACAAGGGCAGCAGCAGTAATGCGCCCAGGCTGCGCATTGGCAAGGCAGCCGGCAATAGCAACACCAACGCGCCAAGCGCCACCAGCAACCAAGCCCAGAATGGCAAGGCACTGGGCAACCAGGCTGGCAGCCATAGGGCCAATTGCGTGAGCAGATAGAACAGCAGATCCAGCACCCAGCCTGCCACCCAAAGCAGCGCACTCCCAACCCCAGGCAAGGGCAGCAATAACGTGCCGAGCAATGCCAGCGGCACTACCAGTAACCCCACCACTGGCACAGCCACCAGATTAGCTAAGGGGCTGCTGGCACTCACCGGCAAACCGAGCGCCAGCAACAACGGCAGCAAACCAATAGCCATGGCCCATTGCGCGCGCAACAGGGTGCCCCACCAGGGCCAGGCACCGAGCCGACCGCTGAAGATCAGGATCAGCAGCATCACCGCGCCAAAGGACAACCAGAAACCCGGCTGCAAGCTGGCCAGCGGCTCGCCCAGCAGCACCACAAGTAATGCCACTAACAAAGGCAGCCACACACCAAGATGACGAAAGCGCCAGCGCCAGAGCAGCACCAGGCCGACCATCACGCAGGCGCGCTGCACCGGCACTTCAAAACCTGCCAGCAGGCCGTAAGCCAACGCGCCAGCAAAGGCCAACACACAGGCGCAGGGCAACCAGGGCCAGCTGCGTGGCCAGAACCCCAGGCGCGCCAAGCCGGCAACCAGACCATATAAAAGTGTCGCCAGCAGGCCGATATGCTGGCCGGAGATGACCATCAGATGCACCGTACCGGTGTTCTGCAGTACCTGCCAATCCGCCGTCGACAGCCCCGAATCATCGCCCAGTACCAAAGCCGCCAACGCACCTTCGCGACCATATGCGGGCGTTGCCAAAAGCTGCTGACGCAAGCGGTCACGCCAGGCCCCGGAGCCACTGGCAGGGGCAATCAGCTCACCACTTTTTACGGTGCCAGTGGCGCCGATGCGCTGCGCCAGCAGCCAGGCTTCGTAATCGAATGCCTGAGGATTGACCAAACCATGGGGGCGCTTGAGCCGTACCGCCAGGCGCCAGGTCTCGCCCGCGCGCACTGCCGGCCCGTCATACCAGGCCAGGCGCAGACGCGCGGGCAATTTGTCGCGACGTGAAGCCACCTGCTCCAGCTGAAAGCGCACCACGCCCTCGCCCACCTCGGGCAGGCCAACCACCTGCCCTTGCAACCACAGGGTACGAGCATCCAGCTGCCGCGCCAGACGATCATCCAGCGCCCACTGCGCCGATACGCAGGCCCAGCTGAAACCGAATAGAAACAAGGCGATGGGATAACTGCGAAACGGCAGCAGCATCAAACCGACAACCGGCAAAAGAGCCAACAGCCACAACGGCGGCAAAGCCGGAAGAAAGCGCAGCACCAGCAGCCCGGCCACCAGCGCGAAAATCCCTGTGCGCATAGACTCGCTCCATGAGTCGAATACAGCATTTAACCTGTCGATCAGCTTTTGCTTATTTGCTGTCACAAAGTGTGAAAGCAGGCTGTCATCAAAGGGTGCATAATGTCGGCGCTTTTACCCGCCAGAGAGCCTTCATGCCGCGTCGTTTATTCAAGCGCTACATGCCTCACCCAGACCGCATCAAGGGCAATAAATCCCTGCGCTTTCTGGGCAGCCTGATCCACGATCCCAACCTCTGGCACCTCAACCGACATTCTGTTTCACGCGCCATGGCTATCGGCCTGTTCTGGGCGATGATCCCCATGCCCATGCAAATGGCCGCCGCTGCCGCCGTGGCCATTCCGGCCCGCGGTAACCTGCCGATCTCGATTGGCCTGGTCTGGCTGACCAACCCGATCACCATGCCGCCGGTGTTCTATTGCAGCTACAAATTCGGCGCCTGGCTGATGAACACACCCACCCTGCAAATGCCTGATCACATCACCCTCGGCTGGGTCGGCCATGTTCTGCAAACCCACTGGCAGCCGCTCTATCTAGGTTCGTTAGTACTCGGCCTGTTGTTTGCCCTGATCGGCTACTTCGCCACCAACGCTTACTGGCGCTGGTGGGTGCGGCATAACTGGCGCAAGCGCCAGGAAAAACGCAGTCAGCAAAACGCGCAGCACTGACACAAAAAAGCCGTTACTCAGTAACGGCTTTTTTGTTTCTGCCAGCGTAGCTTATTCGTAACGTAGCGCATCGGCCGGCTGAATCTGCGCGGCCCGCCAGGACGGGTAGACGGTAGCCAGAAAGCTCAGGCTGAACGCCGCCCCGCAGATCAGCAGAACATCAGACAGCAGCAGCTCAGATGGCAGATTGCTGATGAAATACACATCCGAACTCATCACCTGCTGACCGCTCAAACGCTCGATCCAGCCCACCAGCTGACTGACATTCAGCGCCGCCAGAATGCCCAGCACTGCGCCGATAACCGTACCGATCACGCCGATCACAGTGCCCTGCACCATAAAGATGCCCATGATCTGCCCCGGCGTCGCGCCCAGGGTGCGCAGAATGGCGATATCCGCGCCCTTGTCCGCCACCACCATGATCAGCGTGGCAATGATATTGAAGGCCGCCACCGCGACGATCAGCAGCAGCAACAGACCGATCATGGTCTTTTCCATTTTCATCGCGCTGAACAGGCTGCCTTGGGTCAAGGTCCAGTCCGCGGAGCTGTAACCCGCGCCCAGCTCGCCGACAATCTGCGCGGCCACTTGCGGCGCTTGATACAGATCCTGCAGTTTCAGCCGCACGCTCTGCACCTGGCCCGGCTGCATGCGCTGGATATGCGCCGCATCGGCGACGTGAATCAACGCCAGCGAGCTGTCCAGCTCGGCGCCAACCTTGAAGATGCCGACCACGTTAAGGCGTTGCATGCGCGGGCTGATGCCGCCCGGCACGCTGCTCAGTTCCGGCACGATCAGCGCCAGCTTGTCGCCCACCCGCAGCTGGAAGCGCCGCGCGGTGATCTCGCCGAGCACCACGCCAAACTCACCTTCACGCAAATCGCTCAGGCGGCCTTGCTGCATATGCTTGTCGATGATCGACACCTGCGGTTCCAGCGCCGGATCGACGCCGTGCAGCTGCACCGGCTGCATCGCCCCGCGTACCGAAAGCATGCCTTCGAGCTCAGCAAACGGCACCGCAGCAACCACCTGCGGATTATTCTTCGCGGCAGCAGCGACCTGCTGCCAGTTATCCAGCGGCTGCGTCCCGGCGATGCTGGCATGCGGCACCATGCCGAGAATGCGCGTGCTCATTTCCTTCTGGAACCCGTTCATCACCGACAGCACCACGATCATCGCCAGAACGCCAAGGGCCAGGCCGATCATCGAAGTCATCGATATAAAGGAAATAAAGTGGTTGCGCCGCTTGGCCCCGGTATAGCGGATACCGATAAAGATACTCAGCGGACGAAACATCAGGCGGCCACCAGCTTGCCGTCTTCCAGACGCAGGATGCGGTCCATCTGCTGGGCCAGCGCCATGTCGTGGGTCACTACCAGAAAGGCAGTCTGCGACGAGCTGCTCAGCTCCTTCATCAGGTCCTGAATGCCCTGCGCGGTGTGGTGATCGAGGTTGCCAGTGGGCTCATCGAGCAGCACCAGACCAGGCTGATTGACCAGGGCGCGAGCGATGGCCACACGCTGACGCTCACCGCCGGACAGCTCAGACGGTTTGTGCGCCAGGCGATGGCCGAGGCCAACACGTTCCAGCAGCGCCGTGGCGCGTTGACGCGCTTCACTGATCGGCGTGCGGCCAATCAGCAGCGGCATGCAGACGTTCTCCAGCGCGGTGAACTCCGGCAGCAGGTGGTGAAACTGGTAAACGAAACCCAGTGCACGGTTACGCAGCAGACCGCGCTGCTTTTCATTCAGCGCCGACAATTCCTCGCCCGCCAGCCAGACGCTGCCGGTGCTCGGCGTATCCAGGCCGCCGAGCATATTCAGCAAGGTGCTCTTGCCCGAGCCGGAGCTGCCAACAATCGCCACGCGCTCGCCGGGGTGCAGTTCCAGCTGCAGGTCCTGCAGCACCACCACCGATTGCGGGCCTTCGTCGTAGCTTTTACCGAGGTTGCGACAACTCAACACTGCACGATCTTGCATAACCGAATCACTCATAACCTGATCATTCATAACGCAGAGCCTCCGCAGGCTGGGTGCGCGCTGCGCGCCAGGCCGGATACAGGGTGGCGAAGAAACTTAGAATCAACGCCGCGCCGCAGACCAGCAGCACGTCCGCCAGCATCAGCTGCGATGGCAGGTAGTCGATGAAATACACATCGGCATTGAGGAATTTGATCCCCAGCAGCCCTTCGAGCGCGGCAATCGCACTGCTGATATTCAAGGCGGCAAGGCAGCCCAGCACCGCGCCGATGGCCGTACCGAACACACCGATCACCGTGCCTTGGACCATAAAGATCGCCATGATCTGCCGCGGCGTCGCGCCCAAGGTACGCAGAATGGCGATATCGCCCTTCTTGTCGGTGACCACCATGACCAGGGTGGAGATGATGTTGAACGCAGCGACCGCGACGATCAGCAACAGCAGCAGGCCGATCATTGCCTTCTCCATACGGATCGCCTGGTACAGATTGCCGTGGGTGCGGGTCCAGTCGCGGGCGTAGTAATCACCCTCGCCCAAAGTCTGCGCCAGTGCCCAGGCAGTACGTGGGGCTTCGAACAAATCGGCGAACTTCAAGCGTATGCCCTGCACCTGATCGGCCTGCCAACGCTGCAGACGCGCCAAATCCTGTACATGGGTCAGGGCCAGGTGACCGTCGATCTCACCGGCGCCGACATGGAAGATGCCCACTACGGTAAAGCGCTTAAGGCGCGGAAACATACCGGCTGGAGTAACCGTCACTTCCGGCGCGACAAAGGTGACCTTGTCACCCAGATCGACGCCGAGTTTGGCTGCGGCCTTGGCGCCCAGCACCATGCCGAACTCGCCGGGCTTAAGGGCATCCAGCGAACCCTTGCCACCATCTTCAGGCTTGAAGAAGTTGCCGATGATCGAGACCTTGGCCTCTTCCAGCGGATCGACCGCATTGATCAGCACTTTCTGCACCTTGCCGTCGTTGGTCAGCAGGCCCTGCATTTGGCTGAAAGGCGCAACCGCAAGCACTTGCGGGTTGCTTTGCGCCCGTTCGGCCAGGCTGCGCCAGTCCTTGATCGGCGTGGCGCTCTCGACCGTGGCGTGCGGCACCATGCCGAGCACGCGGGTGCGCATTTCATGGTCGAAGCCGTTCATCACCGACAGCACCAAAATCATCACCAGCACACCAAGTGCCAGCCCGATCATAGAGGTCAGGGAAATAAAGGATACGAAGTGGTTGCGACGCTTGGCCCGCGTGTAGCGCGTGCCGATAAATACGAACAGAGGTCTGAACATGTCGGGGCTGATTCGAGGGAAAAAGAAACGTCCTTGTGGCGGGGCTTGGCGAGCAGCCTTACACTCTGACCACTACTGCTGCCATGGGTTCGCCATGCCGACTCAAGATGAAGATGATCGCCGCGAATACTATCGTATCGACGATACGATCGCACTGGAATTCACCCTGCTCTCGGGCGCAGAAGCCCTGGCCAGTGATGAGCTTCACGACAGCTCCCCACTATTCAACCTGCTCAGCGACCTGCACCTGATGGACTTCGAGTCGCAGCATCTGCTGCGGCACATCACCGAACGTGATCGCACCCTGGCCAATTACCTCAAGGTAATGAACAAGCGCATCGACCTGCTCGGCCAGGCCGTGGCGCAAAGCCTGCTGCGCGACATCGGAACGCCGCGCAAGGTCAGCCTGTCCGAGGGTGGCGTCAGCTTCAATAACCCTCAGCCCGTTGCAACCGGCGCTCACCTGGCGGTAAAAATGGTGCTGATGCCACAGGCCTTGGGCCTGCTGCTAAGGGCCAAGGTGGTGCATTGCCAACCACTGCCGTCGCAGCAATTTGAAATTGGCGCAGAATTCGAAGCCCTGAGCGATGCTCAGCGCCAGCTACTTGCCCGGCATATCCTGCAGCGCCAGGCCCTGGAGCGTCGCCAGGCCCGCGAGCAACCCCTGCAACCCTGATAGCGAGCCACCATGCCCCGTCTGTTCCTGCTTCTCGCCCTGCTCCTGCCTCTCGGCGCTCACGCCGATACCCTGCAAATTCCTATCGGCCAGCAAGGCGGCAGTGCGCTACAGCTGCCGCAGTTCGGCGAATCACAACGCGCCGTGCTCGAGCGTTTCGGCCTGGCCGATGAAGAGCACCCCAGTGTTGGCAACCCGCCGATCACCCGCTGGGATTACCGCGAGTTCAGCGTCTACTTCGAGCACAAACATGTGATCAACAGCGTGCGTCATCATCAGCCCGGCGCAGCCCTGCCCGACAAGGAGCAACAGTGACAGTCATCTATGGACATCGCGGCGCCAAAGGCGAGGTGCCGGAAAACACCCTGGCCAGCTTCCAGCAATGCCTGAAGCATGGCGTGCGCCGCTGCGAGCTGGATCTGCACCTGTCGCGCGATGGCGAGCTTATGGTGATTCACGACCCGACGCTCAAGCGCACCACCGGCCACCGCGGCAAGGTCGTTGAGCATGACGCTGCTGAGCTGGTGACCTATGACGCACGCAAAGGCGGCCCCGGCGCAGTTGCGCCCTGCCCAATCCCACGGCTGGAAGAGCTGTTCCAGCACTGCGATTTCGAGCACTGGCAGCTGGAAGTCAAAAGCGCCTCGAAGGTTCGCTCGGCGCGCATGGTCAAGGCGATTGCCGAGCTGGCAGAGCGCTACAAGCTGACGGACAAGGTCACCGTAACCTCCAGCTCCCGCGAAGTACTCGGCGCCCTGCAACAGCTGACGCCGCACCTGCAACGCGGCCTTGTCGCCGAATACGCCTGGCTCGACCCATTGAAGGTTGCCAAGCATTACGGCTGCCACTTGCTCGCGCTGAACTGGACACTGTGCACCCCAGAGCGCCTGCTCAAGGCGCAAAAAGCCGGTTTGCATGTCTCGGTGTGGACGGTCAACGAACCGGCACTGATGCGCCGTCTGGCAGACTTCGGTGTGGACAGCATCATCACCGACTTTCCCGGCCTGGCAGTGGCGACCCTGGAATAACCTCCCGGATAGCCCCAGCT
>NZ_JBNXUH010000181.1:0-248 GCF_050563605.1 Pseudomonas peli | reverse complement strand
GGGCAGGGTCAGATGTGTATAAGGGACGGGTGGGGGGGGGAGCGGGGGGAGGAGSGGRCGGGTCCGGGGGGGCCCGCCGCGGGGCGGGCGGGGGTGTCCCCTAGCACCGATCTGTCCGCCGCTACCGATGGCACCGCCGATGGCCTGTATGACTGGGAAAACACCGACCCGCTGCCGCTGGCGCTGTTCGATGCGGCGCGGGTGGATTTCTCCCTGCGCCGTCTGGTGCCTGTCTCTTATACACATCT
>NZ_JBNXUH010000180.1:0-266 GCF_050563605.1 Pseudomonas peli | reverse complement strand
CAGCGTGAGATGTGTATAAGAGACAGGTGTGTGATGACTGGGGGCTTCGTAGTCGCGGGCATCATGGCGGTTGCTCCACACGGCAGCCGCCAGCCCATCGCCCAGCTCGGCGCTGCGGTGCAGGCGGGTGTTGGGCGAGCTGTGCATGCTCTGGAAAACCTGTAGGTGCCCAAATTGCGACATAAATCCTCCGTCGCTCCATGCTATGCCGGGCCTGTCTTTTATATACATCCGACGCTGCCGACCACGCCCCCCGAGTCTTATAC
>NZ_JBNXUH010000179.1:0-266 GCF_050563605.1 Pseudomonas peli | reverse complement strand
TTGATTTTTAAAAAAAAACCCCACCACCCCCCCCCCAAAAAAGGTTGTTCYTTCCCCCSCCCCCYWAMATTTSCCCCACAAAACCCCCCCCCCCCCCCCGMMACCCCCCCCGGCNGNGTTTTCCCCAAMCCCCGCCGCAATCCCCGCCACACTGACCAGCAAGGCCTGTTCCAGAGGGCTGTCGGCCTGATTATCACGCAGTCGTGAGCTCTCCCTCTTCTCTTTCTTTCTTATTTCCAATTGTTCCAGGTAGGTGTTGCGCACAC
>NZ_JBNXUH010000178.1:0-269 GCF_050563605.1 Pseudomonas peli | reverse complement strand
AAAAAAAAAAAAAAAAAAAAAAAAAAAAAAAAAAAAAAAAAAAGAAAAAAAAAAAAAAAAAAAAAAGAGGAGAGACGAAGGAAGAGAAAGAAGAGTAAAAGAGACAGRAGAAGAGAAAGAVAAAGAAGAAGAAAAAAAGSKGRAAGANAAAARGAACGGGGAACAAAAAAAAAGAAAACACGAGGAGCGTCGACGGAAGAGAAAGAAGTGTATAAGAGACAGGAAAAAAAACGAGTAACAGGAAATATAGAAGTAAACCTGAATGGAAA
>NZ_JBNXUH010000177.1:0-270 GCF_050563605.1 Pseudomonas peli | reverse complement strand
GGCTACAGCGAGGCGGGGGCAACGGCAATAATTTTCCCATCCCAACACACCACTGACCCGCCCCAAGCGGAAGGATGACCACCATGGAACGTACCCCCNTTTTCAAGAAAAGGGCGGCATACGAGTCCGCTCGKTTCGTCYGCGGGGGCTGGGAGWTGTGTAAAAGAGACGGGGCWACAGCGGGGGGGGGGCAACGAAAATAWTYCCCCCACCSCAACACCCCACTGCCCCGCCACAAGCGGAAGGATGACCACCATGGAACGTACCCTC
>NZ_JBNXUH010000176.1:0-279 GCF_050563605.1 Pseudomonas peli | reverse complement strand
GTCCTTCTTGAAGGCGATCTGGGCGATGGGGTCCATGACAATGCCGAGGCGGACGCTCATGGCGGTGTTCTCCGGAAAATTGCAGCGATTAAAGTGTGGTAAGACGTGGTGTGGGGTTAGGGAGGCGGCTGTCTCTTATAAACATCTGACGTTGTCGACGTAGCCCCACGACTTGCCTATTATAGNTGACAATGCCGAGGCGGACGCTCATGGCGGTGTTCTCCGTAAAATGGCAGCGATTAAAGTGTGCTAAGACGTGATGTGGGGTCAGGGTGGCGC
>NZ_JBNXUH010000175.1:0-281 GCF_050563605.1 Pseudomonas peli | reverse complement strand
TCGGGGTAGTTATCGTTTTGTTTTTTTTTTATAAAGACACGGCGACCCCCGAGATCTACACTCGTGGGGCGTCGTCGGCAGCGTCAGAATGTGTATAAGAGACAGAGCTTGGCGTGCGCCAGCAGCAACGCCGCGGCCTCGGTCAGGAGTTCCACCAACTGCGAGAGTTTCGCGACGGCGACACCCTGCGGCAAATCGACTGGAAGGCCACCGCGCGCAAACGCACACCGATTGCCCGCGAGTACCAGGATGAGCGCCTGTCTCTTATACACATCTGACGC
>NZ_JBNXUH010000174.1:0-282 GCF_050563605.1 Pseudomonas peli | reverse complement strand
GCGGGGGGCGGGGCACAGGTACCCCCCCCCGCCCCCCVCGCCCCCRAGGVGGGGGGGGRAAAMCCNCACAGCCAAAGCGGCGGGAGGSGGGGGGGARADGGCGGCGGGGCAAACCGCCACAACGATCAGTGGAATACCGATAAAGTGGCTGAGAATATTGCGTTGGTCGCGGTGATAGGCCGCGTATTGAGCCAGATGAGCAACCAGGGTTTTCATTATTATTTTCCTCATGCAAGACAGGTGGCCAGCATGAACCCTCGCCCGCGCAGCGCTCTGTCAGCT
>NZ_JBNXUH010000173.1:0-287 GCF_050563605.1 Pseudomonas peli | reverse complement strand
CGTCTCGTGGGCTCGGGATGTGTATAAGAGACAGAACATGCACGGCTATCGCCCGGACCGCGCACTGGACTGGCTGCGCCCGGCAATGAAGGTCTGCGCCAAATACAACATCGTGGTGCTGATCCACACCTGTCTCTTATACACATCTCGAGCCCACGAGACGNCCCCGGGGCCTCGCCCGCAGCGGCAGATGTGTATCAAGGACAGCGCCCGGAACGCGCAATGGACTGGCTGCGCTCCACAACTGAGGCCTGCGCCCAATACAACATCGTGGTGCTAATCCACCC
>NZ_JBNXUH010000172.1:0-288 GCF_050563605.1 Pseudomonas peli | reverse complement strand
GGGAGCGTGGACGGAGGCGTGAGATGCGCGGAAGAGGCAGCGGTTTGGGCGTCGTGCGCGGCGTCAGATGTGTATGGGATACAGAGCTAATGGTCTCCAGCGTGCCCTTCACCAGGGTCATGCTTTCCACCTCATCGCCATCGATCAGGCTGCCTTGCCATACGGCGCTGCCGGCGGMGYTGCGGGGTTCGCCGRGGGRGGSGCGGGTTGGGCKKCTATSGCCCKGTCTCTTATWYMCATCTGACGCTGCCGACGACGCTCCACGAGTTGTGACTCCTTCCGGTTGCC
>NZ_JBNXUH010000031.1:167-49943 GCF_050563605.1 Pseudomonas peli | reverse complement strand
TAAGAGACAGGGAATGGCGCGGATTCTAGCATTGAGTCGGGGTTTGATGCAGGAAACGGCGGGAGACTGCTGCAGGCGGGGAGTTTGAAGCTACTGGGGGAGCCGAAGCTCCCCCCCAAATTGGTGCGTGCTCTTTTTTTATTATTATGGCGGGCTTGTTGTTTTTGTTGATTTACCCGTTCCATCCAGTCAAGGACTTTTGGAAAACTTCCCAAGCTGGGAATCAAGAGCAAACGGATTTCTTTGGATGCTGACGCTGCCATGATCACACAGTGACCCAACCAGTTCTGGCGCTGCCTTAGGGCAGTTTTATTATTCTCAGCCTGGTTTTGGGGCGAACCCCAAAGGCAATTCCTTTCCAAAAGAATCAGTTAGCTGCGCCTCCGCGTTGTTGTTTTTATTGTGCTGGAGTCGATACGTCTTATTTTTATTAGGTTTGGAGCGTGCTTGTTATTGTTGTTGTGCCAGCAATAAAGCAGAACCCGTGCCAGTTTTTACAAGCCCTTTAAAAACAAGGGGTTGATGGGTTGTGTAAGTGATGGAAGGGTATAAAAAAGCCGGGTTCTCGTTACCATAAGACCCGGCTTTTGTTACTAAGTGTTGAATGGGTAACAGACTGTGGAACCTCTGTCGCACACATCTGTCACCCCGCTGCGACGCTCTAGCCTGCGGTTGCGCCCGAGGATTTGCGCCGTGGAATGCCCAGGCGCTGGCGGCGTTCCCACAAACATTTGCGGCTGATGCCGAGTTTGCGCGCCAGTTCAGTCTCGGTCATGTGGTCCTGGTGTTCCAGTACGAAGTGCTGAAAGTAGTCTTCCAGCGACAGGTCTTCGGTCGGTTCGCTCGGCTCATGGCCCAGGCCGCCGCTTTGCGCGGGCAGGCCGGTGAAGTCGTCTTCCAGGTCATCCAGTTCGATATCGATGCCCAGCAGCTCGGCCGAGATGCTGTTGCCTTCGCAGAGAATCACCGAGCGCTCGATGGCGTTCTCCAGCTCGCGCACGTTACCTGGCCAGGGGTAATGACGAATGGCCTGTTCGGCGTCACTGGCAAAGCTCAGGTCAAGACGGCCCTGACGGGTGCTTTGGCGAATCAGGAAGGCGCGGGCGATTTCGATCACGTCCGCCCCGCGTTCACGCAGTGGCGGCAGTTTCAGGGCGATTACGTGCAGGCGGTAATACAGGTCTTCACGGAACTGGCCGACCTTCGACAGGGTTTTCAGGTCGCGGTGGGTCGCGGCGATCAGGCGCACATCGACCTTCTGTGACTGTACCGAGCCAACCCGGCGAATCTCGCCTTCCTGTAGCACGCGCAGCAGGCGCGCCTGGGCTTCCAGGGGCAGCTCGCCGATTTCATCAAGGAATAGGGTGCCACCGTCAGCTGCTTCGACTAGGCCGGCACGGCCGGCACTGGCGCCGGTAAAGGCGCCTTTCTCGTGGCCGAACAGTTCGGATTCGATCAGCGATTCCGGGATGGCGGCGCAGTTCACCGAAATCAGCGGCGCTTTGGCGCGGCGCGAGAGGTTGTGCAGGGCGCGGGCGACCAGCTCTTTACCGGTACCGGACTCGCCCTGAATCAGTACGTTGGAGTCGGTGGGCGCGACTTTGCGGATCTTGCTGTACATCTCCTGCATGGATGCGCAGGAGCCGATGATGCCGATTTCGCCGTTGCTGTTATCCACCACCTTGTCGGCGCCGGCTTTTGCTGGGCCGGTTGCGGGTGCTGGTGCGCTCTTGGCCTGCTGGTGATCGCGCAGGATGCGCGCCACGGCCTGGAGCATTTCGTCGTGGTCGAAGGGTTTGGCGATGTAGTCCACCGCACCCATCTTCATCGAGTCGACTGCCGAACGCAGACTGGCGTAGCTGGTCATGATCAGCACCGGCGTGCCTTGGCCAAGCTTGATCAGCTCGGTGCCGGGCGCGCCCGGTAGGCGCAGGTCGCTGACGATCAGGTCGAAGCTGGGGATGCTGAAGCGCTCTTGCGCTTCCTGCACCGAGCCGGCTTCGCTGACTTCGTATTGGTTACGTTCCAGCAGGCGACGCAAGGCAGAGCGGATAATGGTTTCGTCTTCGACGATCAAAATATGAGGCATCAATTCGGTCTCTCGACGGTCTCGGGGCATGCCGCTGGGCTAAGGGCCTGGCAGGCACACTCTCTGGTAGCTGGTTTAAGTCGCTAGGGACGTCGCCTCGACATGCCTCGGCAGGCTGACCCTAATGCGGGTGCCGCGTTGAAGCTCGGGGTCGGCCGGGCTGTCGATTGTTATCTGTCCATAATGCTCTTCCACGATCGAATAGACCAGTGCAAGGCCCAGTCCCGTACCTTTGCCCGGGTCCTTGGTGGTGAAGAAAGGTTCGAACAGTCGGTCGATGATCGCCTTGGGAATGCCGCTGCCTTCGTCCTCGACGATCAGGTCGACGGTGTGCTCGAAACGTTCGCTCTTGACCCGGATCGCGCTACCCGGCGGTGAGGCATCGCGGGCGTTGGACAGCAGGTTGATCAACACCTGGGCCAGGCGCTGCGGATCGCCGACCACCCAGTGGTCGGAATCGCAAAGATTGAAAAACTGCACTTCGACGCTGCGTCGGTTGAGCGCCAGCAGGGCGATGGCGTCCTGTGCGACCTGGGCCAGGCAGACTGGTTCTTCGCTGTTCTGGTGGCTGCCGGAATGGGCAAAGCTCATCAGCGACTGGACGATGCGCGAAACACGTTTGGTCTGCTCGATGATCTGTTCGCTGATCTCGGTCAGCTCGCTGTCGCCTTCGCGCTCTTCGCGCAGGTTCTGCGCTAGGCAGGCGATGCCGGTGATCGGGTTGCCGATTTCGTGAGCGACCCCGGCGGCCAGGCGACCAATGGAGGCCAGTCGTTCGGAATGCACCAGCTTGTCTTCAAGCATCTGCGTTTCGGTGAGGTCTTCAACCAGCAGCACCAGGCCGCTGTTGCCGGGGGCCAGGGGCTCGTCGATGGCCGCCTTGTGCAGGTTGAGCCAGCGAGTCTGGCCGTCGAGGGCCAGGCGCTGTTTGTGCAAGTGCTCGTCGGGCAGCTCGATAAAGTTTTGCAGCAGGCCGCGCCAAGGTTCGCCCAGGGTATTCAGGCGCGAGCCGACCACGCGTTGCGCGGGGATTTCGGTGAGTTCTTCCATGGCCTTGTTCCACATCAGGATCTCCTGATCCTTGGCCAGCGAGCAGACGCCCATCGGCAGCTCCTGCAGGGTCTGGCGGTGGTAGCGGCGCAGGGTGTCGAGTTCGGCCGCCAGGCCAGTGAGGCGCGAGTGGTAGTCCTCCAGGCGGTTCTCGATAAAGTGGATGTCTTCGGTAACGTAGGTTTCGCTGCCGGCCTTATAAGGCAGGAAGGTCTCGACGATATCCTGGGCGACACTGGGGCCCATCAGGCCGGAGAGGTTGGCCTCTATGCGGTCACGCAGGCGGCGTAGGGCGTAGGGGCGGCCTTCATCGAACGGCAGGTGCAAATCGCGCAGCGCTTGTTCCACTTCATGTTGGGCGGTCTTGGCGCCCAGGGGTTTGGCCAGTTGCGCGGCAAATTCCTGCGGCGAGGCGGCCAGTAGTTCGCGGCGTTGCGGGCGGCGCACGTTATCCACGGCGCAGGCCTCGGCGGCGCTTTTTTCTTCTGGACTGGCTTCGGTAAACAGCGACACCAGGGTGAATACCAGCACGTTGGCGGCCAGCGAGCCGATGGCCGCCAGGTGCCAGCTGCTGTCATCCAGCACATAGATGACGTTGAACCAGGGCAGGTAGAGACCCTGCAGGTTGCCAAGCATCGGCAACAGCATGCTTACCACCCACATGCCGATCCCCGCCAGCAAGCCGGCAATAAAGCCTTTGCGGTTGGCGGTCGGCCAGTACAGCACCGACAACACGCCGGGGAGGAACTGCAGGGTGGCGACGAAGGCGACGATGCCGAGGTTGGCCAGGTCCTGTTCGGCGCCCAGCAATAAATAGAAGCCGTAACCGGCCATGATCACCAGCAGGATCAGCGCGCGCCGCGTCCACTTCAGCCAGCGGTAGATATTGCCTTCGGACGGCGGCTGGTACAGCGGCAGCACCACATGGTTGAGCACCATGCCCGACAGCGCCAGGGTCGAGACGATGATCAGCCCGCTGGAGGCCGACAGGCCGCCGACATAGGCGATCAACGCCAGGGTCTGGCTATTCACCGCAATACCGACGCCGAGGGTGAAGTATTCCGGGTTGGTGGTGGCGCCCAGCTTGAGGCCAGCCCAGAGAATCAGCGGCACCGCCAGGCTCATTAGCAGCAGGAACAGCGGTAGGCCCCAGCTGGCGCTGACCATGGCGCGCGGGTTGAGGTTTTCGGTAAAAGTCATGTGGTACATGTGCGGCATGACGATGGCTGAGGCGAAGAACACCAGTAGCAGGGTGCGCCACGGACCTTCCTGCAGCGGGGTGTGCAGGCTGGTCAGCGAGGACTGGTTCTGCACCAGCCAGGACTGCAGGTCCTGCGGGCCGTCGAATACGCCGTACAGCGCATACAGACCGATGGCGCTGATCGCCACCAGTTTGACCACCGACTCAAAGGCGATGGCGAACACCAGGCCTTCGTGCTTCTCGCGGGTGGCGATATGCCGGGCGCCGAACAGGATGGTGAATAGGATGATCAGCCCGCAGTAGGCCAACGCTACGCGCTCCTGCACCGGCTCGCGGGTGAGGATGCCGATGGAATCGGCCACCGCCTGAATCTGCAGGGCCAGCAGCGGCAGTACGCCGATCAGCATAAACACCGTGGTCAGCGCGCCGGCCCAGGTGCTGCGAAAACGGAAGGCAAACAGGTCGGCCAGGGATGACAGCTGGTAGGTACGGGTAATGCGCAGAATCGGGTAGAGCAGCACCGGCGCCAGCAGAAACGCCCCGGACACCCCCAGGTAACTGGCGAGGAAGCCATAGCCATACTGGTAGGCTAACCCCACCGTGCCGTAGAAGGCCCAGGCGCTGGCGTATACGCCGAGCGACAGGGTGTAGGTCAGCGGGTGACGAATCACCCAGCGTGGAATCAGGCCGCGTTCACTGATCCAGGCCACGCCGAACAGAATAAGAAGGTAGGCAGCGCTGATCAGAATCAGCTGGCTCAGGCTAAAGCTCGTCAGCATCACGTTGGCTCTGAAGCGAATAAGGGTAAGGAGCGGTCACGTACGTCGTGCCGCAGCAGGTCAGAGCTCATCGGCATCACGCTGACTCTGAAGAATGAAGGTCACGACTATCAGGATCAGCCACAGCAGGTAGGGGCGGTACCAGGCCCCATTGGGGTCGATCCACCAGTCCATGATGGCCGGGGAGAACAGGTAGATCCCCACCACCAGGATCAGCACCAATCGATAGATATACATGCCGCATCTCTTCGCTTAATTGCCGGCGATGGTAACGGATGCGTGACGCTCTGGGCTATTGGTCGGGCGGCATGGGCTGAGTGTGCGCAGGGGTTGGCTTTTTCTGATTAGTTGGTACTATCGTTCCACTTAATAAGAAAAATGCTGGAGATTGCCATGCGCCTCGCCCCGCTTTCCGTGCTTGCCCTGTCCGTGCTGCTTGCTGCCTGCAGCGAAGAACCGGCCCCGGTGGCCGATCTGGACTTCCAGAAAGACCTGCAAACTCAGCTGATCAAGGCCAAGCCCGGCAGCGTGATTGAGATTCCTGCAGGCACCTATCAGCTCGACCGTAGCCTGAGCCTGAAAGTCAGCGGCGTGACCATCAAGGGCGCGGGCATGGACAAGACCATCTTGAGCTTCAAGGGGCAGAAGTCCGGCGCTGAAGGCCTGCTGGTGGATGCCTCGGATTTCACCATTGAAGACATCGCCTTTGAGGACACCCTGGGTGATTCGCTGAAAGTGGTGGGCGGCAAGAACATCATCATCCGCCGCGTGCGCACCGAGTGGACCAACGGCCCGGCCACCGAGAACGGCGCCTACGGCATCTATCCGGTGCAGACCGAGAACACCCTGATCGACGGCGCGGTGGCTATTGGCGCATCGGATGCCGGCATCTATGTCGGCCAGTCGCGCAACGTGGTGGTACGCAACAGCCGCGCGGAGCGCAACGTCGCCGGCATCGAGATCGAAAACACCATCGACGCCGACGTGTATGACAACGTCGCCACCGGCAATACCGGCGGCATTCTGGTGTTCAACATGCCCAACCTGCCGCAGGCCGGCCGGGTGACGCGGGTGTTCCGTAACAAGATCGAAGGCAACAACCACAAGAACTTCGGCCACAAAGGCACACCGGTGGCCAGCGTGCCGGCAGGCTCGGGGGTGGTGATCAACTCCAATGACGATGTTGAGGTGTTCGACAACGATATCGGTGACCACAAGACCGCCAATATCATTATCAGCAGCTACTTCAGCACCGGTTACACCGACCTCTCCACCGCCGAGAACTTCGATCCCTATCCAGAAGGCATCCATATTCACGGCAACCGCTTCGGCCCAGGCGGCGACAGCCCGGATCATCTGGAGCTGAAGGCGCTGAAGGTCAGCCAGTTCGGCTTGAATGGCCGCCTGCCGGACATTCTCTGGGATGGCTACGTCAACCTCGACATCCTGGTGGATGGCAAGCTGCCGGCGGATCGGGCGATCTGCATCAATAACGGCGAGGCGGGGATGATCAACGTCGACGGGCCGAACAACTTCAAGAACATCAGCACCGAAATGGCCGACTACCGCTGCAGCCTGCCCGCGCTGCCGGCAGTCAAACTGGCTTCGGCCGACGCCGGTCAGGGGGCCTGATGCGCAGGCTGCTACTGGGTGTGTTGCTGCTCCTGGCCGGCTGTGAGCAGCAGCCGGCGCCGCTGTACCTGCCGCAAGGTGACAACTACCCGGAAAAGCTCAGCGAGTGGGGCATGCTGCAGCGCGCCGACGGCTTTATCGCACCCATCGCCGAGGCGCTGCCCTACGACCTGAACACCCCGCTGTTTACCGACTACGCGCACAAGTTGCGCAGCGTATGGATGCCGGCGGATACGGCGGCGAGTTATGCCGACGCGCACTTCGATTACCCGGTTGGCACGGTGCTGAGCAAGACCTTCTACTACCCCAAGGACGCCCAGGGCCGCCTGCTGCTTAACGAGCAGGATGACCGCGACCCGCAGCGCGGTCTGGAGCTGGCGCGGGTGCAGTTGATCGAGACGCGCATTCTGCTTAAACAGCAGGACGGCTGGGTCGCGTTGCCCTATGTGTGGGATGAACAGCAACAGGAGGCACATCTGGAATGGGCTGGCGACAGCCGCCAGTTGAGCCTGCTGAATGCCGAGGGCAAGGCTCAGGCGGTGGCCTATCAGGTGCCGGACGCCAACCAGTGCGCCGGTTGCCATGAGGAAACTGCAGGGCAGGGCGTCAACCCGCTGGGGCCGAAGGCGCGCCATCTGAACAAGGATTTTGCCTACGCCGATGGCACGCACAATCAGTTGCAGCACTGGCAGCAGCAGGGCCGTCTACAGGGCGTGCCGGCCGAGTTGCAGGGCGTGCCGCAGAACGCTTTATGGCCGACCCCGCGCAGTGGCGAAAGCCTGGAGCAGCAGGCGCGCAGTTATCTGGATGCCAACTGCAGCCACTGTCACAACCCCAAGGGGCCGGGTCGTACCTCGGGGCTATTGCTCGATCCGGCCACGGCCATCGGCATCAGCTATGGCCTGTGCAAACAGCCGGTGGCTGCGGGTAAAGGATCGGGTGATCGTCTGGTGGATATTCACCCGGGCCAGCCGGATAAGTCGGTGCTGCTGTTTCGTGTGGAAAGCGTCGACCCGAGCATCATGATGCCGGAGCTGGGCCGCTCCGCCGTGCATGCCGAAGGCGTGGACGTACTGCAGCGTTGGATCGCCAGCCTGCAAGGGGACTGTTGAAAAGGCGCGACCTGTTTTCGTGCGCCGCAGCAGGCGTGGGGCATGACCGGCCCTGTTGTGGTGCGTGCCTGTAGCGAGTGAATGCGCCAGGCCGCGCCAGTTCTGGCTTGGGCCACTGGCATAAGTCTTGCGCTGCCTGGTTATCGCCCAGGCTCGCAGGAGGCCCGCTGTGTCGATTCATATCGCCTTGCACCATGTCAGCCACTATCGCTACGACCGCGCGGTCAACCTTGGCCCGCAGGTCGTGCGCCTGCGTCCTGCACCGCACAGCCGTACCCGGGTTCTGTCCTACGCGTTGAAGGTCGAGCCGGGCGAGCACTTTATCAACTGGCAACAGGACCCCCAGGGCAACTACCTGGCGCGCCTGGTGTTCCCGGAAAAGACCCGAGAGCTAAAGATTGAGGTCGATCTGGTCGCCGAAATGGCGGTGTTCAACCCCTTCGATTTCTTCCTCGAGCCCTACGCCGAGAAAATCCCCTTTGCCTACACCGAAGGCGAGCAGCTGGAGCTGGCGCCTTATCTGGTGAAACTGCCGGCGGACAAACTGTTTGCCAAATACCTGGCCAGCATCGAGCTGACGCCTCTGCCGAGCGTGGACTTTCTGGTGGCGCTGAACCAGCGCCTGGCCACCGATATCAGCTACCTGATCCGCCTGGAGCCGGGCGTGCAGACGCCGGAAGAAAGCCTGCAGAAAGGCTCCGGCTCCTGCCGCGACTCGGCCTGGTTGCTGGTGCAGCTGTTTCGCCACCTGGGCCTGGCAGCGCGCTTTGTCTCCGGCTACCTGATTCAGCTCAAGGCCGATATGAAATCCCTCGACGGCCCCTCCGGCACCGAGGTGGATTTCACTGATCTGCATGCCTGGTGCGAGGTTTACCTGCCGGGCGCCGGCTGGATTGGCTTGGACCCCACCAGCGGCCTGTTCGCTGGTGAAGGCCATATTCCGCTGGCCTGCAGCCCCGAGCCATCCTCGGCGGCGCCGATCAGCGGCGGCGTGGATGAGAGCGAGTGCGAGTTCAGTCACGAAATGTGGGTCGAGCGTATCTGGGAAGCGCCACGCGTCAGCAAGCCTTACAGCGAGGCGCAGTGGCAGGCGATTGTCGCGCTCGGGCAGAAGATCGACGGCGACCTGCAGGCCCAGGACGTACGCCTGACCATGGGCGGCGAGCCGACTTTCGTCGCCCTCGATTACCCCGACGATGCGGAATGGAATACCGCCGCCCTGGGGCCGAACAAGCGCCGCCTGGCCACCGACCTGTTCCATCGCCTGCGCGAGCACTATGCGCCGCAAGCGCTGGTGCATTTCGGCCAGGGCAAGTGGTACCCCGGTGAGCAGCTGCCGCGCTGGTCGCTGAATGCCTACTGGCGCCGCGATGGTGAGCCGCTGTGGCACAACCCGGCGCTGTACGCCGACGAGCAACAGGACTACGGCGTCGATGCGGCCAAGGCCGCCGACTTTCTCACCCTGCTCGCCGAGCGCCTGGGTGTGGATGGTAAATACTGCGTGCCGGCCTATGAGGACCGTTTCTATTACCTGTGGCGCGAGCGCAAGCTGCCGATCAACGTCACCGCCGAAGACCCGCGCCTGGCCGACGCGCTGGAGCGTGAGCGCCTGCGCAAGGTGTTCGAACAGGGCCTGGATAAAGTGGTGGGGCATATCCTGCCGTTGGCTCGGCATGCCAAGCAGCTGGGTTGGCAGAGCGGCAGCTGGTTCTTGCGTGACCAGCATTGCCGGCTGATACCGGGCGATTCGGCGATGGGCTACCGTCTGCCGCTGGACTCCCAGCCCTGGGTCAGCGAAGCCGATTACCCCTACGTCACCCCGGAAGACCCCAGCCAGGTGTTCGCCCCGCTACCGGCTGCGGCGCAGATCAAGCCGCAGCTGCGCGGCGTCTGGCCGGGCAGTCAGAACGGTGCGGGCAAGCGTCCGCTGCTCGGCCAGTCGGCTGCCGCTGTGGTGCGCACCGCGCTGTGCGCCGAACCGCGAGAGGGCAAGCTCTATCTGTTTATGCCGCCACTGGTGCGCCTGGAGGATTACCTGGAGCTGGTGGCCGCCATCGAAGCCACCGCCGCCGAGCTGAAATGCCCGGTGCTGCTGGAAGGTTACGAGCCGCCGCTGGACCCGCGCCTGCAGTTCTTCCGGGTGACTCCGGACCCTGGCGTGATTGAGGTGAATATCCACCCGGCCGCCAGTTGGGATGAGCTGGTCGAACGCACCGAGTTTCTCTATGAGCAGGCTCGCGAATGCCGCCTCTCCAGCGAGAAATTTATGATCGATGGCCGCCACACCGGCACCGGTGGCGGCAACCACTTTGTGCTCGGCGGCGCGACGCCGGCGGACTCGCCGTTTCTGCGTCGCCCGGACCTGCTGCGCAGCCTGATCAGCTATTGGCACAACCATCCGTCGCTGTCCTATCTGTTCAGTGGTCTGTTTATCGGCCCGACGTCCCAGGCGCCGCGTATCGATGAAGCGCGTAACGATGCGCTGTACGAGCTGGAAATCGCCTTCGCGCAGATGCCCGAAGTGGGCCGCGACTGCCAGCCCTGGCTGGTCGACCGCCTGCTGCGCAATCTGCTGGTGGATGTGACCGGTAACACCCATCGCTCCGAGTTCTGCATCGACAAGCTTTACTCGCCGGACTCGGCCTCCGGGCGCCTCGGCCTGCTGGAGCTGCGCGCCTTCGAGATGCCGCCCCATGCGCAGATGAGCCTGGCTCAGCAACTGTTGATTCGCGCGCTGATCGCGCGTTTCTGGCGCGAGCCCTACAAGCCGGCGCGGCTGGTGCGCTGGGGCACCGAGCTGCATGACCGCTTTCTGCTGCCGCACTTTATCGAGCAGGATTTTGCTGACGTACTGCAGGAGCTGGATGGCTGCGGCTATCGCCTGCACAGCGAATGGTTTGCCCCGCATTTCGAGTTCCGCTTTCCAAAATCCGGCGATTTCAACGTCAAGGGCATCGAGCTGGAACTGCGTCAGGCCCTGGAGCCCTGGCATGTACTGGGCGAAGAGGGCGGTGGCGGCGGCACGGTGCGTTATGTCGACTCCTCGCTGGAACGCATGCAGGTCAAGCTCAGTGGCCTGCCGAGTGATCGCTATGTGCTGACCTGCAACGGCGTACCGGTGCCGCTAAGGCCTACTGGCAAGGTCGGCGAGTTTGTCGGCGGCGTGCGCTTTCGCGCCTGGCAGCCGGCCAATTGCCTGCACCCGACCATCGAAGTACACGCGCCGCTGGTATTCGACCTGGTGGACAGCTGGATGAGCCGCTCCCTCGGCGGTTGCCAGTATCATGTCGCCCATCCCGGCGGACGCAATTACGACAGCCTGCCGGTAAACGCCTATGAGGCCGAGAGTCGGCGCCTGGCGCGTTTCTTCCGTCTGGGCCACAGCCCAGGCAAACGCCCGGCACTGGCCCCGATCAATAATAATGAAATGCCCATGACCCTGGACCTGCGCCTGACCTAGCCTGGGTCGATTGCAGGAGCCGGCGAGTAGGCTCCTGCATCTGCGCAACACCAGAACCTTTTATCGAGCCTGCCATGCCCGACCTGCTTGCCGACTACCCCCTGACCTCCGGGGCTTACCACGAACTGTTCGACGCCGACGGTAAGGTGCGCCCGCACTGGCGCCTGCTGCTCGAGCGCCTGCAGCGCAGCAGCCCGGCGCAGCTGGCTCAGCGTCAGGCCTTGCTGGCGCGGCAGATTCAGGAAAACGGCGTGACCTACAACGTCTACGCCGACCCCGATGGCGCCGACCGGCCGTGGGAACTGGACCTGCTGCCTAATCTGATTCCGGCGGAAGAATGGCAGCAGATCGCCGCTGGCGTGGCCCAACGTGCCGGTTTGCTGAATGCTGTGCTGGCCGATCTGTATGGCCCGCAGCAGCTGCTGGCCGACGGGCTTCTGCCTGCTGAGCTGGTGTTTGGCCACAACAATTACCTGTGGCCCTGCCAGGGTGTGCAGCCGCCTGGCGGCACCTATCTGCATCTGTATGCGGTGGACCTGGCCCGCGCGCCGGATGGCCGCTGGTGGGTCACCGCCGACCGCACCCAGGCGCCGTCTGGCGCCGGTTATGCCCTGGAAAACCGGCAGATCGTCTCCCGCGCGTTCCCAGAGCTGTACCGTGATCTGCGCGTGCAATACCTGGCCGGCTTCTTCCGCACCCTGCAGGACACCCTGGCGCGTCAGGCCCCGGCCGGCAGTGAAACGCCGCTGGTGGTGCTGCTCACCCCTGGGCGTTTTAACGAGAGCTATTTTGAGCACCTGTACCTGGCACGTCAGCTCGGTTACCCGTTGGTGGAAGGCAGCGACCTCACCGTGCGTGACGCCAAGGTCTATCTAAAAACCCTGGCCGGCCTGCGCCGCGTGCATGCGGTGCTGCGCCGTCTGGATGATGACTTCTGCGACCCGCTGGAACTGCGCACCGACTCGGCCCTCGGCGTGCCTGGCCTGCTCGAAGCGGTGCGCCAGGGCAATGTGCTGGTGGCCAATGCCCTCGGCAGTGGCGTGCTTGAGTCCCCTGGCTTGCCGGGCTTTCTTCCGGCCATCGCGGAAAAATTATTGGGCGAAGAACTGCTGCTGCCGAGCATCGCCAGCTGGTGGTGCGGCGAGCCGCCGGTGCTGGACAAAGCCCTGGAACAGCTCGACGAGCTGCTAGTGCGTGCCAGCTTTCCTTCGCAGAGTTTTGCCCCGGTGTTTGGCCGCGATCTGGATGAGGCGCAGCGTGACGAATTGGCCGAACGCCTCAAGGCGCGGCCTTATGCCTATGTTGCCCAGGCGCTGGCGCAGCTGTCGCAGGCGCCGGTCTGGCAGCAGGAAGAAGGCCAGCTGGCGCCGCGCGCCATCGGCATGCGGGTGTTTGCCGTGGCCAGCGCCGAGGGGTATCGGGTCATGCCCGGTGGCCTGACCCGGGTAGCCGCCGAAGCCGATGCCGAAGTAGTGTCGATGCAGCGTGGCGGTGCCAGCAAGGACACCTGGGTGCTCAGCGAACGGCATGCCGGCGGCGAACCCTGGCAATGGCTGCGCCCGCTGGGCGTGGCCGATCTGGTGCGCAGCGACCCTTATCTGCCTTCGCGGGTGGTGGAAAACCTCTACTGGTTTGGCCGCTACAGCGAACGCTGCGAGGATGGTGCGCGGCTGCTTCGCATCATGCTGGCGCGTTATGTGGATGACGACGATGACCCGCAGGCGCTGCAAACTGCCTTGAGCCTGGCCGAGAGCCTGGGCCTGCTGCCGGATGCCGACAGCGGCGAACTGCAAGCGCGGCTGCTTGAAGCCCTGCTTGGCGAGGACTGGCCGGACAGCCTGCGCGGCAATCTGCAGCGCCTGCAGTGGGTGGCCGGCAGCGTGCGCGGCAAGCTGTCCCAGGCCAACTGGCAGGCCTTGCTGGAGCTGCAGCGCGAGGCCCAGGGGCTGGATGCTGAACAGGCCGACTTTGGCGAACTGCTGGATTTTCTCGACCGCCTGCTGCTATCGCTGGCGGCGCTGTCGGGCTTTGCCCTGGATGATATGACCCGCGATGACGGCTGGCGCTTTCTGATGATCGGTCGCTGCATCGAGCGCCTGCAGTTTCTCTGCGACAGCCTGGCGAACTTCCTCCGTAGCAGCGCGGCTAATGACCAGTCCGCGCTGGAATGGCTGCTGGAGCTGGGCAACAGCAGCATCACCTACCGCACCCGTTACCTGGCCTCGGCGCAGCTGATTCCGGTGCTCGACCTGTTGTTGCTGGATGAGCAGAACCCGCATGCCGTGCTGTTTCAGGTGCGCACCCTGCTGCGCTCGCTGGCTCGCCTGGGCGAGCGTTTCGAGCTGCCCAGCGAGCGCCGGCTGAAGCATCTGGAAGGGCAACTGGCGCGCTTTAGCCTGGCCAGCCTGGAGAATCCGTTGTTCGGCGCGGCCAGCGTGCAGGAGGTGCTCGACGGTCTGTCCGCGCTGCTGGAAAGCATCAGCCAGGCCAGTGCGGAAATCTCCGACCGTCTGGGCCTGCGCTTCTTTGTGCATGTCGACGCCAGCCAGCGGACGCAATCCTCATGAGCAGCGCCTGCTACCAGATACTTCACGACACCCATTACCGCTACGCCAGCCCGGTGTCGCTGGCCCAGCAGCTGGCGCATCTGTGGCCGCGCGCCTGCCCCTGGCAGCGTAATCACAACCAGCAGCTGCTGGTCAGCCCGCAGCCGTGTCAGCGCCAGGATGCTCTGGATGTGTTCGGCAACCCGCTGACTCGCCTGGTATTCGAGCGCCCGCATGACGAACTTAAGGTCAGCGCGCGCTTGCAGGTCGAGGTGCTGGCGCGGCCGACGCTGGATCTGCAGGCGTCGCCGCCCTGGGAAGAGGCCTGCACGGCGCTGCGCTATAGCGGTCAGGAACTGCTGCCCGGCGTGCTGGAGGCCACGCGCTTTCGTTTCGAGTCGCCCTATGTGCACCTCAAGCAGGTGTTTGCCGCCTACGCGGCGGATTGCTTCAGCCCCGGCCGGCCGCTGCTGGCGGCAGTAGATGGGCTGATGCAGAAGATTTTCAGCGAGTTCAGCTTCGATGCCGCCGCCACCCAGGTGGCCACGCCGCTGCTGCAGGTGCTGGAGGAGCGCCGCGGTGTGTGCCAGGACTTCGCCCACCTGATGCTTGCCTGCCTGCGCTCCATGGGCCTTTCGGCGCGTTATATCAGCGGCTACCTGCTGACTCAGCCGCCACCCGGCCAGCCCCGCTTGATCGGCGCCGATGCCTCGCATGCCTGGGTGTCGGTGTTCTGCCCGCAGCAGGGTTGGGTGGATTTCGACCCGACCAACAATATTCGCCCGGCGCTGGAACATATCACCCTGGCCTGGGGCCGCGACTTTGCCGATGTCTCACCGCTGCGTGGGGTGATTCTCGGCGGCGGCAGCCATGACCCCGAGGTACAGGTGACGGTGCTGCCGATCCCCGCGATAGAGGGGTAGCAGTTATGTAAGGCCGTGCTAGCGTTTTCTGGTGAACACTCACTGGAGCTGCGCCATGGAAGAAACCAATCTGATCAATCTCGGCACCGAGAAAGTTGCCGATCTCTACAACCTGGTCGCGCAGTACGGCGCGGCGTTTGCCATCAAGATTCTCTCGGCGATTGCCTTCTGGGTGATCGGCCGCTGGCTGATCGGCTTTGCCGTCGGCATGGTGCAGCGCGCATTGGGCCAGCAGCGGGTCGACCCGACGGTGCTGCGCTATGTCGGCAACTTTATCTCGGTGACCCTCAACATCATCCTGGTCATCGGTATTCTCGGCTACTTCGGTGTGCAGACCACCAGCCTGGCGGCGTTGATTGCGGCGGTCGGCCTGGCCATCGGTATGGCCTGGTCGGGGCTGTTGGCCAACCTCGCGGCCGGCGGTTTTATCATCGTGCTGCGGCCGTTCAAGGTCGGCGACTTTATCAGCGCTGGCGGCGTGGTCGGCACCGTTACCGAGATCGGCCTGTTCGTCACGGCGATCAACACCCCGGACAACGTGATGACCCTGGTGGGTAACAACAAGATCTTCTCCGACAACATCCAGAACTTCAGCCACAACGCGTTTCGCCGGGTCGATCTGCAGGCGCAGCTGTCCAGCGCGGCGGACTACAAAGCCGCTGCGGCGCTGCTCAAGGAGCGTATCGGCGGTATTGCCAACGTGCTCAAGGAGCCGGCGGTGGATGTGGAAATTATCGAGTTCAATCTGGTCGGGCCGGTGCTGGCGGTGCGCCCGTATTGCCACACCGACCATTACTGGCAGGTGTATTTCGATAGCAACAAGATGATCAAGGATGCCCTCGGCGAAGGCGGCTTCCCGGCGCCGATGCCGGCGCAGACGGTGATCATGCAGCAGGCGGGGTAACAGAGGAGGCCGGCCGCCAGGGGATGGCGGCCGGCGCTGGATCAGGCTTGCGCCTTGCTCGGTTTCACGGCTTTCCAAACGCGAGTGGCCAGGCTGACCAGCAGCAGGGCAACGGCACCGGCAATGATTCCGGCGATGGCATTCAGCAGCGTTGGCAGCAAGGCCGCGAGCAGGCCGCTGCTGGCCGCCACGCTCTGCGTCAACTGGTCGATCCACATCTGCGCGGCATGTACGCCGTGGGTGAGGATGCCGCCGCCGACCATAAACATCGCTGCGGTGCCGAGAATCGACAGGGTTTTCATCATGTACGGCGCGGTAAACAGGATGCCGCGACCGATGCTGCGTTGCAGGCGACCGCCTAGGCCTTCACCGCCACGCTGGTTGAGGTAGAGGCCGGCGTCGTCCAGCTTGACGATACCCGCTACCAGGCCATAAACCCCGACGGTCATCAGCAGGGCGATACCCGAGAGCACCGCCACCTGCTTGCCGAAACTGGCCAGCGCCACGGTGCCGAGGGTAATGGCGATGATTTCCGCCGAGAGGATAAAGTCGGTGCGGATCGCGCCTTTGATCTTGTCCTTCTCGAACGCCAGCATGTCCACTTCAGGGTCGGCCACGGCGTGCAGCAGTTCCGCATGCTGCGCCTGGTCCTCGGCTTTGCTGTGGAGGAACTTGTGCGCGAGCTTCTCGAAGCCCTCGTAGCAGAGGAACGCGCCGCCGAACATCAGCAGTGGCGTTACCGCCCAGGGCGCAAAGGCGCTGATCAGCAGGGCGGCGGGCACCAGAATCAGTTTGTTCTTGAACGAACCCTTGGCCACTGCCCAGACCACCGGCAGCTCACGTTCGGCGCGTAC
This sequence comes from Pseudomonas peli, assembly GCF_050563605.1. Lineage (GTDB taxonomy): Bacteria > Pseudomonadota > Gammaproteobacteria > Pseudomonadales > Pseudomonadaceae > Aquipseudomonas > Aquipseudomonas peli_A. The sequence continues at coordinate 33,393 of NZ_JBNXUH010000031.1, read as the reverse complement.
GCCGCTGACCTGCTGGGCATTCAGCGCCAGGTCGTCGCCGAGTACCCCGGCAGTTTTCTTGGCGGCGACTTTGGTCATTACCGCCACATCGTCAAGAACGGCGGCAATATCATCGAGCAGGGTTAACAGGCTAGCGCCGGCCATGGGTCGGATTCCTTTCTACGGTTTCTGGGGCGAATCACCCGGCATAACTGCAGGCAGAACTGCAGGTGATATGGCGCAGATTTATACGTGAGTCAGCACGCATCAGCCATAGGCGGCAAACCCAGGTTTGCCGCAGTGCACGAAAAAACCGGCGGTGCAGCTCAGTCGCTGCTATTGCCACAGGCTCCGCTGGCGCCACTGGCATAGGCGGCAAGCAGGCTGCGTAACAGGTCATTGAGGGGCATGGGCGTATCTCCTGGGTGGGTAGAGTGACGTTACGCCTGTGCTCTGCGGCTGGGCTGTTGATTGTCTCGATAGGGGTCATAGCCGGAAGCCGCTTCGGGGTTATGCACAGCCCTTGCGGCAGCGCGCGGTTAGTTGTGCACAAAGACTGTGGAGCGAACTGTGGATAAGGTGAGTGTAGGCGCTTGCAGGCTTAGTCGTGTGGCTGCTTGCGGCCTTTGTACGCTTTTTGATCAGGCTGTTATTTATTGTAGAAACAACAGGTTAGCCTGGTTATTCAGGTCGTTATGGGGTAGCGCTAAAGTTGTCCACGACTACTGTGGGTAGAGCTGTTGATAACTCTGGTATGCCTGGCTGTGAGGCTGATAAAGCCTGGTTTTGCGCTCTTTGATCGATTTTTAAGCAGCTTGCCGAGGTCTCGAAATACGTCATTTCCGCTCTGCTGAGTCAAGCAATAATCGCGTTATTTCAAGGGTTTGCCGCAGTGCTGCGGCGTACGGTGGATAACTTATCCCAGGTTGCTGTGGAGCGATCTGTGGATAAGCTGCGCACGCTTGCGTTCAGGCCACAGCGGGCGCGGCCTGAACGCGGTAGGTTGTTTTTTATACAGAGTGGGGCGTTTAGTCTTCGAGGGCGCTGATTTGTGTCGAACGTCCGAGCACCTGCAGGGCGCGGTCCGGGTAGTCGGTGATCAGCGCATGGGCGCCTTGGTCGAGCAGGCGGCGCATGTCCGGCTGTTCGTTGATGGTCCACAGCTGCACGTTCAGCCCGCGTTGTGCGGCGGTCTTGAGCAGGCTAGGGCTGGCGACTGGCAGGCCGCCGTGGGCTTCGGGAATCTGCAGCGCCTGGTAGGACGGCGACAGCAGGCTGCCCAGACCGACCCAGTTGAGCGCCACCAGCAGGCGCACCGAGCCAGGCCCGGCGGAGGTTGCAACGCCTGGGCACTGTTCGCGGAACAGTTGCAGGCTGCGGTCATAGAAGCTGCCGACAATCACCCGATCGCGTTGCTGGTACGCCTCAAGGGCATCACACAGCAGCGCTTCCATGCCGACATCCGGCACCTTGATTTCAATCACCTTGGGGGTATCGGGAAAGCTGTCGAGCACCTCGGCAAAGCGTGGGATGCGAATGCCCTGGCCACGGTAGGGGTAGCTCTGACCGCCATCGGCGCTCCAGCGGTAACCGGCGTCCAGTGCTTGCAGCTTTTCCAGGCTGAGCGCGGCGACCGGGCCTTCGCCATTGGTGGTGCGGTCCAGGGTGCTGTCGTGGATCACCACCAGCTCACCATCACTGGATAGGTGCAGGTCCATCTCCAGCATGTCCACGCCCAGGGCGCTGGCGCGCTGGAAGGCAAACAGGCTGTTCTCCGGCCACAGGCCCTTGCCGCCGCGGTGGGCGATAACCAGCGGTTGTTCGGCAAAGCTGCTGAGCACCGCCGCCGGTTGGGCCGGTTTGCTGGTCAGGGCCAGTACGCCGAGGGCGATGGCAAGCAACAGCAGTGGAACAGAGAGAAAGCGGGCAACGCGCAGCATGGTCAGGGTCCAGAGCAGTCAATGGGGAGGGGGTTTAATACGCCTCGACTATGACAAAGCCATGGCGGCTGAGCGAGAGGCGAAATGCGCCAGCCTAGCGACCTTTGCGGTCAGGGGAGGCTGGCGTGGCGGATGTGGATGGACGTTGGCCGTCCACCCGAGCCAGCAACTCAGCCTGCCAGCAGCCAGGCGCCGGTTACTGCCGAGGCGGCGCCGAGTACGCGCACCACCGGTGCAGCGGCCTGAGGCAGCAGACGCACCAGGGCGTAGCCGCTGGCGTGCAGGGCAGCGGTGGCAACCACAAAACCTGCGGCATAGCCCCATGGGCTGGCCAGTTCCGGCAGTTCCAAACCGTGGGCGACGCCGTGGGTCAGGGCGAACAGCGCGGTCAGGGCGATGGAGATAACCATTGGCAGGCGAATGGCTACTGCCACCAGCAGACCGAAAGCCAGCACCGAGGCGGCGATGCCGGTTTCCATCAGCGGAATCTGCAGGCCGTTAAACCCGAGCAGGCCGCCGATCAACATAGTGCCAACAAAGGTCAGCGGCAGCGCCCAGCGTGCCGCGCCGGATTGCTGCGCAGCCCACAGGCCAACCGCGAGCATCGCCAGCAGGTGATCGAGGCCGAATACCGGGTGCGCCAGGCCGGCCATTAGCCCGGAGTGGTCGTGGCCGGCGTGGGCGAAGGCCACAGCGGGGCTGAGAAACAGGGCGATGGCGAACAGGGTTTTACGCAGGTTCATGGGGGGTCTCCTTGACTGAATGGGTTGTACTTAGAACCTGTTTACGATCTCGCGAGCTAGAGCCAGTCAAGGCAAAAACAGCCGAGGAAGCGGAGTTTACGAGCTGTAAATGAGCATTCCGAGGTTGTTTTTAACGCCGAATGGCCGACGCGCAGCAGATCGTAAGCAGGTTCTCAGGCTGCGGTGAGCATTCCGTGTTGTTCTATAAAGGCGATGATCTGTTCCAGACCCTGGCCGATCTTCTGGTTGCTGAAGACGAATGGCTTGTCGCCGCGCATCTTCAGGGTGTCGCGTTCCATCACTTCCAGCGATGCGCCGACCAGTGGAGCCAGGTCGACCTTGTTGATCACCAGCAGGTCGGACTTGCAGATGCCCGGGCCGCCTTTGCGCGGCAGCTTGTCGCCGGCCGACACGTCGATCACGTAGATGGTCAGGTCCGACAGCTCAGGGCTGAAGGTGGCCGAGAGGTTGTCGCCGCCGGATTCGACGATGATCAGGTCCAGCCCCGGAAAGCGTCGGTTGAGCTGGTCGACCGCTTCCAGGTTGATCGAGGCGTCTTCGCGTATCGCTGTGTGCGGGCAACCGCCGGTTTCCACGCCGATGATCCGCTCCGGCGCCAGGGCTTCGTTGCGCACCAGAAACTGCGCGTCTTCCTGGGTGTAGATATCGTTGGTCACCACCGCCAGGTTGTAGCGCTCGCGCAGGGCCAGGCACAGGGCCAGAGTCAGGGCGGTCTTGCCGGAGCCGACCGGGCCACCGATGCCGATACGCAGGGGTTGGCTGTTCATGGTTGAGTCTTCCTTATCATCAAGAACGGAATAAACGGCTGTACTGGCGCTCGTGCGCCATGCTCGCCAGGGCCAGACCAAAGGCGGCGCTGCCCCAGTGTTGTGGTTGCAGTTCACTGGCTTGGCGCTGGGCCTGATCGAGCAGCGGCAGCAGTTGCGAGGTCAGCCGCTGGGCGGCTTGCTGGCCCAGCGGCAGGGTTTTCATCAGCACCGCCAGCTGGTTTTCCAGCCAGCCCCAGAGCCAGGCGGCGAGGGCATCCTGCGGCTCGATCTGCCAGGCCCGCGCGGCCAGCGCCCAGCCAACGGCCAGGCCGGGTTCGTCCAGCTCACTAAACAGCTGCTGCGCCGGCTGATCCAGCTCGGGCAGGCCGCTCAGCAGTTGCTGCAGGGAGTAACCCATCTGCCGGCTTTCCAGGCGCAGTTCGCGGGTTTCGCGGCTGGCCCGTTGCTGTTCGGCCAAGTGACGTAGCTGAGCCCAGTCCTCGTTGGCAGCAGCCTGGCAATGGGCGAGCAGCAGCGGTGCCTCGAAGCGCGCGAGATTGAGCAGCAGCTGATCGGCAATCCAGCACTGAGCACTGTCCGCGTTATCGACTAAGCCCTGCTCGACGGCCATTTCCAGGCCCTGGGAATAGCTATAACCGCCAATCGGCAGCTGCGGGCTGGCGAGCCGGAGTAGCTGCCAGGCTTTATTCACTTGCGTGCACCAAACTGATGCAAGCGCGGTGCATAGCTGAATTCGGCATCGCCGGCATGCGAGTGGTGATGGCCACCGCCGTAAGCGCCTTGCTCGGGTTGGTAGGGCGCTTCGATCAGCTGCACCGTCGCGCCGAGCTGTTCGAGCATGGCCTTGAGCACATAGTCATCCGGCAGGCGCAGCCAGCCATCGCCGAGTTGCAGGGCCACGTGACGATTACCCAGGTGGTAGGCGGCGCGCATCAACTCGAAGGGGTTGGCGCAGGTGACGTGCAGCAGCGGCTCGGCGCGGGCGATGACGCGTACGATGCGGCCGTCTTCGGCTTGCAGGCATTCGCCGTCGTGCAGTGCGGGTTGGCCGCGTTCGAGAAACAGGCCGACATCCTCGCCCGTGCGGCTGAAACAGCGCAGGCGGCTTTTGCTACGGGCCTCGAAGCTCAGTTCGAGTTCGGCGTCCCAGTGCGGCTGGGCGGCAATACGGCGGTGAATCACCAACATGGGGCAGTTTCCGGCAGGTCAATGCCGGTTATAGAGCAAGTGCCTTGCCAAGCTGCCATTGCGCCACGCAGAGCGGGGCGCGTGGGTGTTGGTGTGGCTGAAATTGGAGCGAGATGGGGTTTTGTTTGGTGCGTGTGCCAGGTCTGTGCTCGCTTTTGGTGCGGCTAGTCGCGGGTCTGGCCCAGACCCTGCCAATGCTTGGCACCGATAAAAATAAAGCGCAGCTGCTCGATCATCTTCACCTCGGGCGAGGCGTGCATCGGCAGGGGCGCTGCGGGTGGGTCGATCAGCTCGGGCAGGGTGGCGAATACGGTTTTCACCACCAGGTCGGCGATCACGTTCTGCGCAGGAGCATCGAAGTGCTGCAGCTTCGGCATGGCCGCCAGATCCGCCACCAGGTCGGCGGTGATGCGTTCGCGCAGTGCGCCCACGGCCTGGCGTACCAGCAGCGAGCCGCCGTACTGCTCGCGGGCGAGAAACAGAAATTGCGAGCGGTTGGCCGCCACGGCGTCGAGGAAGATGCGCACCGAGGCGTCGATCACGCCGCCCACTTCGAACTCGTGGTGGCGTACCTGGCGAATGGTTTCGCGGAAGGTTTCCCCGACCTCGGCAATCAGCGCCAGGCCCAGGGCGTCCATATCCTCGAAATGCCGGTAGAAGCCGGTCGGCACGATGCCGGCGCAGCGCGCCACCTCGCGCAGGCTCAGGCTGCCAAAGCCACGGCCGCTGTCCATCAGGCTGCGCGCCGCGTCCATCAGGGCGTGGCGGGTTTGCAGTTTTTGTTCGGCGCGCGGTTGTAGTGGTTTCAAGCGTGCATGGCTCTGCATTGCGAAATCAGCGCCGCACTCTAACAAATGGTCGTTGTTTACGTCGAACCGCGGTTACTCATCCGCATTTGAGTGAACGAGTGTTGACTGAATAAGCATGCTCTGCCAATCTGGTGAACAATTGTTCACTGGAGTCTGCCATGGCCCTTCTTCCTTTTGCCTGGGTGCGCGGGCTTGCAAGCCTGCTCTCTCCGCTGCGCGTGCTGGTCGCTCATGGCTGGTTGCGGGAAAGCGATGTTGATGCCGGGTTAGCGCTGTTGCATCCGGCGCTGCGGCTGAATCGCGCATTTGCCCGGATAACCCAGCGTCAGTGGGTTGCCGATGACATGCTCGAATTGACCCTACAGGCCAACGGCAACTGGCGCGGCGCGCAGCCGGGGCAGCATCTGCAGCTGTATCTCGAGCGTGATGGCGTACGCCTGAGCCGCAGTTACAGCCTGACTGCGGTGCAGCCGAATGGCCGCCTGCAGATCGCGATCAAGCATCAGGCCGCTGGCCGCGTCTCGCCCTACCTGCTGGAGCATCTGGCGGTCGGCGATGTGCTGGAGTTGGGCCCTGTGTATGGCGAGCTGAGTTGGCCCGAGGCGCAACAGGGCGTGTTGCTGCTCGCCGCTGGCAGTGGCATCACGCCGCTGCTGGGCATGCTGCGCGCCGCTCTGGCTCAGGGCTTTAGCGCGCCGATCACGCTGCTGCATTACGTGCGTGAGCAGGGCCAGCGCGGTTTTGTCGCCGAGCTGCAGGCCTTGCAGGCGCAGCACAGCAATCTGCAGGTGCGCTGGTCACTGACCGCTGCCGGGGTTGAGTCGGGAGTCCTGACTGGGCGTTTTGCTGGCGAGCATCTGGCCGAGGTCACGCAGTTGGACCAGCGCCGCGTGCTGGCCTGTGGCCCGGCAGGGTTTGTCGCCCAGGTGCAGCAGTGGTGGCAGGCCGCCAGATTGCCCGGTGCGCTGCAGGTTGAGGCCTTCACTGCGCCTGTGCTGCGCGCCGACGTCAGCCTGCGTCAGGTGCGCCTGGGGTTTGCCCGCAGCCATCAGCAGGCGACTGCCAATAATCAGCACAGCCTGCTGGAACAGGCCGAGTCCCATGGACTGCAGCCGGTGCATGGCTGTCGCCAGGGTATCTGCGCCAGCTGCACCTGCACCTTGCTTAGCGGCACGGTGCGCGATTTGCGCAGCGGCGTGTTGTTCAGCGAGCCGGGTCAGCCGATCCGCTTGTGTGTCAGCGCGCCGCACACCGATGTCGAGATTGATCTTTAACTTGCGAGGGAATCCCCATGCGTCGTGATCGCGAACTTTCCACGGATGAAATGAACGCTTTCGGCAACGAGCTGGACGCTCTGCGCCAACGTACCCTGGCCGATCTGGGCGAGGCGGATGCACGCTATATCCGCCGTATTCGCGCGGCGGTGCGCTGCTGTTGCTGGAGCGGACGGGGGTTATTGATGCTCGGTTGGTTTCCGCCGACCTGGCTGCTCGGCACGCTGCTGCTGGGCCTGGGAAAGATTCTGGAGAATATGGAGCTGGGCCATAACGTCATGCACGGCCAGTACGACTGGATGAATGACCCCGAGTTTGCCGGGCGCAGCTATGAGTGGGATATCGCCGGGCCCAGTGATTTCTGGCGGCACACCCATAACCACGTGCACCACACCTGGACCAATGTGCTGGGTATGGACGATGACGTCGGTTATGGCGTGGTGCGGCTGTTTCCTGAGCAGCGCTGGAAGCCGTTCTACCGTTGGCAGCCGCTGTGGGTAACGATTCAGGCAGTGCTGTTCCAGTACTCGATCGCGGTGCAGCACCTGCGCCTGGACAAGGTCTACAAGGGCCGAATGAGCAAGGACGAGGTGCGCCCGCTGATCAAGCAGTTCAACGCCAAGATCCTGCGTCAGTGGGGCAAGGATTACCTGTTTTTCCCGTTGCTGGCGCTGCTGATCGGGGCCAATGCCCTGGCGGTGTTGGCCGGTAATGTGTTGGCCAACCTGATCCGTAATCTGTGGACCTTCACGGTGATCTTCTGCGGCCACTTTACCGAGCAGGCAGCGGTGTTCAGCAAGGAGTCGGTGGTCGGCGAGAGCCGGGGTCACTGGTACCTGCGTCAGCTACGCGGCTCCAGCAACCTGAATGGCGGGCCGCTGTTCCATATCCTCACCGGCAACCTTAGCCACCAGATCGAACACCACTTGTTCCCAGACCTGCCGGCGCGGCGTTATGCGGCGTTGGCGGTGGAAGTGCGCGAGATCGCCGAGCGTTACGGTCAGGTCTATAACAACGGCAGCTTGTGGAGCCAATTCGCGACAGTGCTTAAGCGGATCTGGATCTACCGCCGGCGCCCTGCCGAGGCTATGCCGGCTGGCGTGTAAACACGCAAGTCATATACCGGTTGCTAAAGCCATAGCGCAGCATCGAATACAGCCGGCTGAACAGGTACAACGGGCGTTTGCGGTAATACAGCAGCACCGCATTGCCGACCCCTTCGCTGCGGTGCAGTTTCTGTTGATCGGCCTGTTTCGAGAATAAACCTTTGAACTGCCACCACTGAATCTGTTCCAAGTGCTGGCTGGCATGCAGCCCTTGCTGGCGGAACAGTGCATAAAAGCTGCGTTTGCTGAAGTCATGCAGGTGGTGCGGGTTACCGTCGAGGGTCGGGGTGATTGGTACTGACGCGATGACCTTGCCGCCTCCGGCCAATAAGCGTGCATAGTTGGCCAGCAGCACGTGCGGGCGCGGCAGGTGCTCGATGGTTTCCAGGCTGACGATGCAATCAAAGCCCTGCTCGCTGCTGAACTGTTCGGCATCGGCACATTCATAACGCAGGTTGGGTAGGTGGTAATGCTCGCGGGCGTAGGCGATGGCCGCCGGGTCAATGTCCACGCCGGTGACCTGCATGTGCGGGTTGCGCTCGGCCAGCAGGGCTGTTCCGTAGCCGCAGCCGCAGGCCATATCCAGCACGCGCTGGCCGCTGAGGTGCAGGGCTGCGAACTCATAGCGTTGCATATGAATCTGCAGGCTGGCCTGGTCATCCGGGTTAAGCGGGTTGAGATCCTTCGGGTAAATCCGTTCGATGGTATGCATGGTCATGGCAGCGCAAAGAGAAGCCGGGACTATATGTCAGGCGGCCCACTTTTCCCACGAGCGGCATTGGCATGCTTCGTGGTTCTGCACTTTCTTTCTCGGCGGTATGACACAAGGATGGTTTGCAATGTCGACATCTTCTGCACCCCGTTATCCCCTGGTACTGGTGCCAGGTTTACTGGGCTTTATCAGCCTGCTCGGTTATCCCTACTGGTATGGCATCGTCACGGCGCTGCGCCGCATCGGTGCAAAAGTCTTCCCGGTGCTGGTGTCTTCGGTGCACTCCACCGAGGTGCGCGGCGAGCAACTGCTGCTGCGCATCGCCGATGTGCTGCAGGAGACCGGTGCAGAAAAGGTCCATCTGATCGGTCACAGCCAGGGCGCCCTGACGGCGCGCTATGCAGCTGCGCTAAAGCCCGAATGGGTGGCATCCGTCACCTCGGTGGCTGGGCCTAACCATGGTTCGGAACTGGCGAATTTTCTCAAACGCAAAGCCCCGCACGGCAGCTGGCGCGAGCGTCTGTTGGCGCGTCTGCTGCGTGGCGTAGCGCGTTGCATGGCCTGGTTGGAGCGCGGCTACAAAGGTGAGCCACTGCCGATGGATGTGGCAGCAGCGCAGCAATCGCTGACCAGCGACGGCGTGGCAGCCTTTAATGTGCAGTATCCGCAGGGCCTGCCTGAAGTCTGGGGCGGTGAGGGCGCAGCCGAAGTCAACGGCGTGCGTTACTACTCCTGGTCCGGCACCATTCAGCCGGGTATCACCGATAAAGGCGGTAACCGCTTCGACGGGCCGAATGTCGCCTGCCGGATGTTTGCCAAAACCTTTCAGCGTGAGGTTGGGCAGTGCGATGGCATGGTCGGGCGCTACAGCTCACACCTGGGCACGGTGATTGGTGATCAGTACCCGATGGATCACTTCGATATCATCAATCAGACCTTCGGCCTGGTCGGCAAAGGCGCCGAGCCGGTAAAACTGTTTGTTGAGCATGCGCAACGGCTGCAGGCTGCAGGCCTTTAGAGTTCGTTTAGCTCGACCCAGATACCCTGATCATCCTCGCGGATGGCAAGTTCTTGCAGCGATTGTCCGGCGCAGGGGCCGGCTACGCATTCGCCGGACTCGATCAGAAATAGCGCGCCGTGGGTGGCGCATTGGATCAGGCTGGCGCTGTGATCGAGAAACTGGTCGGGCAGCCATTCCAGCGGGATGCCACGGTGCGGGCAGCGATTGCGATAGGCATACAGCTGGCCGTCCTTGCGCACGGCAAACAGCTTCTCTCCCGCTATCTCAAAGCCCCGGCTCTGGCCTTCGGCCAACTCATCCGGTGCACATAAACGCAACATAGGAACCTCCCCGACAGGCCGGCATTATGCCGCCCTGGCGTGGAAGTAAAAGAGGAGGGCGCATCCTTGCGCCAAGTGGAACTCTTTTTCGCGGCTAGTTAATAGCGCGGATAACGTATTGCTGGGTCAGATTTCCCAGACCAGATTGACGGCGGCGTGGCGGCCCGGCTGGCTGAAGCGGCCCATGCTTGGGCTATTTTCGGTTAGACCGCGCACATCACCCCACTGCCAGTACTCTTTGTCGGTCAGGTTGAACAGGCCGGCATTCACGGCGAAGGCGTCGGTCATCTGCCACCAGCCGTTGAGGTCGAGTACGCCATAACCCGATGTCTCGGCGTGATTGGCGGTTTGGGTCATGTCGACGCGGGTTTTCGCCGCCACCAGGGTCCAGCTCAGCTCGCCACCAAACTTGCCGCTCGGCTCGCTGTAGCCCAGGCCGAACACCCCCTTGAGCGGGTCGACACTGTTGATCGGCTGGCCTGTGCCTTCATCCTTACCGCGGGCGTAAGCCACGCTGCCGCGGGCTTTCCAGCCAGCCGGCAGGCCCAGTTGGTCGAGGAACAGTTCGCCTTTGGCTTCCGCACCGCGAATGGTTACGCGATCACGGTTGACGTACTGGAACTCGCCGAAGGGGAAACCCGGCACGCTGGAAGGCCGGCTGACCTGCTCAATAAAGTCGTCGTACTGGTTGTAGAACAGCGCCGCACCAAAGCTGCCGATGGCGTACTGGCCGCGCAGGCCCAGCTCGAAGCTGTCGCTGGTTTCTGCCTTCAGGTTGGTATTGGCCAGGGTGCGGTACATGCCGGGGTTGGCGAACTCGCCAAATATCTCGATCGCCTGCGGTGCACGGAAGCCTGCAGCGTACTGACCGTAGACGCTGTGGGCGTCGTCGAGTTGGTAGGTCACGCCAAACTTGGGCGACAACGCCGAATCCTTGAAGTCGCTTGGGTCGCGCTCGGTGGCCTGGCTATTGAGGTACTTATTGGTGACGTGTGGGCTCATCTCATAGTGGTCGTAGCGCAGGCCCGGTAGCAGGGTCCAACGGCCGATGCTGATGCTGTCCTGAGCAAACAGGGCGTATTCCTTGGTGGTCGGATCGGGGAAATCGCTGGTGGGCAGAACAGGCGTGGTCACGCCGGTGGCCAGTACGGTCTCGCCGCCTTCGCGCAGATCCGCGTTCTTCAGGTGTTTGACGTCCAGACCATAGACCAGCGCATGTTCCGTGCTGCCGATGCTGAAGGCCTTGTCCAGCTTGGTGTTGAACGCCCAGAGCTTTTCTTCGTAGTACGAGTCACGTGTGCGGTAGCGTGGCTGTCCGCCGACCACGCGGTCCTCGAACGTTTGCTGACGCGTCTGGCTGTCCTGGTAGCTGAGCTGGCTGTGGATCTGATCAACCAGCAGGGTGTCGAGTTGCTGGGTATGGGCGAGGGAATAGCGCTCACGGTCGACGCGGTCTTCAGCATCCTGGGTACGGATGGTGGCTGTGTTGCTGTAGTTGCTCAGTACGCGGGTGTCGGTGTCGTCTTGGTAACGCTCGTAGGTCAGCTGCAGGCGGCCGCTGTCGCTGTAATCCCAGCCGAATTTGCTCAGCAGGTTGTCGGTACGGTAATCCAGCGGATTGGCCTGCTCGCGGGTTGCGCCGATACCACCCTGGCCGCTGTGGGTGTCCGTGGCCTGGCCGCTGCGCCGGCCCAGGTGCAACAGGCCATCGACCTGGCCCAGGCGTGCGGCGAAGGTGGCGCTGCGCTGCCAGCTGTCATCGCTGCCGTCATAGCCGGTTTTCAAGCGTGCGTAAGCGTCATCGCCTTCGTCCAGATAGTCGCCAGCATCCTTGGTCAGGAAGCTCACCGCGCCGCCAATCGCATCGCTGCCGTACAGCGAACTGGCTGGGCCACGGATGATTTCCACCTGTTTGACGGTGTCGAGGTCGACGTAATCGCGCTTGGCGCTGAGGAAACCGCCAAAGGAGAAAGCGTCCGGCATACCGATGCCATCGACCTGGGTCAGTACGCGGTTGCCGCCAATGCCGCGGATGGTAAAGCCCGACAGGCCGAAGCGATCACCACTGCCACCGACCGATACGCCGGGCTCGTAGCGCACCAGATCCTTGATGTTCTTGATGTTCTGCTGGTCGATCTGCCGTTCGGTCTGTACCGACACTGTGCTCGGCACCTGGTCGAGTGTCTGCTCGGTACGGGTGGCCGTGACGGTCACGGTATCGAACTGGTTCGGCGCTTTCTCGGCGCCAAGGGCCAGCGATGGGCTGAGTAGCAGCAGGGCAAGCAAGGGGCGGCGGGCGAATGGAGGACTTCTGTGCATGGGGACTCCAGGATCGTGCGGGTGGTTTCTGTGACCACCGGGTTGGCATCGGCGGCAAAGCTAAACGACATTGACATGCGAATGCAAATAATTATCAAATAGATTTAATTCGATTTGACCGGGTAATCGCATGCTGCGTTTGTCGCTGTTTCTGCTGCTGTCGCTGGCGCTGCATGCCGCCGGCTGGCTGCTGCATGACGAGGCGCAACCGCCTGCGTTGAGTGCGGCGCAAACCCGCGAAGCGCCTCAGGTATTACGCCTGGCTGCAGTGCTGCAACAGGTCACGCCGGCGCCGACCAAGCTGCCAGAGCAACCGCAACCGCAACGCCAGGCGGTAGTGCCTAGAAATGCGCCGGCGCCTAAGCCTGCAATGCAGGCGCCCGTGGCCAAGGCAAAGCCAGCGGTAGTGGCACAGCCAACTCGAAACCAGCCCGTGCAAGCGCAGCCAACCGAGACAATCAGTCAATCGGCAGCAGTGGTTGCAGCGGCTCAAACCGCGCCCGCCAAGCCGGTTGCCGCAAAGCCGGCCGCTGAAGTGCTCAGCACTAAACCGAGCTTTCGCGAGCCGCCACGCCAGCCGAATTACCCGTCCCAGGCGCGCCGGCGTAATCAGCAGGGTGTGGTGCTGGTCGAGGTGCGTCTGGATGAGCGCGGCCAGCAACGCAGCCTGAATGTGCTGCGCTCCTCGGGCGTGGACAGCCTCGATCGCGCCGCTCTGGAGGCGGTTGCCAAGTGGCGTTTCCGCCCTGAAACCAGCGGCGGCCAGGCCGTGCCTAGCCGCGTACAAATCCCTATTCAGTTCGCTTTGACGGCGAGCCGTTGATTAATCAGTGAGGAGTTTTCCATGAGCACACACGCCCAATCCGTCGCGCCCAGCAATGATCTGTATCTGGCCTGGCAGGTGCTGCGCAGCGAGCAGCCACGCCTGCGCGCTCGCGATGCCGCCGAGCGTCTGGCCGTCAGCGAGGCCGAACTGGTGGCCAGCCGCCTCGGTGTCGACGCTGTGCGCTTGCAGCCAGACTGGGCGCAGCTGCTGCCGGCATTGGGCGAGCTGGGTTATGTGATGGCGCTGACCCGCAATGAGCATTGCGTGCATGAACGCAAAGGTTATTACCGTGAAGTGACGGTCACCGGTAATGGTCAGATGGGGTTGGTGGTGTCAGCCGATATCGACCTGCGCCTGTTCCTCGGCGGCTGGGCCAGTGTGTTTGCCATCGAGGAGCAAACCGGCAAAGGCACCCAGCGCAGCATTCAGGTGTTCGACCGTCAGGGCACTGCGGTACACAAGATATTCCTTACCGATGACAGCCAGATAAGTGCCTGGGCGCCGCTGCTGGAACGTTTCCGCATGGCTGAGCAAAGTGCCGAACTGGAGCTGATGCCTTTGCCCCAGACGCAGCCGGCGCAGGCCGATGCTCAGGTGGATGTAAATGCCCTGCGGGTGGGTTGGTCGACCCTCAAAGACACCCATCACTTCTTCGCGCTGCTGAAAAAGCACGGCACTACACGCACCCAGGCCCTGCGTCTGGCCGGGAGCGAGTGGGCCGAGCCGCTGGACGTGCGCGAGCTGCCAAAACTGCTGGAGCAAGCCGGTGCGCGTGAAGTGCCGATCATGGTGTTTGTCGGCAATCGCCACTGCATCCAGATTCACTCCGGCCCAGTACGCAACCTGCGCTGGATGGATACCTGGTTCAACGTGCTCGATCCCGAGTTCAATCTGCACTTGCAGACCACTGGCGTGACCGAGCTGTGGCGGGTGCGCAAGCCGAGCAGCGATGGCGTGATCACCAGCTGGGAAGCCTTCGATGCCAATGGCGAGCTGGTGGTGCAGCTGTTTGGCGCGCGCAAACCGGGCGTCCCGGAGCGCGAAGACTGGCGCGCCCTGGCCGAAAGCGCACCAGCGCTGGAGTGCTGAGATGAGCCAGTGGTGGAGTGCGATGGGGCCGCTGGGCTGGCCGCTGGCGCTATGTTCGCTGCTGGCGCTGGCACTCATTCTGGAGCGCCTTAGCGTATTTCTGCGTTTGCAGCCGCTGAGCACTGCCGCTGGGCGTGCGGCAGTCAGCGCTTGCCGCACCTGTGAGCGTGAACACTGCAAAGGCCGTGCGCGCGGTTGGCGCTATGGCTTGGCGCTGTTGCTTAAACACAGCGCGTTGCCGGCGGTGCAGCGTGAAGAGCTGCTCGGCTGCTGGCTGCTGGAAGAGCGTCAGCGCCTCAATCGACAACTGCGCTTGCTGCAGCTGATCGGCATGCTGGCGCCCATGCTCGGCCTGCTCGGCACTGTGCTGGGTATGCTCGAGATGTTTGCCAATATCGCCGGGCAGAACAGCCCGGTAACTCCTGCGCTGCTCGCCGATGGTCTATGGCAGGCGCTGTACACCACGGTGTGGGGGTTGCTGATCGCCATTCCGGCGCTGGCGGCAGGGCAGGGCTTTTCCTTGTGGGCCGAGCGTTATCTGGAGGGCGTGCAAGCGTTACTCAATCGCTGTCAGCTGGCATTGGATGGCCTGGAGCTGGAACTGCCGAGTAATCAGCCGGCCGCGCAGTGGGTGTTGCCGTGATCCGTCTGCCGGCCGCCAACAGCTCCCAGGGCAATCTGCTGCCCGATCTGACACCACTGCTCGATGTGATTTTTATCGTGCTGGTGTTCTTTCTGCTGACCGCGCAAACGCCACTGCTGGAGCTGCCCTTGCAGTTGCCGCAGAGCCGCGAGACGTTGCCCACGGCGAGCGCAGGCAGTGGCGAACGCATGCAAATACAGCTCTCCGCTGACGGAGCTTGGCGCTTTAACGGTGTGCAGCAGACGGATTTCAACGCGCTGCGCACTGAGCTGAGCGAAGCCTTTGCCGCCGACAACACGGTAGGTCTGGACCTGGCGCTGGATCGTCAGGCACCGCTGTCGGCATTTCTCGATCTGATGGCCTTGCTGCAGCAGCAGGGCATTCAGGACAGTCGCATTCTTCTAGAGGCCAACCATGAAACGCCTTAATACTTTGTTCGCCCTGGGCGCGAGCCTGTTGTCCTGTGCCTCGGCGATGGCCGCCGAACCCTTGCCGCAACGCTGGATCAGTTCCGGCGGCTCGCTCAGCGAGTGGGTGGTGGCGCTGGGTGGTGAGAGCCGTCTGGTGGGAGTGGACAGCACTAGTCAGCACCCGCAGTCGCTGCGCGCTTTGCCGAGCATCGGTTATCAGCGTCAGTTGGCCGCCGAAGGCATGCTGACGCTGCGCCCGGATATGTTGATCGGTAGCGAGGAAATGGGGCCGCCGCCAGTGCTGGCGCAATTGCGCGGCGCCGGTATACGGGTGGAAATGCTCTCGTCCAAGGCGGATCTGACCAGCCTGCAAGCCAGCCTGCAACGCATCGGTACGCTGCTGGGTGAGCCGCAACGCGCCGATCAGGCCTTTGCGGCTTATCAACAGCGCTTGCAGCAGCAGGCCGACTGGCTGGTGACTGCGCAGCGTCAGCAGGCGGCGCCGGGTGTGTTGCTGTTGCTCGGGCATGCCGGCGGTAGCCCGATGGCGGGTGGCAAGGACACCTCGGCTGACTGGCTGATTGAGCGTGCCGGCGGGCGCAATCTGGCCAGCCATAGCGGTTACAAGGCGCTGTCCACCGAAGCCCTGCTGGCGCTTGACCCGGAGGTGGTGATCATTGCTGATCGCAGTCTTTCTGGTGATGCCGCGCGTGAGGCGCTGCTGCAGCAGAACCCGGCGCTGGCGGCGACCCAGGCGGCGCGTAACCAGCGTTTGCTGATGCTCGACCCGACGCTGCTGGTCGGTGGTCTCGGCCCGCGTTTGCCGGATGGGCTGGCGGCCTTGTCCGCAGCCTTTTATCCTGCCAGCCAACCTCTGGTCGCCGAAGCTAAGCCCACGCCATGAATCCTGTTATTCGTCCGCGCTCACTGTTTATCGCACTGAGCCTGTTGCTGGCGCTCGCGCTCTGGTTATCCCTGGCGCTGGGGCCGGTCAGCCTGCCGCTGCTCGATACCCTTAAAGCGGCATTGCGCCTGCTGGGCCTGGCGCAACCGGGTGATGATCTGGCCCAGGCCGAATTGATACTCGGACAGATTCGTCTGCCGCGCACCTTGCTCGGGCTGCTGGTCGGCGCGGTGCTGGCGCTGTGCGGGGTGGCGATGCAGGGGCTGTTTCGCAACCCGCTGGCTGACCCGGGCCTGATCGGGGTCTCCAGCGGCGCGGCTCTCGGTGCGTCGATTGCGATTGTCGGCGGCGCGGCCCTTGGCGGTTTGCCGGAAGCCTTTGCACCTTATCTGTTGTCGTTGTTCGCCTTTATCGGCGGCCTTGGGGTGACGGCGCTGGTCTATCGTCTGGGCCGGCGTGACGGCGAAACCAATGTGGCGACCATGCTGCTGGCCGGCATTGCGCTGACGGCACTGGCCGGTGCGGCCATCGGCTTGTTCACCTACCTGGCCGATGACGCCACCTTGCGTACCCTGACGTTCTGGAACCTGGGCAGCCTTAATGGTGCCAGTTACAGCCGTTTATGGCCGTTGCTGCTGGTGACGGCGGCGGTGGCGCTGTGGTTGCCGCGGCGGGCCAAGGCGTTGAATGCCTTGCTGTTGGGCGAGTCTGAGGCCCGCCATCTGGGTTTTGCCGTAGAGCGGGTCAAGGCCGAGCTGGTGTTTTGCACCGCACTTGGCGTCGGCGCGGCTGTGGCAGCGGCGGGGATGATCGGCTTTATCGGCCTGGTGGTGCCGCATCTGGTGCGTCTGCTGGTCGGGCCGGATCATCGCGTGCTGTTGCCGGCCTCGGCCCTGGCGGGCGCCAGCCTGCTGCTGCTGGCGGATCTGGCGGCGCGGCTGGCATTGGCACCGGCCGAACTGCCGATTGGTATCGTCACGGCGCTGATTGGCGCGCCGTTCTTCCTTTATCTGTTGTTGCGGGGGCGTACCTGATGCTGCGCGCGGAAAATCTGGCGGTACAGCGCGGCCCGTGCACGGTGTTGGCGGATATCAACCTGGAGCTGCGTCCGGGTGAAGTGCTCGGCGTGCTTGGGCCCAATGGCGCCGGCAAGAGCACCTTGCTGGGCGCCTTGTGCGGCGAACTACAGCCGAGCCATGGCGATGTCTGGCTGGATCAGCGACGGCTGCAGGACTGGCCCGGCAGTGAGCGTGCGCAGCGTTTGGCGGTATTGCCGCAGACCTCGACGTTGAATTTTGCCTTTCGCGTGGAAGAAGTGGTCGGCATGGGCCGTTTACCCCACGCCAGCGGGCGTGTGCGTGACTCGCAGATCATCCATCAGGCGCTGGAAGCGGCCGATGCCTTGCACCTGGCCGGGCGCAGCTACCTGGCGCTGTCTGGCGGCGAGCGTCAGCGCGTGCACCTGGCGCGGGTACTGGCGCAGCTGTGGCCGGGCGGTGAAGGGCAAATGCTGCTACTGGATGAGCCGACTTCGATGCTCGATCCGCTGCATCAGCACACCACGCTGCAGGCCACCCGCGCCTTTGTCGAGCAGGGCGCAGCGGTGCTGGTGATCCTGCATGACCTCAATCTGGCTGCGCGTTACTGCGACCGCCTGTTGCTGTTGGAACGTGGCCGCCCTCATGCGCTCGGTAGCCCTGAGGAAGTATTGCGCGCCGAGCCGCTGCAGGCCGTGTTCGGTCTCGAAGTGCTGGTGCAACAGCATCCGGAACGGGGTCATCCTTTAATTGTTGCTCGTTAAGGTTGTGTTTATGCGTATTGCGTTATTGATGGCTGCCGCGCTGTTGAGTGCCTGTCAGGCCTCGTTACCGGCTTTACCCGCCTGGCAAAGCCCGGAAGGTTTACAGCATCCTGAGTTGGGGCAGATTGTTGAGCTGCGCACCGGCACGCGGCTGACGCCTGAGCAACTGCTGACGCGCTTGGCCGCTGCACCCAAAGTGCTGGTCGGCGAGCGGCATGACAATCCCGATCACCACACGCTGCAGCTCTGGCTGTTGCGGGCACTGGCAGTGCAGCGGCCGCAAGGCAGTCTGCTGCTGGAAATGCTGACGCCGGATCAACAGGTCAAGGTCGAACAGGTGCGCGCTGCCATCGCCGCCGGGCAGGCGCCGCAGGACATCCTCAGCGCCCTGGTCTGGCACCCGGGCTGGGCCTGGTCGCTGTACGGGCCGCTGGTGCAGCATGCCCTGCGTCAGCCTTATCCGCTGCTGGCGGCCAACCTCGAGCGTCGCGAGATCATGCAGATTTACGCTCAGGTGCCGCAGCTGCGAGGCCAGGCTTCTACAGCGCAGCCAGTGCGTGAGGCGCTGTTTGAACAGATTCGCCAGTCGCACTGCAACCTGCTGCCGGAAAGTCAGTTGCCCGCCATGCTCGCCGTGCAGCAACAGCGTGACCGGCGTATGGCCGAAGCCCTGCTGGCCGCGCCGGCGCCAAGTCTGCTGTTTGCTGGCGCCTTCCATGTGCGTCGTGAGTTGGGTGTGCCGCTGCATTTGCAGGATTTAGGTGCAGCGGAAGGTGTGCAGGTGCTGATTCTGGCGGAGGTAGGCAGCCAGGTTGCTGCAGATTCGGCCGATTATGTCTGGTACACGCCGGCGCAACCTGAGCAGGACCACTGCGCAAAACTGCGACCCTAGCCCGATTTGCCTGCGGCTGAGCAGGTAGTCTGCGGTTTTCACCGGAGACTGCTGATGCCAGCCGCTGCCCACGCCTTGCTTACCCGCTATTTCAACGCCCTCAACGAACGCGACAGCCGCGCCTGCCTGGCCCTGCTCAGCGCCGATGTGCTGCTGGATATCAATCAGGGCCCGCGCGAGCAGGGCGTACAAGCCTTTGCCGACTATCTGGAGCGCACCCAGCGCTGCTACCGCGAAAGCATCGATAACCTGCAGATCCTCACCGAACCAAGCGGGCAGCGCGCCGCTTGTGAATTTACCCTGAGCGGTGAATACCTGAGCACCGATGATGGCCTGCCAGACGCCTGTGGCCAGAGCTATCAGCTGACGGCAGCGAGTTTCTTCGAGATTCGCGACGGCAAGATCTGCCGGGTAAGCCAGCATTTCAATCTGCCGGAATGGTTGGCGCAGGTCGATTTCTAAAGGTTGCTAAGCGTACTTTTCGACAGGCAAAAAAAGACCCGGCAAGAGCCGGGTCAATAACCGTGATTAGCCTGATGAGGAGATAATCTGAAGAGGCCGACTGAAGGTCTCTTAAGCTTATCGGCTGATCTCGCGACCAGTTGCGGTAATAATAACAATTCTCATTTTCATGTCAACACCCCCAAACAAACTTTTTTATCGAGCTGCCAACTGCCTGCTTGGCCCATAAACAAAGAACCCGACACGAGGTCGGGTTCTTCAGGCTGCAAGCGGGTTTCAGGACACTTCGGCCGGCAGGCGCAGCTGAGTGACTTCCTTGTTCAGCAGATCGATACGCTTGGCCATGCTCTCGATCAGGCTGTGGGCAATCCGCGGGTTGCTTTGCATCAGGCTGAGGAACTGCTCTTTGGGAATCACCATCACGGTGCAGGGCTCGCTGGCCAATACGGTGGCGCTGCGCTTCTCTCGGGTGAACACCGCCATGGCGCCGAAAATTTCATCTTTCTGTACGTCACCGACTTTGTGCCCGTCGACGTACGCCTCGGCATGACCTTCGATGATGATAAAGACGTTGTCGGCGACATCGCCCTGATGGATCAGCTCTTCACCCGCAGCAAAATGCTGGAAACCGGTGGAGGGGCGAATTTCTGGCTGTTTCAAGCGTGCCAGGGCGTCGGAAAGCAGGGCGGTATGGCCGATCAGGTACTGGATAAACAGTTCCTGTCGCTGTTCGCTGGCATAGATGTGCTTGAACACTTCGCTGCGCGAGTAAGGAATCAGGCTCAGTTGCTCTTCGCTGCTGTAACGGCAGCTGGGCATGTCCAGGCCCTGGCGCAGGCCAACCAGGTCGCCTTCCTGCAGGTAAAACAGCGGGCGTTCATCGACTACGGCATGCAGCAGGCCATTTTCAATGATGAATAGCTGATTACCTGGCAGCATCTTGCCCAGGTCGTCCGCACGTTCAAGCTGTAGTGGCGATCCAGCAGGTGCAAGCCCATCGAGTAATTGAGTGGGGATGCTTTGTAGTCGGTTGATCAGCTGATCGGCGTAAGCCGGTTGCTCCCCGAGTAAATACATGAGCGAATTTCCTTGAACTGGCTGGGCATACTAAACCGCACGAACGTCCCTAAAACAATAGTTGCCAGCGCGCTTCAGGTAAATCAAAAGCCTGAGAGGTTGTGAGCTAGCTCTTGTTGTGGGGTGAACTTTCATCGAGCTGGCCATTCAGTTCGGCCTTATGCCCGGGTGGCAGTTCGTTCCAGTGCACGTCCAGCAGTGCGCCTTCAATCGCGTACAGCAGCACCTTGGATGCCCTGAAGCCCCGCGCGCGTACCGCTCGATAGGCACTCACCGCGCCCAGTCGACGCAGGTCATTGGCGCTGTGAATGCCAACCGCGTGGAGCCACTGGGCCGAGGTTTTGCCGAGGTTCTTCAGGTGTTGCAGTTCATCGTTCATCAAGCCTCCTTGCGCTGCTGGGCAGTCGTGCGGATGGAGTCAGTTTCGTGTGCCTGCCAGAAAGTGTAGCGGCCAGCGGACAAAACGTGGCTGTTTGGCATCACCCCATGCCTGGCGCAGTTTTGGCTGCAATTGCAGCAGAGGATCGGCACCGTTTTGCTGTTCATAGCGTTGCACCGCTGACCAGGTGCGCAGGTAGCCCAGCAGCTGCTCTAGCGTCCAGCTGGCTTCAATAGCCAAGGCGGGCGGGGTGAGTGCCTTAAGGGGGTTGTCGATATCACGGTAACCAGCATCGACACTGGCGCGGCCGGTTGGCCAGTAGCCGCCGAGGGTATTCCAGTAAAAATCGTCGATCAGTGTGTCCAGCTCAGCGTCGATGCGCATCAGGCTGTAACACCAGGCGCAGAACACCCCGCCGGGCTTGAGCAGGCGGTGTACTTCGGCAAAGAACGCCGGTGTGGCAAACCAGTGCAGCGCCTGCGCCACCACAATCAGGTCCAGGCTGTGGCTGTGCAGGGGTTGCGCCTGCGCCTTGGCGACGAACAACTGCAGCCCAGCTTGATCCGCGCCAGCCTGCAATTGCTCCAGGCTGGCATCGCAGGCCAGCACCTGCTTGAAGTGCTCAAGCAACGGATAGCTGGCCTGGCCATTACCACAGGCAATATCCAGCGCGCGAGTGCGCTCGGGGCATTGCGCGGCTAGCCAGGCAAACAGATTTTGCGGGTAATGCGGACGAAAGCAGGCGTAGGCGTCCGCTCGGGCGCCGAATAGCTGGCTGATGTGGTCGCCGCTCAACGAGTGTTGTAGCGCAGGCGGGTGCCGAAATTCACTGACATAAGAATCTCGTCAGCCGTCAGCTCCACGGGGAAGTAGGCCCCGGAAATCTGCGCGTGGGCCAGGCTGGCGCCTTCGAGTTGGGCATTGCGCAGATCGAGGCCGCGCAGGTCGGTGCCGCGAAAGTAGGCGTTGGTGAAGTTGATGCCCTGGGCATCAAGAGCGCGCAGGTCAATGCCGCGAAAATCACCGTCGCTCAGGTCGACGACTGTGTCTTTGGGCTTTTGCGCATTGAAGGCGGAAATCTGTTCGTTGCGGATCAGGATATACAGCGGGCTATCCAGTTGTCGGGGCTGACTCATGGGGCATCTCCATATGGGCTCACCGCCAGTATAGAAGCCGCGGCGCGCTCTGCTCGCGCCGCAACTCTATTGCCCTTTTGCTTGTTACAGGCCCGTAAGGCGCTGGCGAATGCGCGCGATCAGGGTGTCCAGACTGGCGCTTTCATGAGTCTCTACGCGCTTGCTGTGCAGCAGTTCATCGTCGGTCAGCGCTTCGCGGCTGGCTTGCTGGGCGTGCACGACGTCCATGGTGGCATCGGACGGGTCGCTGCCGGCGGCCTTGCGTTGCTCCAGCCAGCTGGCAATCACCTCGTCCGGGGCGCTGCATTCCAGAATCAGGAAGGGTGCGCCGCAGGCTTCGGCAACCTGGCTGGCCGCTTCGCGCTGTGCCTGCTTGAGGTAGGTGGCGTCGATGACTACCGGGAAACCGGCGTGCAGCGCGGCGTCGGCCAGCTGGTGCAGGCGCTGGTAAGTGGCGGCGCTGGCGTCCTGGGTGTAGATGCCGGTACTGAGTTTGCCGAGGTCGGCATCCTTCTGCTCACCGAACAGGCGCTTGCGCTCTACATCCGAACGCAGACGAATGGCGCCGAGTGCTTCAACCAGGCGCATGGCGACATGGCTTTTGCCCACTGCGGAAACGCCGTTGGTAATGACCAGGAAGTTCGACGGGATGGCGCTGTAGCTTTCCGCCAGGTTGGCGTAGTTGCGGTATTGGCGCAGGGTTACCGCCTTTTGCACTGCATCGGTCTGATGGGCCAGGCTGAACAGCGCGACCTTGGCGCGTACCAGCGCGCGATAGGCCTTGTAGAAATTCAGCAGCTCCAGAGCGGCGTAATCACTGGTGTGCTCCAGCCAGCCATTGACGAAGCGCCAGGCATGGGCCTTGAGACCGCGATCTTCCAGGTCCATAGCGAGGAAAGCGGCGTCCGAGGCGATATCGATCAGGCGAAATGGCTCGTTGAACTCGATGCAGTCGAACAGCACCACCTGATCGTCCAGCAGAGTGGCGTTGCCCAGGTGGATGTCGCCGTGGCATTCGCGGATCGAACCATTGGCTGCGCGCTTGGCCAGCAGTGGCTCGAGGCGCGCGTAGTTGGCTTCGGTCCAGGCTTGCAGGGCTTCAAGCTGCTGCAGATCGGCCGCGTCATTGAGCATCGGGCGAATCTGTTCGAAGTTCTGCCGCATCGGAGCGACGATCGCTTCGGGGGCGCACAGCGTATGGTTGGCCGCGACCGCAGGGGTCGAACCGTGGAAGTCGGCAATTTGTTTGGCCAGCGCGTCGATATGCGCCTCGCTCAGTTCGCCGCGCGCTTGCACGTCACTGAGCAGCTGGCTTTGCGGGAACTGGCGCATTTTCAGCGCGTATTCGATGGCTGGACCAGTACCGCCCAGTTGCGGGGCATCGACGCTGCCAGTGATTGGCAGCACTTCCAGATAAAGGCCCTGGGTCAGGCGCTGGTTGAGGCGCAGCTCTTCCTTGCAGAAGTGTTCACGTGCGCTCAGCTCGGTGAAGTCGAGAAAGCCGAAATTCACCGGCTTCTTGAGCTTGTAGGCAAAGGGGCCGGTGAGCACCACCCAGGAAATATGGGTTTCGATGACCTGGAACTGCTCCACAGGATGAGGGTAGAGGGCCGGGTTCTGCAGTGCGGCGATCAGAGCTTGGCTCACGGGCGATCCTTGGCGTTGTACTGAATAAGAGGCGGCCATTATGGCCGCTCAACGCCAGTCTGCAAACCGCTGAGCTGGCCTGCTGGCAAGCGGGCAAAGTGCGTATAATGCCGCGCCATGACTCGTACCCGATCTTCCCGTCCCCGTTCTAAACGCCGTTCTGGCGGTATGCGCCCCTGGTTGGGCTGGGCTATCAAGCTCGGCCTGGTTGGTTTGGTGGTACTCGCCGTGTTTGCGGTTTATCTCGATGCTGTGGTGCAGGAGAAGTTCTCCGGCAAGCGCTGGACTGTGCCCGCCAAGGTCTATGCCAGGCCACTGGAGCTATTCGTTGGGCAGAAACTGGCCAAGGATGACTTCCTCAAGGAGCTGGATGCCCTGGGCTATCGCCGCGAAAACGCAGTGGCCGGCCCCGGCGGCGTGTCGGTGGCAGGCAACAATATCGAGCTGCATTCACGCGGCTTTCAATTCTATGAAAGCACCGAGCCGTCGCAGCGCGTGCGCGTGCGCTTCTCCGGTGACTATGTTGCGGGCCTGACTCAGGCCGGTGGCGGCAATCTGGCGGTGGCGCGGCTTGAGCCGTTGCTGATTGGTGGCTTGTACCCAGCGCACCAGGAAGACCGCGTGCTGATCAAGCTGGAGCAGGTGCCGCCGTATCTGGTGGAAACCCTGGTGGCGATTGAGGATCGCGAGTTTTTCAATCACTTCGGCGTGTCGCCCAAGGGCATTGCTCGCGCGGTGTGGATCAACGCCACCGCCGGTCAGCTGCGTCAGGGCGGCAGTACCCTGACTCAGCAGTTGGTGAAGAACTTCTACCTGACCAACGAGCGCACCCTGGCCCGTAAGGCAACCGAAGCCATGATGGCGGTGCTGCTGGAGCTGCATTACGAGAAGAAGGACATTCTTGAGGCGTACCTCAATGAAGTCTTCCTGGGCCAGGACGGCCAGCGTGCGGTGCATGGCTTTGGTCTGGCCAGCCAGTATTTCTTCAGTCAGCCGCTGTCCGAGCTGAAGCTCGATCAGGTGGCGCTGCTGGTGGGCATGGTCAAAGGGCCGACTTACTACAATCCGCGCCGTAACCCCGAGCGTGCGTTGGAACGGCGCAACCTGGTGCTCGATGTGCTGGCAGCGCAGGGCGTGGCCAGCACTGAAGAAGTTGAAGCGGCAAAACAGAAACCGTTGGGCATTACCCAGCGCGGGACTTTGGCGGACAGCTCTTTCCCGGCCTTCCTCGATCTGGTCAAGCGCCAGCTGCGTGAGGATTATCAGGAGCAGGACCTGACCGAAGAAGGCCTGCGCATCTTCACCAGCTTTGATCCGATCATGCAGCTCAAAGCCGAAAGTGCCTTGGCCGACACCCTGAAACGCCTATCCGGGCGCAAGGGGGTTGATCAGGTTGAGGCCGGGATGGTGGTGACCAGTCCGGAAAGTGGCGAGGTGCAGGCCATTATTGGTAGTCGCCAGCCGCGCTTTGCTGGCTTCAATCGGGCGTTGGATGCAGTACGGCCGATTGGTTCGCTGATCAAGCCTGCGATCTATCTGACGGCTCTGGAACGTCCGAGCCAGTACACCTTGACCAGTCTGCTTGAAGATCAGCCGTTCTCCATCAAGGGTCAGGATGGTCAGGTCTGGAGCCCGCAGAACTACGACCGCAAGGCCCATGGCACGATTTATCTGTATCAGGGTCTGGTCAATTCCTACAACCTGTCGACCGCCAAGCTCGGCCTGGAAATCGGCGTGCCGGAAGTGCTGAAGACGCTGAACCGCTTGGGTGTCGAGCAGGAGTGGCCGGCGTATCCGTCGATGTTGTTGGGCGCAGGCGGACTGAGCCCGATGAGCGTGGCGAATATGTACCAGACCCTGGCCAATGGCGGCTTCAATACGCCGTTGCGCGGTATTCGTGCGGTATTGACGGCAGAGGGTGAGCCGCTCAAGCGCTACCCGTATCAGATTCAGCAGCGCTTCGACAGCGGCGCCATTTATCTGTTGCAGAACGCCATGCAGCGCACGATGTCAGAAGGCACAGGACGTTCGGTCTACAGCCAGCTGCCGCGTTCCCTGGCCTTGGCCGGTAAGACCGGCACCAGTAACGACTCGCGCGACAGCTGGTTTGCCGGCTTCAGTCAGGACGTTCTGGCGGTGGTGTGGCTGGGGCGTGATGACAACGGCCCCACACCGCTGACCGGTGCGACTGGTGCGCTGCAGGTGTGGACGGACTTTATGCGCAAGGCCGACCCGCTGCCGCTGGATATGCCCGTGCCGGATAACGTGGTGCAGGCCTGGGTGGATGCCAGTAGCGGCCAGGGCACCGACCCGAGTTGTCCGAATGCAGTACAGATGCCGTATATTCGCGGCAGCCAACCCGTCGCCGGGCCGGCCTGTGGTATTCAGGCGCCGGTCAACGAAGTGATGGATTGGGTACGCGGCTGGTTGGATTAAGTGAAGAGGGTGTGACGTGAATAAGTGGTTGATTCCAGCTGTAACGGCTTCGTTGATGTTGGCTGGTTGCAGCAGTGTGCCGCGCGGCTCGATTCCGGTAGTTGAAGGCGGCACTGCTGTCGCCGGCGCGCAATCGGGTACGCCAGGTGGGTACGGTGCCCCCGCTGCGCAGCCTCAGGCCCTGCCGGAAGACTCCGGCGTGGTGGTGATGGTGCCGGGTGGTGGCGGGAGTTCCGCGCCGATTCAGTCGTTCCCTGCAGGCAATGCCCCGCTGGATACCGGCAGCACTACGCAGCCGTGGAGTGCTACGCCGCCCGCCACAACCCAAGGCGGCTATGTCGCGCCGGCGCCCAGTGGCATTCCAAGCGGTGGTTTGGCCATGGATGAGCAGCTGGATGGCCCGGTCCTGGCCTTGTTGACTACGGCTCAGCAGCAGCAGGGTGGTGGTGATCTGAATGGCGCTGCCTCCAGTCTGGAGCGCGCTCAGCGTATTGCACCGCGTGAACCACAGGTGCTCTATAAGCTTGCCGAAGTACGTTTGGCTCAAGGCGATGCGGCGCAGGCCGAGCAGTTTGCCCGGCGTGGTCTGAGCTATGCCAACGGTCGCCCGGCCTTGCAGGCCAGTCTGTGGAACCTGATCGCCCAGGCGCGCGAGCGTCAAGGTGATGCTGCGGGTGCCGCCCAGGCCCGTGAGCAGGCGCGAGTTAGCCTCTGATGGATGCGCGCGTACCTGTGGTGGCGGAGCAGCTGCTGCTGATCGAGCGCGAGCTGCGCGTGCAAGGTTGGTGGGATGCGCAGGCGCCTAGTGCACAGGCGTTATCCAGCCAGCAGCCGTTCTGTGTCGATACGCTGGCGTTCGAACAGTGGCTGCAGTGGATATTTCTACCGAGGATGAAGCAGATGCTGGAAGCAGGTGCCGCATTGCCCAGTGTTTCCGGGATTCAGCCGATGGCCGAGCAGGTGTATGGCGGTCAGGCCAAGAAGGCCAGAGTGCTGATCAAGCTGCTGGGTGAATTCGATCAGCTGATTGTTGGCGCGAGCTGAGTCGCGCCAATCGGCTTATTTGCAGTTTTCGGCAATCGCCTTCTGCGCTTCGCTGATACGGCTTTGGCGCTCTTCTTCGCTTAGGCGGCGCACTTCACCGTCTACATCCACGCGTACGCGCGGGTTGTTCTGCAGTTGTGCGAGGTTAGTGCGCACATCTTCACAGTACTTCTTGCGCTCCACTTCTTTGGCCGCGACGTCCTGTTTGACCTTTTCATCGATGGCCGCCTGCTCGGGGTCGGCGATGCTTTCGAAGGTCGGCGCCGCTTTCTTCTCTTCTGCGACGGCAGGTTTTGGCGGCGGTGTTGCGGTGTTGATGCTGGTGGCGTCTTGGCCTTGTGGTGGCTGTGCGCTGAAGTGCGTCACGCCTTGGGCGTCGACCCACTTGTAAACCTGGCTGGCCATGGCGGTGGCGCTCATGGCGAGCAGCAAGCTGCTGGTGATCATCATGCGGCGCATGCGGTTTCCTTATATTGAGCTGCGGTGCCTGCTGACTACTATAACCAAAATGTTCGAATCGTCATCCTGCGCTGCGTCACAGCAGAAGATTGCAGATTCAATCACGGATTGCTTGACTTGGCAGCGCCGAATCTCAACAATTCCACGCTCGCTGTAGTGGAGTCCGCCGCAAGCAGGCTTTAGCTCAGTAGACATGAGGTGCACACCCGCGCCGACCTGTTACACCCGCAACGCGTTACCTCGCGCTGGGTGGGAAGACCCCGCAACACTTTGGGGCATTCCCAATACTTGCTCAGTTGTAGCTGACGTAGTCGGCGACCACCGTCGCTCATGCTCTGCTGACAGTAAACCTATCTTAGGCCGTCCTCCTTGTTGGGCGGTTTTCTGGCGTTTTAGAGGTGAACAACGTGGAGCTTTTATCCGGCGCTGAAATGGTCGTCCGCTTTTTGCGTGACGAAGGCGTTAAGAACATCTATGGGTACCCGGGCGGTGCTCTCCTACACATCTACGATGCCCTGTTCAAAGAGCCGGAAGTCCAGCACATCCTGGTTCGTCACGAGCAAGCGGCAACCCATATGGCTGACGGTTATGCCCGTGCCACCGGTAAAGCCGGTGTGGTACTGGTAACGTCCGGCCCTGGCGCAACCAATGCCATTACCGGTATTGCCACCGCCTATATGGACTCCATTCCGATGGTGGTGTTGTCTGGCCAGGTGCCAAGCAACATGGTTGGCACCGATGCCTTCCAGGAAACCGACATGATCGGTATCTCCCGGCCGATCGTGAAGCACAGCTTTATGATCAAGCACGCCTCGGAAATTCCAGAAGTTCTGAAAAAGGCCTTCTATCTGGCCCAATCCGGCCGTCCAGGCCCGGTGGTCGTGGATATTCCGAAGGACATGACCAACCCGGCTGAGAAGTTTGAGTACGTCTATCCGAAGAAGGTCAAGCTGCGCTCCTACAGCCCTGCACTGCGCGGTCATTCTGGGCAGATCCGTAAGGCGGCTGAATTGCTGCTGACGGCCAAGCGTCCAGTGATCTATTCCGGTGGTGGCGTGATCATGGGCGGTGCTGCAGCGCCGCTGACTGAACTTGCGCAAATGCTCAACCTGCCAGTCACCAACACCCTGATGGGTTTGGGCGGCTATCCAGGCACCGATCGCCAGTTCCTCGGCATGCTCGGTATGCACGGCAGCTACACCGCCAACCTGGCAATGCACCACGCCGATGTGATCCTGGCGGTTGGTGCGCGCTTTGATGATCGCGTGATCAACGGCGCGAGCAAGTTCTGCCCGAATGCCAAGATCATCCATGTCGATATCGATCCAGCCTCTATTTCCAAGACCATCAAGGCCGATATCCCAATCGTCGGCCCGGTTGATAGCGTGATGACCGAGATGGTCGCGATCCTTAAAGAGATCGGCGAGCAGCTGAATAAGGATGCTCTGGCGAGCTGGTGGAAGCAGATCGAAGAGTGGCGCGGTGGTCGCATCATGTTCCCTTATGACAAGGGCGACGGCAGCATCATCAAGCCGCAGACCGTGATCGAGACTCTGTCCGAAGTCACCGGTGGCGACGCGTTTGTGACCTCCGATGTTGGTCAGCACCAGATGTTTGCTGCCCAGTACTACCGCTTCAACAAGCCGAACCGTTGGATCAACTCCGGCGGCCTGGGCACCATGGGCTTTGGTTTCCCTGCGGCCATGGGCGTCAAGTTGAGCTTCCCTGATGACGAAGTCGCCTGCGTAACCGGTGAAGGCAGCATCCAGATGAACATTCAGGAGCTGTCGACCTGCCTGCAGTACGGTTTGCCGGTGAAGATCGTCAACCTGAACAACGGTGCGCTGGGTATGGTGCGCCAGTGGCAGGACATGAACTACGGTAGCCGTCATTCGCATTCCTATATGGAATCGTTGCCGGACTTCGTCAAGCTGGCCGAGGCCTATGGCCATGTCGGCATGCGCATCACTGACCTGAAGGATCTAAAACCGAAGATGGAGGAAGCCTTCGCGATGAAAGATCGCCTGGTGTTCCTCGATATCCAGGTTGATACCAGTGAGCACGTCTATCCGATGCAGATCAAAGACGGTGCAATGCGCGATATGTGGCTGAGCAAGACGGAGCGTACCTAATCATGCGACACATTATTTCCCTGCTGCTGGAAAACGAGCCCGGCGCATTGTCCCGCGTGGTCGGTCTGTTCTCGCAGCGCAACTACAACATCGAAAGCCTGACTGTGGCACCGACCGAAGACCCGACTCTGTCGCGTCTGACGCTGACCACTGTGGGTCATGATGAAGTCATCGAGCAGATCACCAAAAACCTCAACAAGCTGGTCGAGGTGGTCAAGCTGGTCGACCTGTCAGAAAGCGCTCACGTCGAGCGCGAGCTGATGCTGGTCAAGGTCAAGGCCACTGGTGCTCAACGTGCTGAAGTCAAACGTACCACCGACATCTTCCGTGGGCAGATCGTCGATGTGACCAGCAGCGTTTACACCATTCAACTGGCCGGCACGAGCGACAAGCTGGACAGCTTTATCCAGGCCATCGGCACTGCTTCGATTCTGGAAACCGTGCGCAGTGGCGTTACCGGCATTGCCCGTGGCGACAAGGTGCTGAGCATCTGATTGCGTTGTGCTGATAAAACGAAAAGCCCTCAGAGAGAGATCCCTGAGGGTTTTTTGCGTTTCGGGGTCAACGGCTCGCTGCCCGCATTTAGCGTTGGCGATTCCAGAAGGCGTTGATCAGCGGATCTTTAAGGCGCTTCTCCAGCGCGAACAGGCCAATGTCATAGGCAGTTAGTGGTGGCTGAATATCGTAGATGCGGATGCGAGCGGTCAGTGGGCTGTTGTCGAGGACGATTTGCGGGACCACACCAATGCCAAAACCCAGGCTCACCATGCTGACGATGGCTTCATTGCCGCTCACTTGGGCGTAAATGCGCGGTTTGATGTTGTGGTTTTTTAACCATCGATCGGTGCGGGTTCGGGCAAGGCCTTCTTCTGAGAGAATCATCGGTACGTCTTTCCAAGTGTCCGTACCGGGGAGCTTCAGTTGTTCCTCGCTTAACAGCTGGGGTGACAGTGGGCCGATAAAGCACAGTGCGGAACGAGCAATGGATTGAAACGCGACGCCAGCGGGCAAGCTGTCGGGGCGGGCGCCGATGGCCAGGTCTTCCAGTCCTTCTTGCACGCGCTCTACGGCTTTGGCCGGGTCGCCGGTGTGCAGCTTCATTTCAATGCGTGGGTAGTCCTGGCGAAAGCTGCTCAAGATGTCATAGAGGAAGCTGTAGCTAGCGGTTACCGAGCAATACAGTGAGAGCTCGCCGTGGAGGATCAACTGGTCCTGCTTAAAGGTCTGGCGGATGGCCTGCCAGCCATTCATGACCTCGTTCGCATACTCGCGAAACTGTTGTCCCTCGCGGGTCAGGCGGACTGAGCGGTTGTCTCGCAGAAACAGTGGCGCGCCCAGTTCGTCCTCGAGTTGCTTGATGCTGCGGCTGAGTGCGGAAGGGCTGACGTGTTGCTCGCGGCTGGTTTTGCCGAAGTGCAGGTGGTCGGCCAGGGAGAGAAAGAGCCTGAGTGCGTGACTATCCATAATCGTTTCAAATATCGGCATGTTGTGTTGCAAATATATCATTTTACGCAATAGGGCGGATCACTTAAGGTGTCTTCGTCGCGGTGCATGCACCCCATCCCTTTCGATTAAAAGAGCCAAGAACATGAAAGTTTATTACGACAAAGACTGTGACCTCTCGATCATCCAGGGCAAGAAAGTTGCCATCATTGGCTACGGTTCCCAGGGCCACGCTCAAGCGTGCAACCTGAAGGATTCCGGCGTTGACGTGACTGTTGGCCTGCGCAAAGGCTCGGCCACTGTTGCCAAGGCTGAAGCCCACGGCCTGAAAGTGACTGACGTTGCTTCCGCCGTTGCTGCTGCCGACCTGGTCATGATCCTGACCCCGGACGAGTTCCAGTCCTCGCTGTACAAGAACGAAATCGAGCCGAACATCAAGAAAGGCGCCACCCTGGCCTTCTCCCACGGCTTTGCCATCCACTACAACCAGGTTGTGCCGCGTAGCGATCTCGACGTGATCATGATCGCGCCGAAGGCGCCGGGCCACACCGTGCGTTCTGAGTTCGTCAAGGGCGGCGGTATCCCTGACCTGATCGCTATCTATCAGGACGCTTCCGGCAACGCCAAGAACGTTGCTCTGTCCTACGCCGCTGGTGTTGGTGGCGGTCGTACCGGCATCATCGAAACCACCTTCAAGGACGAAACTGAAACCGACCTGTTCGGCGAGCAGGCTGTTCTGTGTGGCGGTACCGTTGAGCTGGTTAAAGCCGGCTTTGAAACTCTGGTTGAAGCCGGTTACGCGCCGGAAATGGCTTACTTCGAGTGCCTGCACGAACTGAAGTTGATCGTTGACCTCATGTACGAAGGCGGTATCGCCAACATGAACTACTCGATCTCCAACAACGCCGAATACGGCGAGTACGTGACCGGCCCGGAAGTCATCAACGCCGAGTCCCGTCAGGCCATGCGCAATGCTCTGAAGCGCATTCAGGACGGCGAATACGCCAAGATGTTCATCAGCGAAGGCGCAACCGGCTACCCTTCGATGACCGCCAAGCGTCGTAACAACGCTGCTCACGGTATCGAAATCATCGGTGAGCAACTGCGCTCCATGATGCCGTGGATCGGTGCCAACAAAATTGTCGACAAAGCCAAGAACTAAGGTTTTATGACGTAAGAAAAAACGCGGCCTTGGCCGCGTTTTTTCATGGTGCGGCAAGGCTTCTGGTATAAAGCCTGAGTGTTGCATGGGCGCTGGCGTGAACCCTGATCGTCAGCGCCTGTCGAAATTCTCCAAATCCGTTGCAAGGTGTTGTTCATGAATGAACGTCCAGATGAGCCGCAGTCTCCCGCCGACGCTGAAAGTTTGCTGCCAATCGATGAGCATATAGAAGAGGGGCATGACGCCGAAGGGCGCAAGGTCCGTCATCGCGGTATTTATCTGCTGCCCAACCTGTTTACCACGGCCAATCTGTTTGCCGGGTTCTACGCCATCATCAATGCCATGAACGGCAACTTCTATGTGGCCGCCGCCGCAGTGTTTGTTGCCATGGTGCTGGATGGTCTGGATGGGCGTGTCGCACGCTTGACCAATACCCAGAGTGCTTTCGGCGCCGAGTATGACTCGCTGTCCGATATGGTCGCCTTTGGTGTGGCGCCTGCCTTGCTCGCGTTTGAGTGGGCGCTGGGCAGCATGGGCAAGGTCGGCTGGATGGTGGCCTTCATCTATGTAGCGGGTGCCGCGCTGCGTTTGGCGCGCTTCAATACACAGATCGGCAGCGTCGACAAACGCTACTTTATCGGTCTGGCCAGCCCGGCTGCTGCGGGTGTGGTGGCGGGTACGGTGTGGGCCTTCAGTGATTTTGGCATCAAGGGCTCGAATATGGCCTTTGTGGTTGCCATCCTGGTGGCTGCTGCCGGTATGCTGATGGTCAGCAATATCAAGTACAACAGCTTCAAGGATCTCGACTTGAAAGGGCGCGTGCCCTTTGTAGCGATTCTGGCGGTGGTGCTGGTGTTTGCTGTGGTGTTCAGTGATCCGCCACGCATTCTGCTGATCATCTTCCTTGCATACGCGGCCTCGGGCCCGATTCAGTACCTGCTGCGCCTGCGTCGCGGTAAAAGCGCTTAGCTGCTGCGCGATAGTTACGACAAAGCCGTTGAAGCGCCAGCTTCAACGGCTTTGTCGTTTCTGCAGGCGGCGCGCTAGTGGTTCGTGTGGCTACAGCCCTTGAGTTCGTGGGT
>NZ_JBNXUH010000031.1:0-125 GCF_050563605.1 Pseudomonas peli | reverse complement strand
GTCCCTATAATGCGCAGCTCTTCAGGCGTATGTGGTCCTTTAAACTTCTTATAAAACACGAAGTTAGATTTAAAAGCAGGGAGGAACAGGGAGAGTACACAAATAAAAGAGAAAAAGAGACGAAA
>NZ_JBNXUH010000171.1:0-288 GCF_050563605.1 Pseudomonas peli | reverse complement strand
TTTTTTAAAAGAAAAAGAGGGCATACGATTCCCCTCATTTCGTCTGGGGGGCYGGGAGATGTTTAAAAGAGACACCCCTTVCGGSCTTGGGGAAACACAAMAACARGGCCCCGCCATGTTCGAAATTACCCGCCACCCCGTGCCCGACGCCGTGCGCCAACGCGCCCACCTGGACAACGACGACTACCTGCGTCTGTACCAGCAGCCGATTGAGCAGCCGGAAATCTCCTGGGCCGCACAGGCCATCTCTCTTATCCCCACCTCCGAACACATGAGACGAACTGAGCC
>NZ_JBNXUH010000169.1:0-302 GCF_050563605.1 Pseudomonas peli | reverse complement strand
ATAGCAAAATGGGAGAACCGTATAAGCTTGACGCTCCAGGAGCGACGTCGGGGGCGTCGGAAGTATATAAGAGACAAATGCATGGCGCCGTTCCCGGTGGCGTGGGAGCCCGCGGCCCGCCAATCAAAAGTGTATTACCGCCTCCCGGACTGTATCCGGGCTGCGTCTATTGCACCGGCCATCACTGACGTAGCGATTCGCCTTGCGCCGGCTTATCGCCCTGGCCTTGCAGCACATAACGCGGCAAAGCCTGTTGTTCATYKRKYTCKWRYACRCMKWSCGAGCCCACGAGACGAACTGAG
>NZ_JBNXUH010000168.1:0-306 GCF_050563605.1 Pseudomonas peli | reverse complement strand
AAGRSRSCGCRACCCGGARAAGATMCACMCTCGGGGGGCGKCGSCGGCRGCGTCAGWTGTGTATAAGRGMCAGGCCCCCGGAAAGGGGAAAATGATCGAGGCCCGCCTCTAGCCATTTTCTGCCAGCTCACGACCATCCGCCCCCAGTCCCTTAAATTCTTTTTTTTTTTTTCAAGGGAAAGCCGGCATACGAGTTCCCTATGTTGGTCTCGTGGGCTGGGAGATGTTTAAAAGAGACGGGACCGGGCCCCGCCTCTAGCAATTTTCTGCCAGCTCACGACCATCCGCCCCCAGTCCCTTAAATAT
>NZ_JBNXUH010000167.1:0-309 GCF_050563605.1 Pseudomonas peli | reverse complement strand
TGAAACGCCCCGCCCCCACCACACAACACCACTCGGGGGGCGTCGCCGGCAGCGTAAGATGTGTAAAAGAGAAAGAATCAGTGCGCTGTCCCCCTAGCGTAAGCCCTCCRGGGCTGGACMCCTCCCGCCGATCTGGTGGCCCGCATGCACNCTTTCTATTTTTTTTTTTTTTTAAAGAGCGCCGCCCCCCACAAAGTTCTCCACTCGTGGGGCGTCGTCGGCAGCGTCAGATTTTTAAAAGAGACGGGTGCACCTAGCTTTAGCCCTCCGGGGCKGGACCCCYCCCGCCGATCTGGTGGCCCAATGCAC
>NZ_JBNXUH010000163.1:0-318 GCF_050563605.1 Pseudomonas peli | reverse complement strand
CGCCCGCCCCGTTTAAATTCCCCCTTTCGGGGCGAGAGGGTGGTTCTCCCCGRHWTTRGRCCAAACCCCTGTCACCCCCCCTCCAYTCTCCCCCCTCGGNCTTBGCCCCCCCCCTWGATTCCCGCCGAGCCGGTCTCCACACGCCGTACCAATTCCTCAATCGAGCCACCCACGCGCAGCGCAATGGCGGCATTGTCATCCGCAGCCAGACGAAAGGCACCGAGGCGCGGAAACGCCCCGCGCAGGGCGAGCATTCCCGCCCGCGCCAAACCGGCCATTCCGGCAAAAGCCAGCAAAGTGACCGCCACTTCATCGCGC
>NZ_JBNXUH010000162.1:0-323 GCF_050563605.1 Pseudomonas peli | reverse complement strand
TGTGTTAGATGTGTAGAAGAGACAGTGGTGGATATTAGACTCGTGGATCGTGGTCGGCGGCGTCAGATGTGTGTAAGAGGCAGCGTCTATACCAAGTGGCACTATCCATGCAGGTAAGCAAAGGTTTGTTCGCCGCACTCTCTCTTACAGCGCTGGCCAGCACTGCGCCAGANTTTACTCTTCCCGCTTTCTCCTACAGCTTCACCTGTGTATCTTCGTCTGCACCCTCGTGGCGCGTCGTCGGCCGCGCCAGATGTGTATAAGAGACCGAAGCAAAGGTTTGTTCGCCGCACTCTCTCTTACAGCGCTGGCCAGCCCTGCGC
>NZ_JBNXUH010000030.1:0-40439 GCF_050563605.1 Pseudomonas peli | reverse complement strand
CCCTGACTTGGACCGTGGTAGTGGCGGAGGCCCGGGGGTGGGGCGGCCTTTACCCTGGCTCTTTTTCACACCTTCTCGCCCACACAACGCACCGAGCCCGCTCGCATGGCCTGTTTCTCTTGTAAAAAAAAAAAAATGTAAAAAACAAAANTTGWCGTTTGCCAGCTGGCCGGTGATGCGCGTGCTGACGCGCCTGCTCGGCGGCCGTCAGGCGCTGGCCGCAGGTCTGCTGACCCTGACTTGGACCGTGGTAGTGGCGGTGCCGTTGGTGATGCTCGGCTTCAACCTGGCGGATCACATCAAAGATGTCACCGCCTTACTCAAGGATTTCCAGGTCGACGGGCTGCCGCCGGCACCCACCTGGCTGGCCGGCGTACCACTGGTTGGCGAGCGCCTGGTGGGCTTCTGGATGACCATCGACCAGCAGGGTGCGGCGTTTTTCGCCACCGTGCGGCCGTACCTGGGGCAGGTCGGCAATTGGCTGCTGGCGCGCAGTGCACAGATCGGTGGCGGCATGCTGGAGCTGGCTTTGAGCCTGATTCTGGTGTTCTTTTTCTACCGCGACGGGCCGCGTCTGGCCGCGTTTGCCGAAAGCCTGTTGCAGCGCCTGATCGGTGATCGCGCCGAGCATTATCTGGAACTGGTTGCCGGTACTGTGCAGCGGGTGGTTAACGGGGTGATCGGTACTGCCGCAGCGCAGGCGATCCTGGCCTGGATCGGTTTCACCATCGCCGGTGTGCCGGGTGCGCTGGTACTGGGGATGCTGACCTTCGGCTTTAGCTTGATCATGGTGCCGCCGCTGATCTGGGGCCCAGCCGTGGCCTGGCTGTTCTGGCAGGGCGAAGTCGGCATGGGCGTGTTTCTGCTGATCTGGGGCTTCCTGGTGATCAGCGGCGTCGACAACATCCTCAAGCCGTACCTGATCAGCCGTGGCGGCAACTTGCCATTGATCGTGGTACTGCTCGGCGTGTTCGGCGGCATCCTGGCGTTCGGTTTTATGGGCTTGTTCCTCGGCCCAACCTTGCTGGCCGTGGCCTACAGCCTGCTCAGTGACTGGGTCGGTAGTGCAGCCCCAAGCATTGTGGTGAGTAGCACTGAGCCGGTAGATAAGCCGCAGCGCTGAGTTCTCGATGCCACGGTGCTGCTGTTCGAGCCGGTTGGCATTCTCGGCAAATTTCCCAGGCGGCGTCTTGGTCGCCTGTGGCCGCAGTGGTAGCCTTGCTGCGCTTCGCGGCGCCTATCGGCTGCCGCAGCCAGGCGTTGGTCGCAAACCCAACGCCGCGCCTTAGGCCGCAAGCATGCCCAGCAGTGGCAGGCGGCAGCAGGGAAGACCCCACACACGTAACGGACACGCAGGATTACCCATGAAGAAAATTGCAGGCAGCGCCCTTGGCGTAGTTGTCGTTCTCGGCGCATTGAGCACCGCAGGCGCCTGGTATACCGGTCAGCAGCTTCCAGCGGTGCTGGAAACCTCGATTCAGCAAGCCAACGAGGATATGGGCAAAACCCTGCCGGCACTGGGCCTCAGCGCCACCATCGAACTGGTTTCCTTGGAGCGCCAGCTGTTTAGCAGCAACGCGCGTTACCGCATTCAGTTTGCCGGCAGCCTGGATGGCGAATCGCCGAGCAACTTCGAGTGGTTCGTCACCGACCGCATCGAGCATGGGCCATTCCCACTTTCGCGACTGCAAACCCTCAAGCTACTGCCCGTTATGGCCACCAGCAACTATGCGCTGGAACGCAGCCCGGAGCTGGAGAAGTGGTTCGCCGGCAGCCAGGGCGGTGCGCCGCTGCAGGGGCAGGTCAGCCTCGGTTATGACCGTTCGCTGAGCGGTAACCTGCGCGTGCAACCGCTGCAAGTGGCGCTGGATGAGCAGACCAACATCGACTTCAGCGGCCTGGAGATCGACTTCGACAGCAGCGCCAATGTCGAGAAAATCAGCGCCAGCGGCGTGATGGACAGCTTCAAACTCACCTCAACCCTGTCTACCGATGAAAGCATGCGCCTTGAGTTCAAGGGCATGGACCTCACCAGCAACACCCGCAAGGGCATCAGCGATTTCTACCTGGGGCAGAACGAGGTGCGTCTGCAGCAGATCGAGCTGCAGATTGGCGAGAGCGCACCCATCCTGTTCAAGGATTTCGTCCAGCGCGATGAAACCAGCGAAGCCAACCAGCAGCTGTCGGCGCGCTACAGCTATGACGTCGGCATGATCAGCTACCAGGGCAACGACATCGGCTCCTCGCAGATGCTCTGGACCGTGAAGAACCTCGACGCGGCGGCTCTGCAGTCGATGATCGAGCTGTACGGCACGCTGCTGCAGAGCGGCAAGGTCGACAGTGAAAGCGGTATGCCGGAGCTGACCGACGAGCAGACTGCGCTGTTCAAGACTGATCTGGAAAAACTGTTGGCCGGCAAACCGGGCCTGGCTCTGGAAAAACTGGCGTTCAAGACCGCCAACGGCGAAAGCAGCTTCAGCTTTGGCTTGGACCTGAGCAAGCCGGCGTCCTTCGACTTGCCAGCGCCTGAACTGGCCAAGCAGTTGATCGCTCAGTTGGATGCCAAGTTGCTGGTGTCCAAGGCGATGATTACTGATGTGATTGGCGTGCAGGCCACTCTGGCCGGGGAAACGGACAAGGAAGCGATTGCTCAGCAGGCTGCGATGGTGGGTGAAATGGCCAGCGGTATGGCGGTGGCCAGCGAGCTGGCGGTGCTGCAGGGCGAGGACATCAGCTCCAGTCTGCATTACGCCAACGACCAGGTGACCTTCAACGGCAAGCAGATGACCGTGGACCAGTTCGTGGCGCTGGCCATGAGCAGCGGCGGCGGTCTGGCTGGCATGGGCCATGAAGCCCCGGCCGATGAAGCGCTGCTGGACGAAAACGAGGGTGAAAGCACCATTCAGTAACGCCTTCAGCGCTACGCCACCGGCGTAGCCTGCGCGGTAAATACGGCCAGGCGACCTGTAAAGCAGGGCGCCTGGCCGTATTTTTTTGCCCATGGCCCGCGATCTTTACGCTTTCTTTATGCCGGGCGGCATCGCCCGCACTCGTTCCTTTACGCCCTGGTTGCCGACAATTTGCCCCAAGCGGTAGCCACCGCAACAAGGAGCAAACACATGAGCATTCTCGACGGGGTGTCCCTAGGCCTGGCCTTGGGACTTTTCATCTATTTGTTGGTTGCGCTGCTGCGCGCTGATCAGGCGTAGGGGCGCATATGCACAGTTACGATTTCACTTTGATCCTGGCGTTCTTCGTCCTGGTTCTGCTGCCGGCGCCCTTTATCGGGCGTTACCTGTACCGTGTGATGGAAGGCGAAAAAACCTGGCTCAGCCCCGTGCTGCAGCCGGTCGAGCGGTTGTGCTACCGGATCGCCGGTGTCGATAGCAACCGCGAGCAGGACTGGAAAACCTACAGCCTGGCGTTGCTGGCCTTCACCCTGATCAGCCTGCTGACGCTGTTCGCCATCCTGATGCTGCAAGGCAGTTTGCCGCTCAACCCGCAGCAATTGCCGGGGTTGGAGTGGACGCTGGCGTTCAACACCGCCGTGAGTTTCGTCACCAATACCAACTGGCAGGCGTATAGCGGCGAAGCGCAGATGAGCTATTTCAGCCAGATGGTTGGCCTGGGCGTGCAGAACTTCGTCAGCCCGGCGGTTGGTCTGACCGTGCTGGTGGTGTTCTGTCGCGGCATCGCCCGGCGTTCGAGCAATAGCGTCGGCAACTTCTGGGTCGATCTGACCCGCGCCACACTCTACGGTCTGCTGCCGTTCTGCCTGGTTCTGGCGCTGTTTCTGGTGTGGCAGGGCGTGCCACAAACCTTCCTTGAATACGTAACTGCGCACACCATCGGCGGCACCGATCAGGTTGTGCCACTTGGGCCTGCAGCCAGCCAGATTGCCATCAAGCAACTGGGCACCAATGGCGGCGGTTTCTTCGGCGTCAACTCGGCGCATCCGTTCGAGAACCCCACGGCCTGGAGCAACCTGTTCGAGGTGGCCTCGATCATCCTGATTCCCGCTGCGCTGCTGTTCACCTTCGGTCATTACGTCAAAGACCTGCGTCAGAGCCGCGCGCTGTTGGCCTGCATGCTGATTTTGTTCAGTGTCGGTCTGGGCGGCACGCTGTATGCCGAGCATCAGCCGAACCCTGCGTTGGTCGCATTGCCGATTGAGCAAAGCGGTTCGCTGGAAGGCAAGGAAAGCCGCTTCGGTACCACGGCCTCGGCGCTGTGGGCGGTGACTACCACGGCCGCCTCCAACGGCTCGGTCAACGCCATGCACGACAGCTTCAGCGCGCTGGGCGGGATGATCCCGATGTTCAACATGATGCTCGGCGAGGTGATCTTCGGCGGTGTCGGTGCTGGCCTCTACGGCATGCTGCTGTTTGTGCTGATCGCGGTATTTCTCGCCGGCCTGATGATCGGCCGCACCCCGGAATACCTCGGTAAGAAGCTTGAAGCCCGCGAAGTACGCCTGCTGGTGGCCACCTTGCTGGTGATGCCGATTGGTGTATTGGTATTCGGCGCTCTGGCTGCCAGCCTGCCTGGTCCGGCTGCTTCGGTAAGTAACCCAGGCGCCCACGGTTTCAGTCAGATTCTTTACAACTACACCTCCGGTGCGGCCAACAACGGCTCGGCGTTCGGCGGCTTCGGTGCCAACACGCCGTACCACAACCTGATGATTGGTCTGGCCATGCTGCTCGGTCGCTTCGGCTACATCCTGCCGATCCTGGCGATTGCCGGCAGCCTGGCGGCGAAGAAGCGCGCACCAGTGGGCAGCAACAGCTTCCCAACCCACGGCCCGCTGTTCGTCACCCTGCTGACCCTGACCATTCTGTTGGTCGGTGGCCTGACTTTCCTGCCGGCACTGGCCTTGGGCCCGATTGCCGAGCACATGACCATGTTCCAGGGCTTCTAAGGGAGAACCATGATGAACGCCCGTACCGAACCGGTGCTGAAAAGCGCCCAGCAACAACCGAAAACCTCGATAGCCGCGTTGTGGAAACCTGCGCTGCGTCAGGCCTTCGTCAAGCTTGATCCACGCC
Organism: Pseudomonas peli; assembly: GCF_050563605.1. GTDB lineage: Bacteria > Pseudomonadota > Gammaproteobacteria > Pseudomonadales > Pseudomonadaceae > Aquipseudomonas > Aquipseudomonas peli_A. Next base: position 35,394 of record NZ_JBNXUH010000030.1, on the reverse strand, counting down.
AGTTGGTGCGCTCGCCAGTGATGCTGGTGGTTGAACTAACGGCTGTGGTTACCACCGTGCTGTGCTTTATCCCTAACCCACAGGTCTCCACCGGCCTGGCCGTGCAGATTGCTCTGTGGCTGTGGTTTACCGTGCTGTTTGCCAACTTCGCCGAAGCGCTCGCTGAAGGCCGGGGCAAGGCCCGCGCTGACAGCCTCAAGGCCGGCAGCCAGGGTCTGAATGCGCGGCGCAAGAATGGTCAGCAGTTCGAAACCGTGGCGGCCAGCAGCTTGCGCCGGGGCGATATCGTGCGGGTCGAGGCCGGCGAGCTGATCCCCGGTGACGGCGAAGTCGTCGAAGGCATCGCCGCAGTCAACGAAGCAGCGATTACCGGTGAGTCTGCGCCGGTGATCCGCGAGTCCGGCGGTGACCGTTCGGCCGTCACCGGCAACACCCGAGTGGTCTCCGACTGGTTGCTGGTGCAGATCACCGCCAACCCCGGTGAGTCGACCCTGGACCGGATGATCGCCCTGGTTGAAGGCGCCAAGCGGCAGAAGACGCCTAACGAGGTGGCGCTGGATATTCTGCTGATCGGCCTGACCCTGATCTTCCTGCTGGTGGTGGCGACGCTGCAGCCGTTCGCCCGTTTTGCCGACGGCGACCTGCCGCTGGTGTACCTAGTGGCGCTGCTGGTGACGCTGATTCCGACTACCATTGGCGGCTTGCTCTCGGCCATCGGTATCGCCGGCATGGACCGCCTGGTGCGTCTGAATGTGATCGCCAAGTCCGGCCGCGCGGTGGAAGCGGCGGGGGACGTGCACGTACTGTTGCTCGACAAGACCGGCACCATCACCTTCGGTAACCGCCGTTGCAGCGCGCTCTACAAAGCGCCGGGGGTATCGGGCAAGCAACTCAGCGACGCGGCGTTGCTGGCTTCGCTGGCGGACGACACCGCAGAAGGCAAGTCGATTGTCGAATACCTGCGTGCGTTGAATACCATGGTTGAGCCTGAGCGCAGTGCGATCAAATCGATTGCCTTCAGTGCCGAGACGCGCCTGTCCGGCGCCGACTACAACGGCCACAGCTACCGCAAGGGTGCAGTGGATGCGGTGCTGCTTTATCTGGGCATCGAGCGCAGCGACGTGCCGCCGGTATTGGCCCGTGAAATCGAAAAGATCGCCCAGAGCGGCGGTACTCCCTTGCTGGTAGCCGGTGACGGTCAGTTGCTCGGCGCCATTCACCTCAAGGATGTGGTCAAACCGGGTATTCGCGAACGTTTCGCCGAGCTGCGCGCCATGGGCATCCGCACCGTGATGGTGACCGGCGACAACCCGTTGACCGCAGCCGCCATTGCCGCCGAAGCGGGCGTGGATGATGTGATTGCTGAAGCCACCCCGGAGAAGAAGCTGCAGCGCATCCGCAGCGAACAAGCCGAAGGCAAGATGGTCGCCATGTGCGGCGACGGTGCCAACGACGCACCGGCGCTGGCCCAGGCCGATGTGGGTCTGGCGATGAACGATGGCACTCAGGCAGCGCGTGAGGCGGCCAATCTGGTCGACTTGGACAGTGATCCGACCAAGCTGCTCGACGTGGTGCAGGTAGGCAAGGAGCTGCTGGTGACCCGCGGCGCGCTGACCACCTTCTCGGTGGCCAACGATGTGGCCAAGTACTTCGCCATCCTCCCGGCGCTGTTTACCGGCATCTACCCGCAGCTTGGCGCGCTCAACCTGATGCAGCTGCACAGCCCGCAGAGCGCGATTCTCTCGGCGATTGTGTTCAACGCGCTGATCATCGTCGCGCTGATTCCGCTGGCCCTGCGCGGGGTGCGTGTACAAGCCGCCGATGCTGCCAGCCTGCTGCGCCGCAACCTATTGATCTACGGCCTGGGCGGCCTGGTGGCGCCCTTTGTCGGGATCAAGCTGATTGATCTGCTGTTGGTGGCCGTCGGCCTCGTTTAAGCAAGCGCAATCCGTAGCCCGGATGAACTTCGGGCCCGGATTGCATCCGGCTACACAGAATCTGGAGATTTATCATGCTCAAACAAATCCGCCCAGCCATTAGCGTGCTGGCCTTTATGACCCTGGTCACCGGTGTGGTTTATCCGCTGACTGTTACCGGTGTGGCGCAGCTGGCGTTCCCGGCGCAGGCCAATGGCAGCCTGTTACATAATCAGCAAGGCGACGTGCTCGGTAGCGCGTTATTGGCGCAACCCTTCGAGGGCGCGCAGTGGTTTCAGCCGCGCCTTTCAGCCGGTGGTTACGCCACCGTGGCCAGTGGTGCGAGCAACTTGGCACCGAGCAACCCGGCGTTGGCTGAGCGTATCGCTACAGATGCCAAACGCTTGCAGGTTGAAGGCCAGGGCGCAGTACCCATGCAGCTGGTGACCACCTCGGCCAGTGGCCTCGATCCGCATCTGTCGCCGGCAGCGGCGCAGTTTCAGATCGCCCGAATCGCCGCAGCACGTGGCATCCCGGCGGCCAGCCTGGAACGACTGATCGAACAGCACGTGGAAAAGCCTCTGGTAGGGCCGGCAGTGGTCAATGTGCTGGCGCTGAACCTGGCGCTGGCCGACAATTCGCCTCCCGCAAAAGCTGAGTAACTTGCATGAGTGATGCCGTACGCGCCGATGCCCTGCTCGATGAGATGCCGCGAGAGGGTCGTGGCCGGCTAAAGGTCTTTCTCGGTGCGGCGCCCGGCGTAGGTAAAACCTACGCCATGTTGCAGGCGGCGCAGGCGCAATTGCGCCAGGGCGTCGACCTGCGCGTTGGTGTGGTGGAAACCCACGGCCGTGCGGAAACCGAGGCGATGCTTACCGGCTTGCCGCAACAGCCGCAGCAGCGCCTGGAATACCGTGGCGTGGCGCTGAGCGAGATGGACCTCGACGGCATTCTGGCCAAGCCGCCAAAGTTGCTGCTGGTCGATGAGCTGGCGCACAGCAATGCCCCCGGCAGCCGCCACAGCAAACGTTGGCAGGATGTGCAGGAGCTGCTGGATGCCGGCATAGACGTGTACACCACGGTCAACGTGCAGCACCTCGAAGCACTGAATGATCAGGTGCGCGATATCACCGGCGTGCAGGTGCGCGAAACCCTGCCGGACTGGGTGTTGCAGGAAGCCGACGAAATTCTGCTTATCGACCTGCCGCCGCGTGAGCTGCTGGAGCGCCTGCGTGAGGGCAAGGTGTATGTGCCGGAGCAGGCGCGCGCCGCCATCGATGCATTTTTCAGCCAGACCAACCTCACCGCGTTGCGCGAACTGGCGATGCAGACGGCTGCTGCGCGAGTCGATGCGGACCTCAGTCGGCGTTACCGCCAGCAGGGCCAGCAAGCGCCTGCGCTACGTGGTCGCCTGCTGGTTGGCATTGACGGCGATGCTCAGGCCGAGCGCCTGGTGCGGCATGCCTGCCGGGTGGCCGAGCGCCGTCATCTGCCCTGGTCAGTGGTGTATGTGGACACCGGCGGCGAGCGCGATGAAACCCGTTTGAGTTACCTGCAGGGTGCGCAGCAATTGGCCGAGCGCCTGGGCGGCGAGGTGGTCAGCCTGCGCGGCAGCGAAGTGGCGAAAACCCTGATCGAGCATGCCCGCGAACGCCGCGCCAGCCTGATTCTGGTCGGCCGCAGCCGACAACGTCTGCGGCGTATCTGGCACCTCGGCCGGGGCCTTGCTGAGCGTTTGCTGCAACTGGGGCAGGGCCTGGAAATCAGCGTGCTGGATACCGAGGCAAGCCATACCCCGGCCCTGTCGCGGCGCCGCCAGCCTGTCGTCTGGCGTGACTACCTGCTGGCGTTGCTGGCGACGCTGCTGGCCTCTGCCGTGGCGCTGGGTTTATCCCGCGTGCTGGAACTGCCGAATATCTCGCTGATCCTGCTTGCGGCGGTTCTGATCGTTGCCGTGCGCAGCAGTTTGGGTCCCGCTATGGCGTGCGCCGGGCTGTCGTTTCTGGCGTACAACTTTCTGTTTATCCCGCCGACCTTGACCCTGACCATCGACCGTCAGGAGGACGTGCTGACCCTGCTGTTCTTTCTGCTGATGGCTGGGCTGACCGGTAACCTGGCCAGCCGCCAGCGCCAGCAATTACAGGCCCTGCGTGAGACGCAGCGAGAGACCAGCGCACTGCTGGAACTGTCGCGCAAGCTGACGGCGGCCACCGACCGCCAGGCGGTTCTGGCTGCGGCCATGCAGCAGCTGGGCCTGTGGCAGGACGTCGAGGTCAGCTTGCTGTCGCGTAGCCCGGATGCGCTGTGGAAGGTGGAGGCGGGTGCGCAGCGCCTGCTCACTGATCTGGAGCGGGCGGCGGCGGATTGGTCCTGGCAGCACGATCAGCCCGCCGGACTGGGCACCGGTACTTTGCCGGACGGGCGCTGGTGGTGGTTGCCGTTGTCGGGCGAAGAGGGGTCGTTGTTGTTGCTCGGGGTCAGTCCCAAGGACGGCAGGGCCTTGCCGGCCGAACGACGGCGCTTGCTCACGGCGCTGGGCCAGCCCTTGGCCCAGGCCCTGGAACGCGCGCAACTGGCGGAGGACCTGGAGGCCGCGCGCCTGCATGGGCAGACCGAGGAGCTGCGCAGCGCGCTGCTGGCCTCGGTATCCCATGATCTGCGCACACCGCTGACCGCCATGCGCGGCTCGATCGACAGCCTGCTGGCGCTGGGTGAGCAGATTCCCCTGGCGGATCGCCGCGAGCTGTTGGAAGGCACCCGCGATGAGGCCGAGCGCCTCGACCGCTATATCCAGAACCTGCTGGACATGACTCGCCTGGGCCACGGCGGGTTGAAACTGGCGCGTGACTGGGTCGCCCCGGCGGATATCGTTGCCAGTGCGACCCAGCGCCTGCGCCCGGTATTGTCTGCCTTGCAGCTGGAGATACAGGTGCCGCAACAGCTGCCGCTGCTTTATGTGCATGCCGCGTTGATTGAGCAGGCGCTGGTCAATGTGCTGGAGAATGCTGCGCGTTTTTCCCCGCACCAGGGGCGTTTGCGAGTGGCCATCGAAGCGGATGCCGAAGAACTGCGCTTTATTGTCAGTGACCAGGGGCCGGGTATTCCCGAGCACGAGCGCACGAAGATTTTCGATATGTTCTACACCGCCGCCAGGGGTGATCGCGGTGGGCAGGGCACTGGCCTGGGCCTGGCGATCTGCCAGGGCATGCTCGGCGCCCATGGCGGCCGGGTGACGGTGGGCGAAGGGCTGGATGGCCTGGGCGCGAGCCTGACCCTGCACTTGCCGTTGCACACCCAGCCGCAGATGGAAGAAGAACAGTGATGGATAGCCGATGAGCCAAAACCCCGCGACCATTCTGGTCATCGATGACGAAGCGCAGATTCGCAAATTCCTGCGCATCAGCCTTACGGCCCAGGGCTACAAGGTGCTGGAAGGCGCTACGGGGCAGGAAGGCCTGGCCCAGGCCGCGCTGGGCAAACCGGACCTGGTGGTGCTCGACCTGGGACTTCCGGATATGGACGGCCAACAGGTGTTGCGCGAGCTGCGCGCCTGGTCGCAGGTGCCGGTTTTGGTGCTGTCGGTGCGCGCCAGCGAGGGCGAGAAGGTCCTCGCGCTGGATGGCGGTGCCAATGACTACGTGACCAAACCGTTCGGCATTCAGGAATTCCTCGCCCGAGTGCGCGTGTTGCTGCGCCTGGCCGGTGGTGTGGAGCAAGCCAGCGCGGCGGTCAGCAGCGGTCCCTTGCAGGTGGATTTTGCCTACCGCCGGGTCAGCCTCGATGGCGTCGAGGTCAGCCTGACGCGCAAGGAATACGCAGTGCTGGCGCAACTGGCGCGGCATATCGGTCGGGTGGTGACTCAGCAGCAACTGCTCAAGGACATCTGGGGCCCGACCCATGGCGAGGACAGCCACTACCTACGCGTGGTGGTCGGCCACCTACGGCAGAAACTCGGCGACGACCCCACCGCGCCGCGCTTTATCGTTACCGAGGCAGGTGTTGGCTATCGCCTGCGCGATTCCGCCTAGGTTCTAGAGCTTATTTACGATCTCGCGAGCTAGAGTCCTGCAAGGCAAAACAGGCGAGGACGCGGACTGGGCTCGCACACGAGTGTACTTTTGTACATGAGCATTACTCGTTTCACTCGCCCCCTCGGGGTCGCGCTAAAGCGCGTTAGCCGCAAGCGGCTTGCCGAGCCTGTTTTTAACGCAGCAGGGCCGACGCGCAGCAGATCGTAAAAAGTCTCTAGCGGTCGCCGCGCTCGTACTTATCGAGGGTATCGCTGGCGATCTGCCGGCCGAGCATGATCAGCTCCGGTGCCTTGTAGAACTCGAAGAAACGGCATACTCGCTTGGGCACGTTGATCAGGATGTCCGGCGGGTAGCCGGCGATCTTGTACTGGGCCAGTGAGGTCTGCATCACCTCGAAACTCTGGTTGATCAGCTCCAGGAGCGATGCGGGGCCGCTGAGGTCGGCTACTCGCGAGCCGCTGGCGGATTTCGGTGCAGCGGGTTTGTCCAGGCTGCCGCGGGCGTTCTGCTGCCAGGGGTTGATGGCTTCGGGCTGCAGCGGGTTGCTGTTGTCCTCCAGCAGAAGCAGTTCGTCGTCTTCGCCGGGTTTGCGTTTGAACGAAGGCAGGCGTGAGCCGAGCGAGCTCATCAATAGATCAAAACGGCCCTTGAGCGCCGGTGCGCGTTCGATGATCGGCAGTTCGTAGTGTTGCTGATGGGCCGAGTTGAGGTTGACCGCGACGATTAAATCGCAGTGCGCGGACACCACCGGGACGATGGGCAATGGGTTGAGCAGGCCGCCATCGACCAGCATGCGCTTGCCTTGCACCACCGGGGTAAACAGGCTGGGAATCGCCGCCGAGGCGCGCATGGCCTGGTGCAGGCAGCCTTCCTGGAACCAGATTTCCTGCTGGTTGGTCAGGTCGGTGGCTACAGCTGTGAAGGGGATCGGCAGCTCTTCGATATTGATCTCGCCGACTATTTCGCGAATCTTGCCGAAGACCTTTTCACCGCGAATCGCTCCGAGACGAAAGCTCACATCGAGCAGGCGCAACACGTCCAGATAATCCAGGCTCTGCGTCCATTCACGGTATTCGTTGAGCTTGCCGGCGGCGTAGATGCCGCCAACCACCGCGCCCATGGAGCAGCCGGCAATGCAGGCGATCTCATAACCGCGGGCTTCCAGTTCCTCGATCACGCCGATGTGCGCGTAACCACGCGCACCACCGGAGCCCAATACCAGCGCAATGCGCTTACTCATCCTGATGTTCCTCGTAACTATTTAATGCAGCGAACATACGCGCCGTGCCGCGCGCCGCCAAGGCGCGATTTGCTAGTATCCACGGCATTCGGGCCTGAGTGCGACGGCTATTGGGGTGTTGGCACTTTTGTCTGTTTTGCACGTCTTACTGGCTGTATTGATGCATCGCAATGAGTCAGGCGATGTGTCCTTATACCGAGTCAAACGTATGTCTATTTGCAGGAGTTACCTGATGAAACTGTTGATCGTGTTGCCCATGTTGCTGTTGGTGCTAAGCGGTTGTGCGGGGAAAACAGCATATCGCACCAGCTGCGCCAATCAGCTGGACGCTGCCTGGCGCGAGTTGGATCTGGCCAAGGCCGAGGGGTTTGCCGGTACGGTGAGTTACTCCAAGGCGGTGTCGCTGCTGACTGCGGCGAAAACCCAGCAGCAGTTCGAAGGTTACAAGGGCTGTACGGCGAAGTCTGAACGTGCCCGTTTCTATATCCGTGAGTCGCGAGCTGGCCGCTGATGCAACTGGATTTCAACGCCCTTGAGCCGCTCGACCGCTACCGCTGGTTGGCCTCGACTATCACGCCGCGGCCGATTGCCTGGGTCTCCAGTCAGTCGGTGGAGGGCGTCAGCAACCTGGCGCCGTTCAGCTTCTTTCAGGTGATCAGCGATGACCCGCCGACCCTGATGGTCAACGTCAATCACCGCGCCGATGGCGACCTCAAGGATACCTTACTGAATGTGCAGGCCAGCGGCGAGCTGGTGATTCAGCTGGTGTCCTTCGCCCAGACCGAGGCGATGAATGCCAGTGCGGCGGTGTTGCCGTATGGCATCAGCGAGTTCGAGCAGTGCGGCATCGCCAGTGTGGCCTCGCAGCGGGTTGCTCCGCCTCGCGTCGCTGGCGCTGCGGTGGCCTTTGAATGCCGGGTGGCGCAGATTCAGGCCTACCCAGCGGATAAGCCCAATTGCCATCTGATCTTCGCCGAGGTGCTGTTGGCACATATCGACGATGCGGTGCTCAATGAGCAGGGCCGCATCGATCCGTACAAGCTTGATGTGGTCGGGCGCCTGGGCGGCATCGCCTATAGCCGAACCCGCGATACCTTCGAGATGCGCCGTCCCACTTGAAGCTCCGGGCGTGGCTGCCCTCGGCCACGCCTACCCGCGCTAAGCGACGCAAAGCGCGCTCCTCATTTGTAAAACTGCAGGCTGCCTGCACAGTTTCGTGAGCAAAGGTAACTTTGCTCTTTGCCGACCCCGTGCGGCCCAGTAGCATCGAGCCACTAGCAATAAGGAGTGAGCGATGCGCACGAAACTAGATGCCTGCCTGGATTCGGTCAATCAGGTGGTACTGGGTAAGGAACCACAGGTCCGCCTGGCCATGACCTGCCTGCTGGCGCGTGGTCATCTGCTGATCGAAGACTTGCCCGGCATGGGCAAAACCACCCTCAGTCATGCCCTGGCCAAGGTGCTGGGCTTAAGCTTTCAGCGCATTCAGTTCACCTCCGACCTGCTGCCCGGCGACATTCTCGGCACCTCGGTGTTCGACAAGGACACCGGACAATTTATCTTCCACCCGGGGCCTATTTTCGCCGAGCTGGTGCTGGCCGATGAGATCAACCGCGCCACGCCGAAAAGCCAGAGTGCGCTGCTTGAAGCCATGGAGGAGGGCCAGGTGACCATCGAAGGCGCGACCCGGCCGCTGCCCGAGCCGTTCTTTGTAATCGCCACGCAGAACCCGGTCAGCCAGGGCGGCACCTTCGCTTTGCCCGAGTCGCAGCTGGACCGATTCTTGATGCGTCTGTCCCTCGGTTACCCCGGCAAGGCTGCGGAAAAAGCCCTCCTTCTGGGCGATTCACGGCGCTCCTTGCTGCCCACTCTGCCAGCGCTGCTGGATCACGCTGAACTGGCCCTGCTGCAGGCCGAAGTACCGAAAGTGCGCGCCAGCGATGCGCTGATCGACTATGTGTTGCGCCTGGTCGATGCCACCCGCACCCAGCCGCAGTTTGCTTGGGGTCTGTCGCCTCGGGCCAGCCTGGCGCTGCTGGCAGCGGCGCGGGCCTGGGCCTTCCTTGCCGGGCGTGATTATGTGATTCCGGAGGACGTACAGGCCGTGCTGCCTTCGGTGGTCGGCCACCGTCTGTGCGAGCGCGCCGACCCTGCCGGGCATGGCGCCGGCAGCCTGGTGCAGTGGTTGCTGCGTGAGGTGCCGGCGCTTTGATCGCCCAGCTCAGACCGCGCTGGAACCGCTGGCTGGCCCGGCGTATTCCGGCTGCCGCCAGCGTGCGCCTGAATCAGCGACGGATCTTTATCATCCCCAGCCGGGTCGGTGCGGCTTTTATGCTGGCGCTGTTGTTGATGCTGCTGGCGGCGATCAACTACCAGAACAGCCTGGCTTATGGCCTGACCTTTCTGCTGGCATCAGTGTTTGTCGTTGCCATTCTGCACACCTACCGCAACCTGGCCGGGCTGATCCTCAAGGCGGGCAGCGCACCGGCGGTGTTTGTCGGCGAGCCGGCCGGTTTTCGCGTGCGTCTGGAAAGCAGCCAGCGGCCCCATCAGGCCGTCAGCCTGGGCTGGCCGCCGGCCGAATTGCAGACGCTGGATGTGCCAGCCGAGGGCGTGAGCGAGTGCCTGCTAAACCTGCCGGCGTTGCAGCGCGGCTGGCTGCACCCCGGTCGTCTGCGCGTCGAGAGTCGCTTTCCGTTGGGCATTCTAGTGGCCTGGAGCTGGGTTGATCTGGATCAGCGCGTACTGGTTTATCCACGGCCCTTGCCCGGTGATCTGCCGCTGTCCGCTGGCGTCAGCGAGGATCAGGACGAGGAGGGAAGCCGCCCCCATGGGCAGGGTGTGGACGATTATCAGGGCCTGAAGAACTATCAGCCCGGCGACTCCAAACGCCGCCTGCACTGGAAAGCCTATTCCCGTGGCCAGGGTTTGCTGGTTAAGGACTTTGCCTCGATCACCGGGCGTGACCTGTACCTGGATTTCGAGGCATTGGCCGGCGATGTCGAAACCCGTCTGTCGCTGCTCTGCCACTGGGTGCTGCAGCTCTCCGAGCGTCAGCAACCCTTTGCTCTGAGCCTGCCTGGCCAGGTGCTGGGCGCCGATAGCGGCGAGCTGCACCGGGATGCCTGCTTGCGTGCCCTGGCACTATTCGGGTGGGCGCCATGAGCCGGGTTACGGCGATTCCGCGGATCAGTCTGACCTGGCTGCTGGTGGCGCAGGTGCTGGTGATCATTCCTCATCTGAGTCATTTGCCGCTGTGGATCATCGGCCTGTGGCTGGGCAGCGCGGCCTGGCGCATTCAGATTTTCCGCATGCGCGCGCGTTATCCGAATGCCTGGGCCAAGGGCGGTTTGATGTTGGCCGCAGCGCTTGGGGTGTTTCTTTCCCGCGGCAGCCTGATCGGTCTGGATGCCGGTGTGGTGCTGCTGATCGCGGCGTTCGTGCTCAAGCTGCTGGAGATGCGCACGCGGCGTGATGCGCTGGTGCTGATCTTTCTCGGCTTCTTTGTGGTGGTCACCGCCTACCTGTTCGATGACAGCATGCTGATGGCGTTCTACAGCCTTTTGCCGGTCACCGCCTTGCTCGCCGCCCTGATTGGTTTGCAGCAGAGCAGCCTGGCCGCGCAGCCGTGGCCGACCGCGCGTCTGGCCGGCGGGCTGCTGCTGCAGGCGCTGCCGGTGATGTTGCTGCTGTTTGTGTTCTTCCCGCGCATGGGCCCGTTATGGTCCTTGCCGGTACCGAATGACAAGGCCACCACGGGCCTCTCGGATAGCATGGCTCCGGCTGATATTGCCGACCTGAGCCGCTCCGCTGCCCTGGCGTTTCGCGCCAGCTTCAACGGCGAAACGCCGCCGCGCAGTGAGTTGTACTGGCGCGCGCTGACCCTGGATCGCTTCGACGGGCGGCGTTGGTCGCAATCCAATTACGCTGAATTTGGTCCCGGCGCACAGTGGCAGAAACGTGGCGAAGCGCTGAGTTACAGCATCGTGATGCAGCCCAGTACACAGCGCTGGCTGTTTGCCCTGGATGTGGCCGAAACCACACTGGAGCAGACTCGGCAGATGAGCGATTTCCGTCTGCAGCGTCGGCAGCCGGTGGATCGCTCGCTGATCTATCAGGCCACCTCTTGGCCCGATGCGCTGCGCGAGCCGCAACTGCCTCCAGAAACCCTACGCCGTGCGTTGCAGTTGCCGGAGCAAGGCGAGCCGCGCAGCCGCGCCTGGGCTGAGCAGCTCAAGCGCGAGCATCCGCAGCCCGAGCAGCTGGTGCAGGCGCTGCTTAGCCACTTCAACCTTGAGCCCTTTGCCTACACCCTGCGCCCGCCAACGCTGGGGGAGAACAATATCGATGATTTCCTTTTCGAAACCCGCAGCGGCTTCTGTGCCCACTACGCAGGGGCCATGACCTATGTACTGCGCGCTGCGGGCATCCCGGCCCGGGTGGTGGCCGGTTATCAGGGCGGTGAGTACAACCCGTCTGGCAACTATGTGCAGGTGCGTCAGTTTGATGCCCATGCCTGGGTCGAGTACTGGCAAGAGGGGCAGGGCTGGGTCAGCGTCGACCCGACGTTCCAAGTGGCGCCCGAGCGCATCGATATGGGCCTGGAAGAGGCCCTGGCCGGTGAGCAGAGTTTTCTCGAAGACTCGCCTTTCTCGCCGTTGCGCTATCGCAACCTCAGTTGGCTGAATGAGTTGCGCCTGGCCTGGGACAATATCAATTACGGCTGGCAACGTTGGGTGTTGGGCTACCAGAGCCAGCAGCAGCTGGAGTTTCTCCAGCGCTGGTTGGGGCGGGTGGATGCCCAGTCGCTGGTGATCGGTTTGGTCGGTGGCGGGGCGCTGCTGCTGGGTTTGCTATCACTCTGGCTGTTCAAGCCCTGGCAGCGAGAGCGTGATGTGCAGCAGCGGCTGTTCCGTCGTTTCGAGGGTTTGCTAGCGCGCCATGGCGTGCCGCGCAAACCCGGCGAAGGTCCGCGCGACTATGCGGCGCGGGCTGCTTTGCAGATGCCGGCCCAGGCGCAAGCGATTGGCAACTTTGCAGCCGCGTTCGAGGCGCAGCGTTATGCCGGGCAAACGCTTTCGGCGGCTCAGTTGCGTCAGCATCTGAAGGCACTGCGGCGGGCATTGCCTTGGCGGCTTACCCGTTTGGACTCATAGCGACTATTGGCCACTTGTGGCTAAGCAATAAGCGCATAAGCTGGGGAGCAATTTCACAGGAGTGATGCGATGCAAGGCTTGATGGATGAGGTACAGCAGCACGTACTGCGCATACAGGTGCGCTTGTTTGCCTGCCGTGAACGGCTGCTGGCGGGCACCGACGATGAGGCTTTGCATGATCTGCGCATCGCCTTGCGTCAATTGCGCAGCCTGTTGCGGCCGCTGTCTTCGGTCGCGGCCTGTGCCGATCTGCAGCAGCGTGCTGCCGAGCTGGGCCGCTTGACCGGCCCGCTGCGTGACCTTGAGGTGTTGCAGGGGCACCTGCTGCAGCAAGGGCTTGATAGTGCCGCACAATCACGTCAGCCACTGTTGCTACAGGGTTATAGCCGACTGCTCGGCAGTGCGCCGTTGGCGCAGTTGCTCCACGCTCTGGACATCTGGCCACAGGAGTGGCGAGACGCAGCTAGCAATGGACAACTGAGCGACCTGCAAAAGTTGATCAGGCAGCGCCTACGCAAGGATCGCAAGCGTTTGGCGCAGGCGCTGCTTGATCCCGCCCATGACCGTCATCGCCTGCGCTTGTTGGTCAAGCGCCTGCGCTATGCCTCCGAAGCCTATCCGCAGTTGGCGAAAATGTCTGGGCACACGCGTATGCAGCTTAAGCAGGCGCAGTCGACGCTGGGTGATTGGCACGACCACTGGCAGTGGCTGCTGCGCGCCGAAGCCGAGACGGATTTACAGCCTTGCGTGCCGGCTTGGCGAGAAGCGATGCAGAGTGCCGAGCAGCAGGCCGATCTGGCCCTGCAGGCATTGACCGCAGGTTTTGCTCGCACTCAGTAACTGAGTTGGCTGAAAAGTCGTTATACCTTCGGCTTGTTTGGCCGAAATGTCGTGTCATTCATCGCTGCCTTTGCCCTAAGATCACCCGCATCTACAGATTTCGAGGTGGTTATGGGCTTTTCCGAGTTACTTCAGGCCGTGCGCGACAACCCGCAGGCGGTGCTGATTCCCGCGCAGTGGGGGCAGGGCCGCGCCAGTTTTGGCGGCTTGGTGGCTGCGTTGGTGTACGAGGCCATGCGTGCTCAAGTCCCTAGCGGGCGACCGCCGCGTTCCTTGGCAATTACCTTTGTAGGCCCTGCCGCGCCGGATGTGCCGGTGAGTTTTGAAGTGGAAGTGCTGCGCGAAGGCAAAGCTGTCAGCCAGGTGCTGGGCCGGGCGATACAGGACGGTCAGGTGGTGACCCTGGTGCAGGGCAGCTTCGGCGCCGGACGTGAGTCGCGCATCGCCGTGCAGGCCGATCCCGCGCCGCAGGCCAAGGCGGTGGAGGATTGCCCGGAGCTGCCGTATATCCCCAACGTCACCCCCGAATTTACCCGTTACCTGGCGATGCGCTGGGCGTTTGGCGGCATGCCTTTTACCAATAACCCTTCGCGGGAAATGGGCGGTTGGGTGCGCCTGCGTGATCAAGGCAGCGCCGAGCCTGCCAATGAGGCCCATCTATTGGCGTTGGTGGATGCCTGGCCACCTGCGGTGTTGCCGCACCTGAGCGCGCCGGCGCCGGGCAGCTCGCTGACCTGGACCATCGAATTTGTGCAGCCGATGAGTGAGTTGAGCACTCTGGATTGGTGCCTGTACCGCGCGCAAATCGAACATGCCCGTGATGGTTACGGCCATGTTGCGGCTGCGCTGTGGTCACCGGCCGGTGAGTTGCTGGCGATTAGCCGTCAGACCGTGGCGGTATTTGGCTAGAGCTTGAGCTGGCGAATCGCCTTGTTCAGCTCGCCAGCCAGGTTGGCCAGGTCGGCGCTGGTAACGGCCGATTGACCAGTCTGGCCGACGGTCTGTTCGGTCACATCGCGGATGCGGATCACCGCGCGGTTCATCTCTTCGGCCACCTGGCTCTGCTGCTCGGCCGCCACAGCGATCTGCGTATTGCTTTGACGCATAAGCGCCACTGACTCGGTGATGGCGACTAGCGCCTGGCCGGCTTCACCGGCCTGCTTGACGCATTCATCGGCCTTGATCGAGCTGTCCTGCATAAAGTCCACGGCATCACGGGTGCCGCTTTGCAGGGTATTGATCATCTGGGTGATAAGGTCGGTGGAGTCCTGCACGCGCTTGGCCAGGTTGCGCACTTCATCGGCGACCACGGCAAAACCGCGGCCCATCTCGCCGGCGCGGGCGGCCTCGATGGCTGCGTTTAGCGCCAGCAGGTTGGTCTGCTCGGCGATGCCGTGAATCTCACTGACCACGCCGCCGATCTTCTGGCTGTCGACTGCCAGCTGTTCGATCATCTGCGCGGTCTGCTGCACACCGCTGGACAGCCCGGAAATCGACAGGCTCACGCGGTTGACCGCCTGCTGGCCGCTCTGCGCCAGGTGCTCTGCGGTTTTCGACTGATCGCGGGTGTCGGCCGTGTGTTCGGCAATATGGTGCACGGTGGCGGACATCTCATTGATCGCCGTGGCCGCCTGTTCGGTTTCACTCTGCTGCTCAAGCATGCCCTGGCGCACACCGCGCATATTGCCGGCCAGGCGTTCGGCGCCTTCATCCAACTGCGCCGCCGACTTGGCGACAATGCCGACCACCCGCTGATAACCGGCCTGCATGGCATTAAAGGCGCTGGCCATCTGGCCCACTTCATCCTTGCAGTCCAGCGGTACGCGGGCGCTGAGGTCACCGCTTTTTTCCACCTGCAGCATCACGTCCTTGAGGGTGTTGAGGTGGCTGAGCAGAAAGCGAATCAGCAACTGTGAGGCCGCCAGCAACAGCAGCATCAAGAGCGCGACGACCAGGGCATAGCTCGGTGCACGGTCGAAAAACACTTCGGTCAGGCTCGGCGCCAAAGCGGTGACGGCCAGGCGTTGACCGTCTTCACGGACAATAACTTCGGCGCCGATCAGCCCATCGCTACCGTTTAAATCGACCCAACCACGTGCGTTGGCCAGAGCGTTGCCCTGATTGTCTGGTAGGCGTGGCGTCTGCCCGCTTGCAAAGCTCAGCAGGTTGCTTGCGCTTGGCAAAGCCTGTTCCTGCGGCCATTGGCTTAATAAGCGTGCCTGTTGCTGCACAGCCTGTTTAGCAGCGTCGTGATGCACCTGTTGTTCCAGCTGCAGCGCATAGAGCACCAGCAGCAGCGTGGTAAAGAACGCCACGGCATTTACGGCCCAGAATTTGTACTTCAGGGAAAGGTCGCTGATCCAATGGCCCATGCAGGTGTCTCATGTGAGGTGAAGGCTTGGCAAAGTGCCAGTAGTGTCGCTCAGCCTCACAGTGGATCTATTGATCCTTATCAACAAGCCAGCCCGCATCGCATTACTGGGCGATTAGCTGGCTGCTCCTTTGAACTCGGGGAGATTGAAGAAGGCCCGGGCCGCAGCGCTGGTATGGGCTGCCAGTAGCTGTTCGGTTTCACCACGGTGCAGCGCCACTTCACGCAGTACCTCAACGAGAAAGGCCGGCTCGTTACGGCCGTTTTTCGGTTTAGGCCGTAGGCTGCGCGGCAGCAGGAAGGGCGCATCACTTTCCAGCATCAGGCGGCCGACGGGAATCGCCTTGACCAGGGAGTGCAAATGCGTGCCGCGGCGCTCGTCGCAGATCCAGCCGGTGATGCCGATATGCAGGTCCTGATCTAGGTAGTTGAACAGCGCGCGCTTTTCCCCGGTGAAACAATGCACCACGGCCGCTGGCAGCTGGTCGCGGAAATGCCGCAGGATCGCCAGCAGGCGTTCGTCGGCATCGCGCTCATGCAGGAACACCGGTAGTTGCAGCTCGACCGCCAGAGCCAGCTGTTCTTCCAGCACCTGCTCCTGCTGCGGACGAGGCGAGAAGTCGCGATTGAAGTCCAGCCCGCATTCGCCCACGGCACGCACTCTAGGGTCGGCCAGCAGGGCCTTGAGCTGCGCATGGCTGTCGCTGTTCCAGCTGCTGGCGTCGTGGGGGTGAATACCGGCTGTACTGAACAAATGTTCTGCGCTGTCATCCAGCTGCCGGCACAGCTCCAGGGCGTGCTCACTTTCCGTCAGGCTGGTGCCGGTCAACAGCATTTGCTGGATGCCTGCCGCGTAAGCGCGAGCGAGGAGTGCTTCGCGTTGTTCGGCAAAGCTTGGGTGAGTCAGATTGACGCCGATGTCGATGAGTTGCATGGTGCTACCTGCTGAATTGATTGAGCAGCATAACAGAGCTTTTTTAATAGATTAAAAGCTAACAAATACAGCTACTTAAAGCTTGAACATGATGTTGTGTGTGATTGCTGGCTGGCATCCATGGGCGGGCTGTGCGAACCTCCGCGCCCCGCGCGAGGGGTCAGTTGCCTTCTACGCAGCCTGTTCAGACGAGCCGCTGCACTGATCTATCGGTCGATTCTGCCCTGGAGCCTTGATGTTGCGAGTGCTGTTCACCTGCTGCCTATTGCTGCTGTCTTGCACAGCGGTGGCGCGCGTGGCTGGCCCGCTGGAAGTCGAGCAACCCAAGGCCGCCCGTGATCTGGCGAGCATCCGCAACAGTGGTGAATTGCGCGTGCTGGTCAATCAGAGCCGCAATAGCTCAGGCGAGGTCAAAGGCCAGAGCATCGGCGTCGAGTACCAGCGCATGCGCGCCTTCGAGCAGTACCTCAATCGCAACTCGCGCGATGGCCGCACACTCAAACTGAAGATCATTCCTCGCGCTAAGGATCAGCTGCTGGCTGCCTTGCAGCGTGGTGAAGGCGATCTGGTCGCCCCCGGTGAGCTGCTGAATATGCCGCGCGGCAGCAAGCTCAGCGCCAGCGCGGCCATCCGCAGCAATGTGCCGATGATCATCGTCGCCAAACAGGGTAACCGGCGTTACCAGAACCTCGAACAGCTCTCCGGGCGTAGCTTGGCCTTGCCCGCGGGCAGCGTGGCGGGGGAAGCGGTGCGGGCGGTCAACCAGCGTCTGATCGACAGCAAGCGTTCGCCGATTATCGTCGAGTGGGTCGACCCCAGCCTGGCAGTCGAGGACGTGCTGGAAATGGTCCAGGCCGGCATCTTCAGTGTGACGGCAGTCGAGCAGCCGATTGCCGAGCGCTGGGCCAAGGTGATGCCCAAGCTGCGTCTGGATCGTCACCTGCAATTGACCAACGACGGTGATATGCGCTGGTACGTGCGCCGCGACACGCCAATGCTCGGCGCGAGCATCGACCGCTTTCTCAAGGGTTACCGCGACCCGGCGGATCAGGATGCGGCGTTCCAGCGTGTCTACCGGCGGTTGTACAAGGTGCATTACCCGCTGGGCCGCACCGAACGCCAGCGCCTGGAAAAAGTGCGCCCGGTGCTGCAGCGTTATGCCAACCAGCATGATTTCGACTGGCTGGCCCTGGCTGCTGTGGCCTTCAAGGAGTCGACCCTTAACCCCGCCGCGCGCGGGGCCGGTGGCGCCACGGGGCTGATGCAGATCACCCCGGCTGCCGCACGCAGCGTTGGCGTGAGCAATATCAGCGTGCTGGATAACAATGTGCAGGCCAGCGCCAAGTACCTGGCGATGATTCGCCGCAACTACTTCAACAGCCCGCAGCTCAATGAGCGCGAGCGCATGGCCTTTATCCTGGCCGGTTACAACATGGGCCCGCAAAGGGTCCAGAGCCTGCGGGCGGAAGCGCGCAGGCGCGGCCTGAATCCCAATCAATGGTTCTTTCAGGTGGAGCGGGTGGCGATGGAGCAGATGGGCATGGGCGTGGTCAGCTATGTGAATAGCGTGAATAAGTACTACCTTGCTTATGATCGTGAGCGCTATCTGCTGGAGCCCTAGCGCGCAGGTTGAGAATGTCGATTTATTAGTTTATTCGATATTTTAAAGCGATTTAATCCGCTTTAAATATTGGCTAATTGGTTTAATCTTCACTCCATCAACTCCCCACTACAAGGACTGCTGCACATGAACGCTCTGATCAAATCTGTTGTTGCTACTCAAGCTGGCTACGGCCTGACCGTGCTGCGCATCATCGCCGGCATCACCTTTGCCGCCCACGGCGCGCAGAAGCTGTTTGGCTGGTTTGGCGGTTACGGCCTGGAAGGCGTAGGCCAGTGGATGGAAAGCATCGGCCTGGCGCCGGGCTACTTGTTGGCACTGATGGCCGGCAGCGCTGAGTTCTTTGGTGGTATTGCCTTGATCATAGGTCTGCTGGCGCGCCCAGCTGCAGCGGTGCTGGCGGTGACCATGGTGGTGGCGATTGCCACTGTGCACCTGGCCAACGGCTTCTTTATGAGCAACAACGGTTATGAGTTTGCTCTGGCCCTGCTGGCCATCAGCGTAGCGATCCTGATTGAAGGTGCTGGCAAGCTGTCGCTGGACAAGCGCATCGCTGGTTAAGCGACTCGGCAGCAGCCAGTAAAAAGCCCACTTCGGTGGGCTTTTTGCATTTCAGGGCTGGGGCTTGTTGTGCGTCGCCAGCTGTTCGGCGGCTTCCAGGCGCAGTTGTTCGCGCTCGTCGAAGTTCTCCGCGGCCAGTTGGGCAATGGCCGCGCGTTTGTCGCTGGCGCTCATGCCGGGGTTGTTTTCGATGGCGGCTTTTTCAGTGCTGTACTGGGCGATGCGCTTTTTCCAGGTTTGCCGCTGCTGGTCGAGCACTTCGAGGCGCTGGGTGGCTTCGGCGCCGACCAGTTGCTGGCGCAGCTGGCGGATCTGTTCCGGTTTGGCGCCGGCAGCCTGCAACTGTGCGGTCTGCTGGCGCAGTTCGTTCTGCAGTTGCGGCAGCACGGTGTCCTGCATCTCGGCGGGCAGACTGTTGCGCAGTTGGTCAACGGCGGCGGCTTTGCCGGCATCGTCCAGCTGGCTGTTATGCAGAATCGCCAGGCGTTGCAGGGTGAACTGGTTGTAGGCCTCTTCGCGGGCAAAGAACGCCTGCTGCGTTTGGCTATCGAAGATGCGCGCACGTAAGGCCTGTACGGCTGTCTCGCGCTGACGCAGGGCATCCAGGTTGGCCATCTGCGGCAGATCACGTTCGAGCAGCACCAGCTCGCGTTTGTAGTCGAGGTACTGGTTAAGCAGCGCCAGGGCTTGCTCCCGGGCATTGGCCGGCAGTTGTGCGGCGATGTAAGCGCGCAGCCGTTCGACACTGGTACGCAGTGGCTCTTCACCCACTGCAGCAAGGAAATAATCGAAGATCCGCCGAATGTCTTCGCTGATCAGCAGGTTGCCATCGGCATCCAGGCGAAAGACGCCATCCACCGTGGTGCCGCCGAATGAGGCGGGCAGGGTTTTTAATGGATCGGCCGCGTTCTTCGGCTTGTGCTGGGTTTGATTGGCGGGCACTGAATACGCGCTTTCGACGGCAGGCGCCGGCGTATCAGCGCCGAGCTGCGCTGGAATATCCACGGGTTGCAGGTACAGCGCGAGGGCCAGGCAGGCGGCGAACAATAACGGGGACAACAACAGAAGTTTTTTCACAGGCACTCTTCATGCGGGTTTGGCTAGGCGAGGCAGAAGAAACGCCAGGGGCTGTTGCAGCCCCTGGCGAAGCGGTTACAGGCCGTCGTTTTTCAGGCGATTGGCATGCTGGCGATAGACCGTTACCGGGTCGGTCTCGAACAGGCTGGTCAGACCGAGGGTCTGGTTGACCTCGTCGAGGTGGTTCATCCGGTAGTTATCGCGGATCACCTTGCCCATGCGCGAGCTGCAGCGACCGACCAGACCGTCGTTGGCTTCGCCCTTGAAAGTCAGCGCGGTGGCGCCCAGCAGCAGGTCGCTCGGATCAATGATATTGGTCACCGGGCTGGTGCCGCTCCAGGAGTAGTAGCGCACGCCGCCGACGCTGTAGGCGCCTTCACCGCAGGCGCTGGTAGGAATGCCCTGCGGGAACTTGGCGTTGAACCGTGCCGCACCTTGGCTGTTCAGCGACTCCAGGGAGCCCAGCGCGTTCTGTGGGCTGGTGCTGGAACTGCCTGAGAGGAAATTGATCAGCGTGCCGAGGCCGTTGACGATGCCGGCCAGCAAGGTTTCCCCGGCCGAGCCTGGTGGCACCTGACGGATAAAGTCGGCAGTTGCCGAGCCTTTATGCGGCGCACCGACGCTGGTGGCCGAAGCAATCAGGTTGGGGCTGACAGCGGCGACATAGCGAATGGTTGGTCCACCATGGCTATGGCCAATCAGATTGACCTTGGGCTTGCCGCTGATGGCGACGATGTCTTCCACCTGGGCCAGCAGTTCTTCGCCGCGTGCTTCCGAGGTGTTCAGCTGGCTGACTTCTGTGATGTACACGCTGGCGCCGTCGCGGCGAAGCGCTGCAGGAATGCCATACCAGTAATCGACACCAAGGAGGCTGTCGAAACCGAGCATGCCGTGGGCCAGCACGACTGGGTATTTGGTCTGGGTGTAGCCGGAGGAGCCGAACCAGAAAGCATGAGTGTTGCCAGAGGCCAGCAAGCCGGCGCCCAGACAGAGGGCGAGCAGAGTTTTATTGTTGTTCATTGGTGCTCTCGCTAGGGTTGATCGGGCAGTTCAAGGCGCTCCATGCAGCCAAAACGCCCATCCCGTGGCGCGTACATCAGCTCAAGGGTAGTGGCAGAAACCATGCCAGTAGTCGCAAACAGCCGTGTAGCCCTCTGTCACGGGCGATACATCGAAGTTGTGCGCAATCCGGTGCAGGCGCGGTGCCGCGGGTTTGTTACGGGGTGAAACGCTGCGGGTCTGGATTCAGGCCCCAGATGGCGGATCAGCGGCCTGCGAGCCAGCGGTAAAAAGCCAGGTTGGCCGGCCGAATAGGGGTGCCACCAGTCAAAGGTTGGGGTGGTTGGGGATGGCCGCAGGATCGCGCCTTGACAGCTTTGCGCGGGCTTCTCTAGGATGCCAACCCATGCGCCGATTTAAACAGCTACTTGCGGGGCGCCGGGTTACCTGCTGATTGCAGCGCCCTAAGAAGCACTCTTCGGAGGCTTCGAAATTCCGCTAAAGCGCTGGTTCGGTGTCGCCTCTCACCGCTGCCCAGCGGACCCAATGAGGCGGAGACATATCGATGCACTGTCCCCAACCGCTTATTCGCCTGGCCCCGATCACTTCTGGGCTGACCCTGCGCAATCCGAAAATTCTGCTTGGCGGCAGCCACCAGCCAACCCTGTTGCGTTACCTCGACGGCTGGCCCAAACGTTGGCCGGGGCCGCGTACCTTTCTGATCAACTTTGTTCACGATGGTGAATCCCTGGCGCGATTTGCCAGCAATCACTTCGATATGGCGGTGATTGAGGCGCCTGCCGCCGCGCAGCTGGAAGAAACCGTGCGCCAGCTGACGCGCGTGGCCAAGCAGGGGTTGATTACTCGGCGCTGAGTGAATCCCACAACGGCTTGGCCACAGCCACTGCCGATCCGCTAGGCTCAAACGATATTGTCAGGGAGTTGGCTATGTTCGAATCCGCCGAGATCGGCCGCAGCATCGATAAAGAAACCTATGAGGCCGAGGCCCCAGCACTGCGCGAAGCGTTGTTGGAGGCGCAGTACGAGTTGCAGCAGCAAGGGCGTTTTGCCGTGCTTATCCTGATCGATGGCATCGAAGGTGCGGGTAAGGGCGAGACGGTCAAACTGCTCAACGAGTGGATGGATGCCCGGCTGATTCAGGTCAATACCTTCGACCAGCAGACCGATGAGGAGCTGGCCCGTCCGCCGGCCTGGCGCTACTGGCGGCAACTGCCGCCCAAGGGGCGCATTGGCATCTTCTTCGGCAACTGGTACAGCCAGATGCTGCAGGGGCGGGTGCACGGGCGGATCAAGAATGCCGTACTCGATCAAGCCATCGACAGCACCCTGGGGCTGGAGCGCATGCTCTGCGATGAGGGCACGCTGATCTTCAAGTTCTGGTTTCACCTGTCCAAACAGCAGATGAAAGCGCGCCTCAAGGCCCTGCAGGACGACCCGCTGCACAGCTGGCGGATCAGCCCGCTGGACTGGCAGCAGTCGAAGACCTACGACAAGTTTGTGCGGGTCGGCGAGCGTGTACTGCGCCGCACCAGCCGTGATTACGCGCCCTGGTATGTGGTGGAGGGCGTGGATGAACATTACCGCAGCCTGACTGTCGGGCGCATCCTGCTCGATGGCCTGCAAGCGGCGCTGAAGGCGCAAAGCCAGCCGTTGCCACATCCGCACGCCGCGCCGCTGACCTCCAGCCTGGATGAGCGTGGGTTGATCGACAGCCTGGACATGACCCAGGCATTGGACAAGGACAGCTACAACGAGCAATTGGTGATTGAGCAGGCGCGGCTGTCCAGTCTGATGCGTGACAAGCGCATGCGTCGCCATTCGCTGATCGCGGTGTTCGAAGGCAATGATGCGGCGGGTAAGGGCGGGGCGATTCGTCGGGTGATCGGCGCGCTCGATCCCCGTCAGTACCGCATCGTCCCGGTTGCCGCGCCAACCGAAGAAGAGCGCGCGCAGCCCTATCTGTGGCGCTTCTGGCGGCATATTCCGCCGCGCGGCAAGTTCACCGTGTTTGATCGCTCCTGGTATGGCCGGGTGCTGGTGGAACGGGTTGAGGGCTTTTGCAGTACGGGCGACTGGCTGCGCGCCTATGGCGAGATCAATGACTTCGAAGAGCAGCTCAGCGAAGCCGGTGTGGTTCTGGTGAAGTTCTGGCTATCGATCGATCAGCAAACTCAGCTGGAACGCTTCAAGGCGCGCGAGCAGATTCCCTTCAAGCGTTTCAAGATCACCGAAGAAGACTGGCGCAACCGCGATAAGTGGCCGCTGTACCGCGATGCAGTGGGCGATATGGTCGACCGTACCAGCACGGAAATCGCGCCGTGGACGTTGGTGGAAGCCAATGACAAACGCTTTGCCCGGATCAAGGTATTGCGCACCATCAACCAGGCGCTTGAGGCGGCCTTCGCCAAGGGCTGAGCAGCGGCTGCGCATGGGCACGGGATGGTCGCGCATACGGCTGATGAATGATCGTCGCCGAGCGAGATTGCCCGGCTTTATTCTTGTTGGGAACTTAACCCAATAACAATGAGGTGCGACATGCGTGAAGTGGTGATCGTTGACAGCGTACGGACTGGTTTGGCCAAGTCCTTCCGTGGCAAGTTCAATCTGACCCGTCCAGACGACATGGCGGCTCATTGCGTCAATGCACTGCTGGCGCGCACCGGTATCGACCCGGCGCTGGTGGATGATTGCATCGTCGGCGCCGGTTCCAATGAAGGCGCCCAGGGCATGAACATCGGCCGCAACGTGGCCGTGCTGTCCGGCTTGGGCACCAACGTGGCGGGCATGACCCTCAACCGTTTCTGCTCCTCAGGTCTGCAGGCCATTGCGATTGCCGCCAACCAGGTGGCGTCCGGCTGCAGTGATGTGATCGTGGCGGGCGGTGTCGAGTCGATCACCATGACCATGAAAAGTATGAACACGCAGAACCTGTTCAACCCGCTGCTGCAAAAAGACGTGCCGGGTATCTATTACCCCATGGGGCAGACCGCCGAGATCGTCGCTCGCCGTTACAACGTCAGCCGCGAAGCCCAGGACGCCTATGCCCTGCAAAGCCAGCAGCGCACTGCGCGGGCTCAGGCCGAAGGCCTGTTCGACGATGAAATCGTGCCGATGCACGTCAAGTATCAGGTCGAAGACAAGGCCACGGGTGAGAAGAGCATCGTCGACGGCATCGTCGCCCACGACGATTGCAACCGTGCCGACACCACTCTGGAAAGCCTGGCAGCGCTCAAGCCGGTGTTTGCCGATGACGGTTCGGTAACCGCAGGCAATGCCTCGCAGCTGTCCGACGGTGCCTCGATGACCCTGGTGATGAGCCTAGAAAAAGCCATTGAACTGGGCCTCAAGCCGCTGGCGTTCTTTCGTGGCTTTGTTGCCGCTGGTTGTGAGCCGGATGAGATGGGTATTGGTCCGGTGTTCTCGGTGCCAAAACTGCTCAAGGCTAAGGGCCTGAGCGTTGCCGATATCGACCTGTGGGAGCTTAACGAGGCGTTTGCTTCGCAGTGCCTGTACGCGCGTGATCGTCTGGAAATCGACAACGCCAAGTACAACGTCAATGGCGGTTCGATCTCAATCGGCCACCCGTTCGGCATGACCGGTTCGCGCCAGGTAGGCCACCTGGTGCGTGAATTGCAGCGGCGCAACCTGCGCTACGGCATCGTCACCATGTGTGTGGGCGGCGGCATGGGCGCAACCGGGCTGTTTGAAGCGGTGCGTTGATCAGCGTCGCGATAAATGGCAGGCCATAAAAAACCGCGAGTAATCGCGGTTTTTTATTGGCTGGGGTTTGGTGATTCAGAATGCGCGGCTCTCGATGATCTCGTTGGCCTGAATCATTCGACGGATATAAAAGGCAATCTCGCGCTCGGCATCCGTTCGGTTGAAGTAGGGCCCTTCCAGCGTGCCCTCGCGGGTGGAGAAGAAGTATTGGCCGTTGACCGCGCTAACGCGTTCACTGCGGTAGTGGGTGCCGGGGTTATGGTCGATATGGCGTTGGCCGAACATAAATTAACCTCCCGCAAAATGAGCTGCTGAGGTCAGTCTAAACGGCGTTTTTCTGGCTGCATGAAATAACGACAAATGGTCGTTTTTGCCGAAATTCGGCGTCTTTTTCCTGAATTTAATATTTTTTGACGCCAGAACTGTGACCTTGTGTCGCGTGGCCATCAGTACAGTGCCCAGTGTCGCGGCGCTGAGCTATGGCTGTGCCGGTTTTTAGCGCTGCAGATCGTTAGCCGGTTCTCAGGCGCGCACACCCAGTGCTTCGGCGCGGCGTAGCCAGCTTTGGCGCTGTTCCTCGGAAGAGGGACGTACCGGTGCGAATTCGGCCAGACGGCGGGTTTTGATGCCGCTGAAGCCGAGGATGGTGCGGGTCATCTGCCGATGCCCAGGCGCGCCGTAGATCCAGCGGAAGTACCAGGGCGGCGTATCCATGGTCACCAGCAGGTCGGCAGTGCGCCCAGTCAGCAGCTTGTCCCATAGTTGCGAGCGGTTGCGGTACTTGAAGGCAAAACCGGGCAGAAAGGTGCGGTCAAAAAAGCCTTTGAGCAGCGCGGGAATGCCGCCCCACCAGACCGGATAAACGAATACCAGATGCTCGGCCCAGTGTATCTGCCGCTGCGCTTCCAGCAGGTCCGGTTCCAGGGTCTGGCTTTGCTCGTAGCCATCGCGCAGCACCGGGTCGTAGCTCATCTCACCCAGCTTCAGCTGGCGCACTACGTGGCCCTTGCTGCGTGCGCCCTGGGCATAGGCTTCGCCCAGCGCATGGCAGAAACTGCTGTTTTTTGGCGTGCCGAGAATCATCAGGATGCGTTTACCGTCACCTTCCAGTGGTGTTGCGCCGCTCTTTGCCGCTTCACTCATGTTGACCTGCCTCCAGCATGTTTTCGGGACGCACCCAGGCGTCGAATTGTTCATTGCTCAGGTAGCCCAGTTGCAGCGCTGCTTCACGCAGGGTAGTGCCGTCCTGGTAGGCCTGTTTGGCGATCTGTGCGGCCTTGTCGTAGCCAATATGCGGGTTCAGCGCGGTCACCAGCATCAGGCCGCGCTCCAGGTGCTCGGCCATTTTCACTGCATCCGGCTGCAGGCCGGCGACGCAGTGCTGCTGGAAGTTATGGCAGCCGTCCGCCAGCAATCGTATCGATTGCAGCAGGTTGTGAATGATCACCGGTTTGAACACGTTGAGTTGCAGATGCCCCTGGCTTGCGGCAAAGGCAATCGTGGTGTCGTTACCGAGAACCTGGCAAGCCAGCATCGACAGCGCCTCGCATTGGGTTGGGTTGACCTTGCCCGGCATGATCGAACTGCCAGGCTCATTGGCCGGCAAACGCACCTCGGCAAAACCTGCGCGCGGACCGGAGCCCAATAAACGCAGGTCATTGGCAAGCTTCATAAGGGCGACTGCCAGGGTTTTCAAGGCGCCCGATAGCGCCACCAGCGGTTCATGGCCAGCCAGTGCGGCAAATTTGTTCGGTGCACTGACTAGCGGCAGGCCACTCAAGGCGGCCAGCTCGGCGGCCATGGCTTCGGCAAAGCCTTGCGGTGAATTCAAACCGGTGCCGACTGCCGTGCCGCCTTGGGCCAGTTCGCAAACTGCCGGCAGGGCTGCCTGGATGGCCCGCTCGGAGTAGCCCAGCTGCGCGACAAAGGCCGACAGCTCTTGGCCGAAGGTCATCGGTGTGGCGTCCATCATATGGGTGCGGCCGGTCTTGAGCAGGCGCGCATGGCGCTCGGCCTGCTCCTGTAAACCGTCACGCAGCTCACGTACGGCGGGTAGCAGCTGCTGTTGCACAGCCTGCACGGCGGCGATATGCATGGCGGTGGGGAAGCTGTCGTTGGAGCTTTGCGCGCGATTGACATGATCGTTGGGGTGCACCGGCGTCTTGCCGCCACGGCCGCTG
Organism: Pseudomonas peli; assembly: GCF_050563605.1. Classification (GTDB taxonomy): domain Bacteria; phylum Pseudomonadota; class Gammaproteobacteria; order Pseudomonadales; family Pseudomonadaceae; genus Aquipseudomonas; species Aquipseudomonas peli_A. The sequence goes on along the minus strand of NZ_JBNXUH010000030.1, from coordinate 8,727 downwards.
CCGGCCAGTTCGTTGGCGCGGCCGGCGATCACTTCATTGACGTTCATATTGCTCTGCGTGCCGCTGCCGGTCTGCCAGACCACCAGAGGGAATTGCTCATCGTGCTGACCGGTCAATACCTCGTTGGCCGCTTGCTCTATCAGTCGGGCGAGGTCGGCCGGCACTTCACCGATACGCTGATTGACCCGCGCGGCGGCCTTCTTGATCAACGCCAGGGCATGCACAACCGGCAAGGGCATACGTTCCTGGCCGATGGCGAAATTGACCAGCGAGCGCTGGGTCTGCGCGCCCCAGTACGCCTCATCAGGTACTTCGATGGGGCCCAGGCTGTCGGTTTCAGTGCGGCTCATTGCGGCTCTCCTGACGGTTGCGCGTGCAGCAAACGGACTGCCGGGCCGGCGATTGCCAGCCTAGCCGTATCTCAGCTTAGGTCGCTATGCATCAACAGAGGTTCAACTGCCGGGGGCAACTACCAGCGGGCGCGGGTTTCACCGAGCCAGCCGAGGGCGTTGTTGACCGGCACGCGCTCACCTTCCGGGCCGCGCAAAACCCCCTCGAAATGCCCGAACCACTGCTGCGTGTCAGCATAGAACGGCCCGAGCCGGCGGTAGGCCTGGTGGCGTTGGCGTGGGGTGAAGGTCAGGTTGACGTTGTCATTCGTGCTGCGCAGCTGCCAGGGAGCCAGCGGGTTGTGCGGTGCCTGGGTGATGGAGATGGGTGTATCCAGGTGCTGCAGTTCGCCGCCAAACCACAGGGTGTTCTCGGATAGGCCGCTGTGGTCTGTCCAGCCAGAGCCGAAGTTGCCGGCGATACCACCCGGCGCGGCGAAGGCAGCGCGGGTCCAGTGGCTGTTGAGCGGCCAGACGCCACGGCCGAAATCCAGCGAGGCAAAGCTTTGCCCGGTGACGCAACTGTAATGCTGCTTACCCAGCTGCACGCTGCCGCTGCAGGGCAGGCCCAGCTGCCGACTGGTGGCATGAAAGCTATGTGGACCGAGCGGGGCGACCAGATTGACCGAATCCAGGTGGGCAGGGCGCTGAATATCCAGGGCGACTTGCAGCGCTTGGCCGCCAATGTCCGGTGCATTGATGGTGATGCGGGTACGCCCGGTGTGTTCAGCCACGCGCAGTTGCAGGCGTGGGTGGTTGAATTCGTGGCTTGCCTGCGGCTGGTCTGGCAGGTCACAGCCACGGCCGAATAGGCGGTACTGGCTGTAGGCGACGGCTTGGCCGCTTTGCAGATCGAGGAAGTAGGCGGCGGCGTAACCCAGGTAGTCGAGGTCGGCCTGGGTAAACGACAGCATCCACTGCGGGGTGGTGATGCACCAATGGTTCCAGCGTTTGCGCCGGCCGAAGTGCCCAGGTATCGCGCAATCGATCATCGGTCTGGGCGACCAGCCGATGGCTTGCGGGTTAAGCAGGCCGTGGCTGTCGCATAGCGCGATGGCGGCAAGAGGCTCTGGATGAGTGAAACTGTTCATCGACACGTCCATGTGTGTGCTGGCGCCTAGCCTTGTGGGCGGCGGCACGCTGAAACAGAAGATGGCTTATCTTGTCGAGCATGCACAGGCGTTGGCCTGCTCGGCAAGTGCTGGCATTTTGGCCTTTTAGCAAGCAGTGCGCCAGTGCACAGTTGTAGTGTGAGTTGATCGACGCGGCTCACTTACTTGAGTGTGACAAGCGCTTGGGCACAAAATGCCGACAATTGAGTCCAACAGGACTCATTCCCTTCCTCAGGAGTAGTACATGTCACGTTTACCTGCCTTTTGCGCTGCCCTAATACTGACGTGCGGTAGTGCTCAGGTGCTCGCCGATGCCAAGAGCCACGCCGCCGATGCCGAACGCTTCCTACTGCTAGCCCGCGCCGACAAACTGGCTGTACCGGTGTATGCCCAGGTGCAGCAGATGTTTGCCCAGCGTTTTGCCGAAAGCAATGCGCCGCAGAGCGAGAAGGCTGTGCTGGAAACCTACCAGGCCCAGGCCAATGCGGCCCTTGAACAGGCCGTGGGTTGGGACAAACTCAAGCCAGATATGGTCAAGCTCTACACCAGCAACTTCAACGAGCAGGAAATGAAGGACCTGATCCGTTTCTACGAGTCGCCGCTGGGCAAGAAGGTTCTGGAAAAAATGCCGACGCTGACCGCACAGTCGGCGCAGCTGACTCAGGGCAAGCTGGAAGCAGCCGTACCCAAGGTTAACCAGCTGCTGGCGGAAATGACCACCAAACTGACTCCGAAGAAGCCCTGAGTGACAGTGCCAATGCCGAAAATTGATTTGTTGCAGGCCGCTCTGGCGAACCTGCAACCCCAGCATCTCGATGTGCTGGATGAAAGCCATATGCACAGCCGGGGGCTGGAAACCCATTACAAGGCGGTGATCGTCAGCGAGCAGTTCGCCGGCCTGAATGCAGTCAAACGCCACCAGAAGGTCTATGCCGCCGTAGGTGAGCTGATGGGCCAGATCCATGCCCTGGCGCTGCATACCTACACGCCCGATGAGTGGTCGCAGCAGGGTGTGGCTCCGGCTTCGCCGACCTGCAAGGGCGGCCACTGAGGCAATTCGCCTCTACACGGTTTACCTCAAGGGCAGTAAACTGCGCACCCCGCCGGCCTAGCGCCGGCGGTTTTGTTTGTGGTCCTCCAGCCTGGCAAAGCCGCTGCTGGTCACGTTTGTATCCCGGTCCGCCCTTTACGTGGGCGACTACTGAAGGATTTGCTTATGACTGACAAGATCGTTGTCGCCGCGCTGTATAAATTCGTTTCCCTGCCGGACTTCCACACCCTGCGCGAGCCTCTGCTGCAGGCCATGCTGGATAACGGTATCAAAGGCACCTTGCTGCTGGCTGAAGAAGGCATCAATGGCACCGTATCTGGCTCGCGTGCTGGTATCGATGGCCTGATGGCTTGGTTTGGTCTGGACCCGCGTCTGGCCGATATCGACCACAAGGAATCCTATTGCGATGAGCAGCCGTTCTATCGCACCAAGGTCAAGCTGAAGAAGGAAATCGTCACCCTGGGCGTTCCCGGCGTTGACCCGAACCAGAAGGTCGGCACCTACGTCGAGCCCAAGGACTGGAATGCCCTGATCTCTGACCCCGAAGTGCTGCTGATCGATACGCGCAACGATTACGAAGTGTCGATTGGCACCTTCGAGGGCGCGGTAGACCCGAAAACCAAGTCGTTCCGCGAGTTTCCCGACTACATCAAGGCGCACTTCGACCCGGCCAAGCACAAGAAGGTCGCGATGTTCTGCACCGGAGGCATCCGCTGCGAGAAGGCCTCCAGCTATATGCTCGGCGAGGGCTATGCCGAGGTCTATCACCTCAAGGGCGGCATCCTCAAGTACCTCGAAGAAGTGCCGCAGGAAGAGACCAAGTGGCAGGGCGACTGCTTCGTTTTCGATAACCGGGTTACTGTGCGTCACGACCTGAGCGAAGGTGATTACGACCAATGCCACGCATGCCGCACGCCGGTGTCGGTGGAAGATCGTCAGTCCGAGTTCTACACCCCGGGCGTGAGTTGCCCGCATTGCTGGGACTCGCTGCCGGAGAAAACCCGCGCTGGCGCCCGCGAGCGTCAGCGCCAGATCGAACTGGCCAAGGCACGTAATCAGCCGCACCCGCTGGGCTACAACCCCCGACAATCGCGCGAGGCTTAAGCATGCAAGCACGCCTGCTCTATGTGATGGACCCGATGTGTTCATGGTGCTGGGGCTTTGCTCCGGTGCTCGAGTCCCTCGCCGAGCAGGCCGCTGCGGCCGGGGTTGGCCTGCAGCTGGTGTTGGGCGGTTTGCGCCGTGATGGCGTGGCCATCGATGCTGCCGCCCGCGTGCGTTACCTGGGCTACTGGCAGGCGGTAAATGCCAGTACCGGTCAGCTATTCAACTTCAATGCCGGTTTGCCCGAGGGTTTGGTCTACGACACCGAACCAGCCTGTCGTGCCCTAGTCACGGCCCGCAGCTTGGCGCCTGAGATGGTCTGGCCGCTGGCTCAGTTGATCCAGCGTGCGTTCTATACCGAAGGCGTGGATGTCACCCGCGCCAGTGTGTTGGTGGAGTTGGCCGAGCGCGCCGGGATTCCGCGCATCGTATTTGCCGAAGCCTTTGACAGTGCCGCACAACGTGCCGCCACTGCAGCGGACTTCAGCTGGACCCAGGATCTGGGCATTGCCGGCTTTCCAACCCTGCTCGCTGAGCGCAACGGCCAACTGGCGCTGCTGACCAACGGCTATCAACCCCTGGATGTGCTGCAGCCCTTGCTTGCGCGCTGGCTGGAGCGGGTTGCCCATGCCTGATCGTTTGAGTTGGGCGGAAGTTCGTCGGCTGGCCCTGCACCACAAAAAAGCCCTGATCCTGGCCAACCTGGTCGCCGTGCTGGCCACCCTGTGCAGTGTGCCGATCCCGCTGTTGCTGCCGCTGCTGGTCGACGAGGTGTTGCTCAACGACGGTGACGCCGCGCTCAAGGTGATGGACAACTTCCTGCCGGGGCAATGGCAAACCGCCGCCGGCTATATCGGCCTGATGCTGGTGCTGACTTTTTTTCTGCGCGGTGGCGCGCTGATCTTCAACGTGCTGCAGGCGCGGCTGTTTGCCCGCTTGTCGAAGGACATCGTTTACCGCATCCGCATTCGCCTGATTGAGCGGCTCAAGCGGATTTCCCTCGGCGAATACGAAAGCCTCGGTGGTGGCACGGTGACCACTCACCTGGTTACCGATCTGGATACCCTCGATAAATTTGTCGGTGAAACCCTGAGCCGCTTTCTGGTGGCCGTGCTGACCTTGGCCGGCACCTCGGCGATTCTGATCTGGATGCACTGGCAGCTGGCGCTGCTGATCCTGTTGTTCAACCCGCTGGTGATCTACGCCACGGTGCAGCTGGGCAAGCGGGTCAAGCACCTGAAAAAGTTGGAGAACGATAGCACCTCGCGCTTTACCCAGGCGCTGACCGAAACCCTCGAAGCGATTCAGGAAATACGCGCCGGCAACCGCCAGGGCTTCTTTCTCGGTCGCCTCGGTGGCCGCGCCAAGGAAGTGCGCGACTACGCCGTCGCCTCGCAGTGGAAGACTGATGCTTCGAACCGCGCCAGCGGTCTGCTATTCCAGTTCGGCATCGACGTGTTCCGCGCCGCGGCCATGCTTACCGTGCTGTTCTCGGATCTGTCGATCGGCCAGATGCTCGCGGTGTTCAGTTACCTGTGGTTTATGATCGGCCCAGTCGAGCAGCTGCTCAGCCTGCAATATGCCTTCTACGCCGCCGGTGGCGCGCTAACGCGGATTAACGAGCTGCTAGCGCGCAAGGATGAGCCGCAATACATCGGGCGCGTCGATCCGTTCAAAGGCCGCGACACCGTGGGCATCGAAGTCAGTGGTTTGACCTTTGCCTATAACGACGAGCCGGTGCTTAACCAGCTTAATCTGAGCATCGCCCCAGGCGAGAAGGTCGCCATCGTCGGCGCCAGCGGCGGCGGCAAGAGCACCCTGGTGCAGTTGCTGCTTGGGCTGTATACGCCGCAGGCCGGGACCATTCGTTTTGGCGGCAGCAGCCAGGAAGAGATCGGTCTGGAAGGTGTGCGTGAGCACGTCGCGGTGGTGCTGCAGCATCCGGCGCTGTTCAACGATACGGTGCGCGCCAACCTGTGCATGGGCCGGGAGCGGGGCGATGACGCCTGCTGGCGTGCCCTGGAGATTGCCCAGCTGGCCGACACCATTCGCGGCTTGCCGCAAGGTTTGGACAGCATTGTCGGCCGCTCCGGCGTGCGCCTCTCCGGTGGCCAGCGTCAGCGTCTGGCGATAGCCCGTATGGTCTTGGCCGAGCCGAAAGTGGTGATTCTGGATGAAGCCACCTCGGCCCTGGACGCCGCCACCGAATACGCCCTGCATCAGGCGCTCAACCAGTTCCTGCATGGCCGCACCACGTTGATCATCGCTCACCGCCTGAGTGCGGTTAAGCAGGCTGATCGAGTGTTGGTGTTCGACGGCGGCAGCATCGCCGAAGACGGCGGCCACCAAGAGTTGATTGCCGAAGGTGGGCTCTACGCCAAGCTCTACGGCCATCTGCAGCACTAGCAAAGCATTAACCGCATCGTTATTACGCGGGCATGGCCGGCTCCTACGTCCGGTGTTTCCCCGTAGGAGCGGGCCATGCCCGCGATTTGTTGTGGGTTTCAATCAGGCCTGAGTCCCTGCGGCCTCGCACCTGGCAGTTAAATCGACCGCTTTGTAAATTTATCGTTACGCATGGTGGGTGCTTTCGGTCAGCATTTCCGCTGTTTCTCTAGCTGTATTAAAAACTTGCCGAAAGCCTTGGCCAAGCCTGGGGCAGGGCGCTCTGGGCCGGCTTGTTAGCGGGCCTGCGCTCGGTTGTTATGAGGTCAATCCCGCTGACGCAGCGGCTGATCAAAACAACAACGAGGAGGCGCAATGAACGCCGTGAACAAGATCGAACAGCACAACCCTATCGGTACCGACGGCTTCGAGTTCGTTGAATACACCGCGCCGACTCCGGAAGGCATCCAGCAGCTGCGTGAGCTGTTCACTGCCATGGGCTTTACCGAAACCGCCAAGCACCGCTCGAAAGAGGTCTGGCTGTTCCAGCAGAACGACATCAACTTCGTGCTTAACGGCAGCCCTAGTGGGCATGTGCGCGAGTTCGGTCTGAAGCACGGCCCGAGTGCCTGCGCCATGGCTTTCCGCGTGCAGAACGCCGCTCAGGCCGCCGCTTATGTAGAGTCCCAGGGTGCCAAGCTGGTGGGTAGCCACGCCAACTTCGGCGAACTGAACATTCCCTGCGTCGAGGGCATCGGCGGCTCCTTGCTGTATCTGGTGGACCGCTTCGGCGACAAGACCATCTACGACGTCGACTTCGAATATATCGAAGGCCGCACACCGAATGACAATTCGGTTGGCCTGAAAGAGCTGGATCACCTGACCCACAACGTCAAACGCGGGCAGATGGATGTGTGGTCGGGCTTCTACGAGCGCATCGCCAACTTCCGCGAAATCCGCTACTTCGATATCGAAGGCAAGCTTACCGGCCTGCTGTCGCGTGCTATGACCGCGCCGTGCGGCAAGATCCGTATCCCGATCAACGAGTCGGCCGACGACAAGTCGCAGATTGAAGAATTTATCCGCGAGTACCAGGGCGAGGGCATCCAGCATATCGCTCTGAGCACCGAGGATATCTACGCCACCGTGCGCCAGCTGCGCGCCAATGGCGTGGATTTTATGGTCACGCCGGGCACTTACTACGACAAGGTCGATACCCGTGTGGCCGGGCATGGCGAGCCGAGCGATGTGCTGCGTGAGCTGAATATCCTGATCGACGGCGCGCCGGGCGATGACGGCATCCTGCTGCAGATTTTCACCAATACTGTGATTGGCCCGATCTTCTTCGAGATCATCCAGCGCAAGGGCAACCAGGGCTTTGGCGAGGGCAACTTCAAGGCGCTGTTCGAGTCCATCGAGGAAGACCAGATCAAGCGCGGCGTGATTTCCGCGGACTGATAGCGGGTTCGGCCCCGCGACCGGGGCCGGGTTCATCCCACGATGGAGTTCTGTTATGAGCCGTAACTGGATCAGTTTTCCCCTGCGTGAAGGCGAGTGTTCGCGCCAGGCGCACTGCGACTTTCCCGAAGGTACCTATGAGCGCGAGATGGGTCGCGAGGGCTTCTTCGGGCCTACGGCGCACCTGCACCACAAGCATCCACCCACTGGCTGGATCGACTGGCAGGGGCCGCTGCGCCCGCATGCGTTCAACTTCAATGATATTTCCAGCGAGCGTGATTGCCCGCTGGCCGCACCGCTGACCCTGCATAACAGCGATGTGAAGCTGCGCGTGTGGAAAACCCACGGCGCCATGCGTCATCTAGTGCGCAACGCCGATGGCGATGACCTGCTGTTTATCCATGAGGGGGCAGGGCACTTTTACTGCGACTTCGGTCACCTGAGCTACCGCGACGGCGATTACCTGCTGATTCCGCGTGGCACCGCCTGGCGCATCGAGGCCAGCGAGCCGACCTTTATGCTGCTGATCGAAAGCACCGACGGCGCCTATCAGCTGCCGGACAAGGGCCTGCTCGGCCCGCAGGCGATCTTCGACCCGGCAGTGCTCGATCATCCGCGTATCGATGACGCTTTCAAGGCCCAGCAGGACGAGAACACCTGGCAGATCCGCATCAAGCGCCGTGGCCAGATCAGCACCGTGACTTACCCCTACAACCCGCTGGATGTGGTCGGCTGGCATGGCGACAACACCGTGGTGCGTCTCAACTGGCGCGATATTCGCCCGCTGATGAGCCACCGTTATCACCTGCCGCCGTCGGCGCACACCACCTTCGTGGCCAATGGTTTTGTGATCTGCACCTTTACCCCGCGCCCAGCAGAAAGCGACCCCGGCGCGCTGAAGGTGCCGTTCTATCACAACAACGATGACTACGACGAAGTGCTGTTCTACCACCGGGGCAACTTCTTTAGCCGCGACAATATCGAGCAGGGCATGGTCACCCTGCACCCGTGCGGCTTCCCCCATGGCCCGCACCCTAAGGCATTGAAAAAGGCGCAGACCGATCCGGCGACCTTTATCGATGAAGTGGCGGTGATGATCGATACCCGCCGCGNCCCTGGAAGTTGGCGAAGCCGCCGCCGGGGKGGATGTTCCCGAATATGTGAATTCCTGGCGTGCGCCGGGCAAGGAATCCTGATGAAACTCGCATCACTGCAGCAAGGCCGCGAC
>NZ_JBNXUH010000161.1:0-274 GCF_050563605.1 Pseudomonas peli | reverse complement strand
GTGCTTTACGCACCGTTTATGCGCCGCCTGAAATTCGCCAGGTACGCCGGGAGAAATCCGCCCGCACACGCTGGCTCGACCNAGTTCGTCTCGTGGGCTCGGCGCTGTGTATAAGCGACTGGTTTCTGGGCGTGCTGTTCTTGGTGGCGCTCATCTCTGGCGTGGTGCTTTACGCACCGTTTATGCGCCGCCTGAAATTCGCCGAGGTACGCCGGGAGAAATCCGCCCGCACACGCTGGCTCGACCTGCACAACCTGMTCGGTATCGTCACCCT
>NZ_JBNXUH010000160.1:0-194 GCF_050563605.1 Pseudomonas peli | reverse complement strand
CAATTACAACGGTCCGGTGCCAGCGGCGACTTATACCGTCACCGATGGCGACCTCACCGATACCGCTGAACTGAGCTTCGCCGATGTCGCACCGGTCAACGATGCACCTTTGGCCGTGAATGATGGTCCGGTTGCCGTCACCGCAGACACCGCCGCCACCGGCAATGTCCTGACCCCCGCCCCTGATCCAGAGC
>NZ_JBNXUH010000159.1:0-336 GCF_050563605.1 Pseudomonas peli | reverse complement strand
ATAAGAGACAGGTGCTGCCGGAAGTGGCGATCAAACCGGCCGATGCCTATAACCAGCTGGTACGTGGTGAAGTAGAGGCGGTGCCGATTGAGTTACTGGAAGGCCGAATTGCCGCGGTGATGCTGGTGCCATATCCGCCAGGTATTCCGCTTATCCTTCCGGGCGATCCCTTCACTGCGCATACCCTCTCTCTTATACACATCTCCCAGCACACGAGACGAACTCCGCGATCTCCTATGCNAGTTACTGGAAGGCCGAATTGCCGCGGTGATGCTGGTGCCATATCCGCCAGGTATTCCGCTGATCATGCCGGGCGAGCGCTTTACTGCGCATACC
>NZ_JBNXUH010000158.1:0-341 GCF_050563605.1 Pseudomonas peli | reverse complement strand
GAGTCCGCTCGTTTCGTCTGGKGGGCTGGGAGATGTKTAAAAGAGACAGSKTYCCCGGCGGCSGGCGAGMAGTCATCCCGCSCCTGGTYCCAACCGGCCCCTGGCGAGCCGCTCAGCCMCCCCGCCGATAGCGAAACTACGACGCTGGATGCGCTCGCTTAGTAACCGCTGCAGNCCCCCCGGATTCTCCCCTGCGGGGGGGGCSGCGGGCGGCGTAAGATGTGTAAAAGAGGACGGGGTCCMACCCGSCCCCGGGSGCCCCGCCCACCCCCCCCGCCGATAGCGAAACTACGACGCTGGATGCGCTCGCTTAGTAACCGCTGCAGCGCTTCTTCCTAAGC
>NZ_JBNXUH010000157.1:163-339 GCF_050563605.1 Pseudomonas peli | reverse complement strand
GGGGGCGGCGCCGGCACGCGTAAGTTTTAAAAAAAAGAASATATGTACCMGCGAAASCCCCCYCCYCCCTCTGCAATACGCCTWGCCGGTGTTACGCAAACCCGCCGCAATACCCGCCACACTGACCAGCAAGGCCTGTTCCAGAGGGCTGTCGGCCTGATTATCACGCAGTCGTG
>NZ_JBNXUH010000157.1:0-150 GCF_050563605.1 Pseudomonas peli | reverse complement strand
TTTTAAAAGAAAAAGCGGCAAAAGAAACCCCCTCTTTTCGTCTGGGGGCCGGGAAGTTTTTAAAAGAAGACCCCTCCTAAAACCCCCTTGCCGGTTTTACCAAAACCCCGCCGCAATACCCGCCACACTGACCAGCAAGGCCTGTTCCAG
>NZ_JBNXUH010000155.1:0-361 GCF_050563605.1 Pseudomonas peli | reverse complement strand
GGTAAGTTGTTGAAAAGAGCCGCCCCGGGTCCCTGGGGCCGCCCGCCATATGAGCGGCGCCGAGGGTGCGCCGATCCGCCATATCCACCGCACCTGCGGCAGGCCTATGCATGGCGTGCTGGTCTKTTCGGATTGTGGTGAGCCGCTGCAGCCGCGTGACGTTCAGTNGCCACCGCCAGTTTTTAATAAGAGCCAGCCTTGGGGGCGGCGCCGGGGGTGCGCAGACCCGCCATATCCACCGCACCTGCGGCAGGCCTATGCATGGCGTGCTGGTCTTTTCGGATTGTGGTGAGCCGCTGCAGCCGCGTGACGTTCAGTTGGAAGACTGTCTCTTATACACATTCTCCGAGCCCACGAGACG
>NZ_JBNXUH010000154.1:213-319 GCF_050563605.1 Pseudomonas peli | reverse complement strand
TCCTTGCCCGGCGCACGCCAGGAATTCACATATTCGGGAACATCCMCCCCGGCGGCGGCTTCGCCAACTTCCAGGGCGCGGCGGGTATCGATCATCACCGCCACTT
>NZ_JBNXUH010000154.1:0-207 GCF_050563605.1 Pseudomonas peli | reverse complement strand
CACCTCCTCCTTTTTGTTTTTTTTTTTTTTTTTAAGAGTCCGGGCCCCCCCGAAATCCCCCCCTCGGGGGGCGTCGSCGGCGGCGTMAGATGTKTAAAAGAGCACGGSCMAMCTCCCGGGGSGGGGCGGGTAYCGATCATCACCGCCACTTCATCGATAAAGGTCGCCGGATCGGTCTGCGCCTTTTTCAATGCCTTAGGGTGCGGG
>NZ_JBNXUH010000153.1:0-375 GCF_050563605.1 Pseudomonas peli | reverse complement strand
CTCATTTACTACACGGTTTTTTTTTTTTCAAGCAGAAGACCTCATGCGCGCTCTCTCAGTTCTTCTCTTTCTCTCTTCTCTTTTTCTCATATACATTCCTATTCCGTCCTGTGGACCGCCTACTACCTCAAGCGCAAAGCACCACAGCTGCGCATCGTCATCCTCGAAGGCGAGATTGCCGGCTTCGGCGCCTCCKGGCGCAACGGCGGCTGGCTGATGGGCAACCTGCTCGGCCAGGATCACCTGCTCGCCGACCAGCCCAGCGCAGCGCGGCAGAGCGCCTATGCCCTGCTGCACGGCATTCCCGATGAAGTCGCCAGCGTGCTACAGCGCGAACAGATCGCCTGCGATTACCGCAAAGCCGGCGTGCTGTAT
>NZ_JBNXUH010000152.1:0-379 GCF_050563605.1 Pseudomonas peli | reverse complement strand
CAGGGTCAGGCCGGGCGGGCCCCTGGCCCTGCCGGGCACCCTAGCCGAGCAGGCCGAGTTGGTGCCGTCGGCTTGGAACTGCGCTTTATNCCTTGACCCGACCGCCGATAAAGACGGCTGGGTGCGCATCAGCGGCGTACGCCGCTAACCGCCCCAGTGCGCACAGCTGCTGCATTGCCAAGCACNGTCGTCCCCCTTTCCCTCCGGTGGGCCAGGGGTTTTTTTAAACGGAGGCCTTTCTCCTTCCCCCGACCGCCGATAAAGCCGGCTGGGTGCGCATCAGCGGCGTCCGCCGCTAACCGCCCCAGTGCGCACAGCTGCTGCATTGCCAAGCACTTGCGTAGACTAGCCGCCTCGTTTAGCCGGATCGCCGCATGAC